>NZ_FNEA01000029.1 GCF_900100045.1 Paracoccus denitrificans | reverse complement strand
GCGGGCGCCCGCGTGCTGCCGGTGCCGATGATGAACATCATCAACGGCGGCGAACATGCCGACAACCCGATCGACATCCAGGAATTCATGATCATGCCGGTGGCGGCGGAGAACATCCGCGAAGCCGTGCGCATGGGCTCGGAAGTGTTCCACACGCTGAAGAAGGAGCTGTCCTCGGCGGGTCTGGCGACGGGCGTCGGCGACGAGGGCGGCTTCGCCCCGAACCTCAGCAGCACCCGCGATGCGCTGGACTTCATCCTCAAGGCCATCGAGAAGGCCGGCTACATCCGCCATCGCATCGCTGGATCGACTGGCGTTCGATCGCATTGCAGCTTGAATCCAGCAGGAGAAAATCATGAAAGACATGAACGAAATCCAAGGCAACCTGATTGGTGGCGAATGGCTGTTGGAGGGTGAGTGCCGCCCCAACGTGAACCCGTCCGATACGCGCGACATCATCGGGCGTTTTGTCTGCGCGGGCCGCTGGTCCGCAGGCCCGGCATGACTTGCTTGATGCCGTCGGCACCGAATTGCTGGCGCGCAAGGAGGAGATCGGCCGCCTTCCTGCACGGGAGGAGGGCAAGACCCTGCCCGAGGCGATGGGCGAGACCATCCGCGCGGGCCAGGTCTTCAAGTTCTTTGCCGGAGAGGCGCTGCGCGTCACCGGTGATTGCCCAGCAGTCGGTCCGCCCCGGCATCGACGTCGCCGTCACCAGAGAGCCTGTGGGCGTCGTCGCCCTGATCACGCCATGGAACTTTCCGATCGCCATCCCGGCCTGGAAGATCGCGCCCGCGCTTGCCTATGGCAATTGCGTAGTGTTGAAGCCCGCCGAACTGACGCCGGGCTGCGCCCATGTGATCGCGCAGCTTCTGCACAAGCATGGCTGCCCGGCCGGTGTCTTCAACCTGGTGATGGGGCCGGGATCGATCGTGGGCGACGCCCTCGTGTCGCATCCGGGCATCGACGCGGTGTCCTTCACCGGCTCGGCCGCGACCGGACCGCGCATCGCCGCGACATGCGGCACCCTGCGCCGGAAGGTGCAGCTCGAGATGGGCGGCAAGAATCCGATGGTCGTGATGGACGATGCCGACCTGCAGACCGCGGTGCAGGCCTGCCTGAATGGCGCCTTCTTCTCGACCGGACAGCGCTGCACGGCGTCTTCGCGGCTGATCGTGCGGAAAGGCATCCACGATGCCTTTGTCGAGAGGCTTGGCCGCGAAATGCGGGCCCTGCGCGTCGGGGATGCCCTCCAGACGGATACCCAGATCGGGCCGGTGGTCGATCAGCGCCAGCTTGATTCCAACCTTGCCTATGTCGAGCTGGCCCGAAGCGAAGCTGCCGAGGTGCTTGGCGGCGAGCGGCTGGAACTGGACAAGCCCGGCTTCTACCAGGCTCCGGCCTTGTTCCTGAAAACGACGAATGACGCCCGCATCAACCGGGAGGAAATCTTTGGTCCCTGTGCCTCCGTCATCCGGGTCGAGGATTTCGACGAGGCCCTGACCACCGCCAACGACACGGAGTTCGGCCTTTCAGCCGGGATCTGCACTGGCAGCCTGAAGCACGCCTCGGAGTTTCGCCGCAGGGTCGAGGCGGGGATGGTCATGGTGAACCTTCCAACCGCAGGCGTCGACTATCATGTGCCGTTCGGAGGGCGTAAGGGCTCGTCCTTCGGTCCGCGGGAACAGGGTCGCTATGCTGCCGAGTTCTACACGGTGATGAAGACAGCTTATCAGCTCGCCTAGATGCCGTAATGGGCCCGCGCTCCTCTGGTGGCCAAATAGGGGCAGATTGTTCTTGAGACAAAGGTGGTGAGTGAGCCGGAGGCATTGTCCCGGCAATTTGCCGAACTCGGGCAGCCGATCATCAGGCCCGGCCTCGCGGCGGGGGCCCTACGGAGCAAGGCCAATGGGGCCCTGCTCCTTGAGGTCCAGTCGCTGGGACGAGAGCCTGACAAGGTTGGAAGTAGTGCTGTGAACGCTACGGCAAATCACGCTGCCTGGATTGACCTGTCGGCTCTGGATCTGATGGCATGATGTGGCAGCCCACATGCTGACTACGGACAGCAGCATGATCCTGACGGCGAGATGATCACTCGAAGGGACTTGACGAACAAAGGCCCATTGCAGAAGCACCAACTCGCACATCGAGCCGTAGTGCATCGTCGTCGTCCCCGAGGCGCGGGTCGAAGCCATGCCGGCCAGCGTCTCATGCGCGCCCAGATTGACCGGGAAGAACAGCCCCGAGGCGCGCAGTTCAGCGCCATGCGGATGTTGGGATTGACGAACAGCGAATCGCCGCTTCGCCCCGGGTCTCGATCTCCGGCAGGCCGAGGGCCTTGCCGCTCTGTCACCTGGGTTCGACCATTGGGTTTGTCGCTATTCCGGCAATGTAATGCTCATGTGGCCAAGGATCCCGTAGGCTGCCAGCCACCCTGATGCAAAGGCAAGTATTTCTGGAATCTTGCCCCGCAGCCACCGCTGCCGTAGGTTTCTGAATATTCTATTGTAATCAAATTGTTAGCATGAAGAAAGCGGCCTTGCTTATCTTGAAGCATGCAGAATATCGGCCGTTCGCCTGCCAGATCAGCTCATGTGACGGCGGATTGTATGGCGAGCGGGTACCCTTTTTTGCAAAGCGGCCATAGGCGGTTCGGTCCAGATGCCGCAGCAACGGCAATCGGGAAGTTCGGGCGCACCGGCCACGAACACATGCTCAGCCGGTTGGTCCACGGCTGCATCGACAGTATCGCTGACGGTTCAGTATTCTCGGCCGCGATGCCGGGAGGCCCGCTGGTATGTGGAACGCGGCAGGGTATGTTGACAACCAGCGCCTTCAGGTGGCGGCCTCATGTGCCGAAACCGGTCGCAGCCCAGTCCAGCCCGACAAGCCGCAGGAGGCTCTCGATGAACCCGGTCGTTTGCCGGATCTCCATGCCAAAGAGCACCTGTATTGAGAGGCGCGTGGGCGAGGGGGTGACGGCGGTTGTCGTCCCGACCGGCCGCTTCGCCCTGACCCGGACCGATGTGCTGGCCCCGCTGGAAGGGCGGCTGGTGAGGTTCAAGCAACCCAAGCGCGTGCTGTTCGTGGACGAGTTACCGCGCAGCGCCATGGGCAAGGTGCAGAAGAACCTGCTGCGCGACCGCTTCGCCGGGCTTTGCGACTAGGGGGCCGGTCGTGCAGGCGGGCAGGAAATGGGGCAGGGCGGCGATGGCCGCCCCGCCTGTCGCGGGTCAGGCTTGGGCGACGCCGCCGTAGACCAGCCGGCCCTTGTGGAAGGTAGCGCTGCGGGCCGAGCGCCGGGCTACCGCCTCGGCCGAGCAACTGGCCTCGGCCAGCGCGAATTCCGCCGCATCGCCGGGTTTCGGCCAGGCGCGGTCGCCCGCATCGTCCAGCGGCAGCACGTCGCCGGTGGCGATGGCCATGGCGCGGGTCAGGCCGAACTCGTCGCGCACGCCGTAAAGCTGTGCGCAGAGATTGGCCTTTTCCAGCATGTCGCCGGTGCCGAAGGGCGACCAGTGGTCGATCACGCTGTCGGTGCCGGTCATCAGAGCCACGCCCTTTTCGCGCAGGCGCGGCAGGGGCATGGTCAGCGCCCCGATGGGCACGGTCGAGATCACCGTGACGCCCTGCTCCGCCATGCGCTCGGCCAGCGCGTCCAGTTCGGCCTCGGGCAGCGTTCCCAGCGCGAAGGCGTGGCTCAGGTTCAGCCGGCCCTTGAGTTGCGGGGTGCGCTCGACCGTCTCGACCATGTAGTTGATCGCGGCGGTGCCGGAGGGGCCGGTTTCGTGCAGGTGGATGTCCACCGCCTTGTCGTGGTCCAGCGCGATCTGGAACATCGCGTCCAGCGACTGCTCCATCGCGCCGTCCACGTTGGTCGGGTCCAGCCCGCCGACGAATTGCACGCCCATGGCCATCGCCTCGCGCATCAGCCCGTCCACCTTGGAATGCAACAGGCCGTGCTGCGGGAAGGCCACGATTTCGCATTCGAAGCGGTCGCGGTGCTTTTCCAGCGCAAGTTGCAGATGCTCCAAGCTTTTCAGCCCGCTGACCGGGTCGATGTTGCAATGGCTGCGCGCCACGGTCGTGCCTTGCGACAGCAGCAGATCGATCAGCGCCTCGGCCCGCTGCTGCGAGGTGGGCAACAGCTTCGGCAGCAGGATTTCCTCGCGCGCGATCATGTCCATGATCGTCTTGCCCTGCCGGGGCAGCGGCGCCTGCCACGGCCCGCCATAGAAGGTCTTGTCCAGGTGGATATGCATGTCGCGAAAGGCCGGCAGCGCCAGCTTGCCCCCGGCCGAATAGCGCGGGACGTCCGGCGTCAGCGCGGCGCCTTCCTCCAGGATCGCCTGGATGCTGCCGTCGCGGATTTCCAGCGTATGCAGCGCGGTGCGAGTGGCGGTGATGTATTCGCCCTCGCGCTCGAAGCCGTTTTCAAGCCGGACCTCGGTCAGGTAGTAATGCGTCTCGGCGATCTCGCCGGTCAGCGCCAGTTCCTCGGCGGCCCCGGCGGCGGCTCCTGCGGCGCTGGCGGCTCCCATGCCCATCACGGCCGATGCGGTCATCAGCCCCCCGGTGCCGCACAGGAAGGCGCGGCGGCTGTGGCGGTGCTCGGTGTGCAAATGCGTTTCCTCCCGAATGTCGTCTGTCCTGCGTTCTGGATAAGCGCGACCGGGATCATCTGGAAATTAAATGTTCAGATGATAAACATCGTGAAATCGAATGGAGTCCGGGATGCTCGATCCGCGCCTGCTGCGCGCCTTTGTCGCCATCGTCGATAGCGGCAGCTTCACCCGCGCCGCGGAACGGCTGCACATGACGCAATCCACCATCAGCCAGCAACTGGCCCGGCTGGAGGATGCCGCGGGCCATGCCCTGATCGACCGTGCCGCGCGCCCGGTGCTGCCGACCCCGCAGGGCGAGCGGCTTCTGGGCTATGCCCGGCGCATCCTGGCCCTGCAGCAAGAGGCGGCGGCGGCGCTTGGCGATCCCAGCGGCACCAGTTCGATCCGGCTGGGCCTGCCCGAGGACATCTTCAACCCCGAGATGTGCGGGATCTTTCGCGACTTCACCCGGCAGTTCCCGCAGATCCGGCTGGACGTGACCGTCGGCCTCAGCCGCGAGTTGATGCGCCGCTATCGCGCGGCCGAGCTGGACATCGTCGTGGTCAAGGAGCCCGCTCCCGACAGCGATTGCCGGGCGCATTTTACCGAGGCGATGGCCTGGTTCGAAAGCGCCCTCCTGCCGCGCGACTGGCAAGACCCGGTGCCGCTGGTGGTGTTCCCGCCCGGCGGGCTTTACCGCGACGCCATGTTCGCGCGGATCGAACGCGAGCGGCGGCGCTGGTATGTCGCCTTTTCCGGCAGCAGCCTGCCCAGCGTCATCCTGGGCGTCGAGGGCGGGCTGGGCATCACGCTTCTGCCGGTCGCGGCGGTCTCGGGCGCGCGGCTGCGGCGCTGTGACAGTTTCGGCGGCGAGCCGGCCATGGTGGTGTCGATCTATTCCTGGGAAAGCGCCGGTTCCATCGGCCGGCTGATCGGCGAGATGACCGGCCTGCTGTCCGAGCGGCATCGCCGCAGCCTGGCGGCGGCCGGCAGGTGATCGCCGGTCAGCCGGTGCCCCCGCATCCGCCACCCCGCCTGCCGCGCCATCGCCGAAATATTGCCGCCGCATTTCCCGAGCAGCCAGCGCAGCGCGGCGTTTCGTCGGAGAGGGGCGGGCGATCTCGTCCGGCAGGTCAACTGCTGGCCGATGGCATCCGCAATGCCTTGCCCGGCATCGCTCATATCCTCGGTGACGCTCGTAGCGTCAGTCCGAAGATCTGATCCATGGGGCAAGGTTTCACGCAGCAATTGCGCGCCGACGTTTGCCGACTGCATTCAAGGTGCGATAGCGGATACGCGACAATGGGCAAGCGGGCGGAGTGCGTGAACTCCGCCTGTTGTGTCCTTCCGCTCATGTCAGCGGTGGCCCATCAACCGAGCCACGTCGAGCATCCGGTTGGAAAAGCCCCATTCGTTGTCATACCAGCCGAACACCCGCGTCAGCCCGCCCGCCACCGAGGTCTCGCGCCCCGAGACGACGATGGATTCCGGCCGCGCCCGCAGGTCGCTGGAGACCAGCGGCCTTTCCGTCCAGCCGAAGACCGGCGAGCCCTCGGCCGCGGCCCTCAGCGCCGCGTTCACCCCGGCCACATCGGTCGGGCGCGCGCTGGCGAAGGTCAGGTCGATGCATGAGACGCTGGCGGTGGGCACCCGGATCGCCCGTGCCGCCACCCGTCCGGCCAGATGCGGCAGCACCGTGCCGATCAGCCGCCCGGCGCTGGTCGTGGTCGGCACCATGGACAGCGCTGCCGCCCGCGAGCGCGCCGGATCGCCGCGCGGCTTGTCCACCGTGGGCTGGCTGCCGGTATAGCAATGCACCGTGGTCATCTGCCCCGAAACCACGCCGAAAGCCTCGTCCAGCACCCGCAGCAACGGCGCCAGCGCATTGGTCGTGCACGAGGCGTTCGAGACGATGCGCTGGCCGTCCAGCTGTTCCTCGTTGGCGCCGATCACCACGGTGATGTCGGCCTCGTCCGAGGGGCCAGAGATCAGTACCGCGCCGGCCCCGGCCTCGAGCCCGCGTTCGACCACCGCGCGCGAGCCGGTCATGCCGGTGCATTCCAGCACGATGTCGACACCCGACAGGTCGAGTTGGCGCAGGTCCGGTGCGGAATGAAAGGGGATCGCCCGGCCATCGACGACCAGCGCTTTCTCGGCCGTGCCGACCTGTCCGCGCCAGGGGCCGAAGACGCTGTCATATTCGAACAGATAGGCGCAGTTTTCGAGCGCCTCGATATCGTTGATTAGCACGAGGTCCAGATCCTCGTATCCCCCCTGCGCCCAGATCCGCAGGATCGAGCGCCCGATGCGCCCGAAGCCATTCAACGCCAGCCTGATTTTCTGCCCGGTCATCGCGTCCTCCCAGATCATCCGGCCGCCTGAAGCTTTTTCCCGACGGCCTGTCTGCGCCACTCCTTACGATTTGTGCAATGCCTGATCCAGAACCCGCGCGACGTGGACGTCCTCGCGTCCGACGCCGTCATGGATCTGATGGCGGCAACTGGTGCCATCCGCAACGAGCAGATCATCGGCTTGCGCTTTCTGGACAGCCGGCAGCAACGACAGTTCGGCCATTTTCCTCGACACTTCAATGTTTTCAGCGGCATAGCCGGACGCGCCCGACATGCCGCAGCAAGAGCTTTCGATCACTTTCAGCTCCAGTCCCGGCACGCTGCGCAGCACGGTCTCGACCGGGCCCATCGCGGCAAAGGCTTTCTGATGGCAATGGCCGTGCAGATGGGCGATCTTTCCACCTTGGTCGGCCAGCGGCAGATGGACCTTGCCTTCCTTGAGGTTTGTGGCAAGAAATTCATTGAATATCAATGTATTGCCTTGAGTGAATTCCGTATCCGCGGCGGGCGGAAGCACCGTCATTTCGTCCCGGAAGCTGATGATGCATGACGGTTCAAGACCCACAACCCGGGCGCCCCGTTCAACGAACGGCCGCAATGCGTCCAGAGAACGTTTCGCCTCGGCGCGCGCAGACTCGGTCTGGCCGGATGCCAGGTAGGTCCGGCCGCAGCACATTGGGCGACTGCCGCCAGCGGGCTGGATCCGGTGCAAACGGGTAGCCTGCCGCGATCAGGACCCGTTCGGCGGCTTCTCCGCGCAGAGTCAGGTATGATATTGCCGCGTGGATCGACAATCTGATGGCCTACCAGAAGGAGTGCTCGGTACTCGTGACGATCGAGCGGAATTAATTGGGGGGCAGAGGCGCTTTCATGTCTGCCAGGCACTCAGAATGGGCTGAAATCTCCGAAACCAACGTCTAACGGGTGGCCCGCTCAATACGCCGTGCCCTTGTGGAATGGCCGCTCGACAGGAGCGGTCACCGCCGCTTGACCGGCAGAAATGAGCCGCTGTCTCCGCAAGGCTCTGTCTATATCCCATCGGGCAGCTTCGATCGCATCGCCTCTCTTCGGTCGAGCCTGTCTCCGTCGATGACGAAGGTGCCGTCGCCCACCGCATGCAGGGTCCGCGTCTCCGTGCGGTTGCCGTCGAACCAGGCCGCCACTCCGTCCAGAACGACGATGCCATGACGTTCGACGATATCGACCACGCGGCATTCGATATTGGCGAGGCAGTCGCGGATCAGCGGTGCGCGGACATGCGTTGCGGGCAGACGCGCCAGACCGAACCGCTGGAACTTGTCCACCTCGGCGCCCGAGCAGGTTCCGATGCCGATCACCGTGTCGATCATGTCCAGTGTCGGGATGGCGATCACGCATTCCCCGGTCTCGCTGAGCGCGGTCCAGGAATGGTTCCATGGCCCGGTGGTAATGGCGAAACGGGGCGTGAAATCCATCACCATGGTCCAGGTGATGGTCATCACGTTGTCCCTTGCACCGTCATGGGTGGTGACCAAGGTGACCGGTCCCGGCTCGATCAGGGTGAAGGCGCGACTCAGCGGCAGTTCCTTCATGACGCTTCCCTTCCTGCTTCGCTCATCTGTCTTCCGTTCGATCCAAGGCATGAGAATGGCGACGATACGGGGGGCCGACGCACGAGCATGGCGCCCATCCTGCCGACGGCACCATATTGCGGTGCGGACGTCATCCACCCCTCCTGTCATGCGCATCTGCTCTCACTCTGGCACGGCCGATGCGGGCTGCCAATCGCGCATCGGCCGCAGCCCCTGTGGCGAAAGCCGTCAGGCCGGGCACTTGGGCGAGGTGCGGCGCGGTGCAAGCAAGGCACGCTTTGTATCGCCCCGAGGAAAGACCACGGGCAAGCTATGACCCGCCTCCGCCGACCAGCCCTCGAAACGGATGCCGAGAGCGGGCAGATAGTCCTTCGCAAACGGCGACCAGCGCTCTGGCGGATTGCCGGCCTCGGGTGTGAATGTCTCCAGAACATCGAGCAATTGCACCAAGGTCGGGTCTGTGAACCGGTATGGAAAACTGACCCCGTAACGGGGTGGTCGGCTTCCAAAACTGACCCCCCTTACACTGATGTTCATGATGCCCCTGAGGTCATTGGGGGCGCGGTGCGGGATTCTGGTTGTGGAGACGATTGCGAAGATCCGTCTGGCGTATTTCCAGGAGCAGAAGACGATCAAGCAGATCTGCCGGGAGTTGCGGGTTTCTCGGAACACGGTGCGGAAGGTGAGCCGGGCCGTTTTCATGGCCATCGCACAGCGCCTCGTGGACCGCGGAGCGGATTGCCTGATCCTTGGCTGCACCGAGGTGGGAATGCTCCTTGATCAGGGCGATGTCCCGGTGCCGGTATTCGATATCACGCAGGTGCATTGTGAAGCGGCCTTTGCCGCGGCCCTGAATGCTTGAATGCCCGCCGGGTTTCCGGAATGCGCGAGGCCTCAGGCGCTGAGCCTTGCCTCGCGCATGTCGCGGCCGGGCGGCATTCCGAACAGGCGGGCATAGTCGCGGGTGAATTGCGGCACGCTTTCATAGCCCACAGCATGCGCGGCATGGGTGATGCCCACGCCGTCCGCCAGCATTTGCCGCCGTGCCTCGATCAGCCGTAGCTGCTTTTGGAATTGCAGCGGCGACAGCGTGGTGATCGTGCGGAAATGCTGGTGAAAGGAGGATTCGCTCATCCCCGCGACGGCCGCCAGATCTCCGATCCGCAGCGTGCGGGCATAGTCCTGCCGGATCAGCGCCACCGCGCGGGCAATGCGATGGGCATGGCTGTCCACCACGCCAAGCCCCCGGATCGCGGCGCCGTGGCGGCCGGTCAGCAGCCAGTAGTGCATCTCGCGCAAGAGCGATTCACCCAGCACCGGCAGCGCGGCGGGCCGGCCCAGCAGGCGCATCAGCCGCCACGCGGCGTCGGTCACATCCGGGTCGGCCGGCTCGATCCGGACCGGGGCGGCACCGGCGGGGCGCAGATCGGCCTCGACGGAAAGCCTGCGCAGAAGCGCCGGGTCCAGCTCCAGCGCCAGGGCGTAATAGGGCGCGGCGGGGCTGGCATCGAGGATCTGGCTGGTGGTCGGCACATCGGCGGTGATCACCAGCGCTTCGCCCGCGCCATAGTCGAAGCTGGTGGTTCCCATCGTCACGCGCTTGCGGCCCTGAAGGCAGATCGCGATCAGCGGCTTTTGCACCGCCACCTGCAATTCGCCGGGACGCATCACGCGCACGACGCCCAGTCCGGGAAAGGGTGTCGGCGCAAGGCCGAAACGGTCGGCATGGGCATCGGCATGGCGGCGGACAAGATCCAGAAGGCTGCGCATCGGTTGGGTCCAGACAAGTGGGCTTGCGGTATCAGGCAAGGAAACCGGGCCCCTATGCAAGCCGCATCCGCAGGTTTCGCGGAAACAGGCAAGATTGCGCGAGGAACGGGCAACCAAGGCCGGGCGTGCTGCGCCATGTTCTCCTCATCCGCTCAACATGAGGAACGAAAACATGAGCAAGATCGCTTTGATCACCGGCGCCAACCGTGGGCTGGGCCGCAATACCGCGCTTTCCATCGCCCGCCACGGCGGTGATGTCGTCGTGGCCTATCGCGGCAACGCAGCGCAAGCCGCCGAGGTCGTCACGGAAATCGAGGCTTTGGGCCGCAAGGCGGTGGCGCTGCAACTGGATGTCTCGCGAGTGGCAGACTTCCCCGCCTTTGCCGACGCTCTGCGCGACAGCTTGCGGAATGCCTGGGGCCGCGACAGCTTCGACCACCTGGTCAACAACGCCGGTCATGGCGAATTCGCCCCGATCGGCGAGACGACCGAGGCACAGTTCGACGGGTTGTTCGACGTGCATGTGAAGGGCGTGTTCTTCCTGACCCAGGCGCTGTTGCCGCTGATCGTCGATGGCGGGCGGATCGTGAACTTCTCGACCGGGCTGACGCGGTTTTCCCATGCCGGCTTTGCGGCCTATGCGGCGGCGAAGGGCGCAGTCGAGGTGCTGACCCGTTACATGGCGCAGGAGTTCGGGCCGCGCGGCATTGCGGTGAACACGGTTGCGCCGGGTGCCATCGAGACCGATTTCGGCGGCGGCACCGTGCGCGACAACCCGGATGTAAACGCCAAGTTCGCCGGGCTGACCGCGCTTGGCCGGGTGGGCTTGCCCGACGATATCGGCCCGATGGTGGCAAGCCTCTTGTCCGACGACAACCGCTGGGTCACAGCGCAACGGATCGAGGTCTCGGGCGGCCAGGCGATCTGAACCGGCAGGGTCAGGGCAGGTCAGGCCCTCGGGGTGCTGACCTGCCTTGTCGTCCTGCGCAGATACAGGATCTGCGCGGTCAGTCCCAGGATCAGCATGACGGTGAGCGTGCCAAGCGCGCCCAGCAGGATCGGGGAGCCGGGATCCGCTGCAATCGGATTGCCGTCCGGGACGCGTCTCAGCGTTTCGGACACCGATGGCACCAGCAGCAGAAAGACCGTAACGGTCAGGAAGATGGTTTCAAAATAGCGGGCTGCACGCCCCAGCACCGATATGCGGCCCACGGCAAAGCCAGCAACAAGCAGCGCCAGCGTTGCGGCTGCGATGACGTTGCTCACCGGCTGTTTCGCAACCAGGAACACGGTCAGGCCACCGATCAGCATGAAGACGAAATAAGCCGCGCCGGCTTTGGACTGGGGCACGATCCGCCCATGGCGCACAAGCATCCAGATCGCGAGGGGAATGGCTGGCAGGCTTCCAAGCGTATGCAGCCAGCCCAGGGGAGAGATCCCGAACATGGTCGTTTCCTTTGGTGATAGCGATGAACGTCTGGCGGGTTTCCCGCCCCCGGGGGCACTTCTCGAAGGCCCGGCTCCGACGACGGCCTGTCAAGGCCGCCGCGATCCGGTCATGACAGGCCGGGCCTGCGGAGCCTGTCTCAGATTACCGTCAGGCCGACCGCGACGTTGTTGCGGGTGGCATTCGAATAGGGGCAGGTCTGATGCGCCGCCTCGACCAGTCTCAGCGCCTCCTCGCGCGCGATGCCCGGCAGGCTGATCGCAAGATCGGCCGTGATGCCGAAACCGCCCTCGGCGCGCGGCCCGATACCCACGGTCGCGGTGATCGCGGCATCAGCGGGGAGCTTCACTTTTTGCTGCTGGGCGACAAGCTTGAGCGCGCCAAGAAAGCACGCGGCATAGCCGGCCGCGAAGAGCTGTTCGGGATTGGTGCCGGCGCCGCCCGCGCCGCCCAGTTCCTTCGGGGTGGAGAGCGCGACCTCCAGACGGCCGTCTGCACTGCGGGCCTGGCCTTCGCGGCCTCCGGTTGCAGTGGCCTGGGTGCGGTAGAGAACCTGGACCGACATGATCATTTCCCTTTCTTTTCGTCATAATAATTATCGCAACAATATATTTACTACAGCGCGCATCACCGCATGTCCAGCTTTTTATTGTCGCGATAACAAATCCCGTGATAAGAAGCCTTATGGCCAAGGAACCGACCCTCGAAGATCAGCTGTGCTTCTCGCTCTATGCGACCTCCATGGCGATCAACCGCCTCTACAAGCCGCTGCTGGACCAGCTGGGCATCACCTATCCGCAATACCTGGTGCTGAACGTGCTGTGGGAGAAAGACGGGCGCAGCATCAGCGCGATTGCCACCCGGCTGGACCTGGAGCCGAGCACGATCACGCCGCTGGTCAAACGGCTGGAGGCAGCCGGGCTGGTCACGAGAACCCGGCGCCAGGATGACGAGCGGGGCGTGGTGGTCGCATTGACCGCGCGCGGTCTGGATCTCAGGACGGAAAGCCGCAGCCTTGGTGAGGCCCTCTTCGCCCGGGCCGGCATGACGGCGGAAGAGATGATCGCCCTCAACCGCGAGGTCCGGCGCCTGCATCAGGCCCTGACAGGCAAGGAAAGCACATCGTAAAGGCGACCGGCAGACAGAGGGCCGCAAGGCGCTGAACCTGCGCTTCGAGGTCGGCCGGGCGCAGGACTTCGACGGGCGCGACCTCGACCTGATCACCTGCTTCGACTGCCTGCACGACATGGGCGATCCCGAGACCGCAGCGGCTCATATCAAGCGGGCGCTGAAGGACGGCGGCACATGGATGGTGGTCGAGCCGATGGCCGGGGATACGCTTGCGGACAATCTCAACCCGGTCGGCCTGCGATTCCAGCGCCCGGCGGCTCATCTTCGATTGTCCAAGAAGCGTGAAGCACCTTGCAGACCTCTGCCCATCCGTGCTGAGGGCCGCATTCTTCTTGCCCAATGCCTCGTTTTTCGAAAAAACAGTTCTCGCTTGCCGAGAATCATTGGTTTGATCACATGCCCCTTGAAACGCCCTCCGACGGCCCGCTGGATCGTGCCCTTGCGATCCTGGATTTCGTCGCCAGCCAGCGAAAGCCGGTCACCACGGTCGAGATCGCCCAGGAACTGGGCCTGCCGGTGCCGACGGCGCATCGGTTGATCAGCAATCTCGAGGCGCGGCAGATGGTGCAGAAGGCCCCCGGGACCAAGCGGTTCTGGGTCGGCAATCGCCTTGTGGTGCTGGCGGGCAAGACCATCAGCAACGCCTTCCGCACCGCCCGGCGCCATGCCGTCCTGACCGCCGTGGCCGGCGAGATCGGCGAGCAATGCGAGATCGGCATCGTCCGCAACAACCGCGTCGTCTATGTGGACAGCGTGCGCGTCGCGCCCTCGCAGGGCCTGCAATTCGATCCGGGCACCGATGCGCCCCTTTACTGCACCTCGACCGGCAAGATCTATCTCAGCCGGATGCCCGGCGCGGCGCGCGACAAGCTGGTCAGGACGCTGCCGATGCAGCAGCACACGCCGAACACCATCACCGATCCCGACGCGCTGCTTGCCGTGCTGGCCGAGGTCCGGCGCAAGGGCTGGGCCAGCACCAACGAGGAATATGTGCAGGGCGTCGTGGGCTGCGCGGTGCCGATTACCGCCCCCGACGGCACGCTGATCGCCTGTCTCGGGGTGTCGGTGCCGACGGCGCGGGTGCGCTATGACGAACTGGGGGCCTTCATCGAGCCATTGCAGCGCGCCGCGCATCTGCTGGCGCAGACGATTCTGGACGGCGAGGACGAGGACGGCTGACCGTCAAAGGGTGACAGCCTCATTCTTTGGAACCAGAGCAGCTGCCGGAATTCACTAATTTATCAATTTTCGGAATAATTGAATCCGAAAAGAGAAATTTTATCGTGACAGGATCGGCATCCCCTCGCATCCTGATTTTCGAAATCATTGATCTCGGAAATTGATCAACAGGAGGGCTTGCCTTGCTGAAGGTCGGTCCTCGGGGTGCAGCAGGAGAGCGATCCATGTCCTATGACGTTGCCGCGGTGCGGCGACTTTTCCCGGCGGTAGAGCGGATGACCTATCTGGATGCGGGCTTTCAGTCGCCGCTATCCGTGCCGGTGAAAGAGCGGCTCGAGGCGTTCATCGCCTCTTCCTTCGACACTGCCGGCCCCAAGTCCGAATGGCTTTCGGGCATGGAGGCGGTGCGCGGCCAGTTGGCCGCATTCGTGAACGCCGCACCCGAAGAGATCGCCTTTACCAAGAACACCTCGGAGGCGATGAACATCGCCGCCAACGCCCTGCCGCTGGAAGCCGGGGACGAGGTGCTGATGCTGGAGGGCGATCATCCGAACAACGCCTATGCCTTCCTGAACCTGGCCCGCAAGGGCGTCGAGACGCGCTTCCTGCCGATGCCCGAGGTCGTGGACGGTGCATTCTTCGAGCGGCACCTGGGCGAGCGGACACGCGCCATCTCGATGTCGCTGGTGACTTTCCATGCCGGGCATCTGTTCGATGTCGAAAGCGTCGGCCGCCTGTGCCGGGAACGCGGGCTTTTCTTCGTCGTGGACGTGATGCAGGGCATCGGCGTGGTGCCGGTGGACGTCAAGAAGATCGGTGCCACCTTCGTCGGCTCGGGCACCCACAAGGGGCTGTTGCTGCCGCAGGGGCTGGGCTTTCTGTACTGGAACCGCAAGGCGGTCGATGCCCAGCCCAGCTACATGGCCGCGATCACCCTGGAAAACCCGCCCGCCGACCTGATCGCGCGGCATGACAACATGACCGTCGCCAGCACCGCCCGCCGGTTCGAGATCGGCAACTTCAACCTGCCCGCCGTGCTGGGGCTGGGCGGGGCGCTGGAGCTGCTGGACGCCATCGGCGTCGCCGAGATCCAGGAGCATTGCCATGCCCTGGGCGACCGGCTGATCGCCGGGCTGGACCGGCTGGGCGTCGGGCTTGTCGGCCCGCGGGCGCGGGCGCATCGCGCGCCGCATATCTATGTCGCCGCGCTGCCCGCCGCGGAATGGCTGCCCTATTTCGCCGAGCAGAACATCCGTCTTTCGCCCGAACGGGACGGGGTCCGCATCTCGCTGGGCCTGTTCAGCACCGAGGCGGACATCGACCGTTTCCTCGACGCGGTCGAGGCCCGGCTGCGCGCAAGCGCCGCCGCCTGAGCAAGATGCGCCGGACCTGACCAGCAGGTCCGGCGCAATAAGAAACGAACCGACCAACAAGGGAACCAACATGAACAGCATCAAAAGCCTTGGCCTGTGCGGCGTTCTCGCCTGTGCGGCCCTTGCCGCCCCCGCTCATGCCGACAGCGTGACGCTGGAGCGCATCGCCTCGAACGAAGCGATCACCATCGGCTATCGTGAAGCCTCGATTCCGTTTTCCTATCTCGGCGCCGACCAGCAGCCGATCGGCTTCTCGCTGGACCTGTGCGCGCGGATCGTGGACAGCATCGAGGCAAAGCTCGGCAAGGAGATCCGGGTGAACTACGTCCCGGTCAATTCCTCGAACCGCATCCCGCTGATCCAGAACGGCACCGTGGACATCGAATGCGGCGGCACGGCGAACAACAAGACCCGGCAGGAGCAGGTCTCGTTCAGCGTCGCGACCTTCGTCAGCCAGCCGCGCTGGCTGGTGCTGGCCAGGAATGACCTCAAGGGCGCCGATGATCTGAAAGGCAAGACCGTCGTCGCCACGCAGGGCTCGAACGCGGTGGGCTTCGCGCAGGCGCTATCGGCCCAAGGGATGGACCTGAACATCGCCCAGGCCAAGGATCACGCGGAATCCTTCCTGATGCTGACATCGGGTCGCGCCGTGGCCTTCATGGAGGACGACATCCTGCTGGCCGGACTCCGTGCCGCGGCGCCTGATCCTGCGGCGCTGGCCTTCCTGCCCGAGGCTTATGACCGGATCTATTACGGGCTGATGTTCACCAAGGACGATGCCGAGTTCAAGGCGGTGGTGGACGACACGCTGAAGGGGCTGATGGCTTCGGGCGAGTTTACCGCGATCTATGACCAGTGGTTCACGCAACCGATCCCGCCGCGGAACGAGAACCTCGATTTCGCGATGGGCGAGGCGCTGAAGGAACGCGTCGCCAATCCAAGCGACGCCGTCGAGTGACAGCAACCCCGGCCGGGTGGCGGCTCGCGGCCCGGCCCCAAGCAAAGGTCATCGGCATGTTCGACGTGCTTTTTCAACCTGCGATAGACGGGCAGCTTTACATCCAGTGGCTGCTGTCGGGCTTGATGTGGACGCTGCTTCTGGCTGTCGGCGGCTGGTGGATCGCCTTTGCCATCGGCGTGCTGGTGGGCGTCGGGCGCACCAGCCGCAACCGCGCCGTCGCCCTGGCCGCGCGGCTTTATGTCGAGGTCTTTCGCAACATCCCGGTGCTGGTGCAGATGTTCCTGTGGTATTTCGTGCTGCCCGAGCTTCTGCCCACGGGCCTGGGCGACCGGATCAAGCAGATGCCGCCGCCCTGGGGCGCCTTTTTCCCGGCGCTGGCCTGTCTCGGCCTCTATACCGCGGCGCGCATCGCCGAGCAGGTGCGGGCGGGCATCGAGGCGCTGCCGGCCGGCCAGGACGAGGCTGCCGCCGCGCTGGGGCTTTCGCCTTGGGCCGCCCGGCGCCACATCATCGTGCCGCAGGCTCTGCGGCTGATCGTTCCCAGCCTGACCAGCGAGGTGATGGGGATCTACAAGAACACCTCGGTCGCCCTGACCATCGGCCTGTTGGAGTTGACTGCGCAGGCGCGGCAGATCTCCGAGGCGACCTTCCAGACCTTCGGCGCCTTCGCGGCGGCGACGATCATCTACCTGCTGCTGGCGCTGGTCGCCTATCGGCTGATGCTGTGGATCGACCGCCGCTTCCAGATCCCCGGCAGCGCGCCGGCCCGCAAGGCGCGCCGTCTTCCCATCCTGCGTCGCGGAGGTGCGCTATGAACGCGCTTGATTTCTCGGTCGTCGTCGATGCCCTGCCTTTCCTGTGGAAGGGGCTGCAATTCTCACTGCTGCTGACCGCCGTCGCCTTTGTCGCCGGGCTGGTGCTGGGAACCGGGCTGGCGCTGGTCCAGCATCTGCAGGTGCCGGTGCTGGCGCAGCTCGCCAAGGGCTATGTGGCGCTGATCCGCTCGATCCCGCTGATCATGGTGCTGTTCTGGTTCTTCTTCCTGGTGCCCTTGATCGCGGGCTGGATGTTCAACAACGGCCGGCCGATGCCGGTGGGCGGGGTGCTGACGGCCTTTCTGACCTTCTCGCTGTTCGAGGCGGCCTATTATTCCGAGATCATCCGCGTCGGCCTGCGCTCGGTTGGCAAGGGTCAATACGAGGCCGCCGACGCGCTGTCGCTTTCGACCTTGCAGACCTATCGGCACATCATCCTGCCGCAGGTGTTCCGGGTGACCTCGCCGATCATCCTCAGCCAGACCATCATCCTGTTCCAGGATACTTCGCTGGTCTACGTCCTGTCGCTGACCGACCTGGTGGGCGCGGCCTCCAAGGTGGCGCAGCTGAACGGCCGGCTGGTCGAAATGTATCTGACCGTGGCGGCGGTCTATCTGGTGATCTGCACCTCCGCCTCGCAACTGGTCGCGGTCCTGCGCAAGCGCACCCGCATCGCCACCAACCGCTAGAAAGGTTCCCGGCCATGAACAGCCCCGTTCCCACGGACCCCGTCATCAGGCTGACCGAGGTCAACAAGCATTACGGCAATTTCCACGCGCTGCGCGATGTGAGCCTTGAGGTCGCGAAGGGCGAAAAGATCATCATCTGCGGCCCCTCGGGTTCGGGAAAGTCGACGCTGATCCGCTGCATCAACCGCATCGAGCGGCACGACAGCGGCGAAATCCTGGTCGACGGCCACCGCCTGACCGGGGACACCAAGGATGTCGCCGCCATTCGCCGCGAGGTCGGCATGGTTTTTCAGAGCTTCAACCTGTTCCCGCATATGACCATCCTGGAAAACTGCACCATCGCCCCGCGCAAGTCGCGCGGCCTGGGCAAGGCCGAGGCGGAAGAGCGCGCCATGCATTACCTGACCAAGGTGCGCATTCCCGACCAGGCCGGAAAATATCCCGGCCAGCTTTCCGGCGGCCAGCAGCAGCGCGTCGCCATCGCGCGGGCGCTGTGCATGCAGCCGCGGGTGATGCTTTTCGACGAGCCGACCTCGGCGCTGGACCCCGAGATGGTCAAGGAGGTGCTCGACACCATGGTGGAACTGGCCGAAGAGGGCATGACCATGCTTTGCGTCACGCATGAGATGGGCTTTGCGCGGCAGGTCGCCGACCGGGTGATCTTCATGGATCGCGGTGAAAAGATCGAGGAAGCGGCGCCCGGCGCTTTCTTCACCAACCCGCAAAGCCCGCGCGCGCGTGAGTTCCTGCAACAGGTCATTCACTGACCTGAGCGATCACTGCCGATCTGCGCCTTCGCGATCGGCCCCGAGGCGACGACGTGCAGGCATCGGCCGCCCCCGGCACCGGAAAGCGGCGGACAGGGAGGCCCGAGCTTGTTCCGTCGTTGGCGGCTGGTCCGGGCATCTTATATCGAGGCCGCGAGCTCGGCGAGTTTTGCGATGGTATTCATGTTGCGAGCGGTGCCATCCGCGGCTGCGGGAATCGCCAGCTTCGAGCGGCCCATGCCCGCCGCGCCATAAGCCACATAGATTTCCCGCTTGCCCAGCCGAACCTCTTCGTCCTTCCGGTGCTTCATCGTTTCGAGCGTGTCGGCGGGTGGCGGGCTGTCCAGAAATATGGCGACAGTCCCGCTGGGCGGGGCGTCAGGAAACGGGTTCGCGTTGAGAACGTCCGCCATCTCTTTCGCGGTGCGCAGGATGACGCCGACCGGCTTGCCGGCATGGTCTTCCAGACGTTTCTCAAGCGCCCGCTTGACCTCCAACGCGGGCTGGTCGGACGAGAATACGACATTGCCGCTGGCGATATAGGTGCGGACCTTGCCGAAACCCTCGGCGGCGCACATCGCCTTCAACTCCGTCATCGGCAGCTTGCCTGTTCCGCCGACATTCACGGCGCGCAGCAGTGCAACGTATGAGACCATTCGATCTTCTCCCCAGCGTCGGCAAGGCAGTGGCTGGCTGAATGCGCCAGCATCGTGCATCCGAACCGCAAGGTTCATCAAGATTTTACAGAACGGCCACGCTCATGTCATGCCGCCGCGGCATCAGTCGCGCCGGAAATGACAGGAAAGGGACAGCGCGGCATGACGGGTTTGCGGCTGTCGAACATCGGCAAGAGCTATGGCGAGACCAGAGTCCTGTCGGGTATCGACCTCGACATCGCGGTGGGCGAATTCGTGGCCGTGCTTGGCCCCTCGGGCTGCGGCAAGACCACGCTGCTGCGGCTGGTTGCAGGCTTTGACCGTCCCGATGAAGGCACGATCACCCTGGGCGACCGGCAGGTGGCGGGTGGAAATGTCATGGTGCCGCCCGAAGGGCGCGGCATCGGCATCGTGTTCCAGAACTACGCGCTGTGGCCGCATATGTCGGTGGCGGAAAATGTCGGCTATGCGCTGAAGGTGGCGCGCCTGCCCCGGGCCGAACGCGAGGCCAGGGTGGCCCGGGCGCTGGACACCGTCAACCTGGCGCCCTTTGCCGGCCGTCGCCCGGCTGATCTGTCGGGCGGGCAACGCCAGCGGGTCGCGCTGGCCCGCTGCCTGGCCGCCGGTTCGGATCTGGTGCTGCTGGATGAGCCGCTGGCCAACCTGGATGTGCATCTGCGCGCCACGATGGAAGACGAGTTCCACCGCTTCCACCGCGAAAGCGGGGCGACGCTGGTCTATATCACCCATGACCAATCCGAGGCGATGGCCCTGGCCGACCGCATCGCGGTGATGGACAAGGGCCGCCTGCTGCAATGCGCCAGCCCCCGGCAACTATATCGCGAACCTGCCGACGCCACGGTGGCCGGTTTCATAGGGGGCGGGCTGGTGCTGCCGGTCGAGGGCCTGCGCCCCATGGGGAACGGGCTTGCCATGGCCGATCTTCTGGGAACGCGCGTCCGGCTGCGCTGCCATGCCGGGGAAACCGCCCGGCCATTGGCCATGGCCTCGACCCATCCCGCCGATATCCAGCCCGTCCATCCGGGCGAGGCCGGCATCCCCGCCCGTGTCACCGCCCGCACCTATCGCGGCGGCAGCTGGTCCTATGAGCTGCGCCCCGAGACGGATCCGTCCCTCCGGCTGCCCATGGTGCTGCCCGACACGGCCACGCCGCCCGAACCGGGCGCGCGCCTTGACCTGGCGTTCCGCGACCTCTGGGCCATCCCGCTTTCCGGCACCTCCGCTCCCGGCGCGGCGCCGATCCCTTCCTCCTCCTCTTCGCATCTTACGGAGCAATTCCAATGCGCCTGACTGTCACCACCCTTGCCCTGATGCTGTCCGCGACTGCGGTGTCGGCGCAGACCACGCTGACGCTCTACACCTCGCAATCGCCGGAAATCGCGCAGCAGACCGTCGATGCCTTCATGGCCAGGCATCCCGACATCACCGTGGAATGGATGCGCAACGGCACCTCGCAGCTGATGAACATCCTGACCGCCGAGCAGGAAGCCGGCGGCATCAAGGCCGACGTGTTGCTGGTCGCCGACAGCATCAATCTGGGCACGCTGAAAAGCCAGGGCCTGCTGCTGGCCTGGCCCGAAGCGCCGCTCGAAGGTATCGACCCGCTGATGTATGATGCCGACAAGACCTTCTTCGGCACCAAGATCTCGTCCACCGGCATCGTCTACAACACCCGGATCGCCGCGCCCGTCACGGGCTGGGCCGATCTGTTCCAGGACGCCAATGCAGGCCAGATCGTCGCCCCGAGCCCGCTTTATTCCGGCGCGGCGCTGATCCACATGCATTCGCTGCTGCAGGACGCCGCCCAGGGCTGGGACTATTACGAGCGTCTGAACGCGCTTGGCGTGGTGCCCGAGGGCGGCAATGGTCCGGTGCTCAAGGCCGTGGCCGGGGGCCAGGTGAAGTATGGCGTCAACATCGATGCCGATGTGCTGCGCGCCAAAAGGGCAGGCTCGCCGGTGGAATTCGTCTATCCGGCCGAAGGCGCCACCTTCTTTACCGAGCCGGTGGCGATCCTCGCCGGCACCGATCAGGTGGAAGCGGCCCGGACCTTCGTCAGCTTCGTGCTGTCGGAAGAGGGCCAGAAACTGGCGGCCGAACAGGGCTACATGCCGGTCGATCCCAAGGTCGCGTCGCCCGAGGGGATGCCTGCGCTGTCCGAGATCAAACTGATGCCGCTGGATGCCGACCGTGCGGTGGCCGAGGATGTCGAGGCGCGCGCCAGGTTCACCGAAATCTTCGGCGGCTGATCGGGATGACCTCCATCCCGAACAGCGCAGGGGCGCCGCGCGCGCCCCTTTTCCGGCTTTCCTCCGAAAGGATCGTTCTGGCCCTGCTGGCCGTGCTGATCCTGTCGGTTTCCGTCGCGCCGATGTTGCGGCTGGCGCAGGCGGCCCTTTTCGACGATGGCGGTCTGGCGATCGAGCGGCTGGCAAAGCTGTTCTCGCGCCCGCAGACCGGGGCGGCGATCTGGAACACCATCCATATTTCGCTGGCCTCGACCCTTGTTTCCGTGCTGGTCGGCACGATCTTCGCGGTGATCATGGTGCAGACCGACCTGAGCGGCAAATCGGCGCTGGTCTTTGCCTTCGTGCTGCCCCTGATGATCCCCCCGCAGGTGACCGCCATGGCCTGGATCCAGGCCCTCTCACCCTCCGGCCCGGTGCTGGGCTTCCTCGGCCTGTCGATGGAGGCGGGCACGCGGCATCCCTTGTATTCCAAAACCGGGATCATCCTGCTTCTGGGCATCTACAACGCACCGCTGGTCTATCTTGCGATGCAGGCCAGCCTGCGCCGCATTCCGCTGGATCTGGCCGAGGCGGCACGCGCCGCCGGCGCCGGTCCGGGCCGGGTGCTGCTGACCGTGATCCTGCCTTTGGCACGCGGCGGCATGATGGCGGCGGCCAGCCTCGCCTTCGTCTCGGCCATTGGGAATTTCGGCATTCAGGCCATGCTGGGCATTCCCGCACGCGTGCCGACGCTGATCACCCAGATCTATCAGCAGATCAATGGGCTGGGGCCAGGTGCCCTGCCGAACATGGCCGCGTTGTCCTTGGTGCTGACCGCCCTGACCGTGGCGGGCGTGCTGCTGGCCGCGCGCGCGGGCGATCGCAGCGATACCCGCGTCGATCTGGGCAGCCGTCCGCTGATGCTTCCGCTGGGTCGGGCCGGGGTCGTGGTCGCGGCGCTGCTCTGGGGCTATCTCATCGTCTCGCTGCTGCTGCCGCTGTCGGCGCTGCTCCAGACTTCGCTGGTCACCGCATACGGCCTGCCGCTGACGGCGGAGACGATGACGCTGAAGAACTACGTCTCGGCGCTGTTCCAGCAAGTGTCGCTGCGCGATGCCTTCGTCACCTCGCTGTGGCTGACCCTGTTCACCATGGGCTTTCTGATGCTGGCTTCGGTTTTCCTTGGCTATTTCCTGACATGGCGGCGCGGGCCCTTGGTGCGGCTGCTCCATTTCGGTTCCGAGGCCGCCTATACCCTGCCGGGCATCACGCTGGGCGTCGCGATGATCCTGCTGTTCCTGCGGCCCTTGCCGGGGGTCGGGGTGTCGATCTATGGCACGCCCTGGATCATCCTGGCCGCCTATGTCGCGGGTTTCTTCGCGCTGGCGCTGCGCCCGGTGCTGTCGGGCTATGCCCAGATCGACCGCGCGCTGGAAGAGGCCGCACAGGTCGCGGGTGCGGGTTTCCTGCGCCGGATGCGCGACGTGATCTGGCCGCTGATCGCGCCCACCGCCATCGCCGCCGCCGTGATCGTCTTCATGACCGCGATCAACGAGATCCAGACCTCGATCCTGCTGATCTCCTCGGGCACCCGCACCATCGGGCCGATGATCATCTTCCTCGAGGAAGGCGGGGCCTCGACCCTCGCCGCCGCCGTTGGCTGCCTGATGATCCTGGGCGTGCTGGCGCTGATGCTGCTGTCGACGGCCCTGTCGCGCTTTCTGCCGAAAGGCGTGTTGCCATGGCAGTTCTGACGGCATTCAGCGGCCTGGGCGGCAAATCCCCGGCAGCCTTCCTGCTGGAGATTGCCGGGCGGCGGATCCTGATGGATCTGGGCGAGGGGCCGACACCGGGCCAGCGCCCGGATCTGGACGGCATCGGACGGGTCGATGCGATCTTCCTGTCCCATGCGCATATCGACCATGTCGGGGCCATCGACCTGTGGCCCCGGCTGGGCTGTCCGTCGGTCTTTGCCAGCCGCACCACCTTCGACGCGCTGCCGCTGCTGGGCCTGCATCTGCCGCCCGAAGCCTGCCACGCCCTGCCGCTGCAAGGCTCTGCGCAACTGCTGAGCCTGCCTGTCCTGGTCGGGCGCAGCGGACATGCCATGGGCGGCATCTGGCTGCATCTGCCGCAAGAGGGCGGCGCGCTTTACATGGGCGACTGGAGCCGGGAATCCGGGCTTCTGCCCTTCGATCCCCCGCCCCGGGCAGGTCTGGTGATCACCGATCTTTCCTATGGCGACCGCGATCAGGCGTTGGCCGAGCAGGCGCCGGCGCTGGCGGACAGCATCGTCCCCGGCACGGTGCTGCCGGTCCCTATCCTCGGGCGCGGCGCGGATATGGCGCTGCGACTGTCCGCCCTTGGCCTGTCGCCGGTTGTCTGCCCGCAGGTCCGGGCCGAGTTGCAGGGGGCGTTGCCCGATCTGCGCAGCGTCACCACCCCGT
Source organism: Paracoccus denitrificans (assembly GCF_900100045.1). Classification (GTDB taxonomy): domain Bacteria; phylum Pseudomonadota; class Alphaproteobacteria; order Rhodobacterales; family Rhodobacteraceae; genus Paracoccus; species Paracoccus denitrificans. Next base: position 28,254 of record NZ_FNEA01000029.1, on the reverse strand, counting down.
CGGAGGCTCGCGACGGCGATGTGATCATCGCCGCAGATACCGAGCGCCCCGGCGATCTGGTGTCACGCCTGATCGCCGATGCACGAGGCTGGCGCTTCATCTTCACCGGCCATGTCGCCCCCGGCAGCGCGGCGGCGGGGCTGATCGCTGCGGGTCGCGCCAGCCGGAATCCCTGGAACGTGCATCCCCGCGCCCGCGACCAGATCTGGCTGGCCGAAATCACCGGCGCCAGGCATCTGGTTCCCGCCTTCGGGGCATTGGACGATGCCCCTGAACTCGCGCTGGCCCTGGCCCCGATCTGGCGACCGGACCGGATCTGCCCCCCGACAGAAGAAAGCCCAATCCATGCTGATCAAGGAAACCACCCGCGAGCGGGCCGAGAACGACACCACGATCCTTGTCCCGGTCCATGACCTGATCCTGCCCCAGGGCCGGATCTGCCGCCTTTACGTCGGCAACCTGACCGGCGCCAGCGACGGCGCCGCGCTGCTGGCGGCGGGCATCACCTCTTCGCTGAATGTGTCGCTGAACATCGACGTCGCGCCCCTGCAACTGCCCGACGGCACCCATATGCGCCGTGCCAAGGTGGGGCTGATCGACGGGGCGGGCAATACGCCCGCCCATCTCGCCGCCGCCGTGCTGGCGCTGGAAGGGTTGGTCACGCAGGCCAGCCCCGGCAAGCCGAACTATCCCGCCCATCGCGCCGGGCATGTGCTGGTGAATTGCCGGGGCGGGCGGTCGCGATCGGTCGTCGTGCTGGCGATCTATCTGCACCTGCGCGCGCCTGGCACGTTTCCGACGCTGGACAGTGCGGTATCCCATATCCGTAGGGCGCGCGGCAATTCGGACACCTATCCACTGCCGCCGATGCTGGATCTGGCGCGTGCGGTTCTGGCTAGCGGCAGCCTGCCCGCCCTGCTGCGCGGTTAGTCTTTCTCGTCTGAGATCATTGCCGCAGTTTAGGGGCGGTTGGTGGTTCCCTGCGACTGGACGCTGGACCGGCTGCATCCGGCCCTGCAGGCGGCGTTCATCTGCACGAATTCCGCATCGGCGGGTTGCGCTATGGCGATCCGGCCCTGCTGGACGATGGTTTCGCCGGACCCTGCACATTCGGCTATACTGAGGTCCGGTTGCAGGATTCGTCGGGCGCAACGACAGTTTCAACCATGTCTACGATTTCGGAGACGACTGGCAGCGGCTGATCCGGATCGAGATGGCTGGCGCTCGATCCGCCTGACACCTGCACGGTAAACGCGAGGGACGATTGCCAATGCTGAGCCGACGGGCCTTTTCGACCGCTCTTCTGACCACACTGGCCGCCCCGCTCGTCAGTCGGGCGGCCGCTCAGACCGCAAGCGATATGGGTTCGCTCGCCGGAGAGCTGCCTCAGCTGCATGCGATCATGGTGCAGCGGGGCGAGGATATCGTCCTTGCGGAGGCCTTTCGCGGCCCCGGCCTCGACCGGGTCGCGAATATCAAGTCATGCTCGAAAAGCATCGTTGCGCTGCTTGCCGGCAGTGCTATCTCGCAAGGAGCGATTGCCGGCGTGGATGCGACGCTGGGTGCGGTCGCGCCCTCGATCATTCCGTCGGATGCGACCCCCGGTGCCGCGGACCTGACCATCGAGGATCTGGTCACGTTGCGCGCCGGCCTTGAGGGGACATCGGGCGGCAATTACGGCGCCTGGGTCAATTCCGGCAATTGGGTTGCCTTCGCCCTGCGCCGGCCGATGGTCGCCGCGCCGGGCGGGCGCATGATCTATTCCACCGGCACCACCCATATCCTTGGCGCGGCCCTTGCGGTTGCGACGGGCGACAGCCTGCTCGAGCAGGCGCGCGCGGTTCTCGGCCGCCCGCTTGGCATTGAGATCCCCGCCTGGACCCGTGATCCGCAAGGCTTCTATTTCGGTGGCAACGAGATGGCGCTGACGCCGCGCGCCATGCTGCGCATCGCCGTTCTCCTGCGTGACGGCGGACGGTTCGAGGGCCGGCAGGTCGTTTCGACCGACTGGATGCGAGCCTCGGTCCGGCCCCGTACCCGTTCACCCTGGTCAGGGCTCGACTACGGCTATGGTTGGTTCCTGAGCGAGAGCGGGTTCATCATCGCCCGCGGCTATGGCGGCCAGATTATCGCCGCACATCCCGAACGCGACCTGGCTGTCGCCATCACCTCGGACCCGAATGCGCCTGCCCGGTCGGACGGGCATTTCGGGCGTCTGATGGAGCTGCTCGAGGGACCGCTGCTTGCAGCGCCCTGACCGACGGTTGACGAGGGAAGCGCTCGCGGTGAGGCCGTGCGAGGCATTGAGACGGGCTTGATCCGGAGGAGCCGGGGACGCGACCCCGACAATTGTCAGGACTGACGGAAACGTCACTGCGAGTGTTCCGGTGGAAGATTCAATGTGCCTGCGGGTATCCGACTGCTTGTTGTCGGCCCGCTGTCTGCGACGGAACGCTGGACCGCCATCCTGACCGTGATGCTGCAGACGTCCCGCAGCGCCGAGGCCCTGCGCGCCAATCCGCTCGGCATCTACGTCAATGCGATCTCATGGTCGCGGGAGACAAGCCAATGACCGTTGTTCTCTTCGCAGGAATGATCGGCAACCCGGCGAGAAGCTTGCCCGATCCATGCTGGCCGTTGTCCTGCTATCGGTCATCGTGCTGGCGGGCTGTGCCACTAAGAACGCGCCGTAGTTCAGCTATGACGACCATGTGCCGCCGCTGCCCTCGCCTCCCGCTGCCGTCACCGAGCCGGAGCCAAAGCCGCTGCATGTGCCGCCGGACTGGATGCCGGCGACGGGCGGCAATGCCGCGCAGAGCTGCAACCCTCTGCCATTCCCTATTCTATTGTTTCCTATACATATCCTTACTTTACCCGGACGCAATAAAGCTCATAGCTTGCCGGGGCCAGAGCCTGCACCAGAATGCGCTAAGTTGCGATAAACGCAGCATGGAGCAACGCTTCGTTTGCATATCCGCAGCACGCTGATCAGATTAACTCATTCTTCATCGCCTCGCCTGCCTTGAGGGCTAGCGCGGCGATCGTCAGGGCCGGGTTTACCGCGGCCGAAGTGGGAAGGATCGAGGCGTCGGTGATCCATAGATTGGGAATGTCATGGCTCCGGCAGTCCAGATCGACAACCGACTTGTGCGGATCGACACCGAGGCGCGCGGTGCCGCATTGATGCGAGGTGGTCTTGTTGCCGAATATCCGCACCATCACCACCGGGAATCCCGCGCGTTTCATCACCTGCCTGGCGCGCTTGATCAACAGGTGATGCGCATCCATGTTGGAGCGCTGCCAGTCCATGACGATATTCTCGCCCCGAACCAGAACACGACTGTTCGGATTGGGCAGGTCCTCGCTGGTCAGAAACCAGCCGAAGGCGCGGTCGGCCATCAGCCTTGCCAGGAAACGCGGCATGGCCGGCACCTGCGCCTTGAGGATGTTGCCTGTGATCCGTCCCAAAAGCTGCACATTGCCAAGCGGCGCATGAACCTGGGGATCGTCGTTGTAGAAATCGTTGAAGAACAGCGTTTTCTGATAGACCGAGTCATTCCGCAGAAACGGGTTCAGCGTGATCATCGCGCTGGTGTTGTGGTTCATGAAGTTCCGGCCAAGCTGGTCCGAGCGGTTGCCCAAGCCGGTCGGATGCGCTGCGTTGGCCGAGCGCAGCAGCAGCGCCGCCGATTGCACCGCCCCCGCCGCCACGGCGAAATGCCGCGCGGTCAGGCGCTCTTCGCGCCCGTTGCGGCGAAGGACCGCCGCGACCACCTCGTGCCCGTCCGCACCGGTTTCCAACCGCATCACCTGCGCGCCGGTCATCAGCCGAACGTTGGGATGCTTCAGCGCATCGGCCAGCGGTCCGGCCTCGGCATCGATCTTGCCGGCGCCGCCGGTGTTGGGGAAAGCGTCCCAACCCGTCCGACCACGCTTCAGCCAGGCATCGATGTCGATGGCCAGCGGCAGGCTTGCGGGATGGACGCCCGCCCGCTTCAGCCGCTCGCGTACCAGCTGCAGCGCCGGCTCGTCCGGGACCGGCGGAAAAGGAAACGGACCCGACCGGGGAGGCTCGGTCAGGTCCTGCCCGGTCGCGCCGCGCACCTTGAACAGCGCCTCCGCCCGGGCATACCACGGCTCCATGTCGTCATAGGACATATCCCAGCCGGGCGAGGTGCCCTGCAGATGCGGGCGTGCCCTGAAATCCTCGACGCGGTAGCGATACATCACCGCGCCGTAGAATTTCGAGTTGCCGCCGACGTAGTAATAGTTCCCCGGCAGGAATTTCTTGCCGTCGGAGCCGATCCATTCCTCGTCCGAGCGATAGAAGCCCCGCTCGAAGATCGCCATATCGTCGCGCGCCTCGGGCGTGTCGGCCAGATGCTCGCCGCGTTCCAGGATCAGGATCCGCGCACCCGAAGGAGCCAGCTCCGAGGCGAGCGTGGCGCCCCCGATGCCCGAACCGATGATGACGACATCGCTGTCCGTGCTCATGGTTACCTCAGTCGATGCGGATTTCGGTCTGCGGATCGAACAGAACCACCTTGGCCATCTCGACCGCAAGCCGGGCGGTCTGGCCCGCATGCGCGGTGCGCGGTGCAAGCCGGGCGATCACCTCGACGCCGCCCAGGGTGAACATGGCAAGCGTATCGGGACCGGTGGGCTCGACCACCTCGATGGCGGCCTGCACGGCCTGCTGGCCCGGCTCGGCGACGGAAAAACCCTCGGGACGGATGCCGACCAGCACCGGCTTGCCGGCATATTGCCGTCGTGCGTCCTCGCTGACCGCCACGCCGGAAATGCGCGACTTGCCGCCATCGGGCTGGTCCATCTCCAGCTCCGGCCCCGCGGCACCCTCGATCAGGCGGCCCGGGATGATGTTCATCGCCGGCGAGCCTACGAAACGCGCCACATAGACATTGGCCGGCCGGTCATAGACCACCTGCGGCTCGTCCAGATGCTGCACGATGCCGTCCTTCATCACCGCGACGCGGGTGGCCAGCGTCATCGCCTCGATCTGGTCATGCGTCACATAGACGATGGTGGTGCCCAGCCGCTGGTGCAGGCGCTTGATCTCGGTGCGCATGTCCACGCGCAGCTTGGCGTCCAGGTTCGACAGCGGCTCGTCGAACAGGAACAGCTTGGGATGACGGACCAGCGCGCGGCCCATGGCGACCCGCTGTCGCTGCCCGCCCGACAGTTGCGAGGGGCGGCGATCCAGCAGATGCGCCATCTGCAAAAGCTCGGCCGCCTCGCGGGTGGCCTTGTCGCGCTCGGCCGGCGGCACGCCGCGGATCTTCATGCCGAACTCGATGTTCTGGCGCACCGTCATGGTCGGGTAGAGCGCATAGGACTGGAACACCATGGCGATGTCGCGGTCCTTGGGCGAGAGGTCGTTCACCACATCGCCGTCGATGCGGATCTGGCCGGCGGTGATGCCCTCAAGGCCCGCGATCATGTTGAGCAGCGTGGACTTGCCGCAGCCCGAGGGGCCGAGCAGCACCAGGAAGTCCCCGCTGCCGATCGAGATGCTGACCTCCTTGAGCACCTCCATGTTGCCATAGGCCTTGCGGACGCGATCGATTTCAAGAGTAGCCATATCGGTCAGCCTTTCACTGCGCCGGCGGTCAGCCCACGGACGAAATAGCGGCCCGCGACGACATAGACGACAAGGGTGGGAAGAGCGGCGATCATGGCGGCGGCCATGTCGACGTTATACTGTTTGCGACCCATGGTGACGTTCACCACGTTGTTCAGCGCCACGGTGACGGGCGAGGATTCCCCGGCGGTGAAGGACACGCCGAACAGGAAATCGTTCCAGATCTGGGTGAACTGCCAGATGCACGAGACGACCATGATCGGCAGCGCCGCCGGCAGCATGATCGAGAAGAAGATGCGGAAGAAGCCCGCACCGTCGATCTGCGCCGCCTTGGTCAGCTCGTCCGGGATGGTGACGAAATAGTTGCGGAAGAACAGCGTGGTAAAGCAGATGCCATAGACGGTATGCACCAGCACTAGGCCCGGGATCGTGCCCGACAGCCCCAGCTTGCCCAGCACCTGCGCCATCGGCAGCAAGACCGCCTGGAACGGCAGGAAGCAGCCGAACAGGATCAACCCGAAGACCAGGTTGGCGCCGCGAAAGCGCCATTTCGTCAGCACATAGCCGTTCAGCGCCCCGATGCCCGTGGACAGCAGGACCGCCGGGACGACCATCATCAGCGAGTTGATGAAATAGGGCTTCAACCCGGTGCAGGCGGTGCCGATGCAGGCCTGGCTCCAGGCCTTGCCCCAGGCCTCGAACGTAACCGCCTGCGGCAGGCCGATGAAGGAGCCGCCATAGATCTCGTCCAGCGATTTCAGCGAGGTGGTGATCATCACCCAGAGCGGCATCAGGTAAAGGGCGGCCAACAGCACCAGGCTGCCATAGATGAAGGCCCGCCCGATCATGCGCGAGCGCGCGGCAGAGCCGTATTCACTGGCCATCGCGGCTCTCCTTCAACTCGGAATAGAGATAGGGGATGATGATCGCGGCGACCGTCATCAGCATCATCATGGCGCTGGCCGCGCCGACGCCCATCTGGTTGCGCCGGAACGTGGCCGAGAACATGAAGGTCGAGGGCACCTCGGTCGCATTGCCCGGCCCGCCGTTGGTCATGGCCAGCACCAGGTCGAAGTTCTTGATGGCGATATAGCTCAGCAGCACGGTCACCGACAGGAAGGCGGGGCGCAGCATCGGCACGATGATGCTGGCATAGATGCGGGGCAGGGTGGCCCCCTCGATCTGCGCAGCCTTGATCACCGAATTGTCGATACCGCGCAGCCCGGCCAGGAAAATGGCCATGGCGAAGCCCGAGGATTGCCAGACCGCGGCGATGACGATGGTGTAGATGGCGAATTTCGGCTGGGTGATCCAGTTGAAGACGAAGCTTTCCCAGCCAAGCCCGTTGACCACCTTCTGGATGCCGAGGTCCGGGTTCAGGATCCATTTCCAGGCCGTGCCGGTGACGATGAACGAGAGCGCCATCGGGTAGAGATAGACGGCGCGCAACGCGCCCTCGGCCCGGATGTTCTGGTCCAGCAGGATCGCCATGACCAGCCCGACCCCGATGGTCACGGCCAGAAACAGCGCCGAAAAGATGAACAGGTTCGCCACCGCCGTATGCCAGCGCGGCGTGGCCCACAGCCGGTAATACTGCTCCAGCCCGACGAAATCGTATTGCGGTACCATTCTGGACGAGGACAGCGAGATCCAGCCGGTCCAGGCGATGAACAGATAGACACCGACAAGGATCACCAGCAGGCTTGGCGCCATGACCAGGCGCGGCAGCCAGTCGGCCAACCGGTCGGAGAAGCTTTTCTTTCGGGTCATGACGATCCTCTCCAGAAAAAGGGGACAATGCGGAAGGGCCTGCCGGGGTGGCGGTCACCGGCAGGTCCAGGCGGCAGGTGGGATCAGCGGGCGTTGTCGATTCCGCTGACCAGCATCTGCACGGCGTCTTCCGAGGCCATGTCGTTGACGAAGAACTGCGCCACGACATCCCCGAACACGGTGGCGAACTGGGGCTGGCTGGCGAAGCCATGCGTCGAGGCCCCGAGCATGGCGCCGTTCTCGATCGCGATGGCGCGATCCTCGAAGCCCTTCTTCGCGCAATCGTCGAAATCGTCCACCGGCAGGTCGGTGCGGGCCGGGATCGAGCCCTTGATCAGGTTGAAGTCATGCTGGACCTTGGGGCCCATGACCACTTCGGCCAGGGCGTCCTGCGCCTTGGTCACCTCGGGATCGGTCACCTTGAACATGCCGAAACTGTCGATCAGCCATTGGAAGGACGGGGTTTCCGATGGCGTCGCGAAGCACAGGAAATCCTCGCCCGGCTTCAGGCCCTTGGCCAGGAATTCGCCCTTGGCCCAGTCGCCCATGATCTGCATCCCGGCCTGGCCGTTGATGACCATGCCCGAGGCCACGGCCCAGTCGCGGCCGGTGAAACCGTCGTCGACCAGCCCCCGCACTTGGCGCAGCGTGTCGAAGACCTGTTTCATGGTGTCCGAGGACAGCGCCTCGGGGTCCAGTTCGACCAGCGCCTTGTTGTAGAATTCCGGCCCGCCGATATCCGCGACGAGCGCGTCGAATATCACCTGGATCTGCCAGGGCTCGTCGCCCATGGCCAGCGGGATGACGCCGACCTCCCTCAGCTTCGCCCCGTCCTCGATCAGTTCGGCCCAGGTGCCGGGCTGCTCGATGCCGGCCTTGTCGAAGGCGGCCTTGTTCGCCCAGACCCAGTTCTGGCGATGCATGTTGATGGGCGCCGCGATCAGGTCGTCGCCGTTCTTGACGAAGGGCAGCACCTGCGGCGCAATGGCGGCCTCCCAGCCATTCGCCTCGTCAAGCGCGTTGAGCTCGCGCATCACGCCCTCGGCCGACCAGTCGATCCCCTCCCAGCCGATGAACTGCATGGCGCCGGGCGGGTTGCCAGAGGCCAGGCGCGAGCGCAACGCCTGCTGCATGTTGCCGCCGGACTGTCCGCCCACGGCGCTGTCCTGCCAGCCGTAGCCTTTGGCAGCCAGTGCTTCCCGGACGACGTTGAGCGCGGCGGCTTCGCTTTCGGCCACCCAGTGATGCATGACCTCGAGCTGTACCTCGGCCTGAGCGGGCATCGCGGCGATCAGCGATGCCGAGCTGGCGAGAAGGGCGGGAAATAGGTTCTTCATGGGGATACTCCCTGTTGTCGGTGGGGTGAAGGCTCGGTGGCGTGCCGCTCGTCTCGGGCCGGTCGGTTTCAGGCCTGGACGGCGGCGCCGTATTCCACGTTTCGGCCGCCAAAACGGCGGACACGGATATTGGCTTGTTCGGCATGGCCGACGAAGCCTTCCATGTGGCACAGGCGCGACGCATAGGCGCCGATCATGGCCGAGGCTTCGTCGGTAAGGATCTTCTGATAGGTGCAGGTCTTGAGGAACTTCCCGACCCACAGCCCGCCGGTATAGCGCGCGGCCCGCAATGTCGGCAGCGTGTGGTTGGTGCCGATCACCTTGTCCCCGAAGGCGACATTGGTGCGCGCGCCAAGGAACAGCGCGCCATAGTTCGTCATGTTGTTCAGGAAATGGTCGGGATCGGCGGTCATCACCTGCACATGTTCCGAGGCCAGGCGATCACCCTCGGCCACCATCTCGTCCAGCGTGTCGCACAGGATGATTTCGCCGTAATCCACCCATGCCTTGCGGGCGATCTCTGCGGTGGGCAACAGTTGCAGCAGCCGCTCGATCTCGCGCAGCGTGTCGCGGGCCAGCTTTTCCGAATTGGTGATCATCACCGCCGGCGAGTTCGGGCCGTGCTCGGCCTGGCCCAGCAGGTCGGTGGCGCAGATCTCGCCGTCCACGCTGTCGTCGGCGATGACCAGCGTCTCGGTCGGGCCGGCGAACAGGTCGATGCCGACCTTGCCGAAGAGCAATCGCTTGGCCTCGGCGACATAGGCGTTGCCGGGACCGGCCAGCATGTCCACCGGGGCGATGGTCTCGGTGCCGTAGCCCATGGCGGCGATGGCCTGCACGCCGCCTAGACAATAGATCTCGTCCGCGCCGGCCAGCGCCTGGGCGGCCACGATCTTGTCGGCGATCCTGCCCTTGAAGGGCGGGGCGCAGGTGATGACGCGCTGGCAGCCCGCGACCTTGGCGGTCAGCACGGTCATATGCGCCGAGGCCAGCAGCGGATATTTCCCGCCCGGGACATAGCAGCCGACATTCTGGATCGGCACGTTCCTGTGGCCCAGGATGACGCCCGGCAGCGGCTCGACCTCAAGGTCCAGCATGGTGTCGCGCTGCGCCTGCGTGAAATTGCGGATCTGTTCCTGTGCGAAGTCCAGGTCGTGGCGTTCCTGCGCGCTCAGCCCGTCGATGCAGGCGGCGATCTCGGCCTCGGTCAGCCGATAGCTGTCGCGGTCGAGCCCGTCGAACCTGACGCTGAGCTCGCGCACGGCCTTGTCGCCACCCTCGGCGACCTGCGCCAGCAGCTTCTCGACGGCTTCGGTGACGGCGGGGTCGGTCTGGTCGCCCTGCTGCAGGCGCGGGGTCTTCACATGCCGGATCATGGCAAATCTACCTCTGGGGGTGAAGCCTCGCGGCCACCCGTGCTGGTTTCGGAAAAAGGGGTGAGGGCAGGAAAGGTGGGATGCGGGGGCGGCGTGCCTCCCCCGCCGCGCGTTCAGAGCATCTGCTCTTTCGCGCGCATCTCGGCATAGGCTTCCTGCTCTTTTTCGTAATAGGCGGGCGAGGGGAAATCCCACCAGCCGGTGGCGAAGGGGCCGGCGGCGTCGCGCGACACGATCACCTCGACCAGCGTCGGGCCGTCGGTGTTCAGCGCTTTTTCCAGCGTCGATTCCAGATCTTCGTCCTTCTCCACTTTCCAGGCCTCCAGGCCAAAGGCCTTGGCGGTGGCGGTAAGATCGGCAGAATAAGGCTCGCCGTTACCGGCATGGCGATTGAACTCGGACGCGATGTGACGACCCATGAACTTCCGCTGGCCGCCGCGGATCGACATGTAGCCCTGGTTGTTCAGCACCAGGAACACCACATTGATGCCGTTCATCACGGCGGTGCCCATTTCCGGCAAGGACATCATGAAGTCGCCGTCGCCGACGATGGCCACGACCTTCTTTTCCGGACAGGCCAGCTTGGCGCCCATGGCCGCCGGCACCGCCCAGCCCATCGGCGAATAGGAACCCGAGGTCAGATGCGTGCGCGGCTCATAGACCGGGAAGCTCTGCTTGACCGAGCCTTGGGTGTTGCCCGAGCCGACCACGACGATCCCGTCGCGCGGCAGCACCTTGCGCAGCGCGACCAGCGGCCGCTGCGAGGTAAAGGGGGTCTCGCGGCTGCTTTCGCGCGGTTCGACCTGTGCGCGCCAATCTGCCTTGGCCTTGTGCACATCGGCGTGGAAATCGGCGTTGCGGTCGCGCAGTGCAGCAGCGTCGGCATCGCCGATCGCCTCCAGCAGCTGGCCAAGCGCGATCTTCGCGTCCGAGACGATGCCGACCTCGGTCGGATAGGTCTTGCCGATCTCGCGCGGGTCCAGGTCGATATGGATCAGCTTGCCGGGCGGGAAGCTGAAGGACACGCCCTTGGCATAGGACGAGGCCGACCAGTCGGTGAAGCGGCAGCCCACCGAGACCACCACATCGGCCGAGGCGGTGATCTGGTTGCCGCAGGTGGTGCCGGTCTGGCCGACGGCGCCGATGAACAACTCGTTGTCCTCGGCGATGGCCCCCTTGCCGTTCCAGGTGATCGACACGGCCGCGCCCAGCTTTTCGGCCAGCGCGGTCAACTCTTGCGTGGCGTTTGCCGTGATCGCCCCGCCGCCGGCGACGATCACCGGGCGGCGGGCCGACAACAGCACCTTGGCGGCCGCCTCGATCGCCTTGGGATCGGGATAAGCGACGCCGACGGGCAGGCGCTTGTCCAGCGGATGGATGGTGACCTCCTCGGCCTCGACCTGAACGTCCATCGGGACCTCGACATGAACCGGGCCGGGGCGGCCGGTCAGCATTTCGCTGAAGGCGCGGTGCATGATCGAGGGCAGCGTCCTGACCGAATGGGCCTGCCAGGCGCGCTTGGTCACCTGTTCGGTGATGCGCGGGAAGGCGTTGTCCTGCCGACGCTCGATCTCCTGCATGGTGCCGTGGCCCTGCATGTAGGTCTGGGGCGAGCCGGAGACATAGAACACCGCCGTCGAATCGGTATAGGCGGTCGCCAGGCCGATGATCGTGTTCGCCGCCCCCGGCCCGACCGAGGTCGAGCAGGCCATCGGCTTGCCGCAGGCGCGGAAATAACCATCCGCCATATGGACGGCACTCTGCTCGTGCATGACCTGGATGAAGGGGATCTCGGAGCCTTCCTGCAGGAAGGCGTCGAACAGCGACCAGATGCCGTGGCCCGGCACGCCCGCGACATATTCGACGCCGTATTCCCTGAGCGCACGCGCTACGACTTGTCCACCGGTAAGCTTCATGAGATTCCCCGTCTGGTTGCTGCACCCTTGGCATGGCGGTGCAAATCTGCGTTCAACTGCCAGCATGCTGCGGCCTTGACGAGTTTGTCGCAATTTCGCATTCATTCGTTTCATGACGCAGACTGACGCACGGTCTGCGCAAGGATCTGGAGATGACCCGGTCAGACCTTACCCACGACCCCGCCGGCCGCATGGCGAATTTCGCCGCAAACCTGCGCCTGCTTTGCGACCGGCAGGGCTCGATCTCGCAGATCTGCCGCAAGCTCGGCATCAATCGGCAGCAGTTCAACAAATACCTGTCGGGCCGCCACATGCCCTCGTCGGGCAACACACGCCTGATCGCGAATTTCTTCGGCCTCGGCCCCGACATCCTGTTCAGCGAACATGAGCGTTTCCGCGCTCTGGTCGACGGCAACTTCTTCGACGTGCTGGACCATCTGCGCCGGGCGCCGCAGGTCGCGCGCTTTCTCGATACGGTGGCGGTCTCGACCAAGATCGACATGGGGGAATATGTCGGCTGCTATGACCGCTACCAGTATTCCTCGATCTACGCGCGCAAGATCCTGCGCTCGGCCTTCTGCATCTTCCAAAGCGGAGATTTCCTGAACCACTATTACGTCGAGCGTTTTCCCAGCTACGACGACCCGTCGCGCACCGAATACATCTTCAAGTATCACGGCTTCACCTTCCCGGTAGAGGACCGCGTCTTCACCATCGACTTCGAGACGGTGCAGCGCAACGAATTCACCTTTGGCATCTTCTCGACCGTGCAGCGCAGCGCCAAGCGCTTCATGTTCGGCATCGTCAGCGGTGTCGCGGCGACGATGTTTCGCCAGCCCTTCTCGACCCGCGCGGTGCTGCATTACCGCCGCCCCGGTTTGCTGAGCCGGGCGGAACTGCAGGCGACCACGACGCTGGACATGAACGACGCCTCGATCCCCCGCGAGGCGCGCGAATATCTGGGCGAAAGCCCCGACATGATCAAGCCGGTCTGAACCGACGCACGCGATGCCCGGAACTGCGCCAGTCTGCGTCAGTTTTGCGGTGGTCGCGCAATGGTCTGGAAGGTCTTTCCGTGCTGTCCTTGCGCCATATCCAACATCCTCGGGGACATCACCATGCACAACCAGATCCGCGACCTTGCCTTTGCCGACGAGTTCATCAAGGCGCAGCTTATTGAAAGCCCTAAGGATTACCTGGTCGAGGACGCCGTCGTCGTCAACCTGTCGCCCGAACCGCTGGTGACCGGCACCGATCACCCCGGCATCGTCCCGGCGTGGAAGTCGACCTGGCTCAGGGGCGGGACGATTCGCTCGGGCGAGCGGGCAGCGATCATCAAGGTGCTCAAGCCCACAAACCTTGGTGGCTGCATGTTCCGCGGCTGGGACTGGCTCGGCAACCGGATCAAGAGCTTTCCGCGCGACACGCCGCTGTTCATCTCGGCCCAGGACAGCATCGGCCTGGTCACGACCGACCCCCATGTCTTTACCAACGAACGCCGCACGGCCGAGGAACCGCAGGAGTTCGAGCTGAAGCTGAACCTGTGGTGGTCGCCGGGCGATACGGATTGCTTCATCCATAACGAGCATCCCTTTCTTGAGGTGCATACCCAGATCCACGGCCTCGGCCGGATGCAGAAATTCGCCGAACGCGACGAGAATACCCTCTACGAGGATGTGATCATGCCGACCGGCTATTCGCATGATCCGTTCTGCCGGGTGACCGGCCCGAACCAATGGACCTATCCATGGCACCGCTACTACGCCGACACCGATTCCGTCTGGCTGGCGGTCGAACTGCACCCCAAGGGCTGACAGGCACCAAGAAGGCGCAATGATTTCCGGCGAATCCTGGACCCGCATCGAAAGCGATGAACTGGGCAGCCGCCGGCTGCCGGGCGAGGCGCTCTATGGCATCAACACGCTGCGCGCGGCCGAGAACTTCCCGGTCTCGGGCATGAAGATCGGGTCGCTGGCGCCGCTGATCCGCGCCATGGCGCTGACGAAAAAGGCGGCAGCAGCGGCGAATTACCGGCTGGGCAAGCTGTCGGCGCGCAAGGCCGAGGTGATCGGCCGGGTCTGCGACGAGTTGATGGCCGGCCAGCATGCCGGTCATTTCGTCATCGACGTGTTCCAGGGCGGCGGCGGCACCTCCAGCCACATGAACCTGAACGAGGTGATCGCCAATCGCGGGCTGGAGCTGATGGGCCGCGCCTGCGGCCAGTATGAGCACCTGCACCCGATCCGCGACGTCAACCGCTCGCAATCCACCACCGACGTGCATGCGACGGCGCTGCGCATCGCGCTGATGCAGGGTGCGCCGGGGCTGGAACGGGCTCTGCTGGCGCTGGCCGAAGCCTTTGCCGGAAAGGCGCAGGAGTTCGGCGGCATCCTCAAGCTGGCGCGCACCCATCTGCAGGACGCGGCGCCGATGACCCTGGGCGAAGAATTCCACGCCTTCTCGACCGCGCTGCGGCACGAGGCGGCACGGATCTGGCCGGCCTCGCAAGGCCTGGCGGGGCTGAACCTGGGCGGCACCATGGTCGGCACCGGCCTGGCCGCGCAGCCGGATTTCGCCGAGACGGTGATCGCCGAGTTGCAGCGCCTGACCGAACTGCCCCTGCGCCGCGACGACGATCTGGTCTGTGCGGCCTGGAACAGCGCTGGCCTGGTGCAGTTCTCATCGCTCTTGCGCGGCATCGCGGTGACGCTTTCCAAGATCGCCAACGACCTGCGCCTGCTGTCCAGCGGCCCGCGCGGCGGCATCGGCGAGATCTCCCTTCCCGCCGTCCAGCCCGGGTCGCCGCTGATCGCGGGCAAGGTCAATCCCGTGATCCCGGAAATGGTCAGCCAGGTTGCCTTTCACGTTGCCGGGGCCGATGTCGCCGTTGGTATGGCGGCCGAGGCCGGGCAGTTGCAGCGCAACGCCTTCGAGCCGCTGATGGCGCATTGCCTGCTGACCAGCCTGGGCATGATCGAGAGCGCCGCCCGCATCTTTGCCGAACGCTGCGTGCAGGACATTCGGGCAGCGCCCGAGGCATGCGCCGGCAATCTGTCGGCACCCGGCACCCTTGCCGCCGGGCTGGTGCCCCTGGTCGGGCGCGCCGCCGCCGCCGATATCTCCGAGGCGGTCGCTAGGGGCGAGGATCTGGGCGCGCTCTTGCGCGGACAGGGCCTTGCCTCGGGCGATCCGGCCGACTGACCCCAACTCGCAAAGGAACCTGACATGAGCCTCAAGGCCGATGCCTATGCCGTGCTGCTGCCGGCGATCGACGATCTGGTGCTGACCGATCCGCTGGCGCGTTTCCTGGATCAGGGCGGCCGCGCCCTTCTGATGGGCGAAACGCGGGCGGAATATGTCGCGCGCAGCATGTCGGACGCCCGCCGCCGGGGCGAAAGCGCCGACAAGTTGCGCGCACTGACCGGCCGGATCACCGGCCTTGCCGGCCCGGCGCTGGTGGCGCTGGATCAGGAGCCCTCGGGCATCCGCCGGCTGCACGGGCTGGTGCCGCAACTGCCCGACAACGAGGCGCTGCACGCCATGGCCTCGGAAGAGATCGAGCGGGTCGCGTTCCGCATGGCCCAGGCGGCGCGCGGAATGGGCGTGACCATGTTTCTGTCGCCGGTCATCGACGTGGTGACCGGGCACAATCCCTGGCTGCAGGGCCGGACATTGGGCACCGATGCGGTCGAGGTGGCGCGGATCGGCTGCGCCTTTATCCGCGGCGTCGAGGCGGCGGGCGTCGTCGCCACCGCCAAGCATTTCCCCGGCCATCACGACATCGACGGGGATCCGGCGGTGGATGCGGCCACGGTCAGCGGCGGGGCCGACGCGCTGGCGCCCGGCATGGTCCCCTTTCGCGCGGCCATCGCCGCGGGTGCGCGCGCGGTGATGACCGGACCGGCGCTGGTGCCGGGGATGGACGCCACGATGCCCTCGTCGCTTTCTGCCACCACCATCGCCGCGCTGCGGGGGCTGGGTTTCACCGGGCTGGTGGTCAGCGACGACCTCGACGCCGCCGGCACCCTGCGCGGCCAGCGCGACGTCCCGACGGCGGCGGTCGAGGCCTTGCGCGCAGGGTCCGACCTGCTGCTTTTGTCGGCGGCGAACGATCTGGAACAGGTCCGCACCCGCATCCTGTCGGCCGTCGCCGAAGGCAGCCTGCCCGATGAGCGCCTGACGGAAGCCGCCGCCCGCGTCCGCGCGCTTGCCGACAGCATGGGTTAAAGGCTGGATGCGCCGGCGGGTTACAGGCTGTTTCTGAACCATTCGACGGTTTCTGGAGCCAGTTCCTTCTCTGCCAGGCCGGTCGAGGTGCCGGCACCGAAATCGTGGTCGGGTTCCAGCACCATCAGATCCTTGGTTCCCTCGCGATATTGCAGCAACTGGTTGCCGGAGATGGGCTGCGGGGTGACGATGGTTTCCTTCGGGCCCATGATGACGCGCAACGGCCCCGGGTAGGAGGCAATGGCCCCTGCCGCCGACATCAGTGGCAGTTCGTGAAAGAAGCCGCCGTTCAGCGTGGTCTGGCCGCCCCAGGAAAGATCGGCAATGATCGCCTCGTCCTTGCCCGTGGCCAGGTCGGCGAGGTTGCCGGTTTTGGCCATGTATCTCTCCTCAGGGAGGCGCCGAGAAACGCCGCCGTCAGCTGCGCCGCATCATGTCCGACAGCTTCTCGCCGATCATGATGCAGACCGCGTTCGGGTTGCCCGAGATCAGCGTCGGCATGATCGAGGCATCGGCGACCCTCAGCCCCTCGATGCCATGGACGCGCAATTGCGGATCGACGACCGCCATGTCATCCACTCCGGCCCGGCAGGTGCCCGCCGGGTGCAAAGCCGCATGGGCCGTGGTCTGGCAGAAGCGCCGGATCTGATCGCGGGTGACGGGCCCGGCCTCGGGCAATTGGCGGCGCTCGACATAGCGGCTGATCGCGGATTGCTCCATCACCTCCAGCGCGAACATGGCGCCGTCGGTGATGGTTTCCAGATCATGGGGATCGCTGAAATAATTCGGGATCACGCGGGGGAAGGCGGCGGGATCCGCGCTGGTCAGCCGCACTTCGCCGCGCGAGCGCGGGCGGATCTGGCCAAGGTTGATCGTGCAGCCATTGCCGCCTGGCACGGCTTCGACCCCTTCCTCGACCCCCGCGCCGACGACCATGAAATATTGCACATCGGGACGCTTTTCCGCCCGGTCGGCCCACCAGAAGGCGCCGCCCTCGATCAGGTTGGAGGAAGCCGGGCCACCCTTGAACAGCAGGTAGTTCAGCCCCGCCAGCGCCTTCCAGTGCAGCTTCTTGTACTTGTCGTAGCTGTGCGGACCATTGAGCTGATAGATCAGCGAAATCTCGATATGGTCCTGAAGGTTCTGCCCGACGCCCGGCAGGTCGTGGACGACTTCGATTCCATGGCGGCGCAGTTCGTCCGCCGGACCGATGCCGGACAGCATCAGGAGCTTGGGCGTATTGATTCCGCCCGCCGACAGGATGACCTCGCGCCGGGCGCGGATCGTCCGGGTCCGACCCTTGGCGACATATTCGACACCCGTAGCGCGACCGTTCTCGACCAGCACGCGCAGCACCCGCGCCCCGGTGCGCACCGAGAGGTTCCTGCGTTTGCGCGCGGGCTTCAGATAGGCGACTGCCGCGCTGCTGCGGCGTCCGTTCCGCGCGGTGATCTGGTAGAGCCCGCAGCCGGCCTGATCGCCCGAGTTGAAATCCGGGTTCAGCGGCAGTCCCTTTTGCTGGCAAGCTTGCAGCCAGGCGCGGGTCAGCGGATGGATATGGTCGATGTCCGAGACCCCCAGGGGCCCGTCGATGCCGTGGGCCTCGTTGCAGAAGCGGTTGTTGTTCTCGGCCTTGCGGAAATAGGGCAGGACGTCCTGATAACCCCAGCCGGACGCCCCCAGGTTTTCCCATGTCGCGTAATCGTCTGGATTGCCCCGGACATAGATCATCGCATTGACCGAAGAGCCGCCGCCCAACACGCTGGCCTGCACCATCGTCGGCTGCTCCGTGCGATTCTGCCCATCCGTCGGCTCCCAGGGGAAGCGCTTGAGCAACGGACCCTGCGCGGTTTTGTAATAGGCGCCGGGGATGTGGATATAGGGGTTCCGGTCGCGCGGGCCTCCCTCCAGCAGGACGACCTGGGTATCGGCGTCCTCGCTGAGACGCGACGCCATGACGCAGCCAGTCGATCCTCCGCCGACGATGACGTAATCCGCCCAGTCCATCCCGTATCTCCTTCCGGCCTGTCGATGCAGTAAGCCGAGCGGCGGTGGGGTTGGCAATTTCGCAAGCGTGATGCAGGTGACGCAACAGCGCGTGGCGATTGCGTCAGGTTGCGCAAGAATTCATGGGACTGCGCAATTGCCGTGGCGACGGCTCGCGCGGAAACTCCGTATATCCCAGGAAAGGAAAACCCATGTCCGTCGAACGCCAGACAATCGTCCTCCATTCCCTGATCGCCAAGGACGCACCCATGGCGATGGACCTGAAGATCGCCGCCGATCTGGGTTATGACGGCATCGAGATCTCGGCCGCCAAGATGCGCGCCTTCCTTGCCGCCGGATGGACCGAGGCCGACTTGGTCGAGCGCCTGCGCGGTTACGACATTCCGGGCACCGGCTTCCTGATGGATATCGAGCGGCACGGCGGGGCCGAAGAGTCGCTGTGGCGGGATGCCGGCGAACTTTTCCATCTGGCGCAGATCGCGGGGGCGAAGGCCGTGCAGGCGATTACGGGCCCGGTCTCGGTCGCCACGGTCAGGGCGCATGCCGCGGGCCGGCCGGTGACCGGCTATTCCGGCGTCCTTGGCCTGCCTCGCGACGAGCAGATGCGGATCACCGCCCGCAACCTGGCCCGGCTGGCCGACATGGCCGCCGAGAGGGGGCTGATCCTTTATTTTGAAGCGCTTGGCTGGTGCCCGCTAAACACCGTCTCGGACCAGCTGGAACTGATCGACCGGGCGGGACGGTCCAATGTGAAGATGGTGGTGGATTTCTGGCACTGCTATGTCTCGGGGGATACGCCCGAGCGGATCGCACGGATCGACAGGAATGCGATCTATGGCGTGCATGTCTGCGATTCGCTGCGCCACGACGGCGGCATCCCGGACGAGGCGGTGCTGCGCGACGTGCCCACCGGCGGCGGTGTGCTGAACCTTCAGGAATGGGTGGATGCGGTGAAGGCGACGGGCTATGTCGGCTGGTGGAGCGGCGAGTTGTTCTGCCGCAGGCAGCATCAGGACGACAGTTTCAGGGTCGCGGCAGGGATGAAGGCGCTTATGGAGCGCCTTGTCCTTTAGGGTCTCCGGGCCAGAGGGTGGCACAATGGCGGGCACAGATTTTCCGCAGCGCGAGCGGATCACCCTGTTGGCGTGCTTTCTTGCGGGTGGCCTTGGCATCGGCAGTTGGGGCGCCAACCTGCCGGCGTTGGGTCGGCGGGCAGGGTTGGATGAAGGTGCGCTGGGGCTGGTTCTGCTATCCTTCGCGGCCGGCGCTATCCTGGCGATGACCAAGGCGCCGCCGGTGATCGCCAGGATCGGGGCCGAGCGGCTTTCGGTAATCGCCGCCGGATTGTTCGGGCTGGGTATCATTGGCATCGGCTGGGTGACGCAGATGGCCGCCGCGGTGATCCTGGCAAGCCTTGCCGGTCTCGTCTTTGGTGCGCTGGACGTGGCGATGAACAGCCAGGCGTCCTATCTTGAACGGCGCGCAAGGCGGCCAGTCATGTCCTCGTTTCACGCCATGTTCAGCGCTGGCACGCTGATCGGCGCACTGACCTATGCGGCGCTGGCGCATCGCGGCGTCGGGAACGGTTCGATCCTGTCGCTGTCGGGCAGCGTGATCGTGGTGATCGCGGTTGCCGCGTTCACCCGCACGACTGTTGCCGTGGCAGAGCCGGCGAACGATGCCACGACCGCCAGAAGCCGTGCCAGGCCAGGAATTGCGGTGCTGGTGCTGGGTACGCTGGCCTTCGTGATTTTCCTGGCCGAAGGCGCGATCATGGATTGGGCTGCCGTCTATCTGGTGCGGGTCATCGGCACATCGGAAAGCATCGGTGCGGCCGGATATGCGATCTTTGCGGGCATGATGCTGTTGGGCCGGCTGCTGGGGGACCGGGCCAACCGCGCTTTAGGCCCATCGCGATTGTTTCGGATCTCGGTCGCCGCGGTGGCGCTATCCATGGCGGCGTTCTTGCTTTCTGGTTCGGTCTATCTGGCCTTTGCGGCGCTTGCCTGCAGCGGACTGGCGATGGCGAATGTCATCCCGCTGATCTTCTCGGCCGCGGGTATGCTTGGCGCGAGGGACGGTGGGCGTTCGCTGTCTCGGGTGATTTCGATGGGTTATGCCGGAATCCTGTTGGGTCCGGCACTGATTGGTTTCCTGGCCCAGGCGGTTTCCCTGACGGCGAGCCTTTCACTGGTTCTGGTGGGTCTCGCGGCGGTGGCATTCTTCGGCCGGCATTTCAAGGAGGGGATATTGTCCTAGGTGCTGCGAGGTCGGTCTCTAACCACTCGGCAAAAATCACTGCTGGCAGAAACCGTTCCCGCACTGAGACAATTGCACGGTGAGCGTAACGCACCCGTCAGCTGCGGTAATTTTCGGTTATTGTCGCCTGGGAATCGCGCTGGAATAGGTATTCAGGGCCAGCAGGTGGCGGTCGGCCTTTTGCAGGGCTTCGAGCGCGGCGGCACGGTCGCGGTTCGCCAGCAATCCGCACAGCACCTCGGACACCGCCAGCGCCGGCGCGAGGGTGTGAAAGAAGGTCGGGCTTTCCGTCGCGCAAAGAATCACCTCGTCGGCAACGCCGTTCAGCGGCGAGACCTCGCTGTCGGTGATGGCGACGACGCCCATGCCCTTTTCCCGCGCGAGCTGGGCCAGTTCCAGGCTGTGCCGCGCATAGGGGTTGATCGAGATCGCCAGCAGCACATCCTCGGCCCCCGCGCGCATCAGCCCGGCGACCTTTGTTGATGCCGACAGCGGCGACTGGCGTTTAGGAAACGCGACACATTCCTTGGTGTCGGCGCACCCCCCGCTGGTCAAGTGCTTTCCTTGGAGGCCGACGAGGCGGCTTCGCGACCAGCGAATTGGCCAATACGGCGCGTGAGCAAGGACTTATCAATCTGCTGGTCGAGGCGCTGACATCAGAGCCCAGGAATAGATCATCCGCTTTTGGCCAGGGGTCGAAATCGGCGCAGGAACCTTAGAAAGACGGTTAACTCTTCCGAAGCATTGCCGCGTTCCCAGACCGCGGTGATCGGCAGCTTGGCGGGCATGTCGGTCAATTGGCGGATCGCGATGCCTTGCCGGGGCATGTTGCCGATCGCGCTGGAATAGATCGCGACACCGGCCCCGGCGATGACAAGGCCGAAGATGCCGTCGCTGTTGGTCGCCTCGAGCGATATTTCGGGCAGGAACCCACGCGCCCGGCATTCTGCAAACACCTGGTTGCGAAAGATCATCCAGCTGTCGCCCGTTCCGAATACGAACTTCTCGGCCTTCAGGTCGCTCAGCGCCAGTTGATCGCGCTTCGCGAGATGGTGGTTCACGGGCAGGATGGCAACGTAATCGTTCTCGTCAAAAGGCAGGCTGTTGATCGGCTGCTGGTCCGAGACCCCGTAAAGAAAGCCGATGTCGATCCGATGGCGCAGGATCGCCTCGTGTTGATGGATCGTCGACATGAAGATCAGATCAAGGTAGATGTCGGGATGCGCCTCGTTGAAGGTGCGCAGGAAATGCGGCAATGCGCCATTGATCGCGAAATCGGTATAGGCAATGCGCAACTCGCCCCGGACGCCACGCGCCGCCTTGCGGGCGCGCTCGACCGCCCGGTCAATCCGCGCCGTCACATCCGCGATCTCGGCCAGAAAGACCCGGCCAGCCTCGGTCAGCTCGACCCGGCGCGTCGAGCGCACCAGAAGCGGCGTGCCGACATGGTCCTCCAGCTGCTGGATTGTCTTGGTCAGCGCGGGCTGCGCCACGCGCAGGCTTTCCGAGGCGCGGCGAAAATGCAGCTCCTGTCCAAGCATGGCGAAGGCCCGCAGATGTCGAAGATCAAGGCTCATGTGGCGCCCGGATTAATTCTCATTGGTTATCAATAATGCCGAATTCGATATTTTACAACGACGGCTCGGCCATGGATCATCCAGGTATCGCAGGCGACAGAACCTGCGGGAAAACCAGTTCAACAGCTTCAGGGAGTGCACGAATGACAGGCGATCACATATCGCTGCATGTCCGGCGCAAGTTATCGGATGTCTGCGCGCGACAAGCTGAGGCAAGCTAGAGACGATCCGAAAGGTCCCCCTTTCGGTCATAAGCCGCGGGCAGAACGTCGACCGCTGTCTCGGGCACGGATGCCATTTCTCGCAAAGGCAAGCCGATCCGCTCCATGGCCTGGGGCGGCAGGGGCGCCGGCATGCGCATCCGCATCTGCACCAGCCGTCACTGCCCCGCGATGCCTTCCGTCCTTGTTTCTCGAATGAAGAAAGGTCAGACATGACAGCACGATTTCAGGATCAGACATCGGCGCCGGCGCTGCGCAAGGTCATCGGCGCTGCCGCGATGGGCAATTTCGTCGAATGGTTCGACTTTGCCGTCTATGGATTCCTGGCGACGATCATCGCCAGCCAGTTCTTTCCCAGCGAAAGCGTCAGCCTGGGGCTGCTCAAGACTTTCGGGGTCTTTGCGGTGGCCTTTGCCATGCGCCCGCTGGGAGGGATCTTCTTCGGCGTCCTGGGTGACCGGCTGGGCCGCAAGGGGGTCCTGTCGCTGACGATCCTGCTGATGGCCGGGGCCACGACCTTGATCGGCCTTCTGCCGGTCCATGCAAGCTGGGGCATGGCGGCACCTGTCCTGCTGACCGTCCTGCGCTGCCTGCAGGGCTTTTCGGCGGGCGGCGAATACGCCGGTTCAATCGCATATGTGATGGAACACGCGCCGAACGACAGGCGCGGCTGGTATGGCAGCTTCATCCCGGTATCGACCTTCCTGGCCTTTGCCTCGGCCGCGCTGCTGGTCTTTGCCCTGGAAAGCAGCCTGACCGCCGAGGCGATGACCGCCTGGGGCTGGCGCGTGCCTTTCCTGCTTGCTGCGCCCCTGGGGCTGGTCGGCCTTTATCTGCGCTGGCGCATGGAGGAAACGCCCGCCTTCAAGGCAATGGCCGCCGAGGACAACACCCATGCCCATTCGCCCCTTCGCGAAACCCTGAAAAGCCAAAGCCAGTCGATGCTGCGGCTGGGGACGTTCATCTCGCTGACAGCGCTGTCCTTCTACATGTTCACCACCTACTTCTCGACCTATCTGCAGGTGGAGGGCGGGTTCACGCGACCGCGTGCCTTGCTGGTGACGATGATCGCCCTGGTCTTTGCCGCGCTGTTCTGTCCGGTCGCGGGGCGCATCTCTGACCGGATCGGCCGGCGCAACACGATCCGCTTCGTCTGCGCATGGCTGTTCGTCATGGTGGTTCCGGCCTATCTGCTGGCCAGCTCTGGCGCGCTGTGGAAGGCCATCCCGGGTGTCCTGCTGCTTGCGACTGGTGCGCTGACGGCCAATGTGGTGACGGCGACGCTGCTGTCCGAGACCTTTCCCACGCGGACCCGCTATACCGCCTCGACCTTTACCTACAATGTCTCATATACGATCTTCGGCGGCACCGCCCCGCTGATGGCGACCTGGCTGATCGACACGACCGGCAACAACCTTGCCCCGGCCCTTTACCTGATGGTCATTGCGGTTCTGGCGGGCCTCGGCGGGCTGGCCCTGCGCGAAACCTCGCGGATCTCGCTGATGGACGATGCCGCGCTCCAGCCGGATGCCGAACTGTCCCTTTACCCCGCCCAGCAAGCCGCAAGATGACCCGGCCGGCCCCCTTGGTCCTGGTCCGGGGGGCCGCCCTTTTCCAAAGCCAACCCTCCCTGATCCAAGGATGAATGATATGCAGCCCGCTGTTCAGATCGACGTGGACGAAGCCAGTGGTATCTGGCGCACCGACGGCCTGCCCATGGTCTATGTTCCGCGTCATTTCATGGTGAACATGCACAAGGAAATCGAAAAGACCCTGGGACGCGATGCCTATGAGGCGATGCTGGACCGCTCTGGCGCGAAGTCGGCCTTTTTCTGGTGCAAGCGCCAATCCGAACTGCTGGGTGCATCCGAGCGCGATGTCTTTGCGCTTTATCTGCGGCGGCTTTCGGAACGTGGTTGGGGCCGCTTTTCCATCGAGCAACTGGACCTGGACCAACTGGCGGCCCAGGTCACGCTGAGGGATTCGATCTATGTGCTCGAGTCGGAAGGGCAGGCGGCCGCGCCCACCTGCTATATGTTCGAGGGCTTCCTGATCGGCGCCATGCAGTTTGTCTGCGCCATGCGCGGCATCGATCCGCAGGCGATCACCTGTCGCGAGGTGCAATGCGCGGCCATGGGCGCCGCCGAATGCCGCTTTGAGGTCTCCTGCGTCCTGACGGACTGAACGCGCTCCTTGGGCTGCCCAAAAAGCGATGCAGCCCGATCATCATATCTTATCGAAATGGAAAACGTCATGAAGGACAAGGCCAGCACGATCTATGAGAATGCAGTCGTCATCGACGGTCTCATCATCTCGAAATGGGGCGGGGATCTGTTCAGAGAAATGCAGCAATCGGGGCTGACGGCCGCGAACTGCACCTGCAGCGTCTGGGAGAATTTCAGCGATACCGTCAACAATATCGTGCAATGGAACCGCTGGTTTCGTGAATTTGGCGACCATATCGTCAAGGCGGAAAGCGTTGCGGATATTCGCCGCGCGAAGGCTTCTGGAAAGACGGCGATCGTTCTGGGCATGCAGAACACCTCGGCTTTCGAAGACAGGATCGGCTATGTCGAGATCCTCAAGACCCTTGGTGTCGGCATCGCGCAGATGACGTACAATACCCAGAACTGGGTCGGCAGCGGCTGCTATGAAAGCCGCGACAGCGGCCTGTCGGATTTCGGGCGCGAGGTCGTGGCCGAGATGAACCGAGTCGGAATGCTGTGTGATCTCAGCCATGTAGGGCCGAAGACGTCGAGAGAGGTGATCGACACCTCGACGGTGCCGGTTGCCTATTCGCATTGTCTGCCCGCGGGGCTGAAGGCGCATCCCCGCAACAAGTCGGACGAGGAACTGCGCTATATCGTCGACAAGGGTGGTTTTGTCGGCGTGACGATGTTCCCGCCCTTTCTGGCCAATGGCGTCAATTCGACCATTGCCGATTACATCGCTGCAATGGATTACGTCATCAATATCGTGGGCGAGGATGCTGTCGGCATCGGCACCGATTTCACACAGGGCTATGACCGCCCGTTCTTCGACTGGATCACGCATGACAAGGGATTTGGCCGCCGCCTGACCAGCTTTGGCGAGATCATCAACCCGGCCGGCTTCCGCGAGATTCGGGATTTTCCGAATATCGCGGATGCCATGGCCGATGCCGGCTGGACCGAGGCACGGATCGAAAAGATCCTGGGTTTGAACTGGTTGAACCTGCTGCAAACGGTCTGGGGAAAGTAAGAACGAACAGCACGAATACGGGATCACGCATCGGGATAATCCTTGCCGCCGAAATGCGGCACCCGGCCCACCAACAGAAGGCACCGCCCTTGCTTCGGACAAGGGCGGTGCGACCCTATTCCAGTACGCACAGAGAGTTATAAGAGTGTGTGTAGGTTGGCGCGCAATGCAGGCAGGCTCCCGCCTGATATCTGTCGCGCTGCATATGATCGCGGGTCTGTGCGAACAGGTTTTGGCGCTGCATGGGCGGATAAATTAATATGGCCGCAAACGGGCGGCGTCGGCAGGATTTGACGCCGTATCGGTTTATTTCAGGCATCCCGAGAGCAGACGGCTCACTACGTCGGCGGTCATCGCGAGGTTCGGTAGCGCATGGCAGTTCCAAGGAACGATTTGCTCTCTGATTCGCAGAGTTGTTGGGGCGAAAGCCGGCTAAGCTTGCAGTGGTCGCGATGGCGAACAAAGGGCGAGGACGAAGCAGCCGTTGCCGGATGCTCAAGGGCGGCAAGCTGGGTTGCCTCTTCCAAGGTGACCGGGCAGCGTTCGAACGCACCGTTCCACGCCTCATTCTCAATCGTCTCCCCTCTGTTGCGGCGAAGGGGAAGCTCATTGTTGTATTTGTCAGACCTTTTATGTTTTTTGCCGCCCTGCTACCCTGCGCCAAACGGGAGGGTGTCGATGAGCCTGCAATATGACGAGATCGTGCGCGGCGGACTGGCCCGCCAGGTGGCCGACCTGATCCGCACCGCCATCCTTGAGGGCCGGCTTGCCGTGGACGAACGCCTGCCGACCGAAGAGGAACTGGCACGCCGCTTCGCCATCTCTCGCCCCACGGTGCGCGAGGCGCTGAAGGTGCTGGCGGCTCAGAACCTGATTCGCTCGCGCCGCGGTCCTGCGGGCGGCACCTTCGTCAACCGTCCGGATGCCGATGGCGCTGCGCGCAGCATCACCGACACGGCGACGCTGCTGGTCGGCATGGGCCGTTTCGACATCGACGAGATCGTGACGGCGCGGATGCAGACCGAGGCGCTGTGCTGCCGCCTTGCCGCGCAGAACCGCAGCGATGCCGATCTTGCGGCGATGGCCGCCGAGATCGCCTTGCAGCGGGACGAGGCCCTGTCGGACGAGGATTTCTGCGCCTCGGACGTCCGCTTTCATCGCGCCGTGGTGCAGGCCACGGGCAACGGCCCCTTGCAACTGATGATGCACGCGATGATCGAAAGCTTCATCCCGATCACCAACATGCTGATCTATCGCGATCACGAGCGCCGCCGCACCGTCGCCGCGCATGAGCGTATCCGCGCAGCCATCGCCGCCCGCGATGCCGAGACGGCCGCGCAACTGATGCGGGACCATGTCGAGGGCATGCGCGCCCTGCTGGACCAGGCGCTGGCCCGCCGCAATGCCGACAAACCCCGAGGAGGAACCCCATGACCGAAACATTCCGCGCGCTTATGATCGAGGACCGGGACGGCAAGCCCGTGGCCGGCTTTCGCGACCTGACCCGCGACGCGCTGCCCGACCATGAGGTGTTGGTCGAGGTCGCCTATTCGACCCTGAACTACAAGGACGGGCTGGCAGTCACCGGCAAGGGCCGCATCGCCCGCCGCCTGCCGATGGTGGCGGGGATCGATCTTGCCGGCACGGTGGTCGAAAGCCGCTCGGACCGCTGGCAGCCGGGCGACAAGGTGATCGTGAACGGCTGGGGATTGTCGGAAACCGAATGGGGCGGCTACAGCCGGTTCCAGCGCCTCAAGCCCGAATGGTTGACCCGCCTGCCCGAGGGGTTTTCGTTGCAGGATGCCATGGCCATCGGCACGGCCGGCTATACTGCCGCGCTTTGCGTCGATGCGCTGGAGGACTGGGGCGCGATCCAGCCCGGTGGCCCCGAGGTTCTGGTGACGGGCGCCGCCGGCGGCGTCGGCTCGACGGCGATCAGCCTGCTGGCGGCCAAGGGCTATACCGTCACCGCCGCCACCGGCCGGCCCGAGACGCATGACTATCTGGCCGGACTGGGTGCCACGGGTTTCGTGGATCGCGCTACGCTGGCCGGAAAGGGCGGCCCGCTGCAAAAGGAACGCTGGGCGGGGGCGGTGGACAGCGTGGGCTCCACCACGCTGGCCAATGTGCTGGCGCAGACCAATTACGGCGGCGCGGTCGCGGCCTGCGGGCTGGCAGGCGGCTTTGACCTTCCGGCGACGGTCATGCCGCATATCCTGCGCGGGGTGGCGCTCCTGGGAATCGACAGCGTGATGGCGCCGCAGGCGAGGCGCGACCGGGCCTGGGCGACGCTGGCCGCGCATCTGGACAAGGCGCATCTGGCCAGCATCGCCCGGGTCGAACCGATGTCGCAGTTGCCTGCGCTTGCGGCGGACATCGTTGGGGGCCGGATCCGGGGCCGGGTGGTCATCGACGTGGCCGGATAGCGCCGGGGCGGGGACCGGCAGGGCCCGGATCCGGCCCTTCAGGTCCCCGCCCTTCAGGTCATTGCCCGCGCCAGTTCCGCCGCCCGCGCACGCAGGGCGAACTTCTGGATCTTGCCGGTCGAGGTCTTGGGCAGCGGCCCGAACACCACCCGCGACGGGCATTTGTAGCCCGCAAGCCCGGCGCGGCAATGCGCGATCAGGCCGGGCTCGGTCTCCTCGCCGCCCTCGCGCAGCTCCACGAAGGCGCAGGGGGTCTCGCCCCATTTCTCGCTGGGCATGGCGACCACGGCGCAAAGCGC
>NZ_FNEA01000080.1 GCF_900100045.1 Paracoccus denitrificans | reverse complement strand
GGGGATCGGCCAAGTAAAGGGGCAACCGTCCTGCCCGGCGGGGATATGCCGGCGGCACCGGATCGAAAGGCGGCGCGACGGCCGTCTCGATGCTGCGCAAGCCGGAAGCGGATTGGGCAAAGCATCATGGCGGACGGGAAAGCCGCGGCACCCGCAGCTGGGAACCATGCCGATCCCCGCTTTGCTGAGAACCTCCGCCCCGCACTCGTTAGCGTCCGCCAGATTGGTCATCCATCACGCGCAAAAGGATCCTGCGCAGCCTCATCCGGTGGCCTGAACAGGACCCGATTCCACAAGGCAGCGACGGCGGAAAGGGCCGCAGCATCCGCAAGCCCCGGCCTCCAAAGGACACGGTCGCGAACCGGCCGGGCCGGTTCAGGCGACCTGGACTCTTTCCGGCGCGGCCATCTGGAATGCCGCCAAATCCGAGCAGGACGATGCAACGGCGGCGATGCGCGGCAGGTGTCGGAACTCCACCCCCCAGCGGCTGGCGTTGTAGATCTGCGGGATCAGCACGCAATCGGCCATGCCCGGCCTGTCGCTATGGCAGAACCGCCCGGCAAAGCCCGGATGGTCCAGCAGCCGCTCGACGGCCTCAAGGCCGCGGGCGATGTTCTCGCGGTTCCAGGCGGCGCGCGCCTCGGGTCCGGCCAATGCCTCCACCCGCGCCAGCACCCCCAGATTCGAGAGCGGATGGATCTCGCAGGCCACCGCCAGCGCCAACGCCCGGGCATGCGCCCGCGCCGCCGCACCTTCGGGCAGCAGCGCCGGCTGCGGCCGGGTTTCCTCGAGGTATTCCAGGATCGCCAGCGACTGCGTCAGCCGCAGCCCGTCGATCTCCAGCACCGGCACCAGCCCCTGCGGGTTCAGCGCCAGATGATCCGCGCGCCGCTGCGCACCGGCCACCAGATCCACCGCCACCCGGTCGTAGGCAATACCCTTCAGCGCCAGCGCGATCCGCACCCGGTAGGATGCGGAGGATCGCCAGTAGTCGTGCAGCACGACCGTCATGGCAGCGCAGGCAGGACCTGCCCGGTGCAGGGGCCGAAGCCGATGCGATAGCCCTCGCCCCGCGCCTGGGCGAACAGCCCGATCTCGTCGCCGTCCTCGATGAAGGTGCGGGGCGCGCCATTGACCGTGACCGGCACCTTGCCGCCCCCGGTCATCTCCAGCAGCGCCCCGGTCTGCTCGCGCTCCGGCCCCGAGATCGTGCCCGAGCCCAGCAGGTCGCCGACCCGCATCGGGCAGCCGGAACTGGTGTGATGCGCCAGTTGCTGGGCGCTGGAGTAATACATGACGCCGTAATTCGTCCGCCCCATGACCTGGCCGTTCATGGTCCAGCCGATCTCCAGGTCGTAAAGCCCCGGCCGCCGCTCGTGCAGATAGGGCAGCAGCGGGTTCGCCCGCTCGGCACCCGCGCAGCGAAACGGCTCCAGCGCCGCCTGGGTCACGATCCATGCACCGATTGTGGTGCCAAGCGCCTTGGACTG
Source organism: Paracoccus denitrificans (assembly GCF_900100045.1). Classification (GTDB taxonomy): domain Bacteria; phylum Pseudomonadota; class Alphaproteobacteria; order Rhodobacterales; family Rhodobacteraceae; genus Paracoccus; species Paracoccus denitrificans. The sequence continues at coordinate 785 of NZ_FNEA01000080.1, read as the reverse complement.
GAACGGGCCCAGCGGCTGGTATTCCCAGGCTTGCACATCGCGCGCCGACCAGTCGTTCAGCAGCACATAGCCGAAGATCGCCTGCTCTGCCTCCTCAACGCTCAGGCGCTGGCCCATCACGCTGTCCGCGCCAACGATGGCGCCCAGCTCAAGCTCCAGGTCCAGCCTGCGGCAGGGCGCCCATTCCGGCCCGGCCTCGCCCTTCAACTGGCCCATCGGACGGCGGATCGGCGTGCCCGAGACCACGACCGAGGACGCCCGCCCGTTATAGCCGATGGGCATATGCGTCCATTGCGGCGGCAGGGCGTTCTCGGGGCCGCGAAACAGCACGCCCACATTGAAGGCATGGTTCTTCGAGGCGTAGAAATCGGTGAACTCCGTGACCCGGATCGGCAGGTGCAGCTGTGCCTCGGCCATGGCGACCAGCGGCAGGCTGCGATCGCCCTCCTCGGCCAGCAGCGCGGTCAGCCGGGCGCGGATCTCGTCCCATTTCGCCCGCCCCAGCGCGATGAAATCGTTGAGCCGCGGCTGCGCGAACGTGCCGCCCGCGTCGACCAGCCCGCGCGCCTCGCATTCGGCCAGATCCAGGATCATGTCGCCGATGGCCACCCCGCAGCGCGGCGCATCGCCCGACACGGAGAACACCCCATAGGGCAGGTTGTTCAGGGGAAACGGGCAATCCGCCTGATTGGCGCTTTCGAGCCAGGACCGCAATAGAGCCACATCCGGCCTCCTTCTTTCTTGTGCAAATATCCCCGGCTCTCGGCCCTCGGCCCTCGGCCTTC
>NZ_FNEA01000031.1 GCF_900100045.1 Paracoccus denitrificans | reverse complement strand
TGCGGCGTCACCAGAAGCAAGGGCGTGTGGTTCCAGTAGGCCGTCTTGACCGGCGTCACGAACCCCGTCACCCCGGGACCGTTCTGCGCGATCGCCATCGACATCCGCCCCGTCGAGCGCGTGAAACCGTCCGCCATCATCCCGGCATTCGTCTCATGCGCACAGTCCCAGAACGTGATCCCGGCCCGCGGAAACAGGTCCGAAACAGGCATCATCGCAGAGCCGATAATGCCAAAGGCATGCTCGATCCCGTGCAATTGAAGGGTTTTGACAAAAGACTCCTCAGTCGTCATCTTCATGGCGATGGCTCCTTATCTGCGCTCGTCGCGATAGTGGTAAAACTGGTAGAGGCCCCATTGGCCGAGGCGCCGGAACGGCGTCCGCCAGCCCTCATGCGGCAATTCGTTGTTGAAGATCGGCAGGTCCGGCACCGCCTCGCCCGCCACCAGCTGCGCCATGCGCCGCCCGGCCATGGCCGAATACATCACGCCGTTGCCGCCATAGCCCAAGGCGTAGAAGGCGCCCGGCAGGTCCGGCAGCCCGGTGATGCGCGGCATCATGTCGTGGCTGACATCCACCCAGCCCCACCAGCTGTAGTCCAGCGCGATGCCGCGCAGCGCCGGGAACTTGCGGGCCATCCCCTCGCGCAGCGCGTCCAGATGCGCCGGGTTCGCGGCGTCGCGGCCGGTGATCGCGGCGCGCGAGCCGATCTGCAGCCGGTTGTCGGGCAAGAGCCGGTAGTAATGCCGCAGCGTCCGCGTGTCGGTCAGCGGCGAGAGCTTTCGGATGCCCACCGCTTCCAGCTCGGCGGGCGTCAGCACGCGGGTGACGATGCTGTTCGACATGATCGGCATCAGCCGGTCCCGGAGCCGCGGATGCAGGCTGCGCGGCGCATAGGCCGCCGTCGCCACCGCCACCCGCCGCGCCCGCACCGTGCCGCCCGGCGTGCGCAGGTGATGCACGCCGTTCCGGTACTCCCAGCCCTGCACCGGGCTGTCGACATGCACCCTGGCGCCCAGCTCGCGGGCCGCGCGCAGATAGCCGAAGGCCAGCTTCGCGGCATGGATGCCGACGCCGTCCGCCTCCCACATGGCGCCATGCGCCTCCTGGTCGCGCGCCACGGTCTCGTGCAACTCGTCGCGCGAGATCATCCGGGCGTCGTAGCCGAAGGTGTCGCGCAGCAGCGCCGTCTCCTTCTCCAGCGCCGGCATCGCCGAAGCCTTGTGGGCGATGTAGTAATGCCCGCCGTCCTGCGGATCGCAGTCGATCGCATGGTCGCGGATCAGCCCGCGGAACAGATCGAAGCCCTCGCAGACCTCGGCATGCAGGCGCCTGGCCACGTCCAGGCCCCAGCGCTCGATCCACTGGCTGCGCTTGAGCCGACCGGAACTGACCTGCGCCTGCCCGCCGTTGCGGGTCGAGCAGCCATAGGCGACGCCGTTCGCTTCCAGCACCACGGCCTTGATGCCGTGCATCTTCGCCAGGTGGAGCGCGCAGGACAGGCCCGTGTAGCCCGAGCCGATCACCACCACATCGGCATCCATGTCGCCCGTCACCGGGCCGTCGTCCGGCGGCGGGGCGCCGGCGGTGCCGATCCAGTAGGTCGGCGCATAGTCGCTGCGCGGACCCAGCCCCCGGGCGGTGACCGGATCATAGAGCGGGTCGTAGGGCAGCGCGCCCGCACGTTTCTCGATTGCCTGCATCGCCGCCCTCATTTCCCGGCAAGGGCGGGCGCGGTGGCGGCGGGAATGGCCGGGCGCTGCTTGCGGATCGCCTGCTTCTCGACGATCCGGCCGTCCGCGATGCGGAACAGGTCGACGCCCTGCACCTCGGTCCGGCTGCCGTCGGGGTTGGTGGCGCGGAAGGTCCATTGCGAGACGCCGCGCGTGCCGTCCTCGGACAGGAAATGCGTGTGCTCGGCCCATTGGACGTCCGGCATCGTGGTCCAGACCGCCTCGAAGGCCCTGGCGATGGCCGCCTTGCCCTCGATCCGGTTGCCGTATTCATGCTCGCCGGAGACCGTGTAGAACACGCAGTCATCCGCAAAATGGGTCATCACACCGTCGATGTCGTGGCGGTTGAAGGCATCAAAGGTCGCCTGCAAATCGGCGGCAGTCAAAGTGCGGGGCATTGGTAACTCCTTGGTCAGTAGCCCAGCAGGGCGGGAAGCCAGAGGGCGATTTGCGGGAACATGGCGATGACGAAGATCGCGGCGGTCGAGGCGACGGCGAAGGGCAGCGCGGTCACGCTGATCTTCTCGATGGTCTCGCCAGAGATGCCGGAGGCGATGAACAGGTTCTCGCCCAGCGGCGGGGTCTGGAAGCCGACGGAGAGCGTGCAGATCATCACGATGCCGAAGTGGATCGGATCGATGCCCACCATATAGGCCACCGGCAGCATGACCGGGACGAGGATCATGATCGCGGCCAGCGTCTCCATGAACATGCCCACGATCAGCAGCATGCCGATGATCAGCGCCCAGATCGCATAGATGTTGGTGGTCAGGCCGAGGATGCCGCCGGCGATGATGCCGGGGACGTTGTTCTCGACCAGGATGCGGCCGAAGATGGTGGCGGCGAACAGCACCAGAAGCACCCGCCCGGCCAGCCAGGTCGTCGCCTCGAGCGCCTTGAAGACCTCGCCCAGATCCAGTTCGCGGTAGATGAAGATCCCGACGAACAGGGTGTAGAAGATGGCGATGATGGCGGCTTCGGTGGGCGTGAACATGCCGGTATAGATGCCGCCCAGGATCACCACCGGGGCCAGCAGCGCCCAGAAGCCCTGATAGCAGGCGCACATGAACTTGCGCAGCGACAGCGGCTCGGACGAACCGTGATAGCCCCGCCGCTTGCAGCGGACATAGTTCATCAGCAGCAGGCCGCCCGCCATGACCGCGCCGGGCAGGAAGCCGGCGATGAACATCTTCGAGATCGAGACCGACTGGAACTGGCCATGCGCCTCGACGGCGGCCGGATCGGGCGCGATGCCCATGGCCGAGATGCCGAAGATGATCATCGGGATCGAGGGCGGGATGACGATGCCCAGGCCGCCCGCGGCCGCGGTGGTCGAGGCCGCGTAATCGCGGCTGTAGCCGTTGCGGATCATCCCGGGGATCATCAGCATGCCGACGGCGGCGGTGGTGGCCGGACCCGAGCCCGAGATCGCGCCGAAGAACAGGCAGGCGACGACGGTCGCGGCGGAAAGGCCGCCGGTGAACGGACCGGCAAGGCTTTCGGCGACCGAGATCAGCCGGCGCGACAGGCCCGCGGCCTCCATCAGCGCCCCGGCCAGGATGAACGAAGGCAGCGCCATCAGCGGGAAGGACCCGACCGAGGACCAGGCCATCTGCACCATCTTGATCGGGTTGTCGCCCAGATAGAGCATGGCAGCCAGTGCGGCCACGCCAAGCGCGACGGTGATCGGTGCGCCCAGCACCATCAGCAAAGCGAAGGTGCCGAACAGGACCTCTACGACGTAATCGTTCATTTCTTGTGCTCCCGCTCGTAGGCGCGCTGCTCATCGGCGGCGAGTTCCAGCATTTCCTCGACCTCGACCTTGTCGGGGTCGCGCGGGTCGATGCCCTTCACGAGCTTCAGATAGTTCACCTGCAGGATGCGGATGGTCATCAGCGCAAAGGCGATGGGCAGCGCCATGTAGACGTAGCGCATCTCCCAACCCAGGGTCTGGGCCTTCACGAAGGGCTTCAGCCGGCTGATGAACTGGATGGCCTGCCAGATGAACACGACGTTGAAGATGATCCAGAACAGGTCCCCGATCGCCTCCAGCACGCGCGCCGCCTTGCGCGGCATCATGTTCAGATGGAAGGTCACCCGGTTATGCGCCGCCATGCGCGCCGCATAGGACGCGCCGAAATAGGCGAACCAGACGAAGAGGATGACGGACAGTTCCTCGATCCAGGTGATCGAGAAGCCGAAGATCTGCCGGGCGACGATCTGGACGAAAAGCAGCGTGACGAAGACCGCCAGCAGCGCGCGGCAGATGTAGCTCTCGAGATGATCGAGATGCTTCCAGAATGCAGACATGAATTGCCTCCGGGTAAGGGGCGTTTCAGGATGGATCGGGAAAAGGGCGGGCGCGGCCTGCGCGCCCGCAGTCGGGGGAGGAACCTATTCCACCGGATCGCGGCCCAGCGAGGTCAGCACGCCGTCGAGAACTTCCTTGCCGCCGATCTGGTCGTAGAATTTCGGCCAGACCTTTGTCGTCGCCAGTTCGATGAACTCCTTTTCCTCATCGGCGGGCTCGGTGATCTCCATGCCCCGGCCGACCAGCTCTTCCTTGATCTTGTTTTCCTGGTCGCGCAGGAACTGCGCCGAGACCTGCGTCGCCTCCTGCCCGGCTTCCAGGACCTGCTGCTGCTCTTCCGGCGAAAGGCTCTGGAACAGCGCCTCGCTGACGATCAGCGGCTCGATCGAGAACAGGTAGCGCAGGTTGGTGACGTATTTCTGGACCTCGTAGAACTTCATCGCGTTGACGGTCATGTAGGGGTTGTCCTGACCGTCGACGACCTTCTGCTGAAGCGCGGCGAAGGTCTCGCCCCAGGCCATCGGGGTCGGGTTGATGCCCCAGCTCTTGTAGGTCTCGATCATGATCTCGTTCTTGGGCACGCGCACCACGACGCCCTGCAGGTCGGCCACCGTGGCGATCGGCTTTTTCGAGTTGGTCAGCACGCGAAAGCCCGAATAGGCCCAGCCGATGATGCGAACGCCCGCATCCTCGACGGTCTGGTCGACCATCTGCCGGCCGATTTCGCCCTGGGTGACCTTTTCGGCGTCTTCCTGGCTCAGGATGACGTAAGGCAGGGTCAGGGTGCCGACCGTGGGCGAGAAAGGCGTGATGTTGTTGATCGCGAGGATCGAGAAATCCAGCGTGCCGGTCGCGGCGGCGGTCACGGTGTCCTGCTCGTCGCCAAGCTGGCCGTTGAGGAAAAGCTTGCCGGTCATCTTGCCGCCGGATTTCTCTTCCAGCGCCGCGACGAAGGCTTTACCCAGCGCCTCCTGCGTGCCCCCGGCGCCGTCGCCGACCGCGATGCGATATTCGGCCGCCGAAACCGGCAGGGCAGCAGCGCCAAGGCTCAGCGCAAGCGCGGTGCCGGACAGGATACGGGTAAGAAAAGACATCGGAGGCTCCCTGTTGAGATATGCGTCGCCTTTGTTTGCGATCGCTGATGCGGCAAAATGTTGCAGGTGACGCGGCGTAACGATATGTCCAGTTGAAAGCAAAGATAGGTCCAGATGAGCGACCGGATCCCCGTCGAGATGTTCTTCCTGCGCGACAGCGAGGCAGGGACGCTGCAAGCGCGGCTGGCGGCGGCCATCGTGCGGGCAATCCTGGAAACGCGGGCGCGTCCGGGCACGCGGCTGCCCTCGTCGCGCGGCCTGGCCGATACGCTCGGCATCTCGCGCATGACGGTGACGCTGGTCTATCAGGAGCTGATCAGCCAGGGCTATCTGGAGACGCGGCCGCGTTCCGGCATCATGGTCGCCGCCACCGTGCCGCACCGGCGGCTGAAGGTGCAGGAACCCCGGCCGCACGAAACCGCGCTGGACTGGGACAACTGGCTTGCCGACCAGTTGCCGCGCCAGCGGGTGATCCGCAAGCCGGCGAACTGGCGCGATTTCCGCTATCCCTTCATCTATGGGCAAAGCGACCCGGCGCTTTTCGACCACAACGCCTGGCGCGACTGCGCCCGCCGCGCTTGGGGCACGCGGGATTTCGGCGAACTGGCCTCGGATTTCTACGGGGCCGACGATCCGATGCTGATCGACTATATCTGCTCGCACTCGCTGCCCCGGCGCGGCATCCAGGCCGAATCGGACGAGGTGCTGGTCACGCTGGGCGCGCAGAATGCGCTGTTCATCACCGTCGAGCTTCTGGCGCGCGGCGACCGGCTGGCGGTGACCGAGGACCCCGGCTATCCCGATTTCGCCGAGACCCTGCGCCGCGCCCACAGCCCCACGACCTTCCTCGACGTGGACGAGGGCGGGCTGAACCCCGAACTGCTGCCGCAGGGCACGCGGCTGGTGATCGTCACGCCCAGCCACAACATCCCGACCGGCGCGACCATGCCGCTGGGCCGCCGCCGCGACCTTCTGGCCCGGGCCGCCGCACATGATTTCCTGATCATCGAGGACGACTACGATTTCGAGATGTCCTATCTGGCGCCGCCGGCGCCGGCGCTGAAGTCACTCGATCGCGCCGGGCGGGTGATCTATATCGGCAGCTTCTCGAAATCGCTGTTCCCGGGGCTGCGCATCGGCTACATGGTGGCACCCGCGCCGCTGATCGCGCGGGCCCGGGCCTTGCGCGCCATCATGCTGCGCCACCCGCCGAACCACCTGCAAAGGATCACTGCCTATTTCCTGGCGCTCGGCCATTACGACGCGCATATCGTGCGGCTGCGCGGCGCGTTGAAGCGCCGCCGGGCGCTGATGGAGCAGGCGCTGGCCGCCACGGGCCTGCGCATCGCCGGGGCCGCGCGCTCGGGAGGGTCGAGCCTGTGGATCGAGGGGCCGGCCGCCAGCGACAGCGGCATCCTGGCCACCCGGCTGCAAGCCGACAGCGTGCTGATCGAACCGGGCGAGGTGTTCTTCGAGACCCCGCCGGTGCCCTGCCCCTTCTTCAGACTGGGCTATTCCTCGATCCGCGAGGGCGACATCGCGCCGGGCATCGAGCTGATCGCCCGCCGGGTCCGCGAACTGGACGCCGAACAGGCGGGTTGACCGGCCGCCGCACCCCCGTCCCGCAAGGCGGAATGCGCGACCCGCGATCTTGCGGACCAGACTGCCCCAGCGCTGCCCCGGCCCCGATGCGCCCGGACGCGGCCGCCGCGGATCGGAAGGATCGGCCGCGGCAAGATGACCCGCGGCGTTTCCCGCTTGGGCAATTGCGGGCAACAGGGTGCAAAAACCCGAAAAACCTGCGCTCTTGCGCCTTGCCGGGGCGGAATGATAGACCCAAGGACAAGTTTCGCGCCGGCCTTGCCCGGCGGTGATCGCAGCAGATAACGCAACGTCGGATCGAGGGGAAAACACGCGCATGACGATGACAAGGACCAGCTTTGACAAGGAAGATCTGCTGGCCTGCGCCCGTGGCGAGCTGTTCGGCCCCGGAAATGCCCAACTCCCCGAACCGCCGATGCTGATGATGGACCGCATCACCGAGATTTCCGCCGATGCCGGCCCGCATGGCAAGGGCCATGTCGTCGCCGAATTCGACATCCACCCCGACCTGTGGTTCTTTTCCTGCCATTTTCCCGGCAATCCCATCATGCCCGGCTGCCTCGGCCTTGACGGGCTGTGGCAGTTGACCGGATTCAACCTGGGTTGGCGGGGCTGGCAGGGGCGCGGCTATGCGCTTGGCGTGGGCGAGGTCAAGCTGACCGGCATGGTCCGCCCCGACCGCAGGATGCTGCGCTATTTCGTCGATTTCACCAAGGCGATCCAGACCCGCCGCCTGACCATGGGCGTCGCCGATGGCCGCGTCGAGGCCGACGGCGAAACCATCTACGAGGTCAAGGATATGAAGGTGGCCCTGTCGGCCGCCTGACACATGAACAAGGAGCACGCCATGCGCCGTGTCGTCATCACCGGGCTGGGCATCGTCTCTCCCATCGGCAACAATGCCGCCGAAGTCACCGAAAGCCTACGCGCGGGCCGCTCGGGCATCGTCTTCGCCCCCGAATATGCCGAGCGCGGCTTTCGCAGCCAGGTCCACGGCATGCCGCAGATCGTGCTCGAGGACCATGTCGACAAGCGCAACCTGCGCTTCATGGGCGCCGGAGCGGCCTATAACTTCATCGCCATGCAACAGGCGATCGAGGATGCGGGCCTGGCGCCCGAGGATGTCTCGAACGAGCGTTCGGGCCTGGTCATGGGCTCGGGCGGGCCATCGACCGCGAACCTGTTCGAGGCGCATCGCACCGTGATCGAGAAGGGCGCGCCCAAGCGCATGGGCCCCTTCATGGTCACGCGCTGCATGTCCTCGACCAATTCGGCCTGCCTGGCCACCCCGTTCAAGATCAAGGGCGTGAACTATTCGATCACCTCGGCCTGCTCGACCTCGGCGCATTGCATCGGCAACGGCACCGAGCTGATCCAGATGGGCAAGCAGGACATCGTCTTTGCCGGCGGCGGCGAAGAACTGGACTGGACCCTCAGCTGCCTGTTCGACGCGATGGGCGCGATGTCGTCGAAATACAACGACACGCCGCAAACCGCCTCGCGACCCTTTGATGCGACCCGCGACGGCTTCGTCATCGCCGGCGGCGCCGGCGTGGTCGTCCTTGAGGAACTGGAGCACGCCCTGGCTCGCGGCGCCCGGATCTATGCCGAGGTGACGGGCTATGGCGCGACCAGCGACGGCTATGACATGGTCGCGCCTTCCGGCGAGGGTGGCGAGCGCTCGATGCGGCTGGCCCTGTCCACCCTGCCCGAGGGCCGGCGCATCAGCTATGTCAATGCGCATGGCACCTCGACCCCGGTGGGCGATGTGGGCGAGATCAAGGCGCTCCGCCGGGTCTTTGGCGAGGGTGAGGTGCCGCCGGTTTCCTCGACCAAGTCGCTGACCGGGCATTCGCTGGGTGCGACCGGCGCGCATGAGGCGATCTATTCGCTGCTGATGATGCAGAACGGCTTCATCGCCGCCTCGGCCAATGTCACCGAGCTGGACCCCGAGATCCGGCCCGAGGAGATTGCGCTTGCGCGCGTGGATGATGTCGATTTCGATAGTGTCCTTTCCAACAGTTTCGGTTTTGGCGGCACCAACGCCACGCTGGTCCTGTCGAAATACCGCGAATAAACCAAGAAAAGGTTAAGCCATGGGCGAATTGATGAAAGGCAAGCGCGGCCTTGTGATGGGGGTCGCGAATGACCGCTCGATCGCTTGGGGAATTGCCCGGGCGCTGTCCGAGCAGGGCGCAGAGCTGGCCTTTTCCTATCAGGGCGAGGCTTTCGGCAAGCGGGTCGAGCCGCTGGCGCAATCCCTGGGCTCGGATTTCCTGATGGATGTCGATGTGCTCGACGACGAATCGCTCGACCGCGCCTTTGCCGACATCGAGGCGCGCTGGGGCGGGCTGGATTTCCTGGTCCATGCCGTCGCCTATTCCGACAAGAACGAACTGACCGGGCGATTTGTCGACACGACCCGCGACAACTTTAAGAATTCCTTGACGATTTCCTGCTATTCGCTGATCGACCTGGCCCGGCGGGCGCAGCCCCTGATGACGAATGGCGGCTCGATCATCACGCTGACCTATGCCGGCTCGAACCGGGTCACACCGTTCTACAACGTCATGGGGGTGGCGAAGGCCGCATTGGAATCATCCGTCCGCTATCTGGCCAACGACCTAGGCCCCGAGGGAATTCGCGTCAATGCGATCAGCCCCGGCCCGATGAAGACCCTTGCCGGCGCGGCCATCGGCGGCGCGCGCAAGACCTATCGCCATACCGAGGCGAACGCGCCCTTGCGCGCCAATGCCACGCTGGAGGCGATCGGCGGCACGGCGGTCTGGCTCTGCTCGGATTGGGGCGCCTGCACCACCGGCGAGATCGTGCTGGTCGATGGCGGCTATCATGTGCTGGGCATGCCGCAATCGGACAATCTCTGATGGCCGTCCAGTTCTTCCAGGCCGAGGACGGCGCCCGGCTGGCCTATCGCGACGAGGGCGAGGGCCTACCCGTCCTGGCCCTGCCGGGGCTGACCCGGACGGGACGGGATTTCGACTATCTGGCGCCGCATCTGCCGGGTGTGCGCCTGATCCGGCCGGACTATCGCGGTCGCGGCGATTCGGACTGGACCGGCTCGGACAGCTATACGGTCCCGCAAGAGGCCCGCGACGTTCTGGTGCTGCTGGATCACCTGGGCGTGGCTCAGGCAGCCGTGCTGGGCACCTCGCGCGGGGGGATCATCGGCATGCTTCTGGCAGCGACGGCGCGCGAACGGCTTCTGGGCCTGTGCCTGAACGATGTCGGTCCCGTGCTGCAACGCAGCGGGCTGGAACGGATCTTCGACTATGTGGGCCGGAACCCGGCCGCGAAAAACCTTGAGGATCTGGCGCAGCGCCTGCCCGCCGCCATGCCTGGTTTCGCCAATGTCCCGGCAAGCCGATGGCTGGAGGAGGCCGCGCGTCACTATGTCGAGACGCCCTCGGGCCTGAGCGTCAACTATGATCCCGCGCTGCGCGAGGCGTTCCTGGCGGCCTTCGACGGTCCCGAGGTCGACCTGTGGCCGTTGTTCGACGCCACGCAGGGATTGCCGCTGGCGCTGATCCGGGGCGCAAACTCGGACCTGCTGTCGCATGAGACCGCGACGGAAATGCAGCGCCGTCGCCCAGACATGATCTTGGCCGAGGCTCGGGACCGCGCGCATGTCCCCTTCCTCGATGAACCGGAATCCCTGGCCGCGATCCATGCCTGGCTTGCAGCGATGCGGTGAAACCACACCGGCCCCGGTCGCATATCTGACGCGGAAGCACCTGAAGAGACGCCCTTGATCCCCGAAGAAGGCGGCAGTCGGTGCCTTGCGATGGTGCGCTGCCGCCACTTCTCAGCCGCAACGATGCACTACCCCGGCCGAAAGCCTCTTCCCGCCCAGGTGATCCGTCCCAATCGGGAAACGTCGCCGTTTTCCGCGCAGCACGCGAGGCGACGGCCCTTGCCGAAGATGAACGTCGAATCCGGCAAGAGCCTTGTTCACCCCCTGCCGGACCTCATGCGGTGCCGATGCCGGGAAGCGGCATCGCCGAACGAGACGTCGTTCGCACGATCCGCGCCCCGCGCAAGGCTCCGTCAGCCGCGGCGCAACTGCTCGAGCAGCGCGGCCGAGGGTTCGCCGGTGACGGGCAGTCCGCGCGACATCTGATAGGCCCTGATGGCGCTGATCGTATTCGAGCCGACATTGCCATCGACGCCCTGCGTGTCGAAGCCGCGTGCGGTCAGCAGGCGCTGCATTTCCTTGCGCTGCTCGATGCGCAGGCCGGGATGATCGGCCGGCCAGGGATTGGCAAGCCCCGGATACCCCTTCAGCCGGTCTGCCAGGTGCGAGACCGCCAGCGCATAGCTATCGGCATTGTTATAGCGCAGGATGGCGTGGAAATTGCGGGTGATCAGGAAGGCCGCGCCCGAGGCACCGCCGGGAATGATCAGCTCGGTCGAGGCGCCGGCGGGCGGCAAGGGTCGCTGGTTGGCCTGGCGCACGCCCAGGGACTGCCATTCCGCGACGCTGCGCCGCTTGCCCTTGCCGGCCAGCCCGGTGTTGAAGCCGGGCGGAAGCGTGACCTCGACCGCAGCCGGCAGCCCGCGCTGCCAGCCCGATTTCGCCAGGTAGTTCGCCGCCGAGGCCAGTGCGTCGGAGGGATCGTTCGACCAGATATCGCGCCGCCCGTCGCCGGTGAAATCGACCGCGAAGCTGAGATAGGTGGTCGGAATGAACTGGGTGTGCCCCATGGCGCCGGCCCAGCTGCCGGTCATGTGCGCAGGGTCGATGTCGCCGGCTTGCAGGATGCGCAGCGCCCCCATCAACTGGCTGCGGAAGAACTCGCCGCGATAACCCTCATAGCTGAGCGTGGCCAGGCTTTCGATCAGCGGCAGGTCGCCGCGCCGCTCGCCATAGGTCGATTCCATGCCCCAGACCGCGGCGACGACTTCCTTGTCGACGCCATAGGTCGCCTCGATGCGGCTCAGCACGCCGCCATATTGCGCCAGCGCCGCTCGACCATCGGCCTGGCGCTTCTCGGAAACCGCGTTCTCCAGGTATTCCCAGACGGATTTCTTGAACTCGGCCTGGCTTTGCGAGCGGCGGATGACCTCGGGGTTGTAGGTCACGTCGCGAAAGGCGAAATCCAGCGTGCTGTCGCTGATGCCCTGGCTGCGGGCATTGGCCTTGAAGCCCTGAACCCAGCTGTTCAGCCCGGCCACCTTGGCCGGAGGCGGATTCTGGTATCGGCCCCACTTGATTTCCTGGCTTTGCTGGGGAACGCCCGTGCCGGGATAATTTCCGGCACAGCCGCCAAGCAACAGGGCCATGGCCGTAAGCGTCGCTGAAACTCGCAATGAAAGCCGCATGACTGTCCCCTCGGTCGGCGTTTTGGCCCAGCCTAGCGTCCCGCGCCCCGGGCCGAAAGCGGGAATCTCGGCGCCGGCAGAAGGCTGCTGTCCAAAGGGCGCCCCTACTGGTCGAAACGAGATCATCTTTAGCCGGCATCCATTTGATTTGGCGTCAATCAATCAAGGGGGTCCAGATCACCTCGTCGATGCGCGGAGCGCCGGTGGCCAGCATCACCAGCCGGTCGAACCCCAGCGCACAGCCCGAGGCCGCCGGCATGAAGGCCAGGGCCGCCAGGAAATCCTCGTCCAGCGGGTAGCACTCGCCATAGATTCGGGCCTTCTCCTCCATCTCCAGCTCGAAGCGGCGGCGCTGCTCGACCGGGTCGGTCAGTTCGCCGAAGCCGTTGGCCAGTTCGACGCCGCAGGCGTACAGCTCGAACCGCTCGGCCTCGCGCGGGTCGTCCCCGGCACGGCGGGCCAGCGCCGCCTCGGCCGCCGGATAGCGGTCAAGGATCAAGGGCCGGCCATGGCCCAGGTGCGGCTCGACCCTTTCCACCAGCGCGCGCGACAGGATGTCGGACCAGCCGTCATCCGGGGCCGTGCGGATCCCCTGCCGTTCGGCCTGCGCGCGCAGGGCCCGCGTATCAGTTTCGGTCCCGTCGCAAGTCGAAAGCAGGTCGATGCCGGCATGTTCGCGGAACGCCTCGGCGACGCTCATCACCTCGGGCGCGGCATAGGGATCGCATTCGGCGCCGCGAAAGCGCAGCAATTCGGCGCCCGCCACCTCGGCCGCATGCCTAAGGTATTGCGCGCAATCATCGAAAAGAACGCGATAATCCTCGCCGGCGCGATACCATTCCAGCATGGTGAATTCGGGACTGTGCAGCGCGCCGCGCTCGCGATTGCGCCAGACATGGCTGAAGGCGAAGATGCGTTCCTCCCCCGCCGCCAGCAACTTCTTCATGGCGAATTCCGGGCTGGTGTGCAGATACATCGGCTGGGCCAGCCCGTCATTGCCGATCCGATGCGTGGCGAAGGCATGCAGATGCGCCTCGTTTCCCGGGCTGACGGCCAGCGCCAGCGGATCTGCCTCGATGAAGCCCTGCGTGCCCAGCCAGTCGCGGATCGCGGCCTGGATGCGGTTTCGCGCCAAAAGCAGCGGCCGGCGCCCCGCGTGCCGGTCGCGATCCCACCAGGGGCTTTCATCGGCGGATTTCATGCGCGGACCTCCTGCATCTGGGTCGTTTTCCGCTTGCGGCTGGCGCAAAGCTGCGAAAAACGCTATGGGATATCATCTTTGCCGGACTTCGTATCCGGCCCCCCGGAATTTGAAAAGCAGGCAAGGGAAACCGCCTTGAAAGTCATCGCCTCCAGCCTTCGCAAAGGCAATGTCGTCGAGATCGACGGCAAGCTCCATGTCGTCCTGACCGCGACCAACTTCCACCCCGGCAAGGGCACGCCGACGACGCAGGTCGACCTGCGCCGCATCTCGGACGGCAACAAGGTCTCGGAACGCTGGAAGACCACCGAACAGGTCGAGCGCGCCCATGTGGATGAACGCGCCTATAATTTCCTTTACGAGGACGGCGAAGGCTTCCACTTCATGGAGCCGGAAAGCTATGAGCAGGTCGTGGTCTCGCCCGACGTGGTCGGCGACGACAAGGTGTTCCTGGAGGACGGCATCAGCGTCTTCCTGCAAGTCCACAACGGCGTCGTCATCGCGCTCGAGCTGCCGCAGAAGGTCACCGTCGAGGTGGTCGAGACCGAGCCGGTGGTCAAGGGCCAGACCGCCTCGTCCAGCTACAAGCCGGCGATGGCGCATAACGGCGTGCGCATCATGGTGCCGCCGCATATCGGCGTGGGCACCAAGGTGATCATCAACACCGCCGACCTGACCTATGTCGAGCGCGCCAAGAGCTGACCTCTGAGACTTTCGGGGGCGGGGCGTCCTGGCGCCCCGCCCCCTTGCATTTCGCCGCATCATCCGCAGGCTCGCGGGATCATGCGGATCAATCCGCGGTCGCGGCGCCGATGGTTCCGCCCACGACCGCACCGGCCGGGCCGGCGACGACCGCCCCGCCCAGACCGCCGGTCGCGGCACGTTCGGTGGGATTGTCGCCGCAGCCGGCAAGCGCAAGCACCATCGCGGAAACGGCAGTCGCAATCAGGCTACGCATCTTGTGTTTCCTCCTTTGAGGCGGCAGGCCGTGCCATCCATATGGAACAAGACGCGCGGCCCCGCCCCGCGGTTCCGCGCGCCGCCATCGAGGAGCAGGGCCGAAATGCCGGCTTTCGGCACCCTTCAGGGAAAGATCGGCGCCAGCATCAGCCCTTCGGTTTCCGGCAGGCCCAGCATCAGGTTGGCATTCTGCACCGCCTGCCCCGAGGAACCCTTGCACAGGTTGTCCAGCGTCGAGACGACCAGCGCGCGCCCCGAGATCCGGTCGCCCGTCACGCCGATATGGCAGAAGTTCGAGCCCTGCACATGCGCCATCGCCGGCAGTTGCCCATAGGGCAGCACCACGATGAAAGGCTCGTCGGCATAGG
Source organism: Paracoccus denitrificans (assembly GCF_900100045.1). Lineage (GTDB taxonomy): Bacteria > Pseudomonadota > Alphaproteobacteria > Rhodobacterales > Rhodobacteraceae > Paracoccus > Paracoccus denitrificans. The sequence continues at coordinate 36,655 of NZ_FNEA01000031.1, read as the reverse complement.
CCGCCGCCAACGCGGCATGAACCGCCTGCGGTTCGCCCTTGAGATAGCAGGACGCCAGGATGCCGCGGTTCACCGGTACCAGATGCGGGGTGAACTGGATGCGCACCTCGCGCCCGGCCAGCACCGAGAATTCCTGGTCGAACTCGCCCAGGTGGCGATGCTTGCCGCCTTGGGAATAGCCCGCCACATCCTCGGAGCGTTCGGCGAAGAGCATGTTTTCCTTGAGCGAGCGCCCTGCCCCGGACACGCCGTTCTTGAGGTCGCAGATGATGTCGTCAAGGTCGATCAGCCCCGAGCCGATCAGCGGCCGCAGCGCGAATTGCACGGTGGCCGCGTTGCAGCCGGTGCCGGCGACCAGCCGCGCCCCGCGGATCTGGTCGCGATAGAATTCCGTCAACCCATAGACCGCTTCCGGCTGGACCTCGGGCGCGGCATGGTCCAGCCCATACCATTTCTTGTAATCCGCCGGATCGCGCAGCCGGAAATCGGCGCCCAGGTCGACGATCTTCACATTACGCGGCAATTGCCCGACCAGGGGCTGGCTAAGCCCGTGCGGCAGGGCACAGAACACCAGGTCGATGGCGGAGAAATCGATCTCTTCCATCCTGACCAGCGCCGGCAGCTTCAGGTGTCGCAGATGCGGGAAAACCTCGTCATAGCCCTGTCCCGCCTTGCGGTCGGCGGAAAGCGCGGCAATCTCGATCCGGGGATGGGTGGCCAGGATGCGGACAAGTTCCGCCCCCGTGTAACCCGAGGCCCCAAGGATGGCAGCTTTCAGCGTCATGTCTCGATCCCGAGGAAACGGCCGCGCGGACGCGGCGCTGGTTGGAGCGGCCCCGAAAGGGACCGGAACCGGCACTAGGCCCCGGTCCCTGTCATGTCAAGCAAAGGGGCATCGACGGGTCAGGCGCGAGCGCCGCGAAATCCTGCGATCGTTCGATATATGCCATGCAAAATCCTGTAAAAGAAAGGATTCGATGCGCCCTTTCTTGCAATATCCTTCGTCGCTCCGGCCCGGTTCTTCCGTCTGCACCGGATATTCCGCGTCCTGCGCCGACACCTGCTGCGTATCCTGCCAGGCTATTGAATTATCTTGGAAAATCTTCTTCCTGCGCAGCGGTCGCCATCGTCAGGCTTCTTTTCATGCGCAAGAATGCTGCATCTGCATCATTTTATTGCGAGACATGGCGGCGCGAATCCAATATTCGGGCAGCGGCCGCCAGGCCCCTGGAAAAACGGAGGAGTTGATGAGCGCGACCCCTGATCGCAAGGGCCAGCTTGGCCCCGGTGACATCCGTGCCCGCAAGGGCGGCGAACCCGTGGTTTGCCTGACCGCCTATACCACGCCCATGGCCCGGCTGGTCGATGCGCATTGCGACATCGCTCTGGTCGGCGACAGCCTGGGCATGGTGCTGCATGGCCTGCCCTCGACCATCGGCGTCAGCATGGAGATGATGATCCTGCACGGCAAGGCGGTGGCGCGGGGCTGCTCGCGCGCCTGCATCGTGGTGGACATGCCCTTCGGCAGCTATGAAGAGGGGCCGGAGCAGGCGTTCCGCAACGCCGCGCGGCTGATGGCCGAGACCGGCTGCCAGGCGGTCAAGCTGGAGGGCGGGCGCCACATGGCCGAGACGGTGGCCTTCCTGGTCGCACGCGGCATTCCGGTGATGGGCCATGTCGGGCTGACGCCGCAATCGGTCAATACGCTGGGCGGCTACAAGGTGCAGGGCCGCGGCCATCACGAGGCCGACCGCATCGCCGCCGATGCCGCGGCGCTGGCGGATGCCGGCGCCTTTGCCGTGGTGCTGGAAAAGCTGCCCGAGGCGCTGGGGCGGCGCATCACGCAAGAGATCGCCGTGCCGACCATCGGCATCGGCGCCGGCCTCGATTGCGACGGGCAGGTGCTGGTGGTCGACGACATGCTGGGGCTGTTCTCGGATTTCCGGCCGAAATTCGTCAAGCGCTATGCCGAGCTGGGCCAGGATGCCGATGCCGCCATCGCCGCTTATGCCGCCGAGGTCCGCGCCCGCCGCTTTCCCGGTCCCGAGCATGTCTTCGGCGAGGGCAAGCCCGCATGAACGCCCCGATCGTCCGGCCGCTGGCCGAGCTGCGCTCGATGGTTCGCGGCTGGAAATCGCGTGGCGAAACCATCGGCGTGGTGCCGACCATGGGCGCGCTGCACGAAGGGCACCTGAGCCTTGTGCGCGCGGCGCGTGCCAGCTGCGACCGGGTGATCGTGACCCTGTTCGTCAATCCGCGCCAGTTCAACAATACCGAGGATTACGCGAAATATCCGCGCACCGAGCATACGGATGCGGCGTTGCTTGCCCCGCTGGGCGTCGATGCGCTGTTCGTGCCCGACGGCGATGAGGTCTATCCGCCGGACCACGCCACGGTGATCTCGGTCTCGGGCGTGACCGCGCCGCTGGAAGGGGCGCATCGTCCGGGCCATTTCGACGGCGTGGCCACGGTGGTGACGCTGCTGTTCAACATGACCGGGGCCGACCGGGCGTTTTTCGGGGAAAAGGACTGGCAGCAGCTGCAACTGGTGCGGCGGCTGGTTCAGGATCTGAAGCTGCCGGTCGAGATCGTGCCCTGCCCCTGCGTGCGGGCCGAGGATGGGCTGGCGCTGTCCTCGCGCAACCAGCGGCTGACGGCCGAGGGGCGCACCCGCGCCGCCGCCCTGCCCCGGACGCTGTTCGAGGCAGCGCGCCGGATCGAGGCGGGTGCGCCGACGGCCGAAGCACTGGCCGCGGCACAGGAAGGGCTTGAGGCGGCAGGCATCGGGCCGGTCGAATACCTGGAACTGCGCGACGGAGAAACCCTGGGCGAGCCGCAGCTTGGCCGACCGGCGCGGCTGCTGGTGGCGGCCTGGCTGGACGGGGTGCGGCTGATCGACAACGTGGCCGTTACACTGCGCTGACAGATTCCAAGCCGGCGGGCATTACCGCCCGGCTGCACGGCTGTGTCAGGAGTATTTGGGGAACGAAGAAGCCGCCTCGGGCGGTGCCGCGTCGAGATGCAGCTCGGCCAGAAAGCCGGGATGGGCGTTTGCAAGTCGCAATTCGCCCTGCGCCGCATCGACGATGTCGGCGACCACGGCCAGGCCGATGCCCTGCCCTTCGCCGCTGGGGTCGAGGCTCAGGCCGCGCCGGGTCAGCCGTTCCAGGTCCGCCTCGGGCACGCCGGGGCCGTCGTCCTGGACGGAGATGACGACGCGGTTGCCTTCGGGGCGGCCCGCGACCTGGACGGCTTCACGGGCATGGCGCATGGCGTTTTCCAGCAGCGCGCCAAGCGCCTCGGTCAGGTCGTCGGGGTCGATGCGGGCGCAAAGCCCGGACGGAGCCGAAAGCCGCCAGTCGATCCCGGCGCCCAGCGGCGTGCGGCGCAGCACGCCGACCAGCTTGGCCGCGATCCAGCCGGGCTCGCTTCCCCCCGGCGCATTCCGCCCCGACTGGATGCGGGCGCGGGCCAGTTCGCGATCGACATGGCGGCGCATCTGATTGACGACGGTTTCGATGCTGCGGGCGATCTCGGCCTCGCCATTGCCGCGCAGCCGCGCCGCATCGCCCAGCAGCGCCTGCAGCGGCGTCTTGAACCCATGCGCCAGGTTGGCGGCGCGGTGGCGGGCGCGGTCCAGTTCCCGGTCGCGGGCGTCCAGCAGCTTGTCGATCTGGGTCGCCAGCGGGACGACCTCGGCCGGCAAGTCCTGGCCGATGCGCGGCCGCGCACCCGAGACCAGCGCCGCCACCCGCCCACCCACCTGCCCAAGCGGGCGCAGCCCGACGGTGATCTGCACCCAGCTGGCCAGCAGCAGCGCCGCGCCCAAGAGGCCCAGATAGGGCAGCAGGTCGCCCAGAAAACCGCGCCGGGCCAGCACCAGCTCATCCCGATCCGAGGCGACGACGATGCGCAGCGGCACCGCGTCCGGGCCGCGGCCGACCATCAGGCTTTGCTCGACCGCAAGCAGCGGCTCGCCCCGCGGGCCGGGCAGCGTCAGCACCGCGCTTTGGCCCGGCCTTGGCGCGGCCTGGTCGCCCGGCAGCGTATAATCCCAGAGCGAGCGCGAGCGGCGCAGCTCCTCGCCCAGCATGAGCTGCCAGTAATGGCCCGAGAAGGGTTGGTCGTAAAGCGGATCGTCGGGGGGTGCGCGCAGGCTGGCGCCGGCCGCGCCGCCGGGCTGCACCATGGCGGCCAGCGCCAGCGCGCGGTCCTGGAGGTCGGCGACGGCGACGCGCTCGACATGGCGCTCGAACAGCACAGCAAGGCCCATGCCCGACAGCGCCAGGGCCAGCGCGATGGCCAGCGCCCCCGCCAGCACCAGCCGCCAGCGGATCGAGCGGATCATGCCCGGCCCTGCGCCTGACCGGCCCCGTCCTCCAGATGATAGCCGAACCCGCGCCGGGTGCCGATGACGCCGGGCCCCAGCTTGCGGCGCAGCCGGGTGATGATGGCCTCGATGGCGTTCAACTCGCGCGACTCGTCGTCGCCGTAGAGATGCTCCAGCAATTCGGTCGGCGGCACGATGCGGTCGCGGTTCAGCGCCAGATAGGAGACCAGCCGAAGCTCCAGCGGCGTGACCGCGACGGGGATGCCGTCGATGGCGGCGGTCATGCGGTTCAGGTCCACCGTCAGCCGCCCGACCTGCTGGGTCGCATTGCCCCGCCCGCCGGCGCGGCGCACCAGGGCGCGGGCGCGGGCGATCAGTTCCTCCATGCGAAAGGGCTTGGGCAGGTAGTCGTCGGCGCCGGCATCGATGCCCTCGACCCGCTCGGTCCAGGCGCCGCGCGCGGTCAGGATCAGCACCGGGGTTTCGCAGCCCTCGGCCCGCCAGCGTTTCAGCACCGTCAGCCCGTCCAGCCGCGGCAGGTTCAGGTCCAGCACGATCAGGTCGTAATCCTCGGTGCCGCCGCGGAACCAGGCGGTCTCGCCATCGGCGACGGTCTCGACCAGAAAGCCCGCCGCCTTCAGCGCACGGTCCAGATCGGCGGCGATCCGGGGCTCATCCTCGACGATCAGGGCGCGCATCAGTCCTCGTCATCCTGGTCCAGGGCAAGGATACGTCCCGAGGCCGCGTCGATCTCGACCTCGATCAGGCGGCCGTCCGGGGTCACGAGTTCGATCTCATAGATCGTCATGCCGTCCTCCTCTTCAAGCTCGACCTCGCTTACCCGTCCGGGCTGCGTCTCGTGCAGCCGCGCCAGCACCTCGGCAAGCGGCAGGATCCTACCCTGCTCGACGGCATCGCGGGCATATTCGAAATCCGGCCCGGCGATATCCTGCCCGACCGTCGGGAACGGCGACAGCGAAAAGAACAGCGCGAATGCGGCAAGCGATCTCATGGGCCCGTCATAGCCGCAAGGAACTGACAGGCGACTGACAAAAGCCGGCGGCGAAGCTTGCAGCGGGCGCGACGTGCCGAAGCGGCAACAACCCCGGATCGGCGCCTTTCCGCCGGGCACGCGGTTCCTGACAAATCCCTGACAGGCCGGGTCAGAAGGCTGTCAGCCGGGCTGTGGCATGTCTCGCCCATCATCTTTGCGGCCGGGCGACCCGGACGCCGACACACAGGAAAGGACCACGGACATGGTGCGCAAGATCGGGACGAATTTCGGGGATGTGCTCAACGGCACGACGTTCAACGACTGGCTGTCGGGGCTGGGCGGCCATGACCAGCTGTCGGGCTTTGGCGGCAACGACAGGCTGCATGGCGGCGACGGCGATGACACGCTGAAAGGCGGCAATGGCAATGACGAGCTGGAGGGCGGCCGCGGCAACGACCGGCTATATGGCGGCAACGGCCGGGACGAGCTGGAAGGCGGTGCAGGCAACGACACCTTGTATGGCGGCGACGGCAATGACGAGCTGGAGGGCGGCGCCGGTGCCGACAGGCTTTACGCCGGAGCGGGCCGCGACGAGCTTGAAGGCGGCGCGGGCAACGACATCCTGTATGGCGGTGCCGGCAATGACGAACTGGATGGCGGTTCCGGCAACGACCGGCTGAATGGCGGCAACGGCCGGGATCGGCTGGAGGGCGGCCGCGGCAACGACATCCTGACCGGCGGCGCCGGCGCCGATGTCTTCGAATTCGAGCGCGGCGACGGCCGCGACACCATCACCGATTTCCAGAACGGCATGGACCGGCTTGATTTCGACGATTTCAGCCGGACGCAGGTGCAGGCAATCATCGAAAATGCCCGGCAGGTTGGTGACGATCTCGTGCTGCGGCTGTCCGCCGATACCACCATCACCATCGACGACATGCAGAAATCGCAACTCGACATGAGCGATTTCATCTTCTGAGCCGGCTCTCCGGCAGCCGGGATGATGCCGCCGCATCCCCCTGCGGCGGCATATATATTATGTATTACAGCTAACTGCCTTGAGTATTTGAAGCAAATTCAAGATCGCCTCACCCGCATACCCATGACCCTCAGGCTTGCCCGATCCTGACCTTGCCGCCGCTGATCGCCAGCGGCACGGCATCCAGTCCGCAATCGGCGCCCTGCACGGCCTCACCGCTGGCGATGTCGAACATCGCGCCATGGGCGGTGCACATCAGCCGCGTCCCATCGGCCGAGACGATCTGATCGCCGCGGTGATCCAGCGGCAGATACTGGTGCGGACAGGCATTCACATAGGCCCGGATGCCCTCCCCCAGCCGCACCAGCAGCAAGGGAAAGCGGCCATTGCGGCTTTCCACGGTCAGGCAGCGGATACGGTCCAGCTCGGCCTCGTCGCAGATCTCGGTCCCGGCGGGCGGGGCCGAGGCATAGTCGGTCCAGCCCATCGGTCACTCGGCCGCGTCGATCTTGAGCACGCCGCGGCGGACCTGGTCCTCTTCGATCGACTCGAACAGGGCGCGGAAATTGCCCTCGCCGAAGCCGTCGTCGCCCTTGCGCTGGATGAACTCGAAGAAGATCGGCCCGATCACGGTTTTCGAGAAGATCTGCAGCAGCACCCGCGTCATGCCGCCGCCCACGACGCCTTCGCCGTCGATCAGGATGCCGTGCTTCTTCATGCGCTCGATGGGCTCCTGGTGGCCCTTAACCCGGCGATGCGACATCTCGTAATAGGTATCGGGCGGGCCGGGCATGAACTCCATGCCGGCCGCGGCGATCTGGTCGGTGCCGGCATAGATGTCCTCGCTGGCGATGGCGATGTGCTGGATGCCCTCGCCCTTGTATTCGCGCAGGTATTCCTCGATCTGGCTGTGGTCGTCGGTCGATTCGTTGATCGGGATGCGGATCTTGCCGTCGGGCGAGGTCAGCGCCCGGCTGACCAGCCCGGTCTGCTTGCCCTTGATGTCGAAATACTTGATTTCGCGAAAGTTGAACGTGTCGTGGTAGAACTTGTACCAGGTATCCATGTTCCCGCGCACCACGTTATGCGTCAGGTGGTCGAGATAGTAGAAGCCGAAGCCCTCGGGGCGCGGGTCCGGCTCGCCCAGCCAGTCGTAATCGGCATCATAGGCGCTGCCCGCATCGCCGTAACGGTCGATGAAATACAGCAGAGAGCCGCCGATGCCCAGGACCGCCGGGGCGTCGATGGATTTGCCCGCACCCGTATATTCCTTGGCGCCCAGGTCCAGCGCACGCCTCAGGGCTGCCTGCGCATCGACCACGCGCCAGGCCATGGCCGGGGCGCAGGGACCGTGTTCGCGCACGAAAGCGGCGGCATGGCCCTCGGGATCGGCGTTCAGCAGATAGTTGATGTCGCCTTGCCGATACAGCGTGATGTCCTTGCGCTTGTGCCGGGCCACCGGGACAAAACCCATCTGGCGAAAGATGCGGTCCAGGATCTCGGGCTGCGGATGGGCGAATTCGACGAATTCGAACCCGTCGGTGCCTGCGGGATTGCTGGGGCTGATCGTGGCTTTCGGGGCGTCATGCGGGAACGGTCCCATGGCGTCTCCTCCTGTGTTCGCGTGTCTGGAACCATGATCGCGCGAATGCGATGCAATCCGGGCGCAAACTGTGCCATGATCGGGGCGCGCAGGCATGAAATGCGCATGAGGGGGCAGATCAATGCAAGAAACGCGCATGGATGGATTCGATATCGCCATTCTCAACGCACTCCAGCGCGACGGGGGAATGACCAATGCTGCGCTGGCCGAACTGGTGAACCTGTCGCCCTCGCAATGCTCGCGCCGGCGGGCTGCGCTGGAGGAAGCGGGCGTGATCGAGGGGTATGCCGCGCGCCTGAACCCGCAGAAGCTGGGCTTCGGGCTGCGCGCCATCATCCGCGTGAACCTGCGCAGCCATGGCCAGGGCAAGGAGGACGATTTCGCCCGCTTCGTCGCCGCGCATCCGCAGATCCGCTCGGCCTTTTCGGTTTCGGGCGATGCCGATTACATCCTCGACGTGCGGTTGCGCGATCTGGAGGCGTTTTCCGATTTCATCCATCGCCACCTGCTGCCGCAGCCGCAAGTCGCGCAGGTGCGTTCCGAAATCGTGCTGAAAACGCTCAAGGACGACCGCAGCCTGGTTCTGGCCTGAGCCATGGGGCAAGTCCCGCCCTTGCCAAGACCGGCCAAGGGGTCGATAAACCGCCCTTCCCGTCCACCCCGAGAGGCCGTCTTGTCCCAGCGCCCCATCACCACCGTCCCTGCCCTGGTCGAGGCCGGGCTGGCCGATCCCGCCCGTGCCGAGGTGCTGGACAAGGTGGCGGCCGAGTTCCGCATCCGCATCTCGCCCGCCATGCGCGAGGCCATGGGCGCACCCGGCGACGGCATCGCCGCGCAATTCGTGCCCGATGCGCGCGAGTTGCAGATCCGTCCCGAGGAACTGGCCGATCCGATCAGCGACGCGGCCTTCAGCCCCACGCCCGGCCTGACGCATCGCTATCCCGACCGGGTGATCCTGCATGTCACCAGGACATGCGAGGTCTATTGCCGCTTCTGCTTTCGCCGCGAGGTGGTGGGCGAGGAAGGCACCCTGCCCGAGCCCGATCTGGCTGCGGCGCTGGACTATGTCGCCCGCACCCCGGCGATCCACGAGGTGATCCTGACCGGCGGCGACCCGATGGTGCTGTCGCCGCGCCGCATCGCGGCGCTGATGGCCCGGCTGGAGGCGATCCCGCATGTCGACATCGTCCGCTTCCATACCCGCGTGCCGGTGGTGGCGCCCAGCCGCATCGATGCGGCGATGCTGGCGGCGCTGCATCCCCGGCGGCTGGCGGTCTGGGTGGTGATCCATACCAACCACGCGCAGGAGTTGACGGCCGGGGCGCGCGCCGCGCTGGCCCGGCTGGCCGATGCGGGCATTCCGCTCTTGTCCCAGACCGTGCTGCTGAAGGGTGTGAATGCCGATCCCGAGGTTCTGGCCGATCTGTTCCGGGCGCTGATCCGCAACCGGGTCAAGCCCTATTACCTGCATCATTGCGACCTGGCGCGCGGCACCGGCCATTTCCGCACCACCATCGCCGAGGGCCAGGCAATCATGGCGGGATTGCGCGGGCGGCTGTCGGGGACATGCCTGCCGACCTATGTGCTGGATCTGCCGGGCGGGCATGGCAAGGTGCCGCTGGGACCGGATCACGTCAAGGAAACCGGCCCCGGCCGCTATCTGATCCGCGACTGGCGCGGAAAGGATCACGAATATCGCGACCTGGAGGATTGAGAGCGGCGACAACGTGTCGCCGCCCTCAGGATCGGAAGCGCATCCCGGGTTGCCTGCCTACGCCCCCCGGGGTCGCCTTGTCCTGTCAGGCAGTCGCGGCGCGCAGCGCCTGGCGGCGTGCCACGCGCTCGCGGATCGCCTCGACATCCGTGACCGGGGTCGCGGCGAAAAGCTCGCGCGTATAGGGATGCTTGGGGTCGGCAAAGACCTCTTCCCGCGTGCCCTGCTCGACCGCCTCGCCCTTGTTCATCACCAGCACGTCGTCGGCGATATAGCGCACCACCGACAGGTCGTGGCTGATGAAGACATAAGCCAGGTTGAACTCTTCCTGCAGGTCGGCGAGCAGGTTCAGAACCTGCGCCTGTACCGACAGGTCCAGCGCCGAGACCGGCTCGTCCAGCACCAGCAGCGTCGGGTTCAGCATCAAGGCGCGGGCGATGGCGATGCGCTGCCGCTGCCCGCCCGAGAACATGTGCGGATAGCGGTTGAACACCTCGGGCGGCAGGCCGACCTTGACCAGCATCTCCTCGGCGCGGCGGCGGCGCTCGGCAGAGGGCGTGTCGGTGTTCAGAAGCAGCGGCTCCATCAGCACGTCGCCGATCTTCTGGCGCGGGTTCAGGCTGCCATAGGGGTTCTGGAACACCATCTGCACCTTGGAGCGCATCTCGCGCGTCAGCCGCGCCTTGGCGATATCGACCGGCTTGCCCTCGATCATGAGTTCGCCGCCCGAGGCCGGATCGATCAGCGCGATGATCCGCGCCAGCGTCGACTTGCCGGACCCGGATTCGCCGACGATGGCCAGCGTCTTGCCGCGATCCACCGAGAAGTTGATGCCCTTGACCGCGCGCACCGTCTTGGCGGCGCGGGTCAGCGAGCCGGGGACGTAATAGTCGCGGACCAGGTTGCGACCTTCGACGACATGGGTTTCGGTGCTCATGGCTGCACCTCCGGTTCAAGGAAGCTGCCGACGGTGGGCAGCCGGTCGCCGGTGGCGTTTTCCGGCAGCGCCGAAAGCAGCGCACGGGTATAGGGATGCGAAGGCCGCTCGAACAGCGTCAGCACGTCGGCCTCTTCCATCTTCTTGCCCTTGTATTGCACCTGCACGCGGTCGGCCGTCTCGGCCACCACGCCCATGTCGTGGGTGATCAGGATCAGCGCCATGCCGGTCTGTTCCTGCAGCTTCATCAGCAGGTCCAGGATCTGCTTCTGGATCGTCACGTCCAGCGCCGTCGTCGGCTCGTCCGCGATCAGCAGGCGCGGGTTGGTGGCGATGGCCATGGCGATCATCACCCGCTGGCACTGGCCGCCCGACATCTGGTGCGGATAGGATTTCAGCTTTTCCTCGGGGTCGGGGATGCCGACCTGGCGGTAAAGCTCCAGCGCCCTCGCCCGCGCGGCCCGTTTCGACAGGCCCGCGTTGAAGCGCAGCACCTCCTCGATCTGGTAGCCGGTGGTAAAGGACGGGTTCAGCGAGGCGATGGGCTCCTGGAAGATCATGGTGATCTCGCGCCCGATGATGCGGCGGCGCTGGCGCGGGGTCATGCGCAGAAGGTCCTGCCCGTCGAAGCTCATCTCGTCGGCGGTGACGGTGGCGGTGTCGGGCAGAAGCCCCATCGCCGCCAGCATCGAGACCGACTTGCCCGAGCCCGACTCGCCCACGATGGCCAGCACTTCGCCCTTGTCCACGGTTACGTCGATGCCGTCCACGGCGGTGAAGCTGCCGGTCGAGGTGGCGAAGCGGACGGTCATGTTGCGGATTGTCAGCAAGGCCATGGCTCAGCTCCGCTTCAGTTTCGGGTCGAGCGCGTCGCGCAGACCGTCGCCCATCAGGTTGATCGCCAGCACCGAGACCAGGATGGCAAGGCCCGGGAAGGTCACCACCCACCAGGCGCGCAGGATGAACTCGCGCGCCTCGGCAAGCATGGTGCCCCATTCCGAGGCCGGCGGCTGCGCGCCCATGCCAAGGAATCCCAGCGCGGCCGAGTCGAGCACGGCGCTGGAAAAGCTCAGCGTCGCCTGCACGATCAGCGGCGCAAGGCAGTTGGGCAGGATGGTCTTGAACATCAGCCGCAGGTTCGACGCGCCCGCCACCTTGGCGGCGGTAACGTATTCGCGCGCCTTCTCGCTCATCACCGCGGCGCGGGTCAGGCGGGCGAAATGCGGCTGGTAGACGATGGCGATGGCGATCATCGCATTGGTCAGGCCCGGCCCCAGGATGGCGACCAGCACCAGCGCCAGCAGCAGCGAGGGAAAGGCCAGCACCACATCCATGACGCGCATGATGACCGTATCCACCCAGCCGCCGAAGAAGCCGGCGACCAGGCCGATGATGATGCCGCCGGTCAGCGCGATGGCGACGACGACGATGCCGATGAACAGCGAATATTGCGCGCCGTAGATCAGCCGCGACAGCATGTCCCGGCCCACGGCATCGGTGCCCAGAAGGAAGCCCGCGCGGCCGCCATCCTGCCAGATCGGCGGCACCAGGAGCGCGTCGCGATATTGCTGGGTGGGATCATGCGGCGCGATCAGCGATGCAAAGATCGCAGTCAGCACCAGCAGGATGAAGACGACGAGGCCGATCACCGCGCCGCGGTTCTGGCTGAAGTAGAACCAGAACTCCCTGAGCATCCGGCGGCGGATGGCCGCGTCCGAAATCTTGACGGTGGTATCGGTCATTTGTGCCGGATCCTCGGGTTGATGAGACCATAGGTCAGATCGACGATCAGGTTCACGATCATCACGATGGCGGCGATCAGCAGCAGGCCCGACTGCACCACCGGATAGTCGCGGCGCGAGATCGAGTCGATCATCCACTTGCCGATGCCGGGCCAGGAAAAGATCGTCTCGGTCAGGATGGCGCCGGCCATCAGCACGCCGACCTGCAAGCCGATGGTGGTGATCACCGGGATCAGGGCGTTGCGCAGCGCATGCACGCCGATCACCCGACGGCGCGACAGGCCCTTGGCCCGGGCGGTGCGAACGTAATCCTCGCCCATCACCTCCAGCATGGCCGAGCGGGTCTGGCGCGCGATCACCGCAAGCGGGATGGTCGCCAGCACGATCGAGGGCAGGATCAGGTGGCTGACCGCCGAGGCGAAGGCGCCCTTCTGCCCCGAGATCAGGCTGTCGATCAGCATGAATCCCGTCACCTGCGGAAAGAAATACATCAGCGAGATGCGGCCCGAAACCGGCGTCCAGCCCAGCACGCCCGAAAACAGGATGATGAGCAGAAGCCCCCACCAGAAGATCGGCATCGAGAACCCGACCAGCGCCGCGGTCATGGAAAACTGGTCGAACCAGGAACCGCGCTTGATCGCCGCGATCACGCCCACGGGCACGCCGATCACCGTGGCGATGACGATGGCCACCAGCGCCAGTTCGACCGTGGCCGGGAACAGCGCCAGGAACTCGGTCAGCACCGGCTTCTTGGTCACCAGCGAATTGCCCAGGTCGCCCTGCAGCAAGTTGCCGAGATAGTGGAGGTATTGCTGCCAGACCGGCTTGTCATAGCCGAGCTGCGCCGCAATCTGGGCATAGCGCTCGGGCGAGACGCCGCGCTCGCCGGCCATCAGCAGCACGGGATCGCCGGGCAGCAGCCGGATGAAGCCGAAGGCCACCAGCGTGATCCCGATCATCGTCGGAACCAGGTAAAGCAGTTTCTTGAGGATGAATCTGAGCATCGAACCCTAACCTAAGGGCCGTGCAAGGAAGTTTCCCTGCACGGCCGCGAGAGTTTTCAATCCGGGCGCGACCTTATTCGGTCAGGTCCACGGTGTCGAAGGCATAGTCGCCCAGCGGCGATTGCACAAAGCCGGTCACGTTCTTGGCCATCGGCACGTATTGCGTCGAATGTGCCAGCGTGGCCCAGGGCGCCTCTTGCTTGAAGATGACCTGCGCCTCTTCGTAAAGCTTCACGCGCTCGTCGTGGTCCGAACTCGCCTTGGCCTTGGCCAGCAGGTCCGAGAACGCCTCGTTGCACCAGAAGGCGCGGTTCGCGCCGCCCGGATTGGCCGACGCGCAGCTGAGCAGCACCGACAGGAAGTTGTCGGGGTCGCCGTTGTCGCCGGTCCAGCCCAGGATGACGGCGCCCTTGCGGCCCTCTTCCATCGACTTCTTCAGGTATTCGCCCCATTCGTAGCTGACGATCTCGACCTTGACGCCGATCTTGGCGAAGTCGCTCTGGATCATCTCGGCCGTGCGGCGGGCGTTGGGCATGTAGGGGCGCTGCACCGGCATGGCCCAGACTTCCATGGTCAGGTCCTTGACGCCGGCTTCCTCGAGCATCGCCTTGGCCGCCTCGGGGTCGTATTTGTCGTCCTCGATGGCGTCGTTATAGGACCACATGGTCGGCGGGATCGGGTTCTTGGCGACCTCGGCATTGCCCTGATAGACGGCCTCGATCAGCGCCGGCTTGTCCAGCGCCATGTTCAGCGCCTTGCGGACCTGCGGATTGTCGAAGGGCGCGACGGTGGTGTTATAGGCCAGATAGCCCACGTTCAGGCCGGGCTGCTCGTCCAGCTTGAGGTTCGGATCGGCCCGGATCTCGTCCAGGTCGGCGGGCGCGGGATAGGGCATCAGGTGGCATTCGCCGGCCTTGAGCTTTTGCAGCCGCACCGATGCGTCGGGGGTGATGGCAAAGACCAGGTCGTCGACCTTGGGCGCCTCGCCCCAGTAATCGGCGTTCTTCTGGTAACGGATCACCGCGTCCTTCTGATAGGCGACGAAGCGGAAGGGGCCGGTGCCGATCGGCGCGTTGTTCAGATCCTCGCGGGTGCCGGCGGTTTCCAGCGTATCGGCATATTCCTTGGAGACGATCGAGACGAAGGGCATCGCCACATTGGCGAGGAAGGGCGCCTCGGGCTGGCTCAGGGTGAACTTGACCGTGTGGTCGTCGACCTTTTCGATGGACTTGATCAGCTTGTCCATCTCCATCGACGAGTAATACTCGTAGGTGATGCCGGGGATGTATTCGTGCCAGGGATGGTCGGCGCTGGCCTGGCGCTCGAAGGTGAAGATCACGTCGTCGGCGTTGAAATCGCGCGAGGGCGTGAACTTGTCGTTGGAGTGGAACTTCACGCCCTGGCGCAGGTGGAAGGTGTATTCCAGTCCATCCTCGGACACGTCCCAGCTTTCGGCCAGCGCGGGCTCGATCTCGGTGGTGCCGGGCTTGAACTGCACCAGGCGGTTGTAGACCGCGTGGCCAGAGGCATCGAAGGTGGTGCCCGATGTATAGGGCGCCGCGTCGAAGCCCTCGGGCGAACCTTCCGAGCAATAGACGAATGTCTTGGCATGCAGCGGTGCCGCAGCCATCAGCGCAAAGGCCGACGCCGCGAGCATGCGGGTGGAGAAGAACGACATAATGCCTCCCATGTCTAGAGATATTCCCTGACCTGATGCAAACGAATCTGCCTGACAGGTCAAGTGCTCTGCCGGGCCTTGTCGTCATTTTGCCGCGATGACGCAGCGAAACGCCGAAAATTTCGCCTGATTTACGGCGTTTCGCGGGCAGGCATCGGCAGGAAGAGGCAGACCGTTTCCGCGAAAGCGGACTGAACGGGTCCGTTCAAGGGTTGTCGCGCTGCCAGATCCAGTCGTGGTCGGGATGATTCTCATAGCGCCATTTGCGGATCGGCCCGGCCATGACGTTCAGGTAATACATCTCGTAGCCATAGGGCACGCCGCAGGGATGATGGCCGCGCGGCACCAGCACGACATCGTGGTTCTGCACCGCCATGGTCTCATCGAGGCTGCCGTCGTCGGTAAAGACCCGCTGGATGCCGTAGCCCTGCGCCGGATTGAGCCTGTGGTAATAGGTCTCCTCCAGGTGGGTCATGCGGGGAAAGTCATCCTCATCATGGCGATGCGGCGGATAGCTCGACCAGTTTCCGTCCGGCGTGAAGACCTCGGTAACCAGCAGGCTGTCGCAGTAATCGTCGTTCTCCATGGCGATGTTGTTGATGAAGCGAGTGTTGGCGCCCTGCCCGCGCTGGGTCAGGCTGATGCCCTGGGGGCCGATGCGGCGCGCGGGATGGCCGCCCTTGCCGGGGGCGAGGCAGACGGCCAGGGTCAGCGGCGTCGCGGCCTCGGCCCGCCAGTCGCTGCCATCGGGCAGATAGAGGCAATGCGGCGGCGTCTTTTCGAACACGTCCGTCCGCCCGCCCATCTCGCCCCAATCCTGCCCGGCACCGGCGATGCGGGCCTTGCCCTCGACGATGACCAGGATCGCCTCGTTGCCGCCGGTATGCCCCTCGGCCACTTCGCCTGGTTCCAGTCGCCAGAGGTCGAAGCCGACATGGGACCAGCCCGCATCCTCGGGGGTGACGTGATGGACAAGGCCGTGCCGGCCGGCCGGTTTGCGCAAGAGTTTCATCGGTCCTCGCTGCGGTTCAGGAAAAGCGCCACGAACAGATAGATGCCCGCGGCACCGAACAGGATGGCCCAGAAGAGCGCCCCGCTGGCGGCCTCGAACCCCGCCCAGAGCAGGGGCAGCAGGACACAGAGGATACGGATCCAGAGCGGGCGGAAGAACGGGTGTTTCGGATCGACCAGCATGGCACCAGCCTAGTGCAGCCCGGCGGCACGCGCCATGTCCTTGAGCGATTTCAGGCCCAGGGATTGGTATTCCAGCGGGTTGCGCCGGTCCGGGTCCTGCTCGGCCTCGATCACCAGCCAGCCGTCGTAGCCGGCATCGGCCAGGATCTTCAGCAGCGGCTGGAAGTCGATGGCGCCTTCGGGGTCGCCCGGCACGGTAAAGGCCCCGGCCAGCACGCCCTGAAGAAAGCTCATGCCCTTGGCGCGCACCTCGTCCGTCACGGCGCGGCGGATGTTCTTGGCGTGGAAATGCGCGACGCGGCCGACATGCCTTTTCAGCACCGCCTCGGGGTCGCCGCCGCCGAAGGTGCAATGCCCGGTGTCGAACAGCAGTTGCGTCGCCGGTCCGGTCGCGGCCATGAAGGCGTCGATCTCCTCGGGGCTTTCGACCACGGTGCCCATGTGGTGGTGATAGGCCAGCGTCACGCCCCGGCTTGCCAGGTATTGCGCGAATTCCTCCATCTTGCGGCCGAATTCCGCCATGTCCTCGGCCGTCAGGCGCGGGCGGGCGTTGACCGGAACGTCGGGCCGGCCATGCACGGTATTCGAGCATTCGCAGGCGATGCAGACCTTGCAGCCATTGGCCTCGAGCCTGGCCAGATGCTCCTGCACCGCCGCGATCTCTTCCTCGACCGAGCGGGTCAGCAGCGCGGTGGAATACCAGCCCGAGACGAATTTCAGCCCATAGCGGCCCAGCAGGTCCTTGAGCTGCTGCGGGTCCGAGGGCCAGCGATGGCCGTTCTCGATACCGTCGAAGCCGATGACCTCGCCAGCCTCGTGCAGGATCTGCTCGGTCGGGATATGGGCGCCGATGGACTGGTCGTCATCATTGGCCCAGGCGATGGGATTGGTTCCGAAAAGGATCATTCTTTCGAGCCTCAATTGACAAGCTGCTGTTTTTGCATCCAGGTTTCATATCTTTCGCGGGCGGCGCCCAGCTTGTCGCCCTGGCCGGTCTGGGGCACGGCGACGTCCCACCAGCCGCCGCCGATGCCGGCCCCGGTCAGGGCCTCGGTGTCGATGACGACGACGCTGGGGATGTCGCGGCCACGCGCGGCACGGATCGCGGCCTCCAGCGCGGCGATGTCCGAAACCTTCTCGGCATGCGCCCCCATGCTGGCGGCATGGGCGACGAAGTCGATCTGCGGCTCTTCGACCACGTTCGAGCTGGCATACATGTTGTTGAATTCCTCGCCGCCGCATTCCTGCTGCAGCCGGTTGATGCAGCCATAGCCGCGGTTGTCGGTCAGCACGACGGTGAAGGGCACCTTCAGCATGACGGCCGTCGCCAGCTCGCTATTGGCCATCATGTAGCTGCCGTCGCCGACCATGCAGATCACCTCGGCCTCGGGTCGGGCCATGGCGATGCCAAGCGCGCCGGCGACCTCGTAGCCCATGCAGCTGTAGCCGTATTCCATGTGATAGCCGCCGGGGCTCGCGCGCCACAGCACCTGCAAGGCGCCGGGCATGGTCCCGGCCGCGCACATCACCACGGTATTCTCGCCGGCGACGCGCTGCACCGCGCCGATCACCTGCGCATCCGAGGGCAGCCCGTCATGGTTCGGCGCCGCCATGGCCTTGTCGGCCAGCGCGAACCAGTCGGCGCGCGGCGCCGCGTCGGGTTCGGCAAAGCGATGCGCGCCAAGTGCGGCACCGATCCGCTCCAGCGCCACCCGGGCATCCGCGACCAGCGGCACCGCGCCGTGCTTGGCCGCGTCATAGCCCGTGAGGTTGATCGAGACCAGCCGCCGCGCCGGATTGGCGAAAGCCGTCCAGGAGCCGGTGGTGAAGTCCTGGAACCGCGTGCCGACGCCGATGATCAGGTCGGCCCGCGCGCAGGCGGCATTGCCGGCATCGGTGCCGGTGACGCCGGGTGAGCCGAGGTTCAACTCCTCGCGCCAGTCGATGGCGCCCTTGCCGGCCTGGGTCTCGACCACGGGAATGCGGTGGTGCCTGGCGAAATCCAGCAGCGTGGCTTCGGCCCCGGAATAGATCACGCCGCCGCCCGAGACGATCACAGGCCGCTCGGCCTTTCGGATCAGTGCGACGACCTCGGCCAGTTCGGCGGCATCCGGCTCGGGACGGCGGATGCGCCAGACCTTGGGCGCAAAGAACGCTTCGGGCCAGTCGTAAGCCTCGGCCTGCACGTCCTGGCAGAAGGCCAGCGTCACCGGCCCGCAATTCGCCGGATCGGTCATCACCTGCATGGCGCGCGGCAGCGCCGTCAGCAGATGCTCGGGCCGCGAGATGCGGTCGAAATAGCGGCTCACCGGGCGGAAGCAGTCATTGGCGCTGACCGTGCCGTCGCCGAAATCCTCGATCTGCTGCAGGACCGGGTCGGGACGGCGGTTGGCAAAGACATCGCCCGGGATCAGCAGCAGCGGCAGGCGGTTCACATGCGCCAGCGCGGCGGCGGTCACCATGTTGGTCGCCCCCGGCCCGATGGAGCTTGTCACCGCCATGGCACGGCGGCGCTTTCTGGTCTTGGTCCAGGCGATGGCGGCATGGGCCATGGTCTGCTCGTTCTGGCCGCGCAGCGTCGGCAGGGCGTCGCCGATGCCATGCAGCGCCTCGCCGATGCCCGCGACATTGCCGTGGCCGAAAATCGCCCAGACCGCCTCGATGAAACGCTCGCCCTCCTCGGTCATCTGCACCGACAGCCAGCGCATCATCGCCTGCGCGGCGGTCAACCGGATCGTCCCGCTCATGCCTTGCCTCCTTGGCGCGCATCGGCGCCGATGTCCCATTTGCCCCGATCTTCCGGGGTGAACCGGCCCGCCCCGCTCATGCCGCCACCTTCGCGGCCGCGCGGGCCCGGTCCCAAAGCGCGCAAAGGCGGCCATAGCGCCGGCCCATCTCGGCCACGGCCTCGTCGTCGGTGCGGCGCCCGGCGAGCCAGTCGCGCGCCACATCGCCGAAGATTGTCCGGCCGACGGCAAAGCCCCTGACCAGGTCGTGCCGCGCCGCCTTTTCGAAACTGGCCGCCAGTTCGGCCTCGGGCGCGTCCAGCCCCAGCACGACGATGCCGCGCAGCCAGGGATCATGCGCCCGGATCGCCTCCACCGCCTGATGCCAGGCGGCATCGGATTGCAGCGGTTCCAGCTTCCACCAGTCGGGATAGACGCCGATCTCGTACCAGCGCCGGATCAGCGCCGCCGTGGTCCCGTCATCCACCGGCCCGACCTTGGAGGGGATGATCTCCAGCAGGAATTCCAGGTCATTGGCCCGCGCCGCCTGATAAAGCCGGGTGACGGTCGCCTCCTGGTCCGCGCGCGTCGCCGCGTCGTCGCCGGGATGGCAGAAGCACAGCACCTTGACCGCCTGCCCCGCCGGCCATTCCATCAGCCCCTCGCAGGCCGCGCCCAGCTCCGGCTCCAGCCGCAGGGGACGCGAGCCCGGCCATTCGCAGGGCCGCCCGACCCAGAGCCCGGTGCCGGCCGCGGCATGCAGCGCCGCCCGTCCCAGCCGGTCGTCGCAGAGGATGCCATGGCCCGGGCGGCCGTCCTGCACCGCCAGCGCGGCCTTCAGGCACAGCCGCTTGAAGGCGCCGATCCGCTCGGGCGTCGCGCCCTGCATCTCTTCCAACTGGATGCGGTGATCGAAGGCAAAGGCGCGGATGTCGCCTTGCAGCGGATGCAGGTTGGTGGCGCGGTGGATGCGCTCAAGCTCGGCATCCTTGCGCAGCGCCCGCTCGCGGATGCCGCGCTTGAGAAAGAACTCCAGCTCGGCCAGCGAGGGATAGGCGGGCGTGCAGCCATGCCGGCTGACGGCAAAGGCGCCGCAGGCATTGGCGTATTCCAGCGCCCGGGGCCAGGGCTCGCCGTCGAGCCAGCCCTTGAGCAGCCCGGACATGAAGCCGTCGCCGGCACCCAGCACGTTGAAGACCTCGATCGGGAAGCCCGGCCCGGTCTCGCCGCTGTCCCAGCCCTCGACGGCGCCGGTAAAGGCCACCGCACCCGCCGCGCCGCGCTTGCAGACCAGCACCGCAGGCGTCAGGGCGCGGACGGCCCGCAGCGCCGCAAGCGTGTCGGTCGAGCCGCCGGCGATATGGAACTCTTCCTCGGTGCCGACGATCAGGTCGAAAAGCGGCAGATGCGCCTGCAGCTTGGCCGTCACGCTGTCGCTGGCGATAAAGCGGTTCTCGCCGTCGCCATGGCCGGAGAGCCCCCAGAGGTTGGGGCGATAGTCGATGTCCAGCGCCGTCTGCCCCCCCGCTTCGCGCGCCAGGCGCAGCGCCTTGAGGACCGCCGCCTCGGTGCGCGGATGGCTCAGATGCGTGCCGGTGGCGACCACGGAGCGCGCTTCGGCGATCAGCCCCTCATCGATGTCATCCTCGCACAGCGCCATGTCGGCGCAATTCTCGCGATAGAAGATCAGCGGAAAGCTGTCCTCGTCGCGAATGCCCAGCAGGACAAGCGCCGTCAGCCGTTCGGGGTCGGTCGCGACGCCGCGCACATCGACACCCTCGCGCGCCAGTTCCTCGCGCAGGAAGCGGCCCATATGCTCGTCGCCCACCCGGGTGATCAGTGCCGAGCGCAGCCCCAGCCGCGCCGTGCCGCAGGCCATGTTGGTGGGCGAGCCGCCGACATATTTGCTGAAGGACCGCATGTCTTCGAGCCGGCCCCCGATCTGCGCGCCGTAAAGGTCGACCGAAGAGCGGCCGATGGTGATGACGTCCAACGTCCTGCTCATCCCTCAGCCCTCCACGGGTTCCGACAGGGCGGCGCGCAGGTGGTCCATGCTGGCGCGCAACGCGGGTTCGATATCGTCCAGCGCATGAACCTCGGGCGCGAAAGGCTCGAAGCTGACCGGCCCGTCATAGCCGTCGGCCAAAAGCGCGCGCAACTGCGCCAGGTTCTCCAGCCGGTCGCCGGCATCGACCAGCAGCCGATGGCCGTCCAGCATCTCGGCGACCGCCAGCGACGGATCGGTCACGCCCGAGACATGCACCAGCCCGGTGCGATGCGGGAAGAACGCGGTTTCGCCCGCCAGATGGTGGTGGAACGTGTCGTGCAGCAGGCGGAAGGCGTCGAAGCCGCCCGCCTCGGTGATGGCGGCGACGGCCTCGGCCTTGCGGCGCAGCGAGCTTTGCGGGAAGCCCAGCGGCTCGACCAGCCCGGTCAGCCCGCGCGGCTGCAGGATGGCGCGCAGCCTGTCCAGCGCCGCTACCGTCTGGGAATGGGCGATCTCGGTGCCGTCGTTCAGCGGGCACAGCACCAGCGCCTGCGCCCCTGCCCCGGCGGCGAAATCCGCCAGGCGCTCGGCGCGGCCGGCCAGATCCTCGCTCCATCGGTTGAAGGGATAGAGCGCGTTGACCGACAGGATGGCCACGCCGGCATCGGCAGCCATGCGGGCGACCTCGGCCGGGGCCAGCCCGGTCACGTCGGGCAGGTCGTTGCGGATCTCGACCTCGGTGCAGTCGAGGCGGCGGGCCAGGGCAAGGAACTCGGCCAGCAGCAGGCGCGGGGCGACGATATGGTTCAGGGCAAAGCGCATGGCGAACCTCAGGCGTAAAGGGCGGGACGGGCGGGCAGTTCGATCGCGACGGACTCGCCCCCGGCTTCCTGCGCGGCAACGCAGGCATCGGCGGTGACCGCGGCGACATAGCCGTCCCAGGCGGTCGGGCCGGCGGCGGTGCCCCTGGCGGCGGCCTTCAGGAAATCGGCCAGTTCATAGTCGTAGCTGTCGATGAAGCGGTCCTTCCAGTCCATCAGGATCGGCTGGCCAAGCACCGCGCCCGAACGGGTCTGGATGCCCATCGGCTCGGGCAGCCGGGCGATGCCGTCCTCGCCCACGATCTCGCACTGGATGTCGTAGCCGTAATGGCAGTTCACAAAGACCTCGACATCGATCACCACGCCCCGGGCAGTCTCCAGCACCACCACCTGCGGGTCGCGCAGCTTTTCATGGGCGCGCGGCGACTTGCGCGGGAAGAGCACCCGGGCGCCGACATAGTCGTCGTCGAGCAGCCAGCGCAGCACGTCGATCTCGTGGATCAGCGTGTCGTGGATCGCCATCGGGGTCAGGTAGTTCTCGCCCACCCGCGGATTGCGATGCGCGGCATGCACCATCAGCGGCGCGCCGGTCACCTCGGCCACCGCCTTTTTCAGCGCGACATAGCCCGGATCGTAGCGGCGCATGAAGCCGACCTGCACCAGCCGCTTGCCGGCCGCTTCTTCGGCCTCGACGATGCGGCGCGCGCCTTCGGCGGTGGTGGCCAGCGGCTTTTCGCAAAAGCACGGCTTGCCGGCGGCGATGGCGGCCAGCACGTATTCCTCATGCGTCTGGCCCCAGGAACAGACGAGGATCGCATCCACCTCGGCATCGCGGATCAGCGCATGCGGGTCGTCGAAGATCCGCGCCTCGGGGGCATGGTCGCGCTGGCAGGCCTCGGCATTGGCACGGTTCACGTCGTTCAGCGCCGCGACCCTGGCGCCGGCCAGGACCTGGTTGATGCGCCGGGTATGGTCCTGGCCGATGGCGCCGGTGCCGATCACTCCGATCTTCAGGGTCATGCTCATTTGCTCCAATAGGTGTCGATGTAGCGCTGCATTTCGTTGCGCATGAATTTGCCGGACTGGTCGGCGCGGTCCTCCCAGGCAAAGACGCAGGCGGTCATGATGCCGTCGAAGCCGATCTCGGCCAGGGTGCCGAAGAAGTCGTCCCAGGGCACCTCGCCCTGGCCGATGTCGAGATGCTGGTGGATGCGCGCCTGCGTGCCCGGAGGGTTCAGGATATAGCGCAGGCCCGAGCTGGCCTTGTGGTTGAAGGTGTCGCCGACATGGACATGCGCCAGCACGTCGGCGGCCTCGCGCAGCATCGCCCGGGTGTCGTCGCCGAAATAATAGGTATGCGGCGCGCAATAGAGGAACTTCACCCGCGGCGAGTTCACCGTGCGGATGATGTCGAGCGCGGGCTGCAGCGTCTCGCACCAGTCCTCGGGATGGGGCTCGACATGCAGGTTGATGCCCTCGCGCTCGAAGATCGGCACCAGCTCTTCCATGCTGCGCCACCAGGCGTCCTCGCAAGCCTCGATCATCGAGCCGGTGTGGCAGCAGTAGCACGAGCCCTTGTCGGGATGCGGGCCGCGGCCGAATTCGCTGTTCATGGTGTCGACGCCCAGCTCGACCGCGATCTCGATGGCGCGCTTCCAGTGCTTGACGGCGGCCTGCCGCTCGGTCTCGTCATTGCTGGCCCAGCGATACATCGGCAGCAGGCTGGCGATGCCGACCTCGGCCTCGCGCAGCGCCTGCTTCAGCGCCTTGATGCGGTCGGGAAAGACGCGGGGCGCCTTGAACCATTCCAGAAAGTCGCCGCGCGGGCTCAGCTCGATCCAGTCGTAGCCGAGTTCCCTGACCTTGGCGGGGATCTGCTCCAGCGGCAGGTGGCGGTGCATGAAGGGGTCGATGGCGATTTTCATGACGTCCTCAGAAGGTGACGGGCTGGCCGGTCTCGGCGGACCGGGCCATGCCGTGGATGATGCGTTCGATGACCAGGCCGTCAGTGAAGTCGGGCCAGGCGCGGGCGGTGCCGGCGATGGCCTGGCGCAGCATTTCCGCCTCGACCACCTTCTGCTCGTTGAAGCCGAAATTATGGCCGGCGGCCGGGCAGAAGGCGGCAAAGCCGGGCTGCGCCGGGCCGGTCAGGATGCGGCGGAAACCGTCCGCCTCGGGCGGGCCGGGCCGGTAGAGCCAAAGCTCGTTCATCCGCTCCTGGTCGAAGCGCAGCGTACCCTCGGTGCCCTGCACCTCCCATGCCAGGCGGCAGCGATAGCCGCGGGCCACCCGCGAGCAGGAGAATTCGCCCGAGGCGCCCGAGGCAAAGCGGATCAGCGCCTGGGCCTGGTCTTCGTTCTCGACCGGGGCCGTGCCGTCCTGATGTGGACGCCGGGCGATCACCGTGTCCATCTGCGCCTGGACCCGCGCCACCGGCCCCATCAGCGCCAGCATGACCGAGACCAGATGGCAGCCCAGATCCCCCAGCGCGCCCAGCCCGCCTTCGGCACGGGTCAGCCGCCAACTCCAGGGCAGCTGCGGATCGGCCATGTAATCCTCGTCATAGATGCCGCGGAAATGGATCGGCCGGCCGATGGCGCCCGCGGCCACCATCTCGGCGGCGGCGCGGAAGGCGGGCGAGCGGGCGTAGTTGTAGCCCAGGATGGTGACGCGGCCCGAGGCGCGGGCGGCGGCCTCCATCGCCTCGGCATCCGCGACGGTCAGCGCCATGGGCTTTTCCAGCCAGACATGCTTGCCCGCCGCCAGCGCCGCCTCGGCCATCTCGCGATGCATGCCGTTCGGCGTGGCGATCGAGACCACGTCGACGGCCGGATCGCCGACCGCCGTGCGCCAGTCATCGGTGGCGCGGGCAAAGCCGAAGGCTGCGGCATGTTCGGCGGCCTTGCGGGCGGGCGTGTCGGCCAGCACCTCCAGCCGGGGCGGCAGGCCGCCGAATGCGGTGGCAAGATTGCGCCAGGCCATCGCATGGCACTTTCCCATGAACCCGGTGCCGATCAGGGCGACACCGAGGGATTTCTCCGTTGCGGTCATCGGGCTTACTCGTAGTTCGAGAGGTTCTCGGGGGTGACGGGCTCGAAGGGCACCCAGATATTGCGTTCGGGCGTTTCGCCCCCCGCCATGGCGATGGCGGTCTGGACCGCGACCTCGCCCTGACGGGTGGCGTTCTGGTAGACGGTGACGTCCAGGTCGCCGGCCCGCATCGCCGAAAGGCCGTCGGGCGTCGCGTCGATGCCGGCGACGACGACCTTGTCCATCGCCACGCCCGCCGCCTTCAGCGACTGGATGGCGCCGATGGCCATCTCGTCATTGTTCGAGATGATGGCGTCGAAGGCGATGCCCGAGCTCAGCCAGTTGGTGGTGATGTCCTGCCCCTGGGTGCGGTTCCAGTTGCCGACCTGCCTGTCGACGATGGTCATGCCCGAGCATTCCGGGGTCGCGATCACCTCTTCGATGTCGCGGGTGCGGATGGCCGAGGCCTCGTTCTCCAGCGGCCCCATCAGCACCATCACGTTGCCCTTGCCGCCCAGCATCCGGCAGACCTCGCGCGTCTGCATGGTGCCGCTTTCCACCTCGTCCGAGCCGACGAAGCTGGTGCCCTTGGGCAGCGCCTCATGGCCGATCGGCGGGTGGTTGACATAGACCAGCGGCACGCCGGCCTGGATCGCCATCTGCGTCATCGCCGGAGTGGCGGCGCCGTCGACGGCGTTGACGATGATCGCATCGACGCCATTGGCGATGAAGTTCTGCACCTGGTTCTGCTGGCGGGCGACGTCGAGCTGCGCGTCCTCGAGGATCAGCTCGGCGCCATCCTGCGCCGCCTGCTGCTTGATGCCGTTCAGCAGGATGGTCAGGAAGGGATTGTCGAAGCTGGTCATGCTGACCCCGATCCGGGTGCCCCCGGCCAGGGCCGGGGCGGAAAGCCCCAGCACCAGCGCCATTGCGGTCAAGCCTTTCATCATCGGCCCCCTTACGCCTTCTTGCGCTTTTTCTGGCGGTAGACATCGGCGACCACGGCGGCGACGATGATCACGCCCTTGATCATCTCCTGGTAATAGGCGTCGAGCCGCAGGAAGGTGAAACCCGAGATGATGACGCCAAAGATCACCATGCCGATCATCGTCCCCAGGATCGAGCCGCGCCCGCCGGTCAGGGACACGCCGCCGATCACCGCCATGGCGATGGCGTCCAGCTCGTACATGGTGCCCATGCCGGCCTGCGCCGTCAGGCCGCGGGCGGCGACCACGATCCCGGCCAGCGCCGACAGAAGCCCGGCGATGGCATAGATCCTGACCAGCTGGCGCTCGACGTTGATGCCCGAGACGCGCGCGGCCTGCGGATTGGCGCCGATGGCATAGGTGAACTTGCCGTAGCGGGTGTATTTCAGCGCGACATGGAAGATCAGCGCCACCACCAGGAAGATGAAGACCGGCATCATGCCCTTGCCGATCGCGGCGAAGCTGTCCGAGGGAAAGCTGATCGGCTGGCCCTTGGTATACCATTTGGCAAAGCCCCGCGCCGTCACCATCATGCCCAGCGTGGCGATGAAGGGGGGGATCCTGGTATAGGCGATCAGCACGCCGTTGATCGTGCCGCAGAGCAGCCCGAAAAGCAGCCCGGCCAGCAGCGGCACCACCACCGGCAACCCGGTCAGGTCGGGATAGATCGCCCGCTCGTAGCCGGCGGCCTGCGCAAGGCTCATCGAGATCATGGCGGTGGCGCCGACGATCGAGCCCGACGACAGGTCGATGCCGCCCGAGATGATGACCTGGGTCACGCCGATGGCGATGATGCCCACCACCGAGACCTGCAGGATCATGATGGACAGCCGTTGCCAGTTGCCCAGGAAGCTCTGCCCCTGCATGATCCAGCCCAGGATCTCGAAGGTCAGGCTGATGCCGACCAGGACCAGAAGGATGTTGAGTTCCGCCATCATCGGGCGGTGGCGGCGCGGTGCCGCGGCCATGCTTGCGTCTGACATGGGGTTCCCCTGTTACTTGGCGGCCAGCGACATGATCTTGACCTGATCGGCCTCGGCCCGGTCGAGAAAGCCCGACACATGGCCCTCGTGCATGACCATGATGCGGTCGCTCATTCCCAAGACCTCGGGCATTTCCGAGGAAATCATGATGACGGCCACGCCCTGCGCGGCCAGCTTGGTGATCAGGCGGTGGATTTCCGCCTTGGCGCCCACGTCGATGCCGCGGGTGGGCTCGTCCAGGATCAGGATGCGCGGTTCGGTCAGCAGCCAGCGAGCGATCAGCAGCTTCTGCTGGTTGCCGCCCGACAGGTTCTCGACCGTCTCGCGCAGGCTGGGTGTCTTGATGCGCAGCGTCGCGGCCATCTCCTCGGCCTTGGCGGCGACGGTCCGCAGGTCGATGAAGCCGTTTTTCACATGGCTTCTGGTGATCAGCGCCGACTGGATGTTTTCCAGGCAATCGAGGATCAGGAAGCAACCGCTTTCCTTGCGGTCCTCGGTCAGGAAGGCCATGCCATGCCCCATGGCGTCCGAGGGACAGGTGATCTGCACATGCCGGCCGTCGATCAGGATGTCGCCGATGGGCGCGGGATGGACGCCGAAGATCGCCTCGGCCACGTTCGAGCGCTTCGAGCCGACCAGCCCGGCGATGCCCAGGATCTCGCCGGCGCGGACCTGGAAGCTGACGTCGTGGAACACGCCCGGCAGGGTCAGGTTCCTGACCTCGAGCACGGTCTCGCCGATCTCGCAATCGATCTTGGGGAACATCTCGGTGATCTCGCGGCCGACCATCATGCGGATGATGTCGTCGCGGGTCACGTCGGCGCTGGGATGGGTGCCGACATACTTGCCGTCGCGAAAGACGGTGAACTCGTCGGCAATCTCGAACAGCTCGTTCATCTTGTGGGTGATGTAGACGATGCCGATGCCGCGCGACTTCAGGTCGCGGATGATGGCGAACAGATGCTCGACCTCGGCCTCGGTGATGGCGCTGGTCGGCTCGTCCATGATCAGCACGTCGGAATTGTAGGAAACCGCCTTGGCGATCTCGACCATCTGCTTTTGCGCCACGGTCAGTTCGCCGACCTGCTGGTCGGGGTCCAGGCGGATGTTCAGCCGGCCCAGCAGTTCGGCCGTCATCTGCCGCATCCTGCCGTGATCGACCAGCCCCAGCCGGTTCAGCGGCTCGCGCCGGATCCAGATGTTCTCGGCCACCGTCATCCAGTTCATCAGGTTCAGTTCCTGGTGGATCATGGCGATGCCCGAGTTCAGCGCGTCGAGCGGCGTCCTGACATCCAGCGGCTGCCCGGCAAAGCGCACCTCGCCGCCATCGGGCGTATAGACGCCGGCGATGATCTTCATCAGCGTGGATTTCCCGGCGCCGTTCTCGCCCATCAGCGCATGGACGGTGCCGGGGCGGATCTTCAGCTGCACCCCGTCCAGGGCCTTCACGCCCGGGAATTCCTTGGTGATGTTGTCGACTTCCAGAATGTATTCGCCATGCCAGGCGCTGGTCCGGTCAAGCATCGTCTCCCCCTTCGTCTTGATCGGGCGGGGCCGGGACGACCCCGCCGCCGGCATCAGTTCCTGGAAAGGAACTCGTCCAGATTTTCGGGGGTGACGAGTTGGAAGGGCACATAGACCTTTTGCTCGACCGTCTCGCCACGGGCGAGCTTCAGCGCCGTGTCGACCGCCCCGTGGCCCTGCCCGGCCGCATCCTGAAACACCGTCACGTCCAGATCGCCGGCCTTCATCGCCGCCAGCGCGTCCTGCGTCGCGTCGATGCCGCCGATCACCACGTCATCCATCGGGCGGCCCGCCGATTTCAGCGCCTGGATCGCGCCGATCGCCATCTCGTCGTTGTTCGAGATCACCGCGTCGAACTCGGTCCCGGCCGAAAGCCAGTTGCTGACCAGGTCGGCGCCCTGGGTGCGCGACCAGTTCGCTGTCTGCTCCTGGACGATGCTGATGAAGCCGCATTCCGGCGTGGCCAGCACGTCCTTGATGTCCTGCGTGCGCATCCGCGCCGCCTGGTTCGACAGCTCGCCCATCAGCACCACGGCCCGGGCCTCGGTCTTGCCCTGTTCCTTGAGCAGGCGGCAGATCTCCTGCGTCTCCAGCGTGCCGGATTCCTTTTCGTCCGAGGCGACGAAGGCCTGCTTCTCGGGCAGGCTGTCCAGGTTCACCGGCTGGCGGTTGACAAAGACCATCGGGATGCCGGCGTTCTGCGCCGCCGCGCTCATGGCGATGGTGGCGTCGGTATCGACCGGGTTCACGATGATCGCATCGACGCCCGAGGCGACGAAGTTCTCGATCTGGTTCAGCTGCTTGCCGACGTCGTTCTGCGCATCGTCGATCTGGATCGTCACGCCGTCCAGCGATGCCGCATGCTCCTGCATGCCGTTGCGCAGCACGGTCAGGAAATTGTCGTCGAACAGCGCCATGCTCACGCCGATATTCTCGGCCATGGCCGCGCCCGAGACCGTGACGGCACAGGCGGTCGTCAGCAGAAATGCTTTCATTCTCGTCATCCTCCCCAATCGGTTCCGCAGGCACCCAGGGCCCGCACAAGGCGGCCGGCATGTCCGATACCGGCCCTGCGCCCTGCCACCGGACCGCGACTCCCGAGCGCGGACCGTGGGGAGAGACTTCTGCCAGAAAGCGATTCCCGTCAAACTCTTTGAGAGGTTTTATCCATCATGAATGATAGAAAGATGGTCAATAATGATGGCTTTCCATCATTCCGGCCGATCACAGGCTTTCGGGCGTCACGACCAGAGAGGTGACGAAACGCTGGCCGGGATTCTCCGCCATGCCATGTTCCAGCACATGCGCGACGGCGCTCAGCAGATCCGCCGCCAGCGGCTGCAAGGGCGTCGCCAGCACCACCGAGACGATGCCCTGCATCAGCCCCTGGCGGGATTCCGGCGTCAGTTCGTTCACGATCAGCGCCACCTTGCCGCCCAGGTGCAATTCCTGGATCGCGGCGATGGCGCCCTCCATGCCGCCGCCGGCACAATAGATGCCGGCAAGGTCGGGGTGGCGGGCGGCGATCTCCAGCGTGGTCTCATAGGTCAGTTGCCGGGTTTCGAGGTTGATCATCGTGTCCAGAAAGGCGATCTCGGGCGCGTATTCGCGGAAATAGCTGCGAAACCCGGCCTCGCGCAGGTCGTGGCCGTGAAAACGATGGCCGCCGATGAACAGCGCCAGCTTGCCCGGACGGCGCATGATGCGATGCATCAGCCAGGCGGCGGTGCGCCCGGTCTTGAGATTGTTGGTGCCCAGATAAGCCTCGCGCACGCCGGCGGCGAAATCGGACAGCAGCGAAAACACCGGAACGCCGCGCCCGCGCAGCATGGCGACGGCCGAGGTCACGTCGTGATGGTCGATGCCGGTCGCCGCCACGGCCTGCACCTTGCCGGCCATGCCGGCGATGGTTTCGGCGAAATCGGCCGGCGACTGGCCGGGCGAAAACCGGATGGTCAGCCGCCAGCGGCGCAGCGGATCCTGGCGCGCGGCCTCCTGGATGCGTGCGGCGAAATCCTGATAGAAGGCGTGGCGTTCCTTTTGCAGAACGATGCCCAGATGCAGTTCCGGCACATGCGCCAGCGCCCGCGCCCGGATCGCCGGCGCCGCGTGATAGCCGACCGCCTCGGCGGCTTCGGAAACCTTGCGCGCGGTTTTCTCACGCACCCTGGCACGGCCGTTCAGCACGCGGTCGACCGTCGCCACGCTGACTCCGGCCGCCTTGGCCACATCCTCGATCGTCGGGCGTCGGGCGTCCCGGCATGTCTTCCCTCATCCATATGAGGGTAAGCGTGATGGAATCACGTCAGGATTGCAATGCCCCGCAAAAGCGTTTTACCCCATGCCGAGAGGATCGCGGCGCCAGCGCGCCCGCTTGCGATCCTCGCGCAGGCTCCACAGCGCGATGGCGCCCCAACTGAAGCAGTAAAGCAGGCCCACCCCCAGCACCAGCCAGCCCGGGATCGGCCCGACGGCGGCGCGC
Source organism: Paracoccus denitrificans (assembly GCF_900100045.1). Classification (GTDB taxonomy): domain Bacteria; phylum Pseudomonadota; class Alphaproteobacteria; order Rhodobacterales; family Rhodobacteraceae; genus Paracoccus; species Paracoccus denitrificans. Next base: position 5,941 of record NZ_FNEA01000031.1, on the reverse strand, counting down.
TCCAGCAATTCGCCAAAGGATTGCAGCGCGGCCGGATGCACCGCCAGCTTGCCCAGATAAGCGGCGGTCTGGATCAGCAGGATCCAGAAGTAGTTGCGCCGGATGCGCCGGCCGATGGCGGTGCGCAGGCTGACGTGATAGGCGGGGCGGCGGTAATCCTCGGCCAGCCTGTCCTGCCAGCCGGTATCCATCCGCAAGTCGCCGTCGTTCAGCATCGGCGCCATGAAGTTCAGCTCCATCCAGCGGCAGCGTGCGCGCCAGACGTTGAAATAGCGATAGCGCCGCGCCTCCAGCATCAGGAAGAAGATGATGAGGATGCCGACCAGCACCAGCGGCAGAGGCGAGGCCTGGGGCGAGGAAAAGGTGATCGACAGCGCCACCCCCAGCGTCACCACCGACCAGTTGGTGGTGGTGTCGAGCCGTGTTCGCCAGATGGTCGAGCGATAGATCTCTGCCCGATAAAGATGCGCCAGCGCCCCGATCTCCGCCGTATCCAGCGGTTTGCGGCCGTTCCCCTGTCCGTCCATTTGCGCGTTCTCCCTGCCTCGCAGCTTGGCAGGGGACGCGTTTGGGGGCAAGTGCCCGCTATCCGGGCAGGCATGCGGATCGGTGCCTCATTCCCCCGTGCGCTTGCGGGTCAGCGAGAACTTGTAGGGCGAGACGCCGTATTGCCCCCGAAACACCTTGGAGAAATACGAGGATGAACCAAAGCCGCAGGCCACCGCCACCTGCATGACGCTGAGATTGGTCTCGGTCAGCAGAGAGCGGGCATGCTGCAGCCGCACCTTGTTGAGATATTGCAGCGGCGTCGTGTCGAGGTAGCGCTGGAACAGCCGCTCCAGCTGGCGGCGCGAGATGCCCAGGTGGCTGGCGCATTCTCCCAGATCGACCTCGTCCTCGACATGGGCCTCGATATAGGCCACCGCGCGGATCAGGTGGTCGTTGCGCGTGCCCAGCCGGACGGAAAGCGAGCTGAGCTGCTCTTCCTCGCCGCGCCGGATCTGGCCCAGCAGGCACATGTTCATCACCGCCTGGCCGAGTTCGGCGCCGTAGTAATCCTCGATCAGCTTCAGCGCCAGCTCGGCCGAGGCGACGCCGCCGGCACAGGTGACGATGCGCTCGTCGATACAGAAGATGCGCCGCTCGGGCGCGAGGTCGGGATATTTCTCGGTGAAGTTCGGAAGGTTCTCCCAATGCAGGGTAAAGCGACGGCCGTTGAGGATGCCGGCGCGGGCCAGGGCATAGGCGCCGGTGCAAAGCCCGCCCACCGTGCCGCCATGGCGCCATTGCTTGCGGATCCAGTCGGTCAGTTCGGCGCTGCATCCCGCATCCGGCTCGACCCCGCCGCAGACCAGCACATAGTCCGAGGCGGGCGCCTCGGACAGCGGCGCGTCCGGCACCAGCGGCACCCCGTTCGAGCAGGCGATCGGCGCACCCGTCTCGCTGTGGATACGCCATTTGAACAGCAGCCTCTCGGTCAGCTGGTTGGCCACGCGCAAGGGCTCGATCGCCGAGGTGAAGGCCAGCATGGTGAAACGCGGCATCAGCACGAAAGAGATCGTGATCGGCGCCCGGGGCGGCGTCGAAAGCTTCACATGGGCGATGCCCCGCGCGATATAGCGCTCGCTGTCTTCGGCAACGGATTGCGGCACGATACCTTTCCCGAATGCTTCGCCCGGCCGGCGGACCGCGCGTCAGCTTTCGCATTGCCACAATGCGCGGCGGGCTGCCAAGCCCCTGCCCGCACGGTTCCCCCCGATCCGCGCCGCTTCCGGCGTCTCGTGCGGGGGAGCCCGCGGGATTTGCAGCGCCTGCGGCCATGGCGCGAAGGCGCCGGGCAACGCACCGGCATGAAGGCCGCGCTAGAACAGCCCGTGACTGCCGCCGACCGCGCCGACCACTGCCACCACCGACAGCGCCAGCAGAATGCGATGCATCCGCGCCAACCGCACGAAATCGCGCCCCGGATCGCACGACCGGCGCATGCGGCGATGCAGGAACAGCGGCTCGATCAGGTAGAGCATGACCGAAAAGGCCAGCCAGACCGCCAGCATGGCATGCATCCACCAGGACCGCATCTCGGCGAAGCGGTGCCACATGTCGCCGCGCCAGACCATCCAGAAGCCGCTGGCCCCGGCCAGCAGCACCCAAAGCCGGGCCTGCGGGGCGAACCGGCCCTCGATGCGGTGAAAGAAGCGCAGCCGCTCTGCCGCAGGGAAGGCGGCGGCGACGGCGGGGATCAGAACCGTGGTGACGAAGGCCACGCCGCCGATCCAGAACAGGACGGCGACGACATGGACGATCCGCGCCAGGGCAAGATCGTCCATGACGCGCCCCGCCTCAGGCCGCCAGCAATTCGTCGGCCGGACCGAAGAATTCGTAATGGATCCGGTCCGAAGGCACGCCCGCCAGCGACAGCGCCGCGACCGCCGCGCGCAGGAAGGGGCGCGGGCCGCAGATATAGTAATCTGCCTCGCCCGCCGGCGTATTGGCCAGCAGCCATTCCTCGGTGATCAGCCCGGCATGGTCGTAGTCGCGGCCGGCGACCTCGTCCGCCAGCGGGGTCTGGTGGAAATCGGTGACACGGATCTGCGGCTGCCCCTCGGCCAGCGCGCGGACATGGGCGCGCATCGCATGGGTGTCGCGGTCATGCGTGCCGTGGATGTAATGCACCGGAACCTGCGCGCCGGACTGCACCAGCGCCTCCAGCATCGCGACCATCGGCGTCAGCCCCACGCCCCCGGACAGCAGCACCACCGGCCGCTCGGGTCGCTCGGCCAGGAAGAACTCGCCCGCCGGCGCGGCAATCTTCAGCACCGCCCCCGGCGCCTGCTCATGCAGCCAGCCCGAGGCCAGCCCCTGCGGCTCGCGCTTGACCGAGATGCGATAGGTCCGGCCATTCGGCGCGGCCGAGATCGAATAGTTGCGCTTGGCCGGGGCATGGCCGGGGATCTCCAGCCAGAAGGTCAGATACTGGCCCGGCTTGTGGGCCATCACCGGCCCGCCATCGACCGGGCGCAGCACGAAAGAGGCGATGGTGCTGCTTTCGCGGATCACCTCGTCGATGCGGAACGCGCGCCAGCCGTTCCAGCCGCCCTCGCTGGCCTGCTGTTCGTCGTAGATCCGCCGCTCACGCGCGATCAGGATGTTGGCGAGGAACCAATAAGCCTCGCCCCAGGCCTCCAGAACCTCGTCGGTGGCGGCGTCGCCCAGCACCGCCCGGATCGCGCCCAGCAGCGCCTCGGCGACATGGGGGTAATGTTCGGGCAGGATCTGCAGGCCGACATGCTTCTGGGCGATACGCTCGACCGCCGGGACCAGCGCCGTCACATTGTCGATATTGTTTGCATAAGCCAGGATCGCTCCGGTCAGCGCGCGCGGCTGCGCCTCGGCCCCGTCCTGATGCGACTGGTTGAACAGGTCGCGGATTTCCGGGTTCTGGAACATGCGCGCATACATTTCACGCACGATATCAAGACCATGAGCCTCGATCGCGGGGACGGTGGCTTTGACCAGCGCAATGGTCTGCGCGCTCAAGGGCTGCGGCATTCGGCTTCTCCTGCAAGGTTGCGCGGCAGGGTTCCCGGCCGCGACTCAAAAACATGTATTCTGGATACATCTATCCTTGCCGCCAGAAACATGCAATCAGGATGCATGTTTTATCGGAGACCGCGATGCGCCTGACGCGCTATACCGATTACGCCATGCGCGTGCTGCTGTATCTGGGCCGAGAGCCCGAGCGGCTGTGCCCGATCGGCGAGATCGCGCAGGCCTACGGCATCTCGCAGAACCATTTGATGAAGGTCATCAACGATCTGGTGAACGCGGGCTTCCTGGCCAGCCTGCGCGGCCGCAACGGCGGCATCCGGCTGGCGCGGCCGCCGGCCGAGATCAATATCGGCGCGCTTGTGCGCCATACCGAGGACGATTTCGACCTGGTCGGCTGCGGCAATTGCATCATCGCGCCAGCCTGCGGGCTGACCTCGGTGCTGGACGAGGCGATGGCGGGCTTCATGGCGGTTCTGGACGGCTACAGCCTGGCCGACGTGCTGGCGCGGCGACCGGATTTCTCGTATCTGCTGAACCCGGTCGCGCCACGCGAAACGGCGCGGTCCTGACCCGGATCAGGCGCCCTCGCCGTCCCGTTCCCGAAACGCCCAGTCCTGGAAGGCCTGGGCGTTCTCGGCGAGGTCGGCGGGCGGAGGATCGCTGGCAAGCAGATAATAGCCGTAATTCTCCAGCACGGTGACCGGCGACAGTTGCACCAGCCGGCCGGCGTCCAGATCGTCCTGGATCATCGCCAGCGGACACAGCGCCACGCCCTGCCCGGCCAGCGCGGCGGCGCGCAGCAGGTTGAAATCCTCGAAAACCGGCCCGGCCTCGCCCGGCTCGATGCCGCTGCCGACGCGCGCAAACCAGGCGTGCCAGGCGGATGTGTCGGTATCGTAAAGCAACCCCGCCGCCTTGATGCCGGCGGCCGAGGGCGGCCCCTCGCCCAAGGCGGGCAGCAGCGAGGGGTTGCAGACCGGCGCGCTTTCGCCCGGCAGAAAGGCCAGCACCCGCACGCCGGGCAAAACCGGCGGGCTGTCGGCGAAGACGAAGGCGAAATGCGTGCCGCGAAAGTCGATCTCCTGCCCGTGAATGGCATAGACCACCCGCAGCGCCACATCGGGATGCGCCTGGCGAAAGCGGGAAAGCCGCGGAATCAGCCAGCAGATCGCCACCGACGGGATGGCGGCGATCACCAGCGGCTGCGCCTCGCCGGCCCGGCGCACCCGCTTGCAGGCCGCCTCGATCTCGGCCAGCGACAGGCTCAGCGTGCGCGCAAGCTCCTGCCCGCGCGGCAGGATCTCGGGCCGCGCCCCCGAGCGGTCGAACAGCGCTACGCCCAGGAATTCCTCAAGATGGCGGACCTGATGGCTGACCGCCGACTGGGTGACGAACAGCGCCTTGGCCGCCTCCTTGAAGCTTTTCAGCCGGGCGACGGCCTCGAAGGCGCGCAGGGCATTGAGCGGCAAAAGCGACATGGGATTCCTCAACCATTTGAGATTTTCTCAAGTGAACCATGAGAAACCGTCTTTTGACAAGGGCCCGTCCCGGCCCGATCCTGCCGCCATCCGAACCCCAAAGGACGAAAGGGAAATCCCATGCAACGCGACCGGCTTCAGAGTTTCATCGGCAATGGCGAGAAGGCGGTCCCGACCTTCTCGGCCTCCGAGATGCAGCGCCGCCAGGACGGCATTCGCGCGCATATGGCGCAGGCGGGCGTCGATGCGGCGCTGTTCACCTCCTATCACAACATCAACTATTACGCCGATTTCCTCTATTGCCAGTTCGGCCGCCGCTACGGCCTGCTCATCGACCACGACAAGGCCACCACCATCAGCGCCGGCATCGACGGCGGCCAGCCATGGCGCCGCAGCTTCGGCGGAAACATCACCTATACCGACTGGCAGAAGGACAATTATTTTCATGCCATCCGCCAGATCGCCGGCAGCGCCAAACGCATCGGCATCGAGTTCGACCATGTCAGCATCGACCTGCTCGCCCTGCTGAAATCCGAATTCCCCGGCGTCGAGTTCGCCGACATCGCCGCCCCCGCCATGCGGCTGCGCATGGTCAAGTCCGCCGAGGAGATCGCCCATATCGCCGAGATGGCCCGCATCGCCGACCTGGGCGGCGCCGCCTGCCTCGAGGCCGCCGCCGTCGGCACCCCCGAGCACGAGGTGGCGCTGCATTCCACCGCCGCCATGGTGCGCGAGATCGCCAGGACCTGGCCGCATGCCGAATTGCTGGACAGCTGGACCTGGTTCCAGTCCGGCATCAACACCGACGGCGCCCACAACCCCGTCACCTCGCGCAAGATCCGGCGCGGCGACATCCTGTCGCTGAACTGCTTTCCCATGGTCGCCGGCTATTACGTGGCGCTGGAGCGCACGCT
>NZ_FNEA01000027.1 GCF_900100045.1 Paracoccus denitrificans | reverse complement strand
CGGCAAGTATTCCAACCCGGAATTCGACAGGCTGATGGATCAGTCCAAGACCTCGGAAGACCCGAACGCGCAATATACCGCGGCCGAGAAGATCCTGGCCGAGGACATGCCGCTGGTCCCGGTCTATCAATATTCCAAGGTCGACATGATCCGCGACGACATCAAGGGCCTGCCGACCGAGAACGTGATGAACGACTGGTATGCCAAGGACATCTACCGCATCCAGAAATAAGCCTCGGGGGCGGCCCGTGCGCCGCCCTTCCGATCCTGTCCGGCACCTGCCCCTGGGAACCTGCGCATGTTCGGCTTCATGCTGCGGCGGCTTGCGGTCGCCATTCCGACGCTGCTTTTGCTGATCGTCGTCTCGTTCCTGCTGATGCATGCCGCGCCCGGCGGCCCCTTCACGCAGGAACGCGCCCTGCCGCCGCAGGTGCTGGCCAACCTGAACGCGAAATACGGGCTGGACGAGCCGCTGTGGCGGCAGATCGCGGGCTATGTCTGGGGGATCGTGGCGCATTTCGATTTCGGCCCCAGCTTCGTCTATCCCGACCGTTCGGTGAACCAGATCATCGCCGCCGGCTTTCCGGTGACGCTGACCTATGGCGGCGTCGCCTTCGTCGTCGCGGTGGCGGTCGGCGTGGCCCTGGGCGTGGCGGCGGCGATCCGGCAGAACAGCTGGATGGACTACCTCGCCGTCGGCATCTCGATCGGCGCGCAGGTGCTGCCGAACTTCGTCATGGCGCCGATCCTGGTGCTGGTCTTCACGCTGTGGCTCGGCTGGCTGCCGGGCGGCGGCTGGGGCGGGCCGATCTACTGGATCATGCCGGTGGTGGCGCTGTCCACCAGCTTCATGGCCTCGATCGCGCGCATCACACGGTCCTCGATGCTGGAGGTGCTGGGCTCGAACCATATCCGCACCGCCCGCGCCAAGGGCCTGCCCGAGCGCGCGGTGATCCTGCGCCATGCGCTCAAGCCCGCCATGCTGCCGGTCATCAGCTATCTCGGCCCGGCCTTCGTCACCATGATCACCGGCTCGGTGGTGATCGACATGTATTTCTCGACCGGCGGCATCGGCCGCAGCTTCGTCGATTCGGCGCTGAACCGCGACTATGCGGTGATGATGGGGATCACCATCCTCGTCGGTGCGCTGACCATCCTTTTCAGCCTCGTGGTCGATGTGCTCTACGCCTGGATCGACCCGAAGATCCGGTATTGAGCCATGATCGACGCCCGTCAGATGCAATCGCTGGCCGCGCGCCTGGCCCAGCCCGAGGTCAAGGGCCGCAGCCCCTGGGCCGACGCCCGCCGCCGCTTTCGCCGCAACAAGGCCGCCATGGTCAGCCTGGTGGTGCTGATCCTGGTCGGGCTGTTCGCGCTGCTGGGCAGCCAGCTTGCCGCATGGTCGAACGAAGAAATGGATTTCTCGATCATGGGCCAGGCCGCGCTGCTGGGCGCCCCAAGCTGGGAGAACGGGCATTACTTCGGCACCGACGACCTGGGCCGCGACCTGTTCTCGCGCACCGTGCAGGGCACGCAGGTCAGCCTAATGGTCGGGCTGATCGGCGCCGGCATCGCGGTCGTGGTCGGCACGCTTTACGGCGCGACGGCCGGCTATGTCGGCGGACGCACCGATGCGGTGATGATGCGCATGGTCGACGTGCTGATGTCGATCCCCTACATGTTCGTGCTGATCCTGCTGCTGGTCATCTTCGGCCGCTCGATGTCGATGCTGTTCCTGGGCATCGGCCTGATTTCCTGGCTCGACATGTCCCGCATCGTGCGCGGCCAGACCCTGAGCCTGAAGAACCGCGAATTCATCGAGGCCGCCCGCGCCACCGGCGTGCCGGCATGGCGGATCATCCTGCGCCATATCGTGCCGAACCTGATGGGGGTGGTCGCGGTCTATGCGACGCTGCTGGTGCCGCTGATGATCCTGTCGGAAAGCTTCATCAGCTTTCTCGGCCTCGGCTTGCAGGAACCGCTGACCTCATGGGGCGCGCTGATCTCCGAGGGCGCGGGGACGATGAACTACGGCACCTTGTGGCAACTGGCCTTTCCGCTGTTCTTCTTCTGCATCACGCTGTTTGCCTTCTTCTTCGTCGGCGACGGCCTGCGCGATGCGCTGGACCCCAAGGATCGCTGACATGGCCCTGCTGGAAATCCGCGACCTGAACGTGCGCTTCGCCACCACCGACGGCGAGGTCTCGGCCGTGAACGGCATCGACCTGGACGTGGAACGCGGCCAGACGCTGGGCATCGTCGGCGAGTCGGGCTCGGGCAAGTCGCAGCTTGCCTTTGCCGTCATGGGCCTGCTGGCCAGGAACGGCCGCGCCGCGGGCTCGGTCCGCTTCGACGGGGCCGAGATCCTGAACGCGACCCCGAAGGTGCTGAACAGGATCCGCGCCCGCCGCATCGCCATGGTGTTCCAGGACCCGATGACCAGCCTGAACTCCTATATGCGCGTCTCGGACCAGATGGCCGAGGTCTTGATGCTGCACAAGGGCATGGGCAAGCGCGAAGCGGTGGCCGAGGCCGCGCGCATGCTCGACGCCGTGAAGATCCCCGATGCGCGGGGCCGCATCCGGCTTTACCCGCACGAGTTTTCCGGCGGGATGCGCCAGCGGGTGATGATCGCCATGGCGCTGCTCTGCCGCCCCGAACTGCTGATCGCGGACGAGCCGACCACGGCGCTGGACGTGACCGTGCAGGCGCAGATCATGGAGCTGCTGGCCGATCTGCGCCGCGAATTCGGCATGGCGATGATCCTGATCACCCATGACCTGGGCGTGGTCGCGGGCGCTTGCGAACGGGTGATGGTCATGTATGGCGGCAGGGTGATGGAGCGCGCGCCGGTCGGGCCGGTCTTTGCCGATCCCGCGCATCCCTATACCCAGGGTCTGCTGGCGGCGATCCCGCGACTGGACCAGCAGGGCGAGCAGTTGGCCGCGATTCCCGGCAGCCCGCCCAACATGACCAACCCGCCCCCCGGCTGCCCCTTTGCGCCGCGCTGCGCCTATGTCATGCCGGTTTGCGAAACCATGCCGCCGTTCGACCCCTTTGCGCCGGGGCGCGAGCGCGCCTGTCATGCCGGCCTTGCCACGGTGCGCGCCGGCCATGCGCCGCAGCCCGACCTGCCCGAACCCGCCGCCGCCGATCTGGACGAGATGCCGGCAAGCGTCCTCCAGGAGGCCCGGCCATGACCGCCAAGCCGCTGATCCAGGCGCGCGACCTGCGCGTCAGCTTCCAGCTTCCCGCGCAAGGCGCGCTCCCTTGGGCCAGGCCGCGGCTGCTGCATGCCGTGGGCGGGGTGGATTTCACCCTGATGCCGGGCGAGACGCTGGGCATCGTCGGCGAATCCGGCTCGGGCAAATCGACCCTTGCCCGGGCGCTGATCGGCCTTGTCCCGGCGACGGGACAGGCGATCTGGCAGGACGGCACCGACCTGATCGGCCTTTCCGCGCGCAGGATGCTGAAATATCGCAGCCAGATCCAGATGGTGTTCCAGGACCCGCTGGCCAGCCTGAACCCGCGCATGACCGTCGGCCAGATCATCGCCGAGCCGCTGACCACCCATCACAAGGGCCTGGGCCGCGACGAGGTCAAGGTCCGGGTCAAGGACATGATGGACCGCGTCGGCCTGCTGCCGAACCAGATCAACCGCTATCCGCACGAGTTCAGCGGCGGCCAGTGCCAGCGCATCGGTATCGCCCGGGCGCTGATCGTCCAGCCCAAGCTGGTGATCTGCGACGAGCCGGTCTCGGCGCTGGACGTCTCGATCCAAGCGCAGGTCATCAACCTGCTGGACGAGTTGCAGCGCGATCTTGGCCTGGCGCTGATCTTCATCGCCCATGACCTGTCGGTGGTAAAGCATATCAGCGACCGGGTGCTGGTGATGTATCTTGGCCGGGTGATGGAACTGGCCGAATCGCAGGCGCTTTACGCCGAGCCGCGCCATCCCTATACGCAGGCGCTGCTTTCGGCCGTGCCGATCCCCGACCCCCAGCTTGAGCGCGACAAGCGGATGATCCCGCTGCGGGGCGAGCTGCCCTCGCCGATGAGCCCGCCCTCGGGTTGCGTCTTCCGCACCCGCTGTCCGCGCGCCGAGGCCCTTTGTGCCAGCGAAAGGCCGGCGCTAGGGAGCGGCGCGCATCTGACCGCCTGCCATTTCCCCGGCGCGCTGCGCCCCGAGGAACTGGCGATCAAAGCCTGACAGATTTCGTTGAAAACCCGCTTGCCGGCCGCGACATGGCCGGCGCAGCATGGCGCCATGAAGATCGACCCGATTCGCGAAACCACCGACGAGGCCCGCGCCCTCGCCCGGCAATTGCTGGAGGCAGCGCGCCATGCCAGCCTCGGCACGCTCGACCCCGAGACGGGCGTGCCCCTGGTAACCCGCATCGCACTGCAAACCGATGCGGACGGCGTGCCGCTTGCCCTGCTGGCGGGGCTTGCCGCCCATGCGCGCGCGCTGGCCGTCGACCCCCGCGCCGGGCTGCTGATCGCCGCCGAGGCCGCCAAGGGCGACGCCATGACCCATGCCCGCCTGTCGATCCTGGGCCGTGCCGTCCCGGCCGAGCCGGACGAGAACCGCCGCGCCCGCTGGCTGGAACGCGATCCCAAGGCCAAGGTCTATCTGGACCTGCCGGATTTCCGCTTCTGGCGGATCGAGCCGGTCTCGGGCCTGCTCAATGCCGGATTCGGCCAGGCGTTCAAGCTGACGGCGTCGGACATGCTGAAACCCCCGGCGGAGTGATCCGCCGAGGGCCGCAGGAAAGCCGGCAATCCTGCCTCAGTCCGGGTTGTCCATCCGCGCCCGGATGCTGACCGAGCCGCGCGCCGCCGTATTCCAGTTCACCGCGATCTGGCGCTGGTTCGCCACCAGCTGCGTCTGCACCCAGGGCATCTCGGAGATGCGGGCATTGGCGGCATTGGTGATGGCGCTGGTGGCGACCACGGATTCGACATTGCGCACCCAGCCGTTGAAAGGCAGCGCCTTGTCCACCGTGATCAGCCAGCGGTTCGAGGCCGTGGCCTGGCTGTGGGTGATATCGATCGGATTGGCGACAAAGATGTTCACACCGTTGAACATGTTGCCCTGGAACTGGATGTTGCGCATGCGCTGATAGTTCAGGTCGGCGAAAGTGGTGTCCACCCGGTCGATGCGGGTGATCTTGTTGAACAGCGACTTGAACACATTGCCCATCACCGCCAGGCCGTGCAGGAAATGCCCGTTGCCATAGGGCTTGACCACCAGCCAGTTGAAGCCCGGCGTCGTATTCGAGGCCAGGAAGGTGTTGCCGGTGATCGTCAGCCCACCGAAGGAATATTCCTCGCCGTCGAAATTCGGATGGGGATCGTGCTCGTTGGTCCATTCGATCGAGCAATTGTCGACATAGTTCCCGGTGACGGTCGCCTGCACATTGGTCTGGGTCAGCACCAGCCCGCCGAAGCGCACGCCGTTCTGGGCATTGTCGCCCTGGAACCAGTGGTTGCCCTCGATCATGTGGCCGCCGCCGTTCATCACCGCGAAATGCGCGAAGCGGATAAAGCGGCTGTGGCGGATCTTGCTGTCGTTGTTGTTGACGTTCAGCGCGACGGTCGTGCGGTTCTGCGCCAGATCGCCCATCTCGTTCGACAGGAACTCGCAGCGGTCCACCAGCATGCCCTGGCAGGCCGTGCCGATCGAGGTGATGCCGCGATCCCTGGGCCGGGTGAAATAGCAGTCGCGGAAACAGTTCATGTTGCCGGTCTTGGCCAGCATGACGCCGCTGGCATTGCCCTCCAGCAGGAACTCGACATCGTCGAAATTGAAGCGGCTCAGATGCTCCATGCCGGAGAAGTCGACGGCATAGCGATAACGGGTAAAGCTGTAGCTGCGCGTCCCCGCGCCCCCGTAAAGCGGCAGCGACAGCGTCAGCGTGCCGGCCGCCACGTTCTTGGCCATGACATAGACTTCGCGCCCGACGCCGTTGCCGGTCACGCGCGCGCCGACCTCGATATTGGCGATGTTGCCGACGGCGGAAAGCACCTGCGACTGCGCCGGGTTATAGGTCGCGGTCGAGGTCACCACCCGGCTGTCCCAGGCCGCGCCGGGCACGATGCTGATCTGGCCGTTGGCGATCACCCGGCGGTTGGCAAAGCTGGTCATGCCCGGCACCGCGTCGGCGATGGTGATCGGCTCGGACAGATGCACGTTGCGGCCGCACAGATCCAGCACCGAATGGTCGGTAAAGCCCAGAAGCGCCTGCAACGCGCGCTTCATCCCCTCGGTCTCGTCGCCGAAGGCGGCGGCATAGGTCGGAAAGTCGAAGCTGCGCGTCAGCGCCAGCCGCGCCGTGCGCGGCATGCTCAGCGTGCCGACGAAGCGCATGGGCGAGGACATGCTCAGGTCCGAACCGATGAAATAGCTGCCCTCGGGCACCAGCACCTGACGACCGGCAGCGGCCTGGTCGGCGGCGACGAAGGCGCCGCGGTCATTGGCCGTCCCGTCCCCGATGGCGCCGAAATCGCGCACGTCGACCCAATCCAGCATCCCCGGGACGAAGGCGGCGGTCACGTCCTCGATCACGATGCTCTCGATGCGGATCGAGCCGTTGTTGTCGCCGGTCAGGTCCAGGCCGAAATGGCCGAAGGTCGCATTGCGCCCCCAGGGCATATCCACGCCCTCGCGCCGGCCGGTGCCGACGATGGCCGCCACCTCGACCACCTGGCCGTAGCCTGGCAGCGTGACCGAAGGCCCGGTCTGCGGCACGCCCGCCACGTTGTTGCCGGCGGCATTGCCGGCGAAGGCGGCGATGCGCACCTGCGGCAGGTTGCCCGCGATGGCCTTGACCCTGGCCGAGATGCGCAGATAGCTGCCCGGATTGATCGGCGTGCGCTGCATGTAGCGGACCTGCGTCACCGCCTCCTGCTTGAGGATCTCGAGGCAGCTTCCGAAATCCTCGTCCGCCGGCACGATCGCCGCGTTCGCCGCCCCCGCCCAGGTCGGAGACCCTGCCCGGCCATCGGTCCGGGACCATTGATTCAGGCCCAGTCGAAAGGCGCGCGGCATCAACGACTGGTTGCCGATAATCGCAATGGTCATGCCAATTCTCCCTCATCCAGAACTTGCGGGGCTGATGCCCGCGCGGTCCGGTAGGAAACTGGCAATGTCGCGTTAACCGGCCGTTAACCATGCGCGCGCGACAACGCGGCCGCGCGCAACATGGCATTTCCGGTGCCGGATCAGGCGGTCGTCTCGGCCGCCAGTTCGCCGGCCAGCGCGCGTTCGATCAGCGCGCGGGTCTCGTCCACGCCGTAAAGCGCGATGAAACCGCCAAAGCGCGGCCCCTGATCGGCACCCAGCAGCACCTGGTAAAGCGCCTGGAACCAGTCCTTCATCGGCTCGAACCCGTGTTCGCGGCCGATGGCAAAGACCATGGTCTGCAGCGCCTCGGCATCGGCGGGCTGGGCCCATGCCGCCAGCCGCCCGGCCAGGTCCTCCAGCGCCCGGCGCTCGATTTCCGTGGGCGCGCGGAAGCTGCGCGTCGGGGCCACGAAATCGTTGAAATAGCGCACGGCGAATTCGGCGGCCTGGTCCAGCGTCGGGTTCGTCTCGGGGCTGGCCTCGGGCGCATAGCGGCGGATGAAGCCCCAAAGCCCGGTCTTGTCCTTGGCCCCCGCGACCGAGGCGAGGTTCAGGAGCATCTGGAACGGCACCACCATGTCCGAGGCCGGAACCTCGCCGCCATGGATGTGCCAGACCGGGTTGGCCAACTGCTGCTCGACCGTCTGGTCGGGATAGGCGCGCAGCTGCTGGTGATATTCGTCCACCGCCTTGGGGATGACGTCGAAATACATCCGCTTCGCCGTCTTGGGCTTCTGGAACATGAAATAGGACAGGCTCTCGGTCGCGGCATAGGTCAGCCATTCGTCGATCGAAAGCCCGTTGCCCTTGGACTTGCTGATCTTCTGGCCGTGCTGGTCCAGGAACAGCTCATAGGTGAAATGCTCGGGCGCCCGCCCGCCCAGGATCCTGCAAATGCCGTCATAGATCGGGGTGTTGGTGGAGTGATCCTTGCCATACATCTCGAAATCCACGTCCAGCGCCGCCCAACGGGCACCGAAATCCGGCTTCCATTGCAGCTTGACCTGGCCGCCGGTGACCGGCAGCGTCAGTTCCTCGCCGTCCTCGTCGTCGAAGGTGATGGTGCCGGCCTTGGCATCGACATGCTTGATCGGCACGTAAAGCACCTTGCCGGTCTTGGGGCTGATCGGCAGGAAGCAGGAATAGGTCTGCTGGCGCTCCTCGCGCAGCGAGGCCAGCATCACCTCCATGATGGCGTCGTATTTCTCGGCCGCCTTCAGCAGCGTCTCGTCGAATTGGCCGGACTTGTAGAACTCGGTCGCGCTGATGAATTCGTATTCGAACCCGAAGGTGTCCAGGAACCGGCGCAGCATGGCGTTGTTATGCGCGCCGAAGCTGCCATATTCGCCGAACGGATCGGGCACCGTGGTCAGCGGCTCTTGCAGGTGTTGGCGCAGCATCTCTTGCTGCGGCACGTTGTCGGGCACCTTGCGCATGCCGTCCATGTCGTCGGAAAAGCAGAACAGCCGCGTCGGGATGTCCGAGATGATCTGGAAGGCGCGGCGGATCATCGTCGTGCGCGCCACCTCGCCGAAGGTGCCGATATGCGGCAGGCCCGAGGGGCCGTAGCCGGTCTCGAACAGCACATAGCCCTTTTCTGGGTCCTTCTTCTCATAGCGTTTCAGCACGCGGCGGGCCTCCTCGAAAGGCCAGGCCTTGGATTTCATCGCGGCATCACGCAGGGCGGTCATCGGGAGTTCTCCATTTCTCGGAACTTTCCCCGTATTGAAACGCGGCGGTTTGGTCAATAATTACGCCCTCGAACCGATGGAGAGAAATACCATGCCCGACAGCCTGCCCTCGTTCTCGCCCTGCGACGCGCTGGTCGCGGTGATGGTGGCGGTCTCGGCCTCGGACCAGAACCCGCGCACCGCCGAACTGCTCGCCATCGAGCGCGCGGTGAACCATACCCCGGTCTTTGCCGATTACGACATCGACCGCATCCGCGCCGTGTCGCAGACCGTAGTCACGCTGTTCGAGGAAGAGGACGGGCTGGACGCGTTGTTCGGCCTGGTCCGCGATGCGCTGCCCCAAAAGCTGTTCGACACCGCCTATGTGCTGGCCTGCGACGTCGCGGCATCCGACGGCCGGCTGGGCGAGATCGAGGCCGAGATGCTGGCCGAGATCCGCGACCAGCTCGAGATCGCGCGCCTGCACGCCGCCGCCATCGAGCTTGCCGCCCGCGCCCGCCACCGCGTGCTCTAGACCGCCTGCCTTAAAGCGTCGCCCCCTGCACCGAGGCGACGGGGGCCTGCCCGGCGAATTCGCCCAGCCAGCCCTCGATCAGCGCCTGCTGCAACGCCTTGGAACGCTTGGTCCAGCCGGCGACGCCCTCGGGCAGCTCCTGGCCCTCGCTTGCGGCACGGCGATCCTCGTCGGCGGTCAGGATGGCAAAGCCCAGTTCCCGGCCGTCGGGGGCCTGTGCATAACCCGCCAGGTTCGAGACGAAGTTCAGCGTCCCGGTCTTGGCCTCGATGCGGATGTCGCTGTCCTTGCGCTTGCCGCGCGCGTCCCGCAGCGGGATCAGCTTCATCAGCCCGCGCAGATCGCGCGTCCGGCCCGGCCCGGCCACCAGCGCGGCCAGCATGCCCGCGTTGACGCGGTTCAGGGGCGACAGGCCGGAATGGTCGTGAAAGGCGAAGTCGCCGCCGATCCCCTGCCCGCGCAGCCAATCCGCCATGGCCGCGGCCGAGGCCCCCACGTCGCCCGCGCGGCTGGCGGCAAGGCCGATCACCTCGGCGGTCAGGTTGGTCGAATATTCCATCATGTCCCGCACGATCCGGCGCAGGTCCGGGCTTTCGTGGCGCGCGATCTCGGCCCCTTCGGGCAGGATCTCGATCACCTCGGGATTGGGCAGCGCCAGACCGCGCGCGCGGCAAAGCGTCTGGAACACGTCGCCGGCGTAAAGCTCGGGGCGGCGGACGGGCAGCCAGCGGCTGCCGGACTTGCCCAGGCTGCTGCGCGCGATGGTCCAGCTTTCCAACTTGCCCGCCTCATAGGTGAACAGCGGCAGCCCGCGGTCCACCGCCGCGATGGCGGTCGTATAGGCCCGGGGCGAAAGCTTGCGGCCCCGCGCCTGCAACGAAAGCTGATAGCCCTTGTCGCCGCGCCGCCAGTCCAGATGCACGCGGTTGAAGTTCAGGATCATCCCCGAGATCGAGGGGTTGTAGGGCAGATGCTCGTCCTGCGCCGGGTCCAGCCGGCCGATACGCGGCAGCGCCCCGCCCCAGACGGCGAATGCGGTCGGTGCCGGGCGGCCGGCGGCCTGTTCATCCGCGACGGCCGCGGCGGCGAGTTCGTCCAGCGCATCGGTGTCCAGCACCGGATCGCCCCCACCCGCCAGGATCAGCGTATTGCCGGCCCGGATGACGCGGGTGGCAAAACGGTGCCTCTCGCCCAGCCGGTCCAGCGCGTAAAGCGCCGTCACGGCCTTCAGCGTGCTTGCCGGCGCCATGGAAGGCTCGGGCTGGCGCTCGGCCAGCACCTGCCCCGAGGCCGGGTCGATCACCGCATAGGCCACCGCTCCGCCAAGGCCCGCGGCAGCGATCAGCGCCTCGGGGTCGAAGCCCGTGGGCCGCACCGCCGGCCTTTGCTGCGCCGGCGCCATGCGCGGCGCCAGGGCCAGAAGCCCCAGCCCCGCCATGAAGCCGCGCCGCGTCCATCCGTTCATCAGCGTCCTTTCGGCCCCAGCACGCGGATCGCGGTGGAGCTCAGCTTGTTCAGCGGCAGGTTTATCATCACCCAGGCCGGCGGCCTAGCGCGGGCGAGTTCACGGGCTCGCGACTCGGGCAGGCGCGCGCGCCACAGCAGCCGCGCCGCGCGCGAGAACCGCGCCGGCATCCGCCAGCCGGGCCGGGCGATCACGCCGATCGGCACCCGCGCCGCGATGTCTTGCCAGCGATCCCAGCGGTCGAACTGCACCAGGTTGTCGGCCCCCATCAGCCAGACGAAGCGCACGCCGGGATAAAGCCGTTGCAGTGCGGCGATGGTGTCGCGGGTCATGCGCGTGCCCAGCCGCGCCTCGATGCCGGTGATCTCGACCCTTGGGTCGCGCATGATGCGCCGCGCGCGCGCGATGCGTTCGTCCAGCGGCGCCGGGCCATGCGGCTTCAGCGGATTGCCGGGACTGACCAGCCACCAGATCCGGTCCAGGCCGAAACGGCGCAGCGCCTCGTCGGTGATATGCACATGGCCTTCATGCGCGGGATCGAAGGAACCGCCCAGCAGCCCGACGGTCATGCCGGGCGGCGCAAAGGGAAAGCCTGCGCGCATCGGCTAGAACAGGCCCTGCACATGGCCGTCCGCATCAACCCCGATGCGCAGCGCCGAAGGCTCGCGCGGCAGGCCGGGCATGGTCATGATGTCGCCGCAGATCGCCACCACGAATCCCGCCCCGGCGGCCAGCCGCACCTCGCGCACCGGGATGGTAAAGCCCTCGGGCGCGCCAAGCGCCGCCGGGTTGGCGGAAAAGGAATATTGCGTCTTGGCCATGCAGACCGGCAGGTGGCCATGCCCGGCCGCCTGCCATTCCTCCAGCCGCTCGACGATATGGGGCAGGAACTCGACCTGGCCGGCGCCATAGATGCGGTGGCAGATGGTCTCGATCTTTTCGGCCAGCGGCATCTCGTCGGGATAGAGAGGCGTGAAATCCGCGCCACCCTCGGCCAGCGCGACCACGGCGCGGGCCAGATCCTCGGCGCCCTTGCCGCCCTCGGCCCAATGCCGGCACAGCACCGCCTGCACGCCCCGCTCGCGGCAATAATCGGCAAGCGCGGCGATCTCGGCCTCGGTATCGCCCGAGAAATGGTTGATCGCCACCACCACCGGCAGGCCGAAGCGGCGCAGGTTCTGGATATGGCGGCCCAGATTGGCGCAGCCCGCCCGCAGCGCCGCGACATTCTCGGCCCCCAGGTCGGTGCGGGCGACGCCGCCGTTCATCTTGAGCGCCCGCACCGTGGCCACCAGCACGGCGGCGGCGGGTTGCAGGCCAGCGAGCCGGCACTTGATGTTGAGGAACTTCTCGGCCCCCAGATCGGCGCCGAAGCCGGCCTCGGTCACCACGTAATCCGACAACGCCAGGGCGGTGCGCGTCGCCATGACCGAATTGCAGCCATGCGCGATATTGGCAAAGGGCCCGCCATGGACCAGCGCCGGGTTGTTTTCCAGCGTCTGCACCAGATTCGGCTGCAAGGCGTCGCGTAGCAGCACGGTCATCGCGCCCTCGGCGCCCAGGTCATGCGCGGTCACCGGCCTGCGGTCGAAGGTCTGGCCGATGACGATGCGACCCAGCCGCGCCTGCAGATCGGCGAGATCCGAGGCAAGGCACAGGATCGCCATCACCTCGGAGGCGACGGTGATGTCAAAGCCGCATTCGCGCGGCACGCCGTTGGCCGGCCCGCCAAGCGCCACAACCACCTGACGCAGCACCCGGTCGTTCATGTCCATGACCCGCCGCCAGGTCACCCGCCGCGGGTCGATGCGCAGCGCGTTGCCCCAATGGATATGGTTGTCGATCATCGCCGCCAGCAGGTTGTGCGCGCTGGTGACGGCATGGAAATCGCCGGTGAAATGCAGGTTCATGTCTTCCATCGGCACGATCTGCGCATGACCGCCGCCCGCGGCCCCGCCCTTCATGCCGAAATTCGGCCCCAGCGAGGCCTCGCGGATGCAGACCGTGGCCCGCTTGCCGATCCGGTTCAGCGCGTCGCCCAGGCCGACGGTGGTCGTGGTCTTGCCCTCGCCCGCAGGGGTCGGGTTGATCGCCGTGACCAGGATCAGCCGGCCCTGCGGCCGCCCGGCCAGCGCGGCGATGGCCTCATGCGCGATCTTGGCCTTGTCGTGGCCATAGGGCAGGAAATCGGCCTCGGCCAGGCCCAGCCGTCCGGCGATCTGCGCGATGGGCAGCTTCTGCGCCTCGCGGGCGATCTGGATATCCGATTTCATGATCCCTCCTCGGCTTTGCAGCGGACAGTTGAGCGGTTGGGGCCGCACGAGGCAAGCCCCGCCCCGCCCCCTAGCCCAACCCGAGGCGCGTCCGCAACGGTGGCAGCCAGGTTTCGCGCCGCATCCACAGCGCGGCGATCACCCAGAAGGCGGTGACCAGCCAGATGTCGATGGCCAGCCGCAGCCACAGGTTCGCCGGCCCCGGCGGCACGGTCATGTCCAGCGCATCGCCCCAGATCGACAGCATCACGCAGACGATAAAGGAAAACAGCCCGCCGCGCCCGATCTCGGCCAGCGCCTCGCCCGGAGCGGTCGCGGCCATCCAGGCGAAAGGCCGCGCCAGGGGCACCGCCACGATCCAGCTTGCCGCCAGGATGGCGATGAAGCGCATGAAATCCAGCGACCATTTGTCGATGCCGCCGGTGATCTGGCGCAGGAACTGGCTGACCGGCTTGGCCGGAGCACCGATCTTCAAGGCGATCACGATGGTCAGGCTGAACAGCAGCACGCCCACCGAAATCCAGGTCAGCAGTGCCGCATGGCGCCGCAGCACCGGCATGATCCGGTCGCGAAAGGCCCCCATGGCGACGCCGGCAAAGAACAGCATCTGCCAGCCGAAGGGATTGAACAGCAGCCCCGGCCCCGGGCGCTGGTTGGGGATCAGCGCGTTCAGCGGCTGGGCAAGGATCCACACCAGCACCGAGACCGCCATGGCAAGCCAGGGCCAGCGCAGCATGAAGGGCACCGTCACCGGCACGGTCGCGATCAGCAGCACGTAAAGCGCCAGCACGTCCAGCAGGTTCGGCTGCATCCACATCAGCGCCACCGTGGCGACATAGCCGATGGGATGTTCGACGATCCAGCGCGCGTACTGGAACCAGACCGCGGTATGGTTCATCTGCAGCTTGAACAGCAGCGCCGAGAACAGCGCCAGCAGGATCGCCCCCGCGATCAGCGCCAGCCAGACCTGAGCGGCGCGGCGCAGGAAACGGATCTGCGCGGCAGGCCGGCCCTCGCGCGCCTCGACCTTGATCCAGACCATGCCGACCAGAAAGCCCGACAGCAGAACGAACAGCTCGGCCGCGTCGAAGACGGCGAAATTGGTCAGCGTCAGCTTGCGCAGCACGCCGATCGGCATGTGGTCCAGCATGATGCAGACCAGCGCATAACCGCGCAGCATATCCAGAGCGACGATGCGTTTCATTGCGGCAGCTTCGAGAAGGCTTCGATCAGCGCGCGGTTCTCGATCACCGCAAGCTGCTCGGCGGGGCTGAGGAAGCGCAGCGCCTGTTCCTGCGAGCCGGCATGGCGGATCTTGGCCTCGGCCGAGATCGCATCCAGCCGCTCTTCGATGGGCGCGCGCGGGTTTTCAGGCAGAAGCGCTGCGATGCGCGCACGCAGGGCCGGATCGCGGCCCAGGACGTCCAGCCCGGCGCGCGGCAGCATGCCGGCGATGCGGAAATCCAGCGCATTGGCGGCGGTCAGCAGTTCGGGCGCCTCGCGCTCCTCGGGGGTGACCAGCAGGCCCTGCCGCCGCGCCCAGCGGCCGAAGACCGGGCTTGCGGACCAGCGCGAGGTCAGGGGCGACAGGATCAGCCCGGCCAGGATCGGCGACAGCCAGACCAGTTGCCAGGGCGCCAGGAAGGCCAGCACCAGCAGCGTGGCACCCCCCAGGGCGACATGCAGCGCGTGGCGGCGCAGCACCACATGCCAGGGCGGCACCTGGCCGGCACGGACCTGCGCCTCCCAGCCGGAATCGCGGCCGCGCAGGATCTCGATGATCTGGCGGGTCTGGATCAGCATCTGCACCGGCGCGATCAGCGCGGAAAGCACGATCTCGAACATGGCCGAGGCCAGAAGCCGCACATTGCCGCCCGAATCCTTGGCCAGGGGCCGCAGCCAGGCGCGGAAGATGGCGATGAACTTGGGCACCAGCAGAAAGGACATGGCGGCGACGAACAGCCACAGCATCCGCACCGGGTCGAAGATCGGCCAGGTCGGGAACAGCTGATAGGTCTGCGGAAAGTAGTCTGGCCGCGACAACAGCACATTGGCCGACAGCGCAAGGCCCACCAGGATCATCATCAGCCAGATCGGCGACATCAGAAAGCCCAGCATGCCGATGACGAAATGCGCCCGGCTGATCCAGGCGAAACCGCGCGAAAAGATCAGCCGCGCATGTTGCAGGTTGCCCTGCGCCCAGCGGCGCTCGCGCACGGCCATGTCCAGCAGCGTGGGCGGGCACCCCTCGAAGCTCTGGCGCAGGTCGTGGTCCAGCCGCACCTTCCAGCCGGCGCGGCGCAGCAGCGCGGCCTCGACGAAGTCGTGGCTCAGGATGGTGCCGCCGAAGGGCGGCTTGCCCGGCAGTTCCGGCAGCCCGCAGCATTGTGCAAAGGCCTCGACACGGATGATCGCGTTATGGCCCCAGAAATTGCCGCTGTCGCCCGACCATGCGGCGACGCCGCGGGCGACGGCCGGGCCATAGATGCGGCCGGCGAATTGCGTCAGCCGGGCGAATATGGTCTGGCCGCCGACCAGCATCGGCATGGTCTGGATCAGGCCGATCGCCGGGTCGGCATTCATCCGCGCCGACAGCGTCCTGATGGTGGCGGCGCCGACCACGCTGTCGGCATCCAGCACCACCATCTGATCGTAGCGCCCGCCCCAGCGGCGAACGAATTCGCCGACATTGCCGGCCTTGCGGCCCTTGTTGCTGCTGCGGCGCCGATACCAGACCGGCACCGGAGAGATGTCGCGCAACCGGCTGATCGCCGCCATCTCCTCGAAGACGGCCCGCGGCTCGCGACTGTCGGAAAGCACGAAGATCTCGGCCCGGTCGGCCAGGCCCACGCGATAGAGGTCGCGCGCCAGGGCGGCCAGCAGCCCGGTCGTCGCCGCCGCATCCTCGTGATAGACCGGCATGACCACGGCGATCTTGGCCTCGTTCGGGCCGTCCGGCGTGCGCAACCGGCGCGCGAAAAGCCCCGAAACCATCGAGGTAAAGGAAAACCCGACCCAGGTGAAGGTCAGCGCGAACAGCACCAGCAGCACCGATTGCAGCCAGGTCACGTTCGAGCCGAAGGTCAGGATCATCTGCCGCCAGCCCACCCAGGCGATCGCCGCCGCGCCGCCAAAGGCGACCAGCCGCGCGGCGATGGTGCCAAGCGAGGGCCAGCGGCTGTCCGGCCCCAGCGGCGGGCGGCCGCGGAAATCCTGCTCGGGCATGTCCAGCGGCGCCTCGGGCGGCGTGGCCGGGCCTTCGGGCAGCGACAGGTCCAGCGCCTCCCAGCCCTCCTCCGCGGAAAGCAGCAGGGGGCGGCCCTGGCTGGCGGGACGCGGACCCGGCTGGCTGCTTGTCGCGATCATGTCGCTCATTCTCGGGTCCAGCGGGCGATCCAGGTTTCGCTGAGCGGGCCATTCGGACCGTTGAGCACCGCCGACAGATCGGCCAGCTTGGCGCCTTCGGGCAGGTATTCGAAAGCCAGCCGCATCCGGCCCTGTTCCGGCAGGCGCAGCAGATAGCTGTGCCCGATCCGACCGGCCGAGGCACGCAGCTGCGGCACCGGATCGTCCGAGCCGAACAGGCCCAGGTCGAAATCGACGATATAGGTGCGGGCGTTGACATTGTTGACCGCCCTGCCCGACATGGTCTCGATCACACGGGAAATCGGTGCGCTGTCAGGCACTTCCGCCGCAAAGGTCAGAATGTAGTTGAAATCGTAGCGATTGCCCTTGAGCAGCGTGTCGGCCGGCTGCCAGAACGAGACGATATTGTCGTTGAACTCGTTCTCGACCGGGATCTCGACCAGCGTCACCGTACCCTTGCCCCAGTTGTCCTGCGGCGCGATCCAGGCCGAGGGGCGCTTTTCATACCGCGCTTCGGCATCCTTGTAGGATTCGAAGTCGCGGGCCCGCTGCGCCAGACCGAATCCCAGCGGATCGTTGTCCATGAAAGCCGAGACCTGTAGGGTGCTGTGCCCCGACAGCACCCGCCAGAGCCGCTGCTCTCCCCCGGTCAGCATCTGCAGCCCGTCGCTGTCATGCACGGCGGGACGGTAATCGTCCACGCGCGACCGATCGGTGGGGCCGAACCAATACATCGAGGTCAGCGGCGCGATGCCGGCATTGCGCATGTCCTGGCGCGGGAACAGCGCGACGCGGGTGTCGAACACCGTCTCGGCCCCCGGCGTGATGCGGAACTCGAAGGCGCCCGAGACCGAGCGGCTGTCCAGCAGCGCATGGACCAGCACCGAGCGATCCTGCGGCCCGGGCTTGTGGATCCAGAAGCCGCGGAACAGCGGGAACTCCTCGCCCTCGGCGCTGCCGGTGCCGATGGCCAGGCCGCGCGCCGACAGCCCGTAGAGCGTGCCGCGGGCCACGGCGCGGAAATAGCTCGCGCCCTGAAAGACCGCGATCTCGTCCATGACGTCGGGCCGGTTCAGCGGCGCGCGCAGGCGGAACCCCGACCAGCCCATGTTGCCCAGCGTCTCGTAATCGACGCCGTCGGGAAACTGCGCCGGGTTGAAATCGAACATATGCGGGTCGAACCTGACCGGAATGACCACGCCGTCATCGACCAGGCTGATATCCACCGGCTCGTGGAAGATGGCGCCCGGCGGCAGCAGGTCCAGCGCGAAATCGCGGCTGCCGGCCCATGGGTCGCGGTCGCGGCGGAAGCGGATTCCCCGATACTGGTCATAGCTCAGGTTGGCGAAGCTGCCGACCAGCTCGGCATCGCGATATTCATAGGCATTGGCGGCCAATTCCCTGGCCATCTCCGCCACATCCTCGAAGCCGAAGGGCTTGGGCGCGGGCTGCTCGGCCGGCTCGGCCGCCGCTTCCGGCTCGGCCGCCGGTTCCGGTTCGGCCTCGGGGCCCTCCTGCGCAAGGGCCGCCCCCAGCGAGGATGACAGCGCGGTGACGGCCGACATGGCCGCACCGGCAGAGATGACAAATTCGCGACGACGCATCGATCGATCCCATGTTTCGGGCAAGAAAACCCGGAAATTCCGAGGGGATTTCGCATTGCCGCGCGGATCAGGCAAGCCTTTTCGCGCCGGAAGGCAGGCTCTTGCCGAGAGTTGATCGAAAAGCTCCGCCGAAACGGGCCGCGCCGGCTGGAAAGCCCGCGCGGCCCGATCCGCCTGCAACCTGCCTTAGCGGTTGATTTCCCGCATGACCTGCCCCTTCGGGTTCAGTTCGACCGCGACGGGCTCGCCCTCGGGGTTCACCGCCTGCGCCACGACGCGCGGGCCGTCCTGCAGGATCTCGCCGATACGGCTGTAGCCGGCCGAGGTCAGCGCCATGCGCACCTCGCCCCGGTCGAGTCGCGTCGGAGACAGCGCACCCTGGCGCTGCGGCGCATCCGCGGCGGGAGCCTCGGGCGCGGCGCCAGCGGGCGGCGGCGCGCCCTTCTCGCCACTGCGGTCCCCGCGCGGGCCGTGGTGCCAGCCGCGATGGCCGTCGCGCTTGTCGTGGCCGCGGTGATGGTAGCCCTTGTCCCGGCGGTCGTCCTGGCGCTTGCCATGCCGTTCACCGTCGCGCCCCGCATCGCCCCGGCCAAAGCGCAGCAGGGTGCCGTCCTGGGCAAAGGCGGCGCGCAGCTTGTTTCCGTCGGCATCCTGCCCGGCCAGCATCACCCCGCGCTCGCCCGTGAACACCGCCTTCAGCGTGCCCAGCTCGCCAAAGACCGCGCTGTCGCGCACGGCCTGCGGCACCAACTGGTCGATAAGCGCCTGCGGCAGCGCCGCATCGCCCCGGGCACGCAGGCCGCGCAACTGGCCCTTGGCGTCCAGCATGGCGTCGATCTGCGTGCCGTCGGGCAGCTTGCCCTCGATCCGGGTCGCGCCGCGCGGACCGCGCTTGCTGGTCACATCGCTCAGCCCCGCATCCTGCAATGCCTGGGGCAGCACGACCGGCGCCGGGGCCTCGGCCGCGGGCGGCGGGGCGGCGGGCGTGTCTTGCGCAAGCACCGGGGCCCCCAGCACCGCCAGCAGTGCCGAAAGCGCGATCGAGGTCGAGAGTTTTCTGCTCATCTCTGGTTCCTTCCTTATCGGGGCGTCTTCTGCGGCCCCGGACGAATCGGGTGATAGCCCCCCTCTGGCCAACCAAAGACCAACGACCCGTTTGGCTTTCGTTTGGATTTCCCCCATTACATAGGGCCGATGAACCGCCTGCGCATCATATCCCTGCCGCTTCTTGCCGCGCTTGCGCTGGCGCTGCCCGCATCGGGCGACGACCGCGGCCACGATCACGCCCCGCCCAGGCCCGAGGACTGGGCACCCGAGTTCGAAAGCCTCCAGCGCCGCGATTTCCGCATCCTGCCGCTCAATCGCGCCGCCGAGATCGTCGGCGAACGGTTTCGCGGCCGGCTGATCGCGGCGCGCATCGTGCCGCCCACCCCCGAGGAACGCACGCGCGGCGTGGTGCTGGTGCATGAGTTGCGCCTGCTGACGCCAAGGCGCGACGTGCTGCTGATCCGGCTGGACGCGCATAGCGGCGATTTTCTGGAAGTGGCGGGCGCGGGGCTGACCGATGCCCGCCGAAAGGGGCCCAAGCCATGAAATGCCTGATCGTCGAGGATGATCCGATGCTGTCCACCCAGCTTGCCGCCGCCATGCGCGACGGCGGCTTTGCCTGCGACATTGCCGCCGACGGCACGCAGGGCGAATTCCTCGGCTCGACCGAGGCATACGACCTGGCGATCCTGGACCTGGGCCTGCCCGGCCTGCCGGGGATCGAGGTGCTGACGCGTTGGCGCGAGGGCGGCGTGACCATGCCGGTGCTGATCCTGACCGCGCGGGGCGACTGGACCGACAAGGTGGCGGGCTTTCGCGCCGGCGCCGACGACTACGCCGTCAAGCCCTTCCGCCTGGAAGAGGTGGTGATCCGCGCGCAGACGCTGCTCCGCCGCGCCGCCGGCCATGCCCAGGCGGTGATCAAGGCCGGGCCGCTGCGGCTCGACACTCAGCTGGGCGTCATCACCCGCAACGGGCTGGCGCTGAAGCTGACGGCGTTCGAGACCCGCATCCTCGCCTATCTGATCCATCACCAGAACCGCGTGGTCAGCCGCAGCGAACTGTCGGACCACCTTTACGATTCCGCCGCCGACCGCGATTTCAAGTCCATCGAGGTGGTGATCGGCCGGCTGCGCAAGAAGATCGGCGACGGCCTGATCGAGACCCGGCGCGGCGAGGGCTATGTGCTGAGGACCGCGGCTTGATCCTGCCGCGCGATTCGATCCGCGCGCGGCTGATCGCGCTGGCGGCGCTGCTGACCGGCGTGGCGCTGGTCGGCGGCTACCTGGCCATCGCCGCGATCCTCGAGGATTTCATCACCGGCCGCTTCGACGCCGAGACCGAGGCGGTGGCCGATGCGCTGATCGCCGGGGCCACCATCGACGCCGAGGGCAGGCTGGCCGCCGGTCCCGGCCCGGCCGATCCGCGTTTCCAGATGCCGCTTTCGGGCTGGTTCTGGCAGTTGACGCAGGACGGCCAGGTGATGGCGAAATCGCCCTCGCTTTTCGACAACGTGCTGAACCCGCCCGAGGCGGATTTCCAGGGTGGCCCCGGCCTTGGCCCGGCGGGAGAGCCGCTGCGGGTTGCGCGCCACGCCTTCACCCTGCCCGATTCCGCCTCGGCGCTGGCCGTGACCGTGACCGCCCCCCGGGCCGAGATCGACGCCGCCATGGCGCGGCTGCGCCGGCCGCTGGCGGTCTCGCTTGCCGTGCTGGGGCTGGCCCTGGCGGCGGCAAGCGTGCTGCAGGTCGTGGCGGGGCTGCAAAGCCTCGACCGGCTGGGCCGCGACCTGCGCCGCATCCGCTCGGGCCAGGCCGAGGCGCTGCCCCTGCCCGCCGTGGCCGAGCTGCGCCCCGTCGCCACCGAGATCAACGCGCTCCTGGAACAGAACCGCGCCGTGCTGGCGCGCGCACGCGAACATGTCGGCAATCTGGCGCATTCGCTCAAGACGCCGCTGGCGGCGCTGGACAATGCGCTGCCGTCCGAGCATCCGGGCCATGGGCTGATCGCGCGCATGGACCGCCAGATCGGCTGGCACCTGCGGCGCGCCCGCAGTTCGGCCGCGCCGCGGCTGCTGGGCCAGCGCACGCCGGTCGCGCCGGTGATCCAGGACATCCTTCTGGTGCTGGGCGGTCCGATCCGCGATTCGGGCCTGCGGGCCGAGATCCGGGCCGATGCCGACCCCGCCTTTGCCGGTGAGCGGCAGGATCTTGAGGAAATGATCGGCAACCTGGTCGAGAACGCGGTGAAATGGGCCAAGGACCGGGTCCGCATCACCGTCCTGCTCCAGGGCGACCAGTTACGCATCCTGATCGAGGACGACGGCCCGGGCATGTCGGACGAGGATCACGCGCGCGCCCTGACCCGCGGCGCACGGCTTGACGAGACCGGCCCTCCGGGCACCGGCCTCGGCCTTGCCATCGTCGCCGATCTGGCCGCGCTGCATGGTGGGGCACTGGTGCTGGAGGGCTCGGACCTGGGCGGGCTTTGTGCCGGGCTGCGGCTGCCGGCCGCCGCCCCGCCGGTTGCACGGCGCGGCTAGTTTCCCCTTGCCTCGCCCTGCACGCCGGCCTATCCCGACCCGGCTGGAAGCGTGGCCGAGTGGTTTAAGGCTCTGGTCTTGAAAACCAGCGTGGGGGAGACCCCACCGTGGGTTCGAATCCCACCGCTTCCGCCATTTCACCAAATATTTGCAAAGATTTGCGGGGAAATGCGCTTTCCTCGATGCCGGGCCGCCCGACCTGTAACGCCGCCTTGCGCGACAAGACAAGGCCGGCAATCGCCGGCCCTTGGAAGGATCGAGAAATGCCGTGCCGGGTGCGGCGGTGCGCTGGCTCAATGCGTCCAGGGCGCGCGCCGGTCGCTGGCGAAATTCTCGCCATAGCCGCGGGGACGGATGTTCGCAGCGCGGGTATGCGGCTCGATCACCTCGTAGTCCAGCCCATGCTCGCGGGCGTAATCCTCGGCCTGCTTGCGGGTCTCGAAGCGCAGGCGGACCTGGCTCTGGGTGTCGTCGCTGCTGGTCCAGCCCATCAGCGGGTCGATGGCGCGCGGATCGGCCGGCGGAAAGTCCAGCACCCAGTTCCTGGTGCGGGCCGTGCCGGATTGCATGGCGTTGCGGGCGGGCTTGTAGATGCGGACACGCATGGCGGGAACCCTCTGTTCTTGCTTGTCGCCTTATCCCCGATGCCGGCCGGGCGATCAAGATGCACGTCGCGCGATTTCCCGCCATTCCGGCCGGATTGCCGCCCCCGCATGGCCCATTTTCCCGCGCCGGGCTTGCATTGGGGCGCGAATGCGCCAGATTGACCCAGGCAGGAACAAAGGTGAAACCATGGGCCACAACAACACCAACGCCCCCGTCGCGCGCTTTCCCGAGGTGAGCCGGCCCAAGCTCGAGGGCGGCAAGCGCTTCGTCATGCGTTCCGAGT
The DNA here is from genome assembly GCF_900100045.1 of Paracoccus denitrificans. Lineage (GTDB taxonomy): Bacteria > Pseudomonadota > Alphaproteobacteria > Rhodobacterales > Rhodobacteraceae > Paracoccus > Paracoccus denitrificans. The sequence continues at coordinate 31,936 of NZ_FNEA01000027.1, read as the reverse complement.
TCCAGCCGGCGGGCGACCAGCCCACCGCCATCGCCGAACTGTCGCAGGGCGTGCGGGCGGGCGAACGCGACCAGGTGCTGCTGGGCGCCACCGGCACCGGCAAGACCTTCACCATGGCCAAGGTAATCGAGCAAACCCAGCGCCCGGCGATCATCCTGGCGCCCAACAAGACGCTGGCCGCGCAATTATACGGCGAGTTCAAGGGCTTCTTCCCCGAAAATGCCGTGGAATATTTCGTCAGCTATTACGACTACTACCAGCCCGAAGCCTATGTCGCGCGTTCCGACACCTATATCGAGAAGGAATCGCAGATCAACGAGGCCATCGACCGGATGCGCCACTCGGCCACGCGGGCGCTGCTGGAACGCGACGACGTGATCATCGTCGCCTCGGTCTCCTGCATCTACGGCATCGGCTCGGTCGAGACCTATTCGGCGATGACGCAGGACATGGTGGTCGGCCAGCTCTACGACCAGCGCGAATTCCTGGCAGAACTGGTGGCGCAGCAATATCGCCGCCTCGACGCCGCCTTCCAGCGCGGTGGCTTCCGCGTGCGAGGCGATCTGGTCGAGGTCTGGCCGGCCCACTTGGAAGACCGGGCCTGGCGCTTTGACTTCTTCGGAAACGAACTTGAATCGATTACCGAATTCGATCCGCTGACCGGCGCCAAGACCGACAGCTTCAAGCAGATCCGCATCTATGCCAACAGCCACTACGTCACTCCGCGGCCGACTTTGCAGCAGGCAATCAAGGGGATACGGACAGAACTTCAGACACGGCTGAAGCAACTTGCCGACGAGGGCAAGCTGCTGGAGGCGCAGCGGCTTGAACAGCGCACGAACTTCGACCTGGAAATGCTTGAAGCTACTGGAGTTTGCAACGGGATCGAGAACTATTCCCGCTATCTGACCGGCCGGGCGCCCGGCGAGCCGCCGCCGACGCTGTTCGAGTTCATCCCCGACAATGCCATCGTCTTTGCCGACGAATCCCATGTCAGCGTGCCGCAGATCGGCGGCATGTATCGCGGCGACTTCCGGCGCAAGTTCACGCTGGCCGAGCATGGCTTCCGCCTGCCCAGCTGCATGGACAACCGGCCGCTGAAATTCGAGGAATGGGACGCGATGCGCCCGCAATCGGTCTTTGTCAGCGCCACGCCTGCGCAATGGGAGCTGGACCAGACCGGCGGCGTCTTCACCGAACAGGTCATCCGCCCCACGGGCCTGCTGGACCCGCAGGTCGAGATCCGCCCGGTCGAGATGCAGGTGGACGACCTCTTGGACGAGGTGCGCAAGGTCGCCGCCGCCGGCATGCGCACGCTGGTCACCACCCTGACCAAGCGCATGGCCGAGGACCTGACCGAATACCTGCACGAACAGGGCATCCGCGTGCGCTACATGCACAGCGACATCGACACCATCGAGCGCATCGAGATCCTGCGCGACCTGCGGCTGGGGGCCTTCGACGTTCTGGTGGGCATCAACCTGCTGCGCGAGGGGCTGGACATCCCCGAATGCGGGCTGGTGGCGATCCTCGATGCCGACAAGGAGGGCTTCCTGCGCTCGGAAACATCACTGATCCAGACCATCGGCCGGGCGGCGCGGAACGCCGACGGCCGCGTCATCATGTATGCCGACCGCATCACCGGCAGCATGGAGCGCGCCATGGCCGAGACCGAGCGCCGGCGCCAGAAGCAGGTCGCCTATAACGAAGCGCACGGCATCACGCCGCAGACCGTGCGCAAGAATGTCGAGGACGTGCTGGCCGGGCTGTGGCAAGGCGATACCGATCAGGCGCGCATCACCACCCGGGTCGAGAAACCGATGGTCGGCGCCAACCTGGCGGCGCATTTGGACGCGCTGCGGGCGCAGATGCGCAAGGCGGCCGAGAACCTGGAATTCGAGGAGGCCGCGCGGCTGCGCGACGAGGTGAAGCGGCTGGAGGCGGTCGAACTGGCGATCGCCGACGACCCGCTGGCCCGGCAATCCGCCATCGAGGAGGCGGCCGAGGCGGCGGTCAAGTCATCGGGACGCTCGACCGCGGGGCGGGCCGGACAGCGCGGCGGCAACAAACGGTCGCGCCGCCGCGGCTGATCGCGGGCGGATAGCGCGGAAGGCAGCGCTCCTGCGTCCCGGTCAGCTACAGCTGACCGAAAGCAGCTTGCCCCGGCTGTCGACGATGAAGGTCAGCCGGTCCTGGATCATCTCCATCGTCATCGGCCGATCCTCGCGGGCGATGCGATACATCTGCCCCTCGGGCACCGAGATGGTGGGCGAGGTCTGGCCGATCAGATGGCTGTAGCGCGCCGCGCCGCAGGGATCGACGGAGACGGTTTCGGGTTCAGGGGGCGGCGGAGCCTCGGGCGTGCAGGCGGCCAAGGCGAAGGGGGTTGCCAGAACGGCAAGGGAAAGCGGCAGTTTCATCTCGACCTCATGAGTCTGGACTTGCTGTCCACGCAACCCATCAACCGACGGTTGGTTTCCCCGGCTCCGGCCGATCGGCGGATTTCCGCGAATCGCGGCCTAGCCCAACGTGTCAAGCACTTCCTCGGCCAGCGCCTCGACCTCGGCCCGGGCGGTAGCATTGCGCGCCGCCTCGCCGGCGCCCAGCCCCTGCCCCAGCGCCTCGGCATAGGCGACGCGGTTGGCAAGCTGCGCGGCCGCCACCTCGGCCCCCAGCGCGGCGGCGGCCTCGGCCACCTCGCCGGTCAGCCGGGCGTGCGAGCGGGTGCGGTTCAGCACGATCAGCGTGTCGCATCTCTCGCGCCGGGCCAGATCCAGCACGCCCTCGGTCGCCCACAGGTCGACATGGCTGGTTGCCACCGGCACCAGCACCAGGTCGGCCACGCGCAGCGCCGGACGCAGGTCGCTGTCGATCTTGGGCGGCGTGTCGATGATGACGAAATCGAAGCGTTTCTTCAGCTTGTCGGATTCGTAGCTGGCGCCCCAGGCCGACGAGGTGGTGAATTCCAGCGCCTCGTCCTCGCCCCGCCGCTCCAGCCGTTCCAGGAACCAGCGTCCCATGCTGCCCTGCGGATCGGTGTCCAGAAGCGCGACCGAATGGCCGCGCCCGCGCAGGGCCACCGCCAGATTGACCGCGATCGTTGTCTTGCCCGAGCCGCCCTTTTGCTGGGCAATCGTGATGATGCGTCCTGCCATGCGCCCCTCCGTTCCGGCAATCGCCCGACTGCTTTTCGCCAGACTAGGGGCTAAGCTTGCGCAATGCACGGGCTTTTCGCAGTCGCAGCATGGGTTTCGCGCTCAGCCCGGCCAGCAATCGACCACTTCGTACATCACCGGCTCGAAATGGCGGCACATGGCGTTGATGGCGCGGTTGCGTTCGCGCATCTCGGGACTGCGCAGCATGGCCTGGTAGTCGCGCCGGTCGCGCCATTGCGAATAGGTGCAGATCCGGGTCTGGGCATCGTTCAGGTGGACCGCACCCGAGACATAGCCGGGCTGCCGGCTGATCACCTCGTCATAGGCGGTGGTCAGCGCGTCCAGCACGTCATGCGCGCTGCCGGGGGTGACATCGAAGGTGCAGATGACGGTCTGGCCGTCGAAATCCTTGGCGATCCGGGTCATGGCTGGGTCTCCTTCCCTCGCTGTTTTCCCAGCTTAGCGCAGCGACGGCGCGGGGAAAGAGGGTTTTCGCTTCTGAAGCGGCGCAGGCAACCCGCCCCCGGATGAGGCCGGCTTGCACCCCCGCCGCTTGCGGCACGCGCATAAGCGGCGCATGTTGCGCCGCGCAATGCGAAAGGACATGAGCATGATTCCGGTTTTTGACGGTCACAACGATTTCTTGCAGCGCATGGTGGCTGCGGGGCCCGGCCGCGACCGGCTTTGGCTGGAAGGCGACGGCAGCGGGCATCTGGACCTGCCGCGGATGAAGGCGGGCGGCTTTGCCGGCGGTTTCTTCGCCATCTGGACGCCCTCGCCCCCCGGCCCCGACGATGCGATGGCAGCGATGCTCAAGAAGAACCCGCCCTTCGCCCTGCCGCTGCCGCCCGAGGTGGCGCCTGCCCAGGCCCTGCCCCATGCGCTGGCCCAGGCCGGCCATCTGATGGCGATGGAGCGGACCGGCACGCTGGCGATCTGCAGGACCGCCGCCGATCTGCGCGCGGCCATCGCCGATGGCCAAATCGCCGCCATCCTGCATATCGAGGGCGCCGAGCCGATCCCCGACCTGGATGCGCTGCATGCCTGGCACGCCATGGGCCTGCGCTCGCTGGGGCCGGTCTGGTCGCGACCGACGCGCTATGCCCATGGCGTGCCCTTCGCTTTCCCTTCGTCGCCCGATACAGGGCCGGGGCTGACGGCCGAGGGCGAGGATCTGGTGCGCGAATGCAACCGGCTGCGCATCATGCTGGACCTGTCGCACCTGAACGAAAAGGGCTTCGACGATGTGGCGCGGCTCTCGGACGCACCGCTGGTCGCCAGCCACAGCTGCGCCCATGCCGTTGCACCCAGCTCGCGCAACCTGACCGACCGGCAGTTGCGGGTGATCGCCGAATCGCGGGGCCTCGTCGGGCTGAATTTCGCCGTGGGCTTCCTGCATCCCGAGGGCCGGCGCGACCCGATGCACGGGTTCGAGATCATGCTGCGCCACCTTGACCACCTGCTTGCGTTCCTGGGCGAGGATGGCGTCGCGCTCGGCTCGGATTTCGACGGTGCCGAGATGCCCGCGGATCTGGCCGATGCCTCGGCCCTGCAGAATCTTTTGCAGGCCATGCTGGACCATGGCTATGGCCGCGAGTTGGTCGAAAAGATCGCCTGCAAGAACTGGCTGAACCTGCTGGAGCGGACCTGGGGCGCCTGAGCCCCGCCCCTTTCATCCGGCCGGACAAGACGGAGGGCGGCGATCCGGAACCGGACACCGGATAAAACCACACAAGGACCGCCGCCCTCCGTGAGCAGCGGAATGCCACGATTCTTTCACACGGAAAAGTTGTTCATTTGGACAGCTACTCCCCCATAAGGAGAATACCGTCCAAGGGCAAATCGCTCGGCCCGCCGCTCGGCCCGCCGCTTAGCCCTCGGTCACCACCGGCGCGACGCCCATGGCTTCGGCAAGCGCGCGGAACCGCGCCTCGGCCACCTCGCCCAGCAGCGCCCGCCCGGTCCTCGTCAGCTTCAGTTCCAGCTGCTTCTTCTTGCGCTGAAGCTTCAGCGTCCCCGCCTCGGCCGGATCCTTGACCGAGAACATGGCGCCGAAACGCAGGGCCTTGCCCAGCACCTCCGCCTCGCGGATCTCCTTCTCGGAAAGCAGGGCGAAAAGCGGCGCCATGGGCGAATTGGCGCGGCTGTTCTTGTAGCGATGCAGCAGCGACAGGCCCAGGAACACCCGCTCGGGATGCGACAGCGCCGCCATGTTGGCCCGCGTCACGTTGTCGAAGCAGGCATCGGCGCGATAATCGGGATGGGTCCGCCAGGTCGTGTCGTGAAGCAGGCAGGCCGCCTTGACCAGCCGGTCGCGCTCGGGCGGCAGGTCGCCGAACAGCGGCTCCAGGAAGTGATAGAGCTTCTTGCCGAAGCCCGGCATCCGCGCCATCTGCCGCTCGGCAAAGCGCGCCGCCTCGATCAGCGGATCGCGAGAGCGCAAGCCGGTCGGCATCTGTTCGTAAAGCAGCCCCTCGCGGATGCCATAGGAGGACACGGCCAGCGATTTCGGCTTGAGGCTTTGCACCAGTTGGCGCAGCACCTGGCTGGCCAGCGGCACCAGCTCCATCCGGCCTTGCGAAATGCCGGTCATCGTCCGCATTTCCGTGACGGTCTTGTCGCCGATCCATTTCACCGTATCGGCGACGGCCTGGGGCGACATGCGGTATTCGTGCAGCACGGTCATGGGGTATTTCGCCCGTTCCATGTCCAGCCGCGAGATGGCCCGCCACGAGCCGCCGACCAGATAGATCTGCTCGTGCCCGCGCCCCAGCCGCTCTGCTGCGGCCTCGATGGTATCGCGGATATGGTCGCGCAGGCCCGAGGCGCCACCCTTGACCTGTTGCAGCCGGAACGGACCCAGCGGCGTCGAGATGCGGCGGCCGACCTTGCCGTTCGCCACCTCGGCCAGTTCCATCGAGTTGCCGCCGATGTCGCAGACCAGCCCCTTGGCCTCCGGCCAGCCCAGCAGGACGCCCTGCGCGGAAAGCCGCGCCTCCTCCTCACCGTCGATGACCAGAAGCTTCAGCCCGGTCTCCTTCTCGACCGCCTTGCGAAAGGCCGGGCCGTCCTCGGCCTCGCGCACGGCGGCGGTGGCGACGCAGGTCAGCGGCTTGATCCCCATGCTGTCGGCCAGGACCGCAAAACGGCGCAGCGCCGCCATGCCGCGGCGCACCCCCTCGGGGTTCAGCCGGCCGGTGGTGGCAAGGCCCGAGCCCAGCCCGGCCATGACCTTTTCGTTGTAGAAATAGGCCGGCGAACGCGCCGCCCCGTCAAAGACCACCATGCGGATCGAGTTCGAGCCCACGTCGACCACGCCGACCCGGCTCAATGCCCGTTCCGAGGCGCGCTCGAACAGCGAGCGCCCGAAGGGTTCGATGGTTTCTCCGCTTGCGGTCACGATGCCGTTCATCGGGTTCCTCTCGATTCCGTTACCACGCCTGGGCGCGCGCCTTGGATGGGGCAAATGCCCCCCTTGCGTCAATCCGTCGAGTGCATGAGCGCCGGAACGTCGCGGGCACCCGCACTGCCGCGTCCCGACAGTGACGGGTTTTCCATGAAGAACTTGTGACAGGAAAACAGGTCGTCCCGTCCCGCCGGCAGATAACGCAGATAGCGCCCGTCGGGCTGCAAGAGCCAGCTTTGCGCCTCGTCGGCCATGTTCGCGGCCATGACCTGGCTGGTGATCTGGGCCTTCACCGTCTCGTTGAAGCATTCGATCAGCGTCTCGACCCGGCGATTCAGGTTGCGGCCCATCCAGTCGGCCGAGCTGATGAAGACCCGGGCGCGCTTGGATGGCAGGCCGAAGCCGTTGCCGAAGCAGACGATCCGTGAATGCTCCAGAAAGCGCCCGACGATGGATTTCACCCGGATGTTCTCGGACAGGCCGGCGATGCCGGGGCGCAGCCCGCAGATGCCGCGGATCACCAGGTTGATCCTGACGTCCGCCTGGCTCGCGGCATAAAGCGCCTCGATCACGTCCTTGTCGATCAGGCTGTTCATCTTGGCCCAGATCTCGGCCTGCCGGCCGCGGCGGGCGAATTCGGCCTCGCGGGCGATCAGCTCCAGCAGGGTCTCCTTGAGGTCGATGGGCGAGATCGCCATGTTCTCCAGCCCGTCGGGCTGCACATAGCCCGACAGGAAATTGAACACCTTGGCCAATTCGTCGCCATATTTGCGCTGCGCTGCGGCGATGTCGGCCTTTTCGATCTGGACGCGGCAGTCGTCCCGGCCCCTGATTTCAAGCGTCCCGACGAGATCGTAGAAGGTGTAATAGGTCGGGTCATAGACCTGCACCTCGATCCGCTCATCCTCGGGTCGGATCCGGTCCAGAAGCGCGCGGATATGGGTCACGACGATCCTGCCCTGCTGATAGCGGACGGCAACGTCCAGCGGTCCCGACAGCGCGACCGGCTTGCCGTCGCGGGTCAGGTAGAGATCGCCGGCGAAATCCTCGGGCCAGTCGCTGAACATGGCAGTGAGGCGGGCGATCTCGTCATCCGTCAGCACGCCGTCGCCGTCCTTGTCCATCTCCATATCCTCGACCATCAGCATCGACGAGAAGTCGTCGAAGGCCCAGACCACGCTGACGGCACCCAGCCTGCCCTCGCCGTCGAAGCGGAACGTCAGCCCGGTGTCGATGAAGACATGCGGATGCGCCTCGGCCCTTGCAAGGGCAAGGACCGACAGCAGGGACAGCAGGACAGGCCGGAGACAGCGCATGGGGCATGCCTTATGCCGCGATGCCGATCTGGACAAATCACAAAACCGGCGCCTCGGCATTTCCCCGCTGATGCTTTGCCCTCTCGCCGCGGGTCCTGCGGCTTTTCGGACGACCGGCGCGGCATGGCTTGCCGTTCCGGTTTAGTAATGTAATAACATCACCAAAATATCGAGTCCGCTATCCAGTGATGCCCAGAACCGATCCGAAAAAGCCCCCCTGCCCGGCGGATGCCTGTATCGCCTTCGAGGATCTGACGGCGGGCTACGGCAGCCATGCCGCCATCCATCACCTGAGCGGCAAGCTGGAGCGCGGCACCTTGACGGCCGTGGTCGGGCCGAACGGGTCGGGCAAGTCGACGCTGGTCAAATGCATCACCGGCCTGCTGGCACCGATGAGCGGCACTTGCCGGGTCGCCACAGATGCCAGCCTTGCCTACCTGCCGCAGCAATCCGAACTGGACCGCAGCTTTCCGGCGCGGGTGGTGGACCTGGTGGCGCTTGGCCTGTGGCGCGAGCGCGGCCTGCTGGGCCGGCACCGGGCCGAGGATCGCCGTGCCGTGGCGGATGCCTTGCGCGCCGTGGGGCTGGAAGGCTTCGAGACCCGCCCCATCGACAGCCTGTCGGGCGGACAGTTGCAGCGCGCCCTGTTCGCCAGGGTTCTGGTGCAGGATGCCGATCTGATCCTGCTCGACGAGCCCTTCAACGCCATCGACGAAAAGACCATCCGCGACCTGATCGGCCTGATCCTGCATTGGCATGGCGAAGGGCGCACGGTGGTCGTGGTCGTCCACGATCTCGATCTGGTGCGGGCGCATTTCCCGCAGGCGCTGCTGCTTGCCCGCCGCCCCATCGCCTGGGGATCCACCGCCGAGGTCGTCACACCCGACAACATGCGACGCGCCCGGCAGTTTCAGGAAGCCTGGGACGAAAAGGCGCCCTGGTGCGAGCCGTCGCCCGCCCCGGTCAGAGGGGTGGCGTGATGGTCGACGGGGTCGTGGCGCCCTTCATGGAATTCGCCTTCATGCAGCGGGCGCTGGCGGGGGCGCTGCTGCTGTCGCTCTCGGCCTGCCCGGTCGGGGTCTTCCTGATGCTGCGCCGGATGAGCCTGACCGGGGACGCCATGTCCCATGCCATCCTGCCGGGCGCGGCGGCGGGCTTCATGCTTTACGGGCTGGAGATTGTGCCGATGACCATCGGCGGGCTGATCGCGGGCGCCATCGTGGCGCTTGGCGCCGGCGCCGTGGCACGGCTGACGGTGCAGAAGGAGGACGCCTCGATGGCGGCTTTCTACCTGGTTTCGCTGGCCATCGGGGTCGTCATGGTCAGCCTGCGCGGCTCCAGCGTCGATCTGATGCATGTTCTGTTCGGCACGGTGCTGGCGCTGAACGACGATGCGCTGTGGCTGATCGGGCTTGTCGCCTCGGTCACGCTGGCGACCACGGTGCTGCTGTGGCGCGCGCTGGTGGCGGAGTGCCTCGACCCGCTGTTCCTGCGCTCGGTCTCGCGCCTCGGCGGGGCGGTGCATTTCGCCTTTCTGGGGCTGGTGGTGCTGAACCTCGTCGCGGGGTTTCAGGCGCTCGGCACGCTGCTGTCGGTGGGGCTGATGATCCTGCCCGGTGCTGCGGCGCGGTTCTGGGTGAACGATGTCCTGGCGATGTGTGTCGTCTCGGTCGGGATCGGCATCGTCTCCTCGCTGGGCGGGCTCTTGCTGTCCTATCACGCCAGCCTCCCCTCGGGACCGGCGATCATCCTCTCGGCCGGGGTGGTCTATCTCGTCTCGCTTCTGGCGGGGCCGCGCGGCGTGCTGCGGCCCGCCCTGCCCCGCCGCCATCATCGGACGGCCTGACGCCATGAAAGGATATCCCATGAAAGACTGGCTCTTCCGCATCGCCACATGTTCGATCATGACGTTTTCATCCCTAGCGGCTGCACAGGCGGAACCGCTGGACGTGGTCGCCACCTTCTCGATCATCGGCGATTTCGCGGCAAAGGTGGGCGGCGACCGGATCAGGCTGAACGTGCTGGTCGGCCCGGATTCCGACACGCATGTCTATGAGCCCCGCCCGGCCGACGCGATCGCGCTGGCCGGCGCCGATGTGGTGCTGACCAACGGGCTGGAATTCGAGGGCTTCCTGACCCGCCTGATCGCCGCCAGCGGAACCGATGCCGCCGTCGCCACCCTGACCGACGGGGTCGAGACGATGGAGGAGCCGGGCGGCGGCCATTACCACTATATCGACGGCAAGGCGGTCTTCCATGCCGGCGCGCATGATCCCCATGCCTGGCAAGCGGTGCCGAATGCCAAGGTCTATGTACAGAACATCGCCGCCGCCTTCTGCGCGGCCGATGCCGAAGGCTGCGCCGCCTATCAGGCGAATGCGGCCCGCTACATCGGCGAACTGGACGCCCTCGATACCGAGATCCGCGCCGCCATCGCCGCCCTGCCCCAAGACCGCCGCACCGTGGTCGTGGCCCATAACGCATTCCGCTATTTCGAGGCCGCCTATGGCGTGCATTTCCTGTCGCCGCAGGGCGTCTCGACCGAATCCGAGGCCGCTGCGGCCGATGTGGCGGGACTGATCCGCGAGATCCGCGCCCGCAATGCCTCCGCCATCTTCGCCGAGAACATCAGCGACACCAGGCTGCTGGAGCAGATCGCGCGCGAGGCCGGACTGCCGCTGGCAGGCACGCTCTATTCAGACGCGCTGTCCGGGCCGGACGGCCCGGCGTCCAACTACATCGCGATGATGCGCCACAACGCCGGCGCCATCGCCGCGGCGCTGGCCGCCCGCTGACCAGATTTCCGCCGGGACCAGCCTGCGCCCGTCCCGGCGCCCTCCCCCGAACCCCATCAAGGAGACTTTCCATGCTCAGACATCTCGCGGGCGCCAGCGCCCTTGCCCTGACCTTGGCCGGCGCGGGTTTCGCGCAGGACCATGACCACGATCATGAGGACGTGACGCTTTACCGCGTCTTCGTCGGCGATCATGAAAAGGGCCAGGTCACGGCGTTCGACCTGGCCGAACCCGATCATCGCTGGACCTTCCCGACCACCGGCCAGGTCAAACTCTATTCCGTTGCAGGTGGCGCGGTGGTGGCCGCGGTGCAGTCCGATGCCGATACGGTGCAGTTCATCCGCAGCGGCATCTCGTTCCACGACCACGGCGATCACCGCGACATCGAGGTCGGCGATCCCGCGGCCATCGACGCCAGCCTGACCGGGCCGCGGCCCTTCCACCTGGTCGAGCATGACGGCAAGGTGGTGCTGAACTACGACCAGGGCGGCTATGCCGAGATCCTCGATGGCCACGCGCTGGCGGAAGGCAAGGCCGAGCCGGGCAGGTTCCCGCAGGCCCGCGCCCATCACGGCTTCGTCGCGCCCCTGGGGGGCAACTGGCTGTCCACCGTCGCCTCGGACGAGAAGGTCGAGGGCGACGCCTCGGTGCCGCGTCTGGGCCTGCAAGCCTTTGATGCCGAGGGCAATCCGGCCGGCAATCTGGCCACCTGCACCGGCATCCACGGCGAGGCCTTCTCGGGCGCCTATCTGGCCGCCGGCTGCAAGGAGGGCGTACTGACCGTCAAGGCCGGCGCGAACGGCTCGGAATACAAGCTGCTGCCCTATCCCGCCGACCTGCCGCAGGGCGTGACCACCGGCACCCTACTGGGCTCGACCGGCATCCAGGTGTTTCTGGGCAATTACGGCCCCGACGGGCTGGTGGTCATCGACCCGGTGGACGAGCCGCATTACCGCTACATCAAGCTGCCCTTCCGCCGGGTGGATTTCGCGCTCGACCCGGCCAAGCCCTCGACCGGCTACGTGCTGACCGAGGACGGCAGCCTGCACCGCATCGACCTGCTGAAGGCCGAGATCGTCGCCAGCGCCAAGGTGACCGAGCCCTATTCCATGGACGGGCATTGGAACGACCCGCGCCCGCGCATCGCCATGGCCGGGGACGAAATCGTCGTCACCGACCCCAACGCGGGTCTGGTGCGTCGCATCGCGACCGAGGATCTGTCGGAACGCGGCACCGTGCCGGTCGAGGGCAAGCCCTACAACATCGCCGTGACCGGCGGCAGCGGCGTGACGCACTGACGCAGGCACGACACGAAAGGGGGCGGCAAACCGCCCTCTTTGCTTTCCGGCCGATCCGTCAGCCGCCCTGTCTGGTGATCGCCACCACCGCCGGAGCACCGGCATATCGTCGCAGAAATCCGGCGGGCGGATGGACAGGTCCTCGTGATAGAACGGCCGCGGCCCTCGCAATCCTCGCCGCCGTCGCCCGGATGCTGCACGGCCACGAAAAAGGTGGTTGCGCTGGCCTAGCCGGACGCCAGCGGAATCGCGTAGTGAGCAGCGCAGCGCCGAAACCATTGCTCGACCGGGTCCTTGGCCGTCAGCAACGGGGCGCCCATGCAGATGCGATGCCATTGCAGCGTGCCGAACAGGATGTGATCGGCAAAGCCCGGCGCTTCGCCCGCCACCCAGTCCTGCCCCGTCAGGATCCGGCGCATCAAGGCCAGCTTCTCGGGAAAATGCGCCGCCTCGCCGGCCGAGCGGGCGGCCAGTTCCTCGACGCTGGCGCCGAACCGTCGCTGGCGAGCGGCCCGGAAATGCGCCTGATCGGGCGGGTCCATCATGTCGTGCATCCGACGCACCACGATCACCGACAGCGGCGGATTCAGCACCGTGTCGCAATGATGCTCGACCAGCCGCGCCAACGCCTGCTGGCCGGCGCCGGGAAACAGGCTGGGCCCGGAATGGGCGGCCTCGAGATGCAGGGCGATGCCGAAGCTGTCCCCCAGGCGATGGCCGCGATCGTCCAGCACCGGCACGCTGTCGAAGCCGCCCCCGGCAATGCGGGGAATGTCGGCGAAGGAGACAGGGCGCAGATCGAATTCCAGCCCCTTGTGCCTGAGTGCCAGGATCGCCTTCCAGACATGGGGCGAATAGTGCCGGACCCCGTCCGCGGCGCAGAGGCTGTAAAGTGCGATCCCGCCCATCAGGCCGTTTTCCGCACCAGCCGGGGCAGCGTGCCGCATTTGCCGGCGGCGCGCTGTGGCTCGGGCTTCTGCTCGACGCAACCGAGGATCTGTCGGATCACCCCGATCACCGGATCCTCGGCCCGCTCGGCAAGATAGCCAAAGACGATGCGGACCGAGTTGCGCACTTCGGACAGCACCACGATCCGCTCGTCGGGCGGCAAGGGCGCATGGATCACCCCGATGCCGACCCCGTCCGCGATCAGCGTGCGCGCCACCACCTCGTCGTCGACATTGATGATGCGGCGGGGGTGGAAGTTCCTTTCCTCGAAAAAGGTCTCGGCCATGCGGCCATAGCAGGAACGGTCGGGCGGACAGATGCAGGGCACGTCCTGCAGGCCGGTCAAGTCGCCGTCGCGCACATGCCCGGCATATTCCGGGGCACCGGCCAGATAGACGTTGAAGCGTGACAGCTCGACCGTGGTCAGATCGGACTGGTCCTCGTTCGGCTCGACATAGAAGCCGGCGTCCAGATAGCCGTTGCGGATGCCGCTGAGCACGCAGGAGGACGGGCCGCGGTCCAGCCTGACCTCAAGCTCGGGGAAACGCGAATAAAGCTCGGTCAGCAGGGTGCGCACGGTCTGGCGGTTGGAACAGCGCGCCGCGCCGATACGCAACTCGCCGGTCAGGCAACCGCGCAGACGGCAAGCCTCTTCCAGGAAGCGCTGGTGCTGCTCGAGCAGCTTGTCCGCCACCGCGAGCAGGCGCGAGCCGCCCTGGGTGACGGTCATGCCGCGGGGATTGCGCTCGAACAGCTTGATTCCCAGGCTGTCCTCCATCGACTTGATATGCGCGCTGATGGCGGGCTGGCTGCGATAAAGGATTTCGGAGGCGCGGGTGATGCTGCCCTCGCGCACAACGGTAACGAATGTTCTCAGGTGGTTGATGTCCATCCCAGGCCCTCGGATAACGGAGATCTTCGAAAAATGGCCGCAGTCGATGTTGCCTTGCGATGACCGCTGGGGGTGGAGAATGTGGATATCATAACGATCCGAGTCTTTCGGTCAAGAATTACCCCCCCGTCGCGGCGGGGTATTGCCGCTCCGCTCCAGATTGAAGGCTCCGCCTGACAGGGCGATGACAAGGCCCAGCAGCGCCAGCCCGCCGGCCAGCGCAAAGGTCACGGCCATGCCATGGGCCACCGAAGCCGTCCCGGCCGTCGCCGGATTGGCGCTGCCCGAGGCAAGGGTAAAGACCGCACCCATTGCCGAGGCGCCGGTGATCAGCCCCAGATTGCGCGCCAGGCTCAGCACGCCCGAGATCACGCCGCGCCGGTCCTGCGGCACCTCCATCATCACCGCGGTATTGTTCGCCGCCTGGAACAGCTGGTAGCCGGGGGTCAGAACCGCCAACGCCAGGACATAGCCGGCCGTGCCCAGCATGTTGGGCAGGCCGGCCAGCGCGAAAGCCCCCACGGCCATCTGCGCCAGCCCCCAGATCACCACCGCATTCGCGCCGAAACGGTCCACCAGCCGCCCCGCCGGCACCCCGCTCAGCGCCGAGATGGCGGGGCCGACCGACATGACCAGCCCGACCACCGCCGCCGGATGGCCCAGCACCCGCGACAGGTAGAAGGGTCCGACCACCAGCGTCGTCATCATGACGGTCGAGACCAGCGCGCTCATCGCCAGCGCGGCGTTCAGCGCCGGGTCGCGAAAGGCGGACAGCCGCACCAGCGGCGCGGGGCTGCGCCGCTCGATCAGCACGAAAAGCGCAAGACCCAGCGCCACCAGCGCCAGCAGGATCAGGTTCCGGCGGTGAAACGCGCCGTTCCCGGCGGTGACGGCCAGCGCATAGGCGGCAAGGGTCAGGGCAAGGACCAGCGTGCCCGGCTTGTCGAAAGCGCGGTGATCGACCCGGCCCCGCTGCGCATCCGCAGGCAGGCAGCGTTGCGCCAGGACAAGCCCGGCCAGCGCCAGCGGCGCCATCACCGCAAAGATCGCCCGCCAGCCGAGGCCCGAGATCAACAGCCCGCCCAGCGTCGGCCCCGCCGCCGTGCCGATGGCCGACATGGTGCCCAGCAGCCCCATGGCGCTGCCGGTGCGCTCCTTGGAAACGCTGGTGCGCACCAGCGCCACGGTCAGGCCCATCAGGATCGACCCCGCCGCACCCTGCAGCGCCCGCGCCGCGACCAGCGCCGGCAGCGTCGGCGCCATGGCACAAAGCGTCGAGGCGAGCGCGAAACCGGCCAGACCCCAGCACAGCACGCGGCGGTGGCCGGCGATGTCGCCCAGCCGGCCGGCGCTGACGATCAGCACGGTGATCGCCAGCAGATAGGCCAGCACCACCCATTGCACCTGCGGCAACCCCGTCCGAAAGGCATCGGCCAGCGTCGGCAGCGCCACGTTGGGAATGCTGATCCCCAGCGAGGACAGCAGCATCGCCATGGCCAGCGCGACCAGCGCCCAATGCGTCACCGGCGCTTGTTCGTCCGGCGCCTGTTCGTCCGGCGACTGTGGTTTCGGTTGCATCACGCATCCTCCTTGGTCCTGGATGGTCGATGCCCGGCCGGGGCGCGGCCGGGCATCGCTGTGGGCGCCCGCCAGCATCAGAAGCGGATCGTGCCCGACAGACGCAGGCTGCGGCCCGTTTCATAGAGGTTCGACCAGCCATCGACGCCGTAATAGGCGGTCGAATGGTCCAGATATTGCTCGTCGAAGATATTGGTCAGCGCCAGGCTATAGCTTTGGTTCCGGGCCGGGCGCCAGGTGACGGTCAGGTCGTGCACGTCATAGCCGGGCAGTTCGTCAAGCTGGAAATCGGCCGGCAGGTCGGTCTGCTTCAGCACGACGGTGCTGGTCCAGCCGATCTCTAGGTTCTGCGCGGGCATCTGGTAGCCGAGCGCCAGGACGATCTTGTCGCCGCCGGGCGTCACGCCGTCCAGCCAGTCGCCGGGGCTGACCGGCTCGTCATTGTATTTCACGTCGATGTGGCTGAAGCGCAGGTCGGCCGACCAGTTCTGCCAGCTGCGGCCGAGATGGGCGGTGATGCCGCGCGATTCGATCTCGCCGTCGTTTTCGCGGAACCACGGGCTGCCGCGGCCCTGCCACGAGCGGATCTTGTCCTCGATCTTCGAGGTGAAGCCGCTGATCCCGGCGCGCCAGCCGTCGCGGTCCCATTCGGCGCCCAGTTCCGCCGTGCGCGCCAACTCTCCGGTCAGCGAGGTGTCGGTCTGCGGTCCCAGCCCCAGCGGCCAGATCAATGTCAGCCCCTCGACAGGCTGCACGCCGCGAAAGGCCTCGCCCCACGAGGCGAACAGCGCCAGCCCCTCGGTCGGCTCATAGCGCAGCCGCAGGTTCGGGCTGAAATGCACGCCCTTGTAGTCGTTGCCGTTCAGGTCCCTGAGCGTGGCGCGGTCATAGCGCAGCCCGGCCGAAAGCAGCCATTGCTCGGTCGGGGTGTAATCGGCCTGGACATAGAGCCCGTGGTTTTCGCCGCGTTCGGAGCCGCCAAGCCCGGCTCCGCTTTCCCCACGCGACCGCGTCCAGCCGTAGTCGTAGCCATAGGTCAGCGCGACCTGGCCGAAATCCGAGCGGTTGCGGATGTCCAGCCCGCGCGTGTCCCATTCCGAAACCTGCCGGACCTCGATGTCGCGCAACAGGCGGCTGTGGGTGTCATAGGCCGAGACCGTCATGTCGACCAGCGGATCCCCCGCAGGATTGTAGCGATAGCTGACCGAGGTCGAGCGCCAGCCCAGCTTCTGATCCTCGGGGATGGCATCGGGCAGGCCGGGCGGAATGCCGAAATTCGAGCGATAGGCCCGCCGGCCGTTATCGCGGCGATACGTGGTGCTGAAGCTCAGCTCATGCCCATCGGCCGGGCGGAAGCGCAGCTTGACCAGCGCGTCCAGCGGGTCGTTGCCGGTATCGGCGACCTTGTTGCCCTCGCCATCCTTGTAGTCGTCGGCCCAGGATTTCGTCAGGTAGACCAGATAGCCGAACCGCTCGTCCGGGGTGCCGTAGAAAGCCAGCCCCGGCGTCACGCGCCGGCCATTGGTCTGGGCCGAAAGCTTCAGCATGTATCCCTGATCGCGGCCGGGCAGCAGCAGGTCCTCGGGGTCCTTGGTCTCGTAGCGGATGGCCCCGCCCAACGCCCCCGGGCCAGCCAGTGCGGAGCCGGCGCCGGCCTCGACCTCGACGCGCTTCAGGAGGTCCGGGTCGATGCCGAAATTCCCGGAATGGGCATACATGTTGCCGCCCAGCTTCGCCCCGTCCACGGTGACGTTCAGCATGGTCTCCTCGATACCGCGGACATAGATCTTTTGCGCCGCCATGCGATTGGCGCCGCTGACCACGACCTCGGGGCTTTGCGCGAAAAGCTCGTTCAGCGTCGCGGGCTGGCGGGTCTCGATCTCTTCGGCGGTGATCGTCTCCGAGATGGTCTCGTCATCGGCCGAACTCACGATCGTGACCGGCGACAGGGTCACGCTGCTGTCCTGTGCCAGCACTGGGCTTGCCAGCAGGGCGGCCAGGGCCGCGACGCTGCCGGGATGGGTTTGGAACGCCATCGGGTTGTTTCTCCATAACAGATACTGCCGCTGCCGGGGCCGGGGCTGGACGCCTGAATGCGCTGGCTGGGAGACAAGGGCCGGGCGCAGAATAGAAAAACCGCTCTGCCGGGCACAAATCGCAAAAACTGAAGGCAGATCTCAGCTTGGCCGAGGAGGGATCATCCGGGCGGAGCCTCCCATCCCTCGATCCGCGCGGCGAATGCGGACAGCCAGCGGCCGGTCTGGTGGCCGTCCAGCGCCCGGTGGTCGATGGTCAGCGTGACATGCGCCATGGTGCGGATCGCCAGCGCCTCGGCGCCGCCCGCGTCGCGCACCACTGCCCGCCTTTCCAGCCTCCCGACGCCCAGGATCGCCGATTGCCCGTCATGCAGGATGACCGGCGCGGCCAGCAACGTCCCCGAGGTGCCGTGATTCGAGATGGTGAAGCTGCCGCCCGCCATCTCGGCCGCCGAAAGCCGGCCGGCGCGGGCGCGGGCCGTCAATTCCTGCAATTGCCCCGCCACCTCTTCCAGCGTCAGGTCCTGCGCCTTGCGGATCACCGGCACCACCAGCCCGGCATCGCCCAGGGCGGTACCGATGCCGATATTCGCGTCGGCATGGATCTCCAGCGCATCCTCGTGCCAATGGCTGTTGACCTCGGGCACGGCGCGCAGGGCGGCGGCGGCGGCCACGACCAGATAGGGGGTCAGGGACAAATTGATCCCCTGCGCCGCCAGCAGCGGCTTGAGATGCGCGCGGTGGCGGGTGACGGCGGTGAAATCGACCTCGGCCAGCGCCGTGACATGCGGGGCGCGGGCGACCGATTCCGCCATGTTGCGGGCAATGGCCAGCCGCATCGGCGAATGCGGCACCCGGCGCGAACAGGACTGCGGCGCGGGCGTGCCGCCGCGGGCGCGATGCGCGGCCTGCATGTCCTCGCGGGTGACGCGGCCGCCCTTGCCGCTGCCGGCGATATCGCCGGGGTCGATGCCGTATTCCGCCGCCAGCCGCCGCACGGCCGGAGAGTGCTGGCGCGCGGCGGCTGGCGCCCCGGCCGGGGGTGCCACGGGATCGCTCGTGGGGTCGATCCGGGCCAGCACCGCGCCGGGGGTGACGATTTCGTCGGATTGCATGACGATCTCGTGCAGGATCCCGGCGGCCGGTGCGGCGATCTCCTGCGTGACCTTGTCGGTCTCCAGCTCGACCAGCGGATCGTCCTGCGCGACCCGCTCGCCCGGCCGCTTCAGCCAGTGGCGCACGACAGCACGGCTGCCCTCCTGCTCGGCGGGCACGATGACCTCGATCAAGCCCATTCAGAACTCCAGCAATTCGTCCAGCCGCGCGCGGATGGCCGCGACCGAGGGAACGACATGCTCCAGCAGCGCCGGATGGTGCGGACTGGGAATGTCGGGCATGGCCAGCCGTGCGACCGGCGCATCCAGTGCGTCGAAGGCCTCGTCGGCGACGGTGGCGGCGATCTCGGCGCCGAAGCCGGCGGTGCGCAGGTCCTCGTGCACGATCAGGCAGCGCCCGGTGCGGCGGACCGAAGCCAGCACCGCCTCGGCATCCCAGGGCATCAGCGTGCGCAGGTCGATGATCTCGACCGAAAGCCCCTCGGACGCCGCCTCGCAGCGGTTGACCATGGCGCCCCATGTGACCACCGTCGCATCCTCGCCCCGCCGGGTGATGGCGGCGCGGCCAAAGGGCAGGACATAGCCGTCGCCAGGCCATGGCCGGCGCGCCGAAGGGTGGTCCAGCATCTCGCGATGCTCCAGGAAGACCACCGGATCGTTGCCGCGCAGCGCCGCGCGCAAGAGGCCCGCCGCATCGGCCGCGTTCGAGGGCGCGGCAACGACCCAGCCGGGTTGGTGGACAAAGGCGACCTCGTTCGTCTGGCTGTGCCAGGGATCGCCGCATCGAAAATAGCCGATGGGCATCCGCACCACGATGGGCGCGGTGAAACGGTTGGCGGTGCGCCAACGCAGGGTGGCGCAATCGTTGAGCTGCTCGGCCGCCGGGTCGGCATATTTGCGGAACTGGATCTCGGGCACCGGCACCAGCCCGGCCAGCGCCATGCCCACGGCGCGGCCGATGATGCCCTCTTCGGACAGCGAGGTGTCGAAGACCCGCAATGCGCCGAACTTTTCCTGCAATCCCAGCGTCGCGGCATGGACGCCGCCCTTGGGGCCGACATCCTCGCCAAAGACGGCGACGCGCGGGTTCAGCGCCATCTCCTGCTCCAGCACGCGGCGGATGGCGGTCACCATGTTGATGCGCTGGCCCTCGGCGCAGGGGCTGTCGGTGAAAGCCGGCGGCCTGTAGCCCAGTGGGTGCTGGCCGCCCATGCGCTGCATCTCGCCCTGGTATCGGACATGGCGGGTCACCGTCTGGGGCGCGGCGGGCGGCACGGATTCCGCGCGGGCCAGCGCCGCGGCCACCTGCTCTTGCACGGCGCGGGCATGGCCCTCCCACTCCGCCTGCGACATCAGCGCCGGGACCAGATGCGCGTGCAGGCGCGGCAGGGGATCGCGCGACCATTCGCGGGCCACCAGTTCCTGCGGCTTGTAGCCTTGGGTATCCTGATAGCTGTGGCCCTGAAGCCGCGGCACAGACAGCCGCAGCAGCACCGGCGCGCGGCTGTCGCGCACATGATCCACCGCTTCGGCCGTCAGCACCGCAGCCTCGGCCGGGTCGGCGCCATCGCCGTCAAGGATCGCCAGCCCCTGCCAGCCCGACAGGTTGGCGGCGATATTGCCGCCCGGCACCTGCACGCCCGAGGGCACCGAGATGCCGTAGCCGTTGTCCTCGATGCAGAACAGCATCGGCAGCCGGCCCACCGTCGCCGCCCCCAGCGCCGACCAGAATCCGTTCGAGGCGACCGAGCCGTCGCCCCCCAGCGCCACCGCGATGGCGCGGTCGTAGCCGGGCTGGCCCAGCACCTCGGCATGATAGCGGATCGCCTGCGCCCAGCCGGCGGTCGGCGTGTATTGCGTGCCGACACCGCCCGACATCGGCAGCGCCGAGGGACCGCCGGGATTGGGCAGGTTGAAGACGACGCCGATGTCGCGCCCGTCCGAATAGCCCCCCGACCGCGCCATGGCCGAGACCAGCGCCTCGGTCGGCTCCAGCCCCAGCGCCAGCAGCATCGGGCGCGAACGGTAATAGCCGCAGACCGCATCATGCGGATCGTCGAGTTGCAGGCCCAGCAGGATCTGCGCCAGGTCGTGCCCGCGCGCCGAGAACTGGTAGAGCACCTTGCGCTGCGGCACCAGCCGGGTCTCCTCCAACTCGTCCAGCGCGCGGGACAGATGCAGCAGGCGGACGGCGCGGGGCCAGTCCACGGCGGCAGGGCGCGCGCCTTGCGCGGGGCAAAAGCCGCCGGCGACGTCTTCCATCTGACTGTCCTCCGTCTATTGGCCCCGCCTATTGGGCAGCGAACGCCCGCCCGGCCTCGATGCCGAGCTTGCGCCGGATCACCGCCAGCACATCCGCCGGCTCGGGCAGGGTGTAATGGCCATACATGCGGCCGTAATGCGGCTCGTATTGCTCGCGCCAGGCGGGCTCGATGACCTCGTGCCCGTCCTCGCGGATCGCGGCCACGTTGCGACGCACGACCGGGCGGTCCCACATGGCCGGGCCCATGACCGGGAAGAAGACGATGGGGAAATTGCCGACCAGGAACATCATCGTCAGCCGGTTCATCGAGGTTCCGGCCGCCGCCGCCGCCAACGTGTTCGCGGTCGCCGGCAGCACGATCATCAGGTCATGCGCCGCCGCGATCAGCCCCGGCCGGTCGGTCGCCCAGTCCCTGGGGCTTTCGCCGCAGATCACCCGCTCGACGATCAGCGACAGGCTGTCGGTATTGACGAAATTCCTCGCATCCGGCGTCAGGATCACCGAGATCGAGCAGTCCAGCCCCTCGCGGATCGCCCGGACATAGCCCGGCACCAGCATCGCATCGACCGAGCCGGTGACCCCGATCAGGATGCGCGGCTTGCGGTTTTCGGAATCGGACATCGAGCCCTCCTTTCAGTTCGTGGCCGAGCCGGGCCAGGTCGTGTCGGTCCGACGACGCTCCAGCGTCGCCTCGTAGGAATAGATCTGGCCGGACAGCGCGCGGGCGACATCCAGCCCGGCGCCGGGCAGGGTCACGGCGATCCATTTCTGGTTGAAGGGATGCGGCCATTCGACATGGTGGCATTCCAGCCCCGCCTCATGGACGATCTGCGCGATGGTTTCCCTGCGATAGCGCACGATATCGGGATACAGCCAGGCGTCGCCCTGGTAATCGCTGCCGTCCAGCGTCTCGAAGAAAGTGGCCAGGAACACCGTCTGGGGCACCATGACCTTTTTCGCCTCGGCCATGCATTTGGCGATCTGCCATTGCGGCGCATGGGTAAAGATCGAATGGGCCATCATCAGGTCGAACTTGCGGCCGAATTTCGTGAAGGCGAAATCGCCGTCGATGACGAAATTCGGCTTGCGGCGCTGGACGAGTTCTTCGTTGAAATGGCTTTTCAGCCCGTCCCTGATGGCCCATTCCTCGGGGTCGATGCCGTAATAGCGGCCGGGCCGCAGATACATGATGGCGAAACGCCCGCCGCGCAACGAGCCGCAGCCGATGTCCAGCAGGCTCGATGTCTCGCGCATGCCGAAAAGCGTCAGCAGATAGAACTGCGTCGCCCCGATCAGGTCGTAGTAGTTCGGCGGCCCGACATAGGCGCGATAATGGTTGCCGCCGATTTCCTCGGTTTCTCCGAACTGGTTGTGGAGGTCTTCCTTTTCCGACAAGGCAATATTGTCCACCCGTTTCCTCCTTGAGAAAGGGATAGTGTCAGGGGGTGCGGCTACCTGTGCAGGTTGCATTGCCGGCAGCCTTGTCCGAAGCCGGGCAGCGGTCAAATCGGATGTGCTGAGGGCAGCCCTCCCGATCCCTTATATCCTAGTGAAACCATCGGAAATCCTGAGGGCTGCACTCGAAAGAATCGATTGGTGCGGGCGCGGCAGGCGTGGTCACTGGCAGCGGGATGACGGAAAGGCGCTCGCCATGAAGACGCGACATCTTGGAGAATTCGAAAGCCATGCCGGTTGCGCCGCCATAGCGCGGGCCGTGGCCCGGTCGCGCGAGGCAGGCCGCGACGCGCTGGCCGCGCTGGACCTGCATGAGCGCGCGCAACTGCTGCGCCGGCTGGGCAAGGATCTGCTCAAGGTGCCCGAGGGAGTTGGGCTGGAAGGTCCGCTGGCCATGGCGGCCAGCATGGCGGCGGCCTGCCTGCGCGATTATCCGTCCGGCAAGCTGATTCCCTGCGGCCAGCCGCGCGAGGCGGGCGATGCGCTGACGCAGCGGGTGATGATGCCGCGGGCGGGCGTCGCCTTCCTGTGCGGCAGCGACGCGCCGCAGATGATCGAGGCGATGGGCGCGGCGATCCTGTCGGGCCTGCCCTGTCTGTTCTGCGCGCCAGAGCATGGGCCGCTGGCCGGGCTTGCGGAAACCATCGCCGCCCGCGGCCTGCTGCCCAAGGGCGCGCTGCAAGCCATCGCCGCCAGCCCTGCCGAACTGGCGCCGCATCTGTCGCCCGAGGATGTGATCTGCCTGTCCCGCCTGACCCCGGGGGCCTTTGCCCTGCAGCATCACCCGCTGATCGCGGCGGGCGAGGTCATGCTGGAGCGCTCGGCGCAGGGACAGATGCTGGCGATCCTGGGGCCGGATCTCGGCCCGGATTCGCCAGCGCTTCGGGATTTCATTGACCAAGCCCTTTCGAACACCACCCCCGGCCTGCCGGCGCCGATGGTCATTCTGCCGCGCGAGTTGTCGCGGGCGCTGGCAGGTCTCGACGTGCTGCTGGCACCCTATGACGCCCCCGAACAGGCGGCGGCGCTGGCCCGCCGGGCCTGTCCGGGCGACCTGCACCTGATCTCGCAGGATGAGGGCTTTCTTTGCGGCACGCTGCGCGCGCTCGGCGGCCATGTCGGCAAGGCGGTGCTGGACCAGACGACGCGGGTCTCGCCCTGTTCCGACCGGGCACTGCGCTTCATGGTGCGGGTCGAGATCACCGCCGCGCCCGCACGGATGACCGAGTTGACCGGCATCTGGCATCCGGGCGCGCCGGTGCGACAGGACGGCCATCCCTTCCGCAAGGTGCTCGGCGCGCTGTGCCCCGGCGACCGGCTGGTCACCGCCTCGCGCCGGATCACCCAGGCGGATGTCGAGCATTTCGCCCATCTGACCGGCGACCTGTTCTATGCCCATATGGACGCCGAGGCGGCGCGTGCCCATCCCTTCTTCGAGGATCGGGTGGCACATGGCCAGTTGGTCGTGTCCTTCGCCAACGGGTTGCTGGTCGATCCCGCGCCGGGCCCGGTGCTGGCCAACCTGGGCAGCGACGCCCTGCGCTTTTATGCGCCGGTCTATTTCGGCACCGCGCTGCATGTCGAGATGACCTGCAAGCAGATCATCCCCCGCCCCGGCGCCGATTTTGGCGAGGTCCGCTGGATCTGCCGGGTGCTGGACGACAAGGGCCGGCTTGCCGCGCAATACGACCTGCTGACGCTGGTGCGCAAGCAATGGCCGGAACCGGCAACCGTGGGGGTCTGAGATGTCCGGCCTTTTCCGCATTGCGCTGCTTACGCTGGCCGCCCTGCTTTCCGCCCCGGTCCTGGCCCAAGAGGACAGGCCGCTGATCATCACCGACAGCAGGGCCGACCGCGGCATGCTCGCGCCCTATCTGCACACGCGCAACGGCATCGCCTATCTCTACATGACCTATGTCTTCGACAGCCTCGTGTCGCAGGACCGGCAAGGCCGGCCGGCGCCGGGACTGGCCGCCAGCTGGACGATCTCGGCGGACGGGCTGACCGCCGATCTGCAGATGGACGGCCGCGCAAGTTGGCACGACGGCAGGCCGGTGACGGCTCGGGACGCCGCCTTCACCTTCGCCTATATGGCGCGCCACCCCTATCCCTTCGTCACGCTGAAGAATGTCGCCGGGGCCGAGGCGCTGTCGGACCGGCACCTGCGCATCACGCTGAAAAGCCGGGATGCGGGGCTGGTTTCGGGCCTGCTCACGGCGCTGCCGATCCTGCCCGAGCATGTCTATGCCGCCGAGGACGCGCCCGAACGCTTTACCGCGCCCGAGGCCGCGACCGGCAGCGGCCCCTATCGGCTGGCCAGCTATGACAAGGCGCAGGGCCGCTACATGCTCGAGGCGGTGCCGGACCATTACGCCGGCGCGCCGAAATTCACCCGGCTGATGATCGTCACGATGGCGCCCGATGCCGCGATCCGCGCCCTGCGCGGCGGCGAGGTGGACGTGATCTCGGACCTGCCGGTCGAGCGCGCCGCGGGGGTCGAGGCGCAGGGGCTGCATGTCGTCCGGGCGCGCAGCGGGCATGTGACCAAGATCGCCTTCAACCACCAGGGCATGTTCGGCGCCCGCACGCTGCGCCAGGCGCTGGCCCAGGCACTGGACCGGCTGGCGATCCTTGACATCACCGCACCGAACGGCGCCGGCGCGCTGGCCGAGACAGGCTATTTCCAACAGGGCTCGCCCTGGCGCGAGGACCGCACCGATCCGGTCTGGCCGCACGATCCCGCCATCGCGGCGACGCTGTTCGAGGCGCAGGGCTTCGCGCGTAACGGCACGGGCCGATGGCAGCGGGACGGCGCCCCGGTCACGCTGCGGTTGATCTCGGACGAAAGCCAGGCGCGGGTGGCGCAGGTCGTCGCCGACCAGCTCGAAGGCTTCGGCTTCGGCGTGGAGCTGCGGCTGATGGAGCGCACCGCCCTGCAAGCGGTCCCGCCCGGCGGCGATTACGACCTGCTCATCGCCTCGGTCAGCACCACCGGCGACCCGGGGGACATCGCCAGCCGCGTCACGGGCGACGCGTGGAGCGCCGACCGCTATGCCGGGGACGGCCGCATCGCCGCCGCGCTCGAGGCCGCCCGGCAAGCCGCCACGCCCGAGAAGCGGCTGGCACATCTGCGCGCCTTCCAGCGGCTCTATGCCGAGGAACTGCCCTCGCTGATGCTGATCGACCCGGTGATGGCCTCGGCCCATGGCGGGCGGATCGCGCTGGAGTTCATGCCCGACGGGGCGCGGATCGGCATTCCTACCGCCATAGACAAGTCGGCCTTCCTGCCGGAATGACCGAGGCACCAGCGGGCATCCGGCGGGGCCGCGCCCCGGCACTGGCCATGAACCTGCTGGCCCGGCTGGCGGTGTTGGGGCTGGTCGCGCTGACGACCTTCGCCCTGCCCCGGCTGCTGCCCGGCGATCCGTTGCAGGCCATGCTGGCCTCGGACCACGCGCAAAGCCTGAGCCTCGCCGAGCTCGCGGCGCTGCGCGAGCGGCTGGGGCTTACGGCAGGCTGGGGCCGGCAATTGGGCGACTGGCTGGGCGATCTGCTGCGCGGGGATCTGGGCCACTCGATCCGCCACGCCCGCCCGGTCGCGGCGCTGGTCGCGGAAAGTCTGCCCTGGACACTGCTGCTGATCCTTGGCGCGATGCCGGTCTATCTGCTGCTGGGCGCGCTGGCCGGCATCCGCGCCGGCCGGGCGCAGGGCGGGGCGCTGGACCGGGGGCTGACCGGCCTCGTCACCGTACTGGCCAGCATCCCGCCCTTCGTGCTGGCGATCCTGCTGATGCTGGGCTTCGCGATCCTCTGGCCCGTGCTGCCCGCCGGTGGCGCGCTGCCGCTGTTCCCCTCGGACCAGCCGCTGGTCCGGGCGGGACAGGTCGCGCGCCACGCCGCCTTGCCGGTCGCGGCGCTGGCGCTGCACGAATTCGCCCGCTTCTATTACCTCGCACGGGCCGAGGCGATAGGCCTGTCGCGCCGTCCCTTCGTGCTGAACGCCGAGGCGCGCGGCCTGGCCCCCTTGCGCATGCTGGCCGATTATTACGGCCGCAACATCCTGCCCGCCTTCGTCGCACGGATGAGCGATTCGATCTCGGGCCTGTTCGGCGCGGCGCTGATCGTCGAGATCGTCTTTTCCTATCCCGGCATCGGCGGGCTGATCTATGGCGCGATCCTCGACCGGGACTATCCGCTGCTGCAAGGCGCCACCATCATCGTCGCGGCGGGGGTTCTGGCGCTGAACTGGCTGATCGACGCGGTGCTGGCCGTGCTGGCGGAGCGCGGCTGATGCGCGTCGGACCACCCCTCCTCGGCCTGCTCGCCGTTTCGCTGGCGGCGCGACCGCTGCTGCCGGCCTGGCGCAGCAGCCGCGAGGTGCTGGCCCCACCCGGCACAGCCCACCCGCTGGGCACCAACGCCATCGGGCAGGACATCGCCCTGGGCCTGCTGCACGCGACGCCCAACACGCTTTTGGTGGGGCTGGCGGCAGCGGCGCTGGCGACCGGGGTCGCGCTGGCCGCGGCGGGGCTGGCCGCGACCGCACCGCCCACCCTGCGCGCGGCGATCCTGCGGCTGGTCGATGCGCTTCAGGTGCTGCCGGCGATGCTGGTCCTGCTGTTCGTCGCGGCCTTCGCCCAGCCCGGCCTTGCGGGCCTGATCCCGCTGCTGGGCCTGACCAGTTGGCACGAAGACGTGCGGCTGGCCCTGGCACTGATCCGGCGCGAAGCGGGGCGCGAGAACGTCCATTTCGCCCGCAGCATGGGCGCCAGTTGGTCCCATTGCCTGCGCCGTCACGTCCTGCCCGCGATCCGCCCGGCGCTGGCCGCGCTCTATGTCCAGAACATTCGGCAGGTCACGCTGCGCGGTGCGGGGCTGGCCTTCCTGGGCCTGACCGATCCGCGCCTGCCAAGCTGGGGCAGCATGATGCAGGAGGCGATGGACCATCTCTATACGCCCGCCTGGAGCTGGCTGCTGCTGCCCCCCGCCCTGGCGCTGACGCTGTTCCTGCTGGTCCTGCTGGCGCTGGCCGAGGCCGCCCCGGACAAGGACGCCGCCGCATGATCCGCGTCCGCGACCTGTCGCTGGACCATGGCACGCAGCCGATCCTGCGCCATGTCTCGCTGGAGGTCGCGCGAGGCGAGACGCTGGCGCTGATCGGCCCGTCGGGCAGCGGCAAGACCAGCTTGGCACGGATGATCCTGGGATTGCCGCCGCAGGGCCGGGCGATACGATGGCGGGGCGAGGTCACGCTGGACGGGCTTGACATGCTGCGCGCACCTGCCCGCCACCTGCGCCGCTTTCGCGCAGCGGAAACCGGAATGATCGTGCAGGCGCTTTCGGACGCGTTGAACCCGCATCTGAGCGTTGCGCAGCACCTGCGCGAGGCGGGCGATCCGCAAGCGCTCTGCACCGGTTTCAACATCCCGCCCATGCTGCTGCCGCGCCTGCCGCGCGACCTGAGCGGCGGCGAGATCCAGCGCGTGCTGACCGCGCTCGCCATGGCGAAATCGCCGCGCTGTCTGATCCTCGACGAGCCCACGGCGGCGCTGGATCCGGCCAATCGCGCCTGGGCCAGGACGCGCTTCGCGGCCGGCGCGCAGGATCGGGCGCAATTGCTGATCACCCACGACCTGGAGCTGGCGCGCGCACTGGCCGACCGCATCGCCGTCATGCGCGACGGCGAATTGATCGAGATCGGCGCGGCCGCGCAGGTGTTGGCAACCCCCGGCCATGCCTGCACGCGCCGGCTACTGGGTTTCGATCGCAAGCCGGAGCTGCGCCTGCCGTCCCCGGAACCACGCGAGAGCGGCCTGCTGGTCGAGGGGCTGCGGCACCGGATCGGCGACAGGGTGCTGCTGCGCGAGGTCTCGGCCCGTATCCCGGCCGGGCACTGCCTTGCCGTGATCGGAGCCAGCGGTTGCGGCAAGTCCACGCTGGCGCGGCTGCTGGCGGGTTATCTGCCGCTGCAGGGCGGCCGGATCCTGTGGCAGCCGGGCGCGCGGGCGCCGCGCATCGCACTGGTCTCGCAGCATCCGCACCGGGCGCTGGCCCGGCATTTCACCGTCGAGCAGGTGCTGGCCGAGGCTCTGCGGCTGGCGGGCGAGCCCCTGGCACCCGCCCGCATCGCGGCCCTGCTGCGCGAGATCGGCCTGTCCGACGCGCCGGGTTTCCGTGCCCGGCGCACGGAGACGCTTTCGGGCGGCGAGGCGCAGCGGCTGGTGATCGCACGCGCCATCGCGGTGCGCCCGGATTGCCTGGTCGCGGACGAGCCGACCAGCGCGTTGGACCCGGTCAGCCGCGAGCAGGTGCTGGGCCTGCTGAACCGGCTCAAGCGCGAGCGGGGCGTCGCGCTGCTGCTGGTCACCCATGACGCCGAAGTCGCGCGCACCCTGGCCGAGCGGACCGCCCGCCTGCATGACGGGCGGCTGGCCTTCGATTGATCAGGCCGGTTCGCGCAGATGGCGCACCGCGCGCTCCAGCGCCTCGATCTCGGGGTCGGCGATGCAGAGTTCGCGCAGCCGCGCTGCGGTGTTCCACAGATAGTCGCAATTCGGGCCCTTCTCGCCTGCCGCCCGCGCGATGGTGCGGGCCTGTTCCTCGGCAGGCATCAGGCGATAGGAATCATGCGCATCGTTGACGACATAGGTCACCGCATCGACCCGGCGGCCACCCCGCAGAAGCAGCGGAACCCGCAACTCGCGATAGGCCGGCCGGGCGAGTTCGCGCGCCCGCAGGCCGGCCAGCACCGCCTCTTCCTGCCCCGCGGGCGCGGCCAGCGCCAGCCCGTCGCAATACCCGCCCGGTGCCTCGTCCAGCGCCAGGACCAGCCCCGGCTGCTCGGCCGTGCCGCGATAATGCTGCGACAGGATGCAAAAGCGGCGCTGCCAGCCCATCAGCCGCGCCGGCTCCTGCCGGGTCGGGGCGAAGCCGGGGTCCCAGATCAGCGAGCCGTAGCCGAAGATCCACAAGCCGGCCATCAGCCGGCCACCCGCATCGGCTGGGCCGCGACGGGCGCCACCTGCGCGCGGCGGTGCAGGCGCAGCATCTGGCCCATGATGTTGCGGCGGTGCATCTCATCGGTGCCGCCGACCGAGGCGAAGGCCATGGCGTCGCGCAGGAAGCCCGAGACCCGCCCCTCGTGATAGCCGTCGCTGCCATGCAGTCGCAGCAGATCGACCGCCGCCGCGATCACCGTGTCGGCCCCGGCGATCTTGGCGATCGAGCAGCTCATCGCCGCCTCGGGCGCACCGCCCAGCAGCTGGTGCAGCGCCCCATAGGCCGTCCAGCGCGAAGTCTCGATGCCGATGCGGATGTCGGTCAGCTTCTTCTGCACGTATTGGTGGTCGAGGATCGGCACGCCGAAGGTCTGGCGGCGTTGCGCATAGTCCAGCGCCTCGGCCAGCGCCGGCTCCAGCAGCCAGCCGCCGACCAGCCCGTAATAGAGCCGCCCCAGCGAAACGATGTTGACGAGGTTGCCGAGCCCCCTGCCCGGCTCGCCCAGAAGGTCGCCGTAATCCAGCGCCATGGCGTCGAATTCCAGCCGCCCCGTCGGCAGGTCGGCATTGCCCAGCTTGTGGTCGGGCGGCCCGGCCCGCAACCCCGGCCGGTCGGTATCGACCAGCACCAGCGAGATGCCCTCGCGCCGCTCGCCGGCCAGCTTGCAGACGATCAGCACCATGGTGGCGATACCGGCATGGGCGATGTTGTGCTTGGCGCCGTTCAGAACAAAGGTTTCGTTCGGCCCCGGCGCCAGGGTCGACGAGGTGGCGCGCACATCGGTGCCGGTATCGGGATCGGCGATGGCCGTGGCGCTGAGCTCTCCGGCCAGGATACGGCGCAGGTAGCGCCGGCGCTGCGCCTCGGTCCCGTAAAGCTCCAGCGCGCGGACCATGCCCGCCTGGCCGATCACCGAAAGCACCAGCCCCGGATGGCGGATGGTCGAGGCGAGCCCCTCGAGCGCAGCGGTGAAGTTCCACCAGTCCACGCCCGCGCCGCCATGGTCGGGGGGCACGACCATGCGCCACAGCCCCGCCTGCACCAGTCGGTCCCATCGGCGGCGGTCGAATGCGCCGGGCGGCGGCTCGCCTGCCTCGGACTGCCCGATGCGGGCATATTCCGCGCGGATCGCGGCCCGCGCCTCGTTCCAATGCATCTGCATGGTCTTGCCTCCGATATGCGGGTCAGGCGCGGCCCTGATAGCGGGCGACCGCGGCCTTGAATTCCTCGGGCACGGGATAGGTCTGCTGCGACTCGTAATCGAACATGACATGGGTCGAATTGGCCCGCGCCACCTCGCGCCGGCTGTCATCGGCCAGTTGCATGACATGCTCCATCTCGAAGCTCTTGTTGCCGAACCTGGTCACGCGGCTGAGGATGGCGATGCGGTCGCCATAGACCGCCTGCGACACATATTCGCAGGAAGTGCGCACCATGATATGCGGAAGCTTGCGGTTCTTGGGCAGGTCCAGCAGCCCGTGCATGTATTCCAGATAGGCCGATTGCAGGTAATCGTAATAGATCGGGCTGCTGACATGGCCCATGGAATCGGTGTCGCGATAGCGCACCTCGATCTGGGTTTCGAACGGTTTTTCGTCCATTGCGTCCTCCGGTCTGTTGGGGGTGTCCGACATGCATGGTCAGACATGGGCGCGGCAACATCTGGCGACGGGGCTGGAGGGGCCGTGAATGGTAAAGCCCATCGGCACCGGGCCATAGCGGCGCAGGATGCGCAGCCCGTTGAGCCCGGCGGCGGCAAGCGTGGTGATGCAGCCCTCGGCCTCGCCCTGCGCGCATTGCTCGGCGGCGATGGCGGTGCTGGAAACGAAGCGTCGCTCGATGCGGGGCGGCAGCAGGGATTGCGGTGCGGGATGCGTTGCGCATAGCCGCGGCTCGGCCTGCTGGTCCGGGCGGACGGCCAGCACCATCTCGTCCGTGTCCATGATGAACATGTCGATCAGCCGCATGACCTGCAGATGGCGGTAGATGATGGAATGCAGCTCGGGATAGGCGACGACGCCCAGCATGACCTCGCGCTCGCGGCCGGCGGCCTCGCCCGCGGCCTGTTCCATGCTGCGATGCAGGACGATCTCGGCGCGGTCGCAGCGACCGGCGATCCAGGATTGCGCGGCGCGCTGGCAATTCGTGCCTTGGGGACCCAGCGTGTGGACCCGGCGGACCCAGGCAAAGGAGCGGACAAGCCTTTCCCCCGCAGGCGGAACGGGGGCCTGCGTGGAAAGCCGGATGCGGTTCAGCGTCAACGCAGGCGGTCGTTCGTCCATGAAGTCGCCTCTTCCAGCTCGAAACATGCCCGCATGGAACACGCCGGGCGTGTCCGGCACAAATCGGAAATCCTGATGGGCAACCCCGGCTATATCCGAGGGCTGCCCCGGCAGGTTTCCGCTTTTCTCATGGAGATGGCTGCGCATCCTCGCTGTGTGGTGGGGATGGAAGCAGGGTCGGGCGCGCATCACTGGGGTCGTTGCCTTACGGAGATGGGTCATGATGTCCGGCTCATGCCACCTCGGTATGTTCGCCCCTATGTGAAGGGCAACACCTTCGGCATCACGAAGCGCGGCAACACCTAACCTCAGCCTTGAAGAGGCCATTGATCGTCTTGGCCAAGGCGTTGTCATAGCTGTCGCCGACGCTGCCCACCGAGGGTTCGATGCCAGCTTCC
>NZ_FNEA01000026.1 GCF_900100045.1 Paracoccus denitrificans | reverse complement strand
AACGGCCTCACCGGCTGGCGCATTATCTCGGCCAGCTTGCGCACGAAAGCGCGGGATGGCGATACGACCGGGAAATCTGGGGCCCCACCGCAGCGCAGAAGCGATACGAGGGCCGCGCCGATCTGGGCAACACGCAACCCGGCGACGGATCGCGTTTCCGGGGCAGGGGGCCCATTCAGATCACCGGCCGGGCGAACTACCGCTCCTTCGCAGCATGGGCCCAGAAACTGGACAGGCGCGCCCCTGACTTCGAATCCGATCCCGAGGCGGTCAATACCGATCCATGGGAAGGGTTGGGCCCCATCTGGTATTGGTCTACCGGCAACCCGACGCGCGCGAGCCTGAACGGCCTTGCCGACGCGAACGACCTGACCATGATCACCCGGCGCATCAACGGCGGCACCAATGGGCTGGCCGACCGGCAGGCGCGCTATGTGCGGGCTGCCCTGGTGCTGGCCGGCTATGGCGCAACCGAGGTGCGACGGTTCCAGAAAGAGGCGGGGCTGACGGCTGACGGCATCGCGGGGCCCAAGACGCTGGCCGCGCTGCACGCGAAGCTCAAGGCAATGCCGGTGGTGCAGTTCTCGGTGACGACGCTGCCAAGCGCTGGAACACCCGCCGCGCCGTCAGCGGGCATCATCGCCGCGCTTCTGGCGCTTTTCAAGTCCATGTTCGGAGGGAAGTGACCATGTTCCTTTACATCCGCGTCGCGCTCTACGTGTTCTTCGGCTGGCTGGCCGGGGCAGGGATCGGCTCCATCGATCCGACAGGGCAGGTGTTCAGCATCGAGATTGACCGGCTGGCCGAATGGCTGGTGAGCGGCCTTGGTATCGTCGGCACCTTCGCGGCCTCGCGCGTGGCGAAGCGCATGGGGGGGCGGACATGACCGGCACAGTTATCGCCCTGCGGGGCGGCCCGACCGGGCAACCGGAGCCCAACCAAGCCTGCATCGACATGCTGGAATCTTGGCTGGAAATGGCCCGTTCAGGCGAACTGATCGGGGTGGCGCTGGCCGGTAACTGCTTCGACGGCTGCGCGCGCTATGGCCTTGCTGGAACCGTTGGCGGCTATTCGATGATCGGGGCGTTGGAAATCGCTCGCGCTGAATTGGTCAATGTCGCGCGAGGCGAGGCATGACCGCGTGGCTTCTCACCATCCTCGGGGCCATCGCCGCCGCTGCGGCTGCGTTCCTGCGCGGCCGGTCACGGGGCAGGGCGGACGCACAGGCGCGAGAGGATGCGGCCTATCGTGAGACAAGGGAAAGGATCGACCATGCGGGCAATGACGTGGACAGCGCTTCTGACGCTGATGTTGACCGCCGCTTGCGCGACCACGCAAAGCGATAGCGCCGTGTGCGCCGGGACGGCCGATGCAGCGCGCGCCCATGCCGATGCGCTGCTGATCGACGGCGGCCCGCTGAGCAAGCGCACGGGGCTGGTGCTGCTGGACAAGCGCGCGGCAGGGTGCGGAAAATAAAAACCGGCCCCGAAGGACCGGCTTTCGTGGCGGAAATCAGCGCGGGCCGCAGCCCGTGGAAATCCTCCGTGTGCAAACTGAGTATTCCATAAATCGCGGCCCGCATCAAGGCAGCGTCACCCCTGACGCCGGGCGCGGTGCTGCTTCGCCACTGCTGATGCCATTGATGTCCCTGTGAACGATGGGCTGCACGGATCGAATGGGCCGCCTTGCAGCCAATTGCGATCCGTCGCGAACATTTCCACGGCCTCCGCCAGCGCGTCAGCATGCGCCCGCTCGTCGGATAGGGCGGCGGTCAGCCTCTCCACCTCGGCGCTGAGGCGGGCGAGTTCGTCGGCGATCTCTTCACGGCGTTTGGGTCGTAGAACCACGTTCGGGTTTCGCAAGAGGGCGATCAGGTCGTCACTCATCGCGCATCCTCCGAACACATAGCCACGATCATTGCCCATGCTTCACGCCTCTGCTGTGCGGTTTCGTGTCGCCGCGTGATCCCCGCATCGTCCCGGCCATTGCGGAAGCCATGGATATAGGCCGGGTGCCGATTGCTGGACGGCTCGGGGCTGTCAGGGCGTCTCCCATCGTAATACCCGTGGCAGCATTCAGCATCGATCGGGTCGGGATAGATGGCGTGCCAGTCGATCTCTTTCATCGCGCGTCCTCCGGTGGCTGGGGAAGAGCGCAGCCGCAAGGCCACTCCGGGCACGTCTCATCGACCGGCAGCCCGTCCCATTCGTCGCACCAGTGCTTGTGCTGGCCTGTCAGCGTCCTGCCTCGCCAATGCAGGCAGTCGCGCTCCCATTCGTCGCTCATGTCCTCTCCTTCTCGTCGCGGGGGTGGTCGGCAAGGCCGCTGTGCAGCCAGTCGGTCATGCCGGCGGGTTTCGACGCGTAATGCCCCGGGCGCCGCTCCATGTCGGCGGCGAGGGCCATTTGGCTACGCGCATACTTCCGGTGCTGATCAGGGGTCATCGACTCAAGCGCCGATAGCCGCCACCACACCGCAATCCAGCGATACCGCTCCGGCGCCGATCCGGCTTTGCGCCACCGCTCGGCCGCCTCGACCATTGCTTCGCGGATTGTCAGCGCGCGCATTGACGCTTCCTTTCCTCTGCTTCCATCTGTGCGGCCTTGATCCTCAGCCGCCGGCTTTCGGCATCGGGGATAGCGATGGAGAGTTGAGCATGCTCAATGGTCAGTCGGATCACCTCTCGGTGCGACATCTCCTGACCCGCCATCGCCTCGATCTCGCCCAGGCGGCGCATCATCGCGTCGATGCGCTCGATCTCTTCGCGATCCTCACGGCTCATGGCGTCATTCCTCTGTGGTGGGGCGGGACTTGCGGGTCGGGCGCGGGGTGATAATCTGCCGTTCCCACGCTCGCGATTCGTTCACGTTTCGTCTGTGGGAATAAAATCGCCGGTGGCATTGTTTTCCTTGTGTATCTACCTGATTTGTAATCAGAAGGTCGCGGGTTCGATTCCTGCAACCGGCACCATGATCCAGCCGCGAACGGGCGGCAGACCGGCGGATGCCGCCGGGGTTCCCGCGGATCTGCGGCCTGAACGGTCTCGGGTCCGGCAGGCGGGGTCCCGGCTCTGGCGTCGCCGCCAGAACCTGAGGTCCCATGTCCTTTACCATCGCTATCGACGGACCCGCCGCTTCGGGCAAGGGGACGATCGCGCGGGCGCTTGCCCGGCATTTCGGCTTTGCCCATCTGGATACGGGGCTGCTTTATCGCGCCGTCGGCGCCAAGGGCGGCGATCCCGTCGCGGCCGCCCGCGCGCTTGCCCCCGAGGACCTGGCCCGCGACGATCTGCGCAGCGCCGAGGCCGGCCAGGCCGCCAGCCGTGTCGCCGCGATCCCCGAGGTGCGCGCCGCGCTGGTCGAATTCCAGCGCCGCTTCGCCC
Organism: Paracoccus denitrificans; assembly: GCF_900100045.1. Classification (GTDB taxonomy): domain Bacteria; phylum Pseudomonadota; class Alphaproteobacteria; order Rhodobacterales; family Rhodobacteraceae; genus Paracoccus; species Paracoccus denitrificans. Next base: position 58,432 of record NZ_FNEA01000026.1, on the reverse strand, counting down.
GCTCCGAGCCGGGCGCGGTGCTGGACGGGCGCGACATCGGCACGGTGATCTGCCCCGAGGCCGAGCTGAAGCTTTATGTCACGGCCAGCGATGCAGTGCGCGCCCGCCGCCGGGCGCTGGAACTGGGTGCCGACGAGGCCCGGATCCTGGTCGAACTGCGCGAGCGGGACGCCCGCGACGCCGCCCGCGACGTGGCGCCGATGCGCCCGGCCGAGGATGCGCTGCTGCTCGACACCACCGAGATGAGCATCGACGAGGCCGTGGCGCGCGCCATCGCCTGCGCCAAGGAGGCCGGAGCATGAGCCCGCGCTTCCAGCTTTCCGACCTGCGCGTGCCGGTGATCCAGGCGCCGATGGCCGGCACTGCGACGCCGCATCTTGCCGCCGAGGTCGGCCGGGCAGGGGGGCTGGGTTCGCTGGGACTGGGTGCCTCGAACGCCGCGCAGGCCGCCGCCATGATGGCCGAGACGCGCGAGCGGCTGGGCTCGGGCCGCTATGGCGTCAACCTGTTCTGCCATCGTCCCGCGCAGGCCGATGCCGCGCGCGAGGCGGGCTGGCTCGATTATCTTGCGCCCGAGTTCCACCGCTTCGATGCCGAGCCTCCGGCCCGGATCGAGGAGATCTATCGCAGCTTCGTCGAGGATGACGACATGCTGCGCGCGGTGCTGGCGGCGCAGCCGGCGCTGGTCAGTTTTCATTTCGGCCTGCCTTCGGCCGAGCGTATCGCCGCCCTGCGCGACGGCGGCGCCGTGCTGGCGGCGACCGCGACCTCGCGGGCCGAGGCGCTGGCGATCCGCGAGGCGGGGCTCGACCTGATCGTCGCGCAGGGCTACGAGGCAGGCGGGCATCGCGGCATCTTCGATCCCGACGGTGCCGACGAGCGCCTGTCGACCCAGGCATTGCTGCCCGAATTGCTGGACCTTGGCCTGCCGGTGATCGCGGCCGGCGGCATCATGGAGGGCGCGGATGCGGCGCGGCACCTCGCCGCGGGGGCGGCGGCGGTGCAGATGGGCACGGCTTTCGTCGCCTGCCCTGAATCGGCCGCGAATGACGCGTATCGCAACCGACTGGCCGGGGCGAAGTCGGGCGACACGGTGATGACCCGCGTCATTTCGGGCCGTCCGGCGCGCGGGCTGGCCAACCGGCTGACCGCTCTTGGCGAGGCGGCCGAGGCGCCGGCCCTGCCGGACTATCCGATCACCTACGACGCGGCGAAGCGGCTTCATGCGGTGGCCGGCGGTTCGGATTACGCGGCGCAATGGGCGGGGGCCGAGGTGTCGCGCGCCCGTCCGATGCCGGCGGCAGACCTCGTGGCGCTGCTGGAGCGCGAGATTCAGGCGCATTTCCCCGGTCTCGGCGCTTGCCAGAAGGGCCGATGAGGGCTATATCGCGCCCGTCAGGGTAAGGGATGGGGCCAGAACAGGCCGCTTCGACAGGGTCGGGCGCATGCCGCGACCCTTTGCGCTTATCCCGACACCTACAAAAAGACCGGCGGAGCCAACCGCATGGCCGGAAATGATCGAAAAGGAAACTGGATCTATATGTGCGCTAAAGCGACCATGGAGGAATTCGAGGCCCTCCTGAACGAAAGCCTCGCCATCGACACGCCCGAAGAGGGTTCTGTCGTCAAGGGCAAGGTCATCGCCATCGAGGCGGGCCAGGCCATCATCGATGTCGGCTACAAGATGGAAGGCCGCGTCGATCTCAAGGAATTCGCAAATCCCGGCGAAGCCCCCGCCATCGCCATCGGCGATGAGGTCGAGGTCTATCTCGACCGCGTCGAGAACGCCCGTGGCGAAGCCTCGATCTCGCGCGAGAAAGCCCGCCGCGAAGAGGCCTGGGACCGCCTGGAGAAAGCCTATGCCGCGGAAGAGCGCGTCGAAGGCGCCATCTTCGGCCGCGTCAAGGGCGGCTTCACCGTCGATCTGGGCGGTGCCGTGGCCTTCCTGCCCGGTTCGCAGGTCGATGTGCGCCCCGTGCGCGACGCCGGCCCGCTGATGGGCCTGAAGCAGCCCTTCCAGATCCTCAAGATGGATCGCCGCCGCGGCAATATCGTCGTGTCGCGCCGCGCCATCCTGGAAGAGAGCCGCGCCGAGCAGCGCGCCGAGGTCATCGCCAACCTGTCGGAAGGTCAGACCGTCGAGGGCGTGGTCAAGAACATCACCGAATACGGCGCCTTCGTCGATCTGGGCGGTGTTGACGGCCTGCTGCACGTCACCGACATGGCCTGGCGCCGCGTCAACCACCCGTCCGAGATCCTGTCGATCGGCGAGACCGTCAAGGTCCAGGTCGTCAAGATCAACAAGGACACCCACCGCATCAGCCTGGGCATGAAGCAGCTTCAGGCCGATCCGTGGGATACCGTGGGCAGCAAGTTCCCGATCGGCTCGGTCCATACCGGCCGCGTGACCAACATCACCGACTACGGCGCCTTCGTCGAACTGGAAGCCGGTGTCGAGGGTCTGGTCCACGTCTCGGAAATGAGCTGGACCAAGAAGAACGTCCACCCCGGCAAGATCGTCTCGACCTCGCAGGAAGTCGACGTCATGGTGCTGGAGATCGACGAAGCCAAGCGCCGCGTCTCGCTGGGTCTCAAGCAGACCATGCGCAACCCGTGGGAAGTCTTTGCCGAGACCCATCCGGTCGGCACCGTCATCGAGGGCGAAGTCAAGAACATCACCGAATTCGGTCTGTTCGTCGGCCTGGAAGGCGATATCGACGGCATGGTCCACCTGTCGGACATCTCGTGGGATACCCGCGGCGAGGAAGCCATCCAGGACTTCCGCAAGGGCGATGTGGTGAAAGCCGTCGTCCAGGAAGTCGACATCGAGAAAGAGCGCATCTCGCTCTCGATCAAGGCGCTTGAGAACGACGCGATGGCCGAGGCCGTCGAGGGCATCAAGCGCGGCTCGGTCATCACCGTCACCGTGACGGCGATCGAGGATGGCGGCATCGAGGTCGAATACAACGGCATGAAGTCCTTCATCCGCCGTTCGGACCTGGCCCGCGACCGTCAGGACCAGCGCCCCGAGCGCTTCCAGGTCGGGGATCACGTCGATGTCCGCGTCACCAACATCGACACCAAGACCCGCCGTCTGGGCCTGTCGATCAAGGCGCGCGAAATCGCCGAAGAAAAAGAGGCCGTCGAACAGTATGGCAGCTCGGATTCGGGTGCCTCGCTGGGCGACATCCTGGGCGCTGCGCTCAAAGGCCGCAACTGAGCCGACCATAGGCTGAACTTTGCGCCCCCGGCCCGTCCGGGGGCGCTTTTCGTTGCGGATCGTCGCCGATTGAACCATAAAGTCTTGAAAAGCGCGGCAACCAAACCGCCAAACATGCGTTCTGTCGTTGAATGCCGCGATGTCTGACATATGATCGGGCGGCAGGAATTGTTGGAACACCAGATTCAGGAACCGCAATGATCCGATCCGAACTGATCCAGAAGATCTCCGAAGAAAACCCGCATCTGTTCCAGCGCGATGTCGAGCGGATCGTGAACACCGTCTTCGAGGAGATCATCGACGCCATGGCCCGGGGCGACCGGGTGGAGTTGCGCGGCTTCGGTGCCTTCTCGGTCAAGAAGCGCGACGCCCGCCAGGGCCGCAACCCGCGCACCGGCGAGACCGTCAGCGTCGACGAAAAGCATGTGCCCTTCTTCAAGACCGGCAAGCTGTTGCGGGAACGGTTGAACGGCCTCGACGAATAGGCCAGATTGCCGGCGACAATCTTTACGGGGTTCAAGGCATGCGCGCGATCCGGGTCTTCTTCTTTGTCATTCTGGCCGTCGTGCTGATGCTGTTGGCGGCGGCGAATCGCCAGCTTGTCACTGTCAGCCTGGTACCAGAGGCGCTGGCGCCCTTTGCCGGCGGGCAATGGTCGTTGACCATGCCCGCCTTTGTCGCGCTGTTCCTGGCCATGGTCTTCGGCGTGCTGCTCGGGCTGGTCTGGGAATGGATCCGCGAATCGCATCTGCGCGCCGAATCCAGCCGCCGGGCGCATGATCTGGCGCAGCTGCAGCGCGAGGTCGGCGATCTGCGCCGCACCCATGCCGCGCCGCGCGACGATGTGCTGGCGATCCTGGACGAGACGCGCAAGCCGGCGGCCGCCCCGGCGGGCACGGGTTCGACCCTGCCGGCGCCGCGTTGATGCCATGGCCGTTTCCGTCAAGATCTGCGGCCTGACCGAGGCCGCGGGCCTCGCGGCGGCCGTCGACGCGGGCGCACGCTATGTCGGCTTCGTCTTCTTTCCGAAATCCCCCCGCCATGTGACGCCCGGGACGGCGGCGGAGCTGGCCGCGCAAGTGCCGCTGGGCGTGGCCAAGGTCGGGCTGTTCGTGAACCCCGATGACGCGGCGCTGGACGCGGTGCTGGCACATGTGCCCCTGGACGTGATCCAGTTGCACGGCGCCGAGACGCCCGCCCGCGTGGCCGAGGTCAAGGCGCGTACCGGCCTGCCGGTGATGAAGGCGGTGGGCGTGGCCGATCCGCAGGATCTCGACGCGCTCTGGGATTACGGGCTGGTCGCCGACATGCTGCTGATCGACGCGAAACCGCCCAAGGATGCGGTGCTGCCGGGCGGCAACGGGCTTGCCTTCGACTGGCGGCTGCTGGCCGGGCGGCAGATCCTCAAGCCCTGGCTGCTTGCCGGCGGCCTGACGCCCGAGAACGTGCATGAGGCGATCCGCCTGACCCGCGCGCCGGGCGTCGATGTCTCCTCCGGCGTCGAAAGCGCGCCCGGCGTCAAGGATCCCGACCGCATCCGCAGCTTCATCGCCCGCGCCACGGCGCCGATCCTGTGACTGCCGGTCCCGTGACTGCCACCGTCGCCTTTCGCGAGGCCCGGCGCGACGAGGTTCCCGCCATCCTTGCGCTCCTGCGCGACGACATGCTGGGTCAGGGGCGCGAAGGCGACGACCTTGCCCCCTATCTCGCCGCCTACGACGCCATGCAGGCCGAGGCCGCGAACCACCTGATCGTCGGCCTGATCGACGCGCAGGTGATCGCCTGCTACCAGATCACCTTCATTGCCGGCCTGTCGCTTTCCGCCGCTCGCCGCGCCCAGATCGAGGGGGTGCGCGTCCGTCCCGACCAGCGCGGCCGCCGCATCGGCGAGGCGCTGATCCGCGATGCCGAGGCCCGCGCCCGCACCGCCGGCTGCACGCTCTTGCAGTTCACCACCAACCGCAGCCGTAGCGAGGCGCATCGCTTCTACGACAGGCTCGGCTTTACCCCTTCCCATATCGGATATAAGAAATCCCTCTGACGGGGCTTCTCTGTTCCCCAAATACTCATTGCGACCGCGCCCGAGGAGAGCCATGGCCGAAGACCTCATCAACAGCTTCATGACCGGCCCGGACGAGCAGGGCCGCTTCGGCATCTTCGGCGGCCGCTTCGTCAGCGAGACGCTGATGCCGCTGATCCTCGACCTCGAGGCCGAATACGAGCGCGCCAAGGACGACGCGTCCTTCTGGGCCGAGATGGACGATCTGTGGAAACATTACGTCGGCCGGCCCAGCCCGCTCTATTTCGCCCCGCGCCTGACCGAGGAACTGGGCGGTGCCAAGATCTATCTCAAGCGCGAAGAGCTGAACCATACCGGCAGCCACAAGATCAACAACGTGCTGGGCCAGATCCTGCTGGCGCGCCGCATGGGCAAGACCCGGATCATCGCCGAAACCGGCGCCGGCCAGCATGGCGTGGCGACCGCGACGGTCTGCGCCCGCTTCGGGCTGAAATGCATCGTCTACATGGGCGCGCATGACGTCGAGCGCCAGGCGCCGAACGTCTTCCGCATGCGGCTGCTGGGCGCCGAGGTGGTGCCGGTCACCTCGGGCCGCGGCACGCTCAAGGATGCGATGAACGACGCGCTGCGCGACTGGGTGACCAATGTGCGCGACACCTTCTATTGCATCGGCACCGTCGCCGGCCCGCATCCCTATCCGGCCATGGTGCGCGATTTCCAATGCATCATCGGTCGCGAGACCCGCCGGCAACTGGCCGAGCAGGAAGGCGAGGGGCGGCTGCCCGACAGCGTGGTCGCGGCCATCGGCGGCGGCTCGAACGCCATGGGGCTGTTCCATCCCTTCCTCGACGAGCCCTCGGTGCGCATCATCGGCGTCGAGGCCGGCGGCAAGGGCGTCGACGAGCGCATGCAGCATTGCGCCAGCCTGACCGGCGGCCGCCCCGGCGTGCTGCACGGCAATCGCACCTATCTGCTCCAGGACGGCGAGGGCCAGATCCTCGAAGGCCATTCGATCAGCGCCGGTCTGGACTATCCCGGTATCGGACCCGAGCATGCCTGGCTCAAGGAACAGGGCCGCGCCGAATATGTCAGCGTGACCGATGACGAGGCGCTGGCGGCCTTCCAGACCCTTTGCCGGCTCGAAGGCATCATCCCGGCGCTGGAGCCCAGCCACGCGCTGGCCCATGTCGTCAAGATCGCGCCGGACCTGCCGCGCGACCATATCATGGTGGTGAACCTGTCGGGCCGGGGCGACAAGGACATCTTCACCGTCGCCAAGCATCTCGGCGTCGATATCCGCACCTGAATGCGAAAGGCGCGCGCTATTTCGCGGCGCGCGCCTCGGCCACCAGTTCGGCCAGGTCGTCCTTGCTCAGATAGCCGAAGATCGCCCGGTCGCCGGCGATGAAGCTGGGCGTGCCGACCAGCCCGATCTCGTCGGCCAGCGCCAGCGAGCGCTCGATCCGCCGGGTGATCTCGGGCGACTGCATGTCGCGCTGCAACCGCGCCACGTCCAGCCCGACCTCGCGCGCCACGCGCAGCACCGAAGGTTTCTCGGCCTTGCCGCGCATCGCCATCAGGGCGCGATGGAACTCGGCATACTTGCCCTGCGCCTGCGCGGCCAGCGCCGCCTCGGCGGCAAAGCGCGAGCCCTCGCCGAAGATCGGGATCTCATGCACCACCAGCCTCAGCCCCGGGTCCGATTGCAGCAGTGCCATGACCTGCGGCGCGCTTTTCCGGCAGAAGCCGCAATTGTAATCCGAGAACTCGACCAGTACCGCATCGCCCTGCGCATTGCCCATCACCGGCAGGCCGGGGCCGTTGAACACGGCATCCTTGATCGCCGCGACCTCGGCCGGGCTGTGGTCCTGCGCCTGCGCGGGGACCGGCGGCAGGGCGCAAAGCAGCGCAAGGGCGATTGCGGCAAGGGGGCGGAGCATGGCAAGAGTCCTTTGCTGTGGCCAGACCTGAAAGCCATTGCCGGGCGCGCGGGTCAAGATCCGCGCCATGACAATTCCGTGGGAGAACGGCATGGAGCCAGACCTGTTCGGAACCCGTCGCGACGAGCCCATCGGCCCGGGCGCCATGATCCTGCGCGGCCTTGCCTCGGCCCCCGAGATCCTGGCCGAGGTCGAGCGCATCGCCGCCCTTTCGCCCTTCCGCCACATGCTGACCCCGGGCGGGCGCCGGATCGGTGTCGAGATGACGAATTGCGGTGCGCTCGGCTGGGTCAGCGACCGGCGCGGCTATCGCTATGAGCCCTGCGATCCGCTGACCGGGCGACCCTGGCCGGCGATGCCCGCACGCTTCCTGCAACTGGCGGATGAGGCGGCCGCGCGGGCGGGGTTCCCCGGCTTCCGGCCCGATGCCTGCCTGGTCAACCGCTATGTGCCGGGGGTCAAGATGGGATTGCACCAGGATCGCGACGAGGCGGGATTCGATGCGCCCATCGTCTCGGTCTCGCTGGGCTTGCCGGCGACGTTCCAGTTCGGCGGTCCCGAGCGCAGCGATCCGGTGGCGAAGCATGTGCTGGACCATGGCGATGTCGTGGTCTGGGGCGGGCCGGCGCGGCTGGCCTGGCACGGCATCCTGACGCTGAGACGGGCCGAGCATCCGCTGACCGGCGCCGCGCGCATCAACCTGACCTTTCGCCGCGCCGGCTAGGCCGTCGCAGGCTTTTTCCGTTTTTCAAATACCCCGGGGGAGCGCGGCGTCCGCCCCATCAAGGGGCGGGCGCCGCGCGGGGGCGGAGCCCCTTTACTTCCAGATCGGCGCGTGGCGGTTCACGTCCTTGTAGAGCAGATAGCGGAAATTGCCCGGACCGCCGGCATAGCAGCATTGCGGGCAAAAGGCGCGCAGCCACATGAAATCCCCCGGGCCGACCTCGACCCAGTCGCGGTTCAGCCGATAGACCGCCTTGCCCTCGATCACGAACAACCCGTGCTCCATCACATGCGTCTCGGCAAAGGGGATCGAGCCGCCGGGCTTGAAGGTCACAATGGTGATATGCATGTCGTGGCGCAGGTCGTCCGGGTCCATGAAGCGGGTGGTCGCCCAGCTGTCGTTGGTGTCGGGCATCGGGATCGGGGCGATGTCGCGTTCGTTGGCGACGATCACGTCGGGCTTCGACAACCCCTCGACTGCCTGCCAGCGCTTGCGCCACCAATGAAAGCGCGCGGTTTCGGCGCCATTCTTCACTGACCATGCCATGCCCGCCGGGATATAGGCAAAGCCGCCGGGGGTCAGCTCATGCGCCGTGCCGTCGATGGTCACCGTGATCGTGCCTTCGGTGACGAAGATCGCCGCCTGCACGCCCGCGTCGTCCTCGGGCCGGTCCGAGCCGCCCTGCGGCGCAAGCTCGACGATATATTGGCTGAAAGTCTCGGCGAAGCCCGAGAGCGGGCGGGCGATCATCCACATCCGCATCCCCGTCCAGCCCGGCAGGAAGCTGGTGACGATGTCGCGCATCGTGCTGGCGGGGATGACGGCATAGGCTTCGGTGAAGGTGGCGGTGTCGGTCGTCAGGTCGGTCTGCGGCGGCAGGCCGGCGAAAGGCCCGGCATAGGTCGGGGTGGTGGCGGTCATGGCAGGTCTCCGTTGCGCCGGGATCTCTGTTGGCCCGGATCATGTCTTGCGCCCCGCCCGCGGGTCGGCGCGGGCGGGGAAGGGGCTCAGTTATCGCCCAGGATCTGTTGCAGGCGCAGCGCGCCGATGCGGCTGACCTGGCGCTCGGCCTCGGCGCGCTCGGTCGCGGTGTCGTTGTCGATGCGCCGGCGCATGGCGGCCATGATCCCCGGCTTGTCGTGGTCGCGCACGGCGATGATGAAGGGGAAGCCGTGCTTTTCCACATAAGCCGTGTTCAGCCGGTCGAATTCGGCGCGCTCGTCGTCGGTCAGGCTGTCGAGGCCCGCGCTTGCCTGTTCGGCGGTGCTGTCGGCGGTCAGGCGCTTGGCAGCGGCCAGCTTGCCCGCCAGGTCCGGGTGCGCCAGCAGCACGCCCAGCCGTTCCTCGTCGCTGGCGGCGCGGAAGACCTGCGCCATGCGTGCGGCAAGCCCGCCGGGGGTGTCGTGGATCGCGCCCATCTCGCCTTCCCAGACTCGCTCCGCGATCCAGGGCGAATGCTCGTAGATGCCGCCGAAGGCCGCGACGAACTCCTCGCGTTCCATCTGCGAGGGGCGCTGCTTCGGCTGGTAGGGATGGGTCCTGGCCCAGTGCCGCGCGATGTCGAGCCGGGTGGCGAACCAGACGCCCTCGTGCTTGCGGGCGTGTTCGATGAATTTCTGCACCGCGATGGCGCGGCCCGGACGGCCGGCAAGGCGGCAATGCAGCCCGATGGACATCATCTTGGGCGCGCCGGCCTCGCCCTCGGCATAGAGCACGTCGAAGCTGTCGCGCAGGTAGTCGAAGAACTCGACCCCGGTGCCGAAACCCTGGCCGGACGAAAAGCGCATGTCGTTGGCGTCCATCGTATAGGGTACCATCAGCTGCGGCTTGCCGTCGTGGACGTGCCAATAGGGCAGGTCGTCGGCGATGGTGTCGGCCAGGTATTCGAAGCCGCCTTCCTCGCAGCCCAGCTCGACCGTGTTCATCGAGGTGCGGCCCTGGTAGAAGCCGCGCGGCCGTTCGCCGGTGACGCGGGTGTGCAGCTCGATGGCCTTGGCTATATGCTCGGCCTCGACCTCGCGCGGGATGTCCCGGTAGTCGATCCATTTATAGCCGTGGGTGGCGATCTCCCACCCTGCGGCCTGCATGGCGGCGACCTGCTCGGGCGCACGCTCAAGCGCGGTGGCGACGCCGTAGATGGTCAGCGGCACATCCTTGAGCAGGCGATGGAGGCGCCAGAAACCCGCCCGCGCGCCGTAGTCATAGATCGATTCCATGTTCCAGTGGCGCTTGCCGGGCCAGGGCTGGCAGCCGATGATCTCGGACAGGAAGGCTTCCGAGGCAGCGTCGCCGTGCTCGATGCTGTTTTCGCCGCCTTCTTCGTAGTTGATGACGATCTGCACCGCGATCCGGGCGTTGCCGGGCCATTGGGGGTCGGGCGTGTGCTCGCCATAACCGATCATGTCGCGGCTGTATCGCATCACTTGCTTCCTTTCCTGATTTCTGGCTGTCTAGCACTCATCACCCTGCCGGCCTTTCAGGCAACCCGAGAATTTCTATAAACAGAACCAAGTTTTTCTTGAAAATCACTGTTTATAAACATCTCATTGAAACTCTGTCGCTATACCTTGCATTCTCGTTGAAGATCACCGGGCATATTCTGGCCAGCACGGCGGGCAAGCCGCCAATTGGGAGGAAACATGCCAGACAAGCAATCCGGCCTGACGGCCAGCGGCGCCAGCATCAGTCCAGGGGAAGGAACCGTGCTAGACAAGCAGTTCGGCCTGACGGCCCATGGCACAACCGTAAGGACGGAAGTGATCGCAGGGATTACCACCTTCCTGACGATGGCCTATATCATCTTCGTGAACCCCGAGATCCTGTCCTCGACCGGCATGGACCGCAACGCGGTCTTCGTCGCGACCTGCCTTGCCGCGGCGCTGGGATCGGCGATCATGGCGCTGTGGGCCAACTGGCCCATCGGCATGGCGCCGGGCATGGGGCTGAACGCCTTTTTCGCCTTTACCGTGGTCGGCGCGCTGGGGTTCACCTGGCAGCAGGCGCTGGGGGCGGTGTTCATCTCGGGCCTGATATTCCTGTTCCTGTCGGTGACAGGCATCCGGCGCTGGCTGATCGCGGGCATTCCGACATCCATGCGCAGCGCCATCGCCGCCGGCATCGGCATGTTCCTGGGGCTGATCGCGCTGAAGAACTCGGGCATCGTGGTCGACAATCCGGCGACGCTGGTGGGCCTGGGCGACCTGACCCAGACCGGCACGCTGCTGGCCATCGTCGGCTTCTTCATCATCGCGGCGCTGGACGCGCTGAAGGTGCGCGGCTCGATCCTGATCGGCATCATGGTCATCACGGTCGTGTCCATCGCCATCGGCGCCAGCCCCTTCGGCGGGGTGATCTCGATGCCGCCCTCGATCATGCCGACCTTCCTGCAACTCGACGTCGCAGGCGCGCTGACCGTGGGCATCTTCCACGTCATCCTGGTCATGGTGCTGGTCGAGGTCTTCGACGCCACCGGCACGCTGATCGGCGTGGCCAAGCGCGCCGGATTGCTGACCGAGGGGCCGACCCATACCAACAAGAACCTCGGCCGGGCGCTGATGGCGGATTCGACGGCGATCCTGGCAGGCTCGATGCTGGGCACCAGCTCGACCACCGCCTATGTCGAAAGCGCCTCGGGCGTGCAGGCGGGCGGGCGCACCGGGCTGACCGCGCTGGTCGTCGCGGGGCTGTTCCTGCTGGCGGTGTTCTTCGCGCCGCTGGCGGGCTCGGTTCCGGCCTATGCCACCGCGCCGGCGCTGCTTTACGTCGCCTGCCTGATGGTGCGCGAATTCGAGGAAATCCAGTGGAGCGACGTCACCGAAAGCGCGCCGGCGGTGCTGACCGCGCTGATGATGCCCTTTACCTATTCCATCGCCAACGGCCTGGCCTTCGGCTTTGTCAGCTATGCCGCGATCAAGCTGGCGACCGGCCGCGCGCGCGAGGTGCATGCAGCGACCTGGATCGTCGCCGCGCTGTTCGTCATCCGCTTCGCCTTCTTCATGGAGTGACCTTCGTTCTTGGTGGGGCGGATCGTCCGCCAGCCGGAGCGTAAAAGAACAAGGCCCGCCGCTTTGGCGGGCCTTTCCAGTTCCGGGTCCAGGCAGCGCCGACCGGGCGGTGCGACCCGCCCCGGCACGATCATTGCCGCCTGGGGATCGCGCTGGAATAGGTGTTCAGGGCCAGCAGGTGGCGGTCGGCCTTTTGCAGGGCTTCGAGCGCGGCGGCACGGTCGCGGTTCGCCAGCAATCCGCACAGCACCTCGGACACCGCCAGCGCCGGCGCGAGGGTGTGAAAGAAGGTCGGGCTTTCCGTCGCGCAAAGAATCACCTCGTCGGCAACGCCGTTCAGCGGCGAGACCTCGCTGTCGGTGATGGCGACGACGCCCATGCCCTTTTCCCGCGCGAGCTGGGCCAGTTCCAGGCTGTGCCGCGCATAGGGGTTGATCGAGATCGCCAGCAGCACATCCTTGGCCCCCGCGCGCATCAGCCCGTCGCCCACCGTGCCGGCCGGCCCGTCCAGATGCTCGGTCCGCTCGCCCAGCAGCGTCATGACATAGTGGAAATGCCAGGCCACCAGATGGCATGACCGCAGGCCCAGCACATAGATCCGCCGCGCCCGCGCCAGCCGTTCGGCCGCAGCCTCCAGCCGGGCGATCGAGGCGGGCTCGCCAAGCCGTGCGATCTGCAGGGACAGGCTGTGCAGCATCTGCTGGGCCAGCCCCTCGTCGCTGGTGCTGGCCCGTTCCTGCTGGGCGGCGAAGCCGTCGACCCGCAACCGGATTGCCTGGGCGTGATGGGCGCGGATATCCTCGTAGCCGGCGAAGCCGAGGAACTTGGCCAGCCGCGTCATGGTCGAGGGCTGCACGCCCGCATTGCGCGCCAGTTCCCGCATCGAGACCAGAGCCACCTCGTCGGGATGTTCCAGTATGTGGCGCGCGGCCTGCTGCAACTGCGGCGGCATGGACTCGAAGGTGCCGATGATCCGGTCACGCAATGCGTCGCCCTGAGACATATGTTTCAAACCTTTGCTTCCTGGGTCACCAAATTGCCTGAACATCGCAGGAAAGCAACGGGTTTCCGGCAAAATGACAATCCGAATGTATCGAATACTTAGTTCGTAAAACAATCGTTGCAATGTGGAATCGATTCTGGCACGAATCGTCCAGGGCGGCATTGCCGCGATTCCCTTGCAGATACGGGACAGACGAATGACCAGGATTCTTCACCGCTCGATTGCAGCGGCATTGCCGCGCGCGGTCTCGGGGCAGGGCGTCCATATCGGCGATGCCGAGGGGCGCAGCTATATCGACGGCTCGGGGGGTGCGGCGGTCAGTTGCCTGGGCCACGGCAATGCCGAGGTGCTGGAGGCGATGCGCGCCCAGATGGATCGCATCGCCTATGCCCATACCTCGTTCTTCACCACCGATGCCGCGGAATCGCTGGCCGAGCGGCTGGTGCGGCTGGCCCCCGAGGGGCTGGACTATGTCTATCCGGTCTCGGGCGGTTCCGAGGCGGTCGAGGCGGCGCTGAAGATGGCGCGGCAGTATTTCGTCGAGATCGGCCAGCCGCAGCGGCGCCATATCATCGCCCGGCGGCAGAGCTATCACGGCAACACCATCGGCGCGCTGGCCGCGGGCGGCAATGCCTGGCGCCGCGCGCAGTTCCAGCCGATCCTGCCCGAGACGCATCACGTCTCGCCCTGCTATGCCTATCGCGACCAGCGCCCGGACGAGACGGTCGAGGATTACGCCGCGCGGCTGGCCGCGGAGCTGGAGGCCAGGATCATCGAGCTCGGCCCGGATCAGGTGATCGCTTTCGTGGCCGAGCCGGTGGTCGGCGCCACCATGGGCGCGGTGCCGGCGGTGCCGGGCTATTTCCGCCGCATCCGCGAGGTTTGCGACCGCCATGGCGTGCTGCTGATCCTGGACGAGGTGATGTGCGGCATGGGGCGCACCGGCTCGATCTTCGCCTGCGCGGCCGAGGGCGTGCGTCCCGACCTGGTCACCATCGCCAAGGGCTTGGGGGGCGGATACCAGCCCATCGGCGCGGTGATGCTGTCCGAGCGCATCTATCGCGCCTTTGCCGACGGGTCCGGCCTGTTCCAGCACGGCCATACCTATATCGGCCATCCGGTCGCTGCCGCTGCCGCCGACAAGGTGGTCGAGATCCTGTCGCGCCCCGGGATGATGGAGCATGTGCAGGCCATGGGAGAGCGCCTGCAATCCGGCCTCGACGCTGCGCTGGGGCAATCGCCCCATGTCGGCGACATTCGGGGCAGGGGGTTGTTCCGGGGCATCGAGCTTGTCGCCGACAAGGACGACAAGGCGCCCTTCGATCCCGCCCGCCGCATCCATGCGCGCGTCAAGAAAGAGGCGATGGCGCGCGGCCTGCTGTGCTATCCGATGGGCGGGACCATCGACGGGGTGCGCGGCGACCATGTCCTGCTGGCGCCGCCCTATATCATCCAGCCCGAGGAAATCGACCAGATCGTCGACCGTCTTGCCGGCGCCATCGCCGCCGCGACGGCGGGGTAGGGCCGCCATGGCGCCGCGCATCGCCTTTGCCGGGTTCAACCTGGAATCGGTCAGTACCGTCCCGCAACGGGTCGAGCTGGCCGAGTTCCAGCGCGTCTGCACCCGCGGCGCCCAGATCCCGGCGCGGTTTCGCGGCACCAATACCGTGCCCGGCGGCAGCATCGCGATCTGCGAGGGCGAGGGCGCGGAATTCGTGCCGCTGTTCCATACGCTGCTGGGCGCGCTCGGCCCCGCCAGCGACGAGGCGGTGGCGCATTACACGCGCGAGTTGCTGGAGGGCGTGACGGGAGCCGGGCGGCTGGACGGGATCGTCCTGTTCCTGCACGGCGCCTGCTGGGCCGAGGGCCATGCGGATGTCGAGCGCCATGTCATCGACAGCTTGCGCGCCGCCCAACCCCATCTGCCCATCGCGGTGGCGCTGGATTATCACGGCAATGTCGATGCGCGGATGCTGCGCGGTGCCGACATCGCCGTCGCCTATCGCCATTCGCCGCATATCGACATGGGCGAGACCGGCCAGCGCGCCACCCGCGCCCTGTTGCGCATGATCCGCGAAGGGCGACGGCCCGGCCTTGCGGTGGCGCGGCCGGGGATCGTGATCCCCTCGATCATGTCGGCCACCTCGTTGCAGCCGCTGGCAAGGGTCATGGCCGAAGCGCGGGCCGCGGAAGCCCAAGGCGATTGCGACATCTCGGTCATGGCCGGGTTTTCCTATGCCGATGCCGCCAATACCGGCATGTCGGTGATCTGCCTCGACTGGCAGGGGCAGGCGGCGGCCGAGGCGCGGGCGCAGCATTTCGCCCGCCGCCTGCACGGGCTGCGGCGCGACCTGTCCGGGGCGGTGCCGGTCATGACGGTCGATCAGGCGATGGCCGACCTGGCCGCGCATCCCGCGACGGGCAGGCCGGTGGTGCTGCTGGAACATGCCGACCGGATGAACGATTCCACGCATCTGCTGCGCGCATTGCTGGGCCGGGATGTGGGCAGGGTCATGGTGCCCTTTCTGCTGGACCCGCAGACGGCGGCGCAGGCCCATGCGGCGGGCGCGGGCGCGCGCATCGCCGTCAGGCTGGGCGGCAAGAGCGCGCCCGAAACCGGCGGCCCGGTCGAGGCCGCGGCCGAAGTGCTCTGGACCGGAGCGAAATCCTTTACCGTCTCGGGCCGCTACCAGCAGGGCAGCTTTGTCGATCTGGGGCTGACGGCGCTGTTGCGGATCGGGCGGGTCCGGGTCTCGGTGGTGTCGCATTTCGCCTTTGCCGTGGATGGCGATCCCTTCACCATCTTCGGCGAGCGGGCGCAGGATTACGACGTGATCCTGCTGCGCTCCAAGACGCATTTCCGCGACTTCTACGAACCATTGGCCGAACGCATCCTCGTGGTCGACACCCCCGACCTCGGCCCTGCGGATGTGCGGCTGATCCCCTATCGCCGGCTGGACGTCACCCGGGCATGGCCGTGGTGCGAACTGCCGGAAATCACAAAAGAACCAGAAACAGGAGAGGTATGATGACGATTTCGGGACTTCGCGCCCTTGGATGGGCCGCCATGGCGGCGGGTTTGCTCCACGCCGGGCCGGCTTCGGCCGAGACGGTGCTGAACGTGGTGATGCAGGCGCCGCTGCGCACGCTGGATCCGCATCTGAGCACGGCGCAGATCGTGCGGACGCATGGTTTCATGGTCTTCGACACGCTTCTGGGCATGGATGCGGATTACAAGCCGCAGCCGCAGATGGCGGATTACCAGGTTTCGGACGACGGGCTGACCTATACCTTCACCCTGCGCGACGGGCTGACATGGCATGACGGCAGCCCGGTCGCGGCCGAGGATTGCGTCGCCTCGCTGAAACGCTGGGCCGAGAACGATCCGGCCGGGCGCAAGATGATGGAATATGTCGCCTCGATCGAGACGACCTCGGACAAGGTGCTGGTGCTGACGCTGGCCCGTCCCTTCGGCCATGTGCTGGACCTGCTGGCCAAGCCTTCGCCGGTGCCGCCCTTCATGATGCCCAAGCGCCTGGCCGAGACGCCCTCGGGCGAGCAGGTGGCCGAGATGGTCGGCTCGGGCCCGTTCAAGTTCGTCGCCGAGGAATACCGGCCCGGCGATCAGGCGGTCTATGTCAGGAACGAGGATTACCAGCCGCGCCCCGAGCCGGCCAGCTGGACCGCCGGCGGCAAGGTGGTGAATG
Organism: Paracoccus denitrificans; assembly: GCF_900100045.1. Taxonomy (GTDB): domain Bacteria; phylum Pseudomonadota; class Alphaproteobacteria; order Rhodobacterales; family Rhodobacteraceae; genus Paracoccus; species Paracoccus denitrificans. The sequence goes on along the minus strand of NZ_FNEA01000026.1, from coordinate 41,814 downwards.
TCGACAAGGTGGTGTGGAAGGCGATGCCGGACATGCAGACCTCGATCAACGCGCTGCAATCGGGCGATGTGGATCTGATCGAGCAGGTGACCATCGACCTGCTGCCCCTGCTGCAAATGAACGACGAGGTGGAATACGGCGTCATCAACCCGCTGGGCAGCCAGGTCACGGGGCGCTTCAACCACCGACTGCCGCCCTTTGACGATGCCGAGATCCGCCGCGCCGCCATGTATGCGCTGGATCAGGAGCAGTTGATGCAGACCGCCATCGGCGACCCGGAATACTACACGCTCTGCGCCTCGGATTACGGCTGCGAGGTGCCGCTGGCGTCGGATGCCGGCTCGGAATACCTGGCCGGCAGCGCCGAGGAGCGCATGGCCAAGGCGCAGGAGATCCTGAAGGCCGCAGGCTATGACGGAACCCCGGTGCTGATGATGCAGCCGACCGACCTGACCATCCTGTCCACCCAGCCCATCGTCGCCGCCGAGCGGCTGCGCGAGGCCGGCTTTGCGGTCGAGGTCGCCTCGATGGACTGGGCCACGCTGCAATCGCGCAAGAACGGCTGGCAGCCGGTGGCCGAGGGCGGCTGGAACATGCTCTTTACCTATTGGGGCGTGACCGGGATCTGGAACCCGCTGGTCCATGCGCTGCTGGATGGCTCGGGCAGCGACAACGCCTGGTCCGGCTGGCCGGTCAGCCCCGAGATCGAGGCGCTGCGCGAGCAGTATCTGGTCGCCACCGACCTGGACGAGCAAAAGCGCATCGCCGCCGAGATCCAGCAGATCGCCTATGACCAGGGCTTCTACTACAATGCCGGCGAGTTCCAGTCGGTCGCCGCCTGGCGGGACGGGATCACCGAGCTGCAACCCGGTCCGATCACCCTGTTCTGGGGCGTGAAGAAGCCCGAATAAGCAGGTCCGGGCGCGCGGGCCTTGCCCGCGCCCCGACGCTTCACGAGAGGTCGCCATGCTCTATTACCTGCTGCGCCGCCTGCTGATGGCGGTGCCCGTCATGTTCCTGATCGCGCTGATCGTGTTCATGCTGTTGCGGCTGACGCCGGGCGATCCGGCGCAGGCCATCGCCGGCGATCAGGCCAGCCCCGAGCAGATCGCCGCGATCCGCGACAGCCTTGGCCTCGATGCGCCGCTGGCCACGCAGTTCACGACCTGGATCGGCAACATGCTGCGCGGCGATTTCGGCCATTCGCTGATCTCGCAGCGCCCGGTGCTGGAGATGATCGGCCAGCGCATCGGCCCGACGCTGGCGCTGGCCACGGTCGCCATGGTGCTGACCGTGGTGATCTCGCTGCCGCTGGGCGTCGTCGCCGCGCGCCGCCATGGCGGGCTGGTGGACCGGCTGGTCATGTCGCTGTCGGTGCTGGGCTTTTCGGTGCCGATCTTCGTCATCGGCTATGTGCTGATCGGCATCTTCGCCGTGCATCTGAAATGGTTCCCGGTGCAGGGCTACAGGCCGCTGGCCGAGGGGTTCTGGCCCTTCCTGCACCGCATCTTCCTGCCCGGGCTTGCGCTTTCCTTGATCTATATCGCGCTGGTTTCGCGCATGACGCGGGCCGCCATGCTCGAGGTGCTGCGCGAGGATTACATCCGCACCGCCCGCGCCAAGGGTCTGTCCGAGCGGGTGATCCTGTTCCGCCACGCGCTGCGCAATGCCGCCATCCCGATCCTGACCGTGGTCGGCACCGGCTTTGCCATGATGATCTCGGGCGTGGTGGTGACAGAGACGGTGTTCAACGTCCCCGGCCTTGGCCGGCTGGTGGTCGATGCGGTTCTGGCGCGGGATTATCCGCTGATCCAGGCGATCATCCTGCTGACCGCCGGCACCTATGTCGTGATCAACCTGCTGATCGACATCTCCTATGCGCTGACCGATCCGAGGATACGCTACCAATGACGACGCCCCTGAATCCCGCGCTGCCGCGCCGCCGGCTGGCAGGCAACCTGCCGCATTGGACCGTCATCCTGTCGCTGGCGATCCTTGCCGCCGCCCTTGCCATGGCGATCCTTGCCCCGCAGCTGGCGAATTTCGAGCCGACGCGGATCAATGCCGCCATGCGGCTGCAACCCGCATCCGAGACCTATTGGCTGGGCACCGACAGCTTCGGCCGCGACCTTTATTCCCGCATCATCCATGGCGCCCGCGTCTCGCTGGTGGTGGGGGCTGGCGTGGCGGCGGGCGCGATCCTGATCGGCCTGCCGCTGGGCCTGCTGGCCGGCTGGTTCCGCGGCCTCGACGCGGTGCTGATGCGGCTGATGGACGGGATGATGGCCATTCCCGGCATCCTGCTGGCCATCGCCATCGTCGCACTGACCAAGGCGGGGCTGGTCACGGTCATCATCGCCATCATGATCCCCGAGATCCCGCAGGTGGTGCGGCTGGTACGCTCGCGCGTGCTGGCGGCGCGGGCCGAACCCTATGTCGAGGCAGCCCAGCTGCTGGGCACGCCCGCGCCCCGGCTGATCCTGCGCCACCTGCTGCCGGCGACCATCGCGCCGCTGATCGTGCAGGCGACCTATATCTACGCCTCCGCCATCCTGACCGAGGCGGCGCTGTCCTTCCTGGGCGTCGGCATCGGCACCGAGATCCCGACCTGGGGCAACATCATGGCCGAGGGGCGGCTTTACTTCGCCATGCGGCCCTGGCTGGTATTCTGGCCGGCCATCGTGCTGTCGCTGTGCATCCTGTCGATCAACCTTCTGGGCGACGCGCTGCGCGACCGCCTGGACCCGAAGATGAAGGGGAGGGCCGATTGATGGCCGATCACGCCAATGCCGCCCAGCCGGTGCTGTCGATCCGCGACCTGCGCGTCTCGACCTGCGGCCGCGAGCCGGTCGAGATCCTCAAGGGCATCGGCTTCGACATCGCGCCGGGCGAGACGGTCTGCCTGGTCGGCGAATCCGGCTCGGGCAAGTCCGTGACCTCGCTGGTGACCATGGACCTGCTGCCTCAGGGCGAGCTGCGCGCGACCGCCGGCTCGGTCAGGCTGAACGGAGAAGAGATCCTGACCGCGACGCCGGCGCGGACCAAGACGCTGCGCGGCTCGGACATGGCGATGATCTTTCAGGAGCCGATGACCGCGCTGAACCCGGTGCTGAAGATCGGCCTGCAGATGGACGAGGTCTATCGTGCCCACCGCCGGATGAGCCCGGCCGAGCGGCGGCAGGCGGCGCTGGAGGTCTTTGCCTCGGTGCACCTGCCCGATCCGCCGCGCATCTATGACAGCTATCCGCACCAGCTGTCCGGCGGCCAGCGCCAGCGGGTGATGATCGCCATGGCGCTGGCGCTGAAGCCCCGGCTGCTGATCGCCGACGAGCCGACGACCGCGCTGGACGTGACCACCCAGAAGCAGATCCTGAGCCTGATCCGCGAATTGCAGGAGCAGCAGAATACCGCCGTGCTGTTCATCACCCACGACATGGGGGTGGTGGCCGATATCGCAGACCGCGTCTGCGTCATGCGCCATGGCGAGATGGTCGAGGCCGGCCCGGTCGGGCAGGTGCTGAGCCACCCCACCCAGCCCTATACCCAGGCGCTGCTGCGCGCCGTGCCCTCGCTGGTCCCGCGCGCGCCGCGTCCCGAGGCGGCCGGCCCGCCCGCCATCGAGGTCAGCGCGCTTGAGAAGGTCTTCCAGATCGGCTCGCTGCCGGCGCAATTGCTGGGCCGAGCGCCGCATCGCGTCCATGCGGTGGACCGGGTCAGCTTTCGGTTGGCGCAGGGCCGCACGCTGGGCATCGTCGGCGAAAGCGGCTCGGGCAAGTCCACGGTGGCGCGTTGCGTGCTGCGGCTGGAGGATCCCAGCGGCGGCGAGATCCGCGTCGGCGGCCAGGACATCGCCCGCTTGCGAGGCGCCAGGGCGCTGGCCCCGGCGCGGCGTCGGGTGCAGATGGTGTTCCAGGATCCCAACCGCTCGCTGAACCCGCGGCTGCGCATTGCCGAAAGCATGATCGAGGGGCCGCTGAACATGGGCGAAAGCCGTGCCTCGGCGCTGGAACGCGCGGGCGAGCTGATCGAGGTCGTCGGCTTGCCGCGCGCCAGCCTGCGGCGCTTTCCGCACCAGTTCTCGGGCGGGCAGCGCCAGCGCATCGCCATCGCCCGCGCGCTGATGATGGACCCCGAGGTGATCGTGGCGGACGAGGCGGTCTCGGCTCTGGACGTCTCGGTTCAGGCGCAGGTGCTGGACCTGCTGGCCGAATTGCAGGCCAAGCGCGATCTGGCCATCCTGTTCATCACCCACGACCTGCGCGTCGCCGCCCAGATCTGCGACGAGGTGATGGTGATGCGGCGCGGTTCGGTGGTCGAGCATGGCCCGGCGGCCGAGGTGCTGGCCCATCCGCGCCACGACTATACCCGCGCGCTGATTGCCGCCGCACCCGGCCGCGACTGGGATTTTTCCACGGGCCGCCGGATCGAGGTGCCGGCATGATCGCCGCGAGCCTGGTCCAGATGGACGTGGCGGCGCTGGACCCCGCCCGGAACCTGCGCCGCATCCATGACCATATCGCCGCCGAGGCGGGACGCGGCGCGCAGTTGATCCTGTTTCCCGAACTCGCCAATACCGGCTATGTCGAGCCGCTGGTCCCCGGCGGGGCGATGACCCTGCCGCCGGCGGATTATGCCGGCGCGCTGCATCGCGCCTGCGCCGCGCCGGACGGGCCCGAGATCGCCTCGCTGGCCGAGGCGGCGCAGCGGCACGGCACCCATGTCGTCATCGGCATGGGCCTGCGCGATCCGCTGCGCGAGGGCGTGATGCGCAACTGCTCGCTGCTGATCGGTCCGCAGGGGGTTCTGGGCTGCTATGCCAAGATCCACCAATGGCAGAACGAAAAGCTGTATTTCACCCGCGGCGACCGGATCGATAGCTTTGCCTTCGGCGAGACGCGGCTGGGGATGCAGATCTGCTACGATATCCGCTTTCCCGAGATCACCCGCATCATGGCCATGCAGGGCGCGGGGATCGTGACCTCGGTCTGGGCCTCGTTCGGCGCCGAGGATGCGCCGGTCCCCGACGAGGCGCTGTTCCTGCACCGCGCCTATACGCGCGCGACCGAGAACGGCGTATTCTTCCTTAGCTGCAACCGCAGCGGCAGCCATGGCGGGCAGCGCTTTTTCGGGCGCTCCTGCGCGCTGGCGCCCGACGGCGCCGTGCTGGGTGCGCTGGACCATGATGGCGAGGACGTGCTGCGGGTCGAGATCGACCTGGCGCAGATCGCCCGCTATCGCGGCTTCACCGGCATCTGGGCCGATCGCGCGCCCGAGATCTATGCGAAATACTTTCCCTGACCGGAGCTTTTCATGACTTCTTCCTGCCCGCCGCTTGCGGATGCCGACTGGCCCGCAGAGATCCTCGACCTGCGCCAGGGTTTTGCCGGGGCGCTGAACGTCTATCGCACCATGGCCCATCACCCCGCGCTGTTGCGGGCCTGGGCGCCGCTGCGCCAGCATGTCGTCAAGGATACCGCGCTTGGCCCGATCCGCTCGGAACTGGTGATCCTGCGGGCGGCCCATCGCATGGGCTCGGCTTATGAATGGGCGCATCACGTCAGCCGCGCGCGGGCGCTTGGCATGGCGGACGAGCGCATCCTTGCCATGCGCGGCGAGGGCATGCCGGGGGGCGAGGACGGGCTGATCGCGGCGGCGGTCGATGCGCTTTTCGACCAGCGCCGCCTGCCCGAGACGCTGGAGGCCGAACTGGCGCAGGCCCTTGGGCGCGAGGCGGTCATGGACCTGATCGCCACCGTCGGCTTCTATTCGGTCCTAGGCTATATCCTGATGACCTACGGCACGCCGATCGACGATGCCGTGGCGGCCGAAATGGCCGCCCGGCCGCTTTAGAACGGGATGTCGTCGTCGAAATCGGGGCGGCTCTGCGACTGGCCGCCACCGCCGCCCGAGGAATATCCGCCCCCGGACGAGCTGCCGCCGGAAGAGCCACCGCCGTAACTGCCGCCGCCATAGCCTTCATCGCGGCCGCCGCCGCCGCCCGCGCCGCCGCGGCTGTCGAGCATATGCAACTCGCTGCGGAAGGGGCGCAGCGCGACCTCGGTCGAATAGCGGTCGTTGCCGCTCTGATCCTGCCATTTGCGGGTTTCCAGCTGGCCTTCGACATAGACCTTGGAGCCCTTTTTCAGGAATTGCTCGGCCACGCGGACCAGCGGTTCGGAATAGATGACCACCGTGTGCCATTCCGTGCGCTCGCGACGCTCGCCGGTGTTGCGGTCCTTCCACTGCTCGCTGGTGGCGATCCGCAGGTTGGCGACCTTGCCGCCGTTCTGGAAGCTGCGGACCTCCGGGTCTTGGCCCAGGTTGCCGACCAGGATCACCTTGTTCACGCTGCCTGCCATGCCGCGGTCCCTTTCGTTGTCTTTGGTTCCCGCGCGGGTGTAGCGCGTGATGGGCCGCAGGGGCAAGCGGAATGGCGTCGGGGGCCAATGGAATGACGTCGCGCCGATGATCGGCGAAAATCCGCCGAAGATTCCGTTGCTGCGCGCGCCGTGAAATCCTCTTGCGGCGCCGGCCCGGCTTTGCGCTATAGTGCCGCACAAAAAAGACAACGCCATGCATGAGGGACCAGTAATGCTTTCACGCGATCAGGCGATGCTGCGCCGGTTGGGCCGGGCCGTAATGGCCCTGACGCTTTCGGCTGGGCTGGCTGCGCCCGCTGCGGCCGAAGGGCTGCGGCTGCAGGTGAAAAGCGGCAAGTCGCGACAGGCGCAGTTCGAGCGCCAGACCCGGCTGATGGATTCGCGCCTGGCCGGGCAATACCAGCAATCGGCCCGGCTGCGCCCGGGCGGCACTTCGACCAAGAGCGTGGTCGAGCTGGACCTGCCCACAGCCGTGCCCGCCTATAACGGCAACCGGCGCAGCCAGTATCTGCCCCATGCCCGCGCCATGGCCCGCAAGCATGGCGTCCCCGAGGATCTGTTCCTGCGCCTCGTGCAGCAGGAATCGGGCTGGAACCCGTCGGCACGCTCGCACAAGGGCGCGCGCGGGCTGGCGCAGCTGATGCCTGGCACCGCTGCCAAGCTGGGCGTCGATCCGAACGACCCGATCCAGAACCTGGAAGGCGGCGCGCGTTATCTGCGCATGATGTACAACACCTTCGGCAACTGGCGGCTGGCGCTGGCGGCCTATAATGCCGGTCCGGGGGCGGTGGCGAAATACGGCGGCGTGCCGCCCTATCGCGAGACGCGCAACTACGTCCGCATCATCCACGGCAGCTGAAACGAAAAAGGCCGGGCAGGGCGCCCGGCCTTTTCGATTTTCGTCCCTCGGAAGGTCGAGCCTCAGAAGGTCGAGGGGATGATGCGGGTGTATTTCGTCCCGGCGATCGAGGCACCGGCCATCAGCCCGGACTGGCCGAACACCATCGCCACCACCGGCTGCTGCGAGGTGATGGTGTCGGTGCCCATCGAGACGCCGCCGGCGGGCAGGGCGTAATAGGCCCCGGCCTCGGCCACCCAGCCCGGCGCCCTGCGGAAATCGGCCAGCGCGGCATCGGTCTGGAAGATCAGCACATGCGCATATTGCTGTGCGCCGATCTGGAAGCCGACGCTGGCCTGCGTCGCCGAATAGTAGTCCACCGTCACGTCGTTGATGCGCAGCGCGCCCTGGCCATAGGCGCCGCCGACGCCGAATCCCGCCTCGGTCATCAGCGGCATGTAGAGCACGCCCTTGGCGTTCTGCACCATGGGCGCCACGTTGGGATAGCTGCGCCGCAGGAAATCCCGCGTCGCATCGACCCGCGCGTCCAGCCGCGAGGGCGCATCCTGCCCGACCGCGTTCGAGCAGCCCGCCAGCCCCAGCGCCGCACCGCCCAGCAGCACCAGGCGCCGGCTCATCCGCTTGGAATACATCATCTTTCGCCCTCGTTCCCTGATCGGCGGCTGGCCCGCCTGTAAGGCGGCGATGATAAAGGACCGGGCGGCCTCATGCCAGCCTTTCGGCCACCTGCGGCGCGTAATAGGTCAGGATGCCGTCGCAGCCGGCGCGGCGGAAGGCCAGCAGGCTTTCGACCACCACCTCGCGCGTCAGCCAGCCGTTGCGGATCGCGCCCTCGATCATCGCGTATTCGCCGCTGACCTGATAGGCGAAGGTCGGTGCCGCGAACTGGTCCCTCACCATGCGGCAGATGTCCAGATAGGGCATGCCCGGCTTGACCATGACCATGTCGGCACCCTCGGCCAGGTCGCGGGCGACGCAGCGCATCGCCTCCTCGCGGTTGGCGGGGTTCACCTGATAGGTCTTCTTGTCGCCGACGAGCCGCCCCGAGGCGCCCACCGCGTCGCGGAACGGACCATAGAACCCGCTGGCGAATTTCGCCGCATAGGACAGGATCGCCACGTCCTTGTGGCCGTTCGCCTCCAGCAGCCCGCGCAATGCGCCGATGCGCCCGTCCATCATGTCCGAGGGGCCCAGGATATCCGCCCCCGCCTCGGCCTGCACCAGCGCCATGCGGCCAAGCGCCTCGACCGTCTCGTCGTTCAGGATCACGCCGTCGCGCACCAGCCCATCATGGCCGTTGGCGTTATAGGGGTCCAGCGCGATGTCGGTCATCACCGCCAGTTCGGGCGCCACCTCCTTGATGGCGCGGATGGCGCGGTTGCCGATGTTCTGGGGGTCCCAGGCGCGTTCGCAGCCTTCGGTCTTCAGGTCCGGGTCGGAATGCGGAAAGATGCAGATCGCCGGGATGCCCAGCCGCATCGCGGTTTCCGCCGCGCGTTTCGCGCCCTCCAGCGTCAGCCGCTCGACCCCGGGCATTGAGGGGATCTCGCCCTCGCCGCCGGCGATCTCGGTCACGAAGATCGGCCAGATCAGGTTCGCGGGGGTCAGGTCCACCTCGGTCACCATCGCGCGCAGGGCGGGGGTGCGGCGCAGCCGGCGCAGGCGCGCGGCGGGAAAGGGGGCGACGATCGGGTTCGGGGACATGGGCGGGGCCTGTGGCTGGGGTGGTCTGGGCCTGAAACTGCACCCTGGGCCGGCAGGGTGCAACCCCTTGGCGGCGGGGGCGGAAAATCACGGTTTTCCTTTGCGCCGGCCAAGGTTAGTTTGCCTGACGCAACCGCTGCAAGGAGAAGACGTGCCCCGACCCGAGGGAATCCTCGCCCTGCTGGACAGCCGGTCCTTCGGCTCGATCTGGTTCTGGGTGATCCTGACCCTGGCCTGGACCCTGGCGGGGCGGCGCATCCTGGGCGTGCCCGCGGACGTGATCGCCGGCGCGATCCGCGCCGAGCCCGGCCCCCGGGACGATCCGGCGGCGCTGACGCTGCTCGACTGGCTGTCGCTGACCCTGCCGCGCTGGCGCGTCGACCGGCGCGAGGGGCCGGTCCTCATGGGACTGGGCGCTTTCCTGCTGACCACGCTGGCCATCTTGGGCTTCGGCTACGGGCTGGAGATGGCGCAGGCGCTGGTGTTGCTGATCCTGCCCTTCGCGCTGCTTTTCGCGCTGGAACTGCGGCTGGCGCGGCGGCTGCGCGCCGTGCTGGCCCAGGCCGAGGTGGGCATGCCGGTGAACGAGGCCGGGCTCCGGGCGGCGCGGCTGATGCGCCGTCATCGGGTGGTGATCGTGGCGATGTCGATCTTGGCGGTGGCACTGACGGCCTTTTACGGCGCGATCTGGATGATCGTGCATCCCTTCGGCCATTGACTCGGCCTTGACTTCGCCGATGCCGGCTTTACCTCGGGGCGCATGGCACCGCTTCCCGAACACCTGACCCTGTCCGGCGCGCCCGAGGGCATGGACGCCGCGCTGATCGCGCGCGAACTGTCCCGCGGCAATCCCGTCACCCATATCGCCCGCGACGACCGGCGCATGGCCGCGATGCGGGCCGCGTTGGGGTTCTTCGCGCCCTCGGCCGCGGTGCTGGAGTTTCCGGCCTGGGACACGACGCCCTATGACCGCGTCTCGCCCGCCCCCGGCGTGATGGCGGCGCGCATGGCGGTGCTGACGGCGCTGGCGCATGGCGCGCTGAAGGGGCCGTTCGTGCTGCTGACCACGCTGTCGGCCGCCATGCAGCGCGTGCCTGCGCGCGAGGCGCTGCGCGATGCCGGCTTCTCGGCCGCCGTGGGCGATCGCATGGACGAGGGGGCCTTGCGCGCCTTTCTTGCCCGCATGGGCTTCGTGCAGGCGCCGACCGTGACCGAGCCTGGCGATTTTGCCGTCCGGGGCGGCATCATCGACATCTTTCCTCCCGGCGACACCGGCCCGATCCGGCTGGACATGTTCGGCGACGTCCTGGATGGCGCGCGCAGATTCGATGCAGAAACACAGCGTTCCATCGAAAAGCTCGACCGGATCGAGCTTGCGCCCATGTCCGAGGTGATCCTGGACGAAGCCGCCATCACCCGTTTTCGCCAGAACTACCGTGCCGAATACGGCGGCGGCGCCAACGATCCGCTTTACGAAGGCATCAGCGCCGGCCGCAAGATGGCCGGCATGGAACATTGGCTGCCCTGGTTCCACGTGCGGCTGGAAAGCCTGTTCGACTATCTGCCCGGCGCCTCGGTGGTCGCGGACGACCATCTGGACCAGGTTCGCGGTGCGCGCTGGCACACGATCACCGAACAGTTCGAGGCCCGGCGCGAGGCGCTGGCCCGCAAGAGCAGCGCCGACGCTGTCTATCGCCCGGTCCTGCCCGTCCAGATGTTCCCCGACGAGGCCGAATGGATGCGCTGGCTGGCCGCGCATCGCATGCTGCGGCTTTCGGTTCTGCCCCAGCCGCCGGGACCGGGGATTCTGGATGCCGGAGGCCGCGTCGGTCGCAACTTCGCACCCGAACGGCAAGCCGAGAAGGGAAATCTTTTCAAGGCGCTTGCCGATCATATTCGAAACATTCAAGCCTCGCGCCGCGTGGTGATCGCCAGCTTCTCGGAAGGCGCGCGCGAGCGGCTTGCCGGGCTGATTGCCGATGAGGGGATCAAGGGCGCCAAGCCCATCGCCGACCTGCGCGACCTGCCGGACCAGCCCGGTGCGTTGGGTCTGGCGGTCTGGCCGCTGGAAGAGGGCTTTACCTCGGACGGCTCGGCTACCGGCGCGCTGGCGGTAATCTCGGAACAGGACGTGCTGGGCGACCGGCTGATCCGGGGCGCGAAACGGCGCCGCAAGGCCGAGAATTTCCTGCGCGACACCACCACGCTGACCCCCGGCGACCTGGTCGTGCATGTCGAGCACGGCATCGGCCGCTATACCGGGCTGGAAACCGTCAAGGCGCTTGGCGTGCCGCATGATTGCGTGGCGCTGGAATATGCCGGCGGCGACCGGCTTTACCTGCCGGTCGAGAATATCGAGTTGCTCAGCCGCTATGGGCACGAGGAGGGCTTGCTCGACAAGCTGGGCGGCGGCGCCTGGCAGGCGCGCAAGGCCCGGCTGAAGGAACGCATCAAGCTGATCGCCGACAAGCTGATGCGCGTCGCGGCCGAGCGCATGCTGCGCCCCGCCCCGGTGCTGGAGCCCGAGCATCACGAGATCGAAAGCTTTGCCGCCCGCTTTCCCTATGCCGAGACCGAGGACCAGGCCAGCGCCATCGCCGACGTGGCCGAGGATCTGGCCGCCGGCCGGCCCATGGACCGGCTGGTCGTGGGCGACGTCGGCTTCGGCAAGACCGAGGTCGCCATGCGCGCCGCCTTCATCGCCGCCTCGCAGGGGCGGCAGGTGGCGGTGGTGGCGCCGACGACGCTGCTGGCGCGGCAGCATTTCCGCACCTTCGCCGAACGCTTCCGCGGCACGGCCATCAATGTCCGGCCGTTGTCGCGCTTCGTTTCGGCCAAGGATGCCACCGAGACCCGCAAGGGCCTTGCCGAGGGCACGGTCGATATCGTCGTCGGCACCCATGCCGTGCTGTCGAAGCAGGTGCGCTTCAAGAACCTGGGCCTCTTGATCGTGGACGAGGAACAGCATTTCGGCGTCGCCCACAAGGAGCGGCTGAAGGAGTTGCGCAGCGACATTCACGTCCTGACCCTGACCGCGACGCCGATCCCGCGCACCTTGCAACTGTCGCTGACGGGCGTGCGCGACCTGTCGATCATCGGCACGCCGCCGGTGGATCGGCTGTCGATCCGCACCTATGTCAGCGAATTCGATGGCGTGACCATCCGCGAGGCGCTCTTGCGCGAGAAATATCGCGGCGGGCAGAGCTTTTTCGTCGTCCCGCGCCTGGCCGACCTGCCGGAGGTCGAGGAATGGCTGCGCGAGCATGTGCCTGAGGTCAGCACCATCGTTGCCCATGGCCAGTTGGCGGCGGGCGACCTGGACCGCCGCATGAACGCCTTTTACGACCGCGGGGCGGATGTGCTGCTGGCGACGACCATCGTCGAATCGGGGCTGGACATACCGACCGCGAATACCATGGTGGTCTGGCGCGCCGACATGTTCGGCCTGGCGCAGCTATACCAGATCCGCGGCCGGGTCGGGCGTTCGAAGACCCGAGCCTATTGCTACCTGACCACCAAGCCGCGGGTGCCCTTGACGCCGCAGGCGATGCGGCGGCTGAAGTTCCTGGGCGCCATCGACAGCCTGGGGGCAGGGTTCAACCTGGCCTCGCAGGATCTGGACCTGCGCGGTGCGGGAAACCTTCTGGGCGAAGAGCAGTCGGGCCATATCAAGGAAGTCGGCTTCGAGCTTTACCAGCAGATGCTGGAGGAGACCATCGCCAAGCTGAAATCCGGCGAGATCGAGGGCACGCCCGAGGACGAATGGGCGCCGCAGCTGAACCTGGGCGTGCCGGTGACGATTCCGGAAGGCTATGTGCCGGATCTGGACGTGCGGCTGGGCCTTTACCGCCGGTTGGCCGAGTTGACGACCAAGGTCGAGCTGGAGGGTTTTGCCGCCGAACTGATCGACCGCTTCGGTCCCTTGCCGCGCGAGGTGAACACGCTCTTGCTGGTCATCCGCATCAAGGCCATGGCCAAGCGGGCGAATATCGCCAAGCTGGATGCGGGTCCGAAGGGCGCAACCATCCAGTTCCACGGCGACAAGTTCCCGAACCCGGCAGGGCTGGTCGAGTTCATCCACGAGCAGCGCGGCCAGGCCAAGGTCACCGACAACCGGATCGTCATCCTGCGCGACTGGCCGACCGATGCCGACCGCATCAAGGGCAGCTTCGCCATCGCCAAGGAACTGGCAGCGAAGATCAGGGAAGGCAAGGCCAAGGGTTGAGGCCGGTGATCGCCGCATGGCCGGACCGGGGGCGCTGCCCCCGGACCCCCGGGGTATTTGGACAACGGAAAGACAGGATCGGGAGCGGGAGAGTGCGTGTGTGATGTGCGGCGGGGCTGTTTGGAGTTCTGGCACCGTTGTGCCGAAGGTCCGCGAGTAGCGGGTGCCGGTTAAGCCCGCGGCGGGATCGTTTGCGGCATTCGGGGGGGCGGCGGTCATGAGACGGTGAACCGCTTTTCTGGCTGCCTGAACCGAAAAGGGCGACGCCGGTTGGCATCGCCCTTGGGTCTGGATCAATCCGCGGTCAGCAGCGGCGGCTTGGAGTTGCTGATCCTGGGCGTTTCGGGGCCGGTGATGTCGAAGACCGGCTTGTCGTCCTCGATCCGCACCCGGACCACCCCGCCCTTGGTCAGTCGGCCGAACAGCAGCTCTTCGGCCAGGGGCTTCTTGATCGTTTCCTGGATCACGCGGCCCAGCGGGCGGGCGCCCATCTTTTCGTCATAGCCGCGTTCGGCCAGCCAGTCGGCGGCCTCGGCGGTCAGTTCGATATGGACGCCACGGTCGATCAGCTGGGCCTCGAGCTGGAGGACGAATTTCTCGACCACCTGCACGATGATCTCGCGCGAGAGCGGCGCGAAGCTGATGACCGCATCCAGGCGATTGCGGAATTCGGGCGTGAAGGTGCGCTCGATGGCGGCGGTATCCTCGCCCTCGCGCCGCTCGCGGCCGAAGCCGAAGGCGGCCTTGGCCTGGTCCGCCGCACCGGCGTTCGAGGTCATGATCAGGATCACATTGCGGAAATCCACCTGGCGACCGTTATGGTCCGTCAGCTTGCCGTGATCCATGACCTGCAGCAGGATGTTGTAGACATCCGGATGCGCCTTTTCGATCTCGTCGAGCAGCAGCACGCAATGCGGATGCTGGTCCACGCCATCGGTCAGAAGCCCGCCCTGGTCGAAGCCGACATAGCCCGGAGGCGCGCCGATCAGCCGGCTGACCGCATGCTTCTCCATATATTCCGACATGTCGAAGCGCAGCAGTTCCACGCCGAGCGTCGAAGCGAGCTGCTTGGCGACCTCGGTCTTGCCGACGCCGGTCGGGCCCGCGAAGAGATAGTTGCCGATCGGCTTTTCGGGCTCGCGCAGCCCGGCCCGTGCCAGCTTGATGGCCGAGGACAGTGCCTCGATCGCCGCATCCTGGCCGAAGACCAGGCGCTTGAGCGTTGCGTCCAGGTCCTTGAGCACCGCCGCATCGTCCTTGGAGACGCTTTTCGGGGGGATGCGGGCGATCTTGGCCACCACTGCCTCGATCTCCTTGGGGCCGATGGTCTTGCGGCGCTTGCTTTCCGCGACCAGGTGCTGCGCGGCGCCGGCCTCGTCGATCACGTCGATGGCCTTGTCGGGCAGCTTGCGGTCGTGGATGTAGCGTGCCGACAACTCGACCGCCATCTTGATCGCGTCATTGGTGTAGCGCAGGTCGTGATGCTTTTCGAAACTGGGCTTCAGCCCCATCAGGATCTTGATCGTGTCGGGCACGGTCGGCTCGTTCACGTCGATCTTCTGGAAGCGGCGCGACAGCGCGCGGTCCTTTTCGAAATGCTGGCGGAATTCCTTGTAGGTGGTCGAGCCCATGCAGCGCAGCTTGCCGCCGGCCAATGCGGGCTTCAGCAGGTTCGAGGCATCCATCGCGCCCCCGGACGTGGCGCCGGCGCCGATCACCGTATGGATCTCGTCGATGAAGAGGATGGCGTCGGGATGGTCCTCCAACTCCTTGACGACGGCTTTCAGCCGCTCCTCGAAGTCGCCGCGATAGCGGGTGCCGGCCAGCAGCGCGCCCATGTCGAGCGAGAAGATGGTCGAGCCCGCCAGCACGTCCGGCGTCTCGCCCCGGGTGATCTTCAATGCCAGCCCTTCGGCGATGGCGGTCTTTCCGACGCCGGGATCGCCGACCAGCAGCGGGTTGTTCTTGCGCCGGCGGCAGAGCACCTGGATGCAGCGCTCCACCTCGTCGGCGCGGCCGATCAGGGGATCGACATCGCCCTTGGCGGCCTTCTTGTTGAGGTCGACGCAATATTTCGCCAGCGCGGATTCGTCCTTGGCCTGGGCGGTTTCCGCCTGGGCCTGGTCCTGCTGCTCGGCGCCCTGGACCGGGCGGTTTTCCGAGAAGGACGGGTTCTTGGCGACGCCATGGGCGATGAAATTCACCGCGTCGTAGCGCGTCATGTCCAGTTCCTGCAGGAAGAAGGCGGCGTTCGATTCCCGCTCGGCGAAGATGGCGACCAGGACGTTCGCCCCCGTCACCTCGGTCCGGCCCGAGCTTTGGACATGGATCGCAGCGCGCTGGATCACGCGCTGGAATGCGGCGGTGGGGACGGCCTCGGAACCCTCGACATCGGTGATGAGGGTCGAAAGGTCGTCCTCGATGAACTCGACCAGCATCCGGCGCAACTCGTCCAGATCGACATTGCAAGCCCGCATCACCTTCACGGCATCGGGCTCTTCCGTCAGCGCGAGCAACAGGTGCTCGAGCGTGGCAAGCTCATGGCGATGTTCGTTGGCCAGCGCGAGCGCGGCATGGATGGCCTGTTCCAACGAGGTCGAAAAGGACGGCACTTCAAGCTCCTGTCAGTCGGCTGGCGGTATGGGCCGCCAGATTTAGCGGTCCACCTGACCAGACTGTCACGATACAGTTAAGATTTGGTGGATTGGCGCGCAATTCAAGCGGTATTTGCGTCCACGCCTGCGGATTCTCCGCGGTTGAGGCAGATGTGATAGCAGGCCGGCCGGATTTCAAGCATGCGGCCTTGCGGAATGGCCCTTGCGAAATGGACTGCCGCATCGTGCCGATTTTCCTTGCTGCGTTGCGGAAACACGTCAGAAGCGATCCTTCCTGGCGCGAAGCTCGGCAAAGACCGCGGCATCGGAAGCCCCCTGCAGGCCCAGGGAATCCGCCAGCTCCCTGACCCGCAGGAAGGGATTCGTGACCCGCTCCTCGGCCAGGGTGGAGGGGGCGCAGGGGCGTTGGCCCGCCGCCGTCTCGGCCAGTCGTTTCTGCAATGCGGCGTTGCCGGGCTCCACCGACAGGGCGAAGGCGCCGTTGCCGCGGCAATAATCATGTCCCGAGCAAACCAGCGTTTCCGCAGGCAGGGCGTTCAGGCGCGAGAGGCTGGCCCACATCATGTCGGCATCGCCCTCGAACAGCCGGCCGCAGCCAAGCGCCATC
Organism: Paracoccus denitrificans; assembly: GCF_900100045.1. Taxonomy (GTDB): domain Bacteria; phylum Pseudomonadota; class Alphaproteobacteria; order Rhodobacterales; family Rhodobacteraceae; genus Paracoccus; species Paracoccus denitrificans. The sequence goes on along the minus strand of NZ_FNEA01000026.1, from coordinate 25,424 downwards.
AGGCTGTCGGCGGTGAACACCATGGCCGAGGCGGGCAGGTGAAAGGCGACATGGCCGATGGTGTGGCCCGGCACGTCGATGACCTCGGCGTCCTCTCCGCAAAGGGTGAAGCGTTCGCCAGGGCGGACGGGCTGGTCCAGGGGCGGCAGCCGGGTGGCGTCGCCGGCATTGCCTACGACCCAGGCCCCGGTCCTGTCCACCAACTCGGGCACGGCCTGGATATGGTCGGCGTGGTGATGGGTCAGCGCGATCTGGTCCAGCGACCATCCGCGCGCGGCCAATTCTGCCAGGATGGGTGCCGCTTCCGGCGCATCGACCAGCGCGGTCCGTCCGTTCCCGTGCAGGAGCCAGGCATAGTTGTCGGTCAGGCAGCGGACGGGAACGAGTTCCAGCGGCATTGGCAAATTCCTTTCTTTGCCGCAGTCTGGCCTTGCGAGGCGGGAGGCGCAATGCATCACGACGTATTCGAGCTGCGAAAATTCTATTATACCCGCGCCCTTGGCCGGGTGGTGCAGCGCGTGCTGCGCGACCGGCTCACCGGGCTATGGCCGCCCGACCAGGCGCAGGGCATGACCGTTGCCGGCTACGGATTTGCCGCGCCGCTGCTGCGGCCCTGGCTGACGCGGGCGCGGCGGGTGATCTCGCTGATGCCGGGGCCGCAGGGGGTGATGGCCTGGCCGGCCGGGCTGCCGAATTGCTCGGTCCTGTGCGAAGAGACGGCCTGGCCGCTGGATACGGGCAGCGTCGACCGGCTGGTGCTGCTGCACGCACTGGAGACGGCGGACCATCCGGCCGCGCTGATGGACGAGGCGTGGCGCGTCCTGGGACCGGGCGGGCGGCTGCTGGTGATGGTGCCGAACCGGGCCGGGCTCTGGGCCCGATCCGAGACCACGCCCTTCGGCTTCGGCCGCAGCTATACCGCAGGCCAGTTGGAGGTGCAGGCCCGCGCGGCGGGCTTCGTGACCGAGCGCACGGGGGCAGCGCTCTACATCCCGCCCTCGGATCGGCGGTTCTGGCTGAAAAGCGCGCAGATGTGGGAACGCGCGGGGCTGCGCATCAGCCAGGTGCTGGTTGCCGGCGTGGTGCTGACCGAGTTCAGCAAGCAGGTGCAGGCGCCGGTCGGGCCGGGGCGGCGCGTCAGCGTGCCGAGCCCGCTCGACGTGCTGGAGGGTATCGCCCGGCCGCGCCCGGCGGGGCAGGGCGCGGGGCGGACGGCGCGCGATCCGGGCTGAGGCGCGAGGCCGGTCGCCCGCGGCGAATCCCCTCGCGTGGGGCGGCTGCGGCGAAATCTTTCCGCGCGCGAGCGGCCTGCCGGGCGAGGTGTTTGCGCAATCGGTTGCGGCCGGGCCTCGGCCAAGGGTCGCAAACGCTCATTTTTCCGTGTTCAAGGCGGTTGCGGCAGGGAAAATCACCTGCTAGAGACGCCGCAGATTTCGGGAAGGCTCTAGCCGAATTATGCCAGGGCCCGCCCTTGACCCGCGCTCCGCGACAGACCGGCCCGCCAGCCGGCCCGCCAGCGGAGCTTGCGCTAACCGGAAGGATGACCGTGGCCAATTCCGCTTCGATTTCCGCTGATATCGCCGGGCGTTACGCGCAGGCCCTGTTCGATCTGGTCAGGGACTCGGGCGGCATCGACGCCCTGTCCTCCCAGATCGACGATCTGGCCTCGGCCTATGACGCCAGCCAGGACCTGCGCGACCTGACCCTCTCGCCCCTTTACGACCGCCAGCAGCAAGAGGCCGCGGTCGGCGCGCTGTCCGAGCGCATGGGCCTGTCGGCCGAGCTGGCCAACACCCTGCGCCTGCTGGCCCGCAACCGCCGGCTGTTCACGCTGCCGCAATTCGTGGCCAAGCTGCGCAACCTGATCGCGGATGCGAAGGGCGAAGTCACCGCCGACGTGGTCAGCGCCCAGGCGCTGACGGACGAACAGAAGGCCCGGCTTGCCGATACGCTGGCCGCGAAATCGGGCAAGACGGTGAAACTGAACGCGCGCGTCGATGAAAGCCTCATCGGCGGCATGATCGTCAAACTGGGCTCGCAGATGATCGACAGTTCGATCCGCTCGAAGCTCGCCTCCCTCCAGAATGCTATGAAAGAGGTCGGATAATGGGAATCCAGGCAGCCGAAATCTCGGCCATCCTCAAGGATCAGATCAAGAATTTCGGTCAGGACGCCGAGGTGGCCGAGGTCGGGCAGGTGCTGTCCGTCGGTGACGGCATCGCCCGCGTCTATGGCCTGGACAAGGTTCAGGCCGGCGAGATGGTCGAATTCCCGGGCGGCATCCGCGGCATGGTGCTGAACCTTGAAACCGACAACGTCGGCGTCGTGATCTTCGGCGACGACCGCGACATCAAGGAAGGCGACACCGTCAAGCGCACCGGCGCCATCGTGGAAGTCCCCGCCGGCAAGGAACTGCTGGGCCGCGTCGTCGACGCGCTTGGCAACCCGATCGACGGCAAGGGCCCGCTGAACGCCTCCGAGCGCCGCATCGCCGACGTCAAGGCCCCCGGCATCATGCCGCGCAAATCGGTGCACGAGCCGATGGCGACCGGCCTGAAATCGGTGGACGCCATGATCCCGGTCGGCCGCGGCCAGCGCGAGCTGATCATCGGCGACCGCCAGACCGGCAAGACCGCCATCGCGCTGGACACCATCCTGAACCAGGCGAACTACAACGGCCGCGAGGCCGATGGCATGAAGACCCTGCACTGCATCTATGTCGCCGTCGGCCAGAAGCGCTCGACCGTGGCCCAGCTGGTGAAGAAGCTGGAAGAGACCGGCGCCATGGCCTACACGACCGTCGTGGCCGCGACCGCCTCGGACCCGGCGCCGATGCAGTATCTGGCGCCCTATTCGGCCACCGCGATGGGCGAATATTTCCGCGACAACGGCATGGATGCGCTGATCATCTATGACGACCTGTCGAAACAGGCCGTGGCCTATCGCCAGATGTCGCTGCTGCTGCGCCGCCCGCCGGGGCGCGAAGCCTATCCGGGCGACGTGTTCTACCTGCATTCGCGCCTGCTGGAGCGTTCGGCCAAGCTGAACGAGGCCAATGGCGCCGGCTCGCTGACCGCGCTGCCGATCATCGAGACGCAGGCGGGCGACGTGTCGGCCTACATCCCGACCAACGTGATCTCGATCACCGACGGCCAGATCTTCCTGGAAACCGAACTGTTCTTCCAGGGCATCCGCCCTGCCGTGAACACCGGCCTTTCGGTGTCGCGCGTGGGTTCCGCGGCGCAGACCAAGGCGATGAAATCCGTCGCCGGCCCGGTCAAGCTGGAACTGGCCCAGTATCGCGAGATGGCGGCCTTCGCGCAGTTCGGCTCGGACCTCGACGCCGCGACGCAGAAACTGCTGAACCGCGGTGCGCGCCTGACCGAGTTGATGAAGCAGCCGCAATACTCGCCGCTGACCAATGCCGAGATCGTCATCGTCATCTATGCCGGCACCAAGGGCTACCTGGACGGCATCCCGGTTCGCGACGTGACCAAATGGGAGCATGGGCTGCTCCAGTATCTGCGCAACCAGAAGGCCGATCTGCTTGAGGACATGACCAAGAACGACCGCAAGGTGGCGGGCGAGCTTGAAGATGCGATCAAGGCAGCGCTGGACGGTTACGCCAAGACCTACGCCTGAGGGGAGGGATAGATGCCCAGCCTCAAGGACCTCAAGAACCGGATCGGCAGCGTCAAGAACACGCGCAAGATCACCAAGGCGATGCAGATGGTCGCCGCCGCGAAACTGCGCCGTGCGCAGGAAGCGGCGGAAGCCGCGCGTCCCTATGCCGACCGGATGGCCGCTGTCATGGCCGGGCTGACCGCTGCGGCGGCGGGCTCGGACATGGCGCCGCGGCTGCTGGCGGGGACCGGCGAAGACCGCCGCCACCTGCTGGTGGTGATGACTTCGGAGCGCGGGCTTGCGGGCGGGTTCAACTCGTCCATCGTCAAGCTCGCCCGCCTGCGCCTGCAAGAGCTGCAGGCACAGGGCAAGCAGGTGTCGATCCTGACCGTGGGCAAGAAGGGCCGCGAGCAGCTCAAGCGCGAATATGGCGACCTTTTCGTCAATCACGTCGATCTGAGCGAAGTGAAGCGCATCGGCTATGACAACGCGCGCGCCATCGCGGACGAGATCCTGGATCGGTTCGACAACGGCGAGTTCGACGTGGCGACGCTGTTCTACAACCGCTTCGAGTCCGTCATCAGCCAGGTTCCGACCGCGCGGCAGGTGATCCCCGCCGTGATCGAAGAAGGCGAGGCGGGTGCCTCGTCGCTCTACGACTACGAACCGGACGAGAACGCGATCCTGAACGACCTGCTGCCGCGCTCGGTGGCGACGCAGGTCTTTGCGGCGCTGCTGGAGAACGCGGCGTCCGAGCAGGGCGCGCGGATGACCGCCATGGACAACGCCACGCGCAACGCCGGCGACATGATCGACAGGCTGACGACGGTCTACAACCGCTCACGTCAGGCCGCGATCACCAAGGAACTGATTGAAATCATCTCGGGCGCAGAGGCGCTCTGACACGTAGAGGTAGAGACATGGCAGAGGCCAATGGAAAAATCACGCAGGTGATCGGCGCCGTCGTCGACGTGCAGTTCGACGGTCAGCTTCCTGCGATTCTGAACGCTCTGGAAACCGAGAACAACGGCAAGCGCCTGGTGCTGGAAGTGGCCCAGCACCTGGGCGAGAACACCGTCCGCACCATCGCCATGGACGCGACCGAAGGTCTGGTCCGTGGCCTGCCGGTCAAGGATACCGGCGGCCCGATCATGGTTCCGGTCGGCGACGCGACGCTGGGCCGCATCCTGAACGTCGTCGGCGAGCCCGTCGACGAAGGCGGCCCCGTCGAAGCGACCCAGACCCGTGCCATCCACCAGCAGGCCCCGGATTTCGCCGCCCAGGCGACCGCGTCCGAGATCCTGGTCACCGGCATCAAGGTCATCGACCTGCTGGCTCCCTATTCCAAGGGCGGCAAGATCGGCCTGTTCGGCGGCGCCGGCGTGGGCAAGACGGTTCTGATCATGGAACTGATCAACAACATCGCCAAGGTGCACTCGGGCTATTCGGTGTTCGCGGGCGTCGGTGAACGGACCCGCGAGGGCAACGACCTTTACCACGAGATGGTGGAATCGGGCGTCATCAAGCCGGACGACCTGTCGAAATCCCAGGTGGCGCTGGTCTATGGCCAGATGAACGAGCCTCCGGGGGCGCGGATGCGCGTTGCGCTGACCGGCCTGACCGTGGCCGAGCAGTTCCGCGACGCCACTGGGACCGACGTTCTGTTCTTCGTCGACAACATCTTCCGCTTCACCCAGGCGGGTTCGGAAGTGTCGGCGCTTCTGGGCCGCATCCCCTCGGCCGTGGGCTACCAGCCGACGCTGGCCACCGACATGGGCGCGATGCAGGAACGCATCACCTCGACCAAGAACGGCTCGATCACCTCGATCCAGGCCGTCTACGTTCCGGCCGACGACCTTACCGACCCGGCCCCGGCCACGACCTTTGCCCACCTCGACGCCACGACCGTGCTGTCGCGCGCGATTTCGGAACTGGGCATCTACCCGGCCGTGGACCCGCTCGACTCGAACTCGCGGATCCTCGATCCGGCGGTTGTCGGCGAAGAGCATTACCAGGTCGCCCGCGACGTCCAGGGCATCTTGCAGAAATACAAGTCGCTCCAGGACATCATCGCCATTCTCGGCATGGACGAACTGTCGGAAGAGGACAAGCTGACCGTGGCCCGCGCCCGGAAGATCCAGCGTTTCCTGTCGCAGCCCTTCGACGTCGCCAAGGTCTTTACCGGCTCGGACGGCGTGCAGGTGCCGCTGGAGGACACGATCAAGTCGTTCAAGGCGGTCGTGGCCGGCGAATACGACCACCTGCCGGAAGCGGCCTTCTACATGGTCGGCGGCATCGAGGATGTGAAAGCCAAGGCTCAGCGTCTCGCCGCTGACGCGGCGTAAGGGGGCGACATGGCCGACACGATGCAGTTCGACCTCGTCTCGCCGGAACGGAACCTGGTTTCCGTCCCGGTGCGCGAGGTGCGCCTGCCCGGCGCCGATGGCGACCTGACGGCGATGCCCGGCCATGCGCCGGCCATCGTCAACCTGCGCCCCGGTCTGGTGACCGTGGTGGCTGGGGACGGGTCCGAGACGGAATTCGCGGTGACCGGCGGTTTCGCCGAGATCAACAACGAATCCGTCACCCTGCTGGCCGAACGCGGACATCCCCGCGCCGAGATGACGCAAGAGGTCTTCAACGAGATGATGGCCCAGGCCCGTCGTCGCGTCGAAGCCGCCAAGGAGCGCGAATCCGCCGGAGAGGAGCTGGTCGCCGCCGCGGTCAAGCTGCTGGCCGACATGGAGGCGCTTGGCACGCATATCGGGCTCGATCCGAACCATGCGAATTTCCCGCATTAGGCGGGATCTGTCCAGAAGATAGAAAGCCCCGGTTTTTCCGGGGCTTTATTCATTCGCCGTCGTGGCATTTCGTGATGCGCGGGAGGAGCGTGAATTGCGACGTTTTGAACATTTCGCGGTCGGCGTCGCCAGTGGCTCGACCGAGATGTTTTCGGCCTTCGAGGATGGCGGGCCGATGTGGACCGGGCAGGGCCCCCGGGTCGAGTCGCAGGCGATCCTATTCGACGAAAGTTTCGTCGAGCCGCCGGTGGTCCATGTTTCGCTGAGCATGTGGGACCTGGATCGGCACGCCAATCAACGGGCCGATATCCAGGCGGTGAACATCACCCCACAGGGGTTCGATCTGCAATTCCGCACCTGGGGCGATACCCGCGTCGCGCGGGTGCGCGCCAGCTGGATGGCGATCGGCCCCTTGCGGCACGAGGATGACTGGGACCCGGATTGATCCGCTCAGGCGCGGTCCAGGTTCAGCCCGATCAATTCGGCCACCTGCCGGGGGTGGGTGATCGGCAGCATGTGGCCCGCACCGGGAACGCGGGCGCGTCCGACATCGGGCAGCCGTGCCGCCAGCGCATCGGCAATCGCCGGAATGACGGGGGGCGAATCCTCGCCCATGACGATCAGCACCGGCGCGTCGATGGCTTCAAGCCCGTCCGGCCGCAGGATATTGGCGGTATCCCGGCGCAGCGCATCGTTGCTGGCCTGGACCAGATGGATCTGCCGCGCCAGCCGCGCCTTGCCGGACGGCGTTTGCGAATCCCAGTCGAGCCCGCCCCAGACGCCAAGGAAGGCGCGGGCCGCCTCGGCATCCTCTCCGGCGGCGAGACGGGCCGCGACATCGTCCAGCAGCGCGTCGTTGAAGGCTTCGGGCGCCGCTGCGAACAGCACCGGCTCGATCAGGGTCAGGCTGCGCACGGCCTCGGGGGCGGCGACGGCGATGCGCAGCGCCACGGTCGCGCCCATGCTGTGGCCGATCAGGTCCAGCGGCCGGTCGATCAGCGCGGCGGCCTCGCGCGTGACAAAGGTATGGTAGTCCGGCATTGTGCCTTCCCAGTCCGGGCTTTGCCCATGACCGGGCAGGTCGGGGGCGCTGATCCGCGCCCGCTCGCGCAGCGTCTCGGCGATCGGCCCCCAATAGACGCCGTTGCCCATCATGCAATGCAGCGCCAGCGCCGGGCGGTCCTCGTTGCCCGGCCAGCGTCTCAGATGCAGCGCGCTCACAGGCTTGCCAGGTGGCGGTCGAGGAAATCCAGCCGGTCCTGGCCCCAGAACCGCTCGCCGGTCTCGCGCACCACATAGAACGGCGCACCGAAGACCCCGGCCTCGACCGCCTGCTCCAGATTGCGGCCGAAGGTCTCGGCGCCGACGAACAGGCCCTTGTCGGCCAGGTCGGGGTCGAAGCCCGCAGCCGCCAGCTTCTCACGGATCACCGCATCATCGGCGATGTCCGCATCCTCGGCCCAGACGGCGCGCAGAAAGCCCTGCACGAGGCCGGGCAGGTTGCCGCCGCCCGCCTCTTGCGCGGCGATGATGGCATAGGACGAGGGCGCGGGGTTCACCGGCCAGAAGGCAGGCTTCGGGTTCAGCGTCATGCCCAGATGCCGGGACCAGCGTTGCAACTCCTGGGCGCGGTATTCCATGCGCGACGGGTGGCGGTTCGCGGGGCGGACGCCGCCGGTGCGGTCGAAAAGCTGCAGCAGATCGACGGGCTTGTAGGTGATCGTCGCGCCGTGCCGGCCCGCGATCTCCTCCAGCCGGTTGCCGGCGAGATAGCTCCAGGGGCTGGGTGTGCCGAAGTAATAGTCGATATGCGCCATCAGTGTGCCTCCGGGGTTTGCGGGCAAGCTAGCCCGGTGCTAAGCGGGGTGCAATCGCACGAATCCAGACAGGGAAAGCCCATGCCGGCCATGACCGAACCGAAGCTTATCGCGGGGAATGCGAACCGGCCTCTGGCCAATGCCATCGCCCGGCGCATGTCGATGCATCGCGGGATGAACGTCGCCCCCATCGAGGCGCGGGTCGAGCGCTTCAACGATCAGGAAATCTTCGTCGAAGTCTATGAGAACGTCCGCGGCGAGGACATGTTCATCATCCAGCCGACCTCGAACCCGGCCAATGACAACCTGATGGAACTGCTGATCATGACGGATGCGCTGAAGCGCTCGTCGGCGGCGCGCATCACGGCGGTGATCCCCTATTTCGGCTATGCCCGGCAGGACCGCCGCGCCAAGGCCCGCACGCCGATCAGCGCCAAGCTGGTGGCGAACCTGTTGACCGAGGCGGGCGTGGACCGCGTGCTGACGCTGGACCTGCATGCCGCGCAGATCCAGGGCTTTTTCGACATTCCGGTGGACAACCTCTATGCCGCGCCGGTCTTTGCGCTGGACATCAAGCATCATTTCCGCGAGCGGCTCTCGGACCTGATGGTGATCTCGCCCGACGTGGGCGGCGTGGCGCGGGCGCGCGAACTGGCGCAGCGCATCGGCGCACCGCTGGCCATCGTGGACAAGCGCCGCGAGAAGCCGGGCGAGGTGGCCGAGATGACCGTGATCGGCGACGTGACCGGCAAGACCTGCATCATCGTCGACGACATCTGCGACACGGCCGGCACGCTGTGCAAGGCGGCGCAGGTCCTGACCGAGCACGGCGCGACCGAGGTTCACGCCTATATCACCCATGGCGTCCTGTCCGGCCCGGCGGTCGAGCGGGTGCAGGGCTCGGTGATGAAATCGCTGGTCATCACCGATTCCATCGAGCCGACCGAAAAGGTGAAATCGGCCTCGAACATCCGCATCGTGCCGACCGCGCCGATGTTTGCGCAGGCGATCCTGAACATCTGGAACGGCACTTCGGTCAGCTCGCTGTTCGAGGTGGACACGCTGGGTCCGATCTACGAAGGGCTCTATTCGGGCGTCTGATCGCCCTTGCCGCAAAAAGGCCCCGGTCCGAATGGAACCGGGGCCTTTTTCATGCGGCTTTCGCAGCTCAAAGAAAGCGCGGGAACTCGATCTTCGGGCAACGATCCTCGATCACCGTCAGGCCGCGCGCGCGGGCACGGCTGGCCGCATGGGCATGGCGGATGCCAAGCTGCATCCAGATCGTGCCCAGCCGGGGCAGGTGCCCCATGGCCTGCTCGACGATGGCGGGCACGGCCTCGGCCCGGCGAAAGATGTCCACCATGTCCACCGCCGCATCGGGCGGAAGCGCACGCAGGTCGGGATAGACCCGTTCGTCCAGGATGGTGCCGCCCGCATGGCCCGGATTGACCGGGATGATGCGGTAGCCCTGGGATTTCAGGTAGCGGGCGACGCCCCAGGATGGTCGAGCCTCGTTCGGCGACAGGCCGACGATGGCGATGCAGCGCGTCGTCCGGGCGATGCGCGCAATGTCATCATCGACCGGCGAGGAGCCGATATCGCGAAGTACTGCCAGGTTCATGTGATCCTCCCCCAGATCTCAACCGAAAGTGGCATGGAAAAAGCGCCCGGTCCAGAGGTCTGGCCGGGCGCAAGTCGCGGAACGAGGGACAGTGATCTGAACATGACCGTTCCGTGGCCATGTTCGGTAAATAAATGGGAACCGTGGCCAAAAAGTTCCACCTTGATCGCAAAAAAGTGAAATTCAGGGGTTCATCCGGGTCCAGGCGGCCTTGGCGCGCATCAGAATGCGCTGCGGATCGGCAAGAAGTCGCTCACGCGCCTGTTCCGAGCGCACAAAATACGTGCGCTGGCCGATCACCACGAAATAGCGCGGATTTCCGGGCTCCGAGCGGCCTTCGGACAGGGCGAGGACGCAAAGCCCGCCCAGGCCGGGGGCGTAGGCCCGTGGATTGGCCTCGAAAAGATTGCGGTTCTGCTCGCTGGCGAAATGCCAGGCCTGTCCGCGCCACACCGTGACCAGATCGGTACGCCCGGGCACGGCGGCGTGCTCGGTCCCGTAAGAGACGGGGTCCATGCCATCCAGTGCCCAATCCTGCGCCATTGCCCCGCCAAAGGGCAGGGCAAGGATCATGCTGGCGAGAATCGGTCGAATCATGGCGGTGCGCGGATGAGGGAGCTGTGTTACCGATCTGGCAAATCGGCCGAGGATTCTCAACCGGGACGGGCGGTTTCTAGCGCCGATGTGAAGCCTCGGCTCAGATCTGTGAAGCGGCGTAAAGCGCTACTGCGGCCGCGTTCGAGACGTTGAGCGAGCCGAAATCCGCAGCAAAGGGAATGCGCAGGATGCGGTCGCAGGTCTCGCGCGTGCGTTCGCGCAGGCCCGGCCCCTCGGCGCCGAGCACCAGGCAGATCGCCCGGCCCGACAGGTCGCGCAGCGCCTCGGGCAAGAGCTCGTCCCCGGTGCCGTCGAGGCCCAGCACGGTATAACCCATGGATTGCAGTTCGATCAGCGTATCGGCCAGGTTGGTGACCCGCAGATAGGGCTGGCGTTCCAACGCGCCCGAGGCGGTCTTGGCCAGTGCGCCGGTCTCGGGCGCGGAATGCCGCGCCGGCGCGATGACCGCCCGCGCGCCAAAGACTTCGGCCGAACGCAGGATGGCACCGACATTATGCGGGTCGGTCACCCGGTCCAGCGCCACCAGCAGCGGGCGGCCCGGCCCGGACAGCGCCAGATCGACCAGGCTGCCCCATTTCAGCGGCCTGACCTCCAGCGCGGCGCCTTGATGCACGCTTTCGGCGGGCAGCGGCACCGCGCGGTCGAAGGTGCGGGCGTCCACGATTTCATGCGCCAGGTCCGGCGGCAGTGGGCCGAGCCGGTCCAGCGCGTTCCGCGTGACCACCAGCCGCAGCTTTTCGCGCCTGGGATTGGCCAGGGCGTCGCGCACCGCATGCAGGCCGAAGAGCCAGACGGTTTCGGCCGCGGCGGCGCGGCGCGCGCGCTCCTTGTCGATGACCCAGGTGGGTTTCTTGGATTTCTGTGGTTTCTCGGCCATGTCGCATTCCCGGTTGCCCCTCCGACTGCGCAGAAAATGCCGCCGAATGCAACCGTCGCGACGGTGCGGCAGGGGCTGCAATGAAGTGCGACTTTTCCGCTGATCCCTGCTTGACGCCCCCTGCCGGGCGGGATAATCACCGCTTCACGCCGAGAGCGTTCGGCGGGCGACGTGCTGCAAGGTGCGGCAGCGGACTGTAACTCCGCCGGGGAGACCCATGCCTGGTTCGATTCCAGGGTCGCCCACCACTTCTTCTGAAAACTGAACGAAATCAACGAAGTGGTGTCCCGCATTCGTGCAATGCGGCAGCATGCAAATCAATAGGTTATGACGCAGGTGTCCCGCAGTTTTGCGGCTTGACCTCTGCGCAAAAGAAAACCGTCGGAGGAGCTGGCACTCCATCCGACGGCACTGTCAAAGGTCTTCTGCCCAAAGATTATGTCACAGCGCCTCGCCGCGCAACCCCATGGGGAGGTGCGGCATGAGCTGGAAGGTTGCGAATCTTTGCGCCGGGCGGCGCTTCGGCAGTCCGGTCCGAAAGCAGATCATCATGTTTCTGGCCGACAAGGCCAGCGATGACGGGTCTGGCATCTGGTGTTCCAAGGGAACGATCCAGCGGCACACCGAGCTTGGCGAAACCACCGTCAAGCGCACGATCAACGAGTTCCTGAACGAAGGCATCCTGATCGAGACCGGCCGCCGTGCCTGCAAGAACGGTTTTACCGTCGTCTATCGCATTTCCCTTGCCGCCGTCCGCACGCTGGAGGGCATTGCCGAACCCGATGATGAGACGGGGTCCACAGAGGACGGGGTCTACCGTGAACCCGGAACGGGGTCCGCTGCGGACCCGGTACCCCGTCCACAGCGGACCCCAAACCATCCTGAAACCATCCATAAACCACCTTCGCGTGCGCGTGCACGCGAGGCGGCGGCGGAATCTCTGGAGATATTGAAGGCCTATCCAATCGACCGATGTCGCGACGAAGCGACCTGCCTGCATCACGTCGAAGCTGCCATGCAGGAGGTCGGGCATGAAAAGCTTCTCTCGGCTGTAAAGCGCTATGCGCTGGAGACCGCAGGCTATACGCGCTCAAAGGTCTGTTTCTCGGATAACTGGTTCAGGACGGGCCGCTGGCGCGATTATATCGAAGACGAGCCGGAATCGCCTGAGGAACCGACCCCGGCGCATGCGGCCAAAACTGCCGACTGGATCAAATCCCGTCATCCCCTGTGCCGAACCCTGAGCGTCGGGCAGGTCCGCATGGCGCTGGACCTGGAGCTGGTTTCCCGCAGCGAAGTGTGCGCTGCAGGCTTCAACGAGGGCTTGCGTTATGTCTGACCGCTTCGGGAAATCCATCTTCGCGCACAAGCAGACCTATTCGCGCAAGGGCAACAGCAAGAGCCGGTCGGTCCGAGAGATCGCAGACGAGGCGGAGCGGCTTGACGGGGCCTGCCCGCATGTCGAGAACCCGCAGCCGCCCACTATCCTCGAAGGCATCCAGCCCTCGGAGGTGGTCGCGCTGATCGAGCAGCGTATTGCTGAACAGAACAAGCTACTGCGTCAACTGCGCAAGGAGCAGCCGGATCGCAAGGACGCCGCGCGGGGCATCCGCAGCGACACGCATGTGCTGATCGCCAGCGTCTTCAGCTTTCCGGATCCGGTCGAGGACATGAACGAGGCCGATTACCTGCGCTGGCGCAAGGACGTGATCGCCTTCGCTAAGGACGATGCAGCGCGCAACGCGGCCGAGGTGCTGAGCATCGTCGAGCATCTCGATGAAGCCCACCCGCATGTGCATGTGCTGGCGGTGCCCATATGTGCAGAGGGCAATATGCGCATGGACGCCAAGCGCTGTCATGAGGGTCACCGCGAGCAGGACCGGCACAAGGATCACGGCTGGTCCGGCTCGCCGTCTCGCAGCTACAAGCAGGCGATGCGCGGCTGGCAGGACCGCTATCATGCCGAGGTCGGAGCGAAGCATGGGCAGGCCCGGACGGGGCCGCGCCGCCGCCGTCTGGACCGCGGGGCGTGGAAGGCCGAGCAGGAGCGGCTGAAGGCGCAGAAGGACGCCGAGATTGCCATCTTGCGCGCCGAAGAGGCCCGTCGCCTTGCCGACGAGGAAGAGCGCCGCCGCGACCTGGTCATGCAGGACACGGTCGCCAGACGGATTCGGGAGGCCGAGACGGTCCATGCCATCGCTGCCGGTGGGCTGATCGCCGCCATCCGGCAGATCGATCCCGACCCGGTGCTGCTGGAGCGGCTGGAAACGCCGGGGGAGATGGGCGCCTGGACGCATCACGATGCAGATCGCAACCGCGAAATGCACAACGCGCTGGCGCCGGTTCTCAGCGACGGGCTGGAAGCCCTGCGCCAGCCACGGGGAGGTCCGGGGTTGCTCGGCGGTCTGTCCGGCTTCCTGCGCGGGGTTGCGGGTTGGGTCAATCGCCTCGCCGATGCCAGTCCGCGCTGGCTGAAATGGCCGGAAACCGTGGCCTATGTAGCCCATGGGGCGAAGCAGGCGTTCGGCACGACCTACACAGCCTCGACCCTGGCCGGGGTCATCGAGGCCTCGCCAGTATGGCAATCCTTCACCGGCGAGGCAAAGACGCGGCTGGATCAGGCGCGGGCGGTGCAGGCGCTGACGAATTCGCGCGGCTCTCGACCAAACGCTTCATCGCAGAGGGGCATATGACAGCATGCGCTTGTGCCAATATGCACATCCGGCGACGGAGAGCCGGCAATTGCGGCTGATACGATTTCTTGGTAATTTCCGGTATCGACGCACAGGAGGCCCGCATGTCCCGCAACACTTCGGTTTCGCTCGGCGATCACTTCGTCAGCTTCATCGACGCGCAGGTGAAGGGCGGCCGCTATGGCTCGGCCAGCGACGTGGTGCGGGCGGGGCTGCGGCTTCTGGAGGAGCACGAGGCCAAGGTAAAGGCCCTCCAGGACGCCCTGATCGCGGGAGAGGACTCCGGCCGGGCGGAGGGCTTCGACCTCGATCAGTTCATTGCCCGCAAGATGGCCGGTCGCAATGCGTGAAGGCATTGGCCTTCACCGTCGCGGCAACGGTCGATCTGGAGGATATCTGGGATTATACGGAAGGCGAATGGGGTCTGGCGCAAGCCCGGCGGTATGCGGAGGAGCTGCGCGACACCTGCCACGCGCTGGCTTCGGGCGAAAGGCGCGGCAGGAAAGTTGACGTTCGGCCCGGCTATCTGAAGTGCCTGAGCGGGTCGCATATCATCTTTTTCCGGGATCTGGGCGATACGCTGGAAATCGTCCGCATCCTGCACGGTGCACAGGACGTCGAGCGGCATTTGTGACCAGCATGGGTCTGTGCGATGGCACGATGCTCGAAGGGTAAAATTGCAATGTTGGCATATGCGCCCCTTGGGCGTGGAGAGCTTGATGATGACTTATCTGCTCAGCGATTATCCGGTCTTGGCGCGGCTCGCGGCCGGCAGAACCACGGCTACGCGGCTTGACGTCCGCGCCTGCCGCCGACTCTACGCACTGGCGACGGCCGCCGATCTGGGCGCGATGGGGCCGGAAGAGCGCGGGCTTTACGACAGCTTGGCCGCGAGCGAACCGGTGCCGGGTTCCGGCGGGCCGATTGCAGCGCTTCAGGCGCAGGTCAGGGCTGATGGTTTCCGGCGCATGGCCGATGAAAAGGCCTTCATGGACGATCTGTCCGGGGAGCCGGACATGGTTCCCGGCCCCTTCAGGGTGAAATGTCTGCTTTGTGGCGATGTGGCGGAAAGCTGGCATCGCGACTGTCCCGCGCCCGCAAAGGCAAGGATCGGCGTGGCCAGTTGCGCATGCGGGAATGTCAGTGCCGATTCGATGGGGTTTCTGGGCTATGGGCGCATCCTCTCGCGCCAACCCGATAGTTTCGAGGTGCTGGATCTTACCTGATCCGGGTGGTGCAAAGCTGTCCTGCGCCGGCTGTAGACCATGGCCCGAAGTGGGCTACTTTTCGCGATTTCGCCAAATATTAGTGACCGACTATTATTTTGCGGGGCCCGGTACTGACCTACCACCCGCAAAATGTCGGACCAGGCGCTGCGCCCCGGTTCCCAGCTTTCTCCGCCCATGAAGAAGATCGATCCCCGACGCCGCCCTTTGGGCACCCGCATTGCTTACGGATGAAGCGCCAGCAGATCCCGCCCGAACTGGTGCAGCGACATGACCTCGATGCCGTTCGGCAGCGGGAAAGCCTCATCCCCCGGATAGACCACGATCCGCCGCTCTGGCTTCAGGTCTTCGCAGGCCGAGTGGAAGCCGCGCTCGACCTTGGGCGCAAGGTTGCGCTTGACCTCGACGGCCCAGACCGCGCCGCCCGGCAGGGTGAGCACCAGATCGACCTCGGCCCCCGCACCGCTGCGGTAGAACTGCGCCTGCGTCCCTTCCGGCATCAGGGCATGGGCGGTCTCGATGATCAGCCCCTCCCAGCTCGCCCCCGCAACGGGGTGGCCAAGAACGTCATCCAGCGTCGTCAGCCCCAGAAGCGCGTGCAGGATGCCAGTGTCGCGCACATAGATGCGCGGGGACTTGACCAGCCGCTTGCCGATATTCGCATGCCAGGGCTCCAGGCGGCGCACCAGCATCAGATCGACCAGCAGATCGAGATAGGAGGCGACGGTCTTGGCATCGACCCCAAGCGCGCGGGCAAGTTCGGCGGCGTTCGACAGGCCGGATTGCCGATGCGCCAGCATGGTCCAGAAGCGCCGCAGCGTCTCGGCCGCGATGCGGGGGCCGAGTGCGGGAATGTCGCGCTCCAGATAGGTGCGGATGAAGTCGCGCCGCCAGCGCAGGCTGGCCTGATCGCCCTTGGCGAGGAAGCTGTCGGGAAAGCCGCCGCGCAGCCAGAGCCGGTCCAGATCGGCAGCGGGAACCTCCAGCGCATCGAGGGGGGCGAGTTCGGCATAGGCGATCCGGCCCGCCAGCGTCTCGCCGGATTGCCGCAGCAGGTCGATGGAAGCGGAGCCGAGCAGCAGGAACCGGCCCGCCCTCAGCCCCTTGCGCCGCCCCCGGTCGATCAGGCCGCGCAGGTTCTGGAACAGGTCCGGCACCCGCTGGACCTCGTCAAGGATGACCAGCTTGTCCTCATGCGCCAAAAGGTAGAGTTCGGGGTCCGAGAGCCTGGCCCGGTCGGCGCTGGATTCGAGATCGAGATAGAGCGAGGGGCGCGCATCCCCCAGCTCCTGGGCCAGCGTGGTCTTGCCTACCTGGCGCGGCCCCAGCAGGGCAACGGCGGGACTGTCGTCCAGAAGGGACTTCACGGTTGCGGTGATACGGCGCTCGATCAACATCCTTGCATTTATGGAGTTTAATTCCCGATTTGCAAGGTTATTTTGAGGGCTGCTATTTCTATCCGCTGCCGAGTTGACTTCAAGGAGCCCAACTGAGGCCCGCTACATACCTCCGGGTTTGTGCATGGCAACCAACAGTGCAGCGCAAGCACGGTCAAAGCGCGATGGAGATGTAGGGTATCTTGACCGGCGACAGCGTTAAGGAGTGCCGCCCGATGGGCGGCCGCAAACCCCATTCCGCCCCAGCCTCGTGGGGGCGGTCGGAATGTGGTTTGCGCGCAGCCTGACCCCGGCCCGCTCGCATCACGACGGGCCGTAGGGACGGGGTCAGGCGAATTCGTTTTCCCAGCAGGCCATCATCCAGCGCTCATCGCTGTCGGGCAGGTCGATGCCGTAGAATTCCAGCACTTGGGTCAGGTCGTAGATGCGCTCTTCCTGTTCCGGCTCGGTCAGCGCGGCCCACCAGTTGCGTGCCTTGACCTCATCCGGCTGGAAGATCGATGCGGGCAGTTCGCCTTTGAACGGTTGCGGGGGCATCACTTGTCTCCTGTCATCTGTCGCTGGGTCGTATCCAGCGCTGCCGCTGATCTGGGCGAGGCTGAGGCTGGGGCGGTGGCTCATGCCGCGCCTGAGCAATTCCTGGGCGGGAACCCCGTTCAGCGCACCAGGTTCCCGCCCTCAGCCCTTGCAACGGGAAGCGCCCGGAGGTTCTGGAAGATATCGCAGGGCCGCCAATGCCATCTCCGCATTCACGCCGGCAGGCAGATCGACGATATCTCCTTCAGCGATACGCATCAGCCGCGCCCGCAGCGTATTCCAGCTGAGGGGGCGGCCGGTCGTCATCTTGGCCATCACGACCCGACCGATGGTGAACGCAACCATGTCCGGGCTGTTCAGATAGTCAGGCCCTTTACGCCGATATCCGTTGGTTGCGTGCATGGTCCCGTGTGAGGTCACCGCTTGCCTCCCGTCATCCACGGCCGGATCGCGTCCAGAGCCGCCGCCGATCCGGCGAGGCTGAAGCGGTGGCGCTTGCCGCCGAAGCCGATCTCGACCCATTCCGCCTGCCGCACGTTGTGGACGAAGAGGTTGGTCGCGCCCATGCCGGCCGTGTCGAAATTGCTCAGCAGGATGTCGCCACCGGCTGCCACGAAATCCAGCTTCTCGCCATTCGAGAACCGGATGCTGACGCGATCACCTGCTTCGGCGCTGCGGCCGTCCAGCGTCACGCTGACGCGGCAGTTGTTGAAGTCGCAGGTGCCGTTGGCGTCGAGTTCGTTCATCTGGTCGGTGCGGGTGATCCAGATTTCGTTGCCGCGCACCCGGCGCGGGCTGACATCGCCGGTCTCGTTGGTGAAGGTCCAGTATTCGGCGCCGCCTTCGACGGAGGCCTCGAAATACCAGCCGGCGGCGAAGGCGGGGCTGGCAAGGGCGATCAGCGCGGCGGTGAACAGGTGTTTCATGCTTCCAGATCCTCTGGGGGAATGTCGATGCCGGCGTCCGCCAGCGCCCGCGCGATCAGCTGGCTCATGGTGATGTCGCGCCGCAGCGCCTCGATTCGCAGGGATTTGTGCGCCTCGGCGCTGAGGCAGATCGAGGTGCGCTTCGGGCCGACGGTCGGTTTCCGCTTCGCGGCTCTCATCGGTACCAGCCCTCCTGCATGCGGGGGATCACGTAGCGCAGGAGCAGGCCGACACCGCCGGCGAACAGCATGAAGGGCGACAGGAACAGGAAGGCGATCAAGCCGTCGAATGCCGTCGTCCGGTCATCGACCGATGCAACCCAGGTACCAAAGACTATGCCGGCAAGAACGAAGAATGCGGCCACGCCGAGCATGAAGGTCGATGCCTGGCGCCAGCTTTCGACCGAGCGGCCCCACACCCCGCGGATCGCCCCGCAGGCGGGGCAGGTTGAGGCCTCGGCGTGAATCTCGGTCATGCAATGTGGACATTGTTGGGGCATCAGTTGGTCCTGAAAATAAAGATGCAAACACGTCCGGCACGGAATAACCCAAAATGGGATAACGCTCAAGTGCCACTATCCGAATTCCGGATTTATCTGGAGTTCAAGGATGGGCCGAACCCTGCGCAGCCCTGGTCATCTGGCCTTGATGGCTGCCCTCAAGCAGGCTCGCCTGGATGCAGGGCTGACGCAGACCGAGCTGGCAGAGCGCCTGAAGCGGCCGCAGTCTTTCGTGGCGAAATACGAGAATGGTGAGCGGCGGATCGAGGTTGTGGAATTGATCGAGATCGCTGATGCGATAGGGGCAGACCCTCATGATATCATTCAGATCGTGCGAGATGCTGAGGGACGCTGATACAGGCGCGCAGATGTTAGATGTGGTCTGCATCAGGGCGGGGGCAGGCTATGGGCGGAGACCGGACTCGCGGCGGGGCAGCATCGCGCTTCCAGAAATCGTCGATAGCTGCCGTTCATGCGCTCCGCAGCGAAAACAAGGCTATCACTGGCGTATCGGAGGGCGAGCGGACAACCGCGCGAGCGAGACCAGTTTGGCGCTGTTCGGCCTTTATCAACGATTTTCAGCTATGGTACGAGAGACACCTCTCGGGTGTCGCGTATCTGCAAGATGCGGGGTTGTCTTTATCGTCTGACACCAGATATCGTGTGAGATACCGCCTGTTTGTCGTCATGCCGCACCTTTCCTGTGGCCTCAAGAATCACCGGAACAAAGACATGTCCCCGAAACAAGCCTTGGCTCTTCTCCGCTCTGACCACGACGATGGTGCCACGGTTCATCGCTTGGAGCGAGACGCGAAAGCCGAGATCGCTTGCGAGCACAATCTCAAGTTCATGCGTCGTTTGCCTGACGAATCCATGAGCCTGATCGTGACGTCACCGCCCTACAACATTGGAAAGTCTTATGAAAAGCGCACATCGCAAGAAAAATATGTTGAGGATCAGGCGGCGTGCATTGCCGAAGCCGTACGTCTGCTCGCGCCAAACGGGTCCATCTGCTGGCAGGTTGGCAACCACGTTGACTCAGGCGAGATATTCCCGCTAGACATCCTTCTCTACCCGCTCTTTAAGCACCACGGCCTGCAACTCCGCAATCGAATTGTTTGGACGTTCGGTCATGGGCTGCACTGCCAGAAGCGCTTTTCGGGTAGGCATGAAACGATTCTATGGTTCACCAAATCTGAGGACTACACGTTCAACCTAGATCCTGTCCGCGTCCCCTCGAAGTATCCGAACAAAAAGCACTTCAAAGGTCCGAACAAGGGCGAGCTTTCCAGCAATCCTCTTGGAAAGAACCCTTCCGATGTTTGGGATATTCCCAATGTCAAATCCAACCACGTTGAAAAGACCGATCATCCTTGCCAGTTCCCCATCGGACTGGTGGAGAGATTGGTGTTGGCTTTGACAAACGAAGGCGAGAGCGTCCTCGATCCTTATCTTGGCGTTGGTTCGTCCGCGATTGCAGCGTTGAAGCATGGAAGACATGCCTACGGCTGCGATCTCGATAAAGCCTATGTCGATATTGCATGGGATCGTATTCACCAGCTGCGCGCAGGTACGCTCCGCACCCGCCCGATGAACAAACCCGTCTATGACCCCAATGCTTAGTAGTGTCCATGAAGCTCGCATATACCTACGAAGATCACCACAGCGCGGGTGCCGAATGGGATCGGCGTGACCTGAAAGAATGGCTCACGGACGTTTTTGAAGCGCCCGCAGTCAAGATCGCGCCGCGATGCACGCCCGATGTTCGAAAGCATGTCGAAACCGAGTTCCTGAAAGAAGGGTGGGCGCTAAACGTCAACCTCGACCAGGCGCATGGCCTCAGCGTCTTCGCCATGCAAGACGATCTCGCGTTCCAGCTTCAAACGGGCAACATGAGCCGTGCGCCCTACGATCTCCTGAAGCTCCAATACCTATTTCAAAGCCAGAAGATCGAAGCCGCAGGCATAGCCCTGCCAACAAGAGAAGCTGCAAAGATCATTGGCGATAATATCGCCAACGCCGAGCGCGTTATCAAAGAGCTTGAGCTCTTCGACCGTGTAATCACCGTGCCCATCCTCGTGGTCGCGTTCGAGTAAGAAGGGGGACGCCAGTGACCTACAAAATCAATCTGACACCCCGAGCAGAGCGCGAGGCTATGATCGCCAAGAGGCGAGAGGCGTCGGATGAATTCGGCGAAACTATTTTTGATTTTCGCAGCGACAAATTCACGCCCAAGGTGATTTCCTTGCCCATCGACGTTCCCGTGTACCGCATGGAAAACTGCCGCACGTTCAGCGCGCAGCAGACGGAGATCGCCCGTGAAGGCCTGGCCAAGGACTTCTTCGAGAAGGGTCAGGAGCTGACCACCGCTCAGCAGGCGCAGCACGAAATCCTGGCGCGGCTCGCCAAGCAGGGCACCGACTCTGTTACCCCAATCATCTCGGTTCTGGAAAAGGACGGCCAACGCGAGACGATCCTCATCACCAGCACAGGTGTTGTCGTTAACGGCAACCGACGACTTGCCGCGATGCGCGAGCTCATGAAGCGTAAGGATGGATCGCTTGATGATCGCTTCACCAACATCAAGTGTGCCGTTTTACCGCCAGACGTTACGCGAGACGAAATCGACGATATCGAAGCCGATCTGCAAGCGCGGCCTCAAACGAAGCTCGACTATGACTGGATCGGCGATGCAAGGCTGATCCGCCGCCAGGTCGGGAAGAACAGATCCACGAAGGAGGTCGCTGACCGCCTTCGCCGCAGCAAGACCGACATCGAAAACGTCCTGCAAGCGCTCGATGAAGCAGACTTGTACCTCAGCGAGTGGGTCAAGAAGCCGGGAGAATACGACCTGCTTCAGGACGGGCAGCAGATATTTGGGGATCTCCCCAAAGCTATCGCCAAGAAGGACGCGAACCTTCAGAACGCAAGCCGCGCGATTGCGTGGTGTCTCTATGAGAACCGCGACAGGATTAGCGGGCGTGTCTACCGCTTTAATGCGGCGTTCGGCAAGCTGGCACCCCAAGTGCTGGAAATTATGGAAGATCAGCTTGAGCTGCCCGCCGACGATGATGACGATCAGGTCGATGATGATGACTTCGCCATCGATATCGACAGTGACGGCGATAGCAAAGACTACACGCCCATTATCGAGGTTTTGCGGGACGAAGACACGAGGGACGAAGCGATCACCACTTTGATCGAAGCCTGCGAGACCGCCATTGAGCTGGACAAAGGTCAGAAGAACGAAGAAGCCGCGCTAAAGGCGCTGGCGCAGGTCAACTCCAAGATCACGGGCATCGACATAAGTTCCGCAGGAACGCCTACTTTGCCAGCCATCCTCAAGCAAATTGGATCGATCCGCAAAGGTCTCGACAAGATCGAGGCCGCGATCCAAGCGCGCCAAGTCGGTCTTGCTGCCGATGATGACGGGGAGGAGTAAGCCTGCGTGAGCGATACTCCGACAGCCGTAGCCATTCGATATAATCCCGATCACACAGGTACTTTCACAGTGCCTGACGACGCGCTGGAAACCCCCATCTGGTCGCGCCTGAAGCTGGCGATCCGCACGAAAAAGCTCGATCACACCGTTGCGGGCGGCGCTATCAATCTGTCTTGGCCAGACACTCTCGGCGTGGTGCGAGAGCTTGGCAGCAAGGCTAACCAGATAAGCCTAAATTTCCGCTTCAGACCCGAGGGTGAGGCCGAAGGCAAGTTGCGCGCGTTCGCTGCGCAGATACGCAAGACGCGCGAGCTACGCAGTCAGATCACCGAAGTCCTCACCACGGATGAGATCGAAGCGCGGCTCAAGGACATGGGCTTCACCAAGCGTGAGCTCCGCGACTTCCAGCTTCGAGACCTTTCTCATCTGCTTGCACTCAGCAACGGCGCAAATTTTTCCGTTCCTGGCGCTGGGAAGACCACGGTGACATTCGCGCTGCATATGTTGACGCGGCAACCTGGACATCACTTCATAGTCGTCGCGCCGAAGGCGGCCTTCCAGGCCTGGATGGACATTGTTGATGAGTGCATGGTTGAAGATGCCCCAGACGGCGGCTCTGAACCTTTCACGCTCTTGGTCGGTTCTGAGGATGAAACCCGCAAAACGCTTCGGTCGGGGGCGACGCGCTTCATCATGTCCTATGACATGGTAATCCGTCAGCAAGGGTTGCTGGCTTCGCACTTCGCCACCACGCCGACCCATCTTGTACTTGATGAGGCGCACCGCATGAAGGCGGGCTGGCAATCTCAGCGCGGCGCTTTCTTTCTTCGAACGGCAGATGACCCTGTACGGCGCGATATCCTTACAGGAACACCAATGCCGCAGGCGGCATCCGATATGGAGTCGCAACTTGATTTTCTGTGGCCTGGACACGGTTACGGCCTAGAAATCTCGCACGGGAAATCTCCGCGTGAAGTCCTCGGAAACCTCTACGTCCGCACGACCAAGACCGAGTTAGGCCTTCCGCCTGCCGAGCGGCACTTCATCGATGTCGGCATGGATTCGGGGCAACTCGCTCTTTACTCCATCGTGCGCAATGAATTCCTGCGCAACTATTCGAAGCAGATATCGCGCGGCATGGGTGACGCGCAGTTCCTGAAAGCACGGCGTTCGGTCATGCGCCTGCTTCAGCTTTCCGTCAATCCAACCCTTGCGCTCAGCGCTATGGCCAATGATGACGTCAAGGTAGACTCGGCCATTGTCGATCAGTTGCTCGACGAAGGCCACTCCGCGAAGATGCGGGCTGTCATGGATCATGCCTATGCACTGGCGCGGGATGGCAAGAAGTGCGTGATCTGGACGATCTTCACCGACACGATCCACAGCTTCGTTTCGGCGCTTGCCGACCTGAATCCCGTCTACATCCATGGCGGAGTTCCGTCAGGCCTGCCTAGTGATCCTGAAACTAGAGAGGGACGGATTCGGCGCTTCCACGAAGACCCAGGATGCTTCGTACTCGTGGCAAATCCAGCCGCAGCGGGTGAGGGCATAAGCCTGCACACCGTCTGCCACAATGCCATCTACGCCGACCGCAGCTACGTATCGACCCATTACCTCCAGTCCATCGACCGCATTCATCGCCTCGGCTTAGCGCCCGACGAAGAAACCCACATTCATATCTATCGCTCCAAGGCACCGCCCGTCATCGGCAGCATCGACATGTCGGTCAGTCGCCGCCTTGTTGAGAAGATCCGCAACATGCAGCAGCTCCTTGACGATCCTGATCTCCACGAGATCGCCTTTGACGAAGAAGAGGCCGCCGATCCGCTCGACTATGATGTCGAGCTCAAGGATATAATCGACCTCATCGCGGAGATGGAGGGTACAGCACCGGACGTTCCGCCGGAGGTCGAATGACCGCGGCGATCTCTACCGAACGTGTCTTCTCGCTGCCGTGCTTCGAAGGACTTCGCCTGTTCCGCAAGTATCGGGCAAGTCATCCAGAACTTCCGCTCACCGATCTGCTTGCGCTAATCGAAAGCGTTGAAGCAGACGCACACAGCCTGGATATGGAAGCATCTGTCTACCTGTCCGGGCTCGTCGAGAAGGACTGCCCGCTCGACGGCCATCTTTTCTACCAGGCCTGCATCAAGGGTGTCTTGATAAAGCACCAACCGATTTGGGCAAAGCTCATGCGCCAAGGCCGCAAGCGCTTCGTCAAAAGGCTTGACCGCAACGACCAAGATATTTTCGCAGCTGCCGGTCTGATGGAGAGCCCGACGCCACTGCATGTTGTTACCTGGTGGGATTCGGTTTCAGGCTATGCACGCCTGCTCACAGATCACGAAAAAATGGAGCAGGGACGCGCTGCAGAAATCCTTTCGCTGGAACATGAGCGCAAGCGCCTTAAAGAAGTCGGCATCGATCTCGAACCCGAATGGCCTGGATTCGATGATAACTTTGCAGGTTACGATGTCCTTTCTTACGATCACGGAAACGCCGGAATCGTGAATAGGCTGATCGAAGTCAAATCCACCACGATTTCGCCTCTGCGCTTTATCGTGACACGCAATGAGTGGAACAAGGCCGTGCAGGCCGCCGAAGCCTACGTATTTCATATCTGGGATA
Source organism: Paracoccus denitrificans (assembly GCF_900100045.1). Classification (GTDB taxonomy): domain Bacteria; phylum Pseudomonadota; class Alphaproteobacteria; order Rhodobacterales; family Rhodobacteraceae; genus Paracoccus; species Paracoccus denitrificans. The sequence continues at coordinate 718 of NZ_FNEA01000026.1, read as the reverse complement.
TGAACCAAGCGGCGCCTGTGTTGCACATCCGTACGGTCGCCGAAGTTGCTCCGCACATCCCGACAGATAGCGGCAGGGGAACTTGGACGAACACTCAAGTCCCTGTATTCACAAACTTTTAAACTAGCAGAATGTCGAGATCTGTCCCACATGACGATTTTTTTGCCAAAATTGCTGTAGTGGGGACCGAATGGCAGATGTGGGGAAGCCGTGCTGCAGCGTCACGCACGATCCAAAGGTCGGCAGTGGGGTGCGACTTTTTCAGTTTGCGGCGCTGATCGCCATGAGCGTAGCACTATGCTGCCGCGAGGCCGACCCTGGGTATTTTTCTGACACACTGTTGCAAGGCGGCACAGTGAACCGCGCCGGGTTTGCCGGAGGCTCCATGTGTGGATGCCCCGGTTCATGCAAGGGCAAATTCGTGCCGCCGGGCATGTGATCGGTGCGGTCATGTGTCAGGCCTGTCGATACGGCGATGTGGTTGCCGCCGGCCGTCATGGAGATACGCGGAACAGGCGCAAATCAACTCAGCGAGCTTTTCGCTCTTGGAGCCTCGGTGCTTTTCCTGGTCCCGATCAGTCCGATCATTTGCCCTTGACGTTCACGACCTCCTCACATGCCCACCTCTCCTGATCCCGCGGCGACCGAGCGCTTGCTCAAGCGGCTGCGAGACCGGGATCCCGATAGTCTTCTCTCTTGGTCTGCATGGCCCAGATCG
>NZ_FNEA01000002.1 GCF_900100045.1 Paracoccus denitrificans | reverse complement strand
GCGCGGTTCTCTTGAGGTATCGGTTCTTGCTGAGGGTCGTTTGAAGCCTTCGAACCTTGTTGCGGTGGGTGCGCAGGTTTCGGGTCGGATCACCGAGCTGGCGGTGGTTCTGGGCCAGCGGGTGGAGCAGGGCGACCTGATCGCGCGGATCGACTCGGTCCAGCAGGCCAACGAATTGCGCACCGCACAGGCGGCGCTGGCCAATCTCAAGGCGCAGATGGCCGAGCGCCGCGCCGTGCTGGCCCTGGCCGAAAAGACCCTGGAACGCCAGCAGAACCTGATCCGCTCGAACGCCGCCTCGCGCAGCACCATGGACAGCGCCCAGCAGGATGTCGACGTCGCCCGCGCCCAGATCGCCGCGCTGCAGGCCCAGATCGCCCAGGCCGAGGTCGCCATCGAGATCGCCCGCACCGACCTCGACTATACCCGCATCACCGCCCCCATGGCCGGCACCGTGCTGGCCATCGTCAGCCAGGCCGGGCAGACGGTGAACGCGGTGCAGTCCTCGCCCACCATCGTCGTGCTGGGCCAGCTCGACCGCATGGACGTGCATGCCGAGATCTCCGAGGCCGATATCGGCAAGGTCCGGCCCGGCCAGAAGGTGCGCTTCAGCCTGCTCGACGACAGCGGCCGCAGCTACGAGGGCGTGCTGGACAGCATCGCGCCGGCGCCGCAGAGCATCGTCAACGACAGCGCCATCCAGGGCGGCACCGGCACCGACAGCAGCAGCGGCGCGATCTACTACACCGGCATCGTCCCGGTCGAGAACCCCGACGGCCGGCTGCGCAGCTACATGACCGCCCAGGTCAGCATCGTGCTGGGCGCGGCGCAGGACGTGCTGACCATCCCGTCCAGCGCGCTCGGCCGGCGCAATCCCGACGGCAGCCACCAGGTCCGGGTGCTGGGCGGCGCCGGCATCGAGACCCGCGACGTGGTGATCGGGCTCAACGACAAGGTGGCGGCCGAGGTGGTCTCGGGCCTGGCCGAGGGCGAGCGCGTGGTGACCGGCGAGCAGGGCGCCGCCCCGGCCGCCGCCGCCCCCCGCGGCAGCCGCCGCATGATGGGGCCGCTGGGTGGCTGAGACGGGCGCCCCTCTGATCCGGCTGCGCGGCGTCGGCCGCGAATACCCCTCGGGCGAGGGGGTGCTGCGCGTGCTCACGGACATCGACCTCGACATCGGCCAGGGCGAGTTCGTCGCCGTCATGGGCGCCTCGGGCTCGGGCAAGTCGACGCTGATGAACATCCTGGGCTGCCTCGACCGGCCCAGCTCGGGCAGCTACCGGATGGACGGGCGCGAGGTGGCGCGGCTGGGCGCGGGCGAGCTGGCGGCGCTGCGCCGCGAGACCTTCGGCTTCATCTTCCAGCGCTACCACCTGCTCTCCGAGATGACGGCGCTGGGGAATGTCGAGGTGCCGGCGATCTATCGCGGCCTGCCCGCCGATGCCCGCCGCGCCCGCGCCCGCGACCTGCTGGAGCGGCTGGGGCTGGGCGACCGGACGGGGCACCGGCCCGGCCAGCTTTCGGGCGGCCAGCAGCAGCGGGTCTCGATCGCCCGGGCGCTGGTCAACGACGCCCGCGTGATCCTGGCCGACGAGCCCACCGGCGCGCTCGACAGCCGCAGCGGCGACGAGGTGCTGGGCATCCTGGAGCGGCTGAACGCCGAGGGCCGCACCGTGGTCATCGTCACCCACGACCCCAGGGTCGCGGCGCGGGCGCATCGCGTGGTCGAGATCGCCGACGGCCGCATCGTCGCGGACCGCCGGACCGGGGCGCCGGCCGCCGATCCCGGGCCCGGCCCCGCACAGGCCCCGCAACCCGCCCCGCAACCGGCCCCCGTTCAGGCCCCCGTTCAGGCCCGCGTTCAGGCCCGCGCCGCCGTGCCGGTGCTGGGCCGGCTGGCCGAGGCGCTGCGCATGGCGCTGCTTTCCATGCGCGCCCACAAGCTGCGCAGCTTCCTGACCATGCTGGGCATCATCATCGGCATCGCCTCGGTGGTCTCGGTGGTGGCCTTGGGCGAGGGCTCGCGCCGGCAGGTGCTGCAGAACATCGCCGGGCTGGGCACCAACACCCTGCAGATCTTTCCGGGCCGCGATTTCGGCGACATGCGCTCGGGGCGGGTGACGACGCTGGTCACCGCCGACGCCGCGGCGCTGGCCCGCCAGCCCCATGTCGCCTCGGTCAGCCCGACGGTCGGCACCAGCGCCACCCTGCGCCACGGCGCCACCGAGGCCAGCGCCCAGATCAGCGGCGTCGGCGAGCAGTATTTCGACGTGGCCGGCGTCGCGCTGACCCAGGGCCGCGGCTTCGACGAGGCCGACGTGGCGGCGATGGGCCAGAACGTCGTCATCGACGAGAACACCCGGACCAGCCTCTTCGGCGACGGCCCGGCGCTGGGGCAGGTCTTCATGGCCGGCAAGGTGCCCCTGCGGGTGATCGGCGTGGCCGAGGCGCAGAACCGCGGCCCCGGCGGCTCGACCAGCCTGACCGTCTATGCCCCCTATACCACGGTGCAGGCGCGCTACCTGGGCTCGACCAGCGTCAGCGGGCTGACCCTGCGGGTGGCCGACGACGTGGACATGGCGCTGGCCGAGCAGATGGTCGCCGACATCCTGACCCGGCGCCACGGCACCAGGGACTTCTTCATCGTCAACAACGACCAGATCCGCCAGACCATCACCTCGACCACGCAGACCCTGGCGCTGCTGATCGCGGCCATTGCGGTGATCTCGCTGGTGGTCGGCGGCATCGGGGTGATGAACATCATGCTGGTCTCGGTCACCGAGCGCATCGGCGAGATCGGCCTGCGCATGGCGGTCGGCGCCCGGCGCGGCGACATCCGCGCGCAATTCCTGATCGAGGCGGTGCTGGTCTGCGTCATCGGCGGCATCGCCGGCATCCTGGCCGCGCTCGGCTTCGGCCTGGCCTTCGAGCGCATGAGCAGCGACTTCACCCTGGTCTATTCCCCCCTCTCCATGCTCGCCGCCCTCGCCAGCGCCTGCGCCATCGGCCTCGCATTCGGATACCTCCCGGCCGTCAACGCCGCAAAACTCGACCCCGTCAAAGCACTCCAAAAAGGGTGAATGGGGGGGGGTGTTGCCCCGGGCACACAGTCGGAAAACCTGTCCAAAAGTCGGACTTCCCAGACTCGGGTCCTGCGCCCAGACTGCTGGTATGGAAGGAGGAAGGAGCAGGGACAATGAAAGGCAAAGTCATCCTTACCGGCCGCAAGGGGGCGCTCGTTTCGGGCGAATACGAGGTCAGCGGCGACACCATCCGCGTATCCTATGCCGGCCACGAGCGCTGCGTGCGCATCGACGGCGGCTCGGTGGACCATCTGGCGCAATCGCTGCTGCGCGATCTCTGGCTGGAATGAGGCGGCCCGCCGCGCGACAGGGGGTGCCGCGGCCCCGCAGGACGGAAAAAAGCGCGCGCCGCGCCCTTCCGTCCGGTTGCGGTTTCGTGCCAGAACCTGCAAGGACAGGTTGAGCGAAGGCACCCGATGACGGCGACGATTCCGGCAAGACTGACCCGCGCGGGACTGGTTGCGACGGCGCGCATCCTCATCAGCCTGCGCGCCATCGACCTGCCGCCGCCGGGCGCCGCACCGCGCATCCTGGTCGCGAACCATGTCAGCCATGCCGATTTCGTCGCGCTGTGGTCGGCGCTGCCCAAGCCGCACCGGCTGCGCACCCGCCCGGTCGCCGGCGCCGATTACTGGGAACGCTCGGCCATACGCCGCTGGATCGCCCATCAGGTGTTTCGCGCCGTGCTGATCGACCGCGACCCGGCCAGCCGCCGCGCCGATCCCGTCGAGACCGTTGCCCAGGTGCTGCGCGGCGGCGAGGACGTGATCTTCTTTCCCGAGGGCACGCGCAACCTGACCGACGCCCGGCTCCTGCCGCTGAAATCCGGCATCTACCACCTGGCCCGCGCCGTCCCCGAGGCCGAGATCGTGCCGGCCTGGATCCTGAACCTCGACCGCATCCTGCCCAAGGGCGCCTTCCTGCCGGTGCCGCTGAACTGCGCCGTCCGCTTCGGCAACCCCATCCGGGTCGAGACCGGCGAGAGCCGCGAGGATTTCCTGCAACGCCTCGCCGCCGCGATGCTGGCGCTCTCCGACACGAAGGCATAGGCCATGGACCGCTTTTACTCTCCCTCGGCCTTCGTGTTCTACGGGCTCTTCGCCTTCCTGGTCCTGGCCTCGCTGGTGGCGCGGTTCCTGATCCGCTCGGGGCGGGTCGGCGGCCCCACGGCGCAGAACCTCGCCGACCGCATCCGCGCCTGGTGGGTGATGATCGGTGTGCTGGCGCTGATCTTCACGCTGGGCGCCGGGGCGATCACGCTGTTCTTCGCGCTGTGTTCCATGGCGGCGCTGCGCGAATTCGCCACCATCACCCATACGCGGCGCGACGACCACGACGGGCTGGCCATCGCCTTCTACCTGATCCTGCCGCTGCAATACCTGCTGGTCTATTTCGAGGTGCCGGTCTTTGCCGCGCTGCTGATCCCGGTCTACAGCTTCCTGCTGCTGCCGGTCGTGACCGTGTTCAAGGGCGAGGTGCAGGGCTTCCTGACCCGCGTCTCGGAAACGCAATGGGGGCTGATGGTCTGCGTCTATTGCGTCTCGCATATCCCGGCGATCCTGACGCTGGACATTCCCTTCTATCGCTACAGCGCCTTCACGCTGGTGGCCTGGCTGATCCTGGTGGTGCAGGCATCCGACGTGCTGCAATATGTCTGGGGCAAGAGCATCGGCCGCCACCTGCTGGCGCCGCGCGTCTCGCCCTCCAAGACGGTCGAGGGGCTGGCCGGCGGCATGCTCAGCGCCACGGCGCTGGGAATGGCGCTGACGCCGATCACGCCGTTCCTGTGGTGGGAGGCGGGGCTGATCGCCCTGACCGTCACCGGCTTCGGCACGCTCGGCGGGCTCATCATGTCGGCGATCAAGCGCGACCGCGGCGTCAAGGACTGGGGCACGCTGGTCCAGGGCCATGGCGGCATCCTGGACCGGCTGGACAGCCTGGTCTTCTCGGCGCCGGTATTCCTGCATATCCTGGCATGGGGGTGGATGTGACCGAGGATTTCAGCCGGCGCCCGATCGCCAGCCGCAACACGAAATGGGCGGCCCATGTGACCCGGCGCCTTGTCGCGCGCGGGATCGCGCCGAACCGCATCTCGGCCGGATCGGTCGTGGCTGCCGCGCTTTCGGGCGGGGCCCTGGCGCTGTCCGCGCAGACCGGCGCGCTCTGGGCCTCGGGGGTGCTGCTCGTCCTCGGCGCGCTGTTCTGCCAGCTGCGACTGCTCTGCAACCTCTTCGACGGGCTCGTCGCGGTCGAGGGCGGCATGGGCAGCCCCGACGGCGCCTTCTGGAACGAGGTGCCGGACCGGCTTTCCGACTTGATGATCCTTGCCGGACTGGGCGTGGCGGCGGGCCTGCCCGGGCTGGGGCTGCTGGCCGGGGCGCTGGCGATCCTGACCGCATACCTGCGCGAATTCGGCCGCGCCTCGGGCCTCGGCTCGGATTTCTCGGGACCGGGGGCCAAGTCGCACCGCATGGCCGCCGTGACGCTGGGCGCGCTGGCGCAGGCCGGCGCCTGGATCGCCGGCGCGGGCTGGCCGGTGCTGGTCTGGACGCTGTGGCTGGTGCTGGCGCTGACGGTGGCGACGATCGTCCGCCGCAGCCGGCGCATCCTGTGCGGGCTGGCCGGCGGGGCGTGAAATCGGGGGTAGTCGCCGCTGCCCAGCGTGATATGGGGTAACTTCGCCAATTCCTTCGTGATACTGGCCGCTCAGCACGGACAATCAGACGACAGAGAACCCAGCCATGCCCGCATATCGTTCCCGCACCACCACCCACGGCCGCAACATGGCGGGGGCCCGCGGCCTCTGGCGTGCGACCGGGGTGAAGAACAGCGATTTCGGCAAGCCGATCATCGCCATCGTGAACAGCTTCACGCAGTTCGTGCCGGGCCATGTGCACCTGAAGGACCTGGGCCAGATGGTCGCGCGCGAGGTCGAGGCGGCGGGCGGCATCGCCAAGGAATTCAACACCATCGCGGTCGACGACGGCATCGCCATGGGCCATGACGGCATGCTTTATTCGCTGCCCTCGCGCGAACTGATCGCCGACTCGGTGGAATACATGGTCAATGCGCATTGCGCCGATGCCATGGTCTGCATCTCGAACTGCGACAAGATCACGCCGGGCATGCTGATGGCGGCGATGCGGCTGAACATCCCGGCGATCTTCGTCTCGGGCGGGCCGATGGAGGCGGGCAAGGTCACGCTGGGCGACGGCCGCAAGGTCTCGCTCGACCTGGTGGACGCCATGGTCGCGGCGGCCGACGACAAGATCTCGGACGCCGACCTTGCCGCCATCGAAGAGGCCGCCTGCCCGACCTGCGGCTCGTGCTCGGGCATGTTCACCGCCAATTCCATGAACTGTCTCAGCGAAGCCCTTGGCCTGTCGCTGCCCGGCAACGGCTCGACCCTGGCCACGCATGCCTTCCGCAAGAACCTGTTCCTCGAGGCCGGGCGCCGCATCGTCGAGGTGACGCGCCGCCATTACGAACAGGACGACGCCTCGGTCCTGCCGCGCGCCATCGCCAGCAAGGCGGCGTTCCTGAACGCCATGTCGCTGGACATCGCCATGGGCGGCTCGACCAATACCGTGCTGCACCTCTTGGCCATCGCGCAGGAAGGCGGGGTCGATTTCACCATGGACGACATCGACGCGCTGTCGCGCAAGGTGCCCTGCCTGTGCAAGGTCGCGCCGAATACCGCCAACGTCCATATGGAGGACGTGCATCGCGCCGGCGGCATCATGGCGATCCTCGGGGAACTGGACCGCGCCGGGCTGATCGACCGCGATTGCCCGACCGTCCATGCGCCCACCATCGGCGCCGCCATCGATCAATGGGACATCGCCCGCAGCAACGACCCGCAGGCGCGCGAGCTTTTCCTGGCCGCGCCGGGCGGCGTGCCGACGCAGGTGGCGTTCAGCCAGGCGACGCTCTGGCCCGACCTGGACCTGGACCGCGAGCACGGCGTGATCCGCTCGGCCAAGGCGCCGTTCTCCAAGGATGGCGGGCTTGCGGTGCTGAAAGGCAACGTCGCGCTGGACGGCTGCATCGTCAAGACCGCCGGCGTGGACGAATCGATCCTGGTCTTTTCCGGCCGCGCCAAGGTCTATGAAAGCCAGGACGCCGCCGTCTCCGGCATCCTGACCGGCAAGGTCGAGGCCGGCGACGTGGTCGTCATCCGCTACGAAGGCCCCAAGGGCGGGCCGGGCATGCAGGAGATGCTGTATCCGACCAGCTACCTGAAATCGAAGGGGCTGGGCAAGGCCTGCGCGCTGATCACCGACGGGCGTTTCTCGGGCGGCACCTCGGGCCTTTCCATCGGCCATGTCAGCCCCGAGGCGGCGGCCGGCGGCACCATCGGCCTGGTGCGCGACGGCGACCGGATCGAGATCGACATCCCCAACCGCTCGATCCGCCTGGCCGTGCCCGAGGACGAGCTGGCCGCCCGCCGCGCCGAACAGGACGCCAAGGGCTGGAAACCCGCCCAGCCGCGCCAGCGCCAGGTCTCGGCCGCGCTCAAGGTCTATGCGCAATTCGCCGCATCGGCCGACAAAGGCGCGGTGCGCATCCTGCCGGAATAAGGCCCGCCGAAACGGCCCCGGCGCGACGGTCCATGCCGTCCGTCCGCCACATCGGCCGAAGTCGGCTCACCTGCCCGCGACACGTCCCGCGGCTTTGCCGCGGCCGGCATTTCGGGCAAGGCCGCCCCCCGCTTCGCGGGCACGGCGCTCGCTTCGTTTCAGCCCCCAAGCCCCAGCAGGCGCAGGGCCTGGTGCAACTGATCCTCGACCGACAGGGCCATGTCGACCACGACGCCGTCCTCGTCAGGTGCCAGCGGCTCCAGCGTCGCCAGCTGCGAATCCAGCAGCTTGGCCGGGAAGAAATGCCCCGCGCGATGCGACAGCCGGCTTTCCAGCAACGCGCGCGAGCCATGCACATGCACGAAGCGCACCACCGGCGCCCCCTGGCGCAGGATGTCGCGATAGGCCCGCTTCAGCGACGAACAGCCCATGACCGAGGACTGGCCCCGCGCCTCGTTCCGCGCGATCTCGGCGGCCAGCGCCCGCAGCCAGGGCTCGCGGTCGCCGTCGTCCAGCGGAATGCCGTCGCGCATCTTGGCGACATTGGCCTCGGGGTGAAAGCTGTCGCCCTCGACGAAGGGCCAGCCCAGGTGCCGGGCCAGCGCCTCGCCCGTGGTGCTTTTCCCGGCGCCCGAGACGCCCATCACCACGATATGCTGCACCACGCCCTTCACAGCAGCCACCAGCCAAGCAGCGCAAAACCGAAGGCGATGGTGCCCAGCAGCGTCTCCATCACCGTCCAGGTCTTCAGCGTGGTCTTTTCATCCATCTCCAGGAACCGCCCGACCAACCAGAAGCCGGAATCGTTGAAATGGCTCAGCACCGTGGCGCCGCCGGCGATGGCCACCACCAGGAAGCAGCGGTCGAATTCGCTCAGGCCCGTTGTCGCCGCCACCGTGGGCGCGATCAGCCCGGCCGTAGTGGTCAGGGCCACCGTGGCCGAGCCCTGCGCCACCCGCAGCGCCATCGAGATGACAAAGGCCGCGACGATCAGCGGCATGCCGATGGCGTCCAGGCTGCCGGCCAGCGCCTCGCCGATGCCGCTGGCGCGCAGCACGCCGCCGAACATGCCGCCCGCGCCGGTGACCAGGATGATGGCACAGATCGGCGCCAGCGCGCCGTCCATGATCTTTTCGATCTCGGCCGCGTTGCGGCCCCGGCCCAGCAGCGCCATGGCGACCAGCACGGTGATGAGCAGCGCGATGGGCGTCTGCCCGATCAGCCGCAGGACCGTGACCCAGCCCGCACCGCCGTCGACCACGCCCATGGTCGCCAGCGTGCCCAGCCCGGTATTCAGGAAGATCAGCGCCAGCGGCAGCAGCAGCACCAGCATCACGGTGCCAAAGCTCGGCGGGTTGCGGTCATGGCTGCCGGCGTCGACCGCGCCCAGGATCTGCGGGATCGGCAGCACGAAGCGCCGCCCGGCCCACAGCCCGAACAGATAGCTGCCGAAGAACCAGGTCGGCAGCGCCACGGCCAGCCCGACCAGCACCAGAAGCCCGATATCCGCGCCCAGCAGATCGCCCGCCGCCACCGGCCCCGGATGCGGCGGCAACAGCGCGTGCATGGCCGCAAAGGCCCCCGCCGCCGGCAGCGCGTAAAGCAGCACCGAGCCGCCAAAGCGGTAGGCCACGCTGAAGATGATCGGCAGCATCACCACCAGCCCGGCATCGAAGAAGATCGGAAAGCCGAACAGCAGCGAGGCCACGCCCAGCGCGAAAGGCGCGCGCTCGGCGCCGAACTGGCCGATCAGCCGGTCCGCCAGCACCTGCGCGCCGCCGGTGATCTCCAACAGCCGCCCGATCATGGCGCCAAAGCCCACCAGCAGCGCCACCGTGGCCAGCGTCGAGCCAAAGCCCTGCAGCAGCGTCGGGATCACGTCGCCCATGGGAATGCCGGCGACGATCGCGGTCAGCAGGCTGACCAGCACCAGCGAGACAAAGGCATGCAGCCGGAACCGCATGATGAACACCAGCAGCACCAGCACCGCTGCGGCGGCGATAAGCAAAAGCACCGGCGTGCTGTGGACGGGCTCGACAGGATTCATGAAAACTCCTCCGGCGGAATGGACTTGGGTCAGCCTGTGATCTGGTTTCGCCGCCCCTCCTCCCCGGATTCGCGGCGGACTTGGATGTTAGCGTTAACAGATCCTCCGTGAAAGGTTAAGAGGGGTTGGCTAGCGCCCCTTCGCGGCGGCCAGGCGGTCGTGCAGCAGGCGCATCTCGTCCGACAGCGCCAGCTCCAGCGCGGCCTCGGGACCCGAGACGACGCCGGGGTCCTCCTGGCCGTCCAGCATCACCTCGCGGTCCTCCAGCCATGCCAGCATCTCGGCCCGCATCTCAGCAGACGAAAGGTCCAGCAGCTTTTCAAGCATGCGGCGATGCGCGATCAGCCGGCCCTCCAGACCGTCGATCCGGGCGGCCAGCCTGTCCATCATGTCCATGCGCCATCTCCCTGCGGTTGCTGGGGAATCATGATGGCACAGATGCCGGAACCCGCAAAGCCGTTCAGTTCCGCGCGGTCAGGCTGCCGCCCTCGATCCGCCGCAACGAGATTTCCAGCCGCGCCTCGGCGGCAATGATCTCGGCGCGCACGCGCTTGGTATAGGTCATGTGGTCCTGGGCGGCGCGGGCCGCCGCCTCGGGGTCGCGGACCATGATCGCGTCATAGATGGCGCGGTGCTGGGCGCGCAGCACGTCGCGCACCTCGGGCCGGGCATACAGCTTTTCGCGGTTGTGGAACACGCCCTTGCGCAGCATGCCCGACAGCGCCCGCATGATCTGCAGCAGCACGACGTTGTGGCTGGCCTCGTAGACCGCGACATGCAGGTCGACATCCGCCTCGGCCTCGTCGCGGAAATCCGCCTCGTCATGGGCCAGGTCGATGCGCTCCATGCAGCGGGTCAGCGTCGCGCGGTCCACGTCGCTCGCCCGCGTCGCGGCCAGGCTCGCCGCCATGCCCTCCAGCGTGCCGCGCAGTTCCAGATAGTCGTCCACCACCTCCCCGCGCGAGGCCATCAGCTCGATCAGCGGATCGGTGATGCTGGTGGCCAGCGGCGCCACCCGCCGCCCGCCGCCCGGATCGGCGACGATCAGCCCCCTCTCCTCCAGCATGCGGATGCCCTGCCGCAAGGTCGGGCGCGAGACGTTCAGCCGCAGCGCCATCTCGCGCTCGGGCAGCAAGGGGTCGCCGGGGCGCAGCGAGCCTTCGAGAATCAGGTCCTCGATGTGCCGGGCGGTGGTTTCCGCGGCAGGGGCTCCCTTGTTCACTTCGCTGGGCATGCTCGACTCCTTGCGGGGCTGCCGGAAATTCAGGGGGTTAGGCGGCGGCACCCGGTCCCAAAGATTACCCGCAGTCCCGGATCGGGCGCAATGGATTTTCCACTTGACCTTAATGGTCAAATTATTTTACCAAGAAAGCGGGGAAGGTAAAGCGTTATGCTCGAACCGTGCCGCATGGCGCGGAGCCTGCCCCGCATGACGGGAGGGGAAAGCCATGACGCGACCCGGCCAGGCCGAGGCAGCCGCAGACCGCACCGCATTGCTGGACCGGCTGCGCCGGATCGTGGGACCGGCGCATGTGCTGACCGCCGACCGCGCCACCCGCCGCTATACCCGCGGCTTCCGCTATGGCGAGGGGCCGGTGGCCGCGGTGGTCCGCCCCGGCTCTCTGGTCCAGATGTGGCGGGTCCTGAACGCCGCCGTCGCCTCGGGGCGCGCGGTGATCCTGCAGGCCGCGAATACCGGGCTGACCGGCGGCTCGACCCCCTGGGGCCAGGATTACGACCGCGAGATCGTGCTGGTCTCGGTCATGCGCCTGCGCGGCATCCACCTCATCGGCGCGGGCGAACAGGTGCTCTGCCTGCCCGGCGCCACGCTCGACGCGCTGGAAAAGCGCCTGCGCCCCCTGGGACGAGAGCCGCATTCGGTCATCGGCTCGTCCTGCATCGGCGCCTCTGTCCTGGGCGGCATCTGCAACAATTCCGGCGGCGCGCTGATCCAGCGCGGCCCGGCCTATACCGAGATGAGCCTTTACGCCGAGGTGCGCGAGGACGGCTCGGTGGCGCTGGTCAACCATCTGGGCCTCGACCTCGGCGACGATCCCGAGGAAATCCTGGCCCGCGTCGAGGCGGGCGAATTGCCCGCCCCCGCGCCCACCGACGCCTGGGCCTCGGACCGCGAATATGCCGACCATGTCCGCGACATCGAGGCCGAGACCCCGGCCCGCTTCAACGCCGATCCGCGCCGGCTGCACGAATCCTCGGGCTGCGCCGGCAAGCTCGCAGTCTTTGCCGTGCGGCTGGACACGTTCCAGGCCGAAAAGGACACGGCGGTCTTCTATGTCGGCAGCAACGACCCGGACGAGTTGACCGAGATCCGCCGCCATATCCTGGCGCATTTCCAGAGCCTGCCCATCGCCGGCGAATACATCCACCGCGAAGCCTATGACATCGCAGCGAAATACGGCAAGGACACCTTCCTGTTCATCCGCCATGCCGGCACCGACCGCATGCCGGCATTCTTCGCCGCCAAGGCGCGCATGGACGCGCTGACCGAGCGGCTGGGGCTGGGCGCCACCCTCTCGGACCGGCTGGCGCAGGGCGTCGCGGCGCTGATGCCCCAGCACCTGCCCAGGCGCATGAACGATTTCCGCGACCGCTACGAACACCACCTGCTGCTGCGCATGGGCGGCGCCGGCATCGCCGAGGCGCGCGACTATCTCGGCGCCATCTTCCCCTCGGCCAGCGGCGCCATGTTCGAATGCACCCCCGACGAGGGCAAGGCCGCCTTCCTGCACCGTTTCGCCGTGGCGGGCGCCGCCGTGCGCTATCGCGCCATCCACGCCCGCGAGGTGCAGGACATCGTGGCGCTGGACATCGCGCTGCGCCGCAACGACCGCGACTGGGTCGAGCGCCTGCCGCCGGACCTGGACGCGAAACTCGAGAAAAAGCTCTATTACGGCCATTTCTTCTGCCACGTCTTCCATCAGGACTACGTGGTGAAAAAGGGCCAGGACTGCCTGGCCGTCGAGCATGAGATGTGGCGCCTCTTGGACCGGCGCGGCGCCGAATACCCGGCCGAGCACAATGTCGGCCACCTTTACCACGCCAAGCCGGAACTGGCCGGCTTCTACCGGCAGCTGGACCCGACCAACAGCCTGAACCCCGGCATCGGCCAGACCTCGAAATGCGCGCATTGGCACTAGGCCGCGCCATCCAAGACGACCGCGCAGGACTGCGCACCCGCAACGGCGGAACCGCCCGCCCCATCTGAGGAGGAAAGATGGCTGGACTAATCACATTCATCCTGGCCCTGCTGCCCATCGCCACGGTCTTCGTGCTGCTGGTGGTGCTGGCGAAATCGGCCAAGTTCTCGATGCTGGTGGCCTATCTCGTCACCGCCGCCACCGCGCTGCTGATCTGGGGCACGGAACTGAACAAGGTCCTGGGCGCGACGGTGAACGGCGCCGTGACCGCGATCAGCCTGCTTTACATCGTGTTCGGCGCCATCCTGATGCTCTACACGCTGGAAGAAAGCGGCGGCATCCGCTCGATCCGGGCCGGCTTCACCTCGATCTCGCCCGACCGGCGGGTGCAGGCGATCATCATCGCCTGGCTCTTCGGCTCGCTGATCGAGGGCGCCTCGGGCTTCGGCACGCCGGCGGCCATCGCCGCGCCGCTGCTGGTCGCCATCGGCTTTCCCGCCATGGCCGCCGTCATGGTCACGCTGATCATCCAGAGCACGCCGGTTTCCTTCGGCGCGGTCGGCACGCCGATCCTGGTCGGCGTGCGCACCGGCCTTGCCGACCAACAGATCGTCGAGGCGACCATCGCGCCGATGGCCTTCGGCGACTACCTGCTGGAGATCGCGGTCAAGGTCGCCACCATCCACGGGCTGATCGGCTTCCTGATCCCGCTGATCCTGGTCGGCATGCTCACCCGCTTCTTCGGCGCCAACCGCTCCTTTGCCGAAGGCTTCCGCATCTGGAAGTTCGCGCTGTTCGCGGGCCTCGCCTTCACCGTGCCCTATTACCTCATCGCCGCGACGCTGGGGCCGGAATTCCCCTCGCTGCTCGGCGGCATCGTCGGGCTGCTGATCGTGGTCCCGGCGGCGAAACGCGGCTTCCTGATCCCCAGGGAGACCTTCGACTTCCCGCCGCGCCGCGACTGGAACGACAACTGGGTCGGCAAGCTCGACGATCTCGAGGACCACAACGCCCACAAGCCGGTGATGCCGCTGGTCAAGGCATGGGCGCCCTATGTCTTCGTCGTGGCCCTGCTGGTCATCACCCGCTCGATCGCGCCGATCAAGGCATGGCTCACCTCGCCCGAGATGACGATCGCCTTCCGCGACCTGTTCGGCTCGGGCATCAACGCCTCGGTGCAGGTGCTGTTCCTGCCCGGCACGATCCTGATCCTGGCATCGCTCTTCACCTTCGTGCTGCACGGCATGTCGGGACGCGACTACGGCCGGGCGCTCAAGGCCTCGGGCGTGACCATGATCGCCGCGGCCCCCGCGCTGCTGCTCGCGGTGCCGATGGTCCAGGTGTTCCTGAACTCGGCCTCGGACAGCTATGCCAGCATGCCCATCGTTCTGGCACAGGGCGTCTCGTCGGTGGTGGGCGATGCCTGGCCGATGTTCGCGCCGCTGATCGGGGCCATGGGCGCCTTCGTCGCCGGCTCGAACACCGTCAGCAACATGATGTTCTCGCTCTTCCAGTTCTCGACCGCCGAACAGATCGGCCTGGGGGCTGCGGGCGCGGGCACCGTGGTGGCGCTGCAAGCCATCGGCGGGGCCGCCGGCAACATGATCTGCGTGCATAACGTCGTCGCCGCCTCGGCCACCGTCGGGCTGACCGACCGCGAGGGCGCGATCATCCGCCAGACCCTGATCCCGATGGCCTATTACGTCGTGCAGGGCGGGCTGATCGGCTTTGCGCTGCTGACCGGCAACCTGATGTGGTGGGTCGCCGCCGCGATCTGGGCGGCCGCGGTGCTGTTCTTCATGTCGCGCAACCGCGGTCCCCGTCCCGTCACCGTCGCCAACTAGGGGAAAACCATGCCCGGAGAGCCAAAACCGACGGTCGGTCTGTTCGTGACCTGCCTTGTCGACGCCATCCGCCCGCAGATCGGCTTCGCAGCCCTCCAGCTTCTCGAAGAGGCGGGCTGCACGGTCGAGGTCCCGCAGGCCCAGACCTGCTGCGGCCAGCCGGCGCTGAACAGCGGCGACGACCGCGACGCAGCGCATCTGGCCCGCCAGACCATCGCGGCATTCGAGGGCTACGACCATGTCGTCCTGCCCTCGGGCTCCTGCGCGGCGACCATGGTGCATGGCTACCCGGACCTTCTGGCGGGCGACCCGGAATGGGCCGCCCGCGCCAGGGCCATGGCCGCGAAAACCCATGAGATCACCAGCTTCCTGGCCGATGTCATGGGCTACGCGCCCTCGGGGCGGAGGTGCGACGCCTCCGCCACCTATCACGACAGCTGCTCGGGGCTGCGCGAACTCGGCATCGCCGACCAGCCGCGCGCGCTTCTGGCCCATGTCGAGGGGCTGGAAATGCGCGGCCTGCCCGGCAACGATGCCTGCTGCGGCTTCGGCGGCACCTTCTGCGTGAAATATTCCGACATCTCGAACGCCATCGTCACCGAAAAGGCCGAGGCAATCGAGGAGACCGGCGCCGACATCCTGCTGGCCGGCGATCTGGGCTGCCTGATGAACATGGCCGGCAAGCTGCACCGCCGGGGCGCAAAGACCCGCTGCTTCCACACCGTCGAGGTGCTGGCCGGCCGCGCCACCGGCCCCGCCATCGGCGAGGATGCGCCATGAACGCGCCCTCCAAGGCCCCGTTCAAGGCCCGCGCCAAGGCGGCCTTGGCCGATCCGGTGCTGAAAACCGCCATCGACCGCACCACCGGCAATGCCGAGCGCAAGCGCGCCGCCGCCGTCGCCGCTTTCCCGGAGTTCGAGGCCGCCCGCGCCCGCGGCAAGGCGATCAAGGACCACGTCGTCGCCCATCTCGACCATTACCTGGAGATGTTCGAGCGAAACGCCGCCGCCCGGGGCGCGCAGGTCCACTGGGCCGCCGACGACGCCGAGGCCCGCGCCATCGTCACCCGCATCTGCCTGGCCGCCGACGCCAGGCTCGTGACCCGCGCCAAATCCATGCTGGGCGAGGAAATCGGCCTGCCCCACGCCCTTGCCGATGCCGGCATCGAGCGGGTCGAGACCGACCTGGCCGAGCACATCATCCAGCTTGCGGGCGAGGCCCCCTCGCATATCATCTGGCCCGCCATGCACCGCACCCGCGAACAGGTGGCCGAGCTTTTCAAGACCGGCCACCACCCGCCCCCCGCCGCCGAGGATCCGGCGACCATGGTGCAAAGTGCCCGCACCCAGTTGCGGACCAAGTTCCTGTCGGCCGATATCGGCATCTCGGGCGCGAATTTCCTGGTCGCCGACACCGGCGCCACCTGCACCGTCACCAACGAGGGCAATGCCGAGCTGACCACCACGCCGCCGCGCATCCACATCGTGACCGCGGGGATCGAAAAGCTGGTGCCCTCGACCGCGCACGCCTTCGCGCTGCTGCGCCTGCTGGTGCGTTCGGCCACCGGCGGCGAGATGACGCAATACACCACCTTCCACGCCGGCCCTAAACGCCCCGGCGATGCCGACGGGCCCGAGGAGATGCATATCGTGCTGGTCGACAACGGCCGCACGAAGATGCTGGCCGACGAGTTCCGCGAGATGCTGCGCTGCATCCGCTGCGGCGCCTGCATGAACCATTGCGTCGTCTATCGCCAGATCGGCGGCCATGCCTATGGCGGGACATATCCCGGCCCGATGGGCTCGGTCCTGACGCCGGTGCTGGACGGGCTGGCAGCGTCCCGCGACCTGCCCAATGCCTGCACGATGAACGGCCGCTGCGCCGAGGTCTGCCCGGTCGGCATCCCGCTGCCCACGCTCTTGCGCGCCTGGCGCCGCCGCAGCTGGCGCGAGGGGCTGGAGCCCGGATCGATCCGCACCGGCATCGGCCTCTGGGCGCAACTGGCCCGCCGGCCCCGGCTCTATCGCCTCGCCACCCGCATCGGCTTGCCGCTTCTGCGGCTGTTCGGCAGGGGCGGCTGGATCTCGCGCCTGCCGCTGGCCGGCGGCTGGACCGACCATCGCGACCTGCCGCGCCCGGCGGCGCAAAGCTTCATGGACCAATACCGCGCCCAGCAGAAAGGCCGCAAATGACCGCCCGCGACCGCATCCTCTCGGCGATCCGCACGGCCCTCGGCCCCGGCAAGCCGCCCGCGCAGATCGCGGCCGAGGCCGCAGCCCTGCTCGACCCCGCGGGCATCGCCCGCCCGCACCTTGTCGCCCCGGTGCTGCCCGACGCCTTTGCGCTGAAGGCCACCGCGCTCGGCACCACCATCGACCGCGTGGCCAGCATGGCCGACCTGCCGCAGGCCATGGCCCGCTATCTCGACGCCCACGGCCTGCCGCCCCGCTTCGCCATGCAGCCGGCGCCGGAGCTGGCGGCGCTCGACTGGCAGGGCCTCGCCCCGCACCAGGGCACCGCCCCGGACGAGCCCACCGCCCTCGGCCTCGCGCTTTGCGGCATCGCCGAAAGCGGCTCGCTGGTCATCCATTCGGGGCCGGACAATCCGATCCTCATGTCCTTCCTGCCGCTGCATCACGTCGCGGTGCTGCGCGAAAGCACGCTCCTGCCCTACCTTGAAGACTATGCCGCCCGCCTTTCCGCCCAGGCCGTGCCGCGCAACGCCATCCTGATCACCGGCCCCAGCGGCACCACCGACATCGAGGGCAGCTATGTCCGCGGCGCCCACGGCCCCGGCTTCCTGCACGTCATCCTGATCGCCGACGCCGGGACCGAGCCGGGCTGACCGCCGCCGCGATTTGCCCTAGCATTGCGGCACCCGATGGGAGGCCGCGATGACCGACGCCCCGCAACCGCAGGACATGCCCCAGGAACTGCCGCGCGAACATTTCCTGCTTTTCGTCGCCATCCCGCCGCCCGGGGTGGCGGCGCGGATCGAGGACGCCTGGCGCCTCGCGAACCGCCGCGACCGCTTTCGCCGCGCCACGCTGCACATGACCATCCTGCCGGTGATCCGCACCCCGCAACTCGCGCCCGGCATGGCCGAGGCGCTTGGCCGCCCGCTGGACGGGCTGGACTTTCCCGCCTTCGACCTGATGCTGGACCACCTGACCACCTTCGGCCCGCCGCGCCGCCGCGACCGGCCGCTGGTGCTGGTCGGCCGGCAGGAAAGCCCCGCCCCCGACGCGCTGTGCCAGACGCTCTGGCAGCGCCTTGCCGGTGCGGGGCTGGCCATCGCCCGCCACCGCGTCACGCCGCATGTGACGCTGGCCTATGGCAAGCCCCTGCCGCCCCAGGGCATCCCGGTTCCGCCCGTGCATTGGCGCGTGGACGAGCTGGTGCTGATCGACAGCCTGCAGGGCCTGGGCCGGCATGTGCCGCTGGCGCGCTGGCCGCTGCCTTCAAGGTCCGGGCCGTGAAGCCTTATCGACAATCCCCGCCGCCCGCCTTATCCATGCCGCCATGAGCGCAGGATCCGAAGAAACCCTGGCGGTCCGCATCAGCCGCGTGCTGGCCGACCGGATCGTATCGGGCGAGATCGGCCCGGGCGAACGCCTGCGCCAGGACCGCATCGCCGAGGAATTCGGCGCCAGCCACGTCCCGGTGCGCGAGGCCTTCCGCCGGCTGGAGGCCCAGGGCCTGGCGATCAGCGAACCGCGCCGCGGCGTCCGCGTCGCCGCCTTCGACCTGCCCGAGGTCAAGGAAGTGGCCGAGATGCGCGCCGCGCTCGAGGAACTCGCCCTGCGCCATGCCGCGCCGCACCTGACCCCGGCGATCCTCAATGCCGCGGAAGAGGCGACCAAGGCCGGCGACGCCTCGCGCGACGTCCGCTCGTGGGAGGCGGCGAACCGCCGTTTCCACAAGCTGATCCTGACCCCCTGCGCCATGCCGCGCCTGCTCGCCGCCATCGACGACCTGCATGCCGCCAGCGCGCGTTTCCTTTTCGCCGCCTGGCAATCGAACTGGGAAACGCGGACCGACCACGACCACCGCGCCATCCTGGCCGCATTGCGCAAGGGCGACGTGGACACCGCCTGCGCCACGCTGGCGCGCCATGTGCGCTGGATCGGCCGCCGCCCGGCGCCCTCGACCAGCGGCAAGCCCGACGCCTTCGCCATCCACGGCTAGGCGCGCCGCTCCGCCACCAGCCAGCTTGCGACATAGGTCAGCGCGACGCCCCCCGCCCCGCCATGCTGCGCCTCGTAGCGCGCCATGAAATCCCGCAGCGCGCCCGGCGAACGGAACTGCCCCGCGCAACCGTTGACCCCGGTGGCGCGCAGATGGCGCAGCACCTCCAGCGCGCCGGGGAAATGCAGCCTGACGCGCCATTCCCCCGCGCCGCGGACCCGCCAGCCCGCCGGCAGCAGCGCCGCCATCCCTGCCCCGGCCAGATAGGACGGCGCCGCCGCCCGGCTGCCCAGGGCCCGCAATTCGGGAAAATGCCCCGGCGCAAAGCCCGAGATCGCCAGCCAGCCCCCCGGCGCCACCGCCTGGCACAGCCGGCCCAGGACCCGCGCCGGATCGGCAACCCATTGGATCGTCGAGGCCGAGGCCGCCAGGTCCACCGCCTCGGGCAACGCCACCTCGGCCACGTCGCCCGGCAGGTATTCCGCCGCGACCCCCGGCAATTCCGGCGCCGCCAGGTCGTTCAGCCACAGCCGCCGGGGCCGCAACTCCAGCAGGTGCCGGGTCAGGTGGCCCGAGCCATAACCCGCCTCCAGCACCCTTGCCGGGCGATGCCCCGCCGCCGCGCCGCGATAGGCTGCGAACAGCCGCGCCGCGATCTGCCGCTGCGCCAGCGCCGCGCCGTCATAGGTTTTCATGCCGCGCGCGAATGACCGCGCCACCCGCCCGGCCAGCGCGTTCATGCCAGCACCTCGTCCCAGTCGCGCCACAGCGCAAAGGGGTTGTGCCCGCAATCCAGCACCCGGGTCTCGACCGGCCATGCCTGCCAGGCGCGGATCAGGTTCTTCAGCGGAAAGATGCGGTCCGAGGCGCCCAGCACGATGCGGTCGAAATCCGGCGCCTGCACGCCGCCCCAGCCCATCACCGCCCGCAATTCCTCGCCCAGCGCGGCAGGATCGGCGCCCGGCTCCGTGGGGCATTCCGCCCGCCGCGCGAATTGCCGCAGCGATAGTTCGGACAGGTTCGCCGCCGTGGCCCGCACCGTCTCGCACGGTATCCCCAGTTCGTCGTCGCAGGGCGCCCACGAGCCGCAGACCGCCACCTTGCGGCGAAACCCGTCCAGCGCGGGCAGCCGGCAGGCCGCCGCCACGCCGAAGGACCAGGCGACCAGATCCGTCGCCGCGTAGCCCTGGGGCCAGTCCGGCGCGGACAGGTCGCGGTAATCCGACAGCACCAGCACGTCGGCCGGCCCGGCCAGATGCCGGAACGGCCCCGCCCCGACCGCCCAGCCGGTCAGCACCACGATCAGCTCCGGCGCTCCTTCCCGGCGCAGCCATTCCGCCCTCATGGCCAGCCCGCGATCTCGACCATCGCGGCGCAGATGCGCGCGACCTCGTCCGGCGCGGCGACAAAGGGCGGCATGCAGTAAAGCAGCCGCCCGAACGGCCGCAGCCAGACCCCGCTGTCGCGGCAAAAGCCATGCACGCGGCCCATGTCCACCGGCGCCTGCGTCTCGATCACCCCGATGGCGCCCAGCACCCGCACGTCGCGCACGCCGGGCAGGCCGCGCGCCGGGGCAAGGCCCTGCGCCAACCCCGCCTCGATCCCCGCGACCTGCGCCTGCCATGCGCCTTCCGCCAGCAGGTCCAGGCTCGCGCAAGCCACCGCACAGGCCAGCGGATTGCCCATGAAGGTCGGCCCGTGCATCAGCACCGGCGCCGGCCCGTCCGAGATCGCCTCGGCCACCCGGCCCGATGCGACGGTGGCGGCAAAGCTCATCATGCCCCCGGTCAGCGCCTTGCCCAGGCACAGGATATCCGGCACCACCCCTGCCCGCTCCATGGCGAACAGCGTGCCGGTTCGGCCGAATCCGGTGGCGATCTCGTCGAAAATCAGCAACACGCCATGCCGGTCGCACAGCGTGCGCAGCCCGGCCAGCCAGCGCGGGTGATAGAACCACATGCCCCCTGCGCCCTGCACCACCGGCTCGACGATGAAACCCGCGATTTCATGCGCTTTCCCGGCAAACAGCGCCTCGACCGCGCCCAGCCCGTTCCGCGCCGGATCCTCGTCCCATTCCGCGCCGAAAGGAATGGGCGGGCGCGGCACGAAATGCTGGACCTGCAAGGCGGCGCCGAAATGGGCATGCATCCCGGTCTGCGGATCGCACAGGCTCATCGCCTTCCAGGTATCGCCGTAATAGCCGCCGCGGGCCGAGGCGAAAGCCACCCGCCCCGCCTGCCCCAGCCCAAGCTGCGCCTGCACCGCCATCTTCAGCGCCACCTCGACCGCGACCGAGCCGCTGTCGCTGTAAAAGATGCGGTCCAGCCCCACGGGCAGCATCGCGACCAGTCGCCGCGCCAGCCCCACGGCCGGGGCGTGCGTCAGCCCGCCGAACATCACATGCGGCAGGCGGTCCAGCTGCGCCTGCATCGCCTCGACCAGCCGCGGATGGCGATGCCCATGCGCCGCCGCCCACCACGAGGACATGGCGTCGATCATCCGCACCCCGTCCGCCAGTTCCAGCCAGACCCCCTCGGCCGCCGCGACCTCATGCACCGGCCCCGGCTCGCGCATCGAGCTGTAGGGATGCCACAGATGCCGCCGGTCGAACGCCAGATCCCGCATCACGACACCTCGCGGATCGCCGCCAGGTCGATGCCGGCAAAGGCATCGGCCAGCGCCTCGGCCGTCACCCGCTCCAGCACCGGCAGCCGGCCCAGGTCGCGCACCGCGCCGATCTCGCAGATCACCCGCCGGCTGTCCGCCATCTCCTCGCCGATGAAGGCCACGCCCGCCACCCGGCAACCGGCCGCCCGCAGCGCCGTCAGCGACAGCAGCGAATGGTTGATCGTGCCCAGCGCGGTGCGGCAGCACAGCACCACCGGCGCCCCCCAGCCCGCGATCACCTGCAAATAGAGCAGGTGCCGGGTCAGCGGCACCATCAGCCCGCCCGCGCCCTCGACCACCAGCGGGGCCACCGGGGGCAAGGCCAGCCGCGCCGGATCGATCGCCACCCCCTCGCGCTCGGCCGCCAGATGCGGCGAGGCGGGCAGGCGCAGCCGATACGCCTCGGCCAGCACCGGCCGGCCCGAAAGCCGCGCCACGACCTCGCTGTCGGTCTCCTCCTCCAGCCCCGCCTGCACCGGCTTCCAATAACTCGCGCCCAGCGCGCGGGCCAGCCCGGCGCTGAACACGGTCTTGCCGATGCCCGTATCGGTGCCCACGACGATCACCGCACCCATGCTGCCTCCAGCGCGGCAAACAGCGCCGCGATCTCGCCCGCCCCGACATTGCCGGTGACCGAGACCCGCAGCCGCGCCGTCCCCTTCGGCACCGTCGGCGGCCGGATGGCGCGGATGTCGAAACCCTGCGCCTGCAAGGCTCCGGCCATCTCCAGCGCCCGGAAATCCTCGCCGACGATCACCGGCACGATCTGGCTCTGCGCCACTATGCCGCAACGCCGCGCCGCCTCTGCCGCCTGCGCCATGCGCGCCCGCGCGCCCTCGACCAGCGCCGGCACCTCCTCCAGCGTCCGCAAGGCGCCGCGCAGCACCGCCGCCGACAGGGGCGCCGGCGCCGTGGCATAGATGAACGGCCGCGCCTTGTTCACCAGCGTCTCGACCAGCACCCGGTCGGCGCAGACCAGCGCGCCCGAGGCGCCCAGCCCCTTGCCCCCGGTATGCAGGCTCACCAGCGGGCAGGCCAGCCGATGCGCCAGCCCCCTGCCCTGCGGGCCGAAAACGCCGGTCGCATGCGCCTCGTCCACCACCAGAACCCCGTCCTCGCGCGCGGCCAGCGCCGCCAGCGCCTCCAGCGGCGCGCGGTCGCCCTCCATGGAATAGACGCTCTCGACTGCGATCCAGATCCGGCCGCGCCCGCCCGAGGCGCGCCATTCCGCGATCACCCGCGCCGCGTCGCCGGCATCGTTATGGGCAAAGCCGCGGCATTCGGCCCGGCCCAGCCGCATCCCCTCATGCGCGCTGGCATGGACCAGCGCATCATGGACCACCAGGTCGCCCTGCATCGGCAGCGCCGAAAAGATCGCCTGGTTGGCCTGGAACCCGCCGCCCATGTAAAGCGCCGCCTCGGCGCCGAAGAACGCCGCCGCCTCGGCCTCCAGCGCCTGATGCTCGGGATGGTTGCCGCGCAACAGCCGCGACCCCCCCGCGCCCACCGGCACGCCGCGCGCCAGCGCCTCCCGCGCAGCCCGGGCCAGCAATTCCGACCCCGCCAGCCCCAGATAGTCGTTCGAGGCGAAATCGGCACCCGCCGCCGGCGCCACCCGGCGCAGCCGTCCGCGCCGCGCCATCGCCTCCAGCGCCGCCCCGTGCCGCGAAAAGCTCATGCCGCGCAGCCCTCCTGCGACGCCTCCGGCACCTCGGCCCGCAGCCCCAGCTTGGCGAACAGCAGCGCGTCCTTGTCCTCGTCCGGGTTCCCGGCGGTCAGCAGCGTGTCGCCGACAAAGATCGAATTGGCCCCGGCAAAAAAGCACATGGCCTGCATCTCGTCGCTCATCTCGGACCGCCCGGCCGACAGCCGCACATAGGATGCCGGCATCAGGATGCGCGCCGTGGCGATGGTGCGCACCATCTCGATCGCGTCCAGCCTGGGCACATCGGCCAGCGGCGTGCCCGCCATCGGCATCAGCATGTTGATCGGCACCGATTGCGGCGGCACCTCCAGCCCGGCCAGCGTCTCCAGCATCGAGATGCGGTCCTCGGCCGTCTCGCCCATGCCGACGATGCCGCCGGCGCAGACATTGATGCCCGCCGCCTGCACCCGCTCCAGCGTCTCGATCCGGTCCTGGAAGGTCCGGGTGGTGATGATCTCGGAATAATAGCGCTCCGAGGTGTCGATATTGTGGTTGTAGTAATCCAGCCCCGCGTCCTTCAGCCGCAGCGCCTGGTCCGCGTCCAGCATGCCCAGCGTCATGCAGGTTTCCATCCCCATCGCCTTGACGCCGCGGATCATCGCCAGCACCGCCGGCATGTCGCGCTCCTTGGGCGAGCGCCAGGCGGCGCCCATGCAATAGCGCGTCGCCCCCGCCTCCTTGGCGCGCCTGGCCTCGGCCAGCACGCGCTGCACCTCCATCAGTTTCGAGGCCGACAGTTCCGAGCCGTTGCGCGCCGATTGCGAGCAATAGGCGCAATCCTCGGGGCAGCCGCCGGTCTTGATCGACAAGAGCTTCGAACATTGCACGACATTCGGGTCGAAATGCGCCCGATGCACGGTCTGGGCCTGAAACAGCAGGTCCATCAGCGGCTGGTGATAGATCTCGGCGGCGCTGCGCGATTGCTGGGGCATGGATACCTCCCTGAGCCTCATGTGGAAGTATCTATAAAACGGTCAGCGCCGCTTTGTTAATCCGTATATATTATCTATTATTTCAGAAACGATCACGGACTTGCAGCGCGCCCCAGCAGAGGCGCGCCGCCTGGCTCAATCGTCCCGGCCGATTTCCTGAAAGCTGGCCGGATCGAACAGGACTTCGACCGACAGGCCGGTCTGGTCCTCTCCGCGAACCTCGTAGCAGCCTTCCTCCAGTTCGATCTTGCCGACGGTCCAGCCCTTGGCCTTCAGTTCGGCGCGCAACTCGTTGGCCGGACGGCGCTGATCCTGCGGCACGGTGCAGCGGTCATGGGCGACGGCCGGGCTCGCCAGGGCCGGAATGGCCAGCATCAAAGTGACAAGACGCATGATTTCATCTCCTGCATTTGCGTTCTGCAAGACCGGCATAGCAGGGTCAGGCTTACAGCCCGCTTACAGCGCAGGGCGATTCGCGTCCCGGTTCAGGGGCCGATGAGTCGCACCTTGCCGACGCGCCCGTCGCAGCGTTGCACGGCGATGCGCAGCCGTTCCAGCAGGTGCGTCTGCACATAGGCGGCGTGAAAGCGGCTGGGTGCGAACAGGGTCAGGCAAGTCTCATCGCGCTCGGCCTCGATCAGCCCGGCGAACCAGGCGTCGAACAGCGCCGGGTCTTCCTCGGCCAGCCGGGTCCGCGCCTCGGCCCACAGCCCCTCTGCCGGCATCGGCTCGGGACGGTGCAGCGGCACGACATTGCTCGTCGGCTCGGCCCGCTTGCCGCCGACGCGCTCGACGAAGTCCGGGCCGATATTCGGCCATTCCGCCTTTGTATCCAATAGGATACGATCAAGGTTCAGGCCCAGGACCGATACCCGGCCACGCGCGCCCTGCTGCTTGATCTCGATCCAGCCAAGCGCGCGCAGCTTGGCCATCTCGCGCTTGACGGTGCGCTCGTCCACGCACCACAGCCGGGCGATCTCGCGCTGGCCGATGGTCAGTTCGTCGCGCTGCCAGTTATAGCGGGTGGTGATCAGCGCCATCAGCCGCAGCACCAGGCGCTGGCGATGCTTGTCGCCTGCCAGCCCATGCGCCATCATGGCCGAGAGCAAATCGTATTTCTTCGCCGCGGCCTCTCGACCGACGGCACGGATCACCTGCATGTCTGCTCCTGCGCCCGGACTTGTCCGGCTGCCCTCATCTGCCCGATGGGCCCTGCCGATAAGGCAAAGACCCGGATGGCGGCGTCGGTCTCATGCCGTTTGAAACGCTTTTCGTCATCTGTTTCGTATTTGCGTCCTGAATTCCGATTCTGTCAAGCGATTCCCCGCCGGCCCGGATTTCCCGACCAAATCATCAAAGAAAATCGGTATTAAATGGTATAGGGGGACATTCAGGGCGTCACCCATTCGCGCCATTTTGTCCCCCATTCCGGCACGCAACGCGATCCGGCGTCCCCCATTTCCGGCATCTGCGTTCCGGCTGGGGCGCCCGGGGATTCGCTTGCCGATTCGCCGGGTGGTGCCGGGAAATGCCTGAATTTCCATATCCTGGCCGTTCCATTAAAACGCCTTTTGCCAAATGTGCAAATCCGGCGTAAAAGCGGAACGGAAGAAAATCTGCGTCCTAAAAAATACAGGCATCCTATGTATACGCACGAAGACCTCGCGAAGTTGCAGGCGCAATCCCTGAAGATGCAGGGCTGGATCCGGCGCCAGACCTTCAGCCCGGCCAACGAGAAGACGCTGCGCCGCTTTTCCAGCTGGGAGGTGTCCGAGCTGATCTTTCGCATCAACCAGTCCACCTTCCGCGGCAAGCTCGCCGCCGAGCCGAACCTTCCCCCCGGGGAAGTCGAGGAGGACGGCCGCCAGCGCTGGTTCTCGCTCGACGAGATCAACGAGCTACGTCGCCGCATCCGCATCAACCGCAAGACGCTGATGCCCTGGCGGCCCGAGGGCAAGCGCGCCTTCCGCGCCGCCATCGCCAATTTCAAGGGCGGTGCCGGCAAGTCGACCGTGGCGCTGCATTTCGCCCATGCCGCGGCGCTGGACGGCTACCGGGTGCTGGTCGTCGACTTCGACCCGCAGGCGACGCTGAGCCATTCCATGGGCCTGACCGATGTCGGCGAGGACCACACCGTCTGGGGCATCATGGCCCGCGACCTGGAGCGCGAGACCGACCGGATGAACGCCGCCGCCCGCGGCGCGGAGAGCGGCACCGCCCTGCCCCAGCGCAAGCTGCCGGCCTCGATCCGCGACATGGGGCTGGGCATGCTGCGCCCGGCGGACTTCATCAAGCCGACCGCCTGGCCGACCATCGACATCATCCCGAGCTGCGCTAACGCCGCCTTCGTCGAGTTCGCCAGCGCCCAGTATCGGCACCTGAACCCGGAATGGACCTTCTTCGGCGCGGTGTCGCGCTTTCTCGACAGCCTGGCGGACGATGCCTACGACCTGATCCTGTTCGATTGCCCGCCGGCCATCGGCTACCAGTCGATGAACGCGGTCTTTGCCGCAGACATGCTCTATATCCCCTCGGGCCCGGGCTATTGGGAATACGACTCGACCACCAGCTTCATCGGCCAGCTTTCCGAGGCGCTGGAAGATCTGTCGCATGGCTTCGAAAACTTCCCCACGGGGAAGATCAAGCTGCCCAAGGCCTTCGCCGACATCCGCTTCCTGATGACGCGCTACGAGCCGTCGAACGAGCTGCACCAGGCGATGTATGGCGCCTTCCAGCAGGTCTTCGGCCAGCACATGGCGCAGCATCCGATCGAGCTGACCCGTGCGGTCGAGCAATCCGGCCGCTTCCTCAGCTCGATCTACGAGATCGACTATCGCGAGATGACGCGCGGCACCTGGCGCCGGGCGCGGGCGACCTTCGACCAGGCCTATGAGGAGTTCAAATCCCATGTCGTCGCGGCCTGGGACAAGCTGGAGGATGAGGCATGAGCCGCAAACGCCGCATGTTCGAGATCGATATGCCGGACGAGGCCGCCGGGGCTGCGCCGGAAACCTTCCCCGCGGGGAAGGAGGAAAAGGAGCATCGCCGCGGCCCGATGGCGACCGCCATCACCGAGACCGCGGAATCCACCCGCGACCGCGCCCGGCTGGAGGCGCAGATCCGTGCCGAGAACGACGCGCTGGCGCAGGAACATGTGCGGCTGAAGCGCGCCGGGCTGATCACCGACCTGATCCCGCTGGACGCCATCGATGCGCAGAAGCTGATCCGCGACCGCGCGCCGGGGCCGGATTACGAACTGACCGAACTGGTCGAGTCGATCCGCGACATCGGGCTGTCGAACCCGATCCGGGTCGAGCCGGCCGAGGATGGCCGCTATGAGCTGATCCAGGGCTGGCGCCGGCTTTCCGCCTATCGCCAGCTGTTGGAGGAGACGGGCGACGCCGAGAAATGGGGCCGCATCCCGGCCGGCATCGCGGCGCGCGGCGACGAGCTGGAGCGGCTTTACCGGCGCATGGTCGACGAGAACATGGTGCGCAAGGACATCTCTTTCGCCGAGATGGCGCAACTGGCACTGCATTACGCCATGGACCCGGCGACCGAGGAAAACGACCCTGAAAAGGCGGTGGCGATCCTGTTCAAATCGGCCGGCTACCAGAAGCGCAGCTATATCCGCAGCTTCATCCGGCTGATCGAAGCCCTGGGCGATGCGTTGCTTTATGCGCCCGACATCCCGCGTGCGCTGGGGCTGGCGTTGGCGCAACGGCTGGACGAGGTGCCGGGCGCGGCGGCGGCGATCCGGGCCGAGCTGAAGGACTGGGACTCGCGTTCGGTCAAGGACGAGCTGGACGTGCTGCGCCGCTATGCGGGGCAGGGGAGCGACACGGAATCCACCGCTGCCGCGCCGCGCAGCACCACGCCGGCCGTGCCTGCGGGCAAGGCGCGCATCAGCTTCCAGATCCAGCGGCCGCAGGGCAGCGCCAAGTGCACCGCCTCGAACGGGCGGCTGGAGATCCGGCTGCCGCGCGACTTCTCGGCGGTGGACCGGCGCAAGCTGGAAGCGGCGGTGCGGGTGATGCTGGAGAGCCTCGATTGACCTTCCCCGCGGGGAAGGTCCGGCCCCGGACGGGGGCTGCGGGGCGGGGTTTCGGGCCGGAAAACGGGGCTGCGGATAGGGGCGGGACGGCCCCTCTTCCAGTGATCCGCAAAATGGGGTTATTCTGCGGATAAGGTTGCTTGCAGGTCGGGAAACATGCCATCCGCTTCGGACACAGAATATCACGGAAAATCGGCTGCGCACCAGTTTTTTGATGCCTCGGAGTGGTTTTCCGCGCAGGCCGGCCTCACCGCCGATCTGGCGCGGGCCGCATTCGCGCTGGGGCGGCTGGACGGCGCGGTGGCGGCGCTGGAGCCCGAGGCGCAGGCCGGCGCCAACCGGCGGCTGGCGCTGATCGAGGTCGAGGCGATGCTGTGGGCGCAGGGCACGCCGCTGCGGCGCGAGGATATCGGCCGCGACCTGATGGAAGCACGGGCCGGGGCCGATCTGGAGGCGATGCGGCTGGCGCGCTGGGGCATCCGGCGGCTGGAGGGGCAGGGCGATCCGCGCGACCTGCGCGGCTTTCTGGGGCTGCACCGGGCCGAGGTCTCGGGGCTGGACGAGTTGCTGGCGACGCGACCGACCGGGCGGGATTTCGACGCCGCGGTGGGCGAGTTCCGGGAACTGGCGGCGCAGGTCGCCGGGCTGGCGCCCCTGGTCCGGGCGGCGGCGCTGCGGGTCCTGTGGCGGCTGTGCGGGCTGTCGGCGCCCGAGGTGCTGGCCGAGCCGGCCACCTGGACGGCGCGGGACATGGCCGAGGGCTGCGAGGCGCTGTGCTTCGTGCCGCTGGGCCGGCACGGCCGCGGGGTCTGGGTCGACGGCGGTTCCCCGGCCGAGCGCATGGCGCGGCATCTTGCCGCAGTCACGGCGGCGATCATGGATGCGCGGCACGAATTGGCGCGGGTGGCCGAGTGGCAGGCCCGGGCGCTGGAGGCCATGGCGGGGGTCAAGGGCGAGAATGCGGGCCGGGTGATCCGGGCGCTGGCCGCGCATCCCCTGCTGAGCGCGGCGATGCTGGAGGACAGCGCCGGCATCAGCCGCGACACTGCCGAGCGGATGCTGTCGCGGATGAAGGCGCTGGGGCTGGCGCGCGAGATCACCGGCGGGCGGCGGTTCCGGCTGTGGATGGCGGCGGGCTGAGCGCCGCGCGGCGAAACGCGGCGGGCGTGGTGCCGGCGATCTTGAGGAAGGCGCGGTGGAAGGCGCTGGGTTCGCCATAGCCGAGGCGGGCGGCGATCTCGGCCACGCTGAGGTCGGTGTCGCGCAGAAGCTGGCGGGCGCGCATCAACCGGATCTCGGCGCGGATGGCGGCGAAGCCCTGGCCCTCGGCCCGCAGGCGGCGGCGCAGCGTGGCGGGCGACAGGCGCAGGTCGGCGGCGAGGCGGTCGAAATCGGGCCAGTCCTCGGGCGGGGCGGCGCGCAGCCGGGCGCGGATGCGCGCCGACAGCCCCTGGTCGTGGCGATAGCGCAGAAGAATGTTGGCGGGCGCGCCGCGCAGGAAGCCCTGAAGCGCCTTTTCGCTGCGGATGGTCGGCAGGGACAGGTAGCTGGCGGCAAAGGTCAGGCGGCTGGCCGGCTGGTCGAAATGCACCGGGGCGCCGAAGAACTGGTGGTAGTCGCGGCGGTTTTCCGGTGCGGGGCAGGCGAAATCGACCTGCATCAGCGGGATGCGGCGGCCGATCAGCCAGCAC
This sequence comes from Paracoccus denitrificans, assembly GCF_900100045.1. GTDB lineage: Bacteria > Pseudomonadota > Alphaproteobacteria > Rhodobacterales > Rhodobacteraceae > Paracoccus > Paracoccus denitrificans. Next base: position 223,110 of record NZ_FNEA01000002.1, on the reverse strand, counting down.
ATCACCCCCAGCAGGACCAGCCAGTAGGTGCGATAGGCGAAGGCGCGGCGCGGCGGGCCGGCGTCGGCGAGCACGATCTCGGCCTGGCCGTCGCGCAGGCGCAGCTCTCCGGTCGGGTCGTCCAGGGTGACGGACAGGAACAGCAGCGCCCGGCGCAGGGCGCGCTCCAGCGTGCCGGCATGCAGGACCGCGTGGCAGAGCAGCTGGAAGCTGCCGGGGCGCATGGGGCGGGCGGCCTCGTCGAAGAACTCGTCGCGGATCAGGTCGGCGATGGCGAGCCAGAGCTTGCCGTATTGCAGGTTCGAGACCGGCTCGCCCAGGGCCGCGATGCCGGCATGGGCCAGGAGCGGCGCCGGGTCGATGCCGCGGCGGTGAAGGCAGTCCAGCGCGTCCTCGACGAAGCCGGGGGAGATGGTGCGGCGTTCCATGGCGCCCGTTATTGCAAAACCGATCAGATATTCTGGCCGCGAATGTCATTGTTTGCAATGCGGTCGGCGCTAAGCTGCCGCCGAACTCGTGGAGCCCGCGGGATGCGGGAGAGTTTGAGGAGGAGAGACATGTCTGCGACGACCCTGTCCCGGTCGCGGCCCGGCTATGAGCAGGCCGTGGCGCAATTCCGCATCGAGGACGCCATCGCCGGGCTGCGCGGCGACCTGGAGACCGGGCTGAACGCCTGCGTCGAATGCTGCGACCGCCATTGCGGCGCGGACCGGGTGGCGCTGCGCTGCCTGTCGGCGGACGAGGCGCTGGTGGAATACACATTCGAGGATCTGCGCGCGCTGTCGGCGCGGGCGGCGAACCTGATGCGCGACAAGGGCATCCGGCCGGGCGACGTGGTGGCGGGGCTGTTGCCGCGCACGGTCGAGCTGGTCGCGACGGTGCTGGGCGCCTGGCGGCTGGGCGCGGTCTATCAGCCGCTGTTCACCGCCTTTGGTCCCAAGGCCATCGAGCACCGGCTGAAGACCAGCGGCGCCAAGCTGGTGGTGACGAATGCCGCGCAGCGGCCCAAGCTGGACGAGGTCGAGGACTGCCCGCTGGTCGCCACCCTGCGCGGCGACGGGCCGCTGGCGCCGGGCGATGTCGATTTCCGCGAGGCGCTGGCCATGGCCTCGGACCAGTTCGAGCCGGTGATGCGGCGCGGCGAGGATCTGTTCATGATGATGTCCACCTCGGGCACCACAGGGCTGCCCAAGGGGGTGCCGGTGCCGTTGCGGGCGCTCTTGGCATTCGGCGCCTATATGCGCGACGCCATCGACCTGCGCGAGACGGACGTGTTCTGGAACATCGCCGATCCGGGCTGGGCTTACGGGCTTTACTATGCGCTGACCGGGCCCCTGCTGCTGGGCCAGCCGACGATCCTCTACGAAGGCGGCTTTACCGCCGAGACGACCTATCGCATCATCGAGCGCATGGGGGTGACGAGCCTTGCCGGCTCGCCTACCGCATACCGGCTGCTGATCGCGGCGGGGCCGGAGGCGGCCGGGGCGGTCAAGGGGCGGCTGCGGGTGGTCAGTTCCGCCGGCGAGCCCCTGAACCCCGAGATCATCCGCTGGTTCGGCGAGCATCTGGCGGTGCCGATCCACGACCATTACGGCCAGACCGAGATGGGCATGTGCGTGAACAACCATCACGGGCTGGAGCATCCGGTGCGTCCGGGCTCGGCCGGGCTGGCGATGCCGGGCTATCGCATCGTGGTGCTGGACGATGACGGCAACGAACTGGGACCGAACCAGCCGGGCGTGCTGGCCATCGACATGAAGCGTTCGCCGCTGATGTGGTTTTCCGGCTATCTGAACCAGGCGACGCCGGCGCTGGCGGGGGGCTATTACCGCACCGGCGACAGCGTGGAGTTCGAGCCGGACGGGTCGATCAGCTTTATCGGGCGGTCGGACGACGTGATCACGTCCTCGGGCTATCGCATCGGGCCCTTCGACGTGGAAAGCGCGCTGATCGAGCATCCTGCGGTGGTCGAGGCGGCGGTGGTCGGCGTGCCGGATCCCGAGCGGACCGAGATCGTGAAAGCCTTCGTCGTGCTGGCCAAGGGGGTCGAGGGGACCGAGGCGCTGCGCGAGGAACTGGCGCAGCATGTCAAGAAACGCTTGTCGGCCCATGCCTATCCCCGGATGATCGATTTCGTCGCCGACCTGCCCAAGACGCCGAGCGGCAAGATCCAGCGCTTTGTCCTGCGCAAGGCGGAAGTCGAAAAACTGGCCCGGGAGTAAGGACATCATGCAGATCGAGAGCAGGGTTTTTGTGATCACAGGCGCCGGTTCCGGCCTTGGCGCGGCGGTGGCGCGCATGGCGGTCGGCGCGGGCGCGCGGGCGGTGCTGCTGGACGTGAATGCCGAGGCCGGCGCGGCGATGGCTGCGGAACTGGGCGAGGCGGCGCGTTTCGTCAGGACCGACGTGACCAGCGGCCCGGAGGGCGAGGCGGCGGTGGCCGCGGCGCTGGAGGCGTTCGGCCGGATCGACGTGGCGGTGAATTGCGCCGGCGTGGCTCCGGGCGAGAAGATCGTCGGGCGCGAGGGGCCGCACGGGCTGGAGAGTTTCGCCCGCGCCGTCCAGATCAACCTGATCGGCACCTTCAACATGCTGCGGCTGGCCGCCGATGCCATGGCGAAGAACGCGCCGGGCGAGGGCGGCGAGCGCGGGGTGATCGTCAACACCGCCTCGATCGCGGCCTATGACGGACAGATCGGGCAGGCGGCCTATGCGGCCTCGAAGGGCGGCGTCGCGGCGCTGACCCTGCCGGCGGCGCGGGAACTGGCGCGGCACGGCATAAGGGTGGTGACCATCGCGCCGGGCATCTTTGCCACGCCGATGATGGCCGGGCTGCCGCAGGAGGTGCAGGACAGCCTGGGCGCCAACGTGCCGTTTCCGCCGCGGCTGGGCAATCCGGCGGAATATGCGGCGCTGGTGCGCCATATCGTCGAAAACCAGATGCTGAACGGCGAGGTCGTCCGGCTGGACGGCGCGCTGCGCATGGCACCGAAATAGGGGAGATCCATCATGAGCACCGATCCGATTGTCATCGTGGGCTCGGCCCGCACGCCGATGGGCGGCTTCCAGGGCGATTTCGCCGGGGTCGAGGCCGCCGCGCTGGGCGCGACCGCGATCAAGGCGGCGCTGGGCGGGCTGGACCCGCAGGCGGTGGACGAGATCATCATGGGCTGCGTGCTGCCCGCCGGCCAGGGCCAGGCCCCGGCGCGGCAGGCGGCGCTGGGCGCGGGCCTGCCCTTGGGCGCCGGCGCCACGACCGTCAACAAGATGTGCGGATCGGGCATGAAGGCGGCGATGCTGGGCCATGACCTGATCCTGGCCGGTTCCGCCGATGTGGTGGTGGCGGGCGGCATGGAGAGCATGTCGAACGCGCCCTATCTGCTGCCGAAGGCGCGGTCGGGCTATCGCATGGGGCATGGGCAGGTGATGGACCACATGTTCCTGGACGGGCTGGAGGACGCCTATGACAAGGGCCGGCTGATGGGCACATTCGCCGAGGATTGCGCCGAAGCCTATCAGTTCACGCGCGAGGCGCAGGACGAGTTCGCGATTTCCTCGCTGACCCGGGCGCAGAAGGCCATCGCCGCGGGGCATTTCACGGGCGAGATCGCGCCGGTGACGGTCAGGGGGCGCGGCGGCGAGACGGTCGTGGATACCGACGAGCAGCCGGGCAAGGCGCGGCCGGACAAGATCCCGACCTTGAGGCCGGCCTTTCGCAAGGATGGCACGGTGACGGCGGCGAACAGCTCCTCGATCTCGGACGGGGCGGCGGCGCTGGTGCTGATGCGGGCGTCGGAGGCCGAGCGGCGCGGGCTGGTGCCGCGGGCGCGGATCCTTGGGCACGCGACCTTTGCCGACAAGCCGGGCCTGTTTCCGACCGCGCCCATCGGCTCGGTCCGGCGGTTGCTGGAGCGGACGGGGACGGCGATCGGCGATTACGACCTGTTCGAGGTCAACGAGGCTTTCGCGGTGGTCGCCATGGCGGCGATGCGCGACCTTGGCCTGTCGCATGATGCGGTGAACGTGCATGGCGGCGCCTGCGCGCTGGGCCATCCCATCGGCGCCTCGGGCGCGCGGGTGCTGGTGACGCTGCTGGCGGCGCTGGAGACGCATGGGGGCCGGCGCGGCATCGCGTCGCTGTGCATCGGCGGGGGCGAGGCGACGGCGGTGGCCATCGAGAGGATGCAATGATGCTGACCGAGGAACAGGAACAGATCCGCGACGCCGCCCGCGACTTTGCGCGGGAACGGCTGGCGCCGGGGGCGGCGCAACGCGACCGCGAGCACGCCTTTCCGCGCGCCGAGCTGACCGAGATGGGCGAGCTGGGTTTCCTGGGCATGCTGGTGCCCGAGGAGCATGGCGGGTCCGAGACCGGCGCGGTCGCCTATGCGCTGGCGCTGGAAGAGATCGCGGCGGCGGACGGGGCGTGCTCGACCATCATGTCGGTGCACAGCTCGGTCGGCTGCGTGCCGATCCTGCGCTTTGGCACCGACGAGCAGAAGGCGCGCTTCCTGCCGAAGATGGCGAGCGGCGAGTGGATCGGGGGTTTCGCGCTGACCGAGCCGCATGCCGGCTCGGACGCGTCGAACCTGCGCACCAAGGCGCGGCGCGAGGGCGACCATTACGTCATCGACGGGGCCAAGCAGTTCATCTCCTCGGGCAAGAACGGCAAGGTGGTGATCGTCTTTGCGGTGACGGATGCGGCGGCGGGCAAGAAGGGGATATCCGCCTTCATCGTGCCGACGGATACGCCGGGCTACGAGGTGGTCTCGGTCGAGCACAAGCTGGGGCAGCACAGCTCGGACACCTGCGCGCTGGCATTCACCGGCATGCGGGTGCCGGTCGAGAACCGGCTGGGCGCCGAGGGCGAGGGCTACCGGATCGCGCTGTCGAACCTGGAGGGCGGGCGCATCGGCATCGCCGCGCAGGCGGTCGGCATGGCGCGCGGCGCCTATGAGGCGGCGCTGGCCTATGCGCGGGAACGCATCACCTTCGGCCGACCGATCATCGAGCATCAGGCGGTGGCCTTCAGGCTGGCGGACATGGCGACGCAGATCGACGCGGCGCGGCTGATGGTTCTGCGCGCCGCCATGCTGCGCGAGGCGGGCAAGCCCTGCCTGACCGAAGCCAGCATGGCCAAGCTTTTCGCCTCGGAAATGGCGGAAAGGGTCTGTTCGGCGGCGATCCAGCTGCATGGCGGCTATGGCTACCTGGCCGATTACCCGGTCGAGCGCATCTATCGCGACGTGCGCGTCTGCCAGATCTACGAGGGGACGAGCGAGGTGCAGCGCCTCGTCATCGCCCGCAACCTGTGAGGGGGGAGCATGGCTGAACTGATCGAGATCACGCGGGAGGGCCGCGTGGCGCTGATCCGGCTGAACCGGCCCGAGGCGCTGAACGCGCTGAACTCGGCGCTGGCCGAGGAACTGACGGCGGCGGCCGAGGCGCTGGATGCCGACAGGGGCGTCGGCGCCATCGTCGTCACCGGCTCGGACCGGGCTTTCGCGGCGGGGGCGGATATTTCGGAAATGGCCGAGAAGAGCGCCGAGGAGATGGTCGAGGCGGATTTCTTTGCCATCTGGGACCGTTTCGCGGCGACGCGCACGCCCAAGATCGCGGCGGTGAACGGCTATGCGCTGGGCGGCGGCTGCGAGCTGGTGATGATGTGCGATTTCGCCATTGCCGGCGAGGGCGCGAAATTCGGCCAGCCCGAGGTCAAGCTGGGCGTGATCGCCGGCATGGGCGGCACGCAGCGCATGACCAAGCTGATCGGGCGGGCGCTGTCGATGGACCTGCACCTGACCGGCCGGATGATGGACGCGGCCGAGGCGTTGCGCGCCGGGCTGGTGGCGCGGGTGGTGCCCGACGATCAGGTCGTGGCCGAGGCGATGGCGGCGGCGCGGCAGATCGCCGGCTATTCGCGGCCGGCGACGCGGCTGGCGCGCGAGGCGGTGATGCGGGCCGAGGAGCTGTCGCTGGCCGAGGGCGTCGCCTGGGAGCGGCGGCTGTTCCACCGGCTGTTCGGCACCGAAGGCCAGCGCGAGGGCATGCGGGCCTTTCTGGAAAAGCGCAAGCCGGAGTTTCACCGCGACTGAGCCGGACCCGCCCGCCCCGGCGGGGGCGGCAGCCCGCCGGCCGGGCGGCGCTTTGCGTTGCGCGGCGGGCGGGTGGCGTGTAGAACCTGCCCGATTGAGCGTTGCGAAGGGAGCCCGTGCATGCGCAGAGTTGTCGTCACCGGACTGGGGATGGTCACGCCGCTGGCCTCGGGGGTCGAGGAGACCTGGTCGAGGCTTCTGGCCGGAGAATCCGGCGCCGGACCGATCACCCGGTTCGACACCAAGGACGTGGCGACGAAATATGCCTGCGAGATCCCCTTGGGCGACGGCTCGGAAGGGACGTTCAACCCCGACGACTGGATGGAGCCCAAGGACCGGCGCAAGGTCGACGACTTCATCCTTTACGGCATGGCCGCCGCCGAGCAGGCGGTGAAGGATTCCGGCTGGGAGCCGGCGAACGAGGACGAGCGCGAGCGCACCGGGGTCATGATCGGCTCGGGCATCGGCGGGCTGCGCTCGATCGCCGAGACGGCGGTGCTGATCAAGGAACGCGGGCCTAAGCGGGTCAGCCCGTTCTTCATTCCGGGGGCGCTGATCAACCTGGTCTCGGGCCAGGTCTCGATCCGCTTCGGCTTCAAGGGGCCGAACCATGCGGTGGTCACGGCCTGCTCGACCGGGGCGCATGCCATCGGCGACGCGGCGCGGCTGATCGCGCTGGGCGACGCGGATGTCATGGTCGCCGGCGGCACCGAAAGCCCGATCTGCGAGATCGGCATCGCCGGCTTCAACGCCTGCAAGGCGCTGTCGACCAAGCGCGAGGACGACCCCAAGGCGGCGAGCCGCCCCTGGGACGAGGATCGCGACGGCTTCGTCATGGGCGAGGGCGCGGGCGTCGTGGTGCTGGAGGAATACGAGCACGCCAAGGCGCGCGGCGCCAGGATCTATGCCGAGATCCTGGGCTATGGCCTGTCGGGCGACGCCTATCACATCACCGCGCCCAGCGAGGACGGCGACGGCGGTTTCCGCAGCATGACCAATGCGCTGAAGCGCGCCAACCTGTCGCCGGGCGACCTGGACTATATCAACGCGCACGGCACCTCGACCATGGCCGACGTGATCGAGCTGGGCGCGGTCGAGCGGCTGCTGGGCGATGCGGCGGGCAATGTGGTGATGTCCTCGACCAAATCGAGCATCGGGCATCTGCTGGGCGCGGCGGGCGCGGTCGAGGCGATCTTCTGCATCCTTGCCATCCGCGACCAGATCTGCCCGCCGACCATCAACCTGGACAACCAGGCGCGCGAGACGGCCATCGACCTGGCCGCCAATGCCGCGGTGCGGCGCAAGGTGGATCATGTGCTGTCCAACAGCTTCGGCTTTGGCGGCACCAATGCCAGCCTGGTGATGGGACGGGTCAAGGAATGATCTGGCGCCACATCGCGTCGAATTTCCTGACGCTGCTGATCGTGATCCTGATCGCGGTCGCGGCGGCCATCGCCTGGGGCAAGCACGAATACACCCGGCCCGGCCCCAGCGCCGTGGCCGCCTGCGTGCGCGTCGCCCCCGGCGCCAGCCTGAACGCGGTGAGCCAGCAGCTTGCCGAGCAGGGCGTCGTCTCGAACGCCTATGTGTTCCGGGCCGGGGCGGATTACCAGGGCAAGTCGCGCGATCTGAAATTCGGCTCTTACCTGATGGCGCCGCAATCCAGCATGGAGGACGTGGTCAAGGTCATCACCGCCGGCGGCCCCAGCACCTGCGGCACCGAGGTCCTGTTCCGCATCGGCGTGCGGGAAAACTCGGTGATCCTGCGCGACATGGATGCCGAGACCGGGATGTTCGCCGAACAGGCGAAATACAATCCCGCCAGCGAGCCCGCGCCCGAGGTCATTACCGCCGCGGAGGCGAAGCCGGATGCGCGGCTGCGCATCCTGGTCGCCGAGGGCGTGACCAGCTGGCAGGTGGCCGAGGGGCTGAAGCAGGCCGGGTTCCTGGACGGCGAGGTCTCGAAGCTGCCGGGGGAGGGGAGCCTGGCGCCCGACACCTATGACGTCGAGAAGGGCGCCGACCGCGCCGCGCTACTGGCCGAGATGGAGCGGCGGCAGGCGGCGATCCTGGCCGCGGCCTGGGAGGCGCGCGAGCCCGACCTGCCCTATGCGACGCCCGAGGAGGCGCTGGTCATGGCCTCGATCATCGAGAAGGAGACGGGCGTTCCGAACGAGCGCCGGATGGTGGCCAGCGTATTCGTCAACCGGATGCGGCGCGGCATGCGGCTGGAGACCGACCCGACGGTGATCTATGGCGTCACCGAGGGCAAGGGGGTGCTGGACCGCGGCATCCGCGCCTCGGAACTGCGGCGGCGCACGCCCTACAACACCTATCAGATCGACGGGCTGCCGCCGACGCCGATCGCCAATCCGGGCCGGGCCGCCATCGCGGCGGCGATGGACCCGGAGGATACGGATTACGTCTTTTTCGTCGCCGACGGCTCGGGCGGGCACGCCTTTGCCCGCACGCTGGAGGAGCACAACCGCAACGTCGCCCGCTGGCGCGAGATCGAGCGCCAGCGCGGAGAGCCGCTGTCGCCGGTGCAGGGCGACTGACCAAGCCGGGCGCGGGGGCGAAGCCGCCCCCGTTGCGCGCGGCGTGCGGTTGGGTGTTGCGCGGGTTAGGTCGTTGTTCTACAATGGGAATTTCTGGTGCGAGCGCCTCAACCATGGGTTTTGCGTTGACTCGGCGCACGCCCTGAAGTAGAAATCACCCATGCTGGGAGAGATGGGCAAGCGGCCGGGGGCGACCCCGAGGCCGCTTTTTTCATGTCTCGCTCGTGCGGACAGGCACACGAGGGCAGGGCGATCAAGAATGACCAAGAGTTTCGATCCGGGGCCGACGGCGCCGGAAGGGCCTTTCGTGCCCGGCGCCGGCGCGGCGCCGGATACAAACGTGCTGGAGATCGCGGACGGGCTGTTCCGGTCCTATGCGGCGGAACTGAACCGGCTGCGCGAAAGGATCGAGGCCGGCGAGACCGGCGAGTTGAAGGAATCCGGCAAGCTGGTGCGCGAGCTGCGGGCCGCGACCCAGATGGTGCTGGAGGAAAGGAGCAAGGTTGACAAGCTTCGCAAGGATGCTGCCGGGCGGGTCGGTGCAGGCGCACTCGACCTTGACGCGGCACGAGACGAGATCGGGCGCCGCCTGGCTTGCCTGCGCCGCGCAGGAGGAGGTTGACGCGTTCCTGGGGGCGCTGGGCGAGAATGCGCTGGCGAGCCTGCCCTGGCTCTTCGAGTTCTGGGCGCTGCCGCATCAGCTGCCGCCCGAGGGCGACTGGAAGAGCTGGGTGATCATGGGCGGGCGCGGTGCGGGCAAGACCCGCGCCGGCGCCGAATGGGTGCGCGCCCAGGTCGAGGGCGCGACCCCCGAGGCGCCGGGCCGGGCGCGGCGGGTGGCGCTGGTCAGCGAGACGCTGGACCAGGCGCGCGACGTGATGGTCTTTGGCGAATCGGGCATCCTCGCCTCGTCGCCGCCGGATCGGCGGCCGGTCTGGGAGGCGGGGCGGCGGCGGCTGGTCTGGCCGAACGGGGCGGTGGCGCAGCTTTACTCGGCCCATGAGCCCGAGGCGCTGCGCGGGCCGCAATTCGACGCGGCCTGGGTCGACGAGCTGGCCAAGTGGAAGAAGGCCGAGGAATGCTGGGACATGCTGCAATTCGCGCTGCGGCTGGGAGAGCATCCGCAGCAGGTCGTCACCACCACGCCGAAGAACGTGGCGGTGCTGAAGCGGCTGTTGCGCCAGTCCTCGACCGTGACCACCCATGCGCCGACCGATGCCAACCGCGCCTATCTGGCGGAGAGCTTTCTGGCCGAGGTGCAGGCGCGCTATGGCGGCACGCGGCTGGGCCGGCAGGAGCTGGAGGGCTTGCTGCTGGAGGATGTCGAGGGGGCGCTGTGGAGCGCGGGCCTGCTGGAGCGCTGCCGCGTCGAGGCGGCGCCGGCGCTGTCGCGCATCGTCGTCGCGGTCGATCCGGCGGTGACGGGCGGCGCGGCTGCGGACGAATGCGGGATCGTGGTCGCGGGCGTGGTCAGCGAGGGGCCGGTGACGCAGTGGCGGGCCTATGTGCTGGAGGATGCCTCGGTCCGGGGCGGGCCGCTGGACTGGGCGCGGGCGGCGATCGCGGCGATGGGGCGGCACGGCGCCGAGCGGCTGGTGGCCGAGGTCAACCAGGGCGGCGACCTGGTCGAGAGCGTGATCCGGCAGGTCGATCCGCTGGTGCCGTTCCGCGCCCTGCGGGCCGGACGCGGCAAGGGGCTGCGGGCCGAGCCGGTGGCGGCGCTTTACGAGCAGGGGCGGGTGCATCACCTGCGCGGGCTGGGGCCGCTGGAGGAGCAGATGTGCCGCATGACGGTGGCGGGCTATGACGGCAAGGGCTCGCCCGACCGGCTGGATGCGCTGGTCTGGGCGATCCACGAGCTGGTGATCGAGCCGGCCGCGCATCACCTGCGCCCGGCGGTGCGGGGGCTTTAGGGGGCTTTGCCCCCCGCGTCTGCCGCCCCCCAGGACGGGGGGCGGCAGACGCTCCCCCCAGGGTATTTCGAAACGGAAAAAGGGCCTTTCGGGGCTTGGGAAGGGTCGCGCTTGCGGCCCTTTTTCATTGGGATTTCAGGAGGAACCGATGGCATTTCCCTGGTTCGGGCGCCGGGCCGCGCCCGCGAGGCCGCCTGTCGCCGAGGTCGAGCAGAAGGCCAGCGCCGCCGGCAAGCTGGTGGCTCTGGCGGCGGGTTCGGGGCGCGTGGTCTGGTCGCCGCGCGATACGGTCAGCCTGACGCGCCTGGGTTTCGTCGGCAATCCGGTCGGGTTCCGCGCCGTGCGGCTGATCGCCGAGGCCGCCGCCGCCGTGCCGCTGATCTGCCAGGATCGCGAGCGGCGCTATGACGTGCATCCGGTGCTGGACCTGCTGCGCCGGCCCAATCCGGGGCAGGGCCGGGCCGAGCTGTTCGAGGCGCTGTTCGGCCAGATCCTGCTGAGCGGCGACGGCTATCTGGAGGCGGTGGGCGCGGATGCCCGCGGGCTGCCGGCTGAGCTGCATGTCCTGCGCGCCGACCGGATGGCGGTGGTGCCGGGGCCGGACGGCTGGCCCGTCGCCTATGAATACGGCGTGGGCGGGCGCAAGGTCCGCTTCGACATGGCCGGCAGTCCCGATCCGATCTGCCATATCCGCAGTTTCCATCCGCTGGACGACCATCACGGGCTGTCGCCGATGCAGGCGGCGGCGGTGGCGGTGGACGTGCATAACAGCGCGTCGAGCTGGTCCAAGGCGCTTTTGGACAATGCGGCGCGGCCCAGCGGCGCCATCGTCTACAGGGGCGCCGACGGGCAGGGCGGCCTGTCGCCGGACCAATACGACCGGCTGGTGACCGAGATGGAGATGCATCACCAGGGCGCCCGGAATGCCGGGCGGCCGATGCTGCTGGAAGGCGGGCTAGACTGGAAGCCGATGGGGTTCTCGCCCTCGGACATGGAGTTTCACCAGACCAAGCTGGCGGCGGCGCGCGAGATCGCGCAGGCCTTCGGCGTGCCGCCGATGCTGATCGGCATTCCGGGCGAGGCGACCTATGCCAATTATGCCGAGGCGCATCGGGCCTTTTACCGGCTGACGGTGCTGCCGCTGGTGTCGCGCGTGGCCGGGGCCCTGGCCTGGTGGCTTTCCGAGCATCTGGGGGCCGAGATCGACCTGCGCGCCGATCCCGACCAGGTGCCGGCCCTGGCCGAGGAGCGCGACCAGCAATGGAAGCGCGTGGGCGAGGCAAGCTTTCTGACCGATGCCGAAAAGCGGGCGGTGCTGGGGCTGCCGCCCTTGCCGGAGGGGGAGGGGTGAGATGGAGGGCTCGCGTTTCGTCAAGGAGCCCTTCGACTGGCACGACCAGCGCCTTGAGACGCAGGAGCGGATCATGGCGCTGCAATTCGGCCAGGTGGAGCGCCGGCTGGAGCGCATCGAGGCGCTGATCGAGCGGCTGGAGCGGCGGCTGTGGATGACGGTCTATGGCGTCGTCGCCGTGATCCTGACCCAGGCGGTGCAGTCGATCCTGGAATATGCGCCGAAAGGAGGCTGAGGTGAGTTTGAAGGATTACGGGCTGGAGCTGAAATATGCCGCCGGCGGGTCGCTGGTGGCCGAGGGCACGCGGATCGAGGGCTATGCCAGCCTGTTCGGAATGTCCGACCAGGGCGGCGACGTCGTGGTCCGGGGCGCCTATGCCGCCAGCCTGAAGCGGCTGGCGGCGCGGGGCGACCGGGTGCGGATGCTGTGGCAGCACGATCCCGCCCGGCCCATCGGCGTCTGGGAGGAAATCCGCGAGGACGGCAAGGGGCTGTGGGTCAGGGGGCGGCTGCTGCCCGAGATCGCCCAGGCCCGCGAGGCGGCGGCGCTGGTCGCCGCCGGCGCCATCGACGGGCTGTCCATCGGCTATCGCACCATCGCGGCCGAGCGCGACGGCAAGGGCCGGCGGCTCTTGTCCGAGGTCGAGCTGTGGGAGGTGTCGCTGGTGACGTTCCCGATGCTGGCCGAGGCCAGGGTCGGCACGAAATCCGATGCCGGCCACGAGATGGCGGCGGCCTTTCGGGCCGCGACGCTGGCGCTGCGCGCCAAGTGAGTTTCACCGAAACGGAGGGGATCATGACCGAGGTGAAAGCCGCGGCCGGGGCGGACGTGCCCGGCGACCTGGGGGCCGAGATGCTGGGCTTTGTCCAGGAGTTGAAGGCATTCCGCAGCGAGATTCAGAACCGATTGGAAGCACAGGAAGAACGCATGACCATGCTGGACCGCAAGACGATTTCCCGCCCCCGCGCGCCCCTGTCGGTCGAGGCCGATCAGGGCGCGCCGCATCAGAAGGCCTTTGACGCCTATATCCGCCACGGCGACGACGGCGCGCTGCGCGGGCTGCCGCTGGAGGGCAAGGCGATGACCTCGACCTCGGACGGGGGGTTCCTGGCGGCGCCGACGGTGGCGATGCAGGTGCAGGAGGCGCTGAACGTCACCGCCTCGCTGCGGCGCGTGGCCAATGTGGTGGCGGTGGAATCGGCGAGCTACGAGGTGCTGGTCGACATGGGCGACATCGCCCATGGCTGGGCCAGCGAGGCCGCGGCCCAGGCCGAGACCGGCACGCCCAGCGTGCAGCGGGTGGTGATCCCGGTGCACGAGCTTTCGGCCATGCCCAAGGCCAGCCAGCGCCTGCTGGACGACGCGGCCTTCGACGTCGAGACCTGGCTGGCCGGGCGGATCGCCGAGAAATTCGCCCGCGCCGAGGCCACGGCCTTTATCAGCGGCGACGGGGTGAACAAGCCGCGCGGCATCCTGACCCATGCGAAGGCGCCGAACGGCAGCGCGACCAATGTGCAGATCGGCACCATCCCGTCGGGCGGGACCGGCGATTTCGCCGCGACCAATCCGGCCAATGCGCTGATCGACCTGGTCTATGCGCTGGGCGCGCAATACCGCGCCAATGCGAGCTTCGTGATGAATTCCAAGACCGCCGCGGCGGTGCGCAAGATGCGCGATGCGGACGGCCGCTTCCTGTGGGCGGACAGCCTGGCCATGGGGCAGCCGGCGCAGCTGCTGGGCTATCCGGTGCTGGTCTGCGAGGACATGCCGGACATCGCGCAGGGCTCGCATTCCATCGCCTTCGGCGATTTCCGCTCGGCCTATACCATCGTCGAGCGGCCGGATCTGCGGGTGCTGCGCGACCCGTTCTCGGCCAAGCCGCATGTGCTGTTCTATGCCAGCAAGCGCGTCGGCGGCGGCGTCACCGATGCGCGCGCCGTCAAGCTGATGGTCTTTGGCTGATCCAGGGCCGAAGCGGGGGCCGCGCCGCGGGTCAGCGCCCTGCCGGCATGTCCGCGCGCGCCAGGGCAAGGCGGTGCGGCCCCTTTCGTCCAGAGAATGCGGCACCCCTGCGAGTGGGAGAGACGAAGATGATGCTTGTGGAAGTGACGGCGCCCGCGACCGAGGCGCTGCCCGTCGCCGGGTTGCGCGACCATCTGCGGCTGGGAACGGGGTTCGGGATGGCCGAGGACGCGGCCGAGACCGCGGCGCTGGCGGGGTTCCTGCGCGCCGCCATCGCCACCATCGAGGCGCGCACCGGCAAGGTGCTGCTGGCCCGGCAGTTCCGGCTGCGGCTGGCGGCATGGCGCGACCCCGAGGGGCAACCCCTGCCGCTGGCGCCGGTCGAGGCGGTCGAGCGGGTCGAGATCGCGGATGCGGCCGGCGCGGTAACGGTCGTCGATCCGGCGGGCTACCGGCTGGTGCCGGACATGCAGCGGCCGGTGCTGGAGCCGGCGGGCACGTTCCTGCCGGCGGTGCCCCTGGGCGGCTTTGCCGCGATTACCTTTCGCGCCGGGTTCGGGGCGGCGTGGCCGCAGGTGCCGGCCGATCTGGCGCAGGCGGTGCTGCTGCTGGCGGCGCGCTATCACGAGGATCGCAGCTTCGAGGGGTCGGCGGGGGCGCTGCCCTTCGGCGTCAGCGCGCTGATCGAGCGCTGGCGGTCGGTCCGGGTGCTGGGAGGGCGCGGCGACCCGCGCGGCCGCGCATGAGCGGTCCGCGGCCGACGGTGCCGCTGGTCGTGGAATCCCCGCTTCGCGAGCCCGACGGGATGGGCGGGTTCCGGCTGACCTGGCAGGAGGTCGGGCGGATCTGGGCCGAGATGCGGTCGGGTGCGGGGGCCGAGCGGCTGGCCGAGGTGGGCGCGCAGAGCGTCGTCACCTGGCGGATCACCGTCAGGGCTGCGCCTGCCGGCGACCCGCGCCGCCCGCGCCCCGAGCAGCGGCTGCGGCTGGGCGAGGGCGCGCATGCCCGCCGCTTTCGCATCGAGGCGGTGGCCGAAAGCGATGCCGGCGGGCGCTGGCTGGTCTGCGTGGCGAAAGAGGAGGCCCCGGCATGAGCTATCGTGGAACGGCCGCGCTGCAGGCGGCGGTCTATCGCGCGCTGCGCGAGGACGGGGCGCTGGCGGCCATGGTGGGCGACGCGATCCATGACGCCATGCCGGTGGCGCCGCCGGCGGGGATCCATGTCTCGCTGGGCCCCGAGGAGGTGCGCGACGCGGGCGACATGACGGCGCCGGGCGCGGTGCACGACTTTGTCGTCTCGGTCCTGTCGGGTGCCGAGGCGGCGGGCGGCTTCGGCGCGGTCAAGGCGGCGGCGGTCGCGGTCAGCGAGGCGCTGGAGAACGCCGAGATGGCGCTGGACCGGGGCCGGCTGGCGGGGCTGTGGTTCCTGCGCGCCCGGGCGCGGCGGGCGGAAAACGGCGCGGGGCGGCGGGTCGACCTGACCTTTCGCGCGCGCATCGACCTGGGTTGAGGAGAGACGGTGATGGCGGTGCAGAACGGACGCGACCTGCTGATCAAGATGGACATGACCGGCGACGGCCATTTCGAGACCGTGGCGGGGCTGCGGGCGACCCGGCTGGGCTTCAACGCCGAGACGGTGGACGTGACGAGCCTGGAAAGCGAGGGGCGCTGGCGCGAATTGCTGGCGGGTGCGGGGGTCAGGTCGGCCAGCATCTCGGGCTCGGGCGTGTTCCGGGACGGGACCACGGACGAACGCGCGCGGCAGGTGTTCTTTGACGGCGAGGTGCCGCGCTTCCAGGTGGTGATCCCGGGTTTCGGCACCGTCGAGGGGCCGTTCCAGATCACCGCGCTGGAATATGCGGGCAGCTATAATGGCGAGGCGACCTATGAGATTTCCATGGCAAGCGCCGGGGCGATCAGCTTCGTCGCGTTCTGAGATGGCCAATCCGCTGGCGGGCGAGGTCGAGATTTTCCTCGATGGCCGGGCGTATGTGGCCAAGCTGACGCTGGGCGCTCTGGCCGGGCTGGAGGCCGAACTGGGCGCTGAAAGCATGATCGCGCTGGTCGAACGGTTCGAGGGCGGGCGGTTTTCCAGCCGCGACGTGATGGCGGTGCTGGTCGCCGGCCTGCGGGCGGGCGGCTGGCCGGGCGGCATGGCGGAACTGGCCGCGGCGGAGCTGCGCGGCGGGCCGGTGGCCGCGGCCCATGCGGCGGCGGCGCTGCTGGCGCGGGCCTTTCGCATCGAGGGGACATGAGCCGCGGGCTGGACTGGCCGGGGCTGATGCGTGCCGGCCTGGGGCCGGTGCGGCTGGGCGGGCTGGGGCTGCGGCCGGCCGAGTTCTGGGCGCTGACCCCGGCCGAACTGGCCTTGATGCTGGGGGTCGAGGCGCGGGGTGCGGCGGCGATGACGCGCGAAAGGCTGGCCGAGCTGGTCGCGCGCTATCCCGACCGGCCCGCCGCATGAACATCTGAAGAAGGAGGCGCCGTCGTGGCGAACAAGGACGGATTCGACCGGCTGGAGGGGGATCAGGACGGGCCGGCCGCGCTGGGCAAGGGGTTGGAGCAGAGCGCGCGGCTGGCGGCCGAGTTCGATGCCGAGCTGGCGCGGCTGCGCGGCTCGATGATCCATACCAACCGCGAGGTCGGCACGCTGACCCAGGGCATCGGCAGCGGGCTGCGCCGGGCGTTCTCGGGGCTGGTCTTCGACGGCATGAAGCTGTCGGACGCGCTGAAGGGCATCGCGCGCAGCATGGCCGACAGCGCATTCGCCGTGGCGATGAAGCCGGTCGAGCAGGCGCTGGCCGGGGCCATCGCGCAGGGGGTGAACGGCATGGTCTCGGCCGTGCTGCCCTTTGGCCAGGGCGCCGGTTTCGCGCAGGGGCGGGTGATGCCCTTTGCCCGGGGCGGCGTGGTGAGCCAGCCCACCTATTTCCCGATGCGCGGCGCGACCGGGCTGATGGGCGAGGCCGGGGCCGAGGCGATCATGCCGCTGCGCCGGGGTGCCGACGGGCGGCTGGGCGTGGCGGCGGCCGGCGGCGGCCGGCCGGTGAACGTGACCTTCAACGTCTCGACCCCGGATGTGGCGGGGTTCCAGCGCAGCCAGAGCCAGATCGCCGCGCAGATGGGCCGGCTGCTGGCGCGCGGGGAAAGGAATGGGTGAGATGGCGTTTCATGAGATCAGGTTCCCGGCGAACCTGTCCTTCGGCTCGGTCGGGGGGCCAGAGCGGCGCACCGAGATCGTCGCGCTGACCAACGGCCACGAGGAGCGGCGCACCCCCTGGGCGCATTCGCGGCGGCGCTACGACGCCGGGCTGGGGCTGCGCTCGCTGGACGACGTGGCGGCGCTGGTCGCCTTTTTCGAGGCGCGGGCCGGGCAGATGCACGGCTTTCGCTGGAAGGACTGGGCGGATTTCAAATCCTGCGCGCCAGGCGCGGCGGTGAGTTTCCAGGATCAGGAGATCGGCATGGGCGACGGGGTGCGGCGGGATTTCGCGCTGCGCAAGGCCTATGCCTCGGGGCCGGCGCGCTATTGGCGGCCGGTGGCGAAGCCGGTCGAGGGCACGGTGCTGGCCGGCGCGGGACATGTCGAATTGCGCGCGGGGGTGGATTTCGCGGTGGACATGGCGACGGGGGTCTTGCGCTTTGCCGCGCCGCCCGAGGCGGGGGCCGTGGTCACGGCGGGGTTCGAGTTCGACGTGCCGGTGCGCTTCGACACGGATCGGATCGCGGTCTCGGTCGCCTCGTTCCAGGCGGGCGACCTGCCGCAGGTCCCGGTGGTGGAGGTGCGGCTATGAGCGGGACGATCGCGCGGGCCTGGGCGGTCCGGCGGTGCGACGGGCTGGTGCTGGGGTTTACCGATCACGACCGGGCGCTGTCCTTTGAGGGCATCGCGTTCCGCCCCGACAGCGGGCTGAGCGCGCGGGCGGTGGTGCAGGGCCTGGGCCTGTCGGTGGACAACAGCGAGGCGGTGGGCGCGCTGTCGGACGCGGCGATCACCGAGCGCGACCTGATGGCCGGGCGCTGGGACGCGGCCGATGTGCGGCTGTGGGAGGTGGACTGGTCCGATGCCGCGAACCGGCGGCTGATCTTTCGCGGTCATCTGGGCGAGGTGGTGCGCAGCGGCGCGGCCTTCCGGGCCGAGCTGCGCGGGCTGTCCGAGCCTTTGAACCGGGCGCAGGGGCGGGTCTATCACCCGCGCTGCGCGGCCGTGCTGGGGGACGGGCTGTGCCGGTTCGACCTGACGCGCGCCGGCTATTCGGCCGAGGGCGTGGTCGTCCTGGAAGAGGGGGATCGGCTGGAGCTGTCGGGCGTGGCCGGGCATGACGCAGGGTGGTTCGAGCATGGGCAGCTTGTGGTGCTGTCGGGCGCGGCCGAGGGGCTGTCGGGCATGGTCAAGGCGGATGCCGCCCTGCCCGGCGGCCGGCGCGAGGTCGGGCTTTGGACCGCGCTGGGCATCCGGCCCGCCCCGGGCGACCGGGTGCGGCTGCTGGCCGGATGCGACAAGCGGGCCGAGACCTGCCGGATGAAGTTCCTGAACTACCTGAACTTTCGCGGCTTTCCACATTTGCCGCCCGAGGACTGGCTGATCGCGCCCAAGGTGAATCGATGAGCGCGGTCGTCGTTCAGGCGGCGCGGGCCTGGATCGGCACGCCCTATGTGCATCAGGGCTCGGTCCGGGGGGCGGGGACGGATTGCCTGGGGCTGGTGCGCGGCATCTGGCGCGAGCTTTGCGGCGCCGAGCCCGAGGGGATGCCGGCCTATACGCCGGACTGGGGCGAGGTCGGCGGGGCCGAGCTGCTGCTGGGCGGTGCGGAGCGGCAGCTGCTGCCCGCGCCGGACGAGCGGCCGGGCGATGTGCTGGTCTTTCGCATGCGGGCCGGCGCGATCGCCAAGCATATGGGAATATTGGCGGAAACCGGCGAGCGGGCGAGCTTTGTCCATGCCTATGACCGGCATGGCGTGGTCGAAAGCCCGCTGTCGACGCCCTGGCGGGCGCGGATCGCGGGGCGGTTCCGGTTTCCGGCGGCTTGAGGGAAAGGTGAGGGCGCAATGGCGACGATTCTGCTGGCGGCGGTGGGCGCATCGCTGGGTGCGGGCTTTGGCGGCACGGTTCTGGGGCTTTCGGGCGCCGTCATCGGCCGGGCCGTGGGCGCGACGCTGGGGCGCGTCATCGACCAGCGCCTGCTGGGCGGCGGCTCGAAGGCGGTCGAGACCGGGCGCGTGGACCGGATGCGCATCCAGACCGCAGGCGAGGGCACGCCGATCCCGCGGCTTTGGGGGCAGATGCGGGTGCCGGGCCATGCGATCTGGGCCGGCCCGCTGGTCGAGACTCGGCGCAGCCATGGCGGCGGCAAGGGCTCGGGGCCGCGCGTGACCGAGATCGGCTATCGGCTGAGCTTTGCGCTGGCGCTGTGCGAGGGGCCGATCCTGGGCGTGGGCCGGATCTGGGCGGATGGCGAGGAGATCTCGGCCGACGATCTGGACATGCGGGTCTATCCGGGCGACGAGGCGCAGCTGCCCGACCCGGCCATCGCCGCGCAGGAGGGCGATGCGGCCCCCGCCTATCGCGGCATCGCCTATGTCGTGTTCGAGGACCTGGCGCTGGAGAGATGGGGCAACCGGGTGCCGCAGCTGTCCTTCGAGGTGACGCGGGCGGCCAGGGACGGCCGGGGGCTGTCGCGCGAGGTGCAGGCGGTGGCGATGATCCCCGGCACCGGAGAGTATTCGCTGGCGACCACGGCGGTCAGCTATGACCTGGGCCTGGGCGAGATGCAGGTGGCCAATCGCAACACGGCGCTGGCGCCGACCGATTTCCTGGCCTCGATGCGGATCCTGGGGCGGGAATTGCCGAATGTCGGCTCGGTCTCGCTGGTGGTGTCCTGGTTCGGCGACGACCTGCGGGTCGGCGAATGCGCGGTGCGGCCCAAGGTCGAGGACCTGTCGCGCGACGGGCAGGGGATGGCCTGGCGCGCGGGCGGCATCGGGCGCAACGGCGCGGCCGAGGTGGCGCGGGTGGACGGGCGGCCGATCTATGGCGGCACGCCGGCGGACGGCTCGGTGATCGAGGCGCTGCGGGCCATCGCCGGGAGCGGGCGCAAGGCGGTGTTCTATCCCTTCATCCTGATGGAGCAACTGGCGGGCAACGGCCGGCCCGATCCCTGGAGCGGGGCGGCGGACCAGCCGGTCATGCCCTGGCGCGGACGGATCACCACCAGCATCGCCCCGGGGCAGGCGGGCAGCCCGTCGGGCACCGCTGCGGCCGAGGCCGAGGTGGCGCGGTTCTTCGGCACCGCCGAGGCGGCGGATTTCTCGCGCGATGGCCTGACGATCCGCTATGACGGGCCGGACGAGTGGTCCTATCGCCGGTTCATCCTGCATTACGCGCATCTTTGCGCCGCAGCGGGCGGGATCGACGCCTTCCTGATCGGGTCCGAGATGGTCGGGCTGACGACGATCATGGCGGCCGGCCATTCCTTCCCGGCGGTCGCGCAGCTGCGGCGGCTGGCGGCGGATGTGCGCGCCATCCTGGGCGAGGGGGTCAGGATCGGCTATGCCGCGGACTGGTCGGAATATTTCGGCCATCACCCCGGCAACGGCGATGTGCATTTCCATCTGGACCCGCTGTGGGCGGATGAGAACATCGACCTGATCGGCATCGACAACTACATGCCGCTGTCGGACTGGCGCGAGGGCGAGGAGCATCTGGACGCCCATTGGGGGCGCATCGACGATCCGGCCTATCTGCGCGCCAATGTCGCGGGGGGCGAGGGCTACGACTGGTATTATGCCAGCGAGGCCGACCGGCAGGCGCAGCGCCGCACCGAGATCCGCGACGGCGCGCATCACGAGCATTGGGTCTGGCGTTACAAGGACATCCGGGGCTGGTGGCGGAATGCGCATCACGACCGCATCGGCGGGGTGCGGCAGGCGCTTCCGACGGCCTGGGTGCCGCGCTCGAAACCCGTCTGGTTCACCGAGATGGGCTGCGCGGCGCTGGACAAGGGCACGAACCAGCCGAACAAGTTCCTGGATGCGATGAGTTCGGAATCGATGCTGCCCTATTTCTCGGACGGGCGGCGGGACGATGGGATCCAGGCGGCCTATGTGCGGGCGATGACCGGGTTCTGGTCGGACCCGGCGAACAATCCGGCGCGCGCGGCATTCGGCAGGACCGGGGCGGGGCGGATGATCGACATGGGCCGCGCGCATGTCTGGTGCTGGGACGCGCGGCCCTATCCGGCCTTCCCGGCGCGCACCGACCTGTGGTCGGACGGCCCGGCATGGGAGCGCGGGCATTGGCTGAACGGCCGGGCGGGCGCCGTGCCGCTGGCCGATGTGGTGGCCGAGATCTGCCGCGAGGCGGGGGTGCGCGCCTTTGACGCCGAGGGACTGCGCGGGCTGGTGCGCGGCTATGTGCTGTCGGGGGCCGAGACGGGGCGGGCGGCCCTGCAACCCTTGATGCTGGCGCATGGGTTCGACGCGGTCGAGCGCGACGGCGTTCTGCGCTTCGTCATGCGCGGCGCGCGCGTCGATGCGGAACTGGGGCCCGGTGACATGGCGCTGGCCGAGGAGGTCGATGCGGTCGAGGTCTCGCGCGCCGCCGATGCCGAGATGGTCGGGCGCATCCGGCTGACCCATGTCGAGGCGGGCGGCGACTACGCGGCGCGCACGGCCGAGACGGCGATGCCGGGGGCGGAGTTCCTGGCGGTTTCGGACAGCGAGCTGGCGATGGCGCTGACCCGCGGCGAGGGCCGGGCGCTGGCGGAACGCTGGCTGTCGGAAGCGGCGGTGGCGCGGGATGCGGTGCGCTTTGCCCTGCCGCCCTCGTTGGGGCATCTGGGGCCGGGGGACGTGGTGCGGCTGGTCGAGCCGGGTGTCGAGGCAAGGCGCTGGCGCATCGACCGCACCGAGCGGGCAGGCGCGATCACCGTGGATGCGGTGCGGGTCGAGCCGGGGGTCTATCGCCCGGCCCGCGTGGTCGAGGGCGAGGCGGCGTTGCGGCCCTTCGTGCCGCCGATCCCGGTCTGGCCGGTTTTCCTGGACCTGCCGCTTTTGCGCGGCGACGAGGTGGCGCATGCGCCGCATCTGGCGGTGACGGCGACGCCGTGGCCGGGGGCGGCGGCGGTCTGGGCCTCGACCGAGGAGGCGGGGGGATACGCGCTGAACACGACGCTGGCCGAGCCCTCGGCCATGGGGCGCACGGAAGGCCCGCTTGCGGCGGCGCGGCCGGGGGTCTGGGATCGCGGCCCGCCGCTGCGGCTGCGGGTCAAGGGCGGCAACCTGCGCTCGGCCGGGGTCGAGGCGCTGATGGCCGGGGCGAACCTGCTGGCGATCGGCGACGGTTCGGCCGAGGGCTGGGAGCTGCTGCAATTCGCCGAGGCGCGGCTGGTCTCGGCCGGGCTGTGGGAGATCTCGCTGCGGCTGCGCGGGCAGGCGGGGACGGATGCCTTCATGCCGGCGGTCTGGCCGGCGGGCAGCGTGGTGGTGGTGCTGGACGGGGCGGCGCAGCAGGTGGAGCTGGCGCCTTCGGCCCGCAACCAGTTGCGGCATTGGCGCATCGGGCCGGCCACGCGCAGCCCGGACGATGCCAGCCATCGCCATGTCGCCGCGGCGTTCCGCGGTGCCGGGCTGCGGCCGTTGTCGCCCTGTCATATCGCGGTCAGCGGCCGGGTCGTCACATGGATCAGGCGCACGCGGGTGCAGGGCGACGGCTGGGACGGGCCGGACGTGCCGCTGGGCGAGGCGCAGGAGCGTTACGCGGCCCGGCTGGTCCGGGACGGGCAGGTGCTGGCCGAGGCCGTGGTCGCGGAGCCGCGCTGGGCGGTGCCCGAGGGTGTGTGGTCCCAGGCCATCGCCGGCGGAGGGTTTGCCGTCGAGGTCGCCCAGCTTTCCGACACGTTCGGGCCGGGACCGTTTGCAAGGAGGATGATCGATGCCTGAGAACACGACCGCGAATTGCGCCCTGCCGCTGCTGATGCCGGCGCAGGCGCAGAAGCATGTCACGGTGAACGAGGCGCTGATGCGCCTGGACGGGCAGGTCGATCTGGTCCTGCAAAGCCTGACCCGCATCACCCCGCCCGAGACGGTGGTGGACGGGCTGTGCTGGGGCGTGCCGCAGGGCGCGGTCAACGCCTGGGAGGGGCAGGGCGGCAAGATCGCCATCGGGGCGAATGGCGGCTGGATCTTTGTCCAGCCGGGTTTCGGCCGGCGTGCCGTCGTTGCCGACCAGGGGGTGGTGGCGATCCATGGCGGCGCGGGATGGGTGCCGGGTGCGGTGACATTGGGCCAGCACGGATCGGGGTTGCTGGCGCGGCAGCTCTTGGAGGATGTGACGCTGGGCGCGGGCGCCTGGTTCGAGACGGCGATGGCCATTCCGCCCGGCGCGCTGGTCATCGGGGCTGCGGCGCGGGTGCAGGAGGCGATCACCGGCAGCGCCGCGTCGTGGTCGCTGGGCACGGTGGGCGATGCCGGCAGCCTTGCGCGCTTTGGGCAGGGGCTGGGCAAGGCCCAGGGATCCTGGGCGCGGGGCGTGCTGTCGCCGCCCATGGCGTTCTGGGAGCCGACGCCGCTGCGGCTGACGGCAGTGGGCGGGCAGTTCGCCGGCGGCAAGGTGCGGGTGGTGCTGCATTGGTGGGAATTGCGGCTGCCGGATTGAGCGGACTTTTCGCGCCCGCCGGTTTCCGCTAGACTCGGTGGATGAAACTGACGGGCGCGCCTGAATGAACCTGCAGAAAGACATGATCGAGCCGCTTTCCGACGCTCGGGACGCCCCGCGCGATTCGGTCTGGGGGCGCATCCAGCGCGAGGCGCGGGTCGCCGTGCGCGACGAGCCGCTGCTGGGCGCGCTGATCCATGCCGGGCTGCTGCATCATGCCACCTTCGAGGCGGCCTTGGCCTATCGCTTTTCGCTGAAGCTGGCCTCGCGCGAGATGAGCGAGCAGATCCTGCGCGAGATCGCCGACGACGCCTTTGCCCGCGCGCCGGAACTGTCGGCGGCGGCGCAGGCCGACCTGCTGGCGGTCTATGAGCGCGATCCGGCGACGCATCGGCTGATGCAGCCGATCCTGTTCTTCAAGGGCTACCAGGCGCTGCAAGCCTATCGCATCGGGCATTGGCTGTGGCAGCAGGGCCGCCGCGACATGGCCTATTTCGTGCAGATGCGCTGCTCGGAAGTGTTCGGCGTGGACATCCATCCGGCGGCGAAGATCGGCACGGGCGTGATGATCGACCATGCCCATTCCATCGTCATCGGCGAGACGGCGGTGGTGGGCAACGACGTGTCGATGCTGCATTCGGTGACGCTGGGCGGCACCGGCAAGGAGGATGGCGACCGCCATCCCAAGATCGGCAACGGCGTGATGATCGGCGCCGGCGCCAAGGTGCTGGGCAATATCCGCGTGGGGCACCATTCGCGCATCGCCGCCGGCTCGGTCGTGCTGGCCGAGGTGCCGCCCTGCAAGACCGTGGCCGGGGTGCCGGCGCGGATCGTGGGCGATGCCGGCTGCTCGGATCCCTCGAACACCATGAACCAGCTTCTGGGTCACGAGGACCTGTTCTAGAGCCAGTCCGCGTTGCCGCTGCCGGTCAGCTCCGCCAGCGTGACGTTTTCGCGCGCGAGCCGTTCGTCGAGGTCGCGGGCGATCTGCGCGGCGAGCGAGAAGCCCTGGTAGACCAGCGCGGAGTAGATCTGGACGGCCGAGGCGCCGGCGCGCAGCTTTTGCCAGGCCTGCTCGGCCGAGCCGATGCCGCCGACGCCGATCAGCGGCACACGCCCCCCGGTCTCGCGGTAGAGCCGGGCGAGGATGCGGGTGGCGCGGTCGAAAAGCGGCGCGCCGGAAAGGCCGCCGGCCTCGTTGGCGTGCGGCGAGGCGAGGCCGTCGCGGGACAGCGTGGTGTTGGTGGCGATGATCGCATCGACCGGGGCGGCCAGCGCCACGGCGGCGATGTCGGCGAGTGCGGTGTCGTCGAGGTCGGGGGCGATCTTGATGAACACGGGCGGGCGGTTCGGCAGCGCGTCGCGCGCGGCCAGCACGCCTTGCAGAAGGGCCGACAATGCCTCGGGTCCCTGAAGGTCGCGCAGCTTCTCGGTATTCGGCGAGGAGACGTTGACGGTCAGGAAATCGGCATGGGCGCCGGCGATGCGCACGACCTGCGCGAAATCGGCGCTGCGGTCGGCGCTGTCCTTGTTCGCGCCGATGTTCAGCCCGACCGGGATGCCGGCGGGACGCTGCGCGAGGCGGTCGGCGATGGCCTGCGCGCCCTCGTTGTTGAAGCCGAAGCGGTTGATGATGGCGCGGTCCGGGGTCAGGCGGAACAGGCGCGGCCTTGGGTTGCCCGGCTGCGGGCGCGGGGTGGCGGCGCCGATCTCGACGAAGCCGAAGCCGGCGCGCATCAATGCGGGCAGGGCGCGGGCGTTCTTGTCGTAGCCGGCGGCAAGGCCGACAGGGTTCGGCAGGTCGAGCCCCGAGATGCGGATGCGCAGCCGGTCGGAGGTGACGGGCCGGCCGGGCAGGGGCACGAGGCCATGCCGCAGGGCGAGGATCGAGAGATCATGCGCGCGCTCGGGGTCGAGGCGATGCAATGCGGCAAGGCCCAGCCGCTCGATGGGGGTCATGCGATGTCTCCGATGTCGTGGCCGCCGGGGCCGAGGGGCAGGGCGCGGCTCCAGAGCACGTCGTCCATGCGCAATTCGCGGTAGAGATGCGGAAAGAGATCGCCGCCGCGCGAGGGTTCCCAGCGCAGCTCGGGCAGGGCGTCGCCGTCCAGCGCCAACAGGTGCAGCCCGTCCTCGGCCGCGAAATGGCGCGCGAGCGTGCCGGGCAGCTGCGCGGCTGTCGAGAGGTGGACATAGCCGTCCGCCAGGTCCACCGGCGCCCCGGCGCTGCGGCCTTGCCGTTGGAACGCCTGGAACTCGGCGGCGCGGAAGATCTTGTAAACCAGCATGGCGGGTTCATGCGTTGCGGGATGCGGTCCGTCAAGCGGCATCGCGCCATCCTACGGCTTCGTCAATTGACGCCGCGGCCGGCATCCCGCAATCTGCGCCTCATCCAGACATTCGAGGGTGAGGGGGATCGAGATGAAACGCTGGCTCATGGTTTCGGCGGCAATCGTCGCGCTGTCTTCGGGCGCGGCGCAGGCGGACTACACGCTGCATGTGCTGCATATCAACGATTTCCACAGCCGGATCGAGCCGATCAACGCCTTTGACAGCACCTGCGACGCCGAGACCGAGGCGAAGGGCGAATGCTTCGGCGGCGTGGCGCGTCTGGCGACGAAGATCCGCGAGTTGCGCGACGGGCTGAAGGCCGACGGCCAGAACGTCATCGTGCTGGATGCGGGCGACCAATACCAGGGCAGCCTGTTCTATACGACCTACAAGGGCAAGGACACGGTCGAGTTCATGAACGCCATCGGCTTCGACGCCATGGCGGTGGGCAACCACGAGTTCGACGACGGGCCGCAGGGGCTGCAAATCCTGGTCGAGGGCGTCACGTTTCCTGTCGTCTCGGGCAACCTGGACCTGTCGCAATCGCCCGAACTGAAGGATAAGGTCGGCGACGTGCTGGTGCTGGATGTCGGCGGCGAGAAGGTGGGGATCGTCTCGGCCCTGGCGATGGACACGCCCGAGACCGCCGCGCCCGGCGACAAGGTCATCTTCATGGACGACATGGACAGCCTGAAGGCCGATGTCCAGGAACTGACCGACCAGGGCGTGGACAAGATCATCGCCCTGACCCATTCCGGTTTCAAGCGCGACCAGGAATTCGCGGCCGAGGTCGCCGGGATCGACGCGGTCATCGGCGGCCACAGCCACACGCTGCTGGGCCAGGTCGAGGGCGCTGCCGGACCCTATCCGACCATGGTCAAGGGCGCGGATGGCGCCGAAGTGCCGGTGGCGACCGCCTATGCCTATGGCAAATACCTGGGCCATCTGGTGCTGACCTGGGACGACGAGGGCAAGCTGGTCAAGGCCGAGGGGCAGCCGATCCTGCTGGACGGCTCGGTCGTGCCGGACGAGAAGCTGGCCGCGCGGGTCAAGGAGATGGCCGCGCCCATCGAGCAGCTCAAGCAGAAGCGCGTGGCCGAGATCGCGGCGCCCATCGACGGCAGCCGGGAAACGTGCCGGGCACAGGAATGCGAGATGGGCAGCCTGGTGGCCGACGCCATGCTGGCGCGCGTCAAGGACCAGGGCATCACCATCGCGATCCAGAACGGCGGGGGCTTGCGCGCCTCGATCCCGGCGGGAGTGGTGACGATGGGCGACGTGCTGTCGGTGCTGCCCTTCCAGAACACGCTGTCGACGTTCCAGCTGAAGGGCGCGGATGTGGTCGAGGCGCTGGAAAACGGTGCAAGCCAGATCGAGGAGGGCGCCGGGCGCTTTGCCCAGGTCGCCGGGCTGAAATACACGCTGGACCCCTCGGCGCCCGCCGGCAGCCGGATCAGCGACGTGCAGGTGCGCGACGGTTCGGAATGGGTGCCGATCGACCGCGAGGCGGTCTATGGCGTGGTGTCGCAGAACTACATGCGCGCCGGCGGGGACGGCTACAAGGTCTTTGCCGAGCATGCGATGAACGCCTATGATTTCGGCCCGGACCTGGCGGATGTGCTGGCCGAACATCTGGCCAGGCAGGGGCCGGATTTCACGCCGAAGCTGGATGGCCGCATCACCGTGAAATGACAGGAACGCAAGGGGCCGGGCACATGCCCGGCCCTTTTCGCGTTTCGGCGCCGCGTTGCGCGAATTCACGGCTGGGCGTCGTCGCCATCCGCCAGCGGCAGGGCTTCGCGCAGGAAGCGTTCGAAATCGTCCAGATCCACCGGCTCGAACTGGCCGAAGCCCTGCATCCAGACCGAAGCGTTGCGCAGCCCGTCCGGCTCCAGCTTGCACCAGATGATGCGGCCGCGCCGCTCTTGCCGGATCAGCCCGGCGGCCGCCAGCACGGCGAGGTGCTTGGAGATCGCCGCCAGGCTCATCTCGAACGGTGCTGCCACATCCGTCACCGCCATGTCGTCCTCGAGCAGCATGCCAAGGATCGCTCGCCGCGTCGGATCGGCGAGGGCGGAGAAAATGGCGTCCAGGCTGGGTTGCTGTGCGGGCATCGGCTTTGCTTAACTTGCCGGTTGAATATGGGACGGATGCCCGCCGGACCGCAAGGCCGGGTTTCCAACGGGACGCGGCTTTCAGGGAATCATTGTTTTTCAATGGATTGCAATTTCGTTCCCCTTGCTTGACTCGGGTGGCGCGAGTCCCTATCACCGCGCCAACCGATAACGGGGGTGTGAGCCGTGGCCGAGGACGACCATGACGCTACGCGGGCCCGGGATGCGGAGCGGCTGCGTGCGCTGGAGGCCCGGTTGGGCGAAAAGGCGGGCGAGAAGCCGCCTTCGCGCGGGGAAGAGCATTTCAGTCAGGCCAACATGGCCTGGCGCATGGTGACCGAA
The DNA here is from genome assembly GCF_900100045.1 of Paracoccus denitrificans. Classification (GTDB taxonomy): domain Bacteria; phylum Pseudomonadota; class Alphaproteobacteria; order Rhodobacterales; family Rhodobacteraceae; genus Paracoccus; species Paracoccus denitrificans. The sequence goes on along the minus strand of NZ_FNEA01000002.1, from coordinate 194,789 downwards.
CTGGTGGCGGGACTGGCCCTCGGTTTCGGGATCGGGTTCGGGCTGGATTATCTGACCGGCCTGCGGCCGGTCTTCATGGTGGTCTTTGTGCTGCTGGGCCTGGCGGCCGGCATCAGGACCATGATGCGGACCGCGAATGAGATAGGCAAGGCACCGGGGCGTCCCGGCGACGACAAGGGTGAATGACGATGGCAGAAGAAGAAGCAGGTGGTCTGGTTTTCCATCCGATGGACCAGTTCGTCATCAAGCCGCTGTTTGGCGAAGGGCCGGTGAACTGGTACACGCCGACCAACGCGACGCTGTGGATGGCGCTGGCCGCGCTGGCGATCACCGCGCTTCTGGTCTTTGGCACCCGCGGCCGGGCCATCGTGCCGAACCGGGTCCAGTCCATCGCTGAACTTCTTTACGGCATGGTCCACAAGATGGTCGAGGACGTGACCGGCAAGGACGGGCTGAAATACTTTCCCTACGTGATGACGCTGTTCTGCTTCATCCTGTTCGCGAACTTCCTTGGCCTGCTGCCGAAAAGCTTTTCGCCGACCTCGCATATCGCCGTGACGGCCGTGCTGGCGGTGCTGGTCTTTGCCGGCGTCACCGTGCTGGGCTTCGTCAAGAACGGCGCGCATTTCCTGGGCCTGTTCTGGGTCAGTTCGGCGCCCCTGGCGCTGCGCCCGGTCCTGGCGGTGATTGAGCTGATCTCGTATTTCGTGCGTCCGGTCAGCCACTCCATCCGACTTGCGGGCAACATCATGGCCGGCCACGCGGTGATCAAGGTCTTTGCCGCCTTCGCCGCCGTTGCCGCCATCGCGCCGGTCTCGGTCGTCGCCATCACTGCCATGTATGGGCTGGAGGTGCTGGTGTGCCTCATCCAGGCCTATGTCTTCACCATCCTGACCTGCGTCTATCTGAAGGACGCGCTGCATCCGGCGCACTGAGCCCGGTTCGCAAGGTCTGAAAACGAAAACCCTTTCCAAAAGCCTCAAGGAGCATGAACATGGAAAATCTGGGTCAACTGGGACAGTATCTCGGCGCCGGTCTGGCTTGCGTCGGCATGGCGGGCGCCGCCATGGGTGTGGGCAACGTCGCCGGCAACTACCTGGCGGGCGCCCTGCGCAACCCGTCGGCCGCTGCCTCGCAGACCGCCACGCTGTTCATCGGCATGGCCTTCGCGGAAGCCCTGGGCATCTTCTCGTTCCTGGTCGCGCTGCTGCTGCTGTTCGCAGTCTGATCCTTTTGCCATCCTTGCGGTTGGGTGGGGGCTGTCCGGGCGCCCACCCGATTGTGAAACGACCGGCATGGGGTAGGATATGTTCAGCCTGTTGCAACAGACCGCGCCCGTCGTGGTCGAAGAATCTGAAACGGTGATCATCACCGAATCCGCCGAAGCGGCGGGTCATGGCGCCGATGCGGCCCATGCCGTGGCCGGCGCGGCGGATGCAGCCCATGGGGCAAGCGCCCCCGGCATGCCGCAGCTGGATTTCACCACCTTCGGCAACCAGATCTTCTGGCTGCTGGTCATCCTGGCGGTGATCTACTGGGTTCTGTCGCGGATCGCGCTGCCGCGCATCGGCGGCGTCATCTCGGATCGCCAGGGCGCCATCACCGGCGACCTGATGGCTGCCGAGGAATTCAAGCAGAAGGCCAAGGAAGCCGAGGCCGCCTATGACAAGGCGCTGGCCGACGCCCGCGCCGAAGCCGGCAAGATCGTGGCAGCCAACAAGGCCGAGATCCAGAAGGAGCTCGACGCCGCCATCGCCCATGCCGATGCGGAAATCGCCGCCCGTGCGGCCGAATCCGAGACGCGCATCGGCGAGATCCGCGCCTCGGCCGTCGAGGATGCGCGCAGCGTCGCCCGCGATGTGACCGCCGCGCTGGTCGAGAATTTCGGCGGCAAGCTCGACCAATCCCTGGTCGATGCGGCGGTCGATCAGCGACTGAAGGGGGCGCTGCAATGAAACGTCTGAGCGTTCTCTTTGCCCTGGTGGCGAGCCCGGCGCTCGCGGCTTCAGGTCCGTTCTTCTCGCTGCGCAATACCGACTTCATCGTCACGCTGGCCTTCCTGCTGTTCGTCGGCATCCTGGTCTATTTCCGCGTGCCGCAGATCGTCGGCGGCCTGCTGGACAAGCGGGCCGAGGGCATCCGCAACGATCTGGCCGAGGCCCGCCGCCTGCGCGAGGAAGCGCAGGAGATCTATGCGAGCTATGAGCGCCGCCAGCGCGAGGTGAAGTCGCAGGCCGACGACATCGTCGCCAATGCCAAGCGCGAGGCGGTCGCGGAAGCCGAGAAGGCCAAGAAGGCGCTGCAACTGTCGATCGAGCGGCGCCTGAAGGCCGCCGAGGAGCAGATCGCCGGTGCCGAGGCCGAGGCGGTGCGCGCGGTGCGCGACCGCGCCATCCAGACCGCGATCGCCGCCGCGACCGAGATCCTGGGCAAGCAGGCCAGCCCGGCCGAGCGCAGCGCCGGTATCGACAAGGCCATCGACGAAGTGGCCCAGCGGCTGAACTGACGCGGGCTTGAATGAGAAGGGTGCCGTGAGCATCCTCATGGGACAGTGACTGGACCCCCGGGGCGGAGACGCTTCGGGGGTTTTCCTTATTCGTCCGACCAAGGCGGAAACGGAAAGGGCCGGCAACCTTTCGGCTGCCGGCCCCCGCGTCCTGCATGTCCTGCCGCGATCAGCGGGTCGGGGTAATCAGGATTTCCACGCGGCGGTTCTGGGCGCGGCCCGCGGCCGTGTCGTTCGAGGCGACCGGCTGGGTGGCGCCGCGGCCCAGGGTGGTGACGCGCGATTGCGCCACGCCGCCGGCGGTCAGGATGCCGGCGACCGAGCGCGCGCGGCGTTCGGACAGGTCCTGGTTATAGGCGGCCGAGCCGGTGCTGTCGGTATGGCCGACGATCTGGATGCGGCTGTTGGGATACTGGGTGAGGTTGCGCGCGATGGTGTAGAGGTCGTTTTGCCCCTGAGCGCCCACGGCGGCCGAATCGGTGGCGAACAGCGTGGATTCCGGCATGACGACCGACAGATGGGTGCCGTGGTTCACGATCTGGATGTTGGGGTTGTTCAGCGACTGCTGCAACGAACGCTGCTGCTGGTCGAGGATCGAGCCGCCGACGGCGCCCGCCGTCGCGCCGATGATCGCGCCCTTGACGGCATTCGAGCGGCTTTCGCCTGCGCCGATCAGGCCGCCGACGACCGCGCCGGCGATGGCGCCCTGCTGGGTGCGGCTGGTCTGCTGGGGCTGGCCGTAGGGATCGGCCGGCGTGCAGGCGCTGATGGCGATCAAGCCGGCAGAGGCGAGAAGCAGCGAAATACGGGTCTTCATTCTTTTACCTTTCTTTTCAGGGCGATCCTACGCCGCCTGTCCTTGCGACGCGGCCGGCCTGCTTGCTTCCGGGGCCGGCGGCTGATGCCCAAACGCGGTCACATTGGCATGGGTTCCGGGCCAACTCCACAGGAATAGACGGGAAATCGCCCCGGGGCGGCTCACAAAGCGGCGATGGTGCGGGGCGCGATGCTGGCGCCTTCGCGCACCAGCAAGGCGCGCTTCACGGCCTCGCCCCAATGATAGCCGCCGATGCGTCCGCCGGTGCGGGTTACGCGATGGCAGGGGATCGCCCACGAGACCGGGTTCTGCCCGACCGCGGTGCCCACCGCGCGCAGGGCGTTCGGGCGCCCGATGCGTTCGGCCAGCGTGGCATAGCTGATGACCTGGCCCGGCGGCACCGTGACCAGGGCACGCCAGACCTGCAACTGGAACTCGGTGCCGGTCAGGTGAACCGTGATGACGCCCTCACCGGCCAGCAATGCCTGGATGGAGGGGGCCAGCGCCTCGGACGCCTCGACCAGGCGGGCGCGGGGCCAGCGCGCGGCCAGATCGGCCTCGACCTGGTCCTCGGACATCGCGCCGGCGAAGCCCAGGCCCCAGAGCGCCCCGCCCGCACCCATGGCGACCACCGTGCCGAGCGGCGTGGCAAACCTGCCGCGACAAAGCACCGCGCCCAGATCCTGCGCCGGCTGCGTGGTGATCGAGACCCGCAGCCCGGGTTGGGGCTGGGCAAAGGTAAAGAACGTCTGTGTCATCCCGGCCTCGCGACTGTTGCCGTGGCAGAGTAGCGCAGCGGCCGGCCAAATCCATGCACGAAAGCTTGCGCATGGCAGCGGGGCAGGGCATCTGGAGCCCATGGCACGCAGCACCTTTTCCCGTCTTCCGCCCGCCTTGCCCTATGCGACCCAGGTCGCGATCTTTTCGCGTTTCCGCGAAGCCAATCCGCATCCGGTGACCGAGCTGGAATACACCAACGCCTTTACCCTGCTGGTGGCGGTGGCGCTGTCGGCGCAGGCGACCGATGTCGGCGTGAACAAGGCGACGAAATCGCTGTTCCAGCGCGTGAGCACGCCGCAAGAGATGCTGGAGCTGGGCGTCGAGGCGCTGACCGAGCAGATCAAGACCATCGGGCTGTACCGCCAGAAGGCAAAGAACGTCATCGCGCTGTCGCGCCGGCTGGTCGAGGAATATGGCGGCGAGGTGCCGCAATCGCGCGCCGCGCTGATGACCCTGCCCGGTGTCGGGCGCAAGACCGCGAATGTGGTGCTGAACAGCGTGTTCGACTTTCCGGCGCAGGCGGTGGACACGCATATCTTTCGCGTCGGCAACCGCACCCGCATCGCTCCGGGCCGCGACGTCGAGGAGGTCGAGCGCGCCATCGAGGACAACGTCCCGGTGCCGTTCCAGCAGAACGCCCATCACTGGCTGATCCTGCACGGCCGCTATATCTGCCAGGCCCGGCGGCCGCGCTGCCGGATCTGCCCCATCGAAGATCTCTGCCCTTATGAGGAGAAGACCGAATGACCACCCCCTATGTGATCGGGATCGGCAATGCCGTCATGGACGTGATCGCGCCGACCTCGGATGCGAGCCTGGACCGGCTGCGCATCGAAAAGGGGATCATGCAGCTGATCGACCGCGAACGCTCGGAATTCCTGATGGCGGCGCAATCGGCCGATGCGGATGCGGCCAAGGCGCGGCTGGTGCCGGGCGGTTCGGTGGCGAACACGCTGGCGGGGCTGGGGATGCTGGGGCTGCGCACCGCCTTCATCGGCCGCGTGGCGGGCGATCCGCTGGGGCTGAGCTATGCCGAGCAGACCGAGCAGCAGGGAACGGTCTTCGTCAATCCGCCGGTGGCGGGCGAGGTGCTGCCGACCTCGCGTTCGATCATCTTCGTGACCCCGGATGGCGAGCGGTCGATGAACACCTATCTGGGCATTTCGGCCGAGCTGGGGGCCGAGGACGTGAACCCCGCGACCTTCAGCGGTGCGGACTGGCTGTTCCTGGAGGGTTATCTGTTCGACAAGGATGCCGGCAAGGCGGCGTTCCTCAAGGCGGCCGATGCCTGTCACAAGGCGGGCGGCCAGGCGGGGATCGCGCTGTCCGACCCGTTCTGCGTCGACCGCCACCGGGCGGATTTCCGGCGGCTGGTGGCCGGGCCGATGGATTACGTCATCGGCAATATCCATGAATGGCAGTCGCTTTATCAGGTCGAGGATCTGGAAGAGGCCCTGCGGCTGGCCAGCGCCGATTGCGGTACGGTGATCTGCACCCGCTCGGGCGAGGATGCGATCCTGATCCGCGGGGACGAGCGGGTGACGGCGCCGGTGCATCGCGTGGTGCCGGTGGACGCGACCGGGGCGGGCGACCAGTTCGCTGCCGGGCTGATCTATGGGCTGGCCATCGGCGCCGATCTGGCGGCGGCGGGGCGCATGGGCTGCATCGCGGCAGCCGAGGTGATCAGCCATGTCGGCGCCCGGCCCGAGAGCGACCTGCGCGCGGCGTTCCGGGCCGAGGGGCTGGTCTGATCGCGCCCTGGCGCGCGGTCCCTTGAGTATTTGGGGAACAGAGAAGCGCCGAAGGGACGGGCCCTCGGCGCTTCGTCTTTCTTGAGTATTTGGGAAACGGTGAGGGGCAGGGCGGAGTGGCCTTGCCCCCTGGTCGTTTTCAGGCGGCCTGTTTGCCGGCGCCGAAGCGGCCGTAGAAGCTTTCGCCTTTCGCAGCCATGTCCCTGAGGAGTTGCGGCGCGGCGAAGCGGGGGCCGAATTTTTCCGCCAGGCTGTCGGCGATTCCGGCGGCGCGGGGGGCGCCCAGCATGTCGAGCCAGCCGAAGGGGCCGCCGGACCAGGGCGCGAAGCCCCAGCCGAGGATGGCGCCGACATCGCCTTCGCGGATGTCCTCGAGCACGCCTTCTTCCAGCGCCCGGACCGCTTCCAGCGATTGCGCGAACATCAGCCGGTGCTGGATCTCGGTCAGGTCGGGCTGGGTGTCGGCCTCGGGCCATTCGGATGCGAGGCCGGACCAGAAGCCCTGGCGCTTGCCGGCATCGTCATAGTCGTAGAAGCCGGCCTTGGTCTTGCGGCCGAGCCGGCCCTGGTCGGCAAGCTTGAAGATCACCGCATCCACTGCGCCGTCCGGGTAGGCGTCGCCCATCGCCGCCTTGGTGGCCTTGGCGATCTTGACGCCGAGGTCGATCGAGGTCTCGTCCACCAGTTGCAGCGGTCCCAGCGGCATGCCCATCATCTTGGCGGCGTTTTCGATCAGCGTGGGGCTGACCCCTTCGGCCACCATGCGGATGCCTTCGTTGATATAGGGGATGATGCAGCGGTTGGCGTAGAAGAAGCGTGCGTCGTTGACCACGATGGGCGTCTTGCGGATCTGGCGCACGAAGTCGAGCGCCTTGGCCACCGCGCGCGGGCCGGTCTCGCGGCCCTTGATGATTTCGACCAACAGCATCTTGTCCACGGGGCTGAAGAAGTGGATGCCGATGAACTGGTCGGGGCGGGCGCTGGCCTTGGCCAGTTCGCTGATCGGCAGGGTCGAGGTGTTGGTGGCGAAGATCGCGTCCTGCGGGATCACCGCCTCGGCCCGTTTCGTGACCTCGGCCTTGACCTTCGGATCCTCGAACACGGCTTCCACGATCAGGTCGCAGCCGGCCAGTGCGGCGTAATCGGTCGTCGCGGTGATGCGGGAAAGCACCTCGGCCTTCTTCTCCTCGGTGGATTTGCGGCGACTGATCGCCTTGTCCAGCAGGCCGGTGGAGTAGGACTTGCCGCGCTCGGCCGCTTCTTGCGTCGAATCGATCAGCACCACCTTGATCCCGGCCATGGCCGAGACATACGCGATGCCGGCGCCCATCATGCCGGCGCCGAGGATGCCGACCTTCCTCACGCTCTGATCGGGAGCCTCGGGACGGTTCGCGCCCTTCTCCAGCGCCTCCTTGTTGATGAAGAGGCTGCGGATCATCGCGGTCGAGGAGGGGTTCATCAGCACATGGGTGAACCAGCGCGCTTCGATCTTCAGCGCCGTGTCGAAGGGCACCATGGCACCTTCATAGACGGCGCTCAGCAGCGCCTTCGCCGCCGGATAGACGCCCAGCGTCTTGCCATGCACCATGGCGCTGGCGCCGACGAAGGTCATGAAGCCGGCCGGGTGATAGGGCTCGCCGCCCGGCATCTTGTAGCCCTTGGCGTCCCAAGGCTTGACCAGGTCGGCATCGGCGGCCTTCAACACCCATTCGCGGGCCGCGGCGACCGGATCGGCCACCACCTCGTCGATCAGGCCGGCGCTCTTGGCCCTGGCCGGGTCGCTGAGCTTGCCCTCCAGCAGGAAGGGGGCGGCGCCCATGGCGCCCAGCTTGCGCACCAGGCGGGTGGTGCCGCCGGCGCCGGGAAAGATGCCGACCATGATCTCGGGCAGGCCGATCTTGGCCTTGGGGTTCTCGGCGGCAAAGATGCGATGCGTGGCCAGCGGCAGTTCCAGCCCGATTCCCAGTGCGGTGCCGGGCAGGGCGGCCGCGATGGGCTTGCCGCCCTTCTTGGTCTTGGGGTCCATCCCGGCCAGCTCGATCTTGCGCAGCAGATGATGCAGCGTCATCACGCCGTCGAAGACCGCCTGCGCGCCGCCCTGCCTCATGCCGGCGATGACGTTCAGGTCCATGCCGGCGGCGAAATCCTTCTTGCCGCTGGTGATGACGATGCCCTTCACGGCCTCGTCGGCCAGGGCGTCGTCGATCAGTGCGTTCAACTCGGCGGCGCCGTCCAGCGACAGCACGTTCATCGACTTGCCCGGCACGTCCCAGGTGACGATCGCGACGCCGTCGGCGTCTTTCTGCATGGTGAAATCGGTCATGTTCCCCTCCCTCAGACGCGCTCGATGATGGTGGCCGCGCCCATGCCGGACGCGATGCAGAGCGTGGCGAGGCCCACGGTCTTGTCCTGGCGCTCCAGCTCGTCGAGCAGCGTGCCGATGATGATGGCGCCGGTCGCGCCCAGCGGGTGACCCAGCGCGATGGCGCCGCCATTGACGTTGACCACGCCGGGGTCGACCTGGAAGGCCTGCATGAAGCGCAACACGACCGAGGCGAAGGCCTCGTTCACCTCGAAGAGGTCGATGTCGGAGATCGCCATGCCGCTGTCCTTCAGGATCTTTTCGGTCACCGGCACCGGACCGGTCAGCATGATGGTCGGATCGGTGCCGATCTTGGCGGTGGCGCGGATGCGGGCGCGGGGTTTCAGCCCGTAAGCCTTGCCGAATTCCGCATTGCCGATCAGCACGGCGGCGGCGCCGTCCACGATGCCCGAGCTGTTGCCGGCATGGTGGATGTGCTCGATGCGGCCGAGATGCGGGTATTTCAGCATCGCCACCTTGTCGAAGCCGGGCATGGTCTCGCCCATCTCCTTGAAGCTGGCCTTCAGCTTGGCCAGATCCTCCAGCGTGGTGCCGGGGCGCATGTATTCGTCGCGGTCGAGGATGGTCAGGCCGTTCTGGTCCCTGACCGGCACGATGGACCTGGCGAAGCGGTCCTCATCCCAGGCGATGGCGGCGCGGCGCTGGCTCTCGACGGCCAGGCTGTCGGCATCCTCGCGCGAAAAGCCGTATTCGGTGGCGATGATGTCGGCGCTGATGCCCTGCGGCACGAAATAGGTCTTGAAGGTCAGGCTGGGGTCCACGGCGATGGCGGCGCCGTCGCTGCCCATGGCGACGCGGCCCATCATCTCGACGCCGCCGGCGATATAGGCCTGGCCGGCGCCGCCCCTGACCTGGTTCGCGGCCAGGTTCACCGCCTCCATGCCGCTGGCGCAGAAGCGGTTGATGGCGAGGCCGGGGATGCTTTCGTCCAGGTCGGATTCCAGCACTGCCGAGCGGGCGAGGCAGCCGCCCTGTTCCTTGACCTGGGTGACATTGCCCCAGATCACGTCCTCGACGGCATGGCCTGTGAGCCCGTTGCGCTCCTTGACGGCGTTCAGCAGCCGGGCCGAAAGCGCAACCGAGGTGACTTCGTGCAGGCTGCCGTCGGGGCGGCCCTTGCCGCGCGGGGTGCGGGCGGCGTCATAGATATAGGCTTCGGTCATGCGTCCTCCTTCGCGGCCCGGTCCGCGGGATTGCCGGGCATCAGGTCATAGGGGTGTTTCCAGCCGGGCAGCGCCTGAATGCGGCTCAGCCAGGCATCGATATGGGGCCATTCGGCGCGGTCGAAGCCGAAGGGCTCGGGGTAATAGAGATAGCTGCAGCAGGACAGGTCGGCGATGGTCGCCTGGTCGCCCGCCAGCCAGCCGCGGGCCGCCAGGTGCCCATCCAGCGTCTTCAGCGCCGCCTTGCACCGCCCCTGCAGCCAGGCGATGACCTCGGCGGGGCGTTTCTCGGGCGGCAGGAAGTTCATCAGGAAACGCAACGCGCCGAATTGCGACGAGCCCTTGTGGTTGTCCCAGAACAGCCAGCGCAGGATCTCGCCCTGGTCGCCATCCATGAAGCGCCCGGTCTGTTCGGCCAGATGCAGCAGGATCACGCCGGACTGGGTCAGGGTCAGGCCGTCCTCGACGAAGACCGGCGCCTCGCCCATCTCGTTGAGCTGGCGATACTCGGCGCCGCGGGTGGCGCCGCCGAAGAAATCCACGAAGACCGGCTGCCAGGGATGGCCGGTCAGCTGCATCATCAGCGCCACCTTGTAGGAATGGCCGGATTCTCCGAAGCAATGAAGCTGGGCTGTCATGTGGCTTTCCCTTTCTGCGCCGGCAGCGCCGGTCGTCGGCGTTGCATTTGGGTATTTTAAAACGGAAAGATCGTTAGGGAGTTCTTAACCTTCGTCCTTTATCCCTGATCGCGCGGTACAGGCTGGGGAGCCGATGACCGCAAACGGAAAGAGCGCCCCGGTCATCCGGTCTTGCCGAACCTCGGCCGGACCCGGTGTTCCGGGGCGCCGCATTCCGGTCTTTTCCGTTTTCCAAATACCCGTGCGACCTTGCCGCCAGACCCTCCCTTTCCCGTTTCAGAACCGATCCGCCGCCAGCGCCATCACCGGCTCGGCGCCCGAGCGGATGCGCGCCAGATGCGCCGCGGTCATCGGCAGCTGCCGCGCCATGTAATAGCGGCCGGTCGCCAGCTTGGCCTCGTGGAAGGCGGGGTCCTCGGTGCCGGCCGCCAGAGCGGCCCTGGCCGCGACCGCCATGCGCGTCCACATCAGCCCCAGCGCCGCATGGCCGAACAGGTGCATGAAGTCGTAGGAGCCGGCCAGCGCTGCGTTCGGGTCCTTCATGCCCTGCTCCATGAAGAACATCGCTGCCGATTGCAGGTCCTTCGAGGCCGCCTTCAGCGGATCGAGGAAATCGGCCTTCAGCGCCTCGTCGCCCTCGTGCGCCTTGATCTCGGACCTGATCAGCTCGAAGAAGGCCATGATCGGCTTGCCGCCCTCGGCCGCCAGCTTGCGGCCCACGAGGTCCAGCGCCTGCACGCCGTTCGCGCCTTCGTAGATCATGGTGATGCGGGCGTCGCGGACGAATTGCGACATGCCCTGTTCCTCGATATAGCCGTGGCCGCCGAAGACCTGCTGGGCCTGCACCGCCGTCTCGAAACCCTTGTCGGTCAGGAAGCCCTTGATCACCGGCGTCAGCAGCGAGACGAGGTCGTGGGCCTCCTTGTCATCGGCCAGCACGGCGCGGTCGATCAGGTGCGCCCCCCAGAAGGCCAGCGCGCGCGCGCCTTCCAGAAAGCTTTTCTGGTCCATCAGGTTGCGGCGGATGTCGGGATGCACGATCAGCGGATCGGCCGGGCCCGAGGGGTTGGCATCGCCCGTCACCGCGCGGCCCTGCAGCCGGTCGCGGGCATAGGCCACCGCGTTCTGATAGGCGGCCTCGGCCACGGAATAGCCTTGCAGGCCGACGCCGATCCGCGCTTCGTTCATCATGGTGAACATGGCGCGCATGCCCTTGTGCAGCTCGCCCAAGAGCCAGCCTTTCGCGCCGTCATAGTTCATCACGCAGGTGGCATTGCCGTGAATGCCCATCTTTTCCTCGAGGTTGCCGACCGAGAGTGCGTTGCGTTCGCCCGGGGAGCCGTCCTCGTTCACCAGGAACTTCGGCACGATGAAAAGCGAGATGCCCCTGGTGCCCTCGCCGCCGCCCGGCGCCTTGGCCAGCACCAGGTGGATCACGTTCTGCGCCATGTCGTGGTCGCCGGCCGAGATGAAGATCTTCTGCCCGGTGATCAGGTAGCTGCCATCCTCCTGCGGCTCGGCCTTGGTGCGCAGCAGGCCCAGGTCGGTGCCGGCATGCGGCTCGGTCAGGTTCATGGTGCCGGTCCATTCGCAGCTGACCATCCTGGGCAGGTAGGTGGCCTTCTGCTGGTCCGTGCCGTGGGCGTGGATGGCGGAATAGGCGCCATGGGTCAGGCCCTGATACATGGTGAAGGCCATGTTCGAGGCCGAGAACATCTCGCCCGCCGCAAGGCCGATCACATAGGGCATGCCTTGGCCGCCGTATTCCGGGTCGCAGTCGAGCGCGGTCCAGCCGCCCTCGCGCATCTGCTCGAAGGCTTCGAGAAAGCCCTTGGGCGTATGCACCACGCCGTTTTCCAGCCTGCAGCCCTCGCGGTCGCCGACGGCATTCAGCGGCGCCAGCACTTCGGAGGCGAGCTTGCCGGACGCCTCCAGCACGGCCTGCGTGAAGTCGCGGTCAAGATCGCCATAGCCCGGAAGATCCTGGTTCGAGATGTCGAGCACGTCATGCAGCACGAATTGCATGTCGCGGATGGGGGCGGAATAAATGGTCATCGGTCCTCCCAGGACAGTTCGCCCTCAGGCGTCGGATTTCAGGTTTTGCAGCGAAGCTTCGCCCTCGGCGATCTGCTGGCGCAGTTCGGCGATGGCCTCGCCCAGTTCGCGGTGCTGCCGCTCCATGTCGGCAAGCCGGTCGCGGGCGGTGGCGAGCGTGGCTTCGGTCTGGGTAATGTTGCGTTCGGCCGGATCGTAAAGCTCCAGCAATTGGCGGATCTGCTCCAGCGAAAAGCCGAAACGCTTGCCGCGCAGGATAAGGGTCAGCCGGGCGCGGTCCGAGCGCCCGTAAAGCCGATGCTGGCCGCGCCGCTGCGGAAACAGCAATTCGCGCGCCTCGTAGAAACGCAGCGTGCGCGGCGTGACCTCGAAGGCGTCGCACATCTGGCGGATGGTCAACAGATCGTCGCTCATGGCCGATCCCCTCCCGTCTGGCTCATTCACCAGCCGGAATATAGGGCGAGTTGACGTTCGCGTAAGGGGGAACGTGGCGTCAGCGCCGGGCTCAGCCCGCTTTCCCGGCCTCGCCGGCATCCTCGGTCGGCCCCATGCCGTCGAGCAGCGAGACCGTTTCGTTGCGCAGCGCCAGCAATTCGGTCATCGAGGCTTCGAGTTCGTCGCGCTGCTGGCGCAGCACCTCGAGCTGGCGGTCGGCCAGTTCGATCCAGACCCGATACTGTTCGCGCGTGCCCTTTTCGCCATAGATCAGCAGCCATTGCCGGATGTCCTCCAGCGAGAAGCCGAAGCGGCGGCCGCGCAGGATCAGCTTCATCCGGGCGATCTCTCGCGGGCCGTAGAAGCGCGAGCGGCCTTCCTTGCGGGGGCTGAGCAGCTCGATGTATTCGTAATAGCGCAGCGTTCGCGGAGTCACGTCGAACCGCGCGCACATTTCCTTGAAACCAATGTATTCGCTATCGGACATCGGATGAACTCTATGCTGCAGATGCGGCGCAGCCTAGCGCGGGGCCGCATCAAACTCAACCATTGGCCGGGGCGGGCTTGCCTGCCGGTTTCGGACTGCTACCATTCCGCCTGCACGCCAAGCAGGAGGCCAGGGGCATGAGCGAACCGTTGCCGGAGGACGAGCTGGAACAACGCCGGCGCATCGCGCGCCAGTTCATCGAGGTGATCCCCCATGCCCGGGCGCTTGGCATGCGGCTGGACCAGCTGTCGCCCGAGGGGGCCGAGATCTCGTTGCCCTGGCGCGAGGACCTGGTCGGCGATCCGCGCAGCGGGGTGATCCACGGCGGGGTGATCTCGGCCTTGATGGACACATGCAGCGGCGCGGCGGTGATGGCGCATCCGGCCGGCGCGCGTTCGACCGCGACCATCGACCTGCGCATCGACTACATGCGCGCGGCGACGCCCGGCCAGACCATCCGCGCCCGGGCGAATTGCTATCACATCACCCGCTCGGTCGCCTTCGTGCGCGCCTGGGCGATGGATGACGACGAATCCCGCCCCGTGGCCTCGGCCACCGGGGCCTTTACGGTCGAGCGCTGACATGGCCAGACGCAACGAATCCCTGGACGCCATCAAGACGCGGCGCAACAACACGCTGAACGCGCTGGTTTCCAGCGTGCCCTATATCCGCTGGCTGGGCATCGGCTTCGACCGCCGCGGCGACGAGCTGACCGCGGTGCTGCCCTTCGACGAGAAGCTGATCGGCAATCCGATGCTGCCGGCGATCCATGGCGGGGTGACGGCGGCTTTCCTGGAGGTGACCGCCATCGTCGAGCTGACCTGGACTGCGATCTGGGAGGACATGGAGCAGGGCCGCATCGCCCCCGACGCCGCCGTGCCCGAAAGCCTGCCGCGCCTGCCCAAGACCATCGACTTCACCGTGGATTACCTGCGCTCGGGCCTGCCGCGCGACGCCTATGCCCGCGCGCGGGTGGTCCGGTCCGGGCGGCGCTATGCCAGCGTGCATGTCGAGGCATGGCAGGACCAGCGCCAGAAGCTTTTCGCCCAGGCGACCGGGCATTTCCTGATGCCGCAGGATGGTTGAGGCGCTGCCCGGCCAGTCCGGGAGACGCGCGAAGGCCGAAATCTCGAACCGGCGCGTGCTGGCCATCGCGCTGCCGGTGGTGCTGTCGAACGCGACGATCCCGATCCTGGGCGCGGTCGATACCGGCGTCATCGGCCAGTTGGGCGAGGCCGCGCCGATCGGCGCGGTGGGGCTGGGCGCGGTGATCCTGGCCTCGATCTACTGGATCTTCGGCTTCCTGCGCATGGGCACTTCGGGGCTGGTGGCGCAGGCCCATGGCGCCGGGGACGAGGGCGAATCCGGTGCGCATCTGCTGCGGGCGCTGGGGATCGGGCTGGCGGCGGGGCTTGTCTTCATCCTGCTGCAGGGGTCGCTTTTCGCCGCGGCCTTCCGGCTGGCCCCGGCCTCGGCCGAGGTCGAGGCGCTGGCCCGGCAATATCTGGCGCTGCGCATCTGGGGGGCGCCCGCGGCCATCTCGCTATACGCTATCACCGGCTGGCTGATCGCCATCGAGCGGACGCGCCGGGTGCTGGTGCTGCAACTGCTGATGAACGGGCTGAACATCCTCCTGGACCTGTGGTTCGTGCTGGGGTTGGGCTGGGGCGTGCGCGGCGTCGCCGGGGCGACGCTGATCGCGGAATGGTCCGGCCTGGCTCTGGGGTTGTGGTTCGCGCGCCATGCCCTGCATGCGGCGATTCAGCGCGCCGGGCTGCTGGCCCGCGAGCGGATCCAGGAACTGGCGCGGGTCAACGGCGACATCATGATCCGTTCCGTGCTGCTGCAAGGCTCGTTCACCACCTTCATGTTCATGGCTGCGGGGCAGGGCGACGTGACGCTGGCCGCCAATCAGGTGCTGCTGCAATTCCTGTCCATCGTCGCCTATGGGCTGGACGGCTTTGCCTTTGCCGCCGAATCGCTGGTCGGGCAGGCGGTGGGCGCGCGCCGGCCCGACCGGCTGCGGCGTGCGGCCGCGCTCAGCTCGGCCTGGGGTGTCGCGGGGGCCGCGCTGCTATCGGCCGCCTTCCTGCTGGGCGGGCCGGCGATCATCGACCTGCTGACCACCGCGCCCGAGGTGCGGGCCGAGGCGCGGGAGTTCCTGCCCTGGCTGGTCGCCGCGCCGCTGGTCGGCATCGCCTCGTGGATGCTGGACGGCATCTTCATCGGCGCCACCCGCACGCGCGAGATGCGCAATGCCATGCTGGTCACGGTCGGGATCTATGCCGTTCTGGTGGTGGTGCTGCCGCCGGTCTTTGGCAATCACGGGCTTTGGGCCGCGCTGATGGGGCTGAACGCGCTGCGCGGCCTGACCATGTGGCGGCTGTATCACCGGGTCGAGGCTGCGGCGGCCTGAGATGCGAAACGCCCCGGATTCCGGGGCGTCGCCGTCTTGCGAAAGCTCAGATCTCGCTGATGATCTGTTCGCGCGCGGTGGCGCGCAGCTCGACCATCTTGGCGCGGATGGTTTCCTCGTCGGCCTTGCCTTCCAGGTCGGCCGCCAGCTTGCGGAACACGTCCTCGTCGCCCGGCTCGTCGAAATCCGAGGTGACCACGGTCAGCGCATAGGCGCGGGCATCGTCGCCCGTCTTGCCCAGCAGGCCGGCCGCCCATTCGCCCAGCAGGCGATTGCGCCGCGCCTCGGCCTTGAAGTTCAGTTCCGCATCATGGGCGAATTTCGCCTCATGCGCGCGCTCGCGGTCGTCAAATGTGGTCATGGCGGCCTCCGGCTTGGGATTATCCCGTGGATATTGCGCAGGATATGCCCATGCGGGCGCGCCATCGCAAGCCCGTATTGCCCATGACCCCGTTTCTGGCCTATAGCCGCATAAAGATTGTCACCTTGCGGACGGGAGACGCGCAGCATGGCACCAAGGCGCAAGAAAATCTACGAAGGCAAGGCGAAGATCCTTTACGAAGGCACCGAGCCCGGCACGCTCATCCAGTATTTCAAGGATGACGCCACCGCCTTCAACGCGCAGAAGAAGGCCACGATCGAGGGCAAGGGCGTCCTGAACAACCGCCTGTCCGAGTTCTTCATGACCGGGCTGACCAATATCGGCGTGCCGAACCACTTCATTCGCCGCATCAACATGCGCGAGCAACTGGTGCGCCAGGTCGAGATCATTCCGCTGGAAGTGATCGTGCGTAATTTCGCCGCGGGCTCGATCTCGAAGCGCCTGGGCATGGAGGAGGGCACGCCGCTGCCCCGCCCCATCGTCGAATACAGCTTCAAGAACGACGAGCTGGGCGACCCCTTCGTTTCCGAGGAATACATCATCGCCTTCGGCTGGGCCGCGCAGCAGGACCTGGACGACATCGTGTCGCTGGCGCTGCGGGTGAACGACTTCCTGTCGGGCGTGTTCTTCGGCGTCGGCATCAAGCTGATCGACTTCAAGATCGAGGTCGGCCGCATCTGGGACGGCGATTTCATGCGGCTGGTGGTCGCGGACGAGATCAGCCCGGACAGCTGCCGGCTCTGGGACGTGAAGACCGGGCAGAAGCTTGACAAGGACGTGTTCCGCCGCGACCTGGGCAACCTGACCGACGCCTATACCGAGGTGGCGCGCCGGCTGGGCCTGATGCCCGCCAACACCACCTCGCTGACCAAACCGACGCTCATCAACTGAAAGGCTCGCCGATGAAAGCCCGTGTCACCATCATGCTGAAGGACGGCGTTCTGGATCCCCAGGGCGAGGCGATCCGGCACGCGCTTGGCGGGCTCGGCTTTGCCGGCGTCTCGGGCGTGCGCCAGGGCAAGGTGATCGAGCTGGACCTGGCGGCAACCGATGCCGATGCGGCGAAGGCCGAGGTCGCGCGCATGTGCGAGGGCCTGCTGGCCAATACCGTGATCGAGAAATACGCGGTCGAGATCGTCTGATCCGTTCGGACCGGGGGCTTCGCGCCCCCGGACCCCCGCGGAGTATTTGGAAAACGGAGAAAGCCGGCCGGGCGGGGAGGGCGGTTCGGTGATCGACAAGCTCTCCATGTTCATGGCCCTGGCGCGCGAGAAGCATTTCGGCCGCGCTGCCGAATCACTGGGCATCACCCAGCCGACGCTTTCCTCGGCCATCCGGGCGCTGGAAGAGCAGCTGGGCGTGCAGCTGGTCCGGCGCGGTTCGCGTTTCCAGGGGCTGACGCCCGAGGGCGAGCGCGTGCTGGGCTGGGCGCGGCGCATCGTCGCCGATGCCCGCGCCATGCAGGCCGAGATGCAGGCGAGCCGCAAGGGCGTCTCGGGCCTGTTGCGCATCGGCGTGATCCCGACCGCCATGCCGCGCATCGCCGAGTTGACGGGGCCTTTCCTGCGCCGCCATCCCAATGCCGGGGTTTCGATCCTGTCGCGCAGTTCGGACGAGATTCGCGACCAGATCGAGGCGCTGGAGCTGGATGCCGGGGTGACCTATCTGGACAGCGAGCCGCTGGGCCGGGTGCAGAGCCTGCCGCTTTACCGCGAGACCTATTGCCTGATCGACCGCAGCGAGATGGACGGGCCGGCGGATTGGGCCGAGACCGCTACGCGGCCGCTATGCCTGCTGACCCCCGACATGCAGAACCGCCGCATCGTCACCCGCCATCTGGTCGAGGCCGGGGCGGATGCGGCGCCGCGGGTTGAATCGACCTCGATGCTGGCGATCCTGTCGCATGTCGCGACCGGCGACTGGGCCGCGATCCTGCCGCGGGCGCTGGCGCGCGGCCTGCCCCTGCCCGAAGGGGTTCGGGCGCGCGACCTGACCGGGAACGGGCATATGGTCGGGCTGGTCGTCGCCCGGCGCGAGCCGCATCCGCCGCTGGTCGAGGCGCTGCTCCGCATCGTGTCTTCGATTGATACTTTCAATCAATAGACGGTATATCACGATTGTTTCGTCTATCGCTGGGCTCTAGTCTGGACAAAACAGCAGAGCCCGGACCACCTAGCCATGACTTCACCAGCGACCGACGCTGATTTCCTTTTGCGCCTTGACGAAATCATCGCCGCCCACAAGGGCCGCGAGGGGCCGCTTTTGCCCATCCTGCACGATCTCCAGGCCGAATGGGGCTATGTCCCCGAGGAGGCGCAGCCGGTGCTGGCCGAGGCGCTGGGCATGACGCGTGCCGAGGTGCATGGCGTCGTGAGCTTCTATCACGATTTCCGCGACCATCCCCACGGCCGGCATGTGCTGCGGCTGTGCCGCGCCGAGGCCTGCCAGTCGATGGGGGCCGAGGCGCTGGCCGACGAGGTGCGCGCCGCGCTGGGAATCGACTGGCACGAGACCACGCCGGACGGGCGGCTGACGCTGGAGCCGGTGTTCTGCCTGGGGCTGTGCGCCTGTGCGCCCTCGGCGCAGATGGGCGAAAGGCTGATCGGCCGGGCGAGCCTTGCCAAGGTGCAGAAGCTGGTGGCGGAGGCGGGCGCATGAGGGTCTGGGTTCCCCTGGATGCCGCCGCAAGGGCCTTGGGTGCCGACGAGGTGGCCGAGGCGCTGGGGCGCGAGTTCACCATCACCCGCAACGGCACGCGCGGCATGATCTGGCTGGAGCCGTTGGTCGAGGTCGAGCGCGACGGCGTGCGCTACGGCTATGGGCCGGTGGCGCCCGAGGACGCGGCCTCGGTCGCCGAGGCGATCCGTTCGGGCGGCGAGCATCCGCTGGCGCTGGGGCCGGTCGAGGAACTGCCGTGGATGAAGGCGCAGACCCGGCTGACATTCGCCCGCGTGGGCGTGATCGACCCGCTGTCGGTGTCCGAATACGAGGCGCATGGCGGGCTGGTCGGGCTGAGCCGCGCCATCGAGATCGGGCCGGAGCGGATCGTCGAGGAGGTCACCGAATCCGGTCTGCGCGGACGGGGCGGCGCCGGTTTCCCGACGGGGATCAAGTGGAAGACCGTGGCCGGCGCCAAGGCCGCGCGGAAATACATCGTCTGCAATGCCGACGAGGGCGATTCGGGCAGCTTCGCAGACCGGATGCTGATGGAGGGCGATCCGCTGGTCCTGATCGAGGGCATGGCCATCGCCGGCATCGCCACGGGCGCGGTGCAGGGCTATGTCTATATCCGCAGCGAATACCCCGACGCGATCCGGCTGATGGAGGCCGCCATCGGCAAGGCGCGGCAGGCGGGCATCCTGGGCCAGTCGGTGCTGGGCTCGGCCCATGCCTATGACATGGAGGTGCGGGTCGGCGCCGGCGCCTATGTCTGCGGCGAGGAAACGAGCCTGCTCAACAGCCTGGAAGGCAAGCGCGGCGTGGTCCGCGCCAAGCCGCCGATCCCGGCGCTGGAGGGTTTCCTGGGCCGGCCGACGGTGGTCAACAACGTGATCTCGCTGGCTTCGGTGCCTTGGATCCTGAGCCATGGCGGGGCGGAATACGCGAAACTGGGCATCGGGCGCTCCAAGGGCACGATCCCGATCCAGATCGCCGGCAACGTGAAATACGGCGGGCTGTTCGAGGCCGCATTCGGCATGTCGCTGGGCCAGATCATCAACGAGGTCGGCGGCGGGACCGCCTCGGGGCGGCCGGTCAAGGCGGCGCAGGTGGGGGGCCCCCTGGGCTCCTACATCCCGCATTGGAATTTCGACGTGCCCTTCGGCTATGAGGAACTGGCCGGGAAAGAGGGGCTGCTGGGCCATGCCGGCATCACCGTCTTCGACGACACGGCCGACATGCTGAAGCTCGCGCGCTTTGCCATGGAGTTCTGCGCCGTAGAAAGCTGCGGCAAATGCACGCCCTGCCGCATCGGCTCGATCCGGGGTGTCGAGACCATCGACCGCATCGCCCAGGGCGACGAAACGGGGATCGCGATCCTCACCGACCTTTGCAACACGATGAAATGGGGCTCGCTTTGCGCGCTGGGGGGCTTTGCGCCCTTCCCGGTCATGTCGGCGCTGACCCATTTCCCCGACGATTTCAGCGGGCGGCGGGAGCCGCGCGCCATAATCAGGAGCCGGGAGGCCGCAGAATGAAGGATTTCATCATTCCCGACCGCGACATGGGCACCCCGGCGGTCAAGTCCGACGTCACCGTGAACCTGCTGGTGGACGGGATTCCGGTCTCGGTCCCTGCAGGCACCAGCGTCATGCGCGCCGCCGCCGTGGCCGGGATCTCGGTGCCCAAGCTCTGCGCCACCGACCATGTCAGCGCCTTCGGCTCCTGCCGGCTTTGCGTGGTGCAGATCGACGGCATGCGGGGCCTGCCGGCATCCTGCACGACGCCGGTGGCCGAGGGCATGGTGGTCCACACCCAGACCGACGAGGTCGCCCAGGTCCGCAAGGGGGTGATGGAGCTTTACATCTCGGATCACCCGCTGGATTGCCTGACCTGCGCCGCCAACGGCGATTGCGAATTGCAGGACATGGCCGGCGCCGTCGGGCTGCGCGAGGTGCGCTATGAGCCGGGCAAGAACCATTTCGCCCGCCGCGACGCCGAGGGGCCGAACCCGGAATACCGGCCCAAGGACCAGTCGAACCCCTATTTCACCTTCGATCCGGCGAAATGCATCGTCTGCTCGCGCTGCGTGCGGGCCTGCGAGGAGGTGCAGGGCACCTTTGCGCTGACCATCGAGGGGCGGGGCTTCGACAGCCGCGTCTCGGCCGGGCTGGCGTCGGACGATTTCCTGTCGTCGGATTGCGTCAGCTGCGGTGCCTGCGTGCAGGTCTGTCCGACCGCCACGCTGATCGAGAACAGTGTGATCCAGATCGGCACACCCGAGCATATCGTCAAGACGACCTGCGCCTATTGCGGCGTCGGCTGCTCCTTCGATGCGCATATGCGCGGCGAGGAGGTGGTGCGCATGGTGCCCAGCAAGGACGGCAAGGCGAACCACGGCCACAGCTGCGTCAAGGGCCGCTTCGCCTGGGGCTATGCCACGCATCGCGAGCGGCAGACCCAGCCGATGGTGCGCGAGCGGATCACCGATCCCTGGCGCGTGGTCAGCTGGGACGAGGCGCTGGATTTCGCTGCCACCCGGCTGCGGCAGGCGCAGGCGGATTTCGGGCGCGATTCCATCGGCGTCATAACCTCGTCGCGCTGCACCAACGAGGAAACCTATCTGGTGCAGAAGCTCGCCCGCGCGGTCTTTCACAACAACAACACCGACACCTGCGCCCGGGTCTGCCATTCGCCCACCGGCTACGGGCTCAAGACCACCTTCGGCACCTCGGCCGGCACGCATGACTTCGATTCGGTCGATGATACCGACCTGGCGCTGGTCATCGGCGCCAACCCGACCGACGGCCACCCGGTCTTTGCCTCGCGCCTGCGCAAGCGGCTGCGCGAGGGTGCCGGGCTGATCGTTCTCGACCCGCGCGAGATCGACCTGCTCAAGTCCCCGCATATGGGCGAAGGGCTGCACCTGCCCCTGCGTCCCGGCACCAACGTCGCCATGCTGACGGCCATGGCGCAGGTGATCGTGGCCGAGAAGCTCTATGACGAGGCCTTCATCCGCGAGCGCTGCGACTGGGACGAGTTCCTGGCCTATGCCGAGTTCCTGATGGACCCTCGCCATGCGCCCGAGGAGGTCGAGAAACTGGCCCGCGTACCGGCCGAGCTGATCCGCAAGGCCGCCCGCGCCTATGCGGCCGCGCCGCGTGCCAGCATCTATTACGGGCTGGGCGTGACCGAGCATTCGCAGGGCTCGACCACGGTGATGGCGATCGCCAACCTGGCGATGATGACCGGCAATATCGGCAGGCCCGGCACCGGCGTGAACCCGCTGCGCGGCCAGAACAACGTGCAGGGCTCCTGCGACATGGGCAGCTTCCCGCATGAATATCCGGGCTATCGCCATGTCTCGGACCCCGAGACGCGCGCGATCTACGAACGGATCTGGGGCGTCGAGCTGTCGCCCGAGCCGGGCCTGCGCATCCCCAACATGTTCGACGAGGCGCTGGCCGGACGCTTCCGTGGGCTTTACTGCCAGGGCGAGGACATCGTGCAATCCGACCCCGACACGCGGCATGTGACCTCGGCGCTGTCGGCGATGGACATCGTCATCGTGCAGGACCTGTTCCTGAACGAGACCGCGAACTATGCGCATGTCTTCCTGCCGGGATCGAGTTTCCTGGAAAAGAACGGCACCTTCACCAATGCCGAGCGGCGCATCAACATGGTCCGCCGCGCCATGACGCCCAAGAACGGCTACGAGGACTGGGAAGTCACGCAGTTGCTGGCGAACCGCATGGGGGCCGCCTGGACCTATGTCCACCCGCGCGAGATCATGGCCGAGATCGCGCTGACCACGCCCAGTTTCTCGGGCGTCAGCTACGATCTTCTGGAGCGCGAGGGCTCGGTGCAGTGGCCCTGCAACGACAAGGCGCCGCTGGGCACGCCGCTCATGCATATCGACGGCTTCGTGCGCGGCCGGGGCAAGTTCGTCCATACCGAATATGTCGCGACCGAGGAGCGCACCGGGGCACGCTTCCCGCTGTTGCTGACCACCGGGCGGATCCTGTCGCAATACAATGTCGGCGCGCAGACCCGGCGGACGGAAAACGTGGTCTGGCACCCCGAGGACATCCTGGAGATCCACCCCTCGGATGCCGAGAATCGCGGCGTGCGCGAGGGCGACTGGGTGCGGCTGGCCTCGCGTTCGGGCGACACTACGCTGAGGGCGCATATCACCGAGCGGGTGGCGCCGGGCGTGGTCTATACCACCTTCCATCACCCGACGACTCAGGCCAATGTGGTGACGACGGACAATTCCGACTGGGCCACCAACTGCCCCGAGTTCAAGGTGACGGCCGTGCAGGTCAGTCCCTCGAACGGCCCGTCGGATTGGCAAGAGGAGTATCGCCATCATTCCGACCTCGCCCGCCGCATCCTGCCCACCGCTGCCGAGTGACGGCATGCGCGACGTGAAGGCCGGCGTGCTGCGCTGGGACGGCGGCGGGGATGGACGACCGGGCGGCTGGCACCCGGTCGAGCCGCCCCCTGCGCCGCAGGAATGCCCGGTGGCCATCGTCATCGACGGCATGAGCCAGGCGGTGCTGATGGCGACGCCGCATGATTTGCGCGACTTTGCGCTGGGATTCGCGCTGACCGAGGGGCTGATCGCCTCGCCCGGCGATGTCGAGGGCTTCGAGGAAGCCGAGGTTTCCGCCGGCGGCTTTCCCGCGCGCGAGGCGCGGCTATGGTTGCGCCCCGGCCTTGCCGCCCGGCTGGCCGAGCGGCGGCGCAGCATGATCGGCCCTGTGGGCTGCGGGCTTTGCGGGGTGGACAGCATCGAGGCGGCGCTGCCGCAGATCGTGCCGGTCGCCTTGGGCTGGTCCATGCCGCCCGGGGACGTGGCCCGCGCCATGGCCGCGCTGACCCAGGGCCAGGTCCTGCGGCGCGAAACCCCGGCGATCCACGGCGCCGCCTTCTGGGACGGCGACCATGCCATCACGCGCGAGGATGTCGGCCGCCACAATGCGCTGGACAAGCTGGCCGGTGCCCTGGCGCAGGCCGGGCTGGTGGCGGGGCAGGGCGCCATCGTCATGTCCTCGCGCCTGTCGGTCGATCTGGTGCAGAAGGCCGCGCGCATCGGCGCCCCGATCCTGATCGGCGCCAGCGCGCCCACGGCGCTGGCGCTGGAATGGGCCGAGCGTGCCGGCATCACCGTGATCGCCCGTGCCCGGGGCGATGGCTTCGATCTTTACACCCACCCCCGGCGCATTGCCGGAAGCTGAGGCGACATGTCCCACGACCATTCGAAACTGATCCGCATGGCCACGCAGATGGCGCAGTTCTTTACCAGCCAGCCCGACCGGCCGGCGCCCGAGGCGGTCGCCGCGCATATCAACGAATCCTGGTCGCCGCGAATGCGGCAGGACTTCGTGGACCAGATCCGGGCCGGGGCCGAGGCCGATCCCATCGTGCGCGAGGCTGCCGCGTTCGTCCGCCTGCCCGCCGCCTGATTTTGCCCCTGCCGCCCCGTCGGGCGGCGTGCTAGCGTGGCGGCATGGCACAGCTACCCTCCCGGCAAGAGATTCTCGACTGGGTGTCCGCCCACCCGGACGCCACCGCGAAACGCGACATCGCGAAAGCCTTCGGCATCAAGGGTGCCGAACGGATCGAGTTGAAGCGGCTTCTGAAGGAGCTGGAGGCCGAGGGGCTGCTGGAGCGCCGCCGCCGCCATTACCACGACGCAGAGCGCCTGCCGCCGGTCACGGTGCTGCAATTGCTGCCGCCCGACCGAGACGGCGACATCTTTGCCAAGCCTTTGGAATGGCAGGGCGAGGGGCCGATGCCGCGCATCCTTTACGCGGCGCTGAAATCCGACCCGGCCGTCGCGCCGGGCGAGCGCATCCTGGCCCGGCTGATCGAGACCCGGGGCGAGGATCACGACTATCAGGCCCGGCTGATCCGCCGCATCGGCACGGTGCAGCACCGCATCGTCGGCATCTTTCGCGCCGCGACCGGCGGGGCCGAGGCGGGGGGCCGCATCCTGCCCATCGACAAGGGCCAGGACAAGGAATGGCAGGTGCGCCCCGGCGATGTCCATGGCGCGAAAAGCGGCGAGCTGGTCGAGGCCGAACAGGTCGGCCCGCGCGGTCGCCTGGGCCTGCCCCTGGCGCGGATCGTCGAGCGGCTGGGCGATCCCTCGGCACCCAGGGCCGTCAGCCTGATCGCCATCCACCAGCACGGCATTCCCGACGATTTCCCCGACGAGGTGATCGCCGAGGCCGATGCCGCCCGCCCCGCCACGATGAAGGGGCGCGAGGACCTGCGCCACCTGCCCTTCGTCACCATCGATCCCTCGGATGCGCGCGACCGCGACGATGCCGTCGCCGCAGAGATGCACGAGGACGGCGGCGCCACGATCTGGGTCGCCATCGCCGATGTGGCGCATTACGTTCGCCCCGGATCGGCGCTGGATCGCGAGGCGCGCAATCGCGGCAATTCCACCTATTTCCCCGACCGGGTGGTGCCGATGCTGCCCGATATCCTGTCGAGCGACCTGTGCTCACTGCACCAGGGCGTGGACCGGCCGGTGATCGCCGTGCGCATGCGGCTGGACGCGCAGGGCGACAAGACCGGCCACAGCTTTCATCGCGGGATGATCCGCTCGGCCGCGAGCCTGGCCTATGAACAGGCGCAGGCGGCGGCGGACGGCAATCCCGACGAACAGACCGAACCGCTGGTCGAGCCGGCGATCCGGCCGCTCTGGCACGCCTACGGCCTGCTCAGGGCCGCGCGCCAGCGCCGCCAGCCGCTGGAACTGGACCTGCCCGAGCGCAGGATCGTGCTGACCGCCGACGGAAGGGTGAAATCGGTCAATTTCCGCGAACGCTACGACGCGCACCGGCTGATCGAGGAATTCATGGTGCTGGCCAATGTCGCCGCCGCCGAGGAACTGGAGCGACTGCGCCGGCCGCTGCTCTATCGCGTGCACGAGGAACCGACGGTCGAAAAGCTGGACGCGCTGCGCGAGGTGGCCGAGGCTTCGGGCTTCACGCTGGCCAAGGGGCAGGTGTTGCAGACGCGGCACCTGAACCGGCTCCTGGAACAGGCCGAGGGTTCGGAATTCGACGAGCTGATCAACATGACTGCGCTGCGTTCGATGCAGCAGGCCTATTACAACCCCGAGAATTTCGGCCATTTCGGGCTGGCGCTGCGGTCATATGCGCATTTCACCTCGCCGATCCGGCGCTATTCCGACCTGATCGTGCACCGCGCGCTGGTCATGGGGCATAAATGGGGCAATGACGGGCTGTCGGCGCAGGATATCGAGATGCTCTCGGAGACTGCGCAGCATATCTCGGAAACCGAGCGGCGCTCGATGGCGGCGGAGCGCGACACGACCGACCGCTATCTTGCCGCCTATCTGGCCGACCGGGTGGGGGCCGAGTTCACCGGGCGCATCAGCGGCGTGCAGAAATTCGGCGCCTTCGTGCGGCTGGACGAAACCGGGGCGGACGGGCTTTTGCCGATTCGCGAGATCGGGCGGGAATATTTCCACTACGATCCCGAGGCGCAGGTGCTGATGGGGTCCGAGACGGGGCTTGAGATCGGCATCGGCCAGCGCGTGACCGTGCGGTTGACCGAGGCGGTGCCGCTGACCGGCGGGCTGATGCTGGAACTGCTGGAACTCGAGGGCCGGCCGCTGCCGCGGGGTTCGGCCGGCGGGCGCGGCAAGGGGCCGATGCGCAAGCGCGCGACCCAGGCCCGGCTGGCCGAGATCAAGCGCGCGCAGAAGCGCCGGCGGGTTCGGCGGCAACGCTGAAAGGGGGGCTTTGCCCCCGCGCGTTCCGCGCTCCCCCAGAGTATTTGGAAAACGGAGAAAGCCTGGGCGGCGGGATCGTTCCGCGTGGGCTGGGCTTTGGTGCGAAGCAAAAGAGCGGCCCTTGGGACCGCCCTTTGCGTTTGAGATTTTCGGTCCGGTTCAGCCGATGGCGGCGGCGCGGACGTCGTCGTCGATCTTGTCGGCATATTGCGCGAAGTTGTCGCTGAACATGCCGACCAGCTTGCGGGCCTGGGCGTCGTAGGCGGCGCCGTCCGTCCAGGTCTGGCGCGGGTCGAGCAGCTTGTCCTCGACGCCGGGGACCGAGACCGGAACCTCGAAGCCGAAATTCGGGTCCTTGCGGAACTGGGCGTCGTTCAGCGAGCCGTCCAGCGCCGCGGTCAGCAGGGCACGGGTCGCCTTGATCGGCATGCGCTTGCCGGTGCCGAAGGCGCCGCCGGTCCAGCCGGTGTTGACCAGCCAGCAGGCCGCGCCGGTCTTGGCGATCTTTTCCTGCAGGAGCTTGCCATAGACCTCGGGGCGGCGCGGCATGAAGGGGGCGCCGAAGCAGGTCGAGAAGGTCGGCGTCGGCTCGGTCACGCCCACCTCTGTGCCCGGCGTCTTGGAGGTGAAGCCCGACAGGAAGTGATACATCGCCTGCGCCGGGGTCAGCCGCGCGATGGGCGGCAGCACGCCATAGGCGTCGCAGGTCAGCATGATCACGTTCCGGGGCTGGCCGCCCAGCGAGGTTTCCGACGCGTTCGAGATCTGCTCCAGCGGATAGGCGCAGCGCATGTTGTCGGTCAGCGAGTTATCCTCGAAGTCCAGTTCCAGCGTGTCGGGGTCGTAGACCATGTTCTCGATCACGGTGCCGAACTTGAAGCAGGTGGCATAGATCTCGGGTTCGGCCTCGGCCGAAAGATTGATGGTCTTGGCGTAGCAGCCGCCCTCGAAGTTGAAGATGCCGTTGTCGGACCAGCCGTGCTCGTCATCGCCGATCAGCGTGCGCGAGGGATCGGCCGAGAGCGTGGTCTTGCCGGTGCCGGACAGGCCGAAGAAGATGGCGCTGTCGTTCGGGTTGCCGAGCGCGTGGTTGGCCGAGCAATGCATCGGCATCACGCCCTTTTCCGGCAGGATGTAGTTCAGGAGCGTGAAGACCGACTTCTTGTTCTCGCCCGCATAGGCGGTATTGCCGATCAGGATCAGCTTCTTGTCGAAGTTGAGCGCGATCACCGTCTCCGAGCGGCAGCCGTGGCGTGCCGGGTCGGCCTTGAACGAGGGGCAGTTGATGATGGTGAATTCCGGCAGGAAACCGGCCAGTTCGGACGCTTCGGGACGGCGCAGCAGATTGCGGATGAAGAGCCCGTGCCAGGCCAGTTCGGTCACGACCCGCACGTCGAGGCGCAGGGCAGGATCCGCGCCGCCGTAGAGGTCCTGGACGAAATAGTCCTTGCCTTTCATGTGCTCCAGCATGTCGGCATGCAGGCGGTCGAAGGCCTCGGGCTCCATCGGGCGGTTGTTTTCCCACCAGATGCTGTCTTCCACCGCGGGCGTGCGCACCACATGCTTGTCCTTGGGCGAGCGGCCGGTATGGGCGCCGGTCGAGACCAGGAAGGTGCCGCCCAAGCCCAGCTTGCCTTCGCCGCGCTGGATGGCAGCGTCGATTAGCGCCGGTTCTAGCAGGTTGTAGTGGACATTGCCGAGGCCCGTGATTCCCTGGTCTTCGAGACGGCAATTCGGATTGACGCGCGGTTCGGTCATGGCACCTGTGCTCCTGCTAGAAATTCCGGGCCGGCAACCGGCCGTTGCGCGTCCTATAACACGGCATTTCCCGGGCGAAAGCGCACTTATCGTCAGGGTTAGCGCAATCAGAGACGGTTAGCGCAATCATTTGCCGAATCGTGGCCTTGGCTTGGGGAGTCCGTCACAAAGGCCATCGGTCCGATGACGGCGGCCGGGTGATTCGGCCAGGGGGCAAGGGGGCGCCATGATCCTGCATGCAAGCTGCATCGCGTATCGGGACAAGGGGTTGCTGATCCTGGGTCCGTCGGGTGCGGGAAAGTCCACGCTGGCCCTTGAAATGATGGCTTTCGGCGCGGCGCTGGTGGCCGACGACCGCACCGTCCTGCGCAGCGAGGGCGCGCGCATCGTCGCGGACGCGCCCGATTCGATCCGGGGCCGGATCGAGGCGCGCGGCGTCGGCATCCTGCATGCCGCGCCCCACGGCCCGGTGGAGGTGGTGCTGGCCGTCGATCTGGGCCGCCCCGAGGCCGACCGCCTGCCGCCCGACCGCAGACTTGACCTTCTGGGCAGGTCCATGCCCCTTGTCCTTGGTGCCGGTCGCGTTCATCTTGCATCAATACTGTTGCAATATCTTGCCGCCGGCCGGGCGGACACGGATCTGCGCGAGAGGTAGAGCGAGCCATGCCAGAGGCGATGACCGCCATGGACAGCCAGGACGAACGGGCGCAGCGGCTGGTGCTGGTCACCGGGCCTTCGGGTGCCGGGCGCTCGACGGCGATCAACGTGCTGGAGGATCTGGGCTACGAGGCCATCGACAACCTGCCCCTGTCGCTGATCCCGCGGCTTCTGGACGGGCCGGCGCGGCCGATGCCGCTGGCCCTGGGGGTGGACGTGCGCAACCGCGATTTCTCGGTCGCCAACCTGATCGAGTTGATCGACCGCTTGACCCGGTTGCCGGAATACGCGCCGGAGGTGCTGTTCCTCGACTGCACGACCGAGCAGCTTTTGCGACGGTTCAACGAAACCCGCAGGCGCCATCCGCTGCGGGGCGAGGGCTCGCCGCTCGACGCGATCCGGGCCGAGCGCGACATGCTGGGCCCGATCCGCGCCCGCGCCGACGTGCTGGTCGATACGTCGGAACTGTCGCCGCACGACCTCAAGGCGGAACTGGCCCGCTGGTTCGAGACCGAGCCGGGGCGGCGGCTGACCGTCTCGGTGCAGTCCTTTTCCTACAAGCGCGGCGTGCCGCGCGGGGTGGACATGATGTTCGATTGCCGGTTCCTGGCCAACCCGCATTGGCGGACGGAATTGCGGCCGCTGGATGGCCGCGATTCGCCGGTTCAGCAATATGTGATGGCCGATTCGCGCTTTGACGAGTTCTTCCGCAGGGTGCGCGATCTTGTGCTTTTCGCCCTGCCTGCCCATCTGGAAGAGGGCAAGGCCCACCTGGCGATCGGCTTCGGTTGCACCGGGGGGCGACACCGTTCTGTCACAATGGCGGAAAAAATGGCAGACGCGCTTGCGAAAGCAGGCTGGCAAGTGTCAATTAGACATCGGGAACTTGAACGCCGTGAAAAGGCGCCGGCACCTGGGGACGAGGGCCATATGCGGGCCGCTCGCACAGCATGGGCGCAAGGGTGAACGGCTGCTGCGTGGTAGGGTGAATTGATCGGGATTGTCATCGTGGCGCATGGGGGCCTTGCCCGGGAATATCTCTCGGCGGTCGAGCATGTGGTGGGGCCGCAAACCGGGATCAAGGCCGTGGCGATCGAAGAAAACCATGACCGGGGCGAAAAGCAGGCCGAAATCTGCGCCGCCGCGGACGCGGTCGATTCGGGCGATGGCGTGGTGGTGGTCACGGATCTGTTCGGGGGCTCGCCCTCGAACCTGTCGCTGATGGCCTGTGCGATGCGAAACCGCTCGATCCTCTATGGGGCGAACCTGCCGATGCTGGTCAAGCTGGCCAAATCGCGCAAATTGCCGGTGGCCGATGCGGTGACGCTGGCCAAGGATGCGGGACGCAAGTACATCAACAGCTATGACGTCTTGCCTGCCGATGTGCTTCCCATTCCCAAACGTGCCGCTTCATGAATGACATGACCAACGGGGCCGTCACCCGCGAACTGGCGATCATCAACGAAAAGGGCCTGCATGCGCGGGCCAGCGCGAAATTCGTCGAGACCGTCGAGCGGTTCGATGCGCAGGCGACCGTCGAAAAGGACGGCATCAGCGTCTCGGGCGATTCGATCATGGGCCTGCTGATGCTGGCCGCGCCGCGCGGCAGCGCCATTCGCGTCACCGTCAGGGGCGCGCAGGCGCGGGAACTGGCCGATGCGCTGACCGCGCTTGTCGAGGATTACTTCGGCGAAGGCATGTAAGGGCCGGACATGGCCCGATCCTCCTATCACCATGGCAACCTGCGCCAGGCCCTTGTCGAGGCCACGGTGCAACTGATCGAGGAAAGGGGCCCGCAGGCATTCACCCTGGCCGAGGCCGCGCGCCTGGCCGGAGTCAGCGCTGCCGCGCCCTATCGCCATTTCGCCGGGCGCGAGGATCTGCTGGAAGAGGTGGCCCGGCAGGGCTTCGAGGAATTCGCCGACCGGCTGGAAGCCGCCTTCGACGAGGGACGGCCGCGACCACTGACCGCATTCCTGCGCATGGGGCAGGAATACCTGACCTTTGCCGCCGAACGGCGCGGCTTCTACATGGCCATGTTCGAAGCCGGCCTGTCGATCGCCGGCAATGCCGGGCTGTCGCAAGCCTCGGAACGGGCGCGCGGCATCCTGGTGCGCGGAGCCGAGGCGCTGTTCGCCCAATTGCCCGCCGGCCGCCGGCCGCCGCCGGGCATGGTGGCCGACCACATCTGGGCGCTGAGCCATGGCGTGGTCGAACTGTTCGGTCGCGGCAAGCCCGGCTCGCGCTCGCCCATCTCGCCCGCCGACATGCTGGAAAGCGGCGCGCTGATCTATCTGCGCGGGCTGGGCGTGATCCGCGACTGAACGATCCCCGGCCGGAAATCTTGACGGAAAATCTGGCCGTCTCCCTTGAATGCGGGCTGCTTCGCTCCATCTATGTAAATGTGATTAACATTTACATCGGAAAGGGACCGCAATGAACACCGACATCGCCCCGCGCCCCTCTGTCCTGGACCGGATCGGCGCTACGCTGGCCGGCATCCGCGACTGGCTGGACGAACGCGGGAAAGGCGCCTGGATCGCCGCCATGATCCTGGCCTTCATCGCCTGCTGGCCCCTGGGCCTTGCCATCCTGGGTTACATGATCTGGAGCAAACGCATGTTTTCCTGCCGCCACCGCCATCACCACGGCCGCCACCATTGTCACGGTTTCAACGCGCCGACCGGCAACACTGCCTTCGACGCCTATCGCGAGGAAACGCTGAAGCGGCTGGAGGACGAGCATCGCGAATTCCTCGACTTCCTGCAAAAGCTGCGCGAAGCCAAGGACAAGGCCGAGTTCGACCAGTTCATGCAAAACCGCAACGAACCGTCGGCGCCGCAAGCCTGAATTTGCGACGCAGGCCGGATGCGAAAGGGGCCGGGGATTACCCGGCCCTTGGTCAATAGGAATATTCGGCGTAGATGCGGCTGAGATCGCCCGCCCATTCGCCGTGGTATTTCCCCAGCAACTCGTCGGCGGGAACCTTGCCGGTCTCGACGCTTTCCTTCAGCGTGTTCAGGAAATGCGTCTCGTCCGGCACCAGCCCGCCCGATCCGGTGCGGGCACGCGCCTTGAGCCCGGCTTCCGAAATCGCCAGCACCTCGCGCGCCAGGTCGCGCATCTTCGTGCCGTTCACCTCGGCATCCAGCGCCTTGAGCCCGGCACCGCGCCGCCAGGACTCGCGCGTCTCGGCATCCCAGCCCTTGACCAGATCCCAGGCCGCATCCTGTGCCGCCTGGTCGTAAAGCAGCCCGACCCACAGCGCCGGCAGGGCGCAGAGCCGCCGCCAGGGACCGCCGTCCGCACCGCGCATCTCGATGAATTTCTTGACCCGCGCCTCGGGGAAAACCGTGGTCAGGTGGTCGGCCCAATCCGACAGGGTCGGGATTTCGCCCGGCAGCGCCGGCAAGCGGCCGTTCAGGAAATCGCGGAAGCTTTGTCCCAACGCGTCGATATACTTGCCGTCGCGATAGACGAAATACATCGGCACATCGAGGACGTAATCGACCCAACGCTCGTAGCCGAAGCCGTCCTCGAAGGCAAAGGGCAGCATGCCGGTGCGGGCCGCGTCGAGGTTCTGCCAGATATGCGCCCGCCAGCTTTTCCAGCCGTTCGGCTTGCCGTCGAGGAAGGGCGAATTGGCGAACAGCGCATTCGCCACCGGCTGCAGGGCCAGCGCCACGCGCAGCTTCTGCACCATGTCGGCTTCGCTGGCGAAGTCCAGGTTCACCTGCACCGTGCAGGTGCGATACATCATCTGCGTGCCCAGCGTGCCGACCCGACCCATGTAGTCGGTCATCAGCCGATAGCGGCCTTTCGGCATCATCGGCATCTGGTCCTGCGTCCAGATCGGCGCCGCGCCAAGGCCGATGAAGCCCGCGCCAAGATCGTCCGCCACGGCCTTCACCTCGGCCAGATGGCTGTTCACCTCGTCGCAGGTCTGGTGGATGGTCTCCAGCGGCGCGCCGGAGAGTTCTAGCTGTCCGCCGGGCTCCAGGCTGACATTGGCGCCGTCGCGTTCCAGCCCGATGATATGGCCGGCCTCCAGCACCGGGGTCCAGCCGAAACGGGCCTGCAACCCCTCCAGCATGGCCTTGACCGAGGGCTGGCCGGCGGGCGCCTCATAGGGCAGGGGCATCAGGTCGGCATGGCGATAGCCGAATTTCTCGTGCTCGGTGCCGATCCGCCAGCTCTCGCGCGGTTTTTCACCCGAGGCGAGATATTCGGCCAGTTGTTCGGGACGTTCGATCGGGCCGCCGCCCTGTTGGGGAATGGACATCGGTGGCCTTTCATTTGCCTTGCCCGTCACAGGTGGCAAGGCGCGCGGCTCAAGTCAAGCGGGCGCGCGCCGGCCTCGTCCAAACGGTCTGGATCGTCGGCGCATCCGGCGCCAGCGCCGAGGCGAGGCGCCCCATCTCGATTCCCGGCAGCGTGGCGAAGGCGCCGGCCAGGTGCTCGGCCCCCGCCGCGTCGACCGGGATCAGCAGCGCCTGGCCATCGCCGCTTTTCAGCCGCCAGTGGCGGCGGCCGTTCAGTCGCATCAGCCGGATCTCGGCCAGTTCGCGCAGCGCGATCTCGCCGCCCAGCAGCCGGTTGGGGGAAAGATAGCGGATCGCGCCCTCGTCCAGCTCGACCATGCCGGGACCGAGCGTATCGTGGCGGAACCGCATCCGGCGCCGCGCGTCCAGCGCCCAAAGCGCCGAGGCCCCGGCGATGGTGGCGCCGATGGGCCACAGGATCCAGCCGCCCAGCGAAAATACCCACAGGCCGAAAGCGGTGGCGGCCAGCGCGATGCCGGTTTCGGCCCAGGGACGCAACTTTTCGGCCAGCTCCGGGCGGATCATCCCAGGTCCTGCGCCATGTCCCGATGCGGAATGCCGACATCGTCGTATTCCGGGCCATAGGCGGCAAAGCCCAGCTTTTCGTAAAAGCCGATGGCATGGGTCTGGGCGCCCAGCTTGGCCCGCGTGACGCCGGACAGCGCGCGCAGCTCGTCCAGCGCCGCGCGGATCAGGGCGGCGCCCGCCCCGGTGCCGCGCGCGGATTTCAGCACCGCGACACGGCCGATCTTGCCGGTCGCGCCCTCGATCAGGATGCGGGCGGTGCCCACCGCCGCGCCGGTTGCGTCGCGGGCCAGCAGGTGGATGGCATCGCCGTCGCGGCCGTCCCATTCCTCGGCCTCGGGGACGGCTTGCTCGATGACGAAGACCTCGTGCCGGATGGCGCGGCAGGTCGCGAGGTCGGTGGTTTTCTCGATCATGCGAAGTAACGCTCCAGGATGCGGCGATAGATGCGGGCAAGCTGGCGGACCTGGTCGGCCGGCACGCGTTCGTCGACCTGATGCATGAAATGCCCGACCAGCCCGAATTCAAGCACCGGGCAATGATCCTTGACGAAACGCGCATCCGAGGTGCCGCCCGAGGTCGAGAGCACAGGGTCCAGCCCCGTCTCCTCGCGCACCACGCCGGCGACCAGATCGACGAAGGGGCCGGGCGCGGTCAGGAAGCTTTCGCCCGACACATCGGTCGAGATGGCGAAGTCCACCTTGGTCTCGGCCGAGATCGCCGCCGCGCGGGCACGGATCATGCGGTCGAGGCTTTCGGCCGTATGCGCGTCGTTGAAACGGATGTTGATCACCGCACGCGCCCGTTCCGGGATCACGTTCGAGGCCGGGTTGCCGCAATCGACCGTCGTCACCTGCAATCCCGAGGGATCGAAATGCTCGGTCCCCTCGTCCAGCGGCGCGTCGGTCAGCTCGTGCAGCAGCCGCAGCAGCGCGTGGATCGGGTTGCGGGCCCGATGCGGATAGGCGGCGTGGCCCTGGATGCCGTGCGCCTCGATCTGCAAGGTCATCGATCCGCGGCGGCCGATCTTGATCATCTCGCCCATGCGGTCGGGGTTGGAAGGCTCGCCAACGATGCAGACATCCATCCGCTCGCCCCGCGCCGCCATCCAGTCGAGCAGCGCGCGGGTGCCGTGCTTGCCGGGCCCCTCCTCGTCGCCGGTGATGGCCAGGATCACCGCGCCGTCCGGCGGCGGGGTCTGGGTCACGAAGCCGATGGCGGCGGCGGCAAAGGCGGCGACGCCGGATTTCATGTCGGTGGCGCCGCGGCCCCAGATCCAGCCCTCGGCCTCGTGCCCGGAAAAGGGCGGATGCGTCCAGCTGGCCGGATCTCCCGGCGGCACCACGTCGGTATGGCCGTTGAAGCCGAAGGTCCTGGCCCCCTGTGCCCCCCAGCGCGCGAACAGGTTCGGCACGCCCTCGCGGTCGACGCGGTGGCATTCGAACCCCGCCGCGCCCAGCACATCGGCCAGCAAGACCAGCGCGCCGCCCTCGTCGGGCGTGACCGAGGCGCAGCGGATCAGCCTGGCGGTCAGTTGGGCGGGATCGGGGATCGGGGTCATGGCGGGCCTTTCGCTTTTGGTCCCCTGGTTACACCGCCGGACCCGCAAGCTCCAGCGCGCGGCGCAGCAGGTTGGCGCCGGTCAGCACCAGCAGGACCAGCGTCCAGCGCCGGAATTGCGCCACGTCCAGCCGGTCATGCGCCAGATAGCCCAGCCCCATGCCGATCAGCGCCGGGATCACCAGGATCGCGGAAAACGGCAGGGTCTGCGCGTTCAGCAACCCCGATTGCAGGTGCGAGACGGTCAGCACCGCCGCACCCAGGAAGAACACCACGCCCTGGACCCGCATCTGCTCGGCCTTGGGGGCGTGCAGCGACAGCAGCAGCACCAGCAGCGGCGGCCCCCAGATGCCCGAGACCCCGCCGATCAGCCCGCCGACCACGCCGGTCGCGATTTCCATGCGCCGGCGGTGATGCACCGGCAGGACCAGGCTGCGGCCCAGGATCTGCCATAGCGCGAAGGCCGTGATCGGCAGGCCGATGATGGCATACATCAGCCATTGCGGCACCCGCGTGGCGAAGAAGGCGCTGACCGGGATGAACAGCATCACCATGCCGATATGCCAGCGATAGGCCCAGCTTGCCTGCCAGGCCGGACGCCAGCCGCCGCGCAGGGCCTGGCGGATATTGGTCACCAGCACCGGCAGGATCACCGCCGCCACCGCCTGCTGCGCGGTCAGGAAGGACCCCAGCGCCGCCAGCATGATCATCGGCATGGCGAATCCGATGGCGCCCTTCACGAAGCCGGAGAACAGGGTGATCGCGATGGCGGTCCAGAAATGAAAGGGGTCGAGGCCAAACATGGGCGCAGGGTGATGCGCCGCGCCGCCCGCGGCAAGGGGGCGGTTGCTGAAAATTTTCAAGACATTTTAGTTCGCAATGGTGCCATCCTGCGCATGATAGTTGCGCTGCGACTGCAATGACGCTAGTCATGCTGCAACGCCGCATAAGGATTCTGCCATGAAGGACATGCCCGCGATGCCAGCCGATACGCCTTCCGCCCTGCTTGCGCTTGCCGGCGAAGCCCTGCCGGAGCTCGAATCCCTGCAATCCCGCGCGACCGAGGCGTTGCGCGCGCTGGTGGCCCCCGCCGGCAAGCCGCAGCCCGCGCTGCTGGAACAGCACCAGCACGCCGCCCATGCCCTGTCTTGGCTGACCACCTATGTCGAATCGATCCGGCAGCTGAGCGGATGGGCCGGACGGCTGGCCGAGGCGGGCAACCTGGGCCGGATCGAGGCGCTGATCCTGCAGATCGGCCTGGGCGAATACCTGGGCCAGATCGCCGGCGGCATCCCGATGAGCCAGACGGAGTTCGCCCGCCTCTCGGACCTGGAGCTGGACTGGCAGCCGGGCGAGGCGGCGGCCAAGCTGATGCGCGGCAATACCGCGCCGGCGCGGGCCGAGCTTGCGCGGCTGATGCAGGACAATCACGGCCGGGCCACCTTCGGCGCCACCGGGCTGGACGAGGACCTGGAGATGATCCGCGACCAGTTCCGCCGCTATGCCGAAGAGCGGGTGATCCCCAACGCCCATGAATGGCACCTCAAGGACCAGCTGATCCCGATGGAGATCATCGAGGAACTGGCGGAACTGGGCGTCTTCGGCCTGACCATTCCCGAGGAGTTCGGGGGGCTGGGCCTCTCGAAAGCCTCGATGGTGGTCGTCACCGAGGAACTGTCGCGCGGCTATATCGGCGTGGGCTCGCTGGGCACCCGCAGCGAGATCGCGGCCGAGCTTATCCTCTGCGGCGGCACCGAGGCGCAGAAGGCGAAATGGCTGCCGGGCCTCGCCTCGGGCGAGATCCTCTCGACGGCGGTCTTTACCGAGCCGAATACCGGCAGCGACCTGGGCAGCCTGCGCACCCGCGCGGTGCGCGACGGCGAGGATTGGGTCGTCACCGGCAACAAGACCTGGATCACCCATGCGCAGCGCACCCATGTGATGACGCTGCTGGCGCGCACCGATCCCGAGACCACCGACTGGCGCGGCCTGTCGATGTTCCTGGCGGAAAAAGAGCCCGGCACCGACGACGATCCCTTCCCGACCCCCGGCATGACCGGCGGCGAGATCGAGGTGCTGGGCTATCGCGGCATGAAGGAATACGAGCTGGGCTTCGACGGTTTCCGTATCAAGGGCGAGAACCTGTTGGGCGGCGAGCCCGGCCGCGGCTTCAAGCAGTTGATGGAGACCTTCGAATCGGCGCGCATCCAGACCGCCGCCCGCGCCGTCGGCGTAGCGCAATCGGCGGCCGAGATCGGCATGCGCTATGCCGTCGACCGCAAGCAGTTCGGCAAATCGCTGATCGAATTCCCGCGCGTCGCCGACAAGCTGGCGATGATGGCGGTCGAGATCATGATCGCCCGGCAGCTGACCTATTTCAGCGCCTGGGAAAAGGACCACGGCCGGCGCTGCGACCTGGAAGCGGGGATGGCCAAGCTGCTGGGCGCCCGCGTCGCCTGGGCGGCGGCGGACAATGCGCTTCAGATCCACGGCGGCAACGGCTTTGCGCTGGAATACGCCATCAGCCGCGTGCTTTGCGACGCGCGCATCCTCAACATCTTCGAGGGCGCGGCCGAGATCCAGGCCCAGGTTATTGCACGCAGGCTACTGGACTAGGATGAAATGCCGGCCCCTGCTGGACAGCGGGGGCCGTTAGGGCATTATGGCGGCAACATGACATAACGGAGCTGCCCATGACCCGCATCCCGATGATTTCCGCGGCTATTGCCGCCACGCTTGGCCTTGCCGCCTGCGAGCCGGCTTCGCCTCCCGTGCCCGGCTCGACCATCCCGACCGGCCCCTATGTGCTGGTGGGCATCGGTTCCGACACCGTGCCGCAGCGCAATGTCGGCATGACCATCGGGGCGGACGGCTCGATCTCGGGCCGGGCGCCCTGCAACACCTACTCGGCAAGCCAGAGCGCCGAGCCGCCGGCCTTTGCGCTGGGGTCGCTGACCCGGACGGAAATGGCCTGCGGCGGCCTGGCCGGACGGCTGGAATCGCGTTATTTCCAGGCGCTTTCGGCCGCCAACGGCATCACCTTCGAGGGTGGCGTCCTGACCATCAAGGGACCGACCTACCTGACCTATGAGCCGGGCTACCGCAAGGAATGACCGTGCGGCGGCTTGCCGGAAGGAGATGAGCGATGCGGAAACTGATTCTCGCCCTGACCCTGGGGCTTGCCGCCTGCGGCGCCGAATCGGATGAGACGGCGCAGATTGCCGGCGAATACACGCTGATCGCGGTGGAGGGGGTCGAGGTCTCGGGCCAGCCCACCCTGCGCATCGCCGAGGATGGCGCGGTTTCGGGACAGGGGCCATGCAACCTGTTCACCGGCCAGAATCGTGCCGCATTGCCGGCGCTGGATCTGGGCGCGCTGGCCACGACCCGCCGCGCCTGCCTGCAAGAGGGCGGCGAGCACGCCTTTTTCCAGGCGCTCGGCGCGGTGCGCGAGGCAAGGCGCGAAGGTGACGAGCTGGTGATGACCGGCCCCGATGTCACCATCCGCTGGCGTGCCGCGACGCAGTAAGCCGGGCGACCAGCCGCGCGCGGGCCGGGGGCAGGGGTTTGCCCGCATGCGCCTCGGCCAGCCGCACCTGCAGGAAATGGCCAGTCAGGGCCAGCGCGTCCTCGATGCCGCCATTGCCGCGCCCGCCCAGCATGGCGGGCAGCGGCAAGAGCCTTGGCGCCCATTCCCCCGCCGCCTGGGCCGAAACCGCCCGGCCCGAGCGTGGGCTGACATAGGCCAGCCCCTCGCGCGCCCCCGTCACCGCGCAACTCGTCAGATCAAGGCCGAAGCCCAGCTCGTCGAGCAGCCGCATTTCCCAATGCAGATAGGCCTCGGCCCAACCCTCGCCCGCGTCCATCAGGTCCAGCAGCGCCTCGGTCGCGTCGGCCAGGCGGGGATGCGGGTCGCGTTCGGGCAGGGCAAAGGTCAAAAGCGCAGTGACCGCATTCACTCCGGCCAGCGCATCGCCGCTGCCCAGAAGCCCCGGCCGCGCCCGCGCCGGCTCGACCGCGAAGGTGCCCAGCTGCTCCTCCAGCCGCGCCCGCCAGCGCAGGCTGACCCGGTTGCCGGGTTGCAGCATCGCGGCGCGCTTGGCGCTGGCGCCGCCGGGCACCAGGCCGCGGATCAGCCCCGTCTCGCGCGACAGCACGGTCAGGATCACGGCGCTTTCCCCGTGCCTTTGCAATGCCATCACGCTGGCCTCGCCGCTCCATTCCATCGCGCCGCCTTTCCTTTCGCGCCACCCTGCCGCAATCTGGGGGCAATGAACAAGGAGACAGGCATGTTGAAACCGTGGATCGAGGCCCAGGCCCGGCTGGTCGAGGTGGCGGCGGGGCGCGCGCCGGCCGATCTGGTGATCCGGGGCGGGCAATGGGTCAATGTCCACACGCGCGAGGTGATCCCCGGCATGGATGTCGCCGTGGCCGATGGTCGCGTGGCCTATGTCGGCCCCGATGCCGGACCCTCGGTCGGCCCCGGGACGCAGGTGATCGAGGCCGATGGCCGCTTCATGGTGCCCGGCCTGATCGACGCGCATATGCATGTCGAATCGGGGATGCTGACGCCGGCCGGCTTTGCCGCCGCGGTGATCCCGCACGGCACCACGACGATCTTCCACGACCCGCACGAGATCGCCAATGTGCTGGGGCTTGAGGGCGTGCGGCTGATGCGGGACGAATCGCTGCTGCAACCGATCAGCATGTTCACCCAGATGCCCAGCTGCGCGCCCTCGGCCCCCGGCCTGGAAACCACCGGCCAGCCGATCACCGAGGGCGAGGTGGCGCAGGCCATGGGTTGGGACGGCATCGTGGGCCTGGGCGAGATGATGAATTTCCCCGGCGTCGCCTCGGGCGACCGGCAGATGCTGACCGAAATCGCCGCCACCCGTGCCGCCGGCAAGACGGTGGGCGGCCATTACGCCAGTCCCGATCTGGGACGGCCCTTCCACGCCTATGTGGCGGGCGGCGCCAATGACGACCACGAAACCACGACCGAGGCGCAGGGCATCGCCCGCGTGCGGCAGGGCATGGGTTGCATGATGCGGCTGGGCTCGGCCTGGTACGATGTCGAAAGCCAGATCACCGCGATCACCGAAAAGGGGCTCGACCCGCGCTTTTTCATCCTGTGTACCGACGACAGCCATTCCGGCACCCTGGTCAATGACGGGCACATGAACCGGGTGGTGCGCCATGCCGTCGATTGCGGCTGCGATCCGCTGGTGGCGATCCAGATGGCGACGATCAACGCCGCCAGCCATTTCGGGCTGGAGCGCGAACTGGGCAGCATCACCCCGGGACGGCGGGCGGACGTGATCCTGACCTCGGACCTGCGCAGCCTGCCCATCGAGACGGTGATTGCCCAAGGCGTGGTGGTCGCCGAAACCGGCAAGCTGCTGGTCGACTGCCCGCGCATCGCCTGGCCCGAGGCGGCGCGCGATTCGGTGCATCTGGGGCGCAGCCTGACCGGCGCGGATTTCGCCGTGCGGGCCACGGGTGACAGCGCGCGCGTCCGCGTCATCGGCGTGGTCGAGAACCAGGCGCCGACCCGCGCGCTCACGGCCCAGCTGCCGATCCGCGACGGCGTGGTCGAGCCGCAGGGCGAGACCTGCCATATCGCGCTGGTCGAACGGCATCGCGGCACGGGCGGCGTGGTGAACGGCTTTGTCTCGGGCTTTGGCTACCAGGGCCGGATGGCGGTGGCCTCGACCGTGGCGCATGACAGCCACCACATGATCGTCGTCGGCACCGACCGCGACAGCATGGCGGCGGCGGCGAACCACCTGGGCCGGATCGGCGGCGGCGTCACCGTGTTCCGCGACGGCGAGGAACTGGCGACGGTGGCGCTGCCCATCGCCGGGCTGATGTCCGACCGTCCCGCCGCCGAGGTGGCCGAGGCCGCGCAAGGCATCGTCAAGGCCATGCAGGATTGCGGCTGCACGCTCAACAACGCCTATATGCAGCATTCGCTGCTGGCGCTGGTGGTGATCCCCGAGCTGCGGATCTCGGACCTCGGCATCGTCGACGTGACCCGCTTCGAACTGGTGGACCTGATGGTCTAGCCTTCGCGCGACCGGCAGGCGTCTTTCCGTTTCTCAAATACCCATGATGCGCGAGGCCTCGGCCTCGCGCACCACCGCCAGAAATTGCGCCCGGCCGCGTAGCGCCTCGAACAGTTCCGGCCCGGTACCGGTCAGCCAGGCCTGGGCGCGAAGCGCGCAGATCTCGTCGTAAAGCGCTGCGCGGCGGTCGGCATCCAGATGCGCCGCCACCTCGTCGAGCAGCAGCACCGGGCTTTCCTCGGCCAGCGCCCGGGCATTGGCGAGGATCAGCGACAAGAGCAGCGCCTTTTGCTCGCCGGTTGAGGAAAGGGCGGCGGGCATCGCCTGCGGCCCCCAATGCGCCCCCAGGTCGGCGCGATGCGGGCCGGTCAGGGTGCGGCCGG
Source organism: Paracoccus denitrificans (assembly GCF_900100045.1). Taxonomy (GTDB): domain Bacteria; phylum Pseudomonadota; class Alphaproteobacteria; order Rhodobacterales; family Rhodobacteraceae; genus Paracoccus; species Paracoccus denitrificans. Next base: position 153,271 of record NZ_FNEA01000002.1, on the reverse strand, counting down.
CCGCCATGTCGCGGCCGCGGCCCTCGGCCAGCCGGGCGGCGATGCTCTCGGCGTCGGGATCGTCGGCCGAACCTTCGCCCGGCAACAGCGTCAGGCTGGCCGAGGGGAAGGCGGTCCCGGCCCCCTCCTGCGCCGCCATGATCCGGGCGATGGCGTCCAGGCGGTTGCGCGTCAGCGCCGCGCCCGTCTCGGCCATCTGTGCCTCCAGCGCGCGATACCAGCCGGCGTCGCGGACCTCGTCGCGCAGCAGCCGGTTGCGTTCGCGCATGGCCTTTTCGTAACCCAGCGCGTCCTCGGCATGGCCCGGCGTGAAGCTGAGCGTCACCCGGTCCAGGAATCGCCGCCGCTGTTCCGGGGCATCGGTCCACAGCCGGTCCATGGCGGGCGTCAGCCAGATCACCCGCATCAGCCGGCCAAGCGCGATCTGGGTCGAGGGCTTTTCGTCGATCACCACCTCGCGCGGCTGGCCGGGCAGCGCGCGGGTCAGCACCTGATGGGTGCCGATTTCGGCCCGGATCTGCCAGCCGACCTCCGGCCCCTTGCGGGCCTGGTCGCCGGGTGCGGCGCCGCGCATGCCCCGGCCGGGCGACAGCATCGAGACGGCTTCCAGGATATTGGTCTTGCCCGCCCCGTTCGGGCCATGGATGGCGACGGGGCGGTGGTCGGCCTCGATCTCCAGCCTGGCCCAGCTGCGAAACTGGGTCAGGTGCAGCAGGCTCAGCGTCACACGCGCATCGGCATGACGACATAGACCGCGCTGGTGTCGCCGCCCTCGCGGATCAGCGCCGCGTCGCCCGAGCCGTTGAACAGGAAGACAGCGTTCTCGCGCTCGATCTGGCTGGCGATCTCGTGCAGGTATTTGGCGTTGAAGCCGATCTCCAGCGGCTCGTCGGCATAGGCGACCGGCAGTTCCTCATCAGCGGCGCCGGCATCGGGGGCATTGACCGACAGGACCAGCCGATCCTCGTCCAGCGACAGCTTGACGGCGCGCGAGCGTTCGCTGCTGACGGTGGCCACCCGGTCGACCGCCTTGGCGAAATCGCCGGCATCGACCTCCAGCTTGCGGGCATTGCCCGAGGGGATGACCCGGCTGTAATCGGGGAAGGTGCCGTCGATCACCTTCGAGGTCAGCGTGATCGTCGGCGTGGCGAAGCGCACCTTGGTCTCGCTGACCGAGACCGCGATCTCGGCCTCGTCATCGTCCAGCAGCTTGCGCAGCTCGGCCACGGTCTTGCGCGGCACGATCACCCCCGGCATGTCCTCGGCGCCCGCCGGCAGCGGGGCGTCGATTCGGGCCAGCCGGTGGCCGTCGGTCGCCACGCAGCGCAGGCCGGGGCCGTCCTCGGTCTGCGCGACATGCATATAGACGCCGTTGAGATAATAGCGGGTTTCTTCGTTCGAGATGGCGAATTTCGACTTGTCGAACAGCCGCCGCAGCACCGCGGCGGGGGCCGAGAAATTCGCGCCGTATTCCGACGAGGACATGACCGGGAAATCCTCGCGCGGCAGCGTGGCGAGGCTGAAGTTCGAGCGCCCGGCCTGCACGGAAAGCCGCCCCGAGGCGGCATCCAGGCTAAGCTGCACCAGCGCGCCGTCCGGCAGCTTGCGGGCGATGTCGTTCAGCATACCGGCCGAGACGGTGGTGGCGCCGGGCCGCTCGACCTGCGCCGGCGCGCGGTCCACGATCTCGGTATCCAGGTCGGTGGCGCGGAAGCTGACGCCCTCGGGCGCGGCCTCGATCAGCACGTTGGCAAGGATCGGGATGGTGTTGCGGCGTTCGACCACGGACTGGGCCTGGGATACGGCTTTCACCAGATCGGCACGTTCGATCGAGAATTTCATGGTCAACCCTTATGTCGTTCCGGCCTCGTCTCGCACCCGCCTCGCGGGGCGCCAATGTGGCATAATCCCGCGCAAGGTCAAGCGGATGCGTTCAGGCCTCCAGCAGGCGGCGCAGCAGGTCGATATCCTCGGAGAGGCTGCGATCCGAGCCGCGTAGTTCTTCGATCTTCTTCACGCCATGCATGATGGTGGTGTGATCGCGGCCGCCGAAGCGGCGCCCGATCTCGGGCAGGCTGCGCGAGGTCATCTGCTTGGCCAGATACATGGCGATCTGTCGCGGCCGGGCGACGGTGCGCACGCGCTTGGGTCCGATCATGTCGGCCAGGCGGATGTTGTAATGCTCGGCCACCTTCCGCTGGATCTCCTCGATCGAGACCTTGCGGTCGTTGGCGCGCAGGATGTCGGCCAGGCATTCCTGGGTCATGTCCAGCGTGATCTCGCGCCCCATCAGGCTGGCAAAGGCGAAGAGCCGCTGCAGCGCGCCTTCCAGCACCCGGACATTCGAGGTGATGCGATGGGCCAGGAATTCCAGCACCCCGGGCGCGATCAGCAGGCCCGGATATTGCGCGCGGAAACTGTCGGTCTTGCTTTGCAGGATGCCCAGGCGCAGTTCGTAATCGGTCGGATGCAGGTCCACGACCAGGCCGCATTGCAGGCGCGACTTGATACGCTCTTCCATGTCCTTGATCTCGCCCGGCGCGCGGTCGGCCGAGATGACGATCTGCTTGCCCTGATCGACCAGCGTGTTGAAAGTGTGGAAGAATTCCTCCTGCGTGGAATCCTTGCCGGCGATGAACTGGACGTCATCGACCATCAGCACCGAGACGGTGCGGAACAGCTCCTTGAAATCCATCACGGTGCGGTCGCGCAGCGCCTGGACGAAGCGATACATGAACTGCTCGGCCGAAAGATACAGCACGCGCGCCTCGGGTTGGCGGATCTGGATCTCGCGGGCGATGGCGTGCATCAGGTGGGTCTTGCCCAGCCCGACCCCGCCGTAAAGGAACAGCGGGTTGAAGGTAACCGGCCCGCCCTCGGCCACGCGGCGGGCGGCGGCGTGGGCCAGCTCGTTCGGCTTGCCGACCACGAAATTCTCGAAGGTGAAGCGGCTGTCCAGCGGTGCCGCCAGCTCTTCCTCGCCAGAGACGCGCGGGGGCGCGGGGCGCTTGACGACGGGTGCCGCAGCCTGGCGGGCAGTCTGGCTGCGGGTCTCGAAGCTCAGGCGCTGCACGGGGCCGCCCATCCGGTCCAGCACCTTGAGAATGTCGTCGCTGTAATGGCGCGAGACCCAGTCGGACAAGAAGCGGGTCGGGCAGGCGATGGTGGCGGTGCCGTCCGCAACGCCGGTCAGGCGAAGGGGCTCGATCCAGGTCGAGAAACTGTCGGTTCCGACGATTTTCTGAAGTTCTTCACGCGCCTGCCCCCAAAGTCTGTCCATCTCGCCCAATTCCGTCTCTTTTCCCCACATGCCGCCGGGATTTTCCGGCGTGAGGCGATTCGGATGCCGCAGCCTGAACGACAGCAGTTTCGGCAACAGAAGACCCCCGCCGCCCAAGGCGACGTGTGGGCCGTCTTGCGGCCGAAACTTGCAGACACGCGGCGCAGGCCGGTGGCAGCCGGCTTGCGCTTCATCGGTAGCGGACCCTGTTCTGATCCAGCTGCCACCCCGCCTGTCGGCGGCAGAGCCGACGGTTCAGAGCATGTCCCCCAGGCGCGACGGTGAATCGCAGGGAACAAGCTAGCAAGAACCGCAGCGGGCCAGCAACCGATCTTCGTGCTTGACAGTCACTTTGCCGGATCGAATCTGGCAACTTCGCGACGGCTGCGTGACAATGCCGGAAAGGCGGGAAAACCAAGGAAAAACCGGCACTTCCCCATGCGAAAGGGCGCGCCTGGATAGAGCGCGCCCCTAATAAGTTCTACCGGCAGTTGCTAAAATGCCGCAGCGGCTCAGGCGGTGGCCAGCGCCTTAACCCGGGCCGAAAGGCGCGACATCTTGCGCGCGGCGGTGTTCTTGTGGATGACGCCCTTGGTCACGCCGCGCATCAGTTCGGGCTGGGCGCTGTTCAGGGCTTCGCGGGCGATCTCGGCATTGCCGCTGGCGATGGCTTCCTCGACCTTGCGCAGGAAGGTGCGGATGCGCGAGCGGCGGGCCTTGTTGACGGCGGTGCGGCGCTCGAGCTGGCGGGCGCGTTTTTTCGACTGGGGCGTATTGGCCATGGGTGCGGTCCTATCTGTTCTTCATATCTCGGTTGCGCAAAAGCCCATGGCGCCGTCCGGGAACGGACGGTCATGATTCTTGCCTTTAAGCGGGCCCACACGCATGTAAGCCCGGGCCTATACAGCGATCCGGGCCGGATGCCAAGCGCGAAATCAGCGGTCGCGGAATTGCGGCTCGCGCTTTTCCAGAAAGGCGGCCATGCCCTCTTTCTGGTCCTCGGTCCCGAACAGCGCCTGGAAGCTGCGGCGCTCGAACAGGATGCCCTCGCGCAGCGTGGTCTCATAGGCGCGGTTCACCGCCTCCTTGGCGGCCATGACGGCGATCTGGCCCTTTTCGGCGATCTTCTTCGCCGCCGCCAGCGCTTCGGGGATCAGCTTGGCGGCCGGCACGACCCGGCTGACCAGGCCCGAGCGCTCGGCCTCGGCCGCATCCATGAAGCGGCCGGTCAGGTGCATCTCCATCGACTTGGACTTGCCGACAAAGCGGGTCAGGCGCTGGGTGCCGCCGATGCCGGCGATGACGCCCAGATTGATCTCGGGCTGGCCGAACTTGGCGTTGTCGGCGCAGAGGATGAAGTCGCAGGCCATGGCCAGCTCGCATCCCCCGCCAAGCGCATAGCCCGCGACCGCGGCGATGATCGGCTTGCGCGTCGCGGTGATGCGGTCGATCTCGGCGCCGAACAGGTCGTCGGTATAGACGTCGACGAAGCTCTTGGCCGACATCTCCTTGATGTCGGCGCCGGCGGCAAAGGCTTTTTCGCTGCCGGTCAGCACGATGCAGCGGACCTTTTCGTTCCGGTCGGCATCGGCCAGCGCATCGCCCAGCTCGCTCAGCAGCTGCGAGTTCAGTGCATTCAGCGCCTCGGGCCGGTTCAGCCGGATCAGCGCGATATAGTCGTCGATCTCGACGGTGAGGGTCTGGTAGGCCATCGACTCCTGCCTTTCGCAAACAAGCTGACCGCGACTCGTAACAAATGCGCGAGGCCAAGGCCAGCGCCTGCCGATATCACCGGCTCAGGCGTGGGGAAGGAGCCCCTTCACTGCTGGCAGAGCGGGCAGAAAAAGCTCGACCGCCCGGACTGCACGATGCGCTGGACCGTGCCCGTGCAGCCCGGCGTCGGGCAGGGCGCACCCTCGCGGCCATAGACGCGGAAGGAGTGCTGGAAATAGCCCAGCTCTCCGGTCGCCTGCCGGTGGTCGCGCAGGCTGGAGCCCCCGGCCGCGATCGCCTCCTCCAGAACGGCACGGACATGGCCGACCAGCGCCGCCACCTCGGGGGCGGTGACCGCTCCGGCCAGACGGCGCGGGTCGATGCCGGCGCGATAGAGCGCCTCGGAGACGTAGATATTGCCCAGCCCCGCCACGATTCGCTGGTCGAGCAGCGCTGCCTTGACCGGCATGCGCCGCCCGGCGAAGGCCGCCGCCAGCGCCTCGGCGGTGAAGGCGTCCGACAGCGGCTCGGGCCCCAGATGCGCCAGCAGCGGATGCTCGGCCCCCGGCGGCACCAGATCGACCATGCCGAATCGCCGCGCGTCGTTGAAGGTGATGCGCGTGCCCTGGTCGTTCCACAGCACCACATGGTCGTGGCGCGGCAGGATCGCCGGGTCGCGGTGGAAATCGCCCTGGCTTTCCCCCTCGATTAGCATCCGCCCCGACATGCCCAGATGCAGAAGCAGGCTGCCGCGATCCTCCAGCTCGGCCAGGATGTATTTCGAGCGCCGCCGCAGGGCGACGACCCGCGCGCCGGTCAGCACCTGCACCAGATCGGGCGGCAGGGGCCAGCGCAGGTCGGGGCGGCGGGCTTCGGCACGGGCGATCACCCGGCCTTCGAGATGCGGCTGAAGGCCGCGTCGGACGGTTTCGACCTCTGGCAGTTCTGGCATTTTCTTCCCGTTCGTCGCATGGTGCGGCCCGCGTCCCCAGCTATGGCGCGCGGCGCGCTTTCGGACTATCTGGGCGCGAAACGACGGATGGACAAGCGACATGACCCCAGACGAGCCAAAGGAAACCCATTTCGGCTTTCGCACCGTGGCCGAGAAGGACAAGGCCGGGCTGGTCCATGGCGTCTTCTCGCGCGTGGCCTCGCGCTATGACGTGATGAACGACCTGATGAGCGGGGGCGTCCATCGCATCTGGAAAACCGCGATGATGGACTGGCTGGCGCCGCGGGACGGCCAGCATCTGCTGGATGTGGCCGGCGGCACCGGCGACATCGCCTTTCGCTTCCTGGACCGCGCGCCGGGCGCCCGCGTCACCGTCTGCGACATGACCGAGTCGATGCTGGTCGAGGGCCGCAAGCGCGCCGAGGCCGGCAAGCAGGCCGACCGCCTTGCCTGGGTCACCGGCGACGCGATGGCCCTGCCCTTCGCCGACGACAGCTTCGACCGCTACACGATCAGCTTCGGCATCCGCAACGTCACCCGCATCCCCGATGCGCTGGCCGAGGCGCGGCGCGTGCTGCGTCCCGGCGGCCGGCTGATGGTGCTGGAGTTCAGCCAGATGCCGGTGCCGATGCTGCAATGGCTTTACGACCGCTACAGCTTCAACGTGATCCCGGTCATGGGCCAGATCGTCGCGAACGACCGTGACAGCTATCAATATCTGGTCGAATCGATCCGCAAGTTCCCCGACCAGGAAACCTTTGCCACCATGATCCGCGAGGCGGGCTTCGGCCGCGTGCAATGGCGCAACCTGTCCATGGGCATTGCCGCGCTGCATTCGGGCTGGAAGCTGTAGGATGCGCGGTCCCCACAACATCTGGCGCCTGATCCGCACCGGCGCCACATTCGAGCGCACGGGCGCGATGAAAGCGGCGCTGGACGCGGTGAACGCGCCCGCCCGCATCCGCATCGCGGCGCGCATCCTGGGCTGGCCCTTCGCCTGGCTGGGCTACAAGGGCGACCCGGCCCTGCCGCCCGTCACCCGCGCCATCACCGCGCTGGGCCCGGCCTATGTGAAATTCGGCCAGATCCTCTCGACCCGGCCCGATGTGGTGGGGGTGGAACTGGCCAACCAGCTTTCCATGCTACAGGACCGGCTGCCGCCCTTTTCGCAGGAACAGGCCCGCCGCACCGTTGCCGCCGAGCTGGGCCGCCCGGTCGAGACGCTGTTCAGCGAATTTTCCGAACCCGTGGCCGCGGCCTCGATCGCGCAGGTCCATCGCGCGCGGCGCATCGACAATGGCCGCGAGGTCGCGGTCAAGGTACTGCGCCCGGGCATCGAATCCGCCTTTCGCCGCGACATCGACGCCTTCCATTTCGCCGCCGGCATGATCGAGCGGCTGTCGCCCTCGACCCGGCGCCTGCGGCCCCGCGACGTGGTCAGCCATTTCGAATCGGTGGTCACGGGAGAGCTGGACCTGCGGCTGGAGGCTGCCTCGGCCTCGGAATTCGCCGAGAACACGGGGGGCGACGAGGGCATGGCGGTGCCCGCACCCTATTGGCACCTCAGCGCCCGGCGCGTGCTGACCACCGACTGGGCCGAGGGCGTGCCGATGGGCGATGTCGCGGCACTGCGGGCTGCGGGGCACGACCTGCCCGAGATCGGCGCGCGGGTGTTGCAGCTTTTCCTGCGCCATGCGTTGCGCGACGGCTATTTCCACGCGGACATGCACCAGGGCAACCTGAAGGTGGCCCGCAACGGCGATATCGTCATCTACGATTTCGGCATCATGGGCGAGATCGACGAATATACCCGCCGCGTCTATGCCGAGATCCTGATGGGCTTCATCCGCCGCGATTACGAACGCGTCGCCCGGGTGCATTTCGAGGCGGGCTACGTCCCCCGCGACCGCGACATCCAGGAATTCGCCCGTGCCCTGCGCGCGGTGGGCGAGCCGATCTTCGGCGCCGATGCCAGCCGCATCTCGATGGCCAATCTGCTGGCCTATCTGTTCGAGGTGACGGAACGCTTCGGCATGGCTACGCGGACCGAGCTGATCCTGCTGCAGCGCACCATGGTGGTGGTCGAGGGCGTGGCGCGCTCGCTGGACCCGCAGATCAACATGTGGCAGGTCGCCCGGCCCGTCGTCGAAAGCTATATCCGCGACAACCTGGGTCCCCATGCCGCAGCGCGCGACCTGATCCGCGCGGCGCAGGTTCTGGGCCGCTTCGCGCCGCTGCTGCCGGAGTTCCTGGAGCGCCGCATGCCCGAGCTGCTGCGCGAACCCCCGCCCCCGCCCGAGCCGCGCCCAAGCCGCGGCCTTGCCGTCGGCATGGCGCTGGGCGCCGTCGTCGCGCTGGCGGGCGCGGCGCTGGGCGCATGGCTGGGATAGGGCCGCCCGCGCCATCCGGCCTGTCGGGGCTTGAGCGTGCCCCGGCTTTCGCCTAACGCTGGCCCATGCGGATTCTGTATCTTGGCGATGTGATGGGGCGCGCGGGCCGGCGCGCGATTGCGGAGGGGCTCGGCCCGCTCAAGGAACGGCTGGGCGTCGACTTCACCATCGTGAACGGCGAAAACGCCTCGGGTGGCATGGGGCTGACCGGCGGCCATGCCAAGCTGCTCCTCGATGCGGGGGCCGATTGCCTCACGCTGGGCGACCATGCCTTCGACCAGAAGGAGATGCTGTCCTTCATCGAGGCCGAGCCGCGCATCATCCGGCCGCTGAACTATTCCAAGGTGGCGCCCGGCCGCGGCGCGCGTGTCTTCGAGGCGACGCGCGGCCGCAAGGTGCTGGTCGCGCAGGTCCTGGGCCAGGTCTTCATGAAGCGGCCCTTCGACGATCCGTTCTCGGCCATCGACGCGGTGCTCAAGACGCACCCGCTGGGCGGGCTGGTGCAGGCCAGCGTGGTGGACATCCATGCCGAGGCGACCAGCGAAAAGATGGCCATGGGCCATTGGTGCGACGGCCGCGCCAGCCTGGTCGTGGGCACCCATACCCATGTGCCGACCGCCGATGCGATGATCCTGAACCGCGGCACCGCCTATCAGACCGATGCGGGCATGTGCGGCGACTACGACAGCGTGATCGGCATGGAAAAGGCCGAGCCGCTGCGCCGCTTCCTGACCGGCATGGCCTCGGAGCGCTTTACCCCGGCCGAGGGCGAGGCGACGCTGGCGGGCGTGCTGGTCACCACCGACGACCGCAGCGGCAAGGCGGTTTCGGTCGAGCCGCTGCGCCAGGGCGGCAGGCTGGCCGGAACGCAGCTTCCCGCCTGAGCCGGCATGGTTCTTGTGCTTTTTGTTTGCGGCTGCGGGGAAAATAATTCTATTACCCACCGAAAGGGCCGTGATTTATCGGCGCTACGGGACGGGACTTGATGCTGGGCTTTGAACTGACCGGAACCAATGCGGCGATCGCGATGCTGCTCATCGTGGTCGTCATGTTCATCGAGTTCATTCGCGAAAAGCGCCCGCCCGAGGTGGTGGCCATCGGCACCGCCGCCGTGATGATGGTGCTGGGCCTCTTGCCGATCAAGGACGCCGCCGGCGTGCTGTCGAACTCGGCGCCCTGGACCATCGCCTTCATGTTCCTGATCATGGGCGGGCTGATGCGCACCGGCGCGCTGGAAATCATGTCGCGGCTCGTCACCATGCGGGCGGCGAGCCATCCGCGTTTCACCATCGGCGCGCTGTTCCTGTTCGTGATCGTGGCCTCGGCGATCATGAACAATACGCCGGTGGTGGCGGTGATGATCCCGATCTTCATCCAGCTGGCGCTGCGGCTGGGGCTCTCGCCGTCGAAGCTGCTGATGCCGCTGAGCTATTTCACCATCCTGGGCGGGATGATGACGTTGATCGGCACCTCGACCAACCTGCTGGTGGACGGCGTGGCGCGCGAGCAGGGCATGGCGCCCTTCACCATCTTCGAGATCGCCCCGGTCGGTGTCGCCATCACGCTTGCCGGCGTCCTCTATTTCGCGCTCCTGGGCAAGCGATTGCTGCCCGATCGCACCTCGCTGGCGGGCTTTCTCGGCACCCGGCGCGAGATGAAATATTTCACCGAGGTCGCCATCCCCGAGGATTCCAGCCTGGTCGGCCAGCCGGTCCTGACGGCGCCGATCTTCAAGCGCGATGCGGTGCGGGTGATCGACGTGCTGCGCGGCGATGCCTCGCTGCGGCGCAACCTGGCCGAGGTGGTGCTGGAGCCGGGCGACCGGGTCGTGCTGCGCTCGGAAATGGCCGACCTGCTGGAAATGCAGTCCAACAAGAACTTCCAGATGGTGGACAAGCTGAGCTCGGTCGCCACCGAGACGGTCGAGGTGCTTATTTCGCCGGGCGCGCGGCTGGTCGGGCGGCGGCTTGGCGACATGCGCCTGCGCCGGCGCTATGGCGTCTACGTTCTGGCCGCGCATCGCCGCAGCCAGAACATCGGCCGCCAGCTCGACGATCTGGTGGTGCAGGTCGGCGACACGCTGCTGCTGGAAGGCGCGCCCGAGGATATCGGGCGGCTCGCCGCCGACATGGAGCTGGTCGATGTCTCGCGCCCCTCGGCCCGGCCGTTCCGGCGCGAGCGCGCGCCGATCGCGATCCTGTCCCTCTTGGCGGTGGTGTCGCTGGCGGCTCTGGACGTCGCGCCGATCATGGCGCTGTCCTTTCTGGCGGCGGCGATGGTCCTGATCACCCGCTGCGTCGATGCCGAGGAGGCCTTCGCCTTTGTCGACGCCCGGCTGATGGCGATGATCTTCGCCATGCTGGCGGTGGGCGAGGCGCTGGAGCATACCGGAACGGTCACTCTGGTGGTGGATGCGGTGGCCCCGCATCTTGCCGGCCTGCCGCCCTTTGCGACGCTGATCGCGGTCTATTTCCTTGGCCTGGTCATGACCGAGGTGTTGTCGAACAATGCCGTCGCGGTGCTTTTGACGCCGGTGGCCATCGCGCTGGCGAAATCGCTGGGCCACGATCCCCGTGCCTATGTCGTGGCGGTGATGTTCTCGGCCACGGTCGCCTTCGCCACGCCCATCGGCTATCAGACCCACCTGATGGTCTATGGCCCCGGCGGCTACAGGTTCAGCGACTTCGTCAAGGTCGGTGTGCCCCTGGACATCATCTGCGGCATCGTCGCCTGCCTGACCATCCCGCTGTTCTGGCCGCTGTGAAATATCCGGGTCCGGCTGGACCTGCGTCGCCGCTGCATGGGTATTTGCAAAACGGAAAGAAGTGGGCGGGGCGTCTCGTGCTTTCCGTCTCCCAAATACCCCGCCGACCTCGTGACAGGCGGCGCGCGCGCCGGCTATGCGGCAGAGTTCAACTTGCCGCGAACCCTTCGCGGACGGCCGCCTCGGCCTTGGCGGCGAGCGTCTTGCGCGTCTCGCCCACGACCGGGATCTCCGGCATCAGCCGCACGATGACGAATCCCTGGCGGGGCTGGGCCAGCACCGCCAGCAAATGCGGCCCCAGGTCCATGTCGCCCCACCAGCCGTAGAAGCGCGGATCGCGGCCCTTCGGCGCGTGGTAATGTGCGCTCATCGGCTGGATCGCCAGCCCTTCGGGCGGGGCGGGGTCGAGGAAGCCCTGGAACAGCGTCGGCTTGAAGGGCAGCACGCGGCGCCCGTCGCTGCTGGTGCCTTCGGGGAAGAACAGCAGGCGATGGCCCGCCCGGGTGCGGGCGGCGAATTCCTCGGCCTGGGCGCGGGCGAGCCGGGGGTCGCGGGCGACGAAATGCGTGTCGGTGACGCGGGTCAGGATGTTGATGCCCGGCCAGCCCGCCACTTCGGATTTCGAGACGAAGAACACCGGCATCGCCGCGTTCAGCACGAAGATGTCGAGCCAGCTGGAATGGTTGGCCACCACCGCGCCGGGGCCGCGCATCGGCTGGCCGATGCAGCGCCATCGCAGCCCCATGATCCACAGGCAGAGGCGGCAGACGCCCTGCACCCAGGGTCCGGTGACGGGCCGGCGCGAGCCGGAGAACAGCCGTTCGGCCAGACGCAGCGGCAGGATCAGCAGGACGCCGAGCGCCAGCACCAGGACGATCCCGCCGCCGCGCAGCAGGACCAGCAGCCAGCCGAGCGCGCCGGGACGCGGAATGGCCGGTGGCGCGACCGCGTCCCGCCAGGTGGCGCGGTTGCCCTCGCTCATTGCCCCTGCCGGGTTTCGTAGAACTTGCGGTGCTTTTCCGACATGGCCTTGGTGTCGACCATCAGGAAGACGTCGGTGGTGTTGAAGGCGCGGTCCAGCCAGGCGCCTTCGCCGACCATGCCGCCCAGCCGCAGGTAGGCCTTGATCAGCGCCGGCATTCCGGTCATCGCGGCGCGGCGATCCAGTTGCTCGGCCGGGATCAGGTCCATGCGGCGAAAGCCGTCGGGCCGGGCGCGGGGCCGGATCGCCGCGGGGGCCAGGTGGTGATGGTGCAGCCAGCTGAGCGGCTGTGCCAGCGCCTGCACGTCTGTGCCGTGGAACGAGGCGACGCCGAACAGGATCTCGATGCCGCGCGCCAGAACGTAATCGGCCAGTGCGTTCCACATCAGGAACATGCCCGAGCCGCCGCGATAGGCCGGGTCGACGCAGGACCGGCCCAGTTCCAGGAGCGACCGCCCCGAGGCGCGCAGCGGCGCCAGGTCATATTCGCTGTCGCAATAGAAGCGGCCGAACGCCTCGGCCCGCTCGCCCGGCAGCAGGCGATAGACGCCGACCACATGGTCCAGGTCATCGCGCGAGCGGCGGTTGTCCACCAGCACCAGATGATCGACGACCGGGTCGAACTCGTCCCGCTCGAACCGGCCCTGATGGTCGACCAGCAGGCCGTCACCGCCCAGCTCCTCGACGAAGACGCGATAGCGCAGGCGCTGCGCGGCCAGAAGGTCGACTTCGTCCGTGGCAAGACGGGTCGCGAAATAGGACGTCTCTGGCGTCATCTTACGGCCTGGAACCCTGACTGATGGTATTTGGTCCCGTGTCTAGGCGGGGGAAGGGGACATTGCAACCGCTCGCGAATCCGGCGATGCAAGGGCGATTGACACACCTAAAAGTTGAATTACTCTGCCTTGATCGCTTAAAAGGGGTCGGTTGTGACCAGTTCAAGATCGATATGTCTGCCGTTCACGACCTGCTTGCCGGCATTGGTGAAATTGATGGTGATCCGGTCCCCGATGCGCGACTGGACCTGTCCGGTGCCCCATTCAGGCGCGCCGGGATGGCGCACGATCATGCCGGGTTCCAGGATTTCATTCATCTCACGCCCTTTCCTGAGGCATCATGCAGGCTAACCTTCCATGAACGATCTGACAATCCACTGCCCGCCCGAACCCCCCGGCGCCATCGCGCCCGAGCGCCTGGCGGCGCTGGTCGGTTCGCGGCTTTGCCATGACATCGTCTCGCCCCTGGGCGCGATCGGCAACGGGTTGGAGCTCTTGCAGCTTTCCGGCGCCTGGCCCGGCATCGACGCCAGTCCCGAGATGCAGCTGATCGCCGAAAGCGTCGAGGCGGCGCGGGCGCGGGTGCGCTGGTTCCGCGTGGCCTTCGGTCATGCCGCGCCGGACCAGCGGCTGAGCATGGCTGAACTGGCCGCGCTGTTTGCCGATGTCGAGAAAGGCGGGCGCATCCGCCTGCGGCTGGAAGCCGAGGGCGACCTGCCGCGCCCCGAGGCGCGCATGATCCTGCTGGCGCTGATGTGTCTTGAGACTGCGATGCCCTGGGGCGGCAGCGTGCTGGTCTGCCGGGGCGCCAGCGGCTGGCGGCTGGTGGCGGAATGTAGCCGCACCAAGCCCGACCCGGCGCTATGGTCCTGGCTGGATGCCGCCCCCGGGCGCGAGCGGCCCGAAGCGGGCGCCTCCGAGGTGCATTTCCCACTGCTCGCCGGCTTCGCCCGTGCCGCAGGCCGACCGCTGGCATGGGAGCTGGACGGGACCGGCGGCGAGATCGCGTTCTGAGGCTCGGATCCCGCCGGGTTTCGCCGCTCGGGCCTTGGTCCGATCAGGGCCGGATGGTGCCGTCGCCGGTGACCAGATACTTGAAGCTGGTCAGCTGCTCGGCACCGACCGGCCCGCGCGCATGCATCTTGCCGGTGGCGATGCCGATCTCGGCGCCCATGCCGAACTCGCCGCCATCGGCGAATTGCGTCGAGGCATTGCGCATCAGGATGGCGCTGTCGAGCCCGCTGAAGAAGCGCTCGGCCGTGGCGTCGTTTTCGGTCAGGATCGATTCGGTATGGCCCGAGCCATGGCGGCGGATATGGGCGATCGCCTCTTCGACGCCATCGACCAGCTTGACGGCGATGATCTTGTCCAGGAACTCCTGCCCGAAATCCGAGGGCTCGGCCGGCACGGTGCCCGGCACCTTGGCAAGCTCGCCCTCGGCCCGCACCTCGACGCCTGCGTCCAGCAGGTCCTGGACCAGCACGGGACCGTGTTTCGTATAGAACTGCCAGTCGATCAACAGGCATTCGGCGGCGCCGCAGATGCCGGTGCGCCGCGTCTTGGCGTTCAGAACCACGCGGCGGGCCTTGTCCAGGTCGGCGTCGCGGTCGGCATAGACGTGGCAGATGCCTTCCAGATGGGCAAAGACCGGCACGCGGGCCTCTTTCTGCACCAGCCCGACCAGCCCCTTGCCGCCCCGCGGCACGATCACGTCGATATAGTCCTGCGCGCGCAGCATGGCGGCGACCGCCTCTCGGTCGCGGGTCGGCACCATCTGGATCGCCGTCTCGGGCAGGCCGGCCTGCTTCAGCCCGGTGACCAGCGCCCGATGGATCGCGGCCGAGCTGTTCAGGCTTTCCGAGCCGCCGCGCAGGATCACCGCATTGCCGGCCTTCAGCGCCAGTGCGGCCGCATCGGCGGTGACGTTCGGCCGGCTTTCGTAGACCACGCCGATCACGCCCAGGGGCGTGGCCACGCGCCGGATGTTCAGCCCGTTCGGCCGATCCCATTCGGCCAGCACCTTGCCGACCGGGTCCGCCTGCGCCGCGACCGAACGCAGCCCCTCGGCCATGGCGCGGATGCGCGCGGGATCGAGCTTCAGCCGGTCCAGCATGGCGGGCGAAAGGCCCTTTTCCTCGGCGTAATGCATGTCCTCGGCATTGGCGTCGAGGATGGCATCCTCGGCTTCGAGGATCGCATCGGCGGCGCCGATCAGGGCGGCATGCTTGCGCTCGGCGCTCGCCTCGGCCAGCACGGCTGCGGCGGCGCGGGCCTTTTGCCCCAGATCCGCGATCAGCGCATCGGCATCGGAAGAGGTCAGGTCTTTCATGGCGGCATTCCCTTGCATGACGCCTGAGATAGGCCCGGGCGCGCCGAAAAACCAGATGGAAAGGGGTAAGGTGCAGGATTCTGTTGCCAGGCTCCTGCGGGCCCCGCCTTACGCTGCTAGGCGGAAGGGCTTAAGTTTCGGTTACCCGAGCTGCTTACGCAGCCAGAGCCACCGGAGCACGGTTGTCGTTGGCAACTGTACATTTTGCACCGATGACGGTGGTAGCTCACCGAGACAAAGCAAACAGCTTTAGACGTTCGTCGATCCTGTTTCGGCCCCATGTGCCCCCAACGAGGGATTCTGGTGGAGCCGCCGGGTACCGCCCCCGGGTCCGATCCGCTTATTACCTGCGCGTTTATGTCCATAGTCCGGGCGAACCCGAACCCCACGAATATAGGCGCCGCCGTTTCGGCACGCAAGGGAGGGGAACGCCGTTCCCCTCTTGTCCCGCTGCGCGGGCCAATTCACCCCATGGAGTATTTGGAAAACGGAGAAAACCGGGATGCGCCGCCCGGCCTTCTTCGTTCCTCAAATACTCATGCGGCCGTTCCACCGGCGAAACGCCCCGCCAAGGGGGCGGGGCACGGCAAGAAAGGGCGGGGCGGTCAGAAGCCGGCCTTGATCTTTTCGAATTCCTGCAGCTGCCTTTCGCGCTGCTGCGGGTCGTTCGGGGTCTGGGCCAGGATCGGGGCGTCCACGGGCGAGAGTCCCTCCTGCACGGCCGGCTCGCCCTTGATCGTCTCCATGGCGACGGTCGAGGTATGGCCGTAGCCGATCGTGTCCAGGAGGCCCTTGGCCGATTCGGGCGCGAGCCAGGCGTTGATGAAATCGTAGGCCTTGTCCTCGTTGCCCGGGCCGTTCTTGAGGTTGATGAAGCCGCAGAAGAAGGTCGAGCTGCCCTCCTTGGCCGCGCGCTGGAAGCCGACCGGGAAGCCGTCGTTTTCCAGCAGCACCACGCCGTCGTTCCAGGACCAGGCCACGTCCACCGCGCCCGATGCCATCAGCTGCGCCTGCTCGGCCGGGTCGGCCCAATAGGCGGCGACGTTCTGATGCGCCTGGCGCAGCCAGTCGGCGGCGGCGGCGAACTGCTCGTCGGTGACCTCGGTCCAGTCGGTGGTGCCGGTGGCCAGGTAGGCCAGCGCCCAGACATCGTCGGCCGAATCGGGCAGCGAGGTGCGGCCCTGGTATTTCGGGTCGATGAAGATGTTCAGGCTGGCCACGTCCTCGGCCGGGACGTTCTCGGTATTGTAGGCGACAGCGGTCGCGCCCCAGTCGGTGGGGATATACCAGACGCCCTCGTCGTCCTTGAATATCTCGGAATCGAGGAATTCCGGGTCGAGGCTTTCGAAGGCCGGGATCTTCGACACGTCCCAGGGCTCGATCAGCCCGGCGTCGCGGTATTTCGACACCATCTGCGAGCAGGGATGGGCGACATCCGCCTTGAAGCCCGAGGCGAGCTTTTGATAGGCCTCGTCGTCATCGCCGTAGAAGGCGAAGGTGGGGCTGGTGCCGTGCTTGTCGATATAGCCCTGGAAGATCACCGGCTCCTCGAAGCCGGCCCAGTCGAAGACGGTGAGTTCGGGGTCGGCGGCCCAGGCGGCCGTCAGGCTGGTGCTGGCAAGCGCGAGCACCAGGGCGGGGAAGCGAAGAGGTTTCATGTCGGAGCTTTCCTTGAGGCAGTCTGGCATGACGCTAGCCGCCTCGCCGCATCCTCGCAAGCGCGGCCGCGCCTACCAGCGCCCCGAGGCGCCGCCGCCCCGCGACGAGCCGCCGCCGAAGCCCGGGGCGCCGCCTGCGGCCCGGTTGGCCTTGCTGCGCAGCACGGCGCCGTTCGGGCCATACCAGACCGTTTGCCGGCGCAGGCGCTGGCGGGTTTCCGACCAGCCGCAGGCAGGGCAGCGCCTCGTGACATCGTCGTGCGA
Organism: Paracoccus denitrificans; assembly: GCF_900100045.1. Taxonomy (GTDB): domain Bacteria; phylum Pseudomonadota; class Alphaproteobacteria; order Rhodobacterales; family Rhodobacteraceae; genus Paracoccus; species Paracoccus denitrificans. The sequence goes on along the minus strand of NZ_FNEA01000002.1, from coordinate 136,163 downwards.
GACCATGTGGCCGCCCTCGGGCAGCGGGGTTTCCAGGGGTGCGACCCGCGTTTCCAGGCCGCGACGGCCGCATTGCGGGCAGCGGTTGCGGCGCCAGAGTTGCCGCGCGATGGCACCGAGGATCAGGAGCCACGCGCCGCCGAAGAGGAAGGGGACGATCCGGTCCATCATTCCGCGTTCGGGCGCCCGGAGCGGCTGGCCCGCCGCCACCGGCCGGGCGATCAGCTCGATCACCGCCTGGGTTCCGTCGCGGATGCCGCGCGACATCCGGCCGTCGCGGAGGGCGGGCAGCATGGTGTTGCGCATGATCTCTTGCGCCAGGATGTCGGCGTCGTTTTCGTAGCCGCGGCCAAGCTCGATCCGTGCCTCGCGGTCATCGGCCAGTACCAGAACCATGAAGCCGTCGTTGCGCGTGCCGTCGCCCACGCCCCAATGGTCGAAGAGCCTTGTGGCAAAGGCCTCCAGCCCGTCGGTTCCGCCGTAGCGCGCCCGGTCGGTCAGGGTGACGACGGTGCCCTCGATGCCGGTCTGGGCGTCGAGGGTGCTGAGCGCCGTGTCCAATGCCTGCGCATCCTCGGGCGTGAGCAGCCCGGCGAAATCGTTCACGCGCAGGTCCTGCCAGTCGGGCAGGGTCTGCGCATGGATCGGCACCACCAGCGCCAGCCAGAGGAGCGTGAACAGCAAGGCCGGTGCCCGGGCGGCCCGAAGCCTGGGGGGTGGGGCGGTCCTGGGCAGCCTAACCATGATCGCTCCTTGCCTGGCCTATTATCCCGGCAGGATCTCGGGGCCGCCGGTGATTTGCGGGTCGGGCTGGCCGATCACGTCGTCGTCGCGGCCGGCGAACTCGACCGCGCGCAGGATGGTCTGGATCGCGGCGATCCGGGCGCGGCGCTTGTCGTCGGCGCGGATCACCGTCCAGGGCGCGATGCCCGAATGGCTGCGCAGCAGCGTGTCCCGGATCGCCGCGCTGTAATCGTCCCATTTCGCCAGCCCGTCCACGTCGATGGGGCTGAGCTTCCATTGCTTCAGCGGATCGCGCTCGCGGTCGAGGAAACGCTTGAGCTGCTCGGCCCGTCCCACCTCCAGCCACAGCTTGACCAGGATCACCCCGTCGTCGGCCAGCATGGTCTCGAACAGCGGCAACTGGCGAAAGAAGGTCTCGCGCTGCGCGTCCGTGCAGAAGCCGAAGACCTTTTCCACCACGCCGCGGTTATACCAGCTGCGATCGAACAGCGCGATCTCGCCTCTGGCGGGCAGCCAGTCGACGTAGCGCTGGAAATACCATTCTCCGGCCTCGCGTTCGCTGGGCTTGGGCAGCGCGACGATATAGGCCGAGCGCGGGTTCAGGTTCTCGCGCACGCGCTCGATGGTGCCGCCCTTGCCGGCGGCGTCGCGGCCCTCGAACAACACCACCATGCGCTTGCCGGTATGGATCACGTCGCGCATCAGCCGCACCAGCTGCAGTTGCAGCCCGGCCATCCGCTCGTCGTAATCCTTGCCCTTCATCTCCTCGGCATGGGGATAGCCGGGGTCGAGGATGCGCTTGCCGTCAGCGGCCGCGACCGCCTTGCGCAGCGCATCGGGGGCGTCCTTTTCCAGATAGCGGGTGATCGCGCCGACAAAGGGCAGGTCGGGCAGCGATTTCGCCCCCTTGGTCCCGTTCTTTCCGCCATTGCCGTTCTTGCTCATGCTTACGCCTCGCCGATGCGGTTCAGGTCGAAATGGGTGGTCTGGTAGATCTCGTTGATCCAGTTACCGTAGAGCAGATGCGCATGGCTGCGCCAGCGGTTCGTCGGCGCGCGCGAGGGATCGTCGTCCGGGTAGTAGTTCACCGGCACGTTGATCGGCTTGCCCGAGACCACGTCGCGGTCGTATTCGTCCTTCAGCGTCGTGCTGTCATATTCGAAATGGTTGAAGACATAGAGCGCGCGATGGCCCGTGTCCTGCAGCAGGCACGGCCCGACCTGGTCCGAGGCGATCAGCGTCTGCAGCGCCGGGATGGCATCCACCTCGTCCTGGCGCACCTCGGTCCAGCGGCTGACCGGGACCAGCACGTCGTCGGAAAAGCCGCGCAGATAGGGGCTGGCCGGCACCAGGTTGCGGTGGCGGAAGCAGCCGAAGGCCTTGTGGTCCAGCATGTGCTTTTCGAGGCGATGGAAATGCCACGCCATCGCCATGCCGCCCCAGCAGACGCCGAAGGTCGAATGCACATGGCTTTGCGTCCATCGAAAGACCCGCGTCAGTTCCTCCCAATAGGTCACCTCTTCGAAGGGCAGGTGCTCGATGGGCGCGCCGGTGATGATGAGACCGTCGAACTTCTCGCCCGTCTCCTCGACCTCGCAGAAGCGGCGGTAGAAGGATTGCAGGTGATCGGCCGCCGTGTTGCGGCTTTCGTGGTCCGACATGCGGATCAGCTGGAAGTCGATCTGCAGGGGCGTGGCGCCGATCAGCCGGGCGAACTGGTTCTCGGTCTGGATCTTCTTGGGCATCAGGTTCAGCAGCCCGATGCGCAGCGGCCGGATGTCCTGCGTCGCCGCCCGGCCCGGCGACATGACCATGACGCCTTCGTTCGACAGGATGTCATAGGCGGGCAGGTCATTGGGCAGGGTGATGGGCATCATGCGTCCTTTCTGTCGATCTTTCCGGCGGCGGTTGCGCCGGCGGGCCGTCTTTCGATGGCATGGCCGATCAGGGCGATCAGGTCGGCCGGGTTTGTCACCTCCGCGACCTCCTCGGCCAGCAGCGTCACGCCCCGCCGGGCCATGGCCTCGTAGCGCGGCTGGCGGTGGGCCAGCGCCCGGGCATAGGTCCAGCGGATGAAGTCGTCGGGGTTCACCTGGTCCTCGCGCAGCCCCTTTTCGACCCGGTAGTCGGTCCAGGCCCGGTCGAGGAACTCCGGCTGGTAATACATCGGTTTCGGCGCGCGGTCGAAGCGGCGCACCAGTTCCTCGGTATGCGCGTCCGAACCCTTGATCCAGACCAGCAGCAATTCCCGCTCCAGCGCGTCCAGCACCGGGTCGGTCTGGGCGAAGGGGTCCACCACCTCGCAGACCGAGCCGCCGGAATCGCAGACGAAATTGCCGAGGTTGTAGATTTCCTGCGCGCGGCGGATGAAATGGCCGGTATCCAGCAGCGCCGCGATCTCGGCCATGCGATGCTGGTCCTGGCGGCGCATGTATTCGTCGAATTCCAGCCCGCCGCGGGTCACGCTGCCCGGCTTGCCCAGGTAGGTGGAAAGCGGCGCCAGGTTCTCGAAGGTGATGTTGCTGGCGATATAGACCGAATCCGACAGAAGCAGCTCGCGCAGGAACGGCACCTTCATCGCCTCGCGCTTGAAGTTGTCGGCGATGAGTTCGCCCATGTAGCGGGTGCCGATGCGGTAATCGACCGAATAGTGGAACCACTCGCCCGAGCCGCGCAGCATCGAGGCAAGGAAGGTCTTGCCCAGCCCCGACATGCCGAAGAACAGCACGCGCTTGCGGGGTGCGGCCAGCCATTCGGCCTTGGACTGGTAAAGCATGGGCGATCCTTATCTCCGGGCTTGGCGATAGTTAGTCCCGCGCAGGGCCAAGGAAAAGGGGGCGCGTCCCCCGGAACAGGCGGCAAGCCCCGCCGCCGCTTGGAACTTCGAGGCGGGCCACGCCCGCGCGCCCGACCCCCGGGCGCCCTGTTGCAACCGGACCGCGACGGTTGGAAAAGGCTTTGTAGTCGCGGCTTGCCGACGCAAAATCGCCCCAGGCTGGCCGGGAAAGGGGACAGGGAATGGAACAGGGGCTTCTGATCGCGCGGCTGTTTCTGGGCGTGCCCTTCATCGTCTGGGGCATCCTGAAGCTCAGGGGCGGCGAGGCCAGGATCGCGCCGCTGATCGCGGCGATGGGACTGCCCGACGCCACGGCGCTGGCCTATCTGGTCGGATTTTGCGAGCTTCTGGGCGGGTTGGCGGTCGTGCTGGGCTATCCCGTGCGCACGGCGGCATTGCTCTTGGGCCTGTGGTGCCTGGTGACCGGCTATCTGGAGCATCGCGGCAATGCGACCGAACTGCTCAAGAACGTGACCATGGCCGGCGGCTATTTCGCGCTGGTGGCGGCGGGCGGCGGCGCTCTGGCGCTGTTCGGCGGCGCACCGGCGGGCGTGCTGGGCTGGCTGCCCTGACGAATCGGGCGGCGATTTCCGCCGCGCCGCCGCGTTAATCAATCCGCAGTAGCGTAGGCCCGACAATCGCGCTATGCTGCGCACCAGACCCGGAAAACGGGCAAGATATATCGAGGCAGTGACGGCGGTATCCCATGACCGAGATGGTCTTTGGCACCACGCCCGTGCGGGCAGGTGACCCGATTCTTCCACGTTGGTGGCGCACGCTTGACCGATGGTCCCTGGCCTGCGTGCTGGGGCTGTTCGCGGTCGGGCTGCTTCTGGGGCTGGCGGCATCGGTGCCGCTGGCCGAAAAGAACGGCCTGCCGCAATTCTATTACGTCACCCGCCAGGCGGTGTTCGGCGCCATGGCGCTGGTGGTGATGCTGGTGATCTCGACCTTCTCGCCCCGGATGGTGCGAAGGATCGGCGTGCTGGGCTTTCTGGCCGCACTGGTGGTGTTGGTCGCGCTGCCCTTCATCGGCACCGATTTCGGCAAGGGCGCGGTGCGCTGGCTGCGTTTGCCCGGCGGCATGTCGGTGCAGCCGTCGGAATTCCTCAAGCCCTGCTTCGTCGCCATCTGCGCCTGGTTCATGGCGGCAAGCCAGGAGGTGGGCGGCCCGCCCGGCAAGACCTTCTCCTTCGGGCTGGCGGTGATCGTGGTGCTGCTGCTGGCCATGCAGCCCGATTTCGGGCAGGCTTCGCTGGTGCTGTTTTCCTGGTGCGTGATGTATTTCATTGCAGGCGCCCCGCTTTACCTGCTGGGGGGCGTGATGGGGCTGGCCTGTATCGGCGGCGTCTTCGCCTATGGCGCATCCGAGCACTTTGCCCGCCGCATCAACGGCTTCCTGGCCGCCGAGGTCGATCCGCGCACCCAGCTCGGCTATGCCACCAACGCCATCCAGGAGGGCGGCTTCTTTGGCGTCGGCGTGGGCGAGGGCTCGGTCAAGTGGTCGCTGCCCGATGCGCATACCGATTTCATCATCGCGGTCGCGGCCGAGGAATACGGGCTGATCCTGGTCCTCATCATCATCGCGCTTTACGCCACCATCGTCGTCCGCTCGCTGTTGCGGCTTCAGGACGAGCGCGATCCCTTCGTGCGCATCGCCGGCACCGGGCTTGCCTGCGCCTTCGGCGTGCAGGCGCTGATCAACATGGGCGTGGCGGTGCGGCTCTTGCCGGCCAAGGGCATGACGCTGCCGTTCGTCAGCTACGGCGGCTCGTCGGTGATCGCCTCGGGCATCGCCATGGGGATGCTGCTGGCGCTGACCCGCTCGCGCCCGCAGGGCCGCATCGGCGACGTGCTGGGACGGGGTCGGGGATGAGCGCCGCACCGCTTTGCCTGATCGCTGCCGGCGGGACCGGCGGCCACATGTTTCCGGCGCAATCGCTGGCCGAGACGCTGCTGGCGCAGGGCTGGCGGGTCAAGCTTTCCACCGATGAACGGGGCGCGCGCTATGCCGGCGCGTTCCCGGCTGAGGTCGCGCGCGAGGTGGTCAGCTCCGCCACCACCGCGCGCGGCGGTGCGCTGGCCAGGCTCGCCGTGCCCTTCCGCATCGGTGCCGGCGTGCTTGCGGCGATCCGGGCGATGCGGGCCGACCGTCCCGCGGTGGTGGTGGGGTTCGGCGGCTATCCGACCATCCCGGCCATGTCGGCGGCGCTGGTGCTGCGCATTCCGCGCATGATCCATGAGCAGAACGGCATCATGGGGCGGGTGAACATGGCCTTTGCCCGCCGGGTGGATCGCGTGGCCTGCGGCACCTGGCCGACCCGTCTGCCCCCCGGCGTGCAGGGCATCCATACCGGCAACCCGGTGCGGCAGGCGGTGCTGGACCGGGCCGGTGCGCCCTATGTCCCGCCGGGCGAAGGGGGCCTGAACCTGCTGGTGATCGGCGGCAGCCAGGGTGCGCGCGTGCTCTCGGACATGGTGCCCGAGGCCATCGCCGGCCTGCCGGACGAGATGCGCACCCGCCTGTCGGTCAGCCATCAGGCCCGCGCCGAGGATGCCGAGCGCGTGATTGCCGCCTATGCGAGTGCCGGCATCAGCGCCGTGGTGCGGCCCTTTTTCGACGACGTGCCGCAGCGGCTGGCCGATTGCCAGCTGGTCATCAGCCGGGCGGGCGCCTCGTCCATCGCCGACATTACCGTGATCGGCCGCCCGGCCATCCTGATCCCCTATGCCGCAGCCACCGGTGACCACCAGACCGCCAACGCCCGTGCCCTTGCGGAATCCGGTGCGGGCGTCGTCCTGCCCGAATCCGTGCTTGACGCCGAGAGCCTGAGGCGCGACATGCGGGACATCCTTTCCGACAGCGCCCGCGCCACCGCCATGGCAGCTGCCGCGCTAACGCTTGCCCGCCCCGACGCGGCGCAGCGCCTTGCAGATCTAGTGACGGAACTGACCCGATGAATGCAGCGACCAAACTCCCGGGCGAACTGGGCCCCATCCATTTCGTCGGCATCGGCGGCATCGGCATGTCCGGCATCGCCGAGGTGTTGATGACGCTGGGCTATCAGGTGCAGGGCTCGGACGCGAAGCGCTCGAAGATCACCGACCGGCTGCAGACGCTGGGCGCCACCATCTTCGAAGGCCAGCGTGCTGAAAACATTGGCGAAGCCGGCGTGGTGGTGATCTCGACCGCCATCAAGAAGGGCAATCCCGAGCTTGAAGAGGCCCGCCGCCGCGGCCTGCCCGTCGTGCGCCGGGCCGAGATGCTGGCCGAGCTGATGCGGCTGAAATCCAACGTCGCCATCGCCGGCACGCATGGCAAGACCACCACCACCACCATGGTCGCGACGCTGCTGGATGCGGGCGGCTTCGACCCGACCGTCATCAATGGCGGCGTGATCCACGCCTATGGCAGCAACGCCCGCGCCGGCGCCGGCGAATGGATGGTGGTCGAGGCGGACGAATCGGACGGCAGCTTCAACCGCCTGCCCGCGACCATCGCCATCGTCACGAATATCGACCCCGAGCATATGGAGCACTGGGGCAGCTTTGACGCGCTGCGCAAGGGTTTCCAGGATTTCGTCTCGAACATCCCCTTCTACGGCCTTGCGGTCTGCTGCACCGACCACCCCGAGGTGCAGTCGCTGGTGGGCAGGCTGACGGATCGCCGCGTCGCCACCTTCGGCTTCAACGCCCAGGCCGACGTGCGCGCCATCAACCTGCGCTATGAAAACGGCGTGGCGCATTTCGACATCGCGCTGCAAGGCGAGGCCGAGCTGAACGAGGGCGAGGTGCCGGTGATCGAGGGCTGCACCCTGCCGATGCCGGGCGATCACAATGTTTCGAATGCGCTGGCCGCCGTGGCCGTCGCTCGCCACCTGGGCATGAAGCGCGCCCAGATCCGCGAGGCGCTGGCGCGCTTTGGCGGGGTCAGCCGCCGCTTCACCCGCGTGGGCGAGGTGGACGGCGTCACCATCATCGACGATTACGGCCATCACCCGGTCGAGATCGCGGCGGTGCTGAAGGCCGCGCGGCAGGCGACCAAGGGCCGGGTGATCGCCGTGCACCAGCCGCATCGCTATTCGCGGCTGTCCAGTCTTTTCGACGATTTCTGCACCTGCTTCAACGAGGCCGACGTGGTCGCCATCGCCGAGGTCTATTCTGCCGGCGAGGAACCGATCCCCGGCGCGTCGCGCGACGACCTGGTGGCCGGGCTCATCGCCCATGGCCATCGCCATGCCCGCGCGGTGATGGACGAGGGCGACCTGGAACGGCTGGTGCGCGAACAGGCGCGGCCGGGCGACATGGTGGTCTGCCTGGGCGCCGGCACGATCTCGGCCTGGGCCAACAACCTGCCCGAGCGGCTGACGGAGAAAGCCGCGTGATCGCCCTGGCCAGCCATCCCGCCACCGCGGCGTTTTGCGCGGTGCTTTGGGGCGTGATGGCCTGTCTTCTGCCCTTCGTGCGGCTGCGCTGGCGTCATTCGATGCTTTGGACGCTGGTGTTCTTCGGCGTGCCGGTGCTGGGCTGGCTGACCTATCTTTGCGGACCCGGCTTCGGCGTGCTGTTCCTGGCGCTTGGCCTGTCGCTGCTGGTCTGGCCGCCTTTCGAGACGCGCCGCCGCCGCCGGCACGGGGCGCATTGAGGCCATGGAGATCGTCTGGCTGATCGTCGGCGCGACCGTGGCCGCGATGCTGTGGTTCGGCGCGGCGCGCATGGGCTCGCGTTCTTTCGCGGTGCTGGCGCAGGGGCTTGTCGCGCTGCTGGTCTCGGCGGGGCTTTGCTACCTGATCGGGTCGGGCAAGACCGGCGGCTATCTTGCCGGCATCATCGGCGCGGTGCTGAGCCTGCTGATGCTGATCGCCGCTGCTGCCGTGGCGGCGGGGGCGCTGCTGCGCTGGCTTTACGATCGCCTGCGGCCGCCGGCGCCGGCGCGTGCGCCGCTGCGCCCGGCATGGGACCTGATGGGCGTCGGCGCCCTGTCCGCGCTGGCGGTCATTCTCAGCGCCATGGAGTGACGCGCATCCCCTTGTCAGGTCGCGGGCGACGAGGCGCCGCTGCAGGAGGTGACGAACTGGCCAACCTGTTACCCCGCCTCGCTGGACGCCGGGCAGATCGTGGCCGAGATGATGGCGCATTGACCGCCGCGGATGCGGCCGCATTGACGGGCTGCGCCGCGCTGATTAGGAGCGCAGCATGACCCAGACGCTTCCCACCCCCCGCGGCAGCCTGACCCCGAACCGAACCCTTGCCGACCTGACCTGGCTGCGGGTCGGCGGCCCTGCGGACTGGCTGTTCCAGCCCGCGGACGAGGCCGACCTGGCCGCGTTCCTCGCGGCGCTGGACCCCGCGATCCCGGTCTTTCCGATGGGTGTCGGGTCGAACCTGATCGTGCGGGACGGCGGCATCCGCGGCGTGGTGATCCGGCTGGGGCGCGGCTTCAACGCCATCGCCTGCGAAGGCGGCACCGTCACCGCCGGGGCTGCGGCACTGGATGCGCATGTCGCGCGCCGCGCGGCCGAGGCGGGGCTGGACCTGACCTTCCTGCGCACCATTCCGGGCAGCATCGGCGGCGCGGTGCGCATGAATGCCGGCTGTTATGGCACCTATGTCGCCGATCACCTGGTCTCGGTCCGCGCCGTGGCCCGCGACGGCAGCCTGCATGAGATCGCGGCAGCCGACCTGCGCTTCGGCTATCGCCATTCCGATCTGCCCGAGGGCTGGGTCGTCATCGAGGCGCGTTTTCGCGCCGAGCCGGGCGATCCCGCCGAGCTGGCCGCGCGGATGGAGGAACAGCTTGCGCGGCGCGATGCAAGCCAGCCGACGAAGGATCGCAGCGCCGGCTCGACCTTCCGCAACCCGGCCGGGTATTCGTCGACCGGGCGGGCGGATGACAGCCACGAATTGAAGGCATGGACCCTGATCGATGCCGCTGGGCTGCGCGGCCATCGCCTGGGCGGGGCGCAGATGTCGGAAAAGCACCCGAACTTCCTGCTCAATGCCGGCGGTGCCACCGCCGCCGAGCTGGAGGCGCTGGGCGAACTGGTGCGCCGCAAGGTGCGCGAGACCAGCGGGCACGAGCTGAAATGGGAGGTCATCCGCGTAGGCCGGCCCTAGGAACCGGCCGTAACCTGTCGTCATTGCCGGAAATATCGCGGCAAACGCGAAAAGGGACTTTTGCGATTCCGCCCAAGCGGCTATCCTGACCTGACAAATACCCGGATCAACCGGGGACATGAGGCAGAAATTGGCGGGCAGGTCGAGCAGGACGGCCCCGAAAGTCGTGGTCCTGATGGGCGGACCCTCGGCCGAGCGCGAGGTGTCGCTTTCGTCGGGGCGTGAATGCGCGGTTGCGCTGCGGCAGGCGGGCTATGAAGTCGTCGAATTGGATGCGGGCAGGGATCTGCCCGCGCGTCTGGCCGAGCATGCGCCGGACGTGGTCTTCAACGCCCTGCATGGCCGCTGGGGCGAGGATGGCTGCGTGCAGGGCCTGCTGGAATGGCTGGGCTGGCGCTATACGCATTCCGGCGTGCTGGCCTCGGCGCTGGCCATGGACAAGTCCCGCGCCAAGGAGATCCTGCGCCTTGCCGGCCTGCCGGTGCTGGACAGCCTGATCGCCGATGCCGACGAGGTGCGCGCCCGCCACGTCATGGCGCCGCCCTATGTGGTCAAGCCGAACGACGAGGGCTCTTCGGTCGGGGTCTATATCGTGCACGAGGCCGCGAACGGCCCGCCGCAGCTTTCCGACAAGATGCCCGCGCGGGTCATGGTCGAAACCTATGCCCCGGGGCGCGAGCTGACCGTCGCCGTGCTGGGCGACCGCGCGCTTGGCGTGACCGAGATCGTTACCGAGGGCTGGTATGACTACGACGCCAAATACACGCCCGGCGGCTCTCGCCACGTCATCCCGGCCGACATCCCCGAGGAAATCGCCGCCGCCTGCCGCGATCATGCGGTGCAGGCGCATCGGGCGCTGGGGTGCCGCGGGCTGACCCGCAGCGATTTCCGCTGGGACGAAAGCCGCGGGCTGGACGGGCTGATCATCCTCGAGGTGAACACCCAGCCCGGCATGACGCCCACCTCGCTCGCGCCCGAGCAGGCGGCCCATTCCGGCATGGACTTTCCCGCGCTTTGCCGCTGGATCGTCGAGGAGGCGCTATGCAGGGCCTGAACCCCTTTCACCGCGACCAGGGGGCGGGGGGTCGGCCGGCCCCGGTGCGCCCCGCGCCCGCGCGTCCCGCCCCGGTGGCGCCGCGCACGCCGAGAAAGGACCCCGCGCCCTCGCGGCTGGCCTATCGGTTGAACCGGATGATGCTGCGGCCGCTGGTGCGGCGGCTGGTGCATGTCGGGCTGCCCGCCTTTCTGGCGGCGCTGGTGGCGGGGATCTGGCTTTCGGACGACACCCGCCGCGCCAACCTGACCGGCGGCATCGACGCCATCGTGGACCGCATCCAGCATCGCGACGAATTCATGGTCAAGATGATGACCATCGAAGGCGCCTCGCCGGTGGTGGACAAGGGGCTGCGCGCCATGCTGCCGGTGGAGTTGCCGGCATCGAGCTTCGAGATCGACCTGGAAAAGCTGCGCGAACGGGTGCTCAAGCTGGACGCGGTCGAGACGGTCGACCTGCGCATCAAGCCGGGCGGCGTGCTTTCGGCCGTGGTGACCGAGCGGGTGCCGGTGGTGCTGTGGCGCCATGCGCGCGGCATCGAGCTGCTGGACAAGACGGGGCATCGCGTCGCCTCGGTCACCTCGCGCGAGGTGCGCGGCGATCTGCCGATCATCGCCGGCGAGGGCGCCGACCGCGCCGCGCCCGAGGCGCTGGCGCTGATCGACGCCGCCGGGCCGATCCTGCCGCGCTTGCGCGGGCTGGAGCGCATGGGCGAACGGCGCTGGGACGTGGTGCTGGACCATGGCCAGCGCATCAAGCTGCCCGAGGACAAGGCGCTTCAGGCGCTGGAACGCGCCATAGCGCTGAACGGCGCCCTGCACATGCTGGACCGCGACATCTCGGTCGTCGACCTGCGGCAGGAGGCGCGGCCGGTGGTCCGGCTGGGACTGGAGGCGCAGAACGCCATCCGCCAGGCCCGAGGCCAGCCGGAACTGGGCCCGGACGGAACGCCGCTTGCGCCCGAGGCGACGGCGGGCAATGCGGCGAAAGCCAAGAAAAAGAGCGGCTAACAGCTTGAGGAGGCAGGGGAAATGAAGGATCTGTATCAGGGCCAGCGGGCAATGCGGAACATGCGCCGCCAGGCCATGCAGCGCGGCGTCATCGCGGTTCTGGACATCGGAACCTCGAAGATCGCCTGCCTCGTCCTGCAATTCGACGGCCCAAGCCAGTTCCGCGAGACCGACGGCGTCGGCCCCATGGCCGGGCAGTCGAATTTCCGCGTCATCGGCACCGCCACCACCCGTTCGCGCGGGATGCGCTATGGCGAGATCGAGACCATGGCCGAGACCGAGCGCGCCATCCGCACCGTGATCCAGTCGGCGCAGAAGGTCGCGGGCGTGCGCGTCGATCATGTCATCGCCTGCATCTCGGGCGCCCGGCCGGCCAGCTATGGCCTTGCGGGCGAGATCGTGCTGCCCGCCGGCAAGGTCGGAGAGGGCGACGTGGCGCGCGTGCTGGCCGCCTGCGAGGTGCCGGATTTCGGCCGCGGGCGCGAGGTGCTGCATGCCCAGCCGGTGAATTTCGCCCTCGACGGCCGCTCGGGCCTGTCGGACCCGCGCGACCAGTCCGGCAGCAGGCTGGCCTGCGACATGCATGTGCTGACCATCGACGGCGATGCGGCCAGCAACCTGGTGCATTGCATCCGGCGCTGCGACATGGAACTGGCGGGCGTGGCCTCGGCCTCCTATGCCTCGGGGCTTGCCGCGCTGGTCGAGGACGAGCAGGAACTGGGCGCCGCCTGCATCGATCTGGGCGGCGGCACCACCGGGGTTTCGGTCTTCATCAAGAAGCACATGATCTTTGCCGATGCCGTCCGCTTCGGCGGCGAGCTGATCACCCAGGACATCGCCAAGGGGCTGCGGGTCAGCCATGCCGTGGCCGAGCGTCTCAAGACCCTGCATGGCGGGCTGGAGGCCACCGGCCGCGACGACCGCGAGATGATCGAACTGGGCGGCGAGACCGGCGACTGGGACACCGACCGCCGCGCCGTCAGCCGCGCCGACCTGATCGGCATCATGCGCCCACGGGTCGAGGAGATCCTGGAAAACGTCGCCGGTATCCTGGACGCGGCGGGCTTCGATTCGATGCCCTCGCGCCAGATCGTGCTGACCGGCGGCGGCAGCCAGATCCCCGGGCTGGACGTGCTGGCCTCGCGCATGCTGGGCCAGAACGTGCGGATCGGCCGGCCGCTGCGCATCCAGGGCCTGCCGCACAACGCGACCGCGCCGGGCTTTTCCTCGGCCATCGGGCTGGCCTTGCTGACCGCGCATCCACAGGACGAATGGTGGGATTTCGACATGCCCACCGAACATTATCCGGCGCGCAGCCTGCGCCGGGCCTATCGCTGGTTCCGCAACAACTGGTAGGGCTGCGGAACCCGGATGCGGTGGTGTGGGCGCGCGCCTCCACCACATGCAGCAGAATGGGCAAGATGCCGCCGAAAACCCCAGCGTCCACCGCGATATTTGGTGTGCCGGGTGTGTTTTTCGGGTGACGCTCGGCGCGAATCTGGCTAGGCTGGCCAGCATACGGGGATTCGACCGGACTGCGCACATGTCCGGCGCAACAGATGAAGGCAGGCGAGACATGGAACGGCAGATTCACCTGATGCTGAATGATGACCAGGAACTGAAGCCGCGCATTACCGTCTTCGGCGTCGGTGGTGCGGGTGGCAATGCGGTCAACAACATGATCGACAAGCAGCTGGAGGGCGTCGAGTTCGTCGTGGCGAATACCGATGCCCAGGCGCTGCAATCCTCCAAGGCCGAAAGCCGCATCCAGATCGGTCCCAAGGTGACCGAGGGGCTGGGCGCCGGCGCCAAGCCTTCGATCGGCGCCAAGGCCGCCGAGGAAACCATCGAGGACATCGTCGACCACCTGATGGGTGCGCATATGTGCTTCATCACCGCCGGCATGGGCGGCGGCACCGGCACCGGCGCTGCCCCGATTATCGCTCAGGCCGCGCGCGAGATGGGCATCCTGACCGTCGGCGTCGTGACCAAGCCTTTCCAGTTCGAGGGCACCAAGCGCATGCGCCAGGCCGAGGAGGGCGTCGAGCAGCTCCAGAAGGTCGTGGACACGCTGATCATCATCCCCAACCAGAACCTGTTCCGGCTGGCCAACGAAAAGACCACCTTCACCGAAGCCTTCGCCATGGCCGACGACGTGCTCTACCAGGGCGTCAAGGGCGTGACCGACCTGATGGTGCGCCCGGGCCTGATCAACCTCGACTTCGCCGACGTGCGCGCCGTGATGGACGAGATGGGCAAGGCGATGATGGGCACCGGCGAGGCCTCGGGCGAGAACCGCGCCGTGCAGGCGGCCGAGAAGGCCATCGCCAACCCGCTGCTGGACGAGATCAGCCTGAACGGCGCCAAGGGCGTGCTGATCAACATCACCGGCGGCTACGACCTGACCCTGTTCGAAATGGACGAGGCGGCCGAGAAGATCCGCGAAAAGGTCGATCCCGACGCGAACATCATCGTCGGTTCGACGCTGGACCCGTCGATGGAGGGTTCGATCCGCGTCTCGGTCGTGGCGACCGGCATCGACGCCTCGGCGGCCGAGCTTCCCGTGCCGCGCCGCGGCATGAAGGAGCCGCTGACCCAGCACCCGCCCGTCGCGCAAAAGCCGGTCGAGGAAGAGCTGCCGGTGCCGCCGCGCCGCACCGCGCCCATCGCCGAATCCGCGCCGGTTTCGCGCCCGCAGCCCTCGGCTCCGGCCGCGCATTACGACGAAGAGGACATGCCGCGCCCGGCCTATCAGCCCGAGCTGCGCCAGCCCGCTGCCCCGGCTGCACCCGCCGCGCAGGGTGATGCGCTGAACGGCGATGCGGGCGGCTTCGTTGCACCCACCCGCCGTCCGCAGGCCCCGGCCGGCACGCCCTCGGATGCGGTGATGCAGCGCCTTGCCGCCGCCGTGCAGAAGGCGCCCGAGCGTCAGGCCGCAGCCCAGAACCGCGCCGCCCAGCAGCAGCAGCCGGCCGAGCAGGGTCGTGCGCAAGGCCGCATGGGTGGGCTCAGCCGCATGCTCGAACGCATCTCGGGTCATGGCGAACAGGCCGACAAGCCGGCGCCCTCGACCATCGCCGAGCGCGTGAACGAACGGGTCGCGGCGCGCAACCGCAGCGGATTCGATGCCGGTTTCGACGATCTGGCCAGCCCCGACCGAGCCGGCGACAATGTCGAGATCCCGGCATTCCTGCGCCGCCAGGCGAATTGAGCCGATCACAAGATTCCGGCGACGGATTGAGAGGGGACCGCTTCGGCGGTCCTTTTCCATTTTGAAATCATATGGTTACGGATGGAGGCCGGGTAGGGGACGGAACCCCCGGCCGATTGTTTCACCCCGTTACAAAAGGTTATTTGAGCAATCGGCAGGGGATGCCTAACTGAACTTCACGGCTGGCGGGAAGTCCCGTCGCCAAGGTTGTTCACAGGAATCGGCAGGCAAGACCATGCAGACCACCATCGCTCAGAAAGCCCAGTTCCGCGGCGTCGGGCTGCATTCGGGTGCGGCCGTCCGGCTGACGATCCTGCCGGCTCCGGCGGATCACGGCATCGTCTTCGTGCGCACCGATCTGGACCGCGCCCGCATTCCGGCGAACTGGGACCACGTCACCCCCTCGCAGCTTTGCACCTTGTTGGACAACGGCCGGGGCGCCACCGTCTCGACGGTCGAGCATGTGATGGCGGCGCTGTCGGGAACCGGCATCAACAATGCCGTGGTCGAGGTGAACGGGCCGGAAGTCCCGATTCTCGACGGTTCCTCGGCGCCCTTCGTGCAGGGCATTCTGGAGGCCGGCCTGCGCCAGCAGCACGCCCCCCTGCGCGCGATCCGCGTCCTGCGCGAGGTCGAGGTGCAGCAGGGCGAGGCCTTTGCCCGCCTGTCGCCCGCCGATCACCTGGAGATCCATTTCGACATCGACTTCGTGGATGCGGCGATCGGCCACCAGGAAAAGCGCCTCGACATGGCGAATGGCAGCTTCGTGCATGAGCTGATGGACAGCCGCACCTTCTGCCGCCAGGCCGACGTGGTGCAGATGCAGCGCAACGGGCTGGCGCTTGGCGGCACCTACCTGAACGCCGTGGTGGTCGATGGCGACAAGGTGCTGTCGCCGGGCGGCCTGCGCCACCGCGACGAGGCCGTGCGCCACAAGATGCTGGATGCGGTGGGCGACCTCGCGCTGGCCGGGGCGCCGCTTCTGGCGCGCTATACCGGCCATCGCGCCGGGCACGCCATGACCAACAAGCTGCTGCGCGCGCTTTTCGCCCAGCCGGATGCCTGGGAATGGGTCACGCTGACCCCGGCGATGGAAAGCCGCCAGCCCGGCGCCGGGGTCATCGCCTCGGCCGCGCGGCTTGCGCCCCGCGCCCGCCAGCTGGCCGTCGCCTGAAGGTGACGGCCGTGCCGCCGCTTTTGCGGTTTTGGCATTTTGCGCAGCCGGATTTTCTGTGCTAGGACGACCGGGCCGCGCGGGCCTTCCGCCCATGCGGCGGCGTGAATTTCTGACGGGCGGGATGGAATGACAGTCATCAGATCGGGTTCCTTGGTCGCGGCTGTGCTGTCGTTGGGCCTTCTGGCAGGGTGCTCCGGCGGTGCGGGGAAGAAGCCCGAATCATTCGAGAATTTCACCGCGGAAGAGATCTACAAGCGCGGCGAATACGAGCTGGAGAATTCCCGCAGGCCCAAGGACGCGGTGCAATACTTCACCGAGGTCGAGCGGCTTTATCCCTATTCCGAATGGGCGAAGCGTGCGCTGATCATGCAGGCCTATTCCTATCACCGCGCCCGCGACTACGAAGAGGCGCGCGGTGCCGCGCAGCGCTTCATCGACACCTATCCGGGCGACGAGGACGCGGCCTATGCGAAATACCTGCTGGCGCTGTCCTATTACGACCAGATCGATGAGATCGGCCGCGACCAGGGCCTGACCTTCCAGGCCCTGCAGTCGCTGCGCGAGGTGATCGAGCAATATCCCGACACGGAATATGCCCGTTCGGCCATTCTGAAGTTCGACCTGGCCTTCGACCATCTCGCCGCCAAGGAGATGGAGATCGGCCGCTACTACCTCAAGCGCGGCCATTACACCGCGGCGATCAACCGTTTCCGCGTCGTGGTCGAGGAGTTCCAGACCACCAGCCACACGCCCGAGGCGCTGATGCGCCTGACCGAGGCCTATCTGGCGCTTGGCCTGAACGACGAGGCGCAGACCGCGGGCGCGATCCTGGGCCACAACTTCCAGTCCTCGCCCTTCTACCAGGATGCCTTCGCCCAGCTGCGCGGCCGTGGCTTGCAGGCCGAAGCGCGCGGCGACAGCTGGCTGACTCGGGTCTATCGCCAAGTCATCCAGGGCAAGTGGCTGTAGCCCGGCGATGCTGCGGCATCTCGACATCCGCGACATGCTGCTGATCGACCGGCTGGAACTGGCGTTCCGGCCGGGCCTGAACGTGCTGACCGGCGAGACCGGGGCGGGAAAGTCGATCCTGCTCGACTGCCTGGGCTTTGTCCTGGGCTGGCGCGGCCGTGCCGATCTGGTGCGCGCGGGCGCAAGCCAGGGCGAGGTGACGGCGGTCTTCGACCTGCCGCCCGGCCATCCCGCCCGCACATTGCTGGACGAAGCGGGCTTTCCGGTTTCCGACGAGCTGATCATCCGCCGGGTGAATGCCGGCGACGGGCGCAAGACCGGCTGGATCAACGACCGCCGCGCCTCGGGCGAGGTGCTGCGCATGCTGTCCGAACTGCTGGTCGAGCTGCATGGCCAGCATGACGACCGCGGCCTTCTGAACCCGCGCGGCCATCGGCTGCTGCTCGATGCCTTTGCCGGCGTGGACCTGGCGCCGACCCGTGCCGCCTGGGCCGCCCGGCGCGCGGCGCGCGCGGCGCTGGAGCGGGCCGAGGCGGCGCTGGCTGCCGCCAGGGGCGAGGAGGAGTTCCTGCGCCACGCGGTGGCCGAACTGGACAAGCTCGATCCGCAACCGGGCGAGGAGGCCGAGCTGGATACCCGCCGGCGGGCCATGCAGGGCGCCGAGCGCATCCGCGAGGACGTGGCGCGGGCCTTGCAGGCGCTGGGCCCCGAGGGGGCCGAGGGCGCGATGCTGGATGCCGCGCGTTGGCTCGACGGTGCCGCCGAGCGGGCCGAGGGTCGGTTGGAGAACCCGGCCGCCGCATTGCAACGGGCGTTGATCGAACTGGGCGAGGCGGTCTCGGGCGTCGAGGCGGCGCTGGAGGCGATGGATTTCGACCCGCGCGACCTGGAGGCGACCGAAGAGCGGCTGTTCGCGCTGCGTGCCCTGGCGCGCAAGCATGACGTGCTGGCCGACGATCTGGCGGGCCTGGCCGACGAGTTGCGGGCGCGGCTTTCTCGGATAGACGCGGGCGAGGGGGATCTGGCGCGCCTGCGCGACGCGGTGGCTGCGGCCGATGCCGCCTACGACGCGGCGGCGGCTGCCCTTTCGCAACAGCGCGCCGCGGCTGCTGAGCGGCTCGATGCCGCGATGGCGGCCGAGCTTGCGCCCTTGAAGATGGAGCGGGCGGTTTTCAGAACCCGGCTGTCCGAGGCCGAGCCGGGCCCTGAGGGCCGCGATATCGCCGCCTTCACCGTCGCCACCAATCCGGGCGCGCCGGCCGGTCCGCTCGACCGCATCGCCTCGGGCGGCGAGTTGTCGCGTTTCCTGCTGGCGCTCAAGGTCTGCCTGGCGCGGGGCAACGATGCGCTGGTGCTGATCTTCGACGAGATCGACCGCGGCGTGGGCGGCGCCACCGCCGATGCGGTGGGCCGGCGCCTTGCCCGGCTGGCCGAGGGGGCGCAGGTGCTGGTCGTCACCCACAGTCCGCAGGTCGCGGCGCTTGGCGGGCATCACTTCCGGGTGGCGAAATCGGTGCAGGACGGCATGACCACCTCGCAGGTCACGGCGCTGACCGCCAGCCAGCGCATCGAAGAGATCGCACGCATGCTTTCGGGCGAAGAGATCACGCCCGCCGCGAAAGAGGCGGCGCGCGCCCTGCTGCAAGTCTAGTCCATGATCCGGTCCACCTGCCGGATGATCGACAGTACCTGCGCGCTTTCCGGGTCATAGCGGATCAGCTTGCCGTCGACGATGCCGTAGCGGCTGCCCGAGGGCGCCTCGCTCATGCCGTAGAGACCGGGGCGCGTCACCTGATGCAGGCGCGCGTTGTCGAGGCGGTCACCCACCCGCAGCATGGTGGGCGCTTCGGCGGCGGCCGGTTCCGCCGCCTGCCCGGCACTTTGGGCAAGAGTGGCCGGGGCAAGGACGGCGAGCAGCCCGGCGGCGAGAATCAGGCTCTGGCGATTGCGTAACATGGCTCCAGCCTGGCACAGAAAACTTGATCGAGGGTTAAACGCCGCAAACCCCCGATCGGCTCCCTCACGAATGCGAGAAATCAGCCCTGCCGGTGCCGAGCCTCGAATCTGGGCAGCATGGCCGAGAAATCGCGGCCCTTTCCGTCCTCGTCCTCGACGAAGCGGGCATAGAGCGCGGCGGCCAGTTCGCCCATCGGCGTGTCGGCATCCGCGGCCTCGGCGGCCTGCTGGGACAGCCGCAGATCCTTGAGCATCAGCTCGGCGGCGAAGCCCGGCTTGTAGCCGTTGTCGGCAGGCGACGCCGGCCCCACCCCCGGCGCAGGGCAATAGGCGTTCATCGACCAGCTATAGCCCGAGGAGGTCGATACCACGTCGAACATCCTCGCGCGGTCCAGCCCCAGCTTGTCGGCCAGCGCAAATGCCTCGCAGGTGGCGATCATGGTCACGCCCAGGATCATGTTGTTGCAGATCTTGGCGGCCTGGCCGGCGCCCGCCTCGCCGCAATGCACCGCCTTCTGGCCCATGATGTCGAAGAGCGGCTTCACCTTGTCGAAAGCCTCGGCCGAACCGCCGACCATGAAGGTCAGCGTGCCGGCGGTGGCACCGCCGACCCCGCCCGAGACCGGCGCGTCCAGCGCGCCCAGGCCCGCCGCCTGCGCCTGCCCGGCCACCGCGCGGGCGCTTTCCACGTCCACCGTCGAGCAATCGCAGAACACCGCGCCCGCGGCCATGGCCGGGACGATCTCATCCGCGACCGCGCGCAGGATGGCGCCGTTCGGCAGCATGGTGATCACCACCTCGGCGCCCGCGGCAGCCTCGGCGGCGCTGGCGGCCTTGACGACGCCCCCGGGCATCGGCGCGGCCAGGTCGAAGCCCGCGACCTTGTGCCCCGCCTTGGCCAGATTGGCCGCCATCGGGCCGCCCATATTGCCCAAGCCGATGAATCCGATCTTCATTTGCCGTTCTCCCATTCGATTTCGTCCTCGCCCAGCGGTGCCAGCATCGCCTCGACATGCGCCGGGCTGGCATCGGCCGACCATTGCGGGTTGCGATCCTTGTCGATGATCTGCGCCCGCACGCCTTCCAGGAAATCGCTCTCGGCCGTGGCGCGGGCGGTAAAGCGCAGCTCTCGCGCCAGGCTGTCGCGCAGGCTAGCATCGCCGCGCGCGGCACGCACCAGCGCCAGCGTAGCCGCCATCGACAGGGGCGAGTTGCGGCGCAGCGGCTTCAGCGCCGCCTCGTCGCCCGCCGCCTCCAGCGCGGCGACGATCTCGGCCACGGTATGGCCGCCGAAGGCCGAAAGGTCGCGGCCCTCCAGCGGCGCCTCGGGGCGGGGGTGGGGCGCGAGCGCCGCCACGTCGCCGGTCTCGGCCAGCCGCTCGATCAGCGCCGGCCATTCCGCCTCGGGGATATAGCTGTCCGCAAAGCCGGTGAAGATCGCGTCGCCGGCGCCGATCCGCGCGCCGGTCAGGCCCAGGTATTCGCCGCAGCGGCCGGGCGCATGGCCCAGAAGCCAGCTGCCGCCCACGTCCGGGATCAGGCCGATGCCGGTTTCGGGCATGGCGATCTGGGTGCTGTCGCCGACGATGCGGTGGCTGGCATGGCCGCCGACGCCGACGCCGCCGCCCATCACGAAGCCCTGCATGAAGGCGACGATGGGCTTGGGATATTCGGCGATCCGCGCGTTCATGCGGTATTCGTCGCGAAAGAACTCGCGGCCGACCCGGTGGTCGCCTTCCAGCCCGGCGCGATAGACCGCGGCGATGTCGCCGCCCGAGCAGAAGGCGCGCTCGCCCTCGGCATCGATGACGACCAGCGCCACCTCGGGATCGTCGCGCCACTCTTGCAGCGCCGCGTCGATGGCCAGCGCCATCTCGTGGCTCAGCGCGTTCAGCGCCTGCGGGCGGTTGAAGGTCAGGCGCCCGGCGCGGCGGTCCTTGCGGATGATCATCTCGGCCATTCAGTCACGCTCCGCCAGCAGGCCGCGGCCGACGATCAGCCGCATGATTTCATTGGTGCCTTCCAGGATCTGGTGCACGCGCAGGTCGCGCACGATCTTTTCGATCCCGTAATCGGCAAGATAGCCGTAACCGCCATGCAATTGCAGGCACTGATTGGCGACCTCGAAGGCGCGGTCGGTCACATGCAGCTTGGCCATGGCGCAGAACTTGCTGGCGTCGCGGTCGCCCCGGTCCAGCTTCCATGCCGCCTGGCGCAGGAAGATGCGCGAGGATTGCAGCGCCGTCTCCATCTCGGCCAGGCGGAATTGCAGCGCCTGGAACTGGTCCAGCGTCTGGCCAAAGGCGCGACGCTCGCCCATGTAGCGCAGCGTCGCGTCCAGCGCCGCCTGCGCGCCGCCAAGCGCACCGGCCGAGATGTTCAGCCGCCCGCCGTCCAAGCCCGCCATGGCATAGGCGAAGCCCCGGCCTTCCTCGCCGATCAGGTTTTCCTCGGGGATCACGCAATCGTCGAACTGCACCTGGGCGGTCGGCTGCGCCTTCCAGCCCATCTTGTGCTCGAGCGCGCCGAAGCTGAGGCCGGGCGTGCCGGCCTCGACCACCATGGTCGAGATGCCGCGCGGCCCGTCCTGCCCGGTGCGGACCATGACCAGATAGCAATCCGAATAGCTGCCGCCCGAGATGAAGGCCTTGGTGCCGTTCAGCTTCCAGCCGCCCTCGACCCGCTCGGCCCGCGTGCGCAGCGCGGCGGCGTCCGAGCCCGAGCCCGGCTCGGTCAGGCAATAGGAGAACACCTTTTCCATGCTGCACAGGCCGGGCAGCCAGCGCGCCTTGTTCGCGTCGGTGCCGAACTTGTCGATCATGCCGCCGCACATGTTGTGGATCGACAGGAACGAGCCGACCGAGGGGCAGGCCATGGCCAGCGCCTCGAAGACCAGCGTCGCGTCCAGGCGCGAAAGCCCGGTGCCGCCGTGTTCCTCGCCGACATAGACGCCGCCGAAACCCAGCTCGGCGGCCTTTTGCCACAGTTCGCGCGGAATGGTGCCCGCCTCTTCCCAGGCGCGGGCTTGGGGCGCGATTTCCGCCGTCCCGAAATCCCGGGCCAGATCGAATATCGCCTGCTGCTCTTCGCTCAGCGCGAAATCCATGTGCTCCCCCTCATGTCTTTCGTGATGATGTATCTTGCCGGTCATGGCCGGGAAATGTTGCGCAAGTTTTGCAGGCTTGCGCGGAAAAGGGCGGGGGCGTCTCCGCCCCCGCCCGAAAGTCGCTTAGTCCATGGCCTTGAAGTTCAGCGCCACGCCGTCCTTGATGCCCGAGAACCAGCGGGCGGTGACGGTCTTGGTCTTGGTGTAGAAGCGGAAGGCGTCCGGGCCGTATTGGTTCAGGTCGCCGAAGGCCGACTTCTTCCAGCCGCCGAAGGTGTAGTAGCTCAGCGGCACCGGGATCGGGAAGTTGATGCCGACCATGCCCACGTTCACCCGGCTGGCGAAGTCGCGCGCTGTGTCGCCGTCGGCGGTATAGATCGCCGTGCCGTTGCCATAGTCGTTGTCCATGACCAGGTTCAGCGCATCCTCGTAGCTTTGCGCCCGCACGGTCGAGAGCACCGGGCCGAAGATCTCTTCCTTGTAGATCTCCATGTCGCGGGTCACGTTGTCGAAGAGCGACGGGCCGCAGAAGAAGCCGTTCTCATAGCCCTGGATCTTCAGCCCGCGACCGTCCACGACCAGCTTGGCGCCCTGTTCCACGCCGGAATCGATCAGGCGGTTGATGCGCTCCTGCGCCGCCTTGGTGATGACCGGGCCGAAATCCACGTCATCGCCGGCGGTATAGGGGCCGACCTTCAGCTTTTCGATCTTGGGGATCAGCCGTTCGATCAGCGCGTCGGCAGTCTTGTCGCCGACCGGCACCGCGACCGAGATCGCCATGCAGCGTTCGCCCGCCGCGCCGAAGCCGGCGCCGACCAGCGCGTCCGCCGCCTTGTCCAGGTCGGCATCGGGCATGATCAGCATGTGGTTCTTGGCGCCGCCGAAGCATTGCGCGCGCTTGCCGTTGGCGGCGGCGCGGCCATAGATGTATTGCGCGATCGGGGTCGAGCCCACGAAGCCCACGGCCTGCACAGTCGGGTGGTCCAGGATCGCGTCCACGATCTCCTTGTCGCCGTTGACGACCTGCAGCACGCCGTCGGGCAGCCCGGCCTCTTGTGCCAGTTTCGCCAGCATGATCGAGGTCGAGGGCACGCGCTCGGACGGCTTCAGGATCATCGCGTTGCCCGAAGCCAGCGCCGGACCCATCTTCCACAGCGGGATCATCGCCGGGAAGTTGAAGGGGGTGATGCCCGCGACCACGCCCAGCGGCTGGCGCATCGAGTAAAGGTCGATGCCGGGGCCGCCATTGTCGGTGAACTCGCCCTTGAGCAGCGCCGGCGCGCCCATGCAGACCTCGATCACCTCAAGGCCGCGCTGCACGTCGCCGCGCGCATCGGGCAGGGTCTTGCCATGCTCGCGCGAGACCAGCTCGGCCAGCTTGTCCATGTTGTCGTTAATGAGCTGGCCGAATTTCATCATCACCCGCGCGCGGCGCTGCGGGTTGGTGGCGGCCCAGGCGACCTGCGCCTTTTCGGCGCTGCGCACGGCGGCGTCCAGCTCGGCCGGGGTGGCCAGCGGCAAGCGGGCGATCACTTCGCCGGTCGCCGGGTTCATGACATCGCTGAAGCGGCCCGAGGTGCCCTTGACCTCTTTGCCGTCGATCCAGTGCGAAAGTTCTTCCATGGGTGCCTCCCGAGGGTTTCACGGTTCGGGCGGATCATAGACTTGCAGCATTGCCGGAAAAAGAGGAAGTCTGGCAAAAGGGTTTTGCATTTCTGCAAAGGTGGCCGGCATGGACTGGGACGACCTGCGCATCTTTCTGGCCGTGGCGCGCGCCGACAGCCTGTCGGGGGCCGGTCGCCGGCTCGGCATCGACGCCTCGACGGTGGGCCGGCGGGTGGCGCGGCTGGAAGGCGCGCTGGGGGCCAAGCTTTTCGTCAAGACGCCGCAGGGCTATGCGCTGGCGCCCGAGGGCGAGCGGCTGCTTCCCCATGCCGAGGCGGTCGAGGCGGCGCTGAGCGGTGCCGAAGAGGCGCTGAGCGGGCCGGGCGACCTGACGGGACAGCTGCGCATCGGCGCGCCGGACGGCTGCGCGAACTATCTTTTGCCGCAGGTCTGCGCGCGCCTTTCCGAGGCGCATCCGCAGCTGGAGATCCAGATCGTCGCGCTGCCGCGGGTCTTCAACCTGTCCAAGCGCGAGGCGGACATGGCCATCGCCGTTTCGCAGCCGCAGGCGGGGCGGCTGGTGGTGCAGCGGCTGACCGACTATCAGCTGCACCTGGCGGCGCATGAGGATTACCTGCGCGCCCATCCGCCGATCCGCTCGCGCGAGGATCTGCGCGGTCATCGCATGATCGGCTATATCGCCGACATGATCTTCGACCGCGAACTGGATTACCTGACCGAGACGGGCGCGGAATGGGCGGCGCTGACCTCGAACTCGGTCTCGGTGCAGATGCAGGCGATCCGGGTGGGGGCGGGGCTGGGCATCGTGCACGACTTTGCGATTCCCTTTTGCCCCGGCGTGCGGCGGGTTCTGGCAGACCAGATTTCGCTCAGGCGCAGCTTCTGGCTGATCCGGCACGCCGACGACCGCCGCTCGCAGCGGATGAACCGGCTGGCGGATGCGCTGGCGCAGGGCATCCGGGCCGAGGTGGCGCGGCTTCAGGCGCTTGTCGTCCCTTGATCGCTGCACTGCGACATCGGGCTTGACGCAAGCGCGGGTTGAGGTGACGCTGGGCGCCAGGACAGCCTTCGCCAGCCTGAGGAGGAATAGCAATGCTCGTCAACCAGATCCTTTCGATGAAAGCCAGCGGCGAGATTTTCACCGTCGCCCCGGGCGCCAGCGTGGCCGATGCCGCCAAGCTGCTCTCGGAAAAGCGCATCGGTGCGATCGTGGTCTCCGAGGATGGCAAGGTTCCGCTGGGCATCCTGTCCGAACGCGACATCGTGCGCGAACTGGGCCGGCGCGGCGCCGATGTGCTTGGCCTGCCGATCACCGAACTGATGACCCACAAGCTTGCGACCTGCACCACAGGCGAGGACGCGCTGGTGATTCTGGACCGCATGACCCAGGGCCGTTTCCGCCACCTGCCGGTGGTGGACGAGGCGGGCGCGATGGTGGGGCTGATCTCGATCGGCGATGCGGTCTCGGCCCGGCTCAAGGAGCTTGCGGCCGAGAAAGAGGCCCTGACCGGCATGATCATGGGCAATTGAGCCGGCGCCTTCCCGCCCGTCCCGCGAATCGCCGGATGGGCGCATGGCCTTGCATTCCTTGGCGAAACCCTGTTTGACTGTCGGCATTCGGCGAGGAGAAGGCAATCCCATGCGCATCGGGCTTTACCCAGGCACCTTCGATCCCATCACTCTGGGTCATCAGGACATCATCCAGCGCGCGCTGGAGTTGGTGGACCGGCTGGTGATCGGCGTCGCCATCAACCGCGACAAGAGCCCGCTGTTCGCGCTTGAGGATCGCGTCGCCATGGTGCGCGAGGAATGCGACCGGATCGTCGCCAAGCGCGGCGGCGAGATCGTCGTCCACCCGTTCGAGAACCTGCTGATCGATTGCGCCCGCGATGTCGGCGCCACGGTCATCGTGCGCGGGCTGCGGGCGGTGGCGGATTTCGAATACGAATTCCAGATGGTCGGCATGAACCGGGCCATGGACGACAGCATCGAGACCGTGTTCCTGATGGCCGATGCCCGCCGCCAGGCCATCGCCTCGAAGCTGGTCAAGGAGATCGCGCGGCTGGGCGGGGACGTCTCGAAATTCGTCTCGCCCACCGTCAGGGATGCGCTGGTCGGCCGTTTCGCGCGCTGAGGCTGTTTCTTTACCATCGGCCTGCTAACCTTTGTCCCATCGACGGAGGAACAGATGGTCGTGACCGATTCGGACCCCAAACCCATTCCCACCCCGATTCCCGATCCCGAGCGGGAGCCGCTGCCCGACCCCTTGCCCGATCCGGGCCCGGACGAGATCCCGCTGCCGGCGGTGATCGGCCTTGACGCCATTCCGGCGGTGCTGGCGGCGGGCTGGCGGGATTTCCGCCGCGCCCCCGCCTTTGGCCTGCTGTTCGCGGCCTTCTATGTCATGGGCGGGCTGGTGCTGACTACGGTCGCCACGGCTGCGGGGCAGGAATGGTGGTTGATGCCCTTCGTCGTCGGCTTTCCGCTGATCGCGCCCTTTGCCGCCGTCGGTCTTTACGAGGTCAGCCGGCGCATCGAATCGGACCGGCCGCTGATCTGGCGCGAGGTGCTGGCCGTCGTCATCGCGCAAAAGGACCGGCAGGTGCCCTCGATGGCCATGGTCATCCTGTTGATGTTCATGTTCTGGGTCTTTGTCGCCCATACCATCTTTGCGCTGTTCATGGGCGTTTCGGCGCTGACCAACATCACCTCCTCGCCCGAGGTGCTGTTGCAGGGCCGCGGCCTGGTCATGCTGGTGGCAGGGACGGCGATCGGTGCGGGCTTTGCGGCGCTGCTGTTCTCGATCACCGTGGTCGGGCTGCCGCTGATCCTGGACCGCGAGGTGGACCTGGCCTCGGCCATCATCGCCAGCTTTCAGGCGGTCGGGGCCAATCTGCCGGTCATGCTGTCCTGGGCGCTGGTGATCGCCACGTTGCTGTTTGCCGGCATCGTGCCGCTGTTCCTGGGGCTGTTCATCGTGCTGCCGGTGCTGGGCCATGCCAGCTGGCACATGTATCGCCTGCTGATGCCGGACGCCGAGCCGATGTCATGAAAAAGGGCGGCACAAGGGCCGCCCGTCCTGCCGGATGATCCTGCGATCACTCGGCCGCGTCGGCCTCGCGCGCGGTGGGGGGCGCCAGCTTCTTGGTGACGCCATTGGCCAGCGGATCTTCCTGGCGCTGGACCGAGCCTTCGAAATGGGCGCCGGATTCGATGGCGATGGTCTTGTGGATGATGTCGCCTTCGACGCGGGCGGTGGCAGTCAGGCGGACCTTCAGGCCACGGACGCGGCCGACGACGCGGCCGTTCACCACCACCTCCTCGGCGACGATCTCGCCGCGGATGGTGGCGCTTTCGCCGACGACCAGCTGATGGGCACGGATGTCGCCCTCGACCGTGCCTTCGATCTGGATGTCGCCCTGGGTCTGGATATTGCCGGTGACGGTCAGGTCCGAGGACAGGACCGAAGGCGTGGTGCGCGCCCGCGGCGCGGCTGCCGGAATGTCGTAACTCGTGTCGAGGCTGCGCGCGGGTTCGGGCTCGGGGGTCGGCTGGGTGCGGGGGCCAGGTTCGGTGACACGGGTCTTAGAAAACATTTTGGGCTGCCTTGATGAAGCTCATGGGATTCACGGCACGGCCGTTCACGCGGACTTCGTAATGAAGATGCGAGCCGGTCGATCTGCCGGTATTGCCCATATCACCGATCTGGCTGCCGCGCGATACCTTTTGGCCGGCCTTCACGCGAATCTTGGACAGGTGGCCATAGCGGGTTTCGGTGCCCAGCTCGTGCTGGATCTTGATCAGGTTGCCATAGCCGCGCTGCCAGCCGGCAAAGATTACCGTGCCCTCGCCCGTGGCATAGACCGGCGTGCCGACCGGGGCGGCCATGTCGATGCCCTCATGCGCGCGGCCCCAGCGCCGGCCGAAGGGCGAGGTATAGCGGAAAGCCGACTTCACCGGCATGGCCAGTGGCATCTTCTCGATGGCGATGCGATAGCTGTTCACCTGGTCCAGCGTGATCAGGATCTCGTTGGCCTTGGCCTCGCCCTGGCTGATCTCGGCATTGCCGCTGGAGGAATAGCTGACCGGGTTCAGCGGCCCGCCCTGGCCGGAATAGCCGCGGCGCACGGTCTTGAGGATCTCGTCCGGGTTCATGCCGACGGCGCGGAACATGTCGTCCAGCGGCTTGACCGAGACCGAGACGGCATCTTCGAGCTGCGCCAGGATTTCGTCGTTGCGCGCGACGATCTGGTCGCGCTCCAGCGTGACGGCGTCGGCAAGGCGCTTGGCGTCCTCGGCCTGCTGCACTGCCTCGATGCGCTGGCTGGCCGCCTGCTTCAGTTCGCCCGACAGGATGTCCAGTGCGGCTTGCAGTTCGGCGGTGCGGACGGGGGCGGCCTCGCCATCGGCGGCGGCCAGGGCCTCGGCCTGGTGCTGGGCCCTCACGACATCCTGCAGGCTGGCCTGCACCGCGCCCAGGCCGGTTTCCAGTTCGCGCCGCTGCGCTTCGGATTCCAGCAGCAGCGACTGCATGCGCGACACCTGGTCCAGCGCGACGGCAAAGCGGTTCTGCGCGGCCGCGGCCTCGGCGGCGCGGCGGTCGCGTTCGGCGGACAGGTCGGTCAGCCGCGCTTCGAAGGCGCTTTGCGCCAGCCGCGCCTCGTCGCGGGCCGAGCCGGCGCTGATCGCGTCGATGACCAGGATCGAGCTGGCGATGATCGACCAGCCGAAAACCAGTGCGATCCCGCCAAGGCCAAGAAGCTGCGTGGCCGGACGCAGCCGCAGGAAGCGGGTCGTTTTGTCCGATTTCAGGAAGAGGCGCTGCTCTGGCAGCCAGCGCTCAAGCACCGAATTCAGGCTATGAGTGATGCGCAATGTCCCGGGTCCATATTGTTTCGGCCGACCTGCCGGGCAGAGGCGGTCATGGCTGCGCACGGATAAATCCGACCTGTGCTCAAAGCGCAACAGCGGTGGGGCCTCTGCACATCCCTTGGGCGGATTGACGCCGATCCATGCCCGAGCGGCGGGTGGATATCCGCCGGTGGCAAGGGCGATCGGCAATGCAACCCAAGATTGATCTCGGGAATAATCCAGACAAATGGCTGAAATGGAAAGTATAATTTGTCAGCACGATTGCCCGGATCGCTTTCGGCCGGCCACAGCGCCCATTTGTCGCAGACTGGGGAGTTTGCCACGCAAATGGGCAGGGTGCCCTGATCCCGGTGCCGGGCCGGGCGATTCCCTTGCGGTTTTCGCGGCCGGCGCAGGAACCGTGCGGCGGTTCGGGGCGTTTGCGGCCGTTTCAGGCGATCTCATAGGGCAGCGGCCCGGGCCGATCCGGGGGGATGCGGATATGGCGGTCCACGGGGGGCACGGAACGCTGATGGCAGTTCGGCCGGGGGCAGATCCGGCAAGAGACGCCGATCGGCTCGAACAGCTGCGGATTGCCGATATCCAGCCCGTCGGCATAGACCACCTCGCGGGCATGGCTGATCTCGCAGCCCAGCCCGATGGCGAAGCGGCGCACGGGGGCGCCAAAGGCGCCCGCGGGTTTCGATACGTCCCGCGCCAGCAGCAGGTAACGCTTGCCGTCCGGCGTCTCGGCCAGTTGCCGCAGGAAGCGGCCGGGCGTCTCGAAGGCCTGATGCACGTTCCACAGCGGGCAGGCGCCGCCGAAACGGGCGAATTGCATCCGCGTGGCGGAGTGGCGCTTGGTGATCGTGCCCGCCTGATCGACGCGGACGAAAAAGAACGGCACCCCCCGGTCGCCGCCGCGTTGCAGGGTCGAGAGCCGATGCGCGACCTGTTCCAGCGAGGCGTGGAACAGATGCGCCAGCCGTTCCAGGTCGTGCCGTTCGGTCCGGGCGGTGGCAAGAAACTGGGCATAGGGCATCATCGCCGCGCCGGCGAAATAGTTCGCCAGCCCCAGTCGCGCGATGTCGCGGGCTGAGGCGCTGCGGAACCGCGCAAGCTCCAGCGTCGCTTCCAGAAGGTCGCCGCGCGTTTCCAGCGCCAGCAGATGCAACAGCTGGAAGGCTTGCGTCGCGGGCTCGGCCGCCGCGTTCAGCGTGATGCGCTTGCCCTCGCGCAGATAGACCGGGCCGCTGCCCAACTCGGCCATGACCACCTCGATGCCGCGCTCGGCCAGCGCGGCGATGGCGCGGTCCAGCGGGCGCAGGTCGGGACGCGAACGGGCGAAATGCTCGGCGGCGCGGTCCACGGCGTCGATATAGTTGTCGCAGTAATGGAAGAAGTCGCGCACCTCTTCCCAGGGCGAGGGCGTGGCATTCTGCGCCCCGGCGCCAAGCGCCTCGTCCAGTGCGGCCAGCCGCTCCTGCCCCTCGCGATGGGCGCGATAGAGGTCTAGGAACGCGCGGGCCAGCGCCGGCGCATTGGTCGCGGCCAGCCGCAGGTCGGCACGCGGCGGCGTCGCGTCGAACAGCGGATCGGCCAGCGCCTCGGCCATGTCCATCACCATGCGCTCGGCATCGCCCACCGCCATGGCGCCCAGATCGACCGAGAATTCCGAGGCGAGCCGCAGCAGAACCCCGGCCGAGACCGGGCGGTGGTTGTTCTCCATCTGCGAAAGATAGGGCAGTGAAACGCCCAGCCGGTCGGCGAAGGCGCGCTGGGTCAGCCCGGCGCGGGCACGCGTCTCGCGCAGCGCGACGCCGGCATAGATCTTCTGGGTGGCCATCTGACCTCCTGGCTTTGCAAAGACAGGGATACGCTTTGCAAATGCCTTGCCGCAAGAGGGATCAGCCGCGGCTGATGACCTGCCTTTCGCGGATCATGACCCACAGGATGAAGCCGATCGAGGCGACGGCCGACCCCGCCATGATGACCAGCAGCGGCAAGGCGCCGGTATCGTCGTGCAGCAGCGCGCCGGCCAGCGCGGCCAGGCCCGCGCCGCCCGCCACCGCCATGGCGCCGCCCAGCCCGCTGGCGGTGCCGGCCAGTTCGGGGCGCACGCTCATCATCCCGGCATTGGCGTTGGGCAGGAGCATGCCGTTGCCCAGCCCCATCAGCCCGACCGAGCCGAAGAAGACCAGCGGCGTCAGCCCGCCCATCAGGTCGACCACCAGCGCCAGCACTAGGAAGACCGAGCAGATCAGCGCTCCCGACAGGATCATCCGGTTCATGCCGATCCGGGTCGAGAACCGGGCCGAAAGGTAATTCCCCAGCGCATAGCCGATCGAGGGGCCGGCGAACCAGTAGCCGACCTCGGCCGGCGACAGGTGCAGCACCACCTGGCCGACAAAGGGCGCGCCGCCCAGATAGGCGTAGAACGATCCGGCGCTGAGCGTCGCGGCCAGCGCATAGCCCCAGAACCGCTGCGAACGGGCCAGGACCGGATAGGTCGCGACCTGCTGGCGCAGCGGCACGCCGCCGCCGCGCGCCGTCTCGGTCAGGTCGAAGGCGCACAGCGTCATGACCGCCAGCCCGGCCAGCCCCATGGCGACGAAGCTGGCCCGCCAGCCCAGCGTCTCGTCCAGAACGCCGCCCAGGGTGGGCGCGACCATCGGCACCAGCGACATGCCCATGGTGACATAGCCGATCATGCTGGCCGCCTGTTCGGCCGGCACGATGTCGCGCACCACGGCACGGCTGATGACGAAGCCGGTCGTCACCACCGCCTGGATCAGGCGGAAAAGCATGAACCAGCCGGCATCCGTGGCCAGCAGCGCCCCAAGGGTCGCCAGCAGGAAGATCGCAAACGAGCCCAGCACCACCGGCCGGCGCCCAAAACGGTCGCTGATCGGGCCGCAAAGCAGTTGCAGGACCGCGCTGACCGCCAGGAAGGCCGAGACGGACAGCTGCATGAAGCCGTATTCCACGCCGAAATCCCGCGCCATGGCCGGCAGCGAGGGCAGGAAGATATTCATCGAAAGCGCCCCGGCGGCCGAGATCGAAACCAGCGTCAGGATGCTTGGACGGCGGGGGGTGGAGGGGGGCGCGCTGCTCATGCCCGCACCTTTGCCCGGCCGGCGGGCGAAGGCAATCGCCTGTTTACGCGGTACTGTTTCGCGTCAATGCGCAGTGCTGCCGGAATTGTGGAAGATCAGGAAGGCGCCGAAGCAGATGCAGGCAAAGCCGGCCGCCACGTTCCAGGTCAGCTTCTCGCCCAGCCAGGCCCAGGAGAACAGCACGAAGACCGAAAGGCTGATCACCTCCTGGATGGTCTTGAGCTGCGCGGCGTTGAAATGCCCGTAGCCGCTGCGGTTCGCCGGCACCTGCAACACGTATTCGAAGAAGGCGATGCCCCAGCTGACCAGGATGACCAGCAGCAGCGGCGCGGCCTTGAACTTCAGATGCCCGTACCAGGCGACGGTCATGAACAGGTTCGACAGGATCAGCAGGCCGATGGTGACGAAAGGCACCGGCAGGTTCATTCGGCAGGATCCCAGCTGCGGTGTTTTTCCAGGTTTCCGAAGCGGGTGAAGCGGCCCTCGAAGGACAGCTCGACCGTGCCGATGGGGCCGTGGCGCTGCTTGCCGATGATGACCTCGGCCTTGCCGTGGCAGGATTCCATGACCTGCTGCCAGGTGGCCATCTTGTCGAGGTCGTGGTCGGCGGGCTTCTCGCGCTCGCGGTAATATTCCTCGCGGAAGACGAACATCACGATGTCGGCGTCCTGCTCGATGCTGCCGGATTCGCGCAGGTCGGAAAGCTGCGGGCGCTTGTCCTCGCGCGCCTCGACCTGGCGCGACAGCTGCGACAGGGCGATGACGGGGATGTCCAGTTCCTTGGCGACGGCCTTGAGGCCCTGGGTGATCTCGCTGACCTCGTTGACGCGGCTGTCCTTGGCCGAGGCTGCGCGCAGAAGCTGGAGATAGTCCACGATCAGCAGGTCCAGCCCCATGGTGCGCTTGAGCTTGCGGGCACGCGCGGCCAACTGATTGATCGGCAGTGCCGGCGTATCGTCGATGTAAAGCGGGCAGTTCTGCAAGTCATGCGCGGCCTTGACGAAGCGGCGGAACTCGTCCTCGGTCATGTCGCCGCGGCGGATCGCCTCGCTGGGAACCTCGGCGGCTTCGGACAGGATGCGCGCGGCCAGCTGCTCTGCCGACATCTCCAGGCTGAAGAAGCCGACGACGCCCCCCGCCACCGTGCCATGGCTGCCGTCGGGCAATTCGCCCAGCTTGTGCGACTTGGCGACGTTGAAGGCGATGTTGGTCGCCAGCGAGGTCTTGCCCATCGAGGGCCGGCCGGCCAGGATGATCAGGTCCGATCGGTTCAACCCGCCCATCTTGCCGTCGAGGTCGACCAGCCCGGTCGAGACGCCCGACAGCCCGCCGCCCCGGCTGAAGGCGGCATTGGCGGCGTTCAGGGCCCCGGTGACGGCGGCAAGGAAACTCTGGAACCCGCGTTCGGCCACGCCCTGCTCGCCGAGCTTGTAGAGGACCTGCTCGGCTTCCTTGATCTGCTCCTCGGCGGAATCGCTGACCGAGACGGTCGAGGCACGCGCGGCGATGTCCTGGCCCAGCCCGATCAACTCGCGGCGCAGGGCGAATTCGCGGATCATCTGCGCATAGTCGCGTGCGGCATGGGACGAGATCGCCGCCCCCGCCAGCCGCGCCAGATAGGCCGGGCCGCCCAATTCCTTGAGCCCGGCGTCGTGCTCCATGAAGGCCTTGATCGTCACGGGGCTTGCCAGCGCGTTCCTGGCGATGCGCTCGGCGCAGATCTCGTAGATGCGTCGATGGACCGGATCGTAGAAATGCCGCGCCTGGATGATGCGGGAAACGTGGTCGTAGACCTCGTTATTGGTCAGGAGCGCACCCAGCAACTGCTGCTCGGCCTCGATCGAGAAGGGCACCGCCTGCGCGGCGGCGGCCTCGGCGATCTCGCCGGGCTTCCTGACTTCGACGGCGCGCAACTCGCTCATCCCATGCTCTCCGACGTCCGACTCGGCTGGGGGTCGTTATCCACCTTATGCGCCCCGGGGTCCATCGGGATATGCTGTGGATAAGCTGTGGGCGAATTGCCGCCCCCGCGCCTGTGGCAAGGGCGGCATGGGTATTTGAAAAACGGAAAAGACAAGGTGCGGCACCCGGCCTTTCCGTTTCCTAAATACCCATGCGACCGTGCGGAAGCTCACTGCAGCCGCCGCGGGGATTTCAGGGATGCGCGGCTTGCCAGGCGCGGGGATCGGTCAGGAAGCTTTCGACTTCGGTGAGCGTCGCCTCGTCATAGAAGCCTTGCGCCTTGGCTTCGGCCAGCACGTCCCACCAGGTGCAGAGATAGTGCAGCCGGACGCCATGGTCGGCCAGGCGCTGCGTGGTTTCGGGGAAGATGCCGTAATAGAAGATCACCGCCGTATCGGCGCAGGTCGCGCCGGTCTCGCGGATCGCATCGACGAAGCTCAGCTTCGAGCCGCCGTCGGTGGTCAGGTCCTCGACCAGCAGCACCCGCTGGCCCTCGGTCATGGCGCCTTCGATCCGCGCGTTGCGGCCGTAGCCCTTGGGCTTCTTGCGCACATAGGTCATCGGCAGTTCCAGCCGCTCGGCCACGAAGGCGGCGAAGGGGATGCCCGCCGTCTCGCCGCCGGCGACATTGTCGAAGGCGGCAAAGCCCGCTTCGCGCAGCACGGTCGCCGCCAGGAAATCCATCAGCGTCGAGCGGATGCGCGGAAAGCTGATCAGCTTGCGGCAGTCGATATAGGTCGGTCCCTTCAGCCCCGAGGCATAGGTAAAGGGCTCGGCCGCGTTGAAGTGCACCGCCTTGATCTCCAGCAGCATGCGGGCGGTCAGCCGGGCGATTTCCTCATGCGGAGGGAAGGGCAGGGTCATGCGGGGTCCTCAACGTGCCAGTAGAGCGGGAAGCCGGGGTCGAAGACGGTGACGGTTTCGTCGCCGGCGGCGATATGGGTCGGATATTCGGCGGGCGTGTCGCGCCGGACCAGCCGGATGCGGTCCTGGTTCGGCTCCATGCCGTAGAAGGCGGCGCCGTTGAGCGAGGCGAAGCCTTCGAGCCGGTCGAGCGCGCCTTCCTCCTCGAAGACCTGCGCCAGGATGGACATGGTGTTCGGCGCGGTGAAGCAGCCGGCGCAGCCGCAGGCCGCTTCCTTGGCGCGGTCGGGATGCGGCGCCGAGTCGGTGCCGAGGAAGAAGCGCCCATCGCCCGAGACCGCCGCTTTGCGCAGCGCCAGCCGGTGGGTTTCGCGCTTGGCGACCGGCAGGCAGTAGTAATGCGGCCGGATGCCGCCCGCCAGGATGTGGTTGCGGTTGATGACCAGGTGGTGGGTGGTGATGGTCGCGCCGATATCGTCGTTGGCGGCGACATAATCCACGCCGTCCGACGTGGTGATATGTTCCATCACCACGCGCAGGCCGGGCGTGGCGCGGCGGATCGGGTCCAGCACGCGGTCGATGAACGCCGCCTCGCGGTCGAAGATGTCCACCGCCGGATCGGTGACCTCGCCATGGAAGAGCAGCGGGATGCCGGCTTCGGCCATGGCTTCCAGCACGCCTCGCACCTTGTCGAAGTCGCGCACGCCCGAGGCCGAATTGGTGGTCGCCCCGGCCGGATAAAGCTTGACGGCCGAGATGATTCCCCCGGCATGGGCGGCCACCACATCGGCCGGATCGGTGGTTTCGGTCAGGTAGAGCGTCATCAATGGACGCAACGTCACTTTCGGACCCAGCGCGGCCCGGATCCGGTCGCGATAGGCGGCCGCCTGCGCCCCCGTCACCACGGGCGGCACCAGGTTCGGCATGATGATCGCCCGGCCAAAATGGCCGGAAAATGAAGCCACTGCCTGCAGCATGGCGCCATCGCGCAGGTGCAGGTGCCAGTCGTCGGGGCGTCGGAGCGTCACGGATTTGGTCATGATTTTTCCTGTATACCGGGTGCGGCAGCAAGGCCATAGGGCAAAGATCCGTCCCAGCCGGCCTCTTGGCATTTCGTCGCCATGGGCGCAGCCTCTCTCGCCTGTTGTTCGCGCAAAGGGAATTCGTGTGATGGGTTTCGGAATGATGAACTACTCGGCCATGCAGGCGCCGCTGATGCTGTGGCAGCAGATGGCGCGCATGGCCTGGGAATCGCAGATGGTCATTGCCTTGCGGACGGCGGGCATGATGGGCCTTTTGCGACAGGACGCAGCCGAACCGCAGCGCATGGTGATCGAAAAGGCCGATGCCGCCTCCGAGGCGCTGCATGCCGCGTTGCGCGCGGCCGGGCGGGGCGAGCGGGCCGATCGGGTCATGGCGGCGGCGCTGCGGCCCTATCGCAGGCGCACCCGCGCGAACGTGCGGCGCCTGTCGGGCAAGGACTGAAGGCGCCTGCCGCGGCCCTGGGCCGGATGTGAAAACGCGCCCCCGTTTACCGGGGGCGCGTTTCGCTTTTCACGTCCGAGTCACGGGGCTCAGATCAGCTTGCCCATGGCGACCGCGGTGTCGGACATGCGGTTCGAGAAGCCCCACTCGTTGTCATACCAGGTCAGGATGCGGCAAAGCCGGCCCTCCATCACCTTGGTCTGGTCCATGTGGAAGACCGAGCTGTGCGAATCGTGGTTGAAGTCCGAGGAAACCAGCGGCTCGTCGGTATAGCCTAGGATGCCCTTCAGCGAACCGTTGGCGGCGGTGCGGATCGCTTCGTTGATCTCTTCGACCGAGGTGTCGCGGGCGGCTTCGAAGACCAGGTCCACGACCGAGACGTTCGGGGTCGGCACGCGGATCGCGACGCCGTCCAGCCTGCCCTTGAGCTCCGGCAGCACCAGGCCCACGGCCTTGGCCGCGCCGGTCGAGGTCGGGATCATCGATAGCGCCGCGGCGCGGGCGCGATACAGATCCTTGTGCATGGTGTCCAGCGTCGGCTGGTCGCCGGTATAGCTGTGGATCGTGGTCATGAAGCCGCGGGCGATGCCGATGCTGTCGTTGAGCACCTTGGCGACGGGCGACAGGCAATTGGTGGTGCAGCTGGCGTTCGAGACGACGATGTCGTCCTTGGTCAGCGTGTCGTGGTTCACGCCATAGACGATGGTCTTGTCGGCATTGTCGCCGGGGGCCGAGATCAGCACGCGCTTGGCTCCGGTCGACAGGTGCGGCTGCACCTTTTCCTTGGAGGCGAAGATGCCGGTGCATTCCATGATCACGTCGATGTCGCCCCAGGGCAGTTCGGCCGGGTTGCGGATCGCGGTGACCTTGATCGGGCCGCGGCCGACATCGATCGAGTCGTCGGTCACCTTGACCTCGGCGGGGAAGCGGCCGTGGACCGAATCGTAGCGCAGCAGATGCGCATTGGTCTCGACCGGGCCGAGGTCGTTGATCGCCACGACCTCGATATCATTGCGTCCCGATTCGATGATCGCGCGCAGCACGTTCCGACCGATCCGGCCAAAGCCGTTGATCGCTACCTTTACAGCCATAGGTTTCCTCCGCCGCTGATGATGTTCCGCGCTGCAAATAGCCCGCATCGCCGGGGGAATGCAAATGCCTGAAACCCCTTGGGGCGGAAACTCGGCCAAAAGACCGATGTTAGCGGTGCAATTGCGGCATATCGACGCGGGTGGGCCATCCGGGCGACGGTGCAGGGCCCGGGCCGGGGCATAATTCGCTGCGATGGGTGCCGGATGCGGGCGAATCGCGCAGGCAGTGGGGTCAGCGCCAGAAGCTGAGAAACTCGATCAGGCTGGCGAACTGCTTGCCCAGAAACACCGGCAGGCCCCAATGCAGCAACAGGGCATCCGCCGCGAACAGTCCCAGGATGAAAAGGCCTAGCGTGAGCGCGATCTGATTTGTCATACCGTCCGTCCCGGGGCTGCCTTGCTTGCGTCGCGATGCGCCGTTCCGCCCCTTGCTAGGGCAGAGCCCGGGTCCGGGCAAGGCATTGCGCCTTTCCCCGCCTTGCACGAGGTTGCCATGCGCCGTCCTGCTGCGGCGTCTTTGCCGCACATCCGTTCCGGTCCTGCGTTGCCGGGTTCGGGGGGCGGGCCGGGGGGAGCCGGTTGCCCGACCCGCCGGATCAGCCGGTCGGGCTTTCCGTTTCCGCCTCCTCTTCCTCGGGTTCCTGCGCGATAAGGAACAGGTCGCCCGCCGCTTCCATGCGGCGGATGGTGATCACCACCTGGTCCATGGCCTCTTCGGCGTCCCGGGTCGAGACCTTGCCCAGTCCCTCCATCTCTTCGCGCATCGATTCGGCCAGGCGGGGCGAGATGCCGCCCAGCAGGAAGTCCACGGTTTCGCGCGACGGGCCGCGGGCGCCGGCCAGCGCCTTGAGCAGCACGGGGTTGTCCACCTCGCGCATGATGCGGGGGATGTCGCGCGCGTCGATGCGGCGGGGGATATGCGCCCAGGTGAAGATGGTCTTGCGCACCTCGCCCGCGAAGACGGCATCGTCGTCGTCCAGCCCGGCCAGCACGCTGTCGCGCATGCCGGAGGGCGAGAAGTTCAGGATCGCACCGACCTTTTCACCCGCCTTGCCCTCCAGCGGCGGTTGCGGAACGGCGGCGGCCGCCTGGATCAATGCCCTGCCGATGCGCCGCAGCGCCTCGGTTCCGATGCCGCCCGTCAGCGACATCGCATAGGCGATCTGGCGGGCGCGTTCCTTTTCGAGCAGGCCGAACACCTCGGCCGCGCGCGGCACCGGCAGTTTCGAGAACATCACCGCCGCGATCTCGATCGCTTCGGTCCTGGCCAGCTCGGCCAGCAGGCCCGGCGCCATGGCCGCGATGCTGTCCCACGGATCGCCGGCGCCGTTCAGCGCCGCCAGGCGCCGCAACTCGTCGGTGGTGTCGGGGGAAAGGTGGCCGTCGAGCAGGTTCAGCGTGCCGTCGATATCGCCCGGAAAGGACAGGCTGATCGCCTCCAGCCGGTCGCAGAACTCGGAGACGATGGCATTGCGCGTCTCGCGGTCGACGACGCCCATCAGCGCCATTTCCTGCGCCAGTTCGGTCTGCAATTCCGGCGGCAGCCGGGCCAGGTCGATGTCCCCGCCCTCGGCCAGCACCAGCCGCACGATCACCGCCGCCTTCTGCCGCGGACTGAGCCCCGCCGTCGCCCCGAGCGCCGGAACACCCATGGATTGCCCCCGATTCCCAACTTTCCGGGGGCAATCTGGCAGGGAAAAGCGAACAGGCGGTTAATGCGCGCCGTTTTCGCCGAAGACCCGGGCGAAAATCGTGTCCACATGCTTGGTGTGATAGCCCAGGTCGAATTTCTCCTCGATCTCGGCGGGCGAAAGCGCGGCCGTCACCTCGGCATCGGCCAGCAGCTCGGTCTTGAAGTCGGCGCCCTGTTCCCAGACCTTCATGGCGTTGCGCTGCACCAGGCGATAGGCGTCCTCGCGGCTGACGCCGGCCTGGGTCAGGGCCAGAAGCACGCGCTGGGACATGACCAGGCCCTTGAACTTGTTCATGTTCTTCAGCATGTTCTCGGGGTAGACCACCAGCTTTTCGATCACGCCCGCCAGGCGGTTCAGGGCGAAGTCCAGGGTGATCGTCGCGTCCGGCGCGATGCCGCGTTCGACCGAGGAATGGCTGATGTCGCGTTCATGCCACAGCGCCACGTTCTCCATCGCCGGGACCACCGCCATGCGCACCAGGCGGGCGAGGCCGGTCAGGTTCTCGGTCAGCACCGGGTTGCGCTTGTGGGGCATGGCCGAGCTGCCCTTCTGGCCGGGGCTGAAATATTCCTCGGCCTCCAGCACTTCGGTGCGCTGCATGTGGCGGATCTCGATGGCGATGTTCTCGATCGAGCTGGCGATGACGCCCAGCGTGGCAAAGAACATCGCGTGGCGGTCGCGCGGGATGACCTGGGTGCTGATCGGTTCGGGGGAGAGGCCCATCTTCGCGCAGACATGTTCCTCGACGCGGGGGTCGATATTGGCGAAGGTGCCGACCGCGCCCGAGATGGCGCCGGTCGCGACCTCGTCGCGGGCGCGTTCCAGCCGTTCGCGGCCGCGCGCCATCTCGGCGTAGAAGCGGGCGAAGGTCAGGCCCATGGTGGTCGGCTCGGCATGGATGCCGTGGCTGCGGCCGATGCGGACGGTGTTCTTGTGCTCGTAGGCGCGTTTCTTCAGCGCGGCCAGCACCTTGTCCATGTCGGCCAGCAGGATGTCGGCGGCCCGCACCAGCTGGACGTTCAGCGTGGTGTCCAGCACGTCCGAGCTGGTCATGCCCTGATGGACGAAGCGCGCCTCTTCGGCGCCGATATGCTCGGCCAGATGGGTCAGGAAGGCGATGACGTCGTGCTTGGTCACGGCCTCGATCTCGTCGATGCGGGCGACGTCGAACTCGACGTCCCTGGCCTTCCAGACCGCTTCGGCGTTCTCGCGCGGGATCACGCCCAGGTCGGCCTGGGCGTCGCAGGCATGGGCCTCGATCTCATACCAGATCCGGAACCTGGTCTCGGGCGACCAGATGGCGGTCATTTCGGGGCGGGCATAGCGCGGGATCATCGGGGGCTCCTGTGTTTGCGGGGGTTCTAGTCGCTTGCCTCACGTCCCGCAACCGCGCCGGCATCATCGCGGGGCAGAGGCCCTTGCCGGGCGCGGCATCCGGCAGGCGGATCGCGAGGGAAGGCCCCCTTCGCGCCGAAAGGCCCCGCCCAAAGGGAAAGCCGCCCCGTGGGGCGGCTTTCCCGTGTCACTGTCCCTGCCGTGGATCAGCAGCTGTAATACATCGCGTACTCGATGGGGTGCGGGGTATGCTCGTAGGCATAGACCTCTTCCCATTTCAGCTTGATGTAGCCTTCCAGCTGGTCGCGGGTGAAGACGTCGCCGGCCAGCAGGAAGTCCATGTCCTTCTCCAGCTCCTCCAGCGCCTCGCGCAGCGAGCCGCAGACGGTCGGGATCTCGGCCAGTTCCTCGGGCGGCA
The DNA here is from genome assembly GCF_900100045.1 of Paracoccus denitrificans. GTDB lineage: Bacteria > Pseudomonadota > Alphaproteobacteria > Rhodobacterales > Rhodobacteraceae > Paracoccus > Paracoccus denitrificans. The sequence goes on along the minus strand of NZ_FNEA01000002.1, from coordinate 95,541 downwards.
GGTCGTAGAGGTCCTTGTCCGAGGCCGGGCCCGGGTCGATCTTGTTCTTGATGCCGTCGAGGCCCGCCATCAGCAGCGCGGCAAAGGCCAGGTAGGGGTTCGCGGCCGGATCGGGGAAACGGGCCTCGACGCGCTTGGCCTTCGGCGACTCGGTCCACGGGATCCGCACGCAGCCCGAGCGGTTGCGGGCCGAATAGGCGCGCAGCACCGGGGCCTCGAAGCCGGGGATCAGGCGCTTGTAGCTGTTGGTCGCCGGGTTGGTCAGCGCATTGAGCGCCTTGGCGTGCTTGAGGATGCCGCCGATGAACCACAGCGCCTCTTGCGACAGGTCGGCATATTTGTCGCCGGCGAACAGCGGCTTGCCGTCCTTCCAGATCGACATGTTCACATGCATCCCCGAGCCGTTGTCGCCCTTCATCGGCTTCGGCATGAAGGTCGCGGTCTTGCCATAGGCGGCGGCGACGTTGTGGATGACGTATTTGTATTTCTGGATGTTGTCGGCCTGCTCGACCAGCCCGCCGAAGATCATGCCAAGCTCGTGCTGGGCGGTGGCGACCTCGTGGTGGTGCTTGTCGACCTTGATCCCCATGCGCTTCATGGTCGAGAGCATCTCGCCGCGGATGTCCTGGGCCGCATCGACCGGGTTCACCGGGAAATAGCCGCCCTTGTGGGCCGCGCGATGGGCGAGGTTGCCGTCCTCGTAGACGGTGTCGGTGTTCCAGGCGGCATCGACCGAGTCGATCTCGAAGCCGACCTTCTGCGGCGTCACCGAATAGCGGACGTCGTCGAAAAGGAAGAACTCCGCCTCGGGGCCGAAATAGGAGATGTCGCCGATGCCCGAGGATTTCAGATAGGCCTCGGCCTTCAGCGCGGTGCCGCGCGGGTCGCGGGCATAGGGCTCGCCGGTGTCGGGCTCGACCACGTTGCAATGCACGCAAAGCGTCTTTTCGGCATAGAACGGGTCGATATAGGCCGAGGATGCGTCCGGCATCAGCTTCATGTCGGACTGGTCGATGGATTTCCAGCCGGCGATCGAGGAGCCGTCGAACATGAAGCCTTCCTCGAAGAAGTCCTCGTCCACCAGATCGGCGACCAGCGTCACATGCTGCAGCTTGCCCTTGGGATCGGTGAAGCGGACGTCGACATATTCGACTTCCTCGGCCTTCATCAGATCCAGAACGTCCTTGACTGTCATTGGGATCCTTCCTCCATCAGTCTGCCCGGCGCCGCCGCCGGGCATGGGTCATTGGTTCATGGTGCGGGTGGGCGGGATCAGACCGCGTCGTCGCCGGTCTCGCCGGTGCGGATGCGGATGGCCTGTTCGACCGGCAGGATGAAGATCTTGCCGTCGCCGATCTTCTCGGTGCGCGCGGCCGAGATGATGGCGTCGACGGCGGCTTCGACCAGGTCGTCGGGCAGCACCATCTCGATCTTCACCTTGGGCAGGAAGTCCACCACGTATTCCGCGCCGCGATAAAGCTCGGTATGGCCCTTCTGCCGGCCGAAGCCCTTGACCTCGGTGACCGAGAGGCCCTGGACGCCGACTTCCTGAAGGGCCTCTTTCACATCGTCCAGTTTGAAGGGCTTGATGATGGCTTCGACTTTCTTCATCGCCTGATCCTTCTCTCGCGACTTGCCTGCGACCTGATTGGCGGGTTTGATGATGCGCGTCCATGCGGCTTGATGGGGAAAGCGGCATGCAGACAGCGAATCGCGGGCATGTGCCCGAATATTATGCAGGTTGCCTGAATTATGTGCGATGAAGCGGCCCAGAGGCGCGAAATCCTGACGACTCGGCAGATGCGTGCGGTCGAGGGCGCCGCCATCGGCAGCGGCAGCGTCACCGGGTCGGCGCTGATGGAGCGGGCCGGCGCGGGCGTCCTGTGCGAGATGCTGGCGCTGTGGCCCGAGTTCGAGCGGCCGGGGCATGCGGTGATTCTCTGCGGTCCCGGCAACAACGGCGGCGACGGCTATGTGGTGGCGCGACTCCTGGCCGAGCGCGGCTGGCAGGTGCGGCTGGCGGCGCTGGCACCGCCCGCGACGCCCGATGCGCAGGTCGCCGCCGCCTGCTGGCAGGGCGCGGTGGCGACGCTGTCCGATCTCGGCCCCGAGGATTTCCCGCCCGGCTCGCTCTGCATCGATGCGCTGTTCGGCACCGGGCTGGTGCGGCCGCTGGCGCCCGGCATCGCTGCGCCCTTGCGGCTGGCGGCGGCACAGGGCTGCCGCATCGTCGCGATCGACATTCTCAGCGGGCTTTGCGCCGACAGCGGCCGGGTTCTCGGCGGGCTCGACCTGCCCCGGGCGGCGCTGACCGTCAGTTTCCAACGCGCCAAGCTGGGTCATGTCCTGGCGCAGGGCGGGAATCTGAGCGGCGTGCTGCGCATCGTCGACATCGGCATCGACGGCTGGATGGCGGCGGCGGGCGTTCCCGCGCGTTTCGCCGGGCCGGTGCCCGCGCTCGCCAAGCGGGCCGGCCATAAATACGACCATGGCCATGCGCTGGTCCTGGGCGGCGGACCGGGGCAGGGCGGAGCGGCGCGATTGACGGCGCGGGCGGCGCTGCGCATCGGTGCCGGGCTGGTGACGCTGGCCTGTCCGCCCGAAGCGCTGCCGGAAAACGCCGCAAGGCTGGATGCGGTGATGCTGCGCCCCGTCGCCGACCGCGCCGGGCTGGAGCATCTGCTGGAGAATCCGCGCTTCAACGCGCTGGGCCTCGGGCCCGGACTGGGGCTTGACCGGGCGCGGGATCTGGTGCCCGCCGTGCTGGCCTCGGGCCGGGCGGCGCTGCTTGATGCCGATGCGCTGACCGCCTTTGCCGATGCGCCCGAGGCGCTGTTCGCCGCGCTGCATCCGGGGGCGGTGCTGACCCCGCATGGCGGCGAATTCGCCCGGCTGTTTCCCGATCTGGCGCAGCGGCTGGCCACCCCGGCCGAGACGGGTCCGGCCTTTTCGCGGCTGGACGCGGCGCGGCAGGCGGCCGAGCGGGCGGGCTGCGTGGTGCTGCTCAAGGGGCCGGACACGGTGATCGCCGCGCCGGGCGGCGAGGCGCGCGTCGCCGCCGCCGTGGGCGAGGCGCAAGCGCCATGGCTGGCGACGGCGGGCGCGGGCGACGTGCTGTCGGGCATCGTCACCGGGTTGCTGGCGCGCGGCTTCGCGCCGCTGGAGGCCGCCGCGACCGGCGCCTGGCTGCATGCCGAGGCGGCGCGCGATTTCGGCCCCGGCCTGATCGCCGAAGACCTGCCCGAGCGGATTCCGGCGGTGCTGCGGGCTTTGGGCTGCTGAACTTTCCGCTCGCAAGCCGCCGAGGGCTTTGCTAAGAGGGGCGCCGATCCCTCGCCGCCTCGTGGCTGATGCGGATCGGCATGCGGGTGTGGCGAAATTGGCAGACGCACCAGATTTAGGTTCTGGCGCCGCAAGGCGTGGGGGTTCAAGTCCCTCCACCCGCACCATTCAGTAAAACCAAGGGCTTGGACTGAAACGACGCTGCGCGGTCCTAGGGATTCGCGGCGGAAACAGCGATTTCCCAACCGCTCCCCCGCGCCCTCTATTCGTCCCGCCGCGGCGAAGCCCCTTGTGCCCGTGATGGGGCAGCCCGCGGGCAGGGACGCCCGTCCAGCCCGCCCCCGGATCAACCGCCGCGCATGCGCCGCAGGTAGCGGGCAGAAGCGTCCCGCCGACAAGCGCGCCGACCGCCGGGGCGCGTGGCCGGGTTTCCCAGACGTCCCGCTTCGGGTCGGAACAGGGCTGCGGAAAGGGGCCGCAACCAGGAGGTGTTCGGTGAATCCGCCGCCCGCTTCGGAATAAATCATTGAATATCAATTGATTGAATGGTGATTTGTGAGGGGCTGTTAACCTATCCTAAAGGGTAGCTGGCCGAAACCGAACAGATCGTTTTAATTGTATCTCATTAAGCAATCTCTATTGTTGGTTGGTGAGTGATGTTGGTGAATGGCAAGGCCACGCATGCTACGGGCATGCATTATCCCCATGGCGACAATGGCAGCCTGACCTTTCTGCAGGTCTCGGGGATCGGGGTCGGCGGACAGGGCTTTTCGGGCTCGGTGGCCGACTGGTGCGAGCAGGGCTTTTCGATCTGTGAAAGCTACCTGATCGAGGCGCAGAACCTCTTCGTGGAAGGCGATCCCTCGGGGTTCCTGGCCATGGCCGAGGCGCAGTTCGACGCCGAGCTTGTCGATGAGGTGCTGCTCCATGCCAACGCCCTGCTGAAGGGCGTGGCCTTTTGCCGCCTGGCAGGGCGGCTGCAACTGGCCGAGACGGGCGATGCCCCTCTTGGCCTGAACTGGACGGCCATCGCCAACCTTTGGTGCGCGATGGAGACGACCAAGGGCGACATGCGCATGCCGCGCCTGGCGCCGGAATTCGAACGGCGGATGCGCGGCGCGATGCGGCTGTCCTGAGCGGGCCCGCAGGCATCGGAATGCTTGGATCGCCGGCTGGTTTTGGCTATGACGGCGCTCCAGTCAGCAGAGGATGCCGCCCGTGGACGCAACCGACCGCATTGCCCGCACCATCGCCGCCGAGATCAGCGCCAGCCCCACCCAGGTCGCTGCGGCCTCGGCCTTGCTGGACGGGGGTGCGACCGTGCCCTTCGTCGCGCGCTATCGCAAGGAGGTGACGGGCGGGCTGGACGACACGCAGCTGCGCACGCTGTCGGAACGGCTGGCCTATCTGCGCGAACTCGAGGCGCGGCGGGTCTCGATCCTCGAATCGATCAAGGGGCAGGGCAAGCTGACCGACGAACTGGCCCGCGCCATCGCCGGGGCCGGGACCAAGGCCACGCTCGAGGACATCTACCTGCCCTTCAAGCCCAAGCGCCGCACCAAGGCGATGATCGCCCGGGAAAACGGGCTGGAGCCGCTGTTGCGTGCCATCCAGGAAAACCGTGCCGCCGAACCCGAGGCGCTGGCGGCGGGCTATCTGGCCGAGGCGGTGCCGGACGTGAAATCGGCGCTGGACGGCGCGCGCGACATCCTGGTCGAGGAACTGTCCGAGAATGCGGCGCTGCTGGGCCGGCTGCGCGAATTCATGCAGGCCGAGGCGATCATCTCGGCCAAGGTGGTGCCGGGCAAGGAGCAGGTCGGCGCCAAGTTCAGCGACTATTTCGACCAGTCCGAGAAATGGGCGAGCATCCCGGCGCATCGCGCGCTGGCGATCCTGCGCGGCGCCAAGGAAGAGGTGCTGACCATCGAGATCGCGCCCGAGCCGGAAACCGGCGCGGCGCGGGCCGAGGGCATCGTCGCCTCGGCGCTGGGACGGCTGGGCGATCAGCCGGGCGACCGCTGGCTGCGCAAGGTGGCGGGCTGGTGCTGGCGGGTGCGGCTGTCGAACACCATGTATATCGACCTGCTGACCGAGCTGCGCGCGCGCGCCCATGCCGAGGCGATCCGGGTTTTCGCCCGCAATCTCAAGGATCTGCTGCTGGCCTCGCCCGCCGGCCCGCGCCCGACCATCGGGCTGGACCCCGGCATCCGCACCGGGGTCAAGCTGGCGGCGGTGGACGGCACCGGCAAGCTGGTCGAGACGGCGACGCTGTATCCCTTTCCGCCGAGATCCGACCTGCGCGGGGCCGAGGCCGCGCTGGCCGCCGCCATCGTCAAGCACGGGATCGAGCTGATCGCCATCGGCAACGGCACCGCCAGCCGCGAGACCGAGCGCTTCGTGGCCGAGGTGCTCAAGCGCCTGCCCGAAGGCGTGAAGCAGCCCGTGAAAGTAATCGTCAGCGAGGCCGGCGCCTCGGTCTATTCCGCCTCGGAACTGGCGGCCAAGGAGTTTCCCGGCCTCGACGTGTCCTTGCGCGGCGCGGTCTCCATCGCCCGGCGCCTGCAGGACCCGCTGGCCGAACTGGTCAAGGTGCCGCCCGAATCGATCGGCGTCGGCCAATACCAGCACGACGTGGACCAGCGCCAACTGGCCAGGACGCTGGAGGCGGTGGTCGAGGACGCGGTGAACGCGGTGGGGGTGGACCTGAACACCGCCTCGGCGCCCTTGCTGGCGCATGTCGCGGGGCTGGGTCCGTCGCTGGCGCAGAACATCGTTGCCTGGCGCGACGAGAACGGCGCCTTCCCGTCGCGCGCTGCGCTGAAGAAGGTCGGCGGCCTCGGCCCGCGCGCCTTCGAGCAATGCGCGGGCTTCCTGCGCATCCGCGATGGCAAGGAGCCGCTGGACGCCTCCTCGGTCCACCCCGAGGCTTACGGCGTCGCGCGCAGGATCGTCGCCGCCTGCGGCCGCGACATCCGCCAGATCATGGGCGACGGCGCGGCGCTGAAGGGCATCCGCGCGGAAGCCTTCGTCGATGAGCATTTCGGCCTGCCCACCATCCGCGACATCCTGTCCGAACTGGAAAAGCCCGGCCGCGACCCGCGCCCGAGCTTCGTCACGGCAAGCTTCGCCGAGGGGGTCGAAGCGATCGGCGATCTGCGTCCCGGCATGGCGCTGGAGGGCACGGTGACGAATGTCGCGGCCTTCGGCGCCTTCGTCGATATCGGCGTGCATCAGGACGGGCTGGTGCATATCAGCCAGCTTGCCGACCGTTTCGTCAAGGACCCGAACGAGGTGGTGAAGGTCGGCGACGTGGTCAAGGTGCGGGTGACCGAGGTGGACGTGGCGCGCAAGCGCATCGGCCTGACCATGCGCAAGGACGGCGGCGCCTCGGCCCGCGACGCGCAGAAAGAGCGCGGCCCCAAGGCCCAGCCGGCACGCGGCCCGAAATCCGCCGCACCCGCTGGAAAGGAGCAGCCCGGCGCATTGGGCGCGGCGCTGCTGAACGCGCTGCGAAAGAACTGAGGCGGGCTCCATCCGTCGCCGAACCTTCCCCAGGGGGAACATCGGGCAGGTCGCAGGGCGAAAGCGTCAGGGCACCAGCAGCGCCGCGCGGAACTCGGGATCCGAAAGCACCACCTCCTTGGTGCCCAGCTCCGCCGCCCGCCGCAGCGCGCGCGAGGTCTGGACCTGCGCGAATTCGACCGCCTGGGCAAGGCCGCGCCCCTGGCCAAGCGCGGCGGCGATCAGCCCTGCGAACAGATCCCCGGTCCCGGCCAGCGCCACCGGCAGGTGCGGTGTCGGGTGCCGCGTCAGCCCCTGCGGCCCCAGGATCACGCTTTCCAGCATCCCGGGCGCCGTCTCGCGCAGCTTGCAGCCGGTGACGATCAGCTGCGCCTCGGGCGCCATGCGCAGGGCCAGCGCGGCGCGGTGGACATCGGCCAGCTCCGCGATGGGCTGGCCGGTCAGCCAGGCGACCTCGAACGGGTTGGGCGAGGCGATGTCGGCCATGGGCAGCAGCCGGTCGCGGAAGGTGTCGGCGATCTCCTGCGGCACATAAAGCCCCGGCTGCTCGTCGCCCAGCACCGGATCGCAGTAATAGCGCAGGCGCGGGTTCGCCGCCTTGGCGCGGGCGACGAAATCGGCCGTCAGCTGTGCCACCTCGACCGAGCCGATATAGCCGGTCAGCAGGAAATCCGCGCGTTCCGGCAACCCGCGGTCCCAGGCGCCCAGCAACAGCTCGGCAAAGAAATCGCCCGGCAGCGGCCGGCCGCGCAGGGTCGGATAATCGGGGGTATTGGAAAAGATCACCGTCGGGATCGGCGCCACCTCCAGCCCTGCTGCCAGCATCGGGAACACCGCCGCCGAATTGCCGACATGACCCATGACCACCTGGCTCTGGATCGAGATCACCAGCGGGCGGGTCATGCGCTGCCCTCCAGCCGCTTCGACCAGTCCTCGACCCGGCCGCTTTCCAGCCGGCGGACGGCATAGCGCCGCCAGCCCTCGGCCAGGATGTCCAGCGCGGCGATGCCCTGCAACTCGCCAAGGTTCAGCCGGTCCACGTAGAGCGCATGCCAAAGCCGGCGCAGCGTCCAGTCCGGTGCCACGCGGTCGACCAGTTCCAGCCGGTCGCCGGGCGCGACGATCCCCGGCTCCAGCACGCGGTAGTACCAGCCGGTGCGGCCGCTCTCCTGAACGCGTCGCGCCATGGTTTCGACCCCGAAGCGGCGGTTCAGCTTCCAGCAGGGCTGGCGCCCCTGCGACACCTGCACCAGGGCGGAACCGAGCCGGAAGATGTCGCCCACCGCCACATCCGCCTCGGTCAGCCCCCGGGTCGAGATGTTCTCGCCAAAGGCGCCGGGCGCATCCAGCAACCCCCTGATTTCTCTGTTCTCCAAATACTCCACGGGGGTCCGGGGGTGTGAAACCCCCGGCGGTTCCGCCGGGCGCAGCAGCCCAAGCTCTTCGCGCCACGCCGCATAATGGTCGAAGGGATAGTGATGCACGGCCTTTTCCGGCCCGCCATGCACGCGGCGGTCGGCCTGCTCGTCGCCCGAAAACCCCTCGGGACCAAGGGCCAGCGGGCGATCCACCGGGCGCTTGTCGATGCCGCTTTTCTGGTCGCTTCCGGGCAGCGGGGCGGCCTTGCCCGTCAACAGGATGATCTCCGCCATGGCTTCCCTCTGTTCGCGCGTCGCACCCAGATTAGCCAAAGCCCCGGCAGGCTCAAGGGAGCGGGACGGGGGCCGGGCGGCCATGGCGCCGCCCGAACCATGGGCAGCGCCGCCCGCGACTGCCCGCCAATCGCGCAAAACCGGGACGGGCCGGGTCGCGTGCGGCGGGATGCGTTGCGGGCGCGGGGTTCCGGTGGCACCTGCTGGGACGGGAGAGAGCAGGAAGCAGATGGACAAGCGCCTTTCGATCGTCGTCATCGAATCCGACCCGGAGCGCGCCGCCCCGATCGTGGACGGGCTGCGCGAGATCGGCGACCACGACATCCGCATCATCTCGGAAGAAACCGGCCTCGCGCGCCACATCGCCGAATGCCGGCCCGACATCGTGCTGATCGACCTGGCCAATCCCTCGCGCGACGTGCTCGAAGAGCTGGCGCTGGCCTCGGGCCCGACCGAGCGGCCGGTGGCGATGTTCGTGGACCGCTCGGATGAGCATCTGACGCGCGCTGCGGTCGAGGCGGGGATATCGGCCTATGTCGTGGACGGGCTGCGTCCCGACCGGATCAAGCCGGTGCTGGATGCGGCCATCGCACGCTTTCACATGTTCCAGCGCATGCGGGCCGAACTGGCCGCGACCCGCGCGGCATTGGAGGAGCGCAAGGTGATCGACCGCGCCAAGGCCGTGCTGATGAAGGCGCGCGGCATCGACGAAGAGGCCGCCTATGCGCTGTTGCGCAAGACGGCGATGGACCAGGGCAAGCGCGTGGCCGAGATCGCGCAACAGCTGGTCCTTGCCGCGGGGTTGCTCTCATGCCGTTGACGCCCCTGCGCCTGGGCTATGTGCCGCTGATCGACGCCGCGCCGCTGATCGTGGCGCGCGAGCTGGGCTTTGCCGCCGAGGAGGGGCTGGAGTTCCAGCTTCTGCGCCTGGGCGCCTGGGCGCAGGCCCGCGACATGCTGGGTGCCGGGCTGATCGAGGCGGCGCATATGCTGGTGCCGATGCCGGTCGCGCAGGCGCTGGGGCTTGGCCCGGCGCTGCCCGACCTGGACCTGGTGATGTTCCTGTCCCAGGGCGGGCAGGCGGTTGCGGTCAGCGCCGCGCTGGCCGCAAGGATGCGCGAACAGGGCCATGATTTCGACTTTCGCGATGCCCGCAAGGCCGCCCGCGCGCTGCATCGCGCCGCTCCTGACCGGCTGCGCGTCGGCGTGCCGTTCCATTTCTCGACGCAGCTGGAACTGATCCGCCACTGGCTCGGTGCCTGCGGCCCCGGCCCGGCGCTGGAGGTCGTGACCGTGCCGCCGCCGCTGATGGCCGAATCCATGGCCGCGGGCGAGGTCGATGCCTTCTGCGTCGGCGAGCCCTGGGCATCGAGCGCGGTGGACCGGGGCCTTGCCGCGCTGCTCTTGCCCGGCACGGCGATCTGGGCCTCGCCGCCGGAAAAGGGGCTGGTGCTGCGCCGCGACTTCACCGAAGGCCAGCCGCAGGTGACGGGTGCGCTGATGCGGGCCGTCTGGCGTGCCGGGCGCTGGCTGGACGAGCCCGAGAACCGCGATACCGCCGCCGAGATCCTGTCGCGGCGCGAATATCTGGACCTGCCGGCGGAACTGGCCGAGCGCGGCTTGACCGGGCGGTTGCAGGTCACGCCCTCGGGCGAGATCCGCCATGTGCCGGACTTCATCGCCTTCCACGCCGGCGCGGCGAATTTTCCCTGGAAAAGCCTGGCCGCATTCTTTGCGCAGCGCATCGCCCTGCGCCACGGGCTGGAACCGGGACCGGCGATGGAAAAGGCGATGGCGCATTTCCGCACCGATCTTTACCGCCAGCACCTGCGTGCGGCGGGGGCGGCCTTGCCCGGCGCCTCGGCCCGGCTGGAGGGCGCACTGGCGCAGGACCGCGAGGTCGCGGCCGAAAAGGGCCAGATGATTCTGCGCGCCGATGCCTTCTTCGACGGCACCATCTTCGAACCACCCTTCGCCGGCTGAGCGTTTTGCAGGCAGGCCGGGCGCGGGGCTGCCCGGCTTTCGGGCGGAGCCGGCGGAGGATGCTGCGATGCCGCATCAAGGCTTGATCCGGGCTGCGTCCTGACCCAGTCTGATCCCATGGCCCGGCGCAACGGCGCGCCACCGGCCCGCTCGCAATGATGCGGCACGGATTCCCGCGACGATGCGGAAATCCTCTCCTCCGAAAGCGCAATCCCGCTGCGGCCTTCCGCCGCCCGTCCGCGCTTTCCGACAGCCTTCGCCATCAGCAACGCATCGGAGCCACCATGCCCGCCGTTCCCCCCGTTCCGCCATCCGAGGCCAGCCGCGCGCTGGGCCTCTCGACCTTCGCCTTTACCATCTGCTTCGCCGTCTGGACGATCTTCTCGATCATCGGCCTGCAGATCCGCGAGCAGCTTTCCCTGACCGAAACCCAGTTCGGCCTGCTGATCGGCCTGCCGATCCTGACCGGATCGCTGGTGCGCATCGGGCTGGGCGTGCTGACCGACCGGCTGGGCGGGCGGCTGGTCTATACGATGACCATGCTTTCCGCCGCCGTCGCGACGTTCCTTTTGTCCCTTGCTACGACCTGGCCGCAGATGCTGCTGGCGGCGCTGGGCGTCGGGCTGGCCGGCGGTTCCTTTGCCGTCGGCGTGGCCTATGTCTCGCGCTTCTATGCCGAGGGGCGGCAGGGCACGGCGTTGGGCATCTTCGGCACCGGCAATGTCGGGGCCGCCGTGACCAAGTTCGCCGCGCCCTTCGTCATGCTGGCGCTGGGCTGGCAGGCGACCGCGCAGATCTGGGCCGCCGCGCTGGTGCTGACCGCCGTGCTGTTCTGGCTGCTCAGCAAGGACGATCCCGTCACCGCCGCAGGGGCCGGCCGCAAGGCGCCGCTGCGTGCCGAGTTCGCGCCGCTGGGTCAGGTGCGGGTCTGGCGCTTCTCGGCCTATTACTTCTTCAGCTTCGGCGGGTTCGTGGCGCTGGCGCTGTGGCTGCCGCATTACCTGACGCAGGTCTATGGTTTCGGTGTCGGGACCGCCGGCATGATCGGCGCGGCCTATTCCATCCCCGGCTCGATCTTCCGCGCCTATGGCGGGGTGCTGTCCGACCGGATCGGGGCGCGGGCGGTGATGTATGCGACCTTCATCGTCTCGCTGGCCGCGACCGCCATCCTGTCGATCCCGGCGGGGGTGCCGGTGCCGGTCTTCCTGGCGGTGATTTTCGTCCTGGGCTTCTTCATGAGCCTGGGCAAGGCGGCCGTCTACAAGCACATCCCCAGCTATTACCCCGGCCATGTCGGCGCGGTCGGCGGGCTGGTCGGCATGATCGGCGGTCTGGGCGGCTTTGCCTTGCCGCTGCTCTTCGGCTGGCTGCGCGACCAGACCGGGCTGTGGTCCAGCTGCTTCATGGCGCTGTTCCTGCTGGTCGGGCTTTGCGCGCTGTGGATGCACGCCTCGATCCGCCAGATGGGCCGCGCGCCCCTGCAAGCCGCCTGAGAAAGGAGTCACGCCATGAAGAAACTTGTCGTCATCGGCGCCGGCATGGCCTCGGGCCGCCTGCTGGAGCAGCTTTTCGAGGCCGCGCCCGGCGAATGGCATGTCACCCTGTTCAACGCCGAGCCGCGCGGCAATTACAACCGGCTGATGCTGTCGCCGGTCCTGTCGGGCGAAAAGACCTATGAGCAGATCGTCACCCACGACGCGGACTGGTATGCCGCGCATGGCGTCGATTGCCGCTTCGGCGAGCCGGTGGTCAGGATCGACCGCGCCAATCGCGCCGTCTATTCCAACGCGGGCGGCGCACCCTATGACGCGCTGGTCATCGCCACCGGCTCGGCGCCCTTCATCATTCCGGTTCCGGGCCGCGACCTGCCGGGCGTGGTGACCTATCGCGACCTGGAAGACACCAACGCGATGATCGAGGCCGGCGTGGCCGGCAAGGATGCCGTGGTGATCGGCGGTGGGCTTCTGGGTCTTGAGGCCGCGGCCGGCATGGCGGCGCGCGGCGCCCGCGTCACCGTCGTCCACCTGATGGGCCACCTGATGGAGCGGCAGCTGGACCCCGCCGCCGGCTACCTGCTGCAACGCGACCTGGAGCGGCGCGGCATCAAGGTGCATTGCAAGGGCGCGACCAAGGCGATCCTGGGTCATGGCCAAGCCGAGGCGGTGCTGCTGGAGGACGGCACCGTCCACCCTGCCGACCTGGTCTGCATGGCGGTGGGCATCCGCCCCGAGGTGCGGCTGGCCAATGACGCGCATCTGGAGGTCGAGCGCGGCATCGTCGTCGATGACGCCCTGCGCACCAGCGATCCGCATATCTTCGCGCTTGGCGAATGCGTCGAGCATCGGGGCCAGGTCTTCGGCCTTGTCGCGCCGCTTTACGACCAGGCCAAGGTGCTGGCCCGGACCCTGCTGGGCGAGGAGGCTGCGTTCCGCCCGGTGCAGACCGCGACCAAGCTGAAGGTGACGGGCTGCGACCTGTTCAGCGCCGGCGATTTCGCCGAGGGCGAGGGGCGCGAGGACATCGTGTTCCGCGACCCCGGCCGCGGCATCTACAAGCGGCTGGTGCTGGAAAACGACCGCATCGTCGGCGTGGTCATGTATGGCGACACCGCCGACGGCAACTGGTTCTATGGGCTGATGAAGGACGAAACCGATGTCGGCGAGATGCGCGACACGCTGATCTTCGGCCCGGCTTTCCAGGGGGGGGCCAAGCTGGACCCTATGGCGGCCGTTGCAGCCTTGCCGCCTGAGGCGGAGATCTGCGGCTGCAACGGCGTCTGCAAGGGAGCGATCACCGACGCGGTGCTGAATGGCGCCACCACGCTGGAGGCGGTGCGCGCCTGCACCAAGGCCAGCGGCTCCTGCGGCACCTGCACCGGGCTGGTCGAGCAGGTGATGAAGCTGACGCTGGGCGACGGCTTCGTCGCGCCCGCGCCCGCCGGCATGTGCAAATGCACCGATCACAGCCACGAGGACGTGCGGCGGCTGATCCGCTCCATGGGGCTGAAGTCGATCCCGGCCGTCATGCAGGAACTGGGCTGGAAAACGGTCGGCGGCTGCCATTCCTGCCGCCCGGCGCTGAACTATTACCTGCTGGCCGAATACCCGCTGGACTATCGCGACGACCGCCAGTCGCGTTTCGTGAACGAAAGGAACCACGCCAATATCCAGAAGGACGGCACCTATTCGGTGGTGCCGCGCATGTGGGGCGGCGTCACCACGCCCTCCGAGTTGCGCGCCATCGCCGACGCAGCCGAGAAATATGCCGTGCCGATGGTCAAGGTCACCGGCGGCCAGCGCATCGACCTGCTGGGCGTGAAGAAAGAGGACCTGCCGCATATGTGGGCCGACCTGAACGCCGCCGGGCTGGTCTCGGGCCACGCCTATTCCAAGGGGTTGCGCACGGTGAAGACCTGCGTCGGCAGCGAGTTCTGCCGCTTCGGCACCCAGGATTCGACCGGGCTGGGCATCCGGCTGGAAAAGCTGCTTTGGGGTTCGTGGACGCCGCACAAGGTCAAGCTGGGCGTCTCGGGCTGCCCGCGCAACTGCGCCGAGGCGACCTGCAAGGACGTGGGCGTGGTCTGCGTCGACAGCGGCTACCAGATCAGCGTCGCCGGCGCCGCCGGGATGGAGGTGAAGGAGACCGAGCCCCTGGCCACGACCCCGTCCGAGGACGAGGCGGTCGAGATCATCACCGCCTTCGTCCAGCTTTACCGCGAACATGCGCGCTATCTGGACCGGCCCTATAAATGGGTGGCCAAGGTCGGGCTCGACTGGGTGCGCGAGCAGATCGAGGACGTGCCCACCCGCCGCGCGCTGGTCGAGCGGTTCGAGATCAGCCAGTCGGTCTATCGCCGCGACCCCTGGGCAGAACACTCCACCACCACCGAGACGCCCAAATGGGCACCCCTTGCCGATCTGACGCTGGAGGCCGCGGAATGACCGTTTTCATCGATATCGGAGCCCTGGAGGACATTCCCCGGCAGGGCGCGCGCGTGATCCGCACCGCGCAGGGCTGCGTCGCGGTGTTCCGCACCATGGACGACCGGGTCTTTGCGCTGGACGACCGTTGCCCGCACAAGGGCGGCCCGCTGTCCGAGGGCATCGTGCATGGCGATCGCGTGACCTGCCCGCTGCACAACTGGGTGTTCGACATGAACTCGGGCACCGCGCAGGGGGCCGACGAGGGCGCGGTCCGCACCTGGCCCGTGCGCGTCGAACAGGGCCGCATCCTGATCAGCGCCGAACTCGTCTCGCGCCCCCGCGCCGCCTGAAGGAGCAAACTCATGTCCTATGTCAATCCTGCCGATTTCGCGAAGAAGATGATCGATGCCGGCGAAGCCAAGGTCTTCATGTCCACCAAGGACACGCTGATCCGCGCCTATATGGCCGGCGCGATCCTGGCGCTTGCCGCCGCCTTTGCCGTGACCGTCACCGTGAACACCGGCGAGCCGCTGATCGGCGCGCTGTTGTTCCCGGTCGGCTTCTGCATGCTCTACCTGCTGGGCTTCGACCTGCTCACCGGGGTGTTCACGCTGGTGCCGCTGGCGCTGATCGACCGGCGGCCGGGGGTGACCTTGCGCGGCATGCTGCGCAACTGGGGCCTGGTCTTTTGCGGCAATTTCGCCGGCGCCTTCACCGTCGCGGTCTTCATGGCGATCATCGTCACCTTCGGCTTTTCCGAGGCGCCGAACGCGGTGGGCGAAAAGATCGGCCATATCGGCGAGGGGCGGACGCTCGGCTATGCCGCCCATGGCGCGGCGGGGATGCTGACGCTGTTCGTCCGCGCGGTCATGTGCAACTGGATGGTTTCGACCGGGGTGGTCGCGGCGATGATGTCCACCACCGTCTCGGGCAAGGTCATCGCCATGTGGATGCCGATCCTGATCTTCTTCTACATGGGTTTCGAGCATTCCATCGTGAACATGTTCCTGTTCCCCGCCGGGCTGCTTCTGGGCGGGCAGTTCACCATCATGGACTACATGATCTGGAACGAGATCCCGACCGTGCTGGGCAACCTGGTCGGCGGGCTGACCTTTGTCGGCGCCATGATCTATGCCACGCATCACAAGACCTCGCCCCGGCGCGCGGCTGATGCGACCGCCGAAGCCCCCGTCCGGCCCGCCGCCGTTCCCGCCGAATGAGGAAGCCGATGCAGACCATCCGCACCACCTGTCCCTATTGCGGCGTGGGCTGCGGCGTGCTGGCGACGCCCGACGGCAAGGGCGGGCTGGGCATTGCGGGCGATCCCGATCATCCCGCGAACCGGGGCCGGCTTTGCGTCAAGGGCTCGGCGCTTGGCGAGACGGTCGGCCATGGCGGCCGGCTGCTCGCCCCGCGCATCCACGGGCGCGAGGCCGGCTGGGACGAGGCGCTGGACCTGGTCGCGCACCGCTTCCGCGACACCATTGCCGAGCACGGGCCGGATTCGGTCGGCTTCTACGTCTCGGGGCAGCTTTTGACCGAGGATTACTATGTCGCCAACAAGCTGATGAAGGGCTTCATCGGCTCGGCCAATATCGACACGAATTCGCGGCTTTGCATGGCCTCGGCCGTTGCGGGGCACCGGCGGGCCTTTGGCACCGACACGGTGCCGGGGCTCTACGAGGATCTGGAGCTGGCCGATACGGTGGTGCTGGTCGGCTCGAACCTGGCCTGGTGCCATCCGGTGCTTTACCAGCGGCTGGCGGCGGCGCGCGAGGCGCGGGGCACGCGCGTCGTGGTGGTCGATCCGCGCCGCGCCGCGAGTTGCGACATCGCCGACCTGCATCTGGCGCTGGCGCCGGGCGCGGATGCGGCGCTGTTCAACCTGCTGCTGGCCGAGATCGCGCGGCGCGGCCTGGCCGGCGGGGATGCTGCCGCGCATCTGGACGGGTTCGACGAGGCGCTGGCCGCCGCGCGCGGGACGCTGCCCTCGGCCACGGGGCTGGCGCACAGCCAGTTGCGGCAGTTCTTCGACCTGTGGTGCGGTAGCGACAAGGTGGTGACGGTCTGGTCGCAGGGCGTGAACCAGTCCGACAGCGGCACCGACAAGGTGAATGCGATCCTGAACTGCCACCTCGCCAGCGGCCGCATCGGCCGGCCGGGCATGGGCCCGTTCAGCGTCACCGGCCAGCCCAATGCCATGGGCGGGCGCGAGGTCGGCGGGCTGGCCAACATGCTGGCCTGCCATCTGGAGATCGAGAACCCGGCGCATCGCGAGGCGGTGCGCGGCTTCTGGAACGCGCCGCGCATGGCCGAGCGGCCGGGACTGAAGGCCGTGGACATGTTCCGCGCGGTCGAGGATGGCCGGATCAAGGCGCTGTGGATCATCTGCACCAACCCCGCCGCGACCATGCCCGAGGCCGACCGCGTCGCCCGCGCCATTGCCGGCTGCGATTTCGTGGCGGTCTCGGACATCATGGCGCGGACCGACACCACGCGGCTGGCGCATGTCCTGCTGCCGGCGACCGGCTGGGGCGAAAAGGACGGCACGGTGACGAACTCCGAGCGCCGCATCAGCCGCCAGCGCCGCACCCTCGCCCCCGCCGGGCAGGCGCGCGACGACTGGCGCATCCTGGCCGAGGTCGGGTGCCGCATGGGCTGGGCCGATGCCTTCGGCTGGACCAGCCCCGCGCAGGTCTTTGCCGAACATGCCGCACTGTCCGGCATCGCAGGCGGGCTGGGCAGCGATTTCGACATCTCGGCCCATGCCGGGATCACCGCGGCCGAATATGACGCGCTGGGGCCCTTTCTGTGGCCGCAATCGGCAGGCAGGCAGGGCGGACGGTTCTTTGGCGACGGGCGGTTCCATACCCCCTCGGGCCGCGCGCGGATGGTCGCGGTGACGCCGCGCCCGCCGCAGCCGGTGGATGCGGATCATCCGTTCCGGCTGAATACCGGCCGGGTGCGCGATCATTGGCACACCATGACCCGCACCGGCCTGTCGCCGCGCCTGTCCCGCCATCTGGCCGAGCCCTTCCTGGAGCTGCACCCCAGCGATGCGGCCCGGCTGGACCTGACGCCCGCGAGCCTTGCCGAGGTCTGCGGCCCGCATGGCCGTGCCGTGCTGCGGGTGCTGGTGACCGACCGGGTGGCGCCGGGCCATCCCTTTGCGCCGATGCATTGGACGGGCGAGACTGCGCCCTCGGGCCGGATCGATGCGCTGGTGCCGGGGACGGTCGATCCGGTCTCGGGCCAGCCGGCGCTGAAATCGGCGACGGTGGCGATCCGGCCTTTTGCCGCGCGCTGGTTCGGCTTTGCCGTCTCGGCGGGTGCGATCCGGCCGGATTGCGACTATTGGGCGCGGGCGACGCTGCCGCGCGGAGAGCAGGCCGAACTGGCCGGGCTGGAGGTGCCGCAGGACTGGACCGCCCATGCCCGCGCGCTGTTCGGATTGCCGGATGAGCCGCTGGTGCTGCACGACCGGACGCGCGGGCAGGTGCGGCTGGCCTTTTTGCGCGATGGCCGGCTGCAGGCGGCGCTGTTCGTCGCGCCGGGGCCGGTGGGCCTGTCGCGCAGCCATGTCGCAGCGCTGCTGGGCGAGGGCGGGGCCGAGGCGCTGGCCGGCCGCCCCGGCGCCGACCGCCCGGACGAAGGCGCGCTGGTCTGCGCCTGCTTCGGCATCGGCGTGAACAGCATCGTGCAGGCCATCGCCACCCGGCGCCTGACCTCGGTCGAGGCGGTGGGGCAGGCGTTGCGGGCGGGCACCAATTGCGGCTCGTGCCGCCCCGAGATCCGCGCGCTGCTGGAGGCCGGCACCGCCTGCCGCGCGGCGGCCGAGTAGGGATCGGCCGCGCCTATTCGCCGTCGCAGGCAAAGACCATGGCGCTGCCCGGCTGGGCGGCGACGTGGATCAGGCTGCCCGGCGCGGGCAGGATCAGGCCGGGAACGCGGGATTTCATCGCCGCGCCGCCGGGTTCCAGCCGCATCTCGATCAGGCTTTCGCGGCCCAGATAGCGCGCACGCTCGACCCGGGCCGGCGTGCCGCCGGTCTCGGTGTCGGTGGGCACCAGGTGCTGGGGACGGATGGCGACCTCGGCCCGGCTGCCTTCGGCAAGGCCGGGGGCCGGAAAGGCGCCCAGGCCGGTCTGAACCCGGCCGCCCGACACCCGCCCCGAAACGATGTTCAGGTCCGAGAAAAAGGCCGCGACGCCCCGATCTGCCGGGCGGTTGTAAAGCTCGTCCGGGCGGCCTTCCTGGATCAGCCGGCCCTTGCGCATGACGGCGATGCGATGGCCCATCAGCATCGCCTCTTCGGGATCGTGGGTGACCATCAGCACCGTGGTTTCGGTTTCGCGCAGCAGGTCCAGCGCCGCGTCGCGCACCCCGTCGCGCAGCCGGTGGTCGAGGCTGGAGAACGGTTCGTCCATCAGCATCACGCAGGGGCGCGGCGCCAAGGCCCGGATCAGCGCCACGCGCTGCTGCTCGCCCCCCGAAAGCTCGTGCGGATATTTCGCGGCATGGCCGGACAGGCCGACGCGCTCCAGCAACTCGCCGATCCGGTCGCGGTTCTGCCGTGCCGGGCCTTGCAGGCCGAAGCCGACATTGGCCGCCACGTCCAGATGCGGGAACAATGCGAAATCCTGGAATACCAGCCCGACCGGGCGCCGTTCGGGCGGCAGGAAGCCGCCGGCGTCGGACATGGCCCGGCCGCCGATGCGGACGGCGCCGGAATCGGGCCGCTCGATGCCGGCGATCATGCGTAGCGTGGTCGACTTGCCGCAGCCCGAGGGGCCGAGCAGGCAGGTCACCTCGCCCTGCGCCACGTCGAAGCCGACATCCTCGACCGCCGCCACGCCTGCGAAGCGGCGGCACAGCGCCGAAACCTCCAGCATGGGCTGGGATGGGGCGGGGTCCGGCGCGGCATCGTGCGCATCCACCTGGCTGGCCCATTCGGGAGGGCTGGCGAATTGGTTCATCGGCATCCCTTCGTGGCCGCAGACGCATGAGGATTATTTACATTGCTAATTAGTTTAGTAAACATGTCGAGAAATCGCAAGGAGGACAGGCTATGCGTCTCGGACTATCTGGACTGATCGGTGCCGTGCTTGCTGCGCAGGCGGTTGCCGCAAGCGCCCAGGAACTGAACCTTTACACCACGCGCGAGCCGAATCTGATCGAGCCGCTGCTGGCCTCGTTCACCGAAACGACCGGGGTGAAGGTCAATACCATCTTCCTCAAGGACGGCCTGCCCGAGCGGGTCGAGCAGGAGGGCGAGGCCTCGCCCGCCGACGTGCTGATGACCGTGGACATCGGCAACCTGGTCGATCTGGTCGATCGCGGCCTGACCCAGCCCGTCGAATCCGAGGCGCTTTCCGCCGCCATCCCCGAGAACCTGCGCGACAAGGACGGCAACTGGTTCGCGCTGTCGCAGCGGGCGCGGGTGCTTTACGCCGAGAAGGACCTGGATCTTGCGAGCTTTACCTATGAAGACCTCGCCAAGCCGGAATGGAAGGGCAAGGTCTGCATCCGCTCGGGGCAGCATCCCTACAACGTGGCGCTGACCGCCTCCTACATCGTGCATCACGGCGAAGAGGCCGCCAAGACCTGGCTGGAGGGCGTCAAGGCGAACCTGGCCCGCACCGCCGGCGGCGGCGACCGCGACGTGG
Source organism: Paracoccus denitrificans (assembly GCF_900100045.1). Lineage (GTDB taxonomy): Bacteria > Pseudomonadota > Alphaproteobacteria > Rhodobacterales > Rhodobacteraceae > Paracoccus > Paracoccus denitrificans. The sequence continues at coordinate 75,513 of NZ_FNEA01000002.1, read as the reverse complement.
CCCGCGACATCATGGGCGGCATCTGCGAGATCGGCATCGCCAATTCCTACTATGTCGGCCTGATGCGCAGCGGCGCCGGCGGTCCCGAACAGGAGGAGTGGGTCAAGGCGATCAAGGTCGTCCTGCCCACCTTCGAGGATGGCGGCACGCAGGTGAACGTCTCGGGCGCGGCGGTGGCCAAGAATGCCCCGAACCGCGACCAGGCGGTGCAACTGCTGGAATACCTGGTCTCGGACGAGGCGCAAAAGATCTATGCCGAGGCGAATTTCGAATATCCGGTCAAGCCCGGCGTCGCGGTCAGCCCGGTGATCGAGGATATTGCCGATCTCAAGGTGGACGGCACCGACCTGACCGAGATCGCCCGCCAGCGCAAGGCGGCGAGCGAACTGGCCGAGGCGGTGGGCTTCGACAACTGAGCCCGTCCGGGACACAGGCCGCATGACACCGGAACTGGCACAGCGCCCCCGCGTCCGCGCGGGGGTGGGTTGGCAGGCGGCAGCCCTGGCTGTCGCCGCGCTCGTTCTGCTGCCGGTGCTGGCGCTGGGGCTGTTCGCGCTGCAGGGCAGCCCGGGGCTTTGGGCGCATCTGGTCAGCAACGTGCTGCCGGTCGCGGCGCGGCAGACGGTGATCCTGCTGGTGGGCGTCGGCATCATCGTCGCGACGCTCGGCACGGCGACGGCCTGGCTGGTCGCGGCCTGCGATTTCCCAGGGCGGCGCTTTTTCGGCTGGGCGCTGCTGCTGCCCTTGGCGGTGCCGACCTATATCGTCGCCTATGCCTATCTGGACCTGCTGCATCCGGTCGGGCCGGTGCAGGGCGCGATCCGCGGCTGGCTGGGCTATTCCAGCCCGCGCGAGTTCCGCCTGCCCGACATCCGCTCGATGCCGGGCTGCATCCTGCTGCTGGGGCTGGTGCTTTACCCCTATGTCTATCTGCCGGTGCGGGCGCTGTTCGCCATGCAGGCCGGCAATCTGCTGGATGCCGGGCGGACGCTGGGGGCGGGGCCGGTCGCCACCTTCCTGCGCGTGGCGATTCCGCTGGCCCGGCCCGCCGTTGCCATCGGCACGGCTCTGGCGCTGATGGAGGCGATGAACGACATCGGCGCGGCCGAGTTCCTGGGCGTGCGCACGCTGACCGTCTCGGTCTATTCGACATGGATCAACCGCTCGGACCTGCCGGGGGCGGCGCAGATCGCCTTGGCGATGCTGGCCATCACCATGGCGCTGGTCATGCTGGAGCGGCGCGGCCGCAAGCGCCAGCGCTACGCGGCGGGCGCGCAGCGCAGCCAGCCCTTGCGGCGCACGCGCCTGCGCGGCTGGCGGGCCTTGGGGGCCATGCTGGTCTGCGCGCTGCCGGTCACATTCGGCTTTGCGGCCCCGGCCTGGTATCTGGCCGGCGCGGCCTGGGCGCGCTATCGCTTTGCCGGGCTTTCGCCGCGCATCCTGGAAGAGGCGGGCAACACCGCCTTCTTCGCCGGGCTGGCGACGCTGGTCGCGCTGCTGCTGGGGCTGGTGGTGACCGGTGCGGCGCGGATGCGGCCCGGCACCCTGACCCGGACGATGGTGCGGCTTTCGACGCTGGGCTATGCCGTGCCGGGCACCATCCTGGCGATCGGGCTCTTGCCGGTGATCGCGCTGGCCGACCGGCAGATCGCCGCGGTCTCGCAGGCGCTGCTGGGCGTGGGGCCGGGGCTTTTGCTGCTGGGTTCCGGCGCGGCGCTGATCTATGCCTATGTCGCGCGCTTCCTGGCCATCGCCAGCGGCGGGATCGAGGCGGGGCTGAGCCGGGTGCCCCGCTCGCTCGACCATGTGGCGCGGACGCTGGGGCGCAGCCCCGGCCAGGTCTTCCGCGAGGTGCATGTGCCGATCTCGCGCCCGGCGCTGGCGGCCTCGGGGCTGTTGATCTTCGTCGATTGCGTCAAGGAACTGCCCGCCACGCTGCTGCTGCGACCGCTGAACTTCGAGACGCTCTCGACCCATCTTTACGGCGAGGCGGCGCGTGGCACCTATGAGGACGCGGCCATCGCCGCGCTGATCATCGTGCTTATCGGCATCCTGCCGGTGATCGTCCTGGCGCGGACGATCCGCCGGTGATTGCGGCATATTGTCCCTTTCCTCCGGCGCGGATTTCTGACAGGGCTGCGGATATGCGGGTTCAGGACGGATATCGGACGGCGGGGCTTGGGCGCGGCGCGTCGCTGCGGCGACTGTGCTGCTGGCTGGCGGTGCTGCCCTTCCTGCTGTTTTCGCTGATCCTGCCCGGCACCATGATCGCCCGCGACGCGCAGGGCAGCGTCACCGTCGTGCTGTGCTCGGGCGAGGGGCCGGTCCAGATGGTCGTGGCCGCCGATGGCAGCCTGGTCCCGGCCGACGAGGCGCCGCATGCCGATCCCCATGCCTGCGACTGGGCGCCCCATGGCCAGCCGCTGTTGCAGGGCGCTGCCGTCGATGCGCCGGCGCCGCTGTTGCCGGCGCTGCGCATGGCGCGGGTGCTGGATCTGCCCGACCACCTTTATCGCGCCGAGATGCTGGCGCCTTCGGCGCGGGGGCCGCCGGTGCTCGTCTGACGGAACCTTGCTTCGGCAGCCCGTGGGCCAGGACCCGGCGGGCGCTATTCCCATCAGATGAGAACGATCATGCAGAACCATGTTTTCGGCGCGCTTTGCGCCACGCTTCTTGGCCTTGCGGCCGGTCCCGCCCTGTCCCATGCCACGCTGGAGCGGTCAGAGGCCCCGGCCGGCGCCGCCTATCGCGCGGTGATCCGCATCGGCCATGGCTGCGACGGCCAGGCCACCCACACCCTGCGGGTCGAACTGCCCGAGGGCTTCTACAACGCCAAGCCCATGCCCAAGGCTGGCTGGGTGCTGGAGACGGTAAAGGGCCCCTATGCCCAGCCCTTCGACAACCACGGCACGCAGATGACCGAGGGCACGCGCGAGGTGATCTGGTCCGGCGACGAATTGCAGGACGACTGGTATGACGAATTCGTCATCCGCGGCACCGTCGGCGCGGATGTGGCGCCGGGCACGGTGCTGTATTTCCCGACCGTGCAGGAATGCGCGGATGGCAAGGCGGACTGGACCGATGTCTCGGGCAGCAAGGAGGTGCCGAACCCGGCGCCGGGCCTGACCGTTGCCGCCGGCAAGGCCGGGCACGGCCATGGCCATGGCGATCACGCGGCGGCGAACTCGGCCGGGCCGGTGATCCTGGGCGACCTGACGCTGGACGGCGGCTTCAGCCGCGCCACACCCCCCGGCGCGCCGGTGGCGGGCGGCTTCCTGACCATCGCCAACGGCGGGGCCGAGGATCGGCTGGTCGCGGCCAGCGCCGATTTCGCGGGTCGCACCGAAATCCACGAGATGGCCATGGAGGGCGAGGTGATGCGGATGCGCGAACTGCCCGAGGGCCTGCCGATCCCCGCCGGCGGCACGGTTGAACTGAAGCCCGGCGGCTATCACCTGATGTTCATGGAGTTGAAGCAGCCGCTGGTCGAGGGCGAGACGGTGAATGTCACCCTGAGCTTTGAAAAGGCGGGCGAGGTCAGCCTGCCGCTGGCGGTCGGGCCGCGCAACGCGGGCGCGCAAAAAGGAGATGGCCATGGCGGGCACTGAACGCAAATCCGGGCTGAAACCGCTGCGCTACGCGTTGTGGGCGCTGGTCGTGCTGGCCCTGGCCGGCTTGGGCTGGTTCCAGTTCGTCTCGCCCCGCACGGGATCCGGTTCCGGCTCGGTCGCCGATGCCGGCGCCGCGGCGCTGGGGCGGGGCGAGTATCGGCTGACGGCGACCGACGGGACCGAGTTCAGCCAGGCCGCGCTGAAGGGCCAGCCCTCGGCGGTGTTCTTCGGCTTCACCCATTGCCCGGATGTCTGCCCGACCACGCTGGGCGATGTGGCCAGCTGGCAGGAGGAACTGGGCGAGGACGGCAAGAACCTGCGGGTGTTCTTCGTCACGGTCGATCCCGAACGCGACACGGTCGAGGCGCTGCGCGAATACGTCTCGTGGGTGCCGGGCGTGCTTGGCGTCTCGGGCACGCCGGAAGAGGTTGCCAAGGCGATCAAGGCCTTCCGCATCTATGCCCGCAAATCGCCGCTGGAGGGCGGGGATTACACCATGGACCATTCCTCGACCATGCTGCTGTTCGACGGCAACGGCGACTATGCCGGGCTGATCGGCTATCAGGAGGATCGCGAGCGCGCGCTGGCCAGCCTGCGCCGCCTGCTGAGCAGCTGACCCTTTGTGCGGCGCCGGGTTTCCGGCGCCGCCTTCCGATCCGGCGCGTGGCCGCTGGATCCCCAGATTTCCGCATCCGAAATGTTTTGGAAGGCTCCTGCGCGGCCGATTATGGGCTGCTCCGGCCGATTCGGCCTGAAAAACGGCCATCGGGCTCGGATGGAGATGTTCATGTTAGCGCATGACATCTGCTGCGCCCGCGGCACGGCTTTGCCGATGGGCTCCACAATGCGGATTTTCTCAGGAAACGCATGGTTTTTTGCCTGCCGCTCGGATCGTTCCGCGCGGCCCTGCCGGATTTCTTGACCGGATTGGCTGGATGCGGTAAAAACTTCCCGAAAGGTTTCGGATCGACTGCGGAAGGGCGCGGACAAGGCCCCGAAGCTGCGAACGGTGCTGGGGAGGCACCTTTACCAAGGGGAGGAAATCGATGGGAAAATTCAGCCGGGGCGCGCTGCGCCCGGTCGCATTGGCTGCGCTGATGGGCGGCATCGCGCTGCCTGCCGCGGCGGAGGAGCTGTTCTATGTCGCGGGCGGGGTCGGCAAGCAGGCCGAGCACTTCAAGGACCTTGTGAAGCCCTGGGAGGAGCGCACCGGCCATACCGTGACGCTGGTGCCGATGCCGCAATCCAGTTCGGACCAGTTCGCGCAATACCGGCTGTGGCTGGCGGCGGGGACCAAAGACGTCGACCTGTATCAGACCGACGTGATCTGGGCGCCGCAGCTTTCCGAATATTTCGTCGACCTGTCCGATGCGGCCAAGGATATCGTCGGCGAGCATTTCCCCTCGGTCATCGAAAGCCAGACCTCGGACGGCAAGCTGGTGGCGCTGCCGCTTTATACCGATGCACCGGCGCTGTATTATCGCACCGACCTGCTGGAGAAATACGGCAAGCAGGTGCCCGGGACCTGGGCCGAACTGACCGAGACCGCCAGGCTGATCCAGGACGGCGAGCGTGCGGAAGGACAGGGCGACCTGTGGGGCTTTGTCTGGCAGGGCAATGCCTATGAAGGACTGACCTGCAACGCGCTGGAATGGGTGAAATCCTTTGGCGGCGGCCAGATCGTCGAGGCGGACGGCACCGTCTCGATCAACAACCCGCAGGCGGTGGCGGCGCTGGAACTGGCGGCAAGCTGGATCGGCACCATCAGCCCGCGTGGCGTGCTGGCCCACAAGGAAGAAGAGGCGCGCGGCGTCTGGCAGACCGGCAACGCGGTCTTCATGCGCAACTGGCCCTATGCCTTTGCGCTGAGCGGGGGCGGGGACAGCGCGGTCAAGGGCAAGTTCGACGTGGCGCCCCTGCCCGCCGGCACCGAGGAGGCCGGCTCGGCCGCGACCCTGGGCGGTTGGAACGTCGCGGTGTCGAAATTCTCGACCAAGCAGGAGGCGGCGGTCGATCTGGCGCTTTATCTCGCCTCGGCCGAGGCGCAGAAGCGGCGCGCGCTGCTGGACGGCAACCTGCCGACCGTGGTCGCGCTTTACGACGATGCCGAGATCGCCGAGGCGGTGCCGCTGATCCCGCGCTGGAAAGACGTCTTTGCCGATGCGGTCCCGCGCCCCTCGGGGCCGGTCAAGAGCAAGTATAACGAGATCTCGGCGAAGTTCTGGTCGGCCGTGCATGACACGCTGTCGGGCAACGGCACCGCGGCCGAGAACCTGGAGCTTCTGGAGCTGGATCTGACCGATCTGCAAGGCTCGGGCTGGTAAGGCGCTTTGCGGGGGCTGGCGGGTTTGCGCCGGCCCCGACCGGCCCCTGCGGCCGATGAGGAGTTTCCCCATGACTGACCCCATCGCGGGCCGCAGCGGCGGTCCCAGCCTGCGGCAGCGTCGGCAAAGGGCGGCCTTCTGGTTCCTGGCCCCCATGCTTTTCGCGCTGCTTTGTGTCGCGGCCTGGCCGCTGGCGCGCACCATCTGGTTCTCACTGACCAACACCACGCTGTCGAACCTCTACGGCGGCGAGTGGATCGGCTTCGACAATTACCTGTCGATGCGCACGCTGTCCTCGGGGCGGGTGGTCTGGCGCGGCACTCTGGTCGATCCGGCCTGGTGGAACGCGGTCTGGAACACCGTCCGCTTCTCGCTGATCTCGGTCGGGTTCGAGACGGTTCTGGGCCTGATCGTGGCCCTGGTGCTGAATGCCGAGTTCAAGGGCCGCGCCCTGGTGCGCGCCGCCATCCTGATCCCCTGGGCGATCCCGACCATCGTCTCGGCCAAGATGTGGGCCTGGATGCTGAACGACCAGTTCGGGATCCTGAACGACATCCTGCTGCGGCTGGGGCTGATCGGCGAAAAGATCGCCTGGACCGCCAGCACCGAGACAGCGATGACCGCCGTGCTGATCGTCGATATCTGGAAGACCACGCCCTTCATGGCGCTGCTGATCCTGGCCGGGTTGCAGATGGTGCCGCGCGACATCTACGAGGCGGCGCGGATCGACGGCATCCATCCGGTCAAGGTGTTCTTCCGCGTCACCCTGCCGCTGATCAAGCCGGCGCTGATGGTCGCGGTGATCTTCCGCATGCTGGACGCGCTGCGCATCTTCGACCTGATCTATGTGCTGACGCCGAACAGTTCGGCCACCAAGACCATGTCGGTCATCAGCCGCGAGAACATGATCGACTTCGACAAGTTCGCCTATGGCGCGGCGCAATCGACGCTGCTTTTCGCGATCATCGCCGTCTTCGTCAGCGCCTATATCTGGCTCGGCCGCGTGGACCTGGGCGGGGAGGGCTCGAAATGACCCGTCACAAGTTGCTGAAACGGATCGGCTTTTATGCGCTGGTCGCGGTGATCGTCGTCTTTTCGGTCTTTCCCTTCTACTATGCCGTGGTGACCAGCTTTGCCTCGGGGACGGCGCTGTTTCGGGTGAACTACCTGCCCTCGGGGTTCGACCTGCGCAACTACCAGGCAGTGCTGGGCTCGAAGAACTTCCTTTATTCCATCGGCAACTCGCTGATCATCGCGACGCTGACGGTCGGGTTGTCGCTGTTCCTGGGCGTCACCGCCTCTTATGCGCTGGCGCGGGTGCGGTTCCGGGGGCGGGGGCTGTTGCTGATGACCATCCTGGCCGTGTCGATGTTCCCGCAGATCGCGGTGCTGGCCGGGCTGTTCGAACTGGTGCGCTTTTTGGGCATCTTCAACACCCATTGGGCGATGATCCTGTCCTATACGATCTTCACGCTGCCCTTCACCGTCTGGGTGCTGACCACCTTCATGCGCGACCTGCCGGTCGAGATCGAGGAGGCGGCCATCGTCGACGGCGCCAGCCCCTGGATCATCATCACCCGTGTCTTCCTGCCGCTGCTGTGGCCGGCGATGGTGACCACCGGGCTTCTGGCCTTCATCGGCGCCTGGAACGAGTTCCTGTTCGCGCTGACCTTCACCAGCACCGAAAGCATGCGCACGGTCCCGGTGGCCATCGGCCTGCTTTCGGGCGCGTCCGAGCAAGAGATCCCCTGGGGTCCGATCATGGCCGCCTCGGTCATCGTGACGGTGCCGCTGATCGTCCTCGTCCTCATTTTCCAGCGCAAGATCGTGGCGGGCCTGACCGCCGGCGGCGTGAAAGGTTGAACCATGGCCAAGATCGAGTTGAAGAACGTCACCAAGTCCTATGGCGGCTTGCAGGTCATCAAGGGCATCGACCTGGAGATCCGCAAGGGCGAGTTCATGGTCTTTGTCGGCCCGTCCGGCTGCGGCAAGTCCACGCTGTTGCGGCTGGTCTCGGGGCTGGAGGAGATCACCACCGGCGACATGCTGTTCGACGGGCAGCGGGTGAACGACCTGGTGCCCTCGGACCGCGGCATCGCCATGGTGTTCCAGAGCTATGCGCTTTACCCGCATATGAAGGTCTATGACAACATGGCCTTCGGCATGAAGCTGGCCAAGGCCGGCAAACCCGAGATCGACCGCCGCGTGCGCGAGGCGGCGCGGCTGTTGCAGATCGAGCATCTGCTGGACCGCCTGCCCAAGCAACTGTCCGGCGGCCAGCGCCAGCGCGTCGCCATCGGCCGCGCCATCGTGCGCGACCCGCGCGTCTTTCTGTTCGACGAGCCGCTGTCGAACCTCGACGCGGCGCTGCGCGTGCAGACGCGGCTGGAGATCGCCCGGCTGCATCACGGCATGCAGGACGTGACGATGATCTACGTCACCCATGACCAGGTCGAGGCGATGACGCTGGCCGACCGCATCGCCGTGCTGCGCGACGGCAAGCTGGAGCAGGTCGGCACGCCGGCCGAGCTTTACGAGCGGCCGAACTCCACCTTCGTCGCCGGGTTCATCGGCAGTCCCAAGATGAACTTCCTGACCGACGGTTTCGCCCATGCGCATGACTGCGCGACCCTGGGCATCCGGCCCGAGCATATCGACATCGCCGAGGCCGGCCCGTGGTCGGGCGAGGTCGTCCATGCCGAGGATCTGGGCGCCGATCATTACCTCTTCGTCGAGATCGGCGCGGCCGAGCCGCTGGTCGTGCGCCAGCCGGGCAAGCTGGCCCTGCCGCTGGGCACGCGGCTGAGCCTCGCGCCGCGCCTGGGCCACCTGCACCGTTTCGACGCCAACGACGCGCCGATCCGCTGAAATCACCACCCGCTCCCGCAGGGGAGCAACAAGGAGCGATGAATGACCATCCGTGTCACTGTCTGGGGCGAGAACGTCCACGAGCAGAAGAACAAGACCGTCGCGGGGATCTACCCGGACGGCATGCACAACACCATTGCCGGGGCGCTGAACCGCGATGCCGGCATCGCGGCCGGCAGCGTCACCCTGCAAGACCCCGAGCATGGGCTGACGGCCGAGAAGCTGGCCGAAACCGACGTGCTGATCTGGTGGGGCCATTGCGCCCATGGCGAGGTGCAGGATGCGGTGGTCGAGCGCGTGGCCGAGGCGGTCTGGTCCGGCATGGGCATGATCTTCTTGCATTCGGCGCATTTCTCCAAGCCGTTCAAGCGGCTGATGGGCACGCCCTGCAACCTGACCTGGCGCGAGGCGGGCGAACGCGAGCGGCTGTGGCTGACCTCGCGCAACCATCCCATCGCCGCCGGCCTGCCCGATCATTTCGAGCTGGAGCACGAAGAGATGTATGGCGAGCCCTTTGGCGTGCCCGAGCCGCTGGAGACGGTCTTCGTCAGCTGGTTCGCGGGCGGCGAGGTGTTCCGCTCGGGCTTGACCTACAAGCGCGGGGCCGGCAACGTATTCTATTTCCGGCCCGGCCACGAGACCTATCCGACCTATCACGACGCCAATGTGCAGCGGGTGATCCTGAACGCGGTGAAATGGGCGCATAACCCGGCCATGCGGCTGGCCGAGCCGACCGTCGCGCCCAATGTCCCGGTCGAGCAGGCGCTGGAGCCGATCGAGGAACGCGGCCCCAAGCTGCATGCCGCCGGCGAAGAGGGCTATCGCTGATGGTCCGGCTTCTCGTCATCGGCACCGGCGGCATGGCGGCGAACCATGCCCGCGCCTTTGCCGCCATTCCCGGCGTCGAGCTGGTCGGCGGCGTGGACCCCAGGCCCGGGCCGCTGGCCGCCTTCAACGCCGAACATGGCATCGCGCGCGGCTTCGCCAGCCTGGACGAGGCGCTGGCCTGGGGCGGGTTCGACGCCGCGACCAACGTGACGCCGGATGCCGCGCATTATCCGACCACCATGCCGCTCTTGGCGGCGGGCAAGCATGTGCTTTGCGAAAAGCCGCTGGCCACCAATGCCGCGGATGCCGGGGCCATGGCCGAGGCGGCGGCGCGGGCCGGCGTGGTGAACATGGTCAATCTCAGCTATCGCGACGTGCCGGCGCTGCAAAAGGCCGCCGCGATGGTGCACGCGGGCGATATCGGCACGGTGCGGCATTTCGAGGCGAGCTATCTGCAAAGCTGGCTGACCCAGCCCAGCTGGGGCGACTGGCGGACCGACCCGAAATGGCTGTGGCGGGTTTCGACCGCGCATGGCTCCAAGGGGGTGCTGGGCGATGTCGGCATCCATATCCTCGATTTCGCTACCTATGTCGCCGGGCAGGACGCGGCGCAGGTTTCCTGCCTGCTCAAGACCTTCGACAAGGCGCCGGGCGGGCGGATCGGGGATTATGTGCTGGACGCCAACGACAGCGCCACCATGCAGATCGTGCTGGAAAACGGCGCGCTGGGGACGGTGGCGGCGACGCGCTTTGCCACCGGGCACCTCAATGACCTGCGGCTGCGGCTTTATGGCGACCGGGGCGGGCTGGAGGTCGGCTTCGAGAACCGCGTGAGCCGGCTGCGCGCCTGCCTGTCGCCGGACCTGGAAACCGCCGCCTGGCACGAGGTCGAATGCCCGCCGGTGCCGACGATCTACCAGCGCTTCGTCGCCGCGATCCGGGGCGAGGGCGCGACCGATCCCGATTTCGCCCGCGGCGCGGCGCTGCAACGCCTGCTGGACCGGGCCGAGGAATCCTCGGTCGAGGCCGGCCTCGGCCTCGCCGTCTAGGCGCAACCGATCCGGCGGCGGCCTTCTCCTCCCTGCCGCCGCCGGACATCCCGCAAGGAGCATGCCATGACCCAGACCGTTTCCGCGCAAGCCCGCCGCGCGCCCCGCATCCGCCTTGGCATGGTCGGCGGCGGGCAGGGTGCCTTCATCGGCGGTGTGCACCGCATCGCCGCCCGCATCGACGACCAGTATGAGCTGGTCGCGGGCTGCTTTTCCTCGACGCCCGGCAAAAGCACGGCCTCGGCGGCGGAACTGGGCGTGGGCCGCGCCTATGGCGATTTCGCGCAGATGGCGATGCGCGAGGCGCGGCGCAAGGACGGGATCGAGGCGGTGGCCATCGTCACCCCGAACCACCTGCACGCGCCCGTCGCCCGCGAGTTCCTGAAACGCGGCATCCATGTCATCTGCGACAAGCCCCTGACCGCGACCCTGCCCGAGGCGCGCAAGCTGGCCAAGGCGGCCCGGGGGTCGGATACGCTGTTCGTGCTGACGCACAACTACACCGGCTATCCGATGGTCCGGCAGGCCCGTGCCATGACCCTTGCGGGCGAATTGGGCGAGATCCGGCTGGTGCAGGTCGAGTATGCGCAGGACTGGCTGGCCGAGCCCATCGAGCAGGCGGGCAACAAGCAGGCCGGCTGGCGCACCGATCCGGCGCAATCCGGTGCGGGCGGGGCCATCGGCGACATCGGCACCCATGCCTTCAACCTTGCCGGCTTCGTGACCGGGCTGGAGCTTGAGGCGCTGGCCGCCGACCTGCAAAGCTTCGTGCCGGGCCGGGCGGTTGACGACAACGGCCATGTGCTGCTGCGCTACCAGGGCGGGGCGCGCGGGATGCTGTGGTGCAGCCAGGTCGCCTCGGGCTGCGAGAATGCGCTGCGGCTGCGGGTTTATGGCACCCGCGCCGGCATCGAATGGGCGCAGGAAGAGCCGAATTACCTGTGGGTCGCGCCCCTGGGCCGGCCGCGCTATCGGCTGTCGCGCGGCGGCGCCGGCACGGGGGCCGAGGCCGCGCGCCTGACCCGCATCCCCGCCGGCCATCCCGAGGGCTATCTGGAGGGTTTCGCGAACATCTATGCCGAGGCGGCGCGCGCCATCCTTGCCCGTCGCGCCGGCGTCGTGCCCGACCCGGCGGCGACCTTCCCCGGCATCCGCGAGGGGCTGGAGGGCGTGGCCTTCGTCGATGCCTGCCTGCGCTCCAGCAGGCGCAACGGCGCCTGGGTCGCGCCGGCGCTTTAGGCTCCGGCGGCGGGCGGGTGCAGCCCCTGCATTCCGCGGCATTGTCGCAGCGGTTCCCATGCCGGCCATTGTTCGCGCCGCCCCGCCTATGCTACCCCGCGCCACGAGAATGGAGGCGCGCGTGATCCTTTGCGAATTCGGTCCCGGGGGCGGGCCGGTCCTGTTTCGGGACCCGCGGGAATTGCTGGTGGTGACCCGGCCCGAGGACGTGGCCCCTGCGCTCGACCATCTGGAGGCCCGGCGCCGGCAGGGGGCATGGATCGCGGGCTACCTGTCCTATGAGCTGGGCTATGCGCTGGAGCCGGTGCTGGCCCGTGACATGCCGGCCGAGCGCCGCACGCCGCTGCTGGCCTTTGCCGTCCATGACGCGCCCCGGCCGGCCCCGCCGCTGCCCGCGGGCGACGCGGCCCGGCTGGCGCCGCTGAAGCCGCTGATCTCGCAGCAGGATTATGCCGCCGCCTTTGCCCGGACCCGCGACTATATCGCGGCGGGGGATTGCTATCAGATCAACCTGACCTTTCCCATCGGTTCGCGCCTCGTTTCCGGCTCGCCGCTGGAGCTTTACGCCGCGCTGGCCGCGCGCCAGCCGGTAGGCTTCGGCGCCTATGCCGATCTGGGGCAGGGGCCGGTGGTGGTCTCGCGCTCGCCCGAGCTGTTCTTCCGCCTTGACGCGCAGGGCCGGATCGAGGCGCGGCCGATGAAGGGCACGGCGCCACGCGACCCCGATCCGGCGCACGACGCGGCCCTGGCGGCGGGGCTGGCGGCATCGGAAAAGAACCGGGCCGAGAACCTGATGATCGTGGACCTGCTGCGCAACGACATCGCCCGCATCTCGCGCGTGGGCTCGGTGCGGGTGCCCGAGCTTTTCGCCGTGGACAGCTTTGCCACCGTCCACCAGATGAGTTCGCGCGTGGTGGGCCAGCTGGAACGCCCGGCCGAGCTGGGCGCGCTGATGCGGGCGCTGTTTCCCTGCGGCTCGATCACCGGCGCGCCCAAGATCCGCGCCATGCAGATCATCCGCGAGGTCGAGCCCTTTGCGCGCGGCGTCTATTGCGGCGCCATCGGCTGGATGGCACCGGACGGCGCGGCCTGCTTCTCGGTCGCGATCCGCACGCTTTCGGTCTGGCCCGACGGCGAGGTCACGCTGAATGTCGGTGGCGGCGTGGTGCAGGATTCGACCGCCGAAGGCGAATGGGAGGAGGCGCTATGGAAAGCCCGCTATGCGCAGGATCTGACGACCCCGGATTGCGGCTGATCGAAACGGTGCTGTGGGACGGCGCCCGCTGTCCCCGGATCGAGGGGCATCTGGCGCGGCTGGCGGCGGGGGCGCAGGCGCTTGGCTGGCCCTGCGACCCGCAGGCCGCCCGCGCCGCGCTGGTCGCGCCTGCCGGCCAGCCGGCGCGGCTGCGGCTGACGCTGGATCGCGCCGCGCGGATCGAGGTGACGCGGGGCCCCCTGCCGCAGTCGCGCCCGGAATGGCGGCTGGCGCTGGCCGGCACGCGGCTCGGCTCGGGCGATCCCTGGCTGCGGCTCAAGACCACGCGGCGGGCGCAATACGACGATGCCCGCGCCGCGCTGCCCGAGGGGATCGAGGAGGCGATCTTCCTGAACGAGCGCGGCGAGGTCTGCGACGGCACCATCACCACGGTCTTTTTCGACCGCGGCCAGGGCATGCGCACGCCGCCGCTGTCCTGCGGGCTTTTGCCGGGCGTGCTGCGGGCTGGGATGCTGGCCGAGGGGGCCTGCCGCGAAGAGTTGCTGCCGGCCGGGGATCTGCCGCATGTCCGGCTTTGGGTCGGCAATGCGCTGCGCGGGCTGATCCCCGCCGTCTGGGCGGGCTGAGCCGGTCAGGCCAGGTCGGCCAGCTCGCGTGCGGCGCGTTGCAGCGCCGGCAGATGCGTCATGGCCGTGTCCAGCGACATGCGCTGGACGGGCGCGTGAAAGGTCACGGCGGCCAGCACCCGGCCGCGCGAATCCAGCGCCGGGACCGAGATGCCGACCATGCCGGGAATGAATTCCTGATCGTCGATGGCGTGGCCCTGTTCGCGCACGCGCGCCAGTTCTTCGCGCAGGCTTTCGGCGCTGGCGAAGGTGTTCGGCGTATGCGGATGCAGTTGGGCGTGGCGCAGGAAATGCTCGACGCTCTGCGGGTTCATGAAGGCCAGGCAGACCTTGCCGGCGGCGGTCGCATGCAGCGGCACGCGGGTGCCCAGCCGGATCACCAGCCGCAAGGGCCAGTTCGTCTCGACCCGGTCCACATAGACCAGCGTGTCGCCCTCGGGGATCGAGATCGAGCAGGTTTCGCCCACCGAGGCGAACAGCCGGACCAGCACGTCGTGGCGCGCCAGGTCGTATTGGCCGGCATGCATGACGCCCAGCATCATGCGCCGCAGCTTGAGGCCGGGCAGATAGCTGCGCCCATCGAGTTGCCGCGACAGGTAGCCCTCTTGTTCCAGGGTGGCGACCAGGCGGTGGATGGTCGGCTTGGGCAGGCCGAGGCTGGCGTTGATCTCGGTGGCGGTCATCGGCCGCGCCTCGCGCGCCAGCACTTCCAGGATCTGGAGATTGCGCAGGCTTGGGGGCGCCTGGGAACTGTCTTGATACTCTTGCATGGCCTGGAACCCGGTCGCTTTACCGTTCTTATTATCGCAGGAGGGCAGGAGGTCCAGACGTCGCGGGCGCCACTACATCCTTTTGCGCGGATGGCGGCAGGTGCCGGTCCCCGGTCGCTGCACTGTAGCATTTGCGTTGCCCGAGCGTCATCCATCGGTTAGGAACCGCGACTCACAGACCCCGGCAGTTCTGGTATCGGGGGCCGGGCGCACTATATCCGGGGTGACTGCGACGCGGGCAGAGTGGGGGGACCAAATGCTCGATCTGACGACCATCCGCAGCGAGCTCGGCTCGCATTACGATCTTGAGCCCTCGCTCGAGCTGGCCGAGCGCATGGCCGATATCCATGCCCGGATGGGTCGCGTCATGCCCTGGCCCGACTGGGCGATCCATGCCCCCTATGTCGCTGCGATCAACAAGCTCAAGAAAGAGCGCAATGCCGTGGTGCTGGCGCATAACTACATGACGCCGCAGATCTATCACGGCATCTCGGACGTGGTGGGGGACAGCCTGGCGCTGGCCATCGCCGCGACCAAGGTCGAGGCCGAGGTGATCGTGCAATGCGGCGTGCATTTCATGGCCGAGACCTCGAAGATCCTGAATCCGCGGAAAACGGTGCTGATGCCCGACATGGAGGCCGGCTGCTCGCTGGCCGAAAGCATCACCGCCGAGGGCATCGCCGAGATGCGGGCGCGCTATCCCGGCGCGCCGGTGGTCAGCTACGTCAACACCACCGCCGAGGTGAAGGCCGCGTCCGACATCTGCTGCACCTCTGCCAATGCGGCGCAGATCGTCGCGGCGCTGGAGGGCGACACGATCATCATGACGCCCGACAAATGGCTGGCGCAGAACGTCGCGAACAAGGTGCCGCAAAAGCGCATCGTCTGGTGGGACGGCGCCTGCATCGTGCATGAGCAGTTCACGGCGCAGGATCTGCGCGATTTCCGCGACTGGAACCCGGGGCTTAAGATCATCGCCCATCCCGAATGCCCGCCCGACGTGGTGGCCGAGGCCGATTACGCCGGTTCGACCGCCAATATCCAGGGCTGGGTCGAGACGGAGCGGCCCAGGCAGGTGATGCTGGTCACGGAATGCTCGATGGCCTCGAACATCTCGGACGCCAATCCCGAGGTCGAGTTCCTCGGCCCCTGCAACATGTGCCCCTATATGCAGAAGATCACGCTGGAAAAGGTGCTGTGGTCGCTGCACACCATGACCGGCGCGGTCGAGGTCGATCCGCAGGTCGCGGACCGCGCCCGGCTGGCGGTGCAGCGCATGATCGACCTGTCGCAACGCCTGGCGGCCTGACGGATGCGCGAAACCTCGACGCCCCGCGTCATCATCGTCGGTGCGGGGCTGGGCGCGCTATACGCGGCGCTGAAACTGGCGCCGCGCCCGGTGCTGATGATCTCGCCCGAGGTGCTGGGGCAGGGCGCAAGCTCGGCCTGGGCGCAGGGCGGGGTGGCGGCGGCCATGGACCCGGCCGACAGTGCGCAGGCGCATGCCCGCGACACGCTGCTTGCCGGCGCCGGCACCGTCGATCCCGCCGTCGCGGCGCTGGTCACGGACGAGGCGCGGGCGCATATCCTGGACCTGACCCGGCTCGGCACCCCCTTCGACCGCAAGCCCGACGGCGGCTATGTGCTGTCGCGCGAGGCGGCGCACAGCTTTGCCCGCGTCGTGCGGGTGCGCGGCGACCAGGCCGGGGCCGAGATCATGCGGGCGCTGGTCGCCTGCGTGCGCGAGACACCCTCGGTCCAGGTGCTGGAGGGCGTCATGGCCACCGGCCTGCGCGTCGAGGAGGGCGTGGTCGCGGGGGTCGAGGTCACGCTTTCCGGTCCACAGGGCTCGGCGCCCTTCCTGATCCGCGCGCCGGCGGTGCTGCTGGCGGGCGGCGGCTCGGGCGGGCTTTACGCGCTGACCACCAATCCGCCGCGCATCCGCGGCCAGGTGATCGGCATGGCGGCGCGGGCCGGGGCCGAGATCGCCGATGCGGAATTCGTGCAGTTCCACCCCACCGCCATCGATTGCGGCGAAGACCCGGCGCCGCTGGCCACCGAGGCGCTGCGCGGCGAGGGCGCGCATCTGGTCAACCGGCTGGGCGAGCGCTTCATGCTGGCGGTGCATCCCGATGCCGAGCTTGCGCCGCGCGACGTGGTGGCGCGTGCGATCTATGCCCAGACGCAGGCGGGCTTGCGGCCGATGCTGGACACCCGCGGCTGCCTGGGCGACCGCATCCTGACCGAATTCCCGGCCGTCGCGGGGGCGTGCTCGCGCGCGGGGATCGACCCCACCCGCGAGCCGATCCCGGTGGCCGCCGCCGCGCATTACCACATGGGCGGCGTGGCGGTGGACGCCGAGGGGCGGGCCAGCCTCGACCGGCTTTGGGTCTGCGGCGAGGCCAGCTCGACCGGCCTGCATGGTGCGAACCGGCTGGCCTCGAACGGGCTTCTTGAGGCGCTGGTCTTTGCCCGCCGCTGCGCGCTCTCCATCGAGGCGCGGCTGGGCCCGGCGCAGGACGCGCCCGAAATCCTGCTGCCCGATCTGCCGCCCGGCCCCGTGCCCGACCCGGCGCTGGTCGCCCGCCTGCGCCGCGCCATGACCGAGGGCGCGGGGGTTTTGCGCGATGCCGGGGGCCTGAGCCGCTGCCTGCGCGAGATCGGGACCATCGAGGCGGCGCAGCCCGATTGCCCGGCGCTCATGAACATGACCGCCACCGCCACGCTGATCGCCGCCGCGGCGCTGATGCGGCAGGAAAGCCGCGGCGCGCATTGCCGCACCGACTTCCCGCAGACCGCGCCCGAGGGTCGCCGCTCGCGCCTGCGGCTGGCCGATGCGCTGGCCCTGCGCGCCTCGCTTGAACCGGAGACGACATGACCGAGATGCCCCCGCTGCCCGAGATGATCCTGGAGCCGCTGCTGCGCGCCGCGCTGACCGAGGATCTGGGCACCTATGGCGACATCACCACGCGCACGGTGATCCCGGCCGGCACCCGCTACCGGGCGCGGATCGTGGCGCGCGAGGCGGGCGTGGCCTCGGGGATGCAACTGGCGGGCATCGCCTTTCGCCTGATCGATCCGGGCCTGGCATGGCGGCCGCTCCATCCCGACGGCAGCCGCTTCCAGCCCGGCGACACCCTGGCCGAGATCGAGGGCGAGGCGGCCTCGATCCTCTCGGCCGAGCGGGTGGCGCTGAACTTTGCCGGCCGGCTGTCCGGCATCGCCACGCAGACGGCGGCATTCGTGGCCGAGACGGCGGGGACGAAGGCGCGCATCACCTGCACCCGCAAGACCACGCCGGGGCTGCGGCTGGTCGAGAAGCAGGCGGTCCTGCATGGCGGCGGCTTCAACCACCGCTTCGGCCTGTCGGACGCGATCCTGGTCAAGGACAACCACATCGCGGCGGCGGGCGGCATCCGGCCGGTCCTGCAGGCGATCAAGGCCCGCGCCTCGCACATGATGCGGGTCGAGATCGAGGTGGACCGGCTGGACCAGCTTGCCGAGGTGCTGGAGGAGGGCGGCGCCGATGTCGTGCTGCTGGACAACATGCAGACGGCGGAACTGCGCGAGGCGGTCGCCATGACCGCGGGCCGCGTGGTGCTGGAAGCCTCGGGCAACATGCGACTCGCCCGTGTGGCCGAGGTGGCGGCGACGGGGGTGGACTACATCTCGGTCGGCGCGCTGACCCATTCGGCGCGCACGCTGGATCTGGGTCTGGATTTCTGACCAAAATCGCGGCGCTGCGGAAATCCCGAACCTGTTCAGGCGACTGAACCGCATATCTCGAAAATGACCGGCTGCGGCCCGGCTCGCCAATGCCCGGCCGATACCGGGCGTTTCCGCCACGTTCCGCCGAAAAGCAGTTATCGCTAACATTTTTCCTTGCATGGCTTGCGGTCTGTCGTGCTTTAAGCAGAGTCGGGGAAACGGCCCGGATTTCCTTGCGGGCGCGATGACTGGACAGGGGAACGAATGGCCAAGGACGAGATGCCCAAGAGCGATTTCCGCGATGCAATCCTGTGGCACCTGACCTATACGCTGGGCAAGGATCCGGATCATGCGCAGGTCTTCGACTGGCGGCTGGCGCTGAGCCATGCGGTGCGCGACCGCATCGTGGATCGCTGGATGGCATCCACCCGCGCCACCTATCGCGCCGATGCCAAGCGGGTCTATTACCTGTCGATGGAATTCCTGATCGGCCGGCTGCTTCAGGACAATATCGTCAACCTGCAACTGGCCGACCAGGCGCAGGCGGCGATCGAGAGCTTCGGCCTCGATTACCGCGACCTGCTGCTGGACGAGCCCGACGCGGCGCTGGGCAACGGCGGGCTGGGGCGGCTGGCGGCCTGTTTCATGGAATCGCTGGCCACGCTGGGCTGCCCGGCCTATGGCTACGGCATCCGCTATGAGCACGGGCTGTTTCGCCAGAGCTTTGCCGAGGGCCGGCAGATGGAGGCGCCCGAGGACTGGCTCGCGCAGCCCTATGTCTGGCAGTTCGAGCGCCCCGAGGCGCGTTTTACCCTGGGTTTCGGCGGCCGCGTCGTCACCCGCGACGGCAAGCCGGTCTGGGAGCCCGAGAACTTCGTGCAATCCGAAGCCTATGACGTCCCGGTCATCGGCTGGCAGGGAGCCTGGGCCAACACGCTGCGGCTCTGGGCCGGGCGGGCGGTCGACCCCTTCGACCTCGGCCGCTTCAACGCCGGCGACTTTACGGCGGCCGCCGAGGCCGAGGCGCTGGCCCGCACCATCTCGCGCGTGCTTTATCCCGAGGATTCGACCGAAGCCGGCAAGCGGCTGCGGCTGACGCAGGAATATTTCTTCTCGGCCGCCTCGATTCGCGACATCCTGCGCCGGTTCGAGGCCGATCACGCCGACCTCCGCCTCTTGCCGCAAAAGGTGGCGATCCAGCTCAACGACACCCATCCGGCCATCGCCGGGCCGGAATTGCTGCGCATCCTGCATGACGAGCGCGGCCTTCCCTTCGACGAGGCGCTGGCGATCACCCGGGCCTGCGTGAACTACACCAACCACACGCTCTTGCCCGAGGCGCTGGAAAGCTGGGGCGAGGGGCTTTTCGGCGAGTTGCTGCCGCGCCATCTGCAGATCATCGACCGCATCGATGCCGAGGACGCCAAGGCCCATCCCGACCGCCGGAACGCGGCGCGGGGCGAGGGGCGGGTCAGGATGGGCGAGTTGTCCTTCATCCTGTCGAACCGCGTCAACGGCGTCTCGGCGCTTCATACCGGGCTGATGAAGACCACGGTTTTCGCCGACCAGCATCGCATCTGGCCCGATCGCATCGTGAACCAGACCAACGGCGTCACCCCGCGCCGCTGGCTGCATGGTTGCAACCCGCGCCTGTCGCGGCTGATCACCCAGACCATCGGCGACGGCTGGGTGGGCGATCTGGAGCAGTTGCAGGCGCTGGAGCCCCATGCCGCCGATGCCGGCTGGCTGGAGCAGTTCGCCGCCGTGAAGGCCGCGAACAAGGCCGATCTGAGCGACTGGGCCCGCCGCGAACATGGCCTGACGCTGAATCCGCAGGCGCTGTTCGACGTGCAGATCAAACGCATCCACGAATACAAGCGCCAGCACCTGAACATCCTGGAGGCCATCGCGCTGTGGCAGGAGATGCGCGAGAACCCGTCCGCCGACTGGACGGCGCGGGTCAAGATCTTTGGCGGCAAGGCGGCGCCGGGCTATTTCTTCGCCAAGGACATCATCCGGCTGATCAACGACGTGGCGGGCGTCATCAATGCCGACGCGGCGACGAACGAAAAGCTGCAGGTCGTCTATCTGCCGAATTACAACGTGACGCTGGCCGAGCGGCTGATCCCCGCCGCCGATCTGTCCGAGCAGATCTCGACGGCCGGCAAGGAGGCGTCGGGCACCGGTAACATGAAGTTCGCGCTGAACGGCGCGCCGACCATCGGCACGCTGGACGGTGCCAATGTCGAGATCCGCGAACTGGTGGGGCCCGAGAACTTCTTCCTGTTCGGCCTGACCGCCGAGGAGGCCGAGGCCCGTCGCGCCGTTCCCGACCATGCCGCCAGGGCGGTCGCCGGCGATCCGCGGCTCAAGCGCGCCATCGAGGCGATCCGCAGCGGCATCTTCAGCCCAGGCGAGCCGGACCGCTATGCGAATATCGTCGAGAACCTGACGGGGGCGGATTACTTCCTCGTCGCCTCGGATTTCGCCGATTACTGGCGGGCGCAGCGCGAGGTCGATTTCGCCTATGCCGACCGCGACGGCTGGGCGCGGATGGCGGCGCTGAACGTGGCGCGCTCGGGCTGGTTCTCGTCGGATCGCACGATCCGCGGCTACATGCAGGACATCTGGAACGCGAAAAGCCTGCTCGGGCAGGAGTGACGCCATCGCGGAGGGGGAACCATGGCGCAGATCGACCCGAATGAAGTCGCGGATCCCGCGGTGCTGGCCCGCATCGTCGAGGGACGCTTCGACGATCCCTTCGCGGTCCTTGGCCCGCATCAGCGGGGCAGCATGCGGCATGTCACCGCCTTCGACCCCGGTGCGATCGAGATGGCGGCCATGGTGGGCGGCAAGGCGCATCCGCTGAACCCGGTCGAGGGCTGTCCGGGCCTGTTTCACGGCAAGGTGCCCGGCGCGGAACCCTATCTGCTGCGCGGGCGCCGCGACGGCGAGGAATGGCTGGTCGAGGATGCCTATCGCTTCGGCCCGGTCCTGGGCGAGCTTGACGAATACCTGCTGGGCGAGGGCCGGCACCAGCGGCTTTGGCAGGCGCTCGGCGCCCATGTGATCGAGCATCAGGGCACGCGCGGCACGCATTTCGCGGTCTGGGCGCCCAATGCCCGCCGCGTGTCGCTGGTCGGGGATTTCAACGCCTGGGACGGGCGGCGCCATGTCATGCGCAGGCGCGGCGCGACCGGCGTGTGGGAGATCTTCATGCCCGATCTGGGCGAGGGCACGGCCTATAAATACGAGATCCTCGGTGCCTATGGCGGGCTGGCGCAAAAGGCCGATCCGGTCGGCTTCGGCGCCCAGCACCCGCCGGCGACGGCTTCGGTGGTGCGCGAGATCGCGGGCTATGGCTGGTCGGATGGCGGCTGGATGGGCACGCGGGCCGAGGCGCAACGCATCGACCGGCCGATCTCGATCTACGAGGTGCACCTGGGCAGTTGGCGCAGGAAGGACGGCGGCCGGCCGATCTCGTATCGCGAGGCGGCGGTGGAACTGGTCGAGTATGCCAGGGGCATGGGCTTCACCCATATCGAACTGCTGCCGATCAGCGAATATCCCTTTGACGGCTCATGGGGCTATCAGCCGGTCGGGCTGTTCGCGCCGACGATCCGCTTCGGCCCGCCGCACGAGTTCCGCGACCTGGTGAATGCCGCGCACAAGGCGGGGCTGGGGGTGATCCTGGACTGGGTGCCGGGGCATTTCCCGACCGATCCGCACGGGCTGGTGCAGTTCGACGGCACCGCGCTTTACGAACACGCCGACCCGCGCGAGGGCTTTCATCAGGACTGGAATACCCTGATCTACAATTACGGCCGCAGCGAGGTGATGAACTACCTGACCTCGAACGCGCTTTATTGGCTCAGGGAATATCACGTCGACGGGCTGCGGGTGGATGCGGTGGCCTCGATGCTCTACCGCGACTATTCCCGCGCCGAGGGGCAATGGGTGCCGAACAAGGACGGCGGGCGCGAGAATTACGAAGCCATCGCCATGCTGCAGGAGATGAACCGCCTGACCTATGGCGAGGAGCCGGGCATCATGACGGTGGCCGAGGAATCGACCTCATATCCCAGGGTCTCGCGGCCGGTGCACGAAGGCGGCCTGGGCTTTGGCTTCAAGTGGAACATGGGTTGGATGAACGACACGCTGGATTACATCAAGCGCGAGCCGATCCATCGCAAACACCATCACCACCAGATGACCTTCGGCCTGCATTACGCCTTTTCCGAGAATTTCATCCTGTCGATCAGCCATGACGAAGTGGTGCACGGCAAGGGCTCGATGCTGGCCAAGATGCCGGGCAGCGAATGGGAGAAATTCGCCAACCTGCGCGCTTATTACGGCTTCATGTGGGGCCATCCGGGCAAGAAGCTGTTGTTCATGGGCCAGGAATTCGCCCAAGGCTCGGAATGGAACCACGACGCCGAGATCGACTGGGCCTGCATCGGCAACCCGCTGCATTACGGCATGCAATTGCTGGTGCGCGACCTGAACGCGATATATTGCGCCACGCCCGCGCTTTACGCGCGTGATTGCGACGGCGCGGGCTTCCAGTGGATCGAGGCCAACGACGCCGCCCATTCGATCTATGCCTGGGTGCGGCGCGGGGGGCCGGGCGACCCCGAGGTGGTGGTGGTCTGCAACTTCACCCCGGTCGAACGCAGCGGCTGGCGCATGGGCTTTCCGCAGGCGGGCCTGTGGCGCGAGGTGCTGAACACCGATGCCGAGGTCTATGGCGGGGCCGGGCGCGGCAATCTGGGCCGTATCTCTGCCCTGCCGGGCGAGAGCCATGGCCAGCCCGCCCATGCGGAACTGGTGCTGCCGCCGCTTTCGACGCTGATCTTCATCAAGGACGACAAGACGTAACCATCCCGCGCGCAGGCGCCGGGTAAAGAGGGAGGGGATAGAGATGGTCCAGCGTGAGGAAAGGCTTTCCAGAAGATCCATGGCCTTCATTCTGGCCGGCGGACGCGGCTCGCGCCTGCGCGAACTGACCGACAAGCGGGTCAAGCCGGCGGTCTATTTCGGCGGCAAGTCGCGGATCATCGACTTTGCGCTGTCGAACGCGCTGAACTCGGGCATCCGCAAGATGGCGCTGGCCACGCAATACAAGGCCCACAGCCTGATCCGCCATGTCCAGCGCGGCTGGAACTTCTTTCGGGCCGAGCGCAACGAATTCCTGGACATCCTGCCCGCGTCCCAGCGCTACGACGAGTCGATGTGGTATCGCGGCACCGCCGACGCCGTGGCCCAGAACATCGACATCATCGACAGCTACGGCGTGGATTACGTCCTGATCCTGGCCGGCGACCATATCTACAAGATGGATTACGAGTTGATGATCCGCCACCATGTCGAGGCGGGCGCGGACGTGACCATCGGCTGCCTGACCGTGCCGCGGGCCGAGGCCTCGGCCTTCGGGGTCATGGCGGTGGACGGCAAGGACGTCATCACCAGTTTCCTGGAAAAGCCCAAGGACCCGCCCGGCACGCCCGACGACCCGGATGTGACGCTGGCCTCGATGGGCATCTATGTGTTCCGCTGGGATTTCCTGCGCGACCTGTTGATCCGCGACATGCAGGACGACAATTCCAGCCACGATTTCGGCAACGACCTGATCCCGGCCATCGTGCGGGACGGCAAGGCGCAGGCGCATCGCTTCGCCGACAGCTGCGTGCGGGCCTCGGGCGATCCGGTCTATTGGCGCGACGTGGGCACGGTCGATGCCTTCTGGCGGGCGAATATCGACCTGACCGACTTCAACCCCGACCTGAACCTGTGGGATCGCGACTGGCCGATCTGGACCTATTCCGAACTGGTCCCGCCCGCGAAGTTCATCCATGACGAGCCGGACCGCCGCGGCAGCGCCGTCAGCTCGCTGATCTCGGGCGGCTGCATCATCTCGGGCAGCGAGATCCGCGAGTCGCTCTTGTTCACCCAGGTCCACACCAATTCCTATTCCAGCCTGGAGCGCGCGGTGGTGCTGCCCTATGCCAACGTCGCGAGGCACGCACGCTTGACCAATGTGGTCATTGACCGCGCCGTCAGAATCCCCGAAGGGCTGGTCGTCGGCGAGGACCCCGACGAGGACGCGAAATGGTTCCGCGTCTCGGAAGGCGGCGTCACGCTGATCACGCAGGACATGCTGGATCGAAGGGAAGCGTCTTTATGACAAGGGTTCTGTCCGTCGCCTCGGAATGCGTGCCGCTGGTCAAGACCGGCGGCCTTGCCGATGTGGCCGGCGCGCTGCCGGCCGCGTTGGCCGGGCAGGGCGTCGGGATGCGGGTGCTGTTGCCCGGCTATCCCGCGGTGCTGGGGGCCGCGGCCAAGACGCCGGTGCTGCGCGAGATCCCGGATCTGTTCGGCGGCCCGGCCCGCATCCGACGCGGTGCGCTGGGAAAGGCGGTGCTTTACATCCTGGACGCGCCGCATCTTTTCGACCGGCCGGGCGGCATCTATCTGGGGCCGGACGGCCGCGACTGGCCCGACAATCCGCAGCGTTTCGCCGCGCTTTGCAAGGCCGCCGCGCTGATCGCCGCCGAGGGCGTCGAGGACTGGCGCCCGCAGGTGCTGCACCTGCACGACTGGCAGGCGGGGCTGACCCCGATCTATCTGCGCCAGGCGGGGGTGCGCGACGTCAGGACGCTGCTGACCATCCACAACATCGCCTTCCAGGGGCTGGCCCCGGCGCATATGCTTTCGGCGTTGCAACTGCCGGCGCATCTCTTCAACCCGAGCGGTTTCGAATATTGGGGCCGGATCTCGGCGCTGAAGGCGGGGATCGTCTTTGCCGACAAGGTCTCGACCGTCAGCCCGACCTATGCCGAAGAGCTGATGACTCCCGAATTCGGCATGGGGATGGAGGGCGTGCTGGCCGACCGCGCCGGCGATTTCACCGGCATCCTGAACGGCATCGACCTGGACGCCTGGAAGCCGCCCTATGCCACGCCCCAGGGCAAGGCGCCCCATCGCGCGGCGCTGCGCAAGGAATTCGGACTGCCCGAGACGGACGGGCCGCTTTGCGTGGTGGTCTCGCGGCTGACCGGGCAGAAGGGGCTGGACCTGTTGATCGAGGCGCTGCCGGCGCTCTTGGAAAACGGCGGCCAGCTGGCGGTGCTGGGCTCGGGCGACCCTGGGCTTGAGGCGGCTTTCGCCAAGGCCGCCGCTCGCCATGCCGGCGTTGCCTTGCGGCTGGGCTATGACGAGGCGCTGTCGCGGCGCATGATCGCCGGCGGCGACGCCATCCTCGTGCCCTCGCGCTTCGAGCCCTGCGGGCTGACGCAGCTTTACGGGTTGCGCTTTGGCACGCTGCCGCTGGTGGCGCTGACCGGCGGGCTGGCCGACACGGTCATCAACGCGTCGGTGGCGGGGCTGGCCGCCGGGGTGGCGACCGGGGTGCAGTTCCATCCGGTCGATGCGCGGACGCTGTCCCGCGCGCTGACCCGGCTTTGCGCGCTCTGGCATCAGCCGGCGGCGTGGCAACGCATGATGGACAATGCCATGGCCCACCCGGTCGGCTGGGACGCCTCGGCGCGCGCCTATGCCGAGCTGTTCGAGGCGATGGCCGCCTGATGACCGGGCTGCGTATCTTCGAGGGCCGGGCGGAACCGCTGGGCGCCACTTTCGATGGCGATGGCGTGAACTTCGCCGTGTTTTCCGAACATGCGCGGCGGGTGACGCTGTGCCTGTTCTCGCCCGACGGCCGGACCGAGACGCACCGGCTGGACCTGCCGGAACGCGACGGCGATGTCTGGCACGGCTATGTCCCCGGCCTGCGCCCCGGCCAGCTTTACGGGCTGCGCGCCGATGGTCCCTATGCGCCGGCCGAGGGGCACCGCTTCAATTATCACAAGCTGCTCATCGATCCCTATGCCAAGCGGCTGACCCGGCATCCGGTCTGGCACGACGCGCTGATGGGCTATGCCGTCGGCTCGCCCGACGCCGATCTCAGCTTCGACCGCCGCGACAGCGCGCGCTTCATGCCGCGCTCTGTGGTCGAGGATCCGTCCTTCGCCTGGGGCGCCGACCAGCCGCCGCGCCGCGACATCGCCGAGACGGTGATCTACGAGGCCCATGTCAAGGGCCTGACCCAGCTGCATCCCGACGTGCCCCATCGCGGCAGCTTTCTGGGCCTCGCCTCGGACCCGGTCCTGGAACACCTGCAATCCCTGGGCGTCACCGCGCTGGAGCTGCTGCCGGCGCAGGCCTTCCTGAACGACCGTTTCCTGCTGGAAAAGGGGTTGGTGAACTATTGGGGCTACCAGACGCTGGGCTTTTTCGCCCCGGACCCGCGCTATCTGGCCAAGGATCAGATCGCCGAGTTCCAGCACATGGTCGCCCGCATGCACGCTGCCGGGATCGAGGTCATCATGGACGTGGTCTACAACCACACCGGCGAGGGCAACGAGCTTGGCCCGACGCTGTCCTTTCGCGGCCTCGACAACCGCAGCTACTACCGCCTGCAGGAAAATCCCCGCCATTACGTCGATGACACCGGCACCGGCAACACGCTGAACGTCAATCACCCCATGGTGCTGCGCATGGTCATGGACAGCCTGCGCTATTGGGTCGAGGTGATGCATGTGGACGGTTTCCGCTTCGATCTTTGCACGGCGCTGGGGCGGCGGGTGCGCGGCGGTTTCGACCGCAGCGCCTCGTTCTTCGATGCGATCCGGCAGGACCCGGTGCTGACGCGGGTCAAGCTGATCGCCGAGCCCTGGGACATCGGACCCGGCGGCTATCAGGTCGGGGGCTTCCCGCCGCCCTTCCTGGAGTGGAACGACAAGTATCGCGACGGCATCCGCCGCTTCTGGCGCGGCGATGCGCGGCAGGTGCCCGAGCTTGCCGACCGCATGGCCGGCTCGGCCCGGCAGTTCGACCATTCCGGCCGGCCCGCCACCTCGTCGGTGAACTTCCTGACCGCGCATGACGGCTTTACGCTGATGGATGTGGTCAGCTACGGCGAAAAGCACAACGCCGCCAATGGGGAACAGAATCGCGACGGCCATTCCGAGAATTTCTCGGACAACATGGGTGTCGAGGGGCCCAGCGACGATCCCGCCATCCTCGACGCCCGCGCGCGCCGGCGCCGCAACCTGCTGGCGACGCTGCTTTTGTCGCAGGGCACGCCGATGCTGCTGGCCGGGGACGAGCTGGGCAATTCGCAGGCCGGCAACAACAACGCCTATTGCCAGGACAACCAGATCGGCTGGGTGCAGTGGGACGGCGCCGATCCTGCGTTTCTGGACTTTACCCGCAGGCTCATCGCCTTTCGCCGCGCCCATCCGATCCTGCGGCAGAAACGCTTTCTGCATTCGCGCCCGCGCCTGACCGACGGGCTGCCCGACCTGTTCTGGCTGCGCCCGGACGGAGAGGAGATGACCCCGGCCGACTGGGGCAATCCCGAGCTGCGCGTGCTTTGCGCCGAGCTGCGCATGGCCGCCGGCACCCCCGATTATGCGCAGCGCGAGGAGGCGCTGTTCCTGGTCTTCAACAACGGCGACCCGCTGGAGGTGGTGCTGCCCGAACGCCCCGAGGGCTGGCGCTGGCGGCTGCACCTGGACACCAGCCGTCCCGATCTGGCCCCGCATGTGGTCGAGGGCGACCGGCTGGCGGTGGACGGCCAGTCCGTCCTCGCCTTCGATCTGGAGCGCGACCGTGACTGATCCGCGCCTGATCCTGGCGGAACGGATGGGCGTGCTGCCGGGCTTTCACGACCTTGGCGGGCAATGGCGCGAGACCTCGGTCGAGACCGCCGCGGCGCTGCTTGCCGCCATGGGGCTTGCCGTGCCCACCGCGGCCGAGGCGCAGGCGGCGCTGGAGGCTCACGCCGACCGCCTGCCGCGGGACGTGATCTGCGCCGCCGGTTCCCGCCCCGACCTGGCCGTCGGCGACTGGCAGGTGACGTTCGAGAATGGCGCCCAACAGGAGGGCCGCGGCCCGCTGCCCGCGCTGCCGCTGGGCATCCACCGTTTGCAGGCCGGGGGCCGGGACTATACGCTGCTTGCCGCGCCGCCGCGCCTGCCCGAGCCGGCGCGGTGCTGGGGGCTGATCGCGCCACTTTACGGCATCTCGCAGGCGGGGATCGGCAGCTATGCCGACCTTGCGGTGCTGGCGCGGGGCATGGGCGGGCAGGGCGCGGCTTTCCTGGGCATGAACCCGGTCCATGCCGGCTTCCCGACCGTGCCGCATCTCTTCAGCCCCTACACCCCGTCGCATCGCCGGCGGCTGAACGTGATCCACCTGCCCGGCGGCGCGGGCACCCCCGGCCCGCGTGTCGATTACGCCCGCGACATCCCGGCCCGCATGGCGGCGTTGCGCGCGGAATACGACGCCTTTCCGGGCGATCCGGCCTTTGACGCCTGGCAGGCGGCCGAGGGCGAGGGCCTGCAGCGCTTTGCCCTGCATCAGGCGCTGTCGGCCCGGCTGGGCGCCTTCTGGAGCGATTGGCCGGCGACGCTTGCCTCGCCCGACACGCTCGCCGCCCTTGCCGCGCGCGCGGAACTGGCCGGCGAGATGCGCTTTCATGCCTGGCTGCAATGGCGGGCCGAGCGGGCGCTGGCGGCGGCCGGGCAGGCGGCGCGCGACGGAGGCATGGCGCATGGGCTCTATCTCGACCTCGCCGTGGGCACCCATCCCTTCGGTGCCGAGACATGGGAGGATCGCGCCAGCTTCGCCTTTGGCGCCTCGCTTGGCGCGCCGCCCGACGGTTTTGCGCCCGAGGGGCAGAACTGGTCGCTGGCACCCTTCAACCCGCTGGGCCTGCGCGCCCAGGCCTATGCGCCGCTGGCCGAAACCCTGCGCCGCCAGCTGCAATTCGCGGGCGTGCTGCGCATCGACCACATCCTGGGCTTCGAGCGCGCCTTCTGGGTGCCCGATGCGGCACCCGGCGCCTATGTCGCCATGCCGCGCGACGCCATGCTGGCCGTGGCCCGGATCGAGGCCGGGCGTGCAGGCGATGCCGTCATCGTCGGCGAGGATCTGGGCAATATCCCCGAGGGGCTGCGCGATGCGCTGGCCGCCTCGGGCATCCTCGGCTGCCGCGTCGCGATGTTCGAGCGCGACGGCTGGCATCCGCCCGTCTTTCGCCCTGCCGAAGCCTATGACCGCGGCGCCATCGCCAGCTTTTCGACCCATGACCTGCCGACGTGGCGCGGCTGGCGGCAGGGTGGCGATATAGGGGCCCGCGGCCGTATCTCCGGCCAGGACACCGCCACCCAGCACAGCGAACGCGCCGCGGAGGTCGCGGGCTTCGACCGGCTCCTGCCCGATCCCGGCGTCGATGCGCTGCACGGCTTTCTGGCCCGCACGCCGTCGCGGCTGGTGGCGGTGCAGGCCGAACTGCTGCTTGACATGGCCGACCAGCCGAACCTGCCCGGCACGGTCGGCGAATATCCGAACTGGCAGCTGCGCCTGCCGGTGGCGGCCGGGGATTTCCCGGCATTGCCCTCGGTCGCGCGGACTGCCAGCATCATGCGTGACCACGAACGCTAAGGAGAGGTCCATGACCGTTCACACCGTCCCGACCCAGCCCATCGCGGGGCAGAAACCCGGCACCTCGGGCCTGCGCAAGAAGACCCCGGTCTTCATGCAGCCGCATTACCTGGAAAACTTCGTGCAGGCGATCTGGAACGGCACCGGCGGCGCCGAAGGCAAGACCTATGTGCTGGGCGGAGACGGGCGCTATTTCGGCGACCGCGCCGCGCAGGTCATCCTGCGCATGGCGGCGGCCAGCGGCGCGAAAAAGGTGATCGTCGGGCAGAACGCGCTGCTCTCGACCCCCGCCGCCTCGCACCTGATCCGGCTGCGCGGGGCGGATGGCGGCATCATCATGTCCGCCAGCCACAATCCCGGCGGCCCGACCGAGGATTTCGGCGTCAAGTATAACGTCGCCAATGGCGGCCCGGCGCCCGAGCCGGTGACCGAAAAGATCTTCGAGGCCACCAAGGCGCTGACCGAATACCGCATCCTGGACGCGCAGGACGCCGACCTGTCCACGCCGGGGACCAGGATTCTGGGCGGGATGGAGATCGAGGTGGTCGATCCGGTCGCCGACTACGCCGACCTGATGCGCTCGATCTTCGACTTCGACAAGATCCGCGCGCTGTTCGCGGACGGCTTCCGCATCCGCTTCGACGCCATGCACGCGGTGACCGGACCCTATGCCAAGGCGATCCTGGAGGGCGAGTTGGGCGCGCCCGCGGGCTCGGTGGTGAATGCCGTCCCAAGCCCCGATTTCGGCGGCGGCCATCCCGATCCGAACCCGATCTGGGCCAAGGATCTGATGGATGCGATGTTCGGCGCGGATGCGCCCGATTTCGGCGCTGCCTCGGACGGGGACGGCGACCGCAACATGATCGTCGGCCGCGACTGCTATGTGACGCCTTCGGACAGCCTTGCGGTGCTGGCGGCCAACGCGACGCTGGTCCCGGCCTATGCCGGCGGGCTGAAGGGCGTGGCGCGCTCCATGCCGACCTCGCGGGCGCTGGACCGGGTGGCCGAGAGCCTGGGCCTTGCCTGCTACGAGACGCCGACCGGCTGGAAGTTCTTCGGCAACCTGCTCGATGCCGGCAAGGCGACGCTCTGCGGCGAGGAAAGCGCCGGCACGGGCTCGGACCATGTGCGGGAAAAGGACGGGCTCTGGGCGGTGCTGTTCTGGCTGAACCTGCTGGCCGAGCGCCGGCAGCCGGTGGCCGGGATCATGGCCGATCACTGGGCGAAATACGGCCGCAACTATTATTCCCGCCACGACTACGAGGCGGTGGATGCGGCGGCCGCGGGCGAGCTGGTGGCGGCGCTGCGGGGCAAGCTGGGCAGCCTGCCGGGCCGGTCCGCGGCCGGGCTGCGGATCGAGGCGGCGGACGAGTTCGCCTATGACGACCCGGTCGACGGCTCGCGCAGCGAGGGACAGGGCCTGCGCATCATGACCGAAGGCGGCGGCCGCATCGTGCTGCGCCTGTCGGGCACCGGCACCGAGGGCGCGACGCTGCGCGTCTACCTGGAGCGGGTCGAGACCGACCCGGCCCGGATGCAGGACGACCCGCAAGAGGCGCTGGCCGGGGTCATCGCCGCCGCCGAGGAAATCGCCGGCATCCGCGCCCGCACCGGCCGCACCGCGCCCGACGTGATCACCTGAGCGCGGGGTCGGGCTCGTTCCCGTCGGGGGCCGGGCTCAGCCGGCGGCCAGTTCGTCCCAGCAGGCCAGCGCATGGCCGGCATACATCATGCCCGGCCCGCCGCTCATCTGGATCGCCATGGACAGCACGTCGCCCAGTTCCTCGCGCGTGGCGCCGGCCTTCATCAGCGCCTCGACATGAAGCAGGATGCAGGGTTCGCAACGCTGGACGATGGCCATGCCAAGGGCGATGAATTCCCTGGTCTTGACGTCCAGAACGCCGCCGTCATGCACCGCCTTGGACAGCGTGCCGAAGCCCTTGGCGGTGTCGGGGATGGCCTTGTTCATTACCCGCAATTCGCCGCGCATCCCGTCGATCTTTGCCTTGTAGCTCATGGTTCGCACTCCTTCTGGCCGGGCATGGCCTAGCCCGGCGCGAATGGGTGCGGCTTGATCCAGATCAAGGAAGTTGCGAATTTTCGCAGGTTTGCGGCAAGGTTCAGACCCGCCGCCCGCGCACCCAGGTCTCGCGCATGACCGGCGTGTCCTCCAGCATCGCGAAGCGGATCAGGTCGGCGCGCAGCCCCGGCGCAAGGCGGCCGCGGTCGGCCAGCCCCGCCGCCCGGGCCGGGTTGGCCGTCACCGTCGCCACGGCGCGCGGCAGGTCGTCCCAGATCCGCGCCAGGATCAGCGCCCCGGCCAGCAATCCCGAGGGCACATAGTCCGACGACAGGATGTCCAGGTGCCCGGCCCGCGCCAGTTCTGCCGCCGAGACATTGCCGGAATGGCTGCCGCCGCGGATCAGGTTCGGCGCCCCCATCATCACCATGATGCCGTGGTCGTGGCAGGCGGCCGCTGCCTCGGGGGTGGTCGGGAACTCGGCCAGCCGCACGCCATGGCCGGCCGAAAGCGCGACATGCTCGGCCGTGGTGTCGTCGTGGCTGGCCAGCACCGCGCCCAGCCGGTGCGCGATCTCGACCGCGGCGGCCTCGTGCCGGTCGCCGAAGCGCGCGCGCAGATCCTTGAGCCGGGCGACGTGATCGGCGAATTCCGCGTCCGAAAGCTTGTATTTCCCCTGCACGTATTGCGCCAGCTTCGAGACGTCGCGGAACTGGCGCTGGCCGGGAGTGTGGTCCATCAGGCTGATGATGCCGACCCGGTCCTCGGGCCCGAACTCGTCCAGCTCGGCCAGCAGGGTCTGCGAGCAGATTTCGGCGCGCAGATGCAGGAAATGGCTGATGCGCAAGGCGTCCCGCGCCCGGATCGCCGCCAGCTCATGCGCCAGTTCGCGGGCATATTTGTCGTAATCCTGATCCGGTCCCTCGTTCGGGATCGAGCCCACGCGCATGGCGTCGAAGACCGTGGTGATGCCGCAACCGGCAAGCTCGGCGTCATGCGCCAGGATGGCGGCGGCATGGGGCCAGTCCACGCCGGGGCGCGGGCGGATGTGGCGCTCCAGGTTGTCGGTGTGCAACTCGACCATGCCGGGGGCGAGGTAGTCGCCGCCCATGTCCAGCGCACCGGCGGGAACGGCGGTGCCCGGCTGGATCGCGGCGATGGCGCCGTCCTCGACGACGATGGCACCGGGCGTCACGGCTTCGGGCAGGATCAGGCGGGCATTGGCGAGGATGGTGCGGGTCATGGCGGGCTTTCGGGTTTCGGCGGGCAAGGGGTGGCCGATTGCGGCGCCATGGTCAAGCGCGGCGCCCGCTGGGCCGGGGGCGGGGGCGCTGCCCCCACGCCGGACAGGCCCCTTGGCGGGGCCTGTCCGGCGTTCCCCCGGGGTATTTCGGCAACGGAAAGGGCGCAGGAGCGGTCAGTTGCAGAGCGCGGCCACCCATTGCGGCACCACCTCGGTCGCGGGGCCGGTGCGGCGATCGGTGAAATCGCGGCTGACGGCCGAGGCGGCCAGGTTCAGTTCGACCGTTTCGGCACCGTTGCGGCGGGCGTGCTGCGCCAGCCCCGCCGCCGGATAGACGAGGCCCGAGGTGCCGATGGCGGCGAAGAGGTCGGCCTGTTCGACCGCCTCCCATATCCGCTCCATGTGATAGGGGATCTCGCCGAACCAGACGATGTCGGGCCGTGTCTGCGGCTTGCCGCAACTGGGGCAGGGGTCCAGCGCCCGCATCACCAGCGCCGCCGGCCAGCGATGCCCGCAGCCGGCGCAGAGCGCGCCGAGCAGGCTGCCATGCATGTGGATCACCTCGGGCGAGCCGCCGCGTTCGTGCAGGTCGTCCACGTTCTGCGTGACCAGCGTCACCCGGTGATGTTCCGCAAGCCGTGCAAGCGCCCGATGCGCAAGGTTGGGCTGGGCGCGGGCGGCATCGGCGCGGCGCTGGTTGTAGAAGCGATGCACCAGTGCCGGGTCGCGCTGAAAGCCCTGGGGCGTGGCGACGTCCTCGATCCGGTGGGATTCCCACAGCCCGTCAGTGGCGCGGAACGTCCTGATCCCGCTTTCGGCCGAAATGCCGGCCCCCGTCAGCACGGTGATGCGCATGAGATCCTCAGCGCGCGCAATAGGCCTCGGCTGCTGCGGCGAAGTTCTTGTAGCGCGCCCAGAAGGCGTTGTCGGCATCGCTTTTCGACATGCGCACCTCTTGCGCCTTGTCCGCATCGCGGAAGAAGCGGGCGGCGCGGCGCTGGTCCGAACGCGACAGCGTCTGGTCGGCGACCTGCTGGATGCAGCCGCAGACCTGGCTGCTGCGCGCGGCGCGTTCCGAACGCACGCAGGCGGAATCGATCGGACCGGCGACGGCGAGCGGCGTGGTCAGCACCACCGCGGCGGCGGCGATCATCAGTCGGTTGAACATGTCTGTCTCCTCGGCTCCTGCCGCGGCAACGGGGCTGGGCACCCTCTTTCGGCCGCGCATCTTGTGGGGCAAAGCTTAGCAGAAGCCGCCCTGCGCCTCAATTGCGACAGGGCGGCATGGGCCGGCCCAAGGATGGCGGCCGGGGCGCAAGCGACCCCAAGATATGCGTTCAGGCCGGCTCGGGCGTATAGCCCGCTTCGCGAATCACCTGGGCCGCGCGGGCGGCATCCAGCCCCTCGACCGCGACGCTGCGCGAGGGCAGGTCGCAGGCGGCCCGACCGCCCGCCTCGGTTACCGCCCTTTCGATGGCGGCGGTGCAATGGCCGCAGCTCATGTCCTCGACGCGGAATTTCATCGGCCCGTCCTTTCGCCCGTTTTTCGCCTGGCCCGGGCCTTTCGCTTGCCCGGGAAGCGGCCTATGATCGCGTCGCGGCGCCGCGGGCGCAACTCCCCCTCATGAGGCTGCGACCAATGGTCACCGAAAACTTCCGTGGCGCGATCCTGATGGTCGTCTCGATGGTGCTGTTCGCCTTCGAGGACATGTTCATCAAGCTGCTGGCAGCCGAACTGCCCTATGCGCAGGTGCTGGCCCTGATCGGGCTTCTGGGCTTTCTGGCCTTCGGCGCCATGCTGAAGCTCAAGGGCGGGCGGCTGTTCACCCGCGACCTTGCCCGCCCCATCGTGCTGTTCCGCGGGTTGATGGAAGCGGTGGGCTCGATCGGCATCGTCGTGGCGCTGGCGCTGACCGAACTGTCCTCGACCTCGGCGATCATGCAGGCGCTGCCCCTGGCCATCGTGCTGGGCGCGGCGCTGTTTCTGGGCGAGCCGGTCGGCTGGCGGCGCTGGAGCGCGATCATCGTCGGCTTTCTTGGCGTGCTGCTGGTGATCCGGCCGGGGCTGGCGGGCTTCCAGCCGGTCTCGCTGATGGCGCTGATGGCGGTGGTGGGACTGGCCGCGCGCGACATCGCCACCCGCCGCGTGCCGGCCCATATCCGTTCCGACCAACTGGCCGCCTCGGCCTTCTTCGCCATCCTGATCGCCGCGGTGCTGATGGGGCTGGTGCTGGGGCAGGAATTCGTCCTGCCGAGCCTGCGGCAATGGCTGCTGTTCCTGGCCTGCATCATCGTGGGGGTCGGCGGCTATGCGCTGCTGGTCAGCGCAACCCGGCTGGGCGAGGCCTCGGCGCTCGCACCCTATCGCTATGCCCGGCTGGTCTTTGCCCTGATCCTCGCCTTTCTCGTCTTCGGTGAGCGTCCCGACGCGCCGACGCTGACCGGCGCCGCGATCATCGTCGCCTCGGGCTGCTACACCATGTGGCGCGAGGCCGCGCTGCGCCGCCGCCGGCTGCGCGAGGCCGGTTTCGTCACGGCCGCATGAACCCTCTTTCCGCAACGCCAAAGCCCTTGTATAGCCCGGCCATGACCGACCTTGACCTCATCCGCAATTTCTCGATCGTGGCCCATATCGACCACGGCAAATCCACCCTGGCCGACAGGCTGATCCAGCTGACGGGCACGGTCGCCGAACGCGACATGAAGGCCCAGCTGCTCGACAGCATGGATATCGAGCGCGAGCGGGGCATCACCATCAAGGCCAACACCGTGCGCATCGAATATCCGGCGCGCGACGGGCGGACCTATGTGCTGAACCTGATCGACACGCCCGGCCATGTGGACTTCGCCTATGAGGTCAGCCGTTCCATGCGCGCGGTCGAGGGCTCGCTGCTGGTCGTGGACGCCACCCAGGGGGTCGAGGCGCAGACGCTGGCCAATGTCTACCAGGCCATCGATGCCGGGCACGATATCGTGCCGGTGCTGAACAAGATCGACCTGCCCGCGGCCGAGCCCGACCGCGTCAAGGAACAGATCGAGGACGTGATCGGCATCGACGCCCATGACGCCATCGAGATATCGGCCAAGACCGGCCTTGGCATCCCCGACGTGCTGGAGGCCATCGTCACCCGCCTGCCGGCCCCCAAGGGCGACCGCGACGCGCCCCTGAAAGCCATGCTGGTCGATTCGTGGTATGACCCCTATCTGGGCGTCGTGGTCATGATCCGGGTCATGGACGGGGTGATCCGCAAGGGCGACCGCATCCGCATGATGCAGACCAATGCCGTCTACGGCATCGACAAGCTTGCCGTGCTGCGCCCGCAGATGCAGGATATCGCCGAACTGGGGCCGGGCGAGATCGGCGTGCTGACCGCCTCGATCAAGCAGGTGCGCGACACCCGCGTCGGCGACACCATCACGCATGAGAGAAAGGGCACCGACACCCCGCTGCCGGGCTTCAAGCCGGCGCAGCCGGTGGTGTTCTGCGGGCTGTTCCCTGTCGACGCCAACGATTTCGAGGCGCTGCGCGATGCCATCGAGAAGCTGGCGCTGAACGATGCGAGCTTCAGCTACGAGATGGAGACCTCGGCCGCGCTTGGCTTCGGCTTCCGCTGCGGCTTCCTGGGGCTTCTGCACCTGGAAGTGATCCGCGACCGGCTGGAGCGCGAATACGACCTGGACCTGATCACCACCGCGCCTTCGGTGGTGTTCCGGCTGCATATGAAGGACGGCGAGATGCGCGAGTTGCACAACCCCGCCGACATGCCCGACCTGACCTATGTCGACCATATCGAGGAGCCGCGCATCAAGGCCACGATCATGGTGCCGGACGAATATCTTGGCGACGTGCTCAAGCTCTGCCAGGACCGCCGCGGCATCCAGATGGACCTGACCTATGCCGGCAACCGGGCGATGGTGGTCTATGACCTGCCGCTGGCCGAGGTAGTCTTCGACTTCTACGACCGGCTGAAATCGGTGACCAAGGGTTATGCCAGCTTCGACTACCAGATCAGCGAGTATCGCGAGGATTATCTGGTCAAGATGTCGATCCTGGTGAACGACGAGCCGGTGGATGCGCTGTCGATCATGGTCCACCGCGACCGCGCCGAATCGCGCGGCCGGGCGATGGTCGAGAAGTTGAA
Organism: Paracoccus denitrificans; assembly: GCF_900100045.1. Lineage (GTDB taxonomy): Bacteria > Pseudomonadota > Alphaproteobacteria > Rhodobacterales > Rhodobacteraceae > Paracoccus > Paracoccus denitrificans. The sequence goes on along the minus strand of NZ_FNEA01000002.1, from coordinate 38,364 downwards.
GGAACTGATCCCGCGCCACATGTTCAAGATCCCGATCCAGGCCGCCATCGGCAGCCGCGTGATCGCGCGCGAGACGCTGTCGGCGATGCGCAAGGACGTGACGGCGAAATGCTATGGCGGCGACGCGACGCGCAAGAAGAAGCTGCTGGAAAAGCAGAAGGCCGGCAAGAAGAAGATGCGCCAGTTCGGCAAGGTCGAGATCCCGCAGACCGCCTTCATCCAGGCGCTGAAGATGGACGGCTAGGGGCGGCACGCAAGTCCTGGCCGCGTGAGCCTTGCTGCGAAAGCCATGGCGCGGTCTTGGCCGCGCCGCGCCGGGCCGGATTGCGTCTGCCCCTTTCCGCCGGTTCCTGGACCGGCCTGCTTCCATGCCGAAAATTCGCGCGGGCCGTGATCGCCTGGGCGGCCGGCCATCCGCCGAAAGCGCGGTGCTGTATCCCGAGCAACCCCATGGGCGCGCTCACCGTATCGCCCGGCAGGCATGTTCAGGATATTGAGCAATCCTGATTGAAAACGCCTCTTTCCTGCCTTATGACGGGCACCGTCACCCCTGCGGCCTGTGCAGCCTTCGCGGCCGGCAAGGGGGCGCGCAATTCCAGCAGGGGGACAGGATGAACTATCCGGACACGCAGCTTTTGATCGACGGCGCCTGGCGTCCCGCGCGGGACGGGCGCAGCCTGCCGGTGCTGAACCCGGCCACGGGGGCCGAGATCGGCCGCGTCGCCCGCGCCGGCATCGCCGATCTGGACGAGGCACTGGCCGCCGCCGACCGCGCCTTTGCGGAATGGAGGCGCAGCTCGCCGCTGCATCGCTCGGACCTGATGCGCAAGGCGGCGGCGCTGCTGCGCGAGCGCGCCGAAGCCATCGCCGCGCTGATGGTGGCCGAACAGGGCAAGCCGCTGGCGCAGGCGCGGATCGAGACCCTGGCCGGGGCCGAGATCATCGAATGGTTCGCCGAAGAGGCGCGCCGCACCTATGGCCAGGTCATCCCAGCGCGGCTGCCGGGCGTCACCCAGCTGACGGTCAAGGAGCCGCTGGGTCCGGTCGCCGCCTTCACGCCGTGGAATTTCCCGATCAATCAGGCGGTTCGCAAGGTTTCAGCCGCATTGGCCGCGGGTTGCACCATCATCGTCAAGGCGCCCGAGGAAACCCCGGCCTCGCCTGCAGAACTGGTCCGCTGCTTTGTCGATGCCGGCGTGCCGGCGGGGGTGGTGAACCTGGTCTATGGCGATCCGGCCGAGATTTCGTCCTACCTGATCCCGCATCCGGTGATCCGCAAGGTGTCCTTCACCGGCTCGACGGCGGTGGGCAAGCAACTGGCGGCGATGGCCGGGCTGCACATGAAGCCCGCCACCATGGAGCTGGGCGGCCATGCGCCGGTGCTGGTCTTCGAGGATGCCGATGTCGATGCGGCGGTCGCGGCCATGGCGGCCTCGAAGCTGCGCAATGCCGGGCAGGTCTGCATCTCGCCCACGCGGTTCCTGGTGCAAGAGGCGGTGGCGGATCGTTTCACCGAAGGCTTCACTGCCGCTCTGGCCGCCGCCAAGGTCGGGCCGGGAACGGACCCGGACAGCGCCATGGGGCCGCTGGCGAACGAGCGCCGCATCCCCGCCATCGAGCGGCTGATCCGCGACGCGCTGGATCGCGGCGCCCGGTTGGCGACCGGCGGCGCGCGGATCGGCAACGAGGGCTGGTTCTTTGCTCCGACCGTGCTGACCGACGTGCCCGCGGATGCGGCGGTGATGAACGAAGAGCCCTTTGGCCCCATCGCCGTGGTCAACCGTTTCCGCAGCGACGACGAAGCCTTTGCCGAGGCGAACCGGCTGCCCTATGGCCTGGCCAGCTATGCCTGGACGGGCAGTTCGGCCCGCGTGCAGCGATTGCAGGACGAAATCCAGGCCGGGATGCTGACGATCAACCATATCGGCCTGTCGCTGCCCGAACTGCCCTTTGGCGGCATCGGCGATTCCGGCATGGGGACCGAGGGCGGGTCCGAGGCGATCGGCGCCTATCTGCAAACCCGCCTGGTCACCCGCAAGGGCTAAAGATCAGGGGCTAGAGATAGGGCGGGGTGCAGGCGCTGACGACCACCGCCTCGCGATCCGAGACATTGCGAAAGCGATGCGGCTGGGTCGAGGCGAACAGATAGCTGTCCCCCGCCTTCAGCACCCGGGTCTGGTCGGCCACGGTCAGCTCGATCTCGCCGGCGACGACGATGCCGCCCTCGCTGCCGTGATGGGCCAGCATGGTCTCGCCGGTATCGGCGCCCGGCTCATAGCGTTCGTGCAGGATCTGCAGGTTGTGCAGCCGCGCATCGCCGACCTGGCGCAGGGTCATGCGGCCGACCGGCCCCTGCGCCGCGGAATAAAGCCGCGAGGTCAGGTCGCGCAGTTCGGCCGGGGTAAAGAAGGGCTGCGGGCTTTGCGGCAGGTCCGGCTCGAAGAACTCGGACATGGTGACGCCCAGCCCGCCAAGGATCTTGCGCAGCGAGGCGACCGAGGGGCTGGAGCGCCCGGTCTCGATCATCGAGACCTGGCCATGCGGCACGCCCGAAGCCTCGGCCAGCTGCCGCTGCGACATGTTTGCCGCGCTGCGCAGCTCTTTCAGCCGCGCGCCCACGTCGAAATCGCTCATCCTTGCCCCGATGCCGTTTTGCGAGAGGGTATCAGGGCCGGGGATTGCGCGCCAGTTCCGCATCCTGTCGCAGATCGAAGAAAATCATTGCTCAATATATTGAGCATGATGTAATCCGATTCCATCAGCATGGAGGTCTGGATATGGAATCGAAGCACTTGATCGAGCGGCGCAAGGCGGCGGTGGCGCGGGGCGTCGGCACGCGGGACATCTATGCCGTCCGGGCCGAGAATGCCGAGCTTTGGACCGCGGACGGCCGGCGGATGCTGGATTTCGCCGCCGGCATCGCGGTGAACAATACCGGCCATCGCCATCCGGCGGTGATCGAGGCGGTGCAGCGCCAGATGCGGGACTTCACCCATACCTGCTTCCATGTCGCGCCCTACGAAGCCTATGTCGCGCTGGCCGAGCGGCTGAACGCGCTGACCCCGGGAGATTTCGCGAAAAAGACCATGTTCGCCACCACCGGCGCCGAGGCGGTCGAGAATGCGGTGAAGATGGCGCGGGCCTTTACCGGACGTTCGGGCGTGATCGCCTTCAACGGTGCCTTCCATGGCCGCACGCTTCTGGGCATGGCGCTGACCGGCAAGGTCGCGCCCTACAAGGCCGGCTTCGGCGCCATGCCGCCCGAGATCCATCACGCCATCTTCCCGAACGCCATGGCCGGCGTATCCGTCGCGCAGGCCGTCGCGCATCTGGAAACGCTGCTGGCCTCGTCGATCGACCCCCGGCGCGTGGCGGCGATCATCGTCGAGCCGGTCCAGGGCGAGGGCGGCTTCAACGTTGCGCCGCCCGAGTTCCTGGCCGCGCTGCGCCGGATCTGCGACACGCATGGCATCGTGCTGATCGGCGACGAGATCCAGGCCGGGATGGCCCGCACCGGCCGCATGTTCGGCTTCCAGCATTCCGGCGTGGCGCCCGACCTGGTGACCATGGCCAAGGGGCTTGCCGGGGGCTTTCCGCTGTCGGCAGTGACCGGACGGGCCGAGATCGTGGACGCGCCCGCCCCGGGCGGTCTGGGCGGCACCTATGCCGGCAACCCGCTGGCCATCGCCGCCGCGCTGGCCGTGCTGGAGGTGATCGAGGACGAAGACCTTTGCGCCCGCGCCGAGGAAATCGGCTCGGCCATCCGCTCGCGCCTGCAGAAGCTGGCCGAACGGTTCCCGGCCATCGGCGATGTGCGCGGCCTTGGTGCAATGAACGCCTTTGAACTGGTGCAGGCCGGCGACCGCAGCCAGCCCGACGCGCAACTGACCGCCGCCATCGTGGCCGAGGCCGAGGCGCGCGGGCTGATCCTGCTGTCCTGCGGCACGCGCTACAACGTGATCCGCCTGCTGCCGCCGCTGACCATCCCCGACGAGCAATTGTCCGAGGCGCTGGCGATCCTGGAAGCGGCCATCGAGGCGGCGCTGGTCCCGGCCTGAAAGCGGACGGCCCCGGCCGCCCGCTATCCCATGCCGTCCCGTGCCATGCGGTCGGCGATCCAGTCGCGAAAGGCGGCCAGCGGCTTCAGCCCGGCCTTGCGCTCCGGCCAGGCCAGCCAATAGGCGCCGCTGCCCGGCACGCCCTGGCGCAGCACCGGCGCCAGCCGGCCCTCGGCGATCTCGACCCGGGCCAGGTAATCGGGCAGGAGCGCGATCCCCAGTCCCGAAATCGCCGCCTGGATCATCATCGAGAACTGGTCCATCATCATCCCGTCCAGAGGCGCGGGCGGCTCGGCGCCCTGTCCCCGGAACCATGCCTGCCAGGCATCGGGGCGGGTCGGCAACTGCAACAGCACCATCCCGGCCAGATCGGCGGGCGTTGCCACCGGGTTTCGTGCCAGCAGATCGGGTGCGGCGCAGGCGGTGAGGCGTTCATCGAACAGTTTCAGATGCTCGGCCCCCGGCCAGTCGTCCCGGCCGTAGAAGATCATCGCGTCAAAGGGCTCCTCATCGAAGCTGAAGCGGCGAAAGCGCGTGGTCAGGTTGATCGACACGCCCGGATGCCCTGACAGGAAATCCGGCAGCCGCGGCGCCAGCCAGCGCGTGGCAAAGGTCGGCAGAACCGCCAGATCCAGTGAGCCTCCATCCGGGTTGGCGATCAGCGACATGCTGCCGCGCTGGATCAGGTCCAGCGCGGCGGAAATATCGCGGAAATACCGCTCGGCCGCCTCGGTCGGGGTCAGGCGCTTCTTGTGGCGGATGAACAGTTCCTGCCCCAGTTGCGCCTCCAGGCTTTGCAGCAGCCGGCTGACCGTGCTTTGCGTCAGCCCCAGGTCCTGCGCCGCGCCGGTGACCGAGCCGGTACGCATCACCGCGTCGAAGGCCAGCAGCAGGCTGAGGTTCGGAAGAAAGCGCCTTTGCCGCAAGAACATTCACCCCGTGCATGAAGTAATGAGGATTATCCATTTTCCGGCCCGGTTTGAAAGCGGTAATGAATGATCCGACAAGCATCAGCGCATGAGGCATGACGTGACGACGAAATCGCACAAGGGCAGCCCTTTCTCGTGGTCCGACCCGTTCCTGCTGGAGGATCAGCTGACCGAGGAAGAGCGGATGATCCGCGACAGTGCCGCGGCCTTCGCCGCCGACCGGCTGGCGCCGCGCGTCGAGGCCGCCTATCTGAACGAGGAGACCGATCCCGAGATATTCCGCGAGATGGGCGCCTCGGGCCTTCTGGGCGTCACCGTGGACGAGGCCTATGGCGGCGTCGGCGCCTCTTACGTCGCCTATGGGCTGGTCGCGCGCGAGATCGAGCGCATCGATTCGGGCTATCGCTCGATGGCTTCGGTGCAAAGCTCGCTGGTGATGTTTCCCATCGAGGCCTATGGCAGCGAGGCGCAGAAGCAGAAATACCTGCCGAAACTGGCCTCGGGCGAGTTCATCGGCTGCTTCGGCCTGACCGAGCCGGATGCGGGCTCCGACCCCGCCGGCATGCGCACCGTGGCCCGCAAGACCGGGGGCGGCTATGTGTTGAACGGGTCCAAGATGTGGATCTCGAACGCGCCCATCGCCGATGTCTTCGTGGTCTGGGCCAAGTCCGAGGCGCATGGCGGCAAGGTGCGCGGCTTCGTGCTGGACAAGGGCACGCCCGGCCTTTCAGCGCCCAAGATCAAGGGCAAGCTGAGCCTGCGCGCCTCGATCACCGGCGAGATCGTGATGGAGAATGTCGAGGTCGGCGAGGACGCGCTGCTCCCGAACATCGAGGGCATGGGCGGTCCCTTCGGCTGCCTGAACCGCGCGCGCTACGGCATCAGCTGGGGCGCGATGGGCGCGGCCGAGGATTGCTGGTTCCGTGCCCGGCAATACGGGCTGGATCGTCACCAGTTCAACCGCCCGTTGGCCGCGACGCAGCTTTACCAGAAAAAGCTGGCCGACATGCAGACCGAGATCGCGCTGGGGCTGCAAGCCAGCCTGCGGGTCGGGCGGCTGTTCGACGAGGGCAAGTTCGCGCCCGAGATGATTTCCATCGTCAAGCGCAACAATTGCGGCAAGGCGCTGGAGATCGCGCGCCAGGCCCGCGACATGCATGGCGGCAACGGCATCCAGATCGGCTATCACGTCATGCGGCACGCGCAGAACCTGGAAACGGTGAACACCTATGAGGGCACGCATGACGTGCATGCGCTGATCCTTGGCAGGGCGCAGACCGGCATCCAGGCGTTTGCGTGATGGATCAGCCGGCATTGCAGGGGCTGCGCGTCGTCGAACTGGCGCGCATCCTGGCCGGGCCGTGGATCGGCCAGACGCTGGCCGATCTGGGCGCCGAGGTCATCAAGGTCGAGGCGCCCGAGGGCGACGACACCCGCCGCTGGGGCCCGCCCTTCATCGAGCGGCCGCGCGCCGACGGGACGACCGAACGGGTCGCGGCCTATTTCCACGCCGCCAATCGCGGCAAGCGCTCGGTGACTTGCGACTTCAACGATCCCGCTGATCTGGAGCGCCTGCGGGCGCTGATCGACCAGGCCGACGTGGTGATCGAGAATTTCAAGCTGGGCGGATTGCGCAAGTTCGGGCTGGACTACCAGACGCTTTCGGCACGCAATCCGCGGCTGGTCTATGCCTCGATCACCGGCTTCGGGCAGGACGGGCCGCGGGCGGCGCAGCCGGGCTATGATTTCCTGATCCAGGGCATGTCGGGCATCATGGACCTGACCGGCGATCCGCAGGGCGAGCCGCAGAAGGTCGGCGTGGCCTGGATCGACATCTTCACCGGGCTTTACGGGGTGATCGCCGTGCAGGCGGCGCTGGCCGAGCGGGCGCGGTCGGGCCTGGGCCAGCATCTGGACCTGTCGCTGCTGGATTGCGGGGTGGCGGTGCTGGCCAACCAGGCGACGAACTACCTGCTGGGCGGCGCGGTGCCGCACCGGCTGGGCAATGCGCATCCCAACATCGTGCCCTATCAGCTGTTCCCGGCCTCGGACGGGCATCTGATCGTCGCCTGCGGGAATGACCGTCAGTTTGCAGCGCTGTGTCGAGTGCTGGAACTGCCCACACTGGCGGATGACCCGGACTTTGCCACCAACCCCGCGCGGGTGGCGAACCGTGCGCGGCTGGTGCCGCTCTTGGCCGAAGCCACGCGCCGTTTCGCCCGCTCTGCGCTGATCGCCGCGCTGGAAGGGGCGGGTGTCCCCGCCGGCCCGGTCAACGACGTGGCCGAGGCCCTGGCCGAGCCGCAGGTCCAGGCCCGCGCCCTGCGCATCGCGCCCGAGGGCATCGCCGGGCTGCGCAGCCCGTTGCGCTTTTCGCGCAGCCCGCTGGTGACCGAACGCGCGGCCCCGGCGCTTGGCGATGGCGAATGGCGCTTTGAGGGCTGAGCCCTAGCCCTGCCGCCCCGCGCGGCAGGCGGCGCGATAGCTGCTGGGGCTCTGGCCGAACATGGCCCGGAACAGCCGCGAGAACTGCGCCTGGTCGCCGAAGCCGAAGCGATAGGCGATGGCGGCCAGCGACAGGTCGCCCGGCATCTGCAACATGTCCCGTGCCGCCTTCAGCCGCGCCTCGCGGATGAATTGCGCGACCGTGGCGTCGGTATCGCCGAACAGGTCGTGCAGATACCGTTTCGAGATGCCGCAGGCCGCGGCCACCGTCCCGGGCGATAGCTCGGGATCGGTCAGGTTGCGCAAGATCGCGTCCTGCGCGCGCTTCAGATGCGCGGCGCGGACCACCGTGGCCGCGCCGCCGTCGGTTTCCGCCTGGTGGTCCAGCGCCAGCGCCAGCAGCTCGATCAGGTGCCGGCCCAGCACATCGGCGGCCCCCTCCGCATCGGACAGGGCATGGGCGCGGCGCACCGTCTCGGCGAACAAACCGCCCAAGCCGTCGCGCCCGTCGAAGACGGTGGCGCAAAGCCGGTCCGGCTGGCGCAGCCTTTCGGCCAGCGCGCCACGGGCGATCTTCATCACCAGAAGGTCGTTGCGTGCCTGATAGGCGAAGCGATAGGGCTCGTCGCCGCGCTCGATGATGAAGCCACCGGGGGCGCAGGTGATGTCGCGGCCCAACTGGCGGAACAGCACCGGCGCGAGGCTGGGGATGGTGACCAGGTATTCCTCGGCCTCGCCCTGCCGGATCAGGCCGGGCACCCGCTCATAGCGCGCCGGTTCGGTGCGCAGCCGCGACAGCGACACCGGCCCGGCGCTGCGCCGCTCCAGCCGGCCCTGGAAGGTGGCAGGGTCGCGATAGCTCAGGTGCAGCGGGAAATAGGTATCCGCGATGATGGCCGACCAATGCGCCGCGCGTTCGGGCGGTGCGGCCGCGGCGGTGCTGTAGCTTTCCAGGGTCATGATGCGCCTCCCCGCATCGGTTCCGCGATTCGTAGCGTGCCCGGAGCAATCGGGCAAAAGAAAACTCGCGCGCGGGGCAGGCGGCTGCGCCGCGGGGCAAATCCTGCCGCGCGGATCGGCAAGGCTGCACGGAATGACAAGTTTATCCGCACCCGCCGTCAAGACCGCGGGCCGGCCGCGCCGCACCATGGCCTGACCGAAAAGATGCCGCGCCAGACGGCACGCCGCAGGGAGAAGACCATGAACCAGCCGTTGCCCGGCTGCCCTGCTGCGCGCGCCCACGCGGCCCAAGACAGGGAAAAGCCATGACCAGACCAAAACCCGACCCCATCACGCTTTCGGTGGTGCGCGGCGTGTTGGAGACCACGCAGCGCGAGATGACGCTGACGCTGGAACAGACCGCCCGCAGCTCGGTCTTCAACCTCGCGCATGATTATTCGACCGCGCTCTTCAACCACACGCCCGAGATGATCCTGCAAGGCCAGGACATTCCGATCCACCTCGGCAGCCTGATCCCGGCGATGAAATCGGTCGCGAACTTCTTTCAGGGCGACATCCACGAGGGCGACCTGATCCTGCACAACGACCCGGCCTATGGCGGCAGCCATATCATCGACACCTGCATGTATTACCCGGTCTTCTACCAGGGCGAGCTGGTGTTCTGGACCGTCTGCAAGGGCCACCTGACCGATGTCGGCGGCCCGGTCCCGGCGGGCTACAACCCCAACGCGACCGAGATCTATGCCGAGGGGCTGCGCATCCCGCCCGTCAAGCTGTGGGATCGCGGCAAGCCGCGCCACGACGTGATGAACCTGCTGCTGACCAACATGCGCGCGCGCCGCGACCAGGAGGGCGACTTCAATGCCCTGATCGGCGCTTGCCAGGTCGGCGCCCGCAACCTGGTCCGGCTGATGGACAAATACGGCAAGCAGGTGGTGCAGGACTGCATCGCCGAACTGCTGGACATGGCCGAGGCGCATATGCGCAAGCTCATCGCGCAGGTGCCCGACGGCACCTATACCGGCACGGCGGTGCTCGAGGATGCGGGCCACGGCTTCGGCGACATGGACATCACCGCCACGGTGACGATCCAGGGGGACGGCTGCCACATCGCCATCAGCTCGCCGCCGCAGGTGCCCTATTTCATCAACAGCTACGAAGGCAACAGCCATTCCGGCGTCTACCTGGGCCTGATGATGTTCGCGCAATTGCCGCCGCCCTATAACGAGGGGCTCTATCGCTGCGTGACCACCGACATGGGTCCGCGCGGCACGCTCTGCAACGCGAAATCCCCCGCGCCGCACATGAACTGCACCACCACGCCGATGGAGACGCTGACCGACGCGGTGCGGCTGGCCTTCGAGCAGGCGGCGCCGGCCAAGGTCTCGGCCAGCTGGGGCCATGCCAACGGCTGCAACATCGCCGGCTGGGACAAGCGCCATGACGAGGAATATGTGACCATGGTGCTGGCCTCGATCATCTCGGGGGCGGGGGCCACGGCCAGCCAGGACGGCTGGCACGCCTGCGGGCCGGAATGCTGCTTCGGCGCGCTGACTTCGGGCGATATCGAGATGCTGGAACACAGCTATCCGATCATCATCCACCGCTATTCGCTGATGCAGGATTCGGGCGGCGCCGGCCAGTTCCGCGGCGGCTCGGGCACCTGCTGGGAGGTCGAGCCGCTGGACAGCCCGATGACGCTGGTCACCTTCGGCGAGGGGCGCCGCATCCCGGCCATGGGTGCGGCCGGCGCCCGCTCGGCGCTGATCCCGCCCAAGGTCGGCCGGCTCGAGGTGACGCGCAATGGCGAGACGCAGGTCATCACCGAAAACGTCATCGAGACCATCCAGCCCGGCGAACGCGCCGCGAACCGCAATCCCGGCGGCGGCGGCTACGGCAACCCCTATGCCCGCCCGGTCGAGAAGGTGGTCGAGGATGTCAGGAACGGCCTCGTCAGCCTGGAGGGCGCGCGGCTGGATTACGGCGTCGTCATCGCCGATGCCGCGACGCTTGCCGTCGATCACGCCGCCACCGCCGCCCTGCGCGCCGCGTAAGCCCTTCTCCGTTTTCCAAATACTCCGCGGGGGTCCGGGGGCGCGAAGCCCCCGGCGCCGGGCCCGCCGGAGGCAGCCAAAGATGGAACCCGCCATGAAACACCAATATCGCCTTGGCATCGACGCCGGCGGCACCTTCACCGACTTCATCCTCGCCGACCGCGAGGGCGCCCTGCGCATCTTCAAGGCGCTCTCGACCCCGCAGGACCCGACGCTGGCCATCAGGAACGGCCTTGCGCTGATCGAGGAAGAGACGGGCATCACCCCGCGCGATCTGGTCTCGAACGCCGATCTCTGCATCAACGGCACCACGGTGGGGCTGAACGCGCTGATCACCCATACCGGCGCCAAGACCGGCCTGATCGCCACCAGGGGGCACGAGGACAGCATCGAGATCCGTCTCGGCCACAAGGAGGACGGCTATCGCTACGACCCGGACTATCCGCCCGCGACCATGCTGGTGCCGCGCCATCTGCGGTGCGGGGTCGGCGAAAGGGTGATCTCGACCGGCGCCGTCCACACCCCGCTGAACGAGGAGGAGGTGCGCGAAGCCTGCCGGCATTTCCTGCGCGAGGGCGTCGAATCGGTCGCGATCAGCTTCGTCTGGTCGGTCCTGCACCCCGATCACGAGCTGCGCGCCGCCCAGATCGTGCGCGAGATGATGCCGGATGTGCGCCTGACCGTCGGCAGCCAGCTCTATCCGCAGGTGCGCGAATACACCCGCACCTCGACCGCCATCGTGAATGCCTATCTGGCGCCGATCCTGTCGCGCTACGTGCAGGCGGTGGACGGCTATTTCCAAAGCCTCGGCGCGCGCCAGCCGGTGCGCTATTTCCAGTCGAACGGCGGGCTGGCGCTGGGGTCGGTGGTCTCGGACCAGTCGGTCTATGCGATCAATTCCGGCCCCGCCTCGGCGCCCAGGGCGGCGCTTTATCTGGGCGAGCCCTACGGCCTTGAGGACATCATCACGGTCGACATGGGCGGCACCAGCTTCGACATCACCCTGACCCGCGAGGGCCAGGCCAACGTGTCGAAGAACATCGACTTCCTGCGCTATCGCATCGGCATCCCGATGATCCAGGTGGAAACCCTGGGCGCGGGCGGCGGCTCGATCGGCTGGATCGACTCGATGGGGCTGATGCAGATGGGGCCGCAATCGGCGGGCTCGGAACCCGGCCCGGCCTGCTACGGCAAGGGCGGCGAGCGGCCGACGACGACCGACGCGAACCTGGTGCTGGGCTACCTGAACCCCGAGGGCCTGGTCGGCGGCCGCCTGCCGCTCGGCGTGGAAAAGGCGCGCGAGGCGATCCGCAAGCACCTGGCCGAGCCCCTGGGCATCAGCGTCGAGACGGCGGCCTACGGCATGTTCACCATCGTCAACAACAACATGGTGAACGCGATCCGCCGCGTCTCGGTCGAGCGCGGCTACGATCCGCGCGACTTCGTGCTGAACTGCGCCGGTGGCGCCACGGGCGCGCATATCACCGCGCTGGCGCGCGAGATGGGCATCGGCAAGGTGCTGGTCTCCAAGCTCGCGTCGGGGCTTTGCGCCTTCGGTCAGATCATCTCGGACGTGAAATACAACTACATGGCCCCCATCGCCGCGCGGCTGGAAGGGGCCGAGGCGGCCAGGCGGCTGGACGAGACATTCGCCCGGCTGGAGGACAGGGGCCGCGCCGACCTGATGGCCGACGATTTCGCCCCCGACCGGATCGGCATTCGCCGCAGCCTCGACATGCGCTATGTCGGGCAAGTGCATGAATGCACGGTCAGCGTCGATCCCTTCGCCATCGACGAGGCGGCGCTGGAACGCCTCAAGGCCGCCTTCCACGCCCGCCACGAAGAGCTTTACACCTATGCCGAGCCGCACAGCCCGGTCGAGGTGGTGAACGTGGAAAGCGCCATCTCGGGCGCGGTCGAGCGTCCGGCGCGGATGCGGATCGCGTCGGGGCACGGCGCGCATGCGGCGCTGTCGGGCACGCGCGAGATGATCTTCGACGCCTCGGGCCGCAAGCACGAAACCCCGGTCTATGACGGCGCGAAGCTGGGCGCGGGCGACGTCGTCACCGGCCCGGCGGTCATCCAGGAAGTGACGACCACCATCGTCATCGAGCCGGGCTGGGTCGCCGAACTGGACGGCAACGGCGTCTATGTCGTGACCGTGGCAAGCGGCGCGGCCGGGACGCAAGGACAGGCCAAGGTGCTGGCCGAGGCCTGACATGGGCCTGACATGGGCCTGACGGAGGCCGGGCGGGGCCGCGCAAGGCCCCGCCCATCCGTATCCAATCACAAGAACCAAACAGGGAGCTTCAGCCATGGCTGGATCTTTGGACAATTCGGAAGAACTGGAATTTTCGGACCGGCCGGTGCCGCGCGACCAGCGTATGGGCCGGCTGCCCCTGACGATGGCCTGGTGGTCGGTCTGCTCGGCCATGTTCTATCTGGTCATCGCCGCATCGCTGGCGCTGGCCTATGGCGCGCGAAACGCCATTATCGGGCTGGTGCTGTCGGTCGTCGCCTATGCGGCGGTGAATGCGGTGCTGGTGCGGCACGCGATCCGCACCGGGCTCAGCGTCTCGCTGTTCTCGCGCATCCTTCTGGGGCGCAGCGGGGCGGCGGTGGCGACGCTGATCTTCTTTGCCACCGCGATCTATTACGCGGTATTCGAGGGCTCGGTGATCGCCGTCGCCCTGCGGGAATATGCCGGCATCTCCTATCCGCTGGCGGCGCTGGTGGTGGCGGTCTATTCGGTGGCGCTGATCTTTGGCTCGATCCAGAACTGGCTGGACAAGTTCAACGGCGTGCTTCTGCCCTTCTACCTGCTGGGGCTGGTTGCCGCGGTGGTGCTGGCGGTGGCGGAATACGGCTATTCGGACGCATGGCTGAACCTTGGGCCGCAGGGCGGCGCGCCCGCCGGCGGCTGGTGGGACTGCTTCGTCGCCTATATGGGCGTCTGGATCCTGATGATGTTCACCTATGACTATGCCCGCTTCGGCCGGCCCGAGGATGCGCGTTTCCATGCCACCATCAACTTCGGCGCGCCCTTCTATGCCGTGGCTTTCCTGCTCAACGGCCTTGTCGGCATCTTCCTGGCCGCCAGCCTGCCGACCGAGGGCGCGGTCTCGGAGGTCTCGGTCGTCTTCGCGCTGGTGCAACTGATGGGCGTGGCCGGGCTCGCCTTCGTCTGGATCTCGCAGACCCGGATCAACACCGCGAACTATTACCTCGCCGCGGTGAACATGGAGAGCTTTGCCGAAACAGTCTTTCGCCTGCACCTGCCGAAATGGGTCTGGGCCTGCGTGGTCGGCGCCATCGCCTATGCGCTGATGCTGGCCGATGTCTTTGCCTATATCCTGCAGGCGTTGGCCTATCAGGGCATCTTCGTCGTGGCCTGGGTCGGCATCGCGCTGGTCCATATCGCGACGGATCGCGGTGCCGGCGACACCGACCTGGCGGATGCGCGCGCGGTCAATCCGGCGGGGCTGGGGGCATGGCTTCTGGCCTCGGGCGCGGGGCTGGCGCTGCATTTCGCGGGCGGCACGGCGGCCTCGCTGTCGGCGCCGGCGACCTTCCTGGTCGCGGCGGCCGCCTATGCGGCGCTGGCCGGCCGGGCGACGGCGCGCCGGGCGCTGTCCTGACCCCGACGCAAGGCCGGTTGCGCGCAGCCGGCCTTGCTGTCAGATTCCGCCCCAGGGGGATAGCAGGGGACGGAGCCATGCCGTGGATGCACGGGCCCAGATGCGGATAGAGCCGGCCTTGCGCAAGCCGGCGGCCGGCCGCTGGCCGCTGGTGCTGTGCCTTGCCTGCGCGGCCGCCATCCTCTGGCTGGGGGCGCAGCTTGCCTATCAGCATTACTTCCGCGAGGGCCATGCCCGCGCCGCGACCGCGCTGCGGCTGACGGTGAACGCGCTGACCGCCGATCTGGCGCGCTACGAGGTGGTGCCGCAACTGGTCGGCGACCTGGACCTGATCCACCAGCTTGCCGCCGACCCCGGCAATGCCGCCTTGCGGCAGGAGACCAACCTGTGGCTGGCCGAGCAGAACGAGGCGGTGCAGGCATCCGACATCTATCTGATCCTGCCCGACGGCGAGACCATCGCCCATTCCGGCTACCTTGGTCCCTCCAGCTTCGTCGGGCAGAACTTCAGCTATCGGCCCTATGTCATCGACGCCATGGCGGGCGGGCAGGGGCGGTTCTACGGCATCGGCACCACCTCCGGCGTGCGGGGCTATTTCTTCTCGGCTCCGGTGCAGGACGATGCCGGCCGCATCACCGCCGTCGTCGCGGTCAAGATCGGCGTGGACCGGATCGAGGCCTCCTGGCGCGGCAACCAGTATCGCGTGCTGGTGACCGACCCCGAAGGCACGGCCTTCCTGTCGTCCGAGCCAAGCTGGCTTTACCACAGCATCCGGCCGCTGACGCCGGAACGGCTGGCGCGCACCGAATCCTCGCGCCGCTATGCCGGCACGCCCCTGGCCGAATTGCCGATCGAGCGGCTGGACCTGCACGGCGCCCCGGTCTTTCGCCTGCCGCCCGCGCTTGCAGGGGGTCCCCAGCGCAGCCACGACTATATCGCCGCCTCCGAGGACATGCCGGGCGCGGGCTGGACGGTGCATGTGCTGCTGGACAGCGCCGAGCTGCGGGCCGAGGCGCGGCTGGCGGTGCTGAGCCTCGCGCTGCTCTTGTCGGTCGCGGGCTTCGGGCTGATGATGTGGCGCCAGCGCCGCGCGCAGGCGGCCGAGCGGCTGGCCATGCAGCAATTCGCCACCGCCGAGCTGGAGCGCCGCGTGGTCGAGCGCACCGCCGATCTGGCGCGGGTGAACGACCAGCTCGAACTGGAGATTGCCGAGCGCCGCGCCACCGAGGCCGAGCTGCGCGCCGCGCAGGCCAGCCTGGTGCAGGTCGGCAAGCTGGCGGCGCTGGGGCAGATGTCGGCCTCGCTTTCGCACGAGATCAACCAGCCGCTGGCGGCGGCGCGCAACTATGCCGACAGCGCCGCCATCCTGATCGAGCGTGGCGAACACGCCCGCGCGCGCGAGAACATCGCCCAGATCCTGTTGCTGGTGGACCGGATGGCCGCCATCGGCAAGCATCTGCGCCACGCGGCAAGAAAGCCCGACGATGTGCTGGGCGCGGTGGCGCTGGCCGGGCTGCTGGACGAAACCCGCACCATCGTCGCCGCCCGCCTGGCCAGCAGCGGCGCCGAGTTGGAGCTGGACGTGCCCGCCGACCTGCCGCCGCTGCGGGCGGGGCCGACGCGTTTGCAGCAGGTGCTGGTGAACCTGATCACCAATGCCGTCGATGCGGTCGAGGGCGGCGCGGATCGCCGCATCACGCTTTCGGCGCGGGCCGAGGGCGGGCGCGTCGCCATCCGGGTCCGCGACCGCGGGCCGGGCGTGCCGGCGGCCATCGCGGCGCGCATCTTCGATCCGTTCTTCACCACCAAGGGCATGGGGGCTGGGCTGGGCCTGGGCCTGTCGATCACCGCCAATATCGTGCGCGATTTCGGCGGCGAGATCGCCTGCCGCAACATGCGGCCCGGCGCCGAATTCTGCGTGGTCCTGCCCGCCGCCGCCGGCGCCGAGGCCGCCGAGACTGCCGCATGACCCCGCGCGTGCTTCTGGTCGAGGATGACGAGCAGATGCGCAGCTCGACCGCGCAGGCGCTGGAACTGGCGGGGTTCACCGTCGAGGCGCTGGCCTCGGGCGAGGAGGCATTGGCGCTGGCCGGTTCGGGCTTTGCCGGCGCGGTGGTCAGCGACATCCGCATGCCGGGCATGGACGGGATGACGCTGCTGGGCCGGCTGCACGAGGTCGATCCCGAGATCCCGGTGATTCTGGTCACCGGCCATGCCGAGGTGCCGCTGGCGGTCGAGGCGATCCGGGGCGGCGCCTATGACTTCATCGAGAAGCCCTTCGTGGTGCAGGAACTGGCCACGGTGATCCGCCGCGCCATCGACCATCGCGGGCTGGTGCTGGAAAACCGCCGGCTGCGCGCCGTCGCGGGCAAGCGCGACGATGTCGAGGCCCGGCTGCCCGGCCGCACCCAGGTCATGGTGGACCTGCGCTATCGGTTGCGCGCCATCGGCGCCTCTGATGCCGATGCGCTGGTGATCGGCCCGACCGGCGCCGGGAAAGAGGTGGTGGCGCGCACGCTGCACGACATTTCGGCCCGTGCCGGCCGGCCCTTCATCGCCATCAACTGCGCTGCCCTGCCCGAGGCGCTGATCGAAAGCGAGCTGTTCGGCCATGAGCCGGGGGCCTTTCCCGGTGCGCTGCGGCCGCGATACGGCAAGTTCGAACATGCGCGCGGCGGCACGGTGCTGCTGGACGAGATCGGCTCGATGCCCCTGGAATTGCAGGCCAAGCTGCTGCGGGTGCTGCAGGAACGCACGATCACCCGGCTCGGCTCGAACGACCCGGTGCCGCTGGACGTGCGCTTCATCGCCGTCAGCAAGGTCGATCTGGAGGAACTGGTCGCGCAGGGCCTTTTCCGCGAGGACCTGCTGTGGCGGCTGAACGTCGCCGTGCTGCATGTCCCGCCGCTTTCGGCGCGGCGCGAGGACATCCCGCTGCTGTTCCTGCAATTGCTGCGCGAGGCCGCCGCCCGCCACAACCTGCCCGAGCGCGAGGCGCCCGCCGCCTTCCTGTCGGGCCTTGCGGCCAAGGAATGGCCGGGCAATGTGCGCGAGCTGCGCAACCTGGCCGAGCGTTTCGTGCTGGGACTGGAAGGCGCCGAGCTTGGCCCCGAACAGGGTGCGCGCCTGGCCGAGCGCGTGGCCGAGTTCGAGCGCAGCCTGATCGCCGGAGCCATCGCCGCCCATGGCGGCAAGCTGCGCCCGGTCTATGAGACGCTGGGTATTTCGCGCAAGACTCTCTACGAGAAGATGCAGAAATACGGCCTCGACCGCCGCCTGATCCTGGATGCGGCCGAGGACGATGCCGGCTGAGCAGGCAGATGGGTGGAAATCCACCCATCATTCATGCGGCATGTTACCTTTCCCACCCATTTTTGGCATCCTTGCGCAACTTGCGCCTTTGGCCCCGCGTTTTTGATTTGTGCCGCGGCGGCTTGCCGCCGCACCATTCCGCGGAGGCGGCGTCGAGGAGGACGCAGGCCAAAGCATATTTTGGGGGAGGGGATATGGCTTACCCGAAGCTTCTGGGCGCGCTTTGCGCCACGACATTGCTGGTCGCGCCGGCTTTCGCGCAGGACTGGCCGCAGCGCCAGATCACCATGGTGGTGCCTTTCGCGGCCGGCGGGCCGACCGATACGGTGGCGCGCATGGTGGCCGAGCGCATGTCGGCCGACCTGGGCCACCAGATCATCGTCGAGAATATCGGCGGCGCCGGCGGCACGCTGGGCGCCGGCAACGTCGCCAAGGCCGATCCGGACGGCTATACGGTGCTGCTGCACCATATCGGCATGGCGACCTCGGCCACGCTTTACCGCAACCTGGCCTATGACACGCTGAATGCCTTCGACTATGTGGGCCTGGTGACCGAGGTGCCGATGGTCGTCGTCGCCCGCAAGGATTTCGAGCCCAACGACTTCACGGCGTTCATCTCCTACGTCAAGGACAACGCGGACAACCTGACGCTGGCCAATGCGGGCATCGGCTCGGCCTCGCATCTGTGCGGCATGATGCTGATGTCGGCGCTCGAGGCGCCGCTGGTGACGGTCCCCTACAAGGGCACCGGCCCGGCGATGACCGACCTGCTGGGCGGGCAGACCGACATCATGTGCGACCAGACCACCAACACCACGCAGCAGATCAAGGGCGGCACGATCAAGGCCTATGCCGTGACCACGCCTGAGCGGCTGGAGCTGTTCCCCGACCTGCCCACGGCGATGGAAAGCGGGCTGGACGGCTTCGACGTGTCGATCTGGCACGGCATCTATACGCCCAAGGGAACGCCGGCCGAGGTGAACGAGCGGCTGTCGAAATCCCTGCAATCCGCGCTGGCGGACGAGGGGGTCGTGAAGGCCATGGCCGACCTGGGCACCGCGCCTTCGCCGGCCGAGGATGCCACGCCCGCCGCGCTGCAAGCCAAGCTTGAGGCCGAGATCGCCCGCTGGCAGCCGGTGATCGAGGCCGCGGGCGTCTACGCCGACTGAACCGGCGCCCCGCCGCCCGCAATGCGCGGCGGGGCTTGCTGCAAGCAGGGGGAAACACATGTCCACGAAACCCAAGGACGGGACCGACATCGCGGCCGGGCTGCTGCTGATGGCGGCGGCGGGATTTTTCGGCTGGCAGACGACGGGGCTGGAGATCGGCACCTCGCTGCGCATGGGGCCCGGCTATTTTCCGATGGTGCTGTCGGGGATCCTGTTCCTGTTGGGGCTGATCGTCTTTCTGCGCGCCTTCGGCCGCGAGGACGACGAGCCCTTCGGCAAGGTCGCATGGCGCGGCATCCTGTTCATCCTGCCGGCGCCGATCTTCTTCGGCCTGACGGTGCGCGGGCTCGGCTTCGTGCCGGCGCTGTTTCTGACCACGCTGATCGCCTCGCAGGCCTCGATGCGGATGCGGCCCCTGGCGGCGCTGATCCTGGCGGTGACGGTGACCATCCTGTCGACGCTGATCTTCAGCTATGGCCTTGGCCTGCCCTTCCGGCGCTTCGGGCCCTGGGTCCAGTTCTAGAAAGGGGGCGTCATGGAACTGCTCAGCAATCTCGCGCTTGGCTTCTCGGTCGCCTCGTCGCTGGCGAACCTGCTCTTCTGCCTGATCGGCGTGCTTCTGGGCACGCTGATCGGGGTGCTGCCGGGGATCGGCGCCACGGCGACCATCGCCATGCTCTTGCCGATCACCTTCCAGCTCGAGCCGGTCAGCTCGCTCATCATGCTGGCGGGGATCTATTACGGCGCGCAATACGGCGGCTCGACCACCGCGATCCTGATCAACATGCCGGGCGAAAGCTCGTCCGCCGTCACCGCCATCGACGGCTACCAGATGGCGCGCAAGGGCCGCGCGGGCACGGCGCTGGCCACGGCGGCGCTGGGGTCGTTCTTTGCCGGCACCGTCGCGACCTTCCTGGTCGCGATCTTTGCCCCGCCCCTGACCGCGGTGGCGCTGAAATTCGGCGCGGCCGAGTATTTCAGCCTGATGGTCATGGGCCTGGTCATGTCGGTGGCGCTGGCGCATGGCTCGGTCCTCAAGGCGCTGGCCATGGTGGTGCTGGGCCTGCTTCTGGGCATCGTCGGCACCGACATCTATACCGGCGCGCCGCGTTTCACCCTGGGCATCACCCAATATGCCGACGGGCTGAACTTCGTCGCCGTCGCCGTGGGCGTCTTCGGCATCGCCGAGATCCTGCGCAACCTCGAGGACGAGCACGACCGCGAGGTGATGACCAAGAACATCAGCCGCCTGTTCCCCAACCGCGAGGAATTCAGGCAGATGATCGGCCCGGTCCTGCGCGGCACCGGGGTCGGCTCGGTCCTGGGCATCCTGCCGGGCGGGGGCGCGATCCTGGCCAGCTTTGCCTCGTACACGATCGAGAAGAAGGTCTCTGCCCGGCCGCAGGACTTCGGCAAGGGTGCGCTGGCCGGCGTCGCCGGCCCGGAAAGCGCCAACAATGCCGGGGCGCAGACCTCGTTCATCCCGCTGCTGACGCTGGGCATCCCGGCGAACCCGGTCATGGCGCTGATGATCGGCGCGATGATCATCCAGGGCATCGTGCCGGGGCCGAATGTGGTCAGCGAACAGCCGGCGCTGTTCTGGGGCATCATCGCCAGCATGTGGATCGGCAACCTGATGCTGGTGATCCTGAACCTGCCGCTGATCGGGCTGTGGGTCAGGCTGCTGACGGTGCCTTACTATGTGCTGTTCCCGATCATCATGGCGATGTGCTCGATCGGGGTCTATTCGGTGGCCTCGAACACCTATGACCTCTATGCCGTCGCCTTCTTCGGGCTGCTGGGCTATGTCATGTCCAAGCTGCGCTGCGAGCCGGCGCCCCTGCTGCTGGGCTTTGTCCTGGGCCCGCTGCTGGAAGAGAACCTGCGCCGGGCGATGATCCTGTCGCGGGGCGATCCCATGACCTTCCTGACCCGCCCGATCAGCGCCACCCTGCTTTTGATGTCGCTGGCCGTGCTGGTGCTGGTCTTCCTGCCGCAGATCCGCAAGCGCCGGGACGAGGTCTTTACCGAAAGCGATGCGTAAGACATTCAACAGAGAGGAAACCATGACAGCATCCATCACCCGCCGCCTGCTGCTGGGCGCCGCCATGGCGCTTGGCCTCGCAGGTGCCGCCGCCGCCGAATACCCCGAGCGTCCGATCACCCTGGTGATCCCCTTTGCCGCCGGCGGCTCGACCGACGTGGTCGGCCGCATCGTCGCCGACCGCATGAGCCAGGAACTGGGCCAGCAGGTCATCGTGCAGAACGTCGGCGGCGCCGGCGGCAGCCTGGGCGCGGCCCAGGTCGCCAAGGCCGACCCGGACGGCTATACGATCCTGATGGCGACCGTCGCCACCCATGCGCTGAACCCGCTGATCCTGAAGCAGAAACCCTATGATCCGGTCGAGGATTTCGCGCCGGTCTCGCTTCTGGTGCTGGTGCCGAACGTGCTGGCTGTGAACCCGGAACTGCCGGTCAACACCGTGCAGGAGCTGATCGACCTGTCCAAGTCCGAGCCGCTGGCCTATGCCTCGTCCGGCAACGGCACGCCGCTGCACCTGTCGGGCGAGCTGTTCAAGGCCATGGCCGGGATCGACCTGACCCATATCCCCTACAAGGGCTCGGGGCCGGCGCTGACCGACGTGCTGGGCAACCAGGTGCCGATCATCTTCGACAACCTGCCCTCGGCCTCGGGCCATATCGCCTCGGGCAAACTGCGGGCGCTTGGCGTGACCACGGCGGAGCGCGCGCCCAGCTTCCCCGACGTTCCGGCCATCGCCGAGACCCTGCCGGGATACGAGACCTATACCTGGAACGCGCTTTTCGCCCCGGCAGGCACGCCGCCCGAGGCCATCGAGGCGCTGAACAAGGCCGCGCTGACCGCCATGGCCGACCCGGCGGTGGCCGACCGGATGAAGGAGTTTTCCGCCACCGTCGTCGCCTCGACGCCCGAGGAACTGGCCGAGCACGTCAAGGCCGAGATGGCGAAATGGGAGCCGGTGGTGCGCGACGCAAACGTCAGCCTGGACTGACGCGCTATCGAAAGGCCGGGCCTCGTCCCGGCCTTTTCCTTGCCGGCCAGTCCTCTCTAGCCCTCTGCGGCCGGGGTGGATTTCGTCCCGGCCGCGCGCGTGCCGGCCCCGCCGCCGTTCAGCCGGCGCAGCGACAGGTCCAGCCGCGCCTCGGCCTCGCGGATCTCGCGGCTGGCCTGGCGCAGGTAGCCGATATGTTCGCCCGCCGCCTGCCGCGCGGCTTGCGCATCGCGGGCAAGGATCGCCTCGGCGATGGCGCGGTGCTGCTGGCGCAGCAACTCGCGGATGGCCGGCACGGCGAACAGCCGGCTGCGGTTCTGGATCACGTCCGAACGCAAGACCCCCGCCAGAGCCTGCATGATCTGGAGCAGGGTCATGTTGTGGCTGGCCTCATAGATCAGCAGGTGCAATTCGGTATCCGCCTCGGCCTCCTCGCCGGTATCGGCGCGGGCATGGGCGCGGTCCATGCGGCCAAGGCAATCGCGGATGCGCGCCAGTTCCACCTCGGTCGCGCGCTGCGCGGCCAAAGCCGCGGCCGCGCTTTCGACGATGCCGCGGAACTCAAGGTAATCGTCCGCCGCCTCGGCATGGCGCACCAGCATGGCGATCAACGGGTCGGTGATCGCCGCCTTGCCCAGGGCCGCCACCCGGCTGCCGCGCCCGCCGGCGCTGGTCAGAAGCCCGCGTTCCTCCAGGATCTTCAACCCGTCGCGCAGGGTCGAGCGCGAGACATTCAGCCGCTCGGCCAGCTCGCGCTCGGGCAAGAGCCGTTCGTCGGGGCGCAGCGAGCCCTCCAGGATCAGCGATTCGAGATGCTGGGCCACGGCCTCGGCGGCGCGTTCGGATTTCACGGATGCGTTGGTCATGGGCGCTCATGCGGTTGTCGGATCCCTGCCATGTAAGCACAGGACGGGCGTGTCGGTCCAGAAAAATACCGATTGACTAATGTGGTCTGAAAATTATACCAAGAATGCAGGGCAGGACACGGGCCTGCCGTTCGACCAAGGGAGGAGAGCTTGTCCGGTATTGCCATGCCCCGGCCCGATGCGGGCATCCTGGCGCGTGCGCCCCAGATCGTCGCCGCCTTGCGCGACATCCTGCCCGAGGATGCCGTGATCTCGGACCCCGAGGAGACGCGCGCCTATGAATGCGACGCGCTGACCGCCTATCGCTGCCCGCCGCTGGCGGTGGTGCTGCCGCGCACGACCGAGGAGGTTGCGGCCGCCATGCGCATCTGCCACGAGATGCGCGTGCCGGTGGTGCCGCGCGGTGCGGGGACCTCGCTTGCCGGCGGCGCGCTGCCCACGGCGGATTGCGTCATCATCGCCACCCTGCGCCTGCGCGATGTGCTGGAGATCGACACCCGGAACCGCTTCATCCGCGTGCAGACCGGCGTGACCAACCTGTCGGTCAGCGCCGAGCTGGAACCGCACGGCTTCTTCTATGCGCCCGACCCGTCCTCGCAACTGGCCTGCACCATCGCGGGCAATATCGCGATGAACTCGGGCGGGGCGCATTGCCTGAAATACGGCGTCACCACCAACAACCTGATGGGCGCCACGGTCGTGCTGACCACGGGCGAAGTGGTGGAACTGGGTGGGGTCGAGATGGGGCCTGCGGGCCTGGACCTGATGGGGCTCATTTGCGGCTCCGAAGGCCAGCTTGGCATCGTGACCGAGGCCACCTTGCGCATCCTGCCGCGGCCCGAGGGCGCGCGCCCGGTGCTGATCGGCTTTGACGGCGCCGAGGTGGCGGGGGAATGCGTGGCGCGGATCATCCGCTCGGGCGTGTTGCCGGTCGCCATCGAATACATGGACGACGTCTGCCTGCGCGCGGTCGAGGCCTTCGCCCATGCCGGCTATCCCGATTGCGCCGCGGTGCTGATCGTCGAGGTCGAGGGCTCGCCCGCCGAGATCGACCACCAGATCGCCCGCATCCGCGAGATCGCCGATGCGCTGAACCCGGTCGAGTTTCGCGAAAGCCGCAATGCCGACGAGGCCATGGCGATCTGGAAAGGCCGCAAGTCCGCCTTTGGCGCCATGGGCCGGCTGGGCGATTACATCTGCCTGGACGGCACG
The DNA here is from genome assembly GCF_900100045.1 of Paracoccus denitrificans. Taxonomy (GTDB): domain Bacteria; phylum Pseudomonadota; class Alphaproteobacteria; order Rhodobacterales; family Rhodobacteraceae; genus Paracoccus; species Paracoccus denitrificans. The sequence continues at coordinate 14,689 of NZ_FNEA01000002.1, read as the reverse complement.
GTGCCGGTGGGCCAGCTGCCCTATACGCTGAAGATGATCGGCGAATTGTCGCGCCAGCACGGGCTGGAGGTCGCGAACGTCTTTCACGCCGGTGACGGCAACATGCACCCGCTGATCCTGTTCAACGCCAACAAGCCCGGCGATCTGGAACGCGCCGAGGCCTTCGGCAACGACATCCTGCGGCTTTGCGTCGATGTCGGCGGCTGCCTGACCGGCGAGCATGGCGTGGGCATCGAAAAGCGCGACCTGATGGGCAAGCAATATGACGGCCCCGACCTGGAGATCCAGATGGCGGTCAAGGACGTTTTCGACCCGCGCTGGCTGCTCAATCCGGCCAAGGTCTTTCCGCTGGACGCAAGCCGGCCCTGGCGCGAGGAGGCAGCCGACCGATGATCCCCGACAATCCCAGCCGCGCGGGACTGAGCCCCGCCAGCGAGGCCGAGCTTGGCGCCCTGATCGCCGAGCGTTTCGCGACCCGCCAACCCCTGCGCATCGCCGGCGGCGGCACCCGGGTCGAAACCGGACCCGTGCCGGGCGAGGTGCTTTCGACCGCCGCGATCTCGGGCGTCGTGACCTATGAGCCGGGCGAGATGACGCTGATCGCCCGTGCCGGCACGCCCTTGGACCAGATCGAGCCGATGCTGGCCGCCGAGGGCCAGGCGCTGGCCTTCGAGCCTGCCGACATGCGCGGCGTGCTGGGCCGCAATGGCACGCCGACCATCGGCGGCGTGGTCGCGGCCAATGCCAGCGGCCCGCGCCGGCTGCTGGCCGGGGCCTGCCGCGACCATCTGCTGGGGGTGCGCTTTGTCGACGGTCAGGGCCGCGTGCTGAAGAACGGCGGCCGGGTGATGAAGAACGTCACCGGCCTCGACCTGGGCAAGCTGATCTGCGGGGCGCATGGCAGCTTGGGCGTGCTGACCGAGGTGGCGCTGAAGACGCTGCCGCACCTGCCCGATCGCTGCACGCTGGGCTTTCACGGCGTCACGGTCGAGGAGGCGGTGGCGATCTTTTCGACGGCGCTGGCGACCCCTTTCGAGGTTTCGGGCGCCGCCTTCCGCGACGGCTCGGCCTGGCTGCGGGTCGAGGGGCTGGGGCCGCAGATGGATTATCGCCGCGACCGGCTGCTGGGGCTGCTGAAACCGCGCGAGGCCGAGGTGCTGGACGGTGCCGCCACCGTGGCGCTGTGGCGCGACCTGCGCGATCTGGCGCATTTCGCGGGAACGGACGCGCCGCTTTGGCGGGTGCTGGTCAAGCCGAGCCTTGCCCCGGCCACGGCGCGGGCCTTGCAGGCGCTGGGCGGCGAAGTGTCGCTCGACTGGGGCGGCGGGCTGGTCTGGTATTGTGGACCGGGCAGCCCGCAGGCGGTGCGGCAGGTCGCCCCCCATGCCACGCTGGTCCGGCGCGGCGGGCTTGACGGCCCGGCCTTCCCGCCCGAGGCCCCGCCTGTCGCCCGCCTCTCGGCCGGGTTGCGCCAAAGGTTCGACCCCGCCGGTATCCTCAACCCCGGCTTGATGGATCGCTGACATGCAGACCAATTTCACGCCCCAGCAACTGGCCGACCCCGGCACGGCCCGCGCCAACGAGATCCTGCGCAGCTGCGTCCATTGCGGTTTCTGCACCGCGACCTGCCCGACCTACAAGGTGCTGGGCGACGAGCTGGACAGCCCGCGCGGCCGCATCTACCTGATCAAGGACATGCTGGAGAACGGCAAGGTTCCCGACGCCAAGACCGTCGGCCATATCGACCGCTGCCTCAGCTGCCTGTCCTGCATGACCACCTGTCCCTCGGGCGTGCATTACATGCACCTGGTCGATCACGCCCGCGAATATATCGAAAAGACCTATCGCCGTCCGCCGGGCGAACGGGCGCTGCGCTGGCTTCTGGCACGCATCCTGCCCTATCCGGGGCGCTTCCGGCTGGCGCTGATGGGCGCGAAACTGGCACGGCCCTTTCGGCGGCTGGTGCCGGATGCGCGGCTGCGGGCCATGCTGGACATGGCGCCCCGCGACATCCCGCCGCCCAGCCTGAACGACCGCCCGCAGGTCTTTGCCGCCGAGGGGCCGCGCCGCAAGCGGGTGGCGCTGCTGGTCGGCTGCGCGCAAAGGGCGCTGAACACCGACATCAACGACGCGACCATCCGCCTGTTGCGCCGCCATGGCTGCGAGGTGGTGATCCCGCGCGGCCTGGGCTGCTGCGGCGCGCTGACCCATCACATGGGCAAGACCGACGAAAGCCACGCCTCGGCTGCCGCCAATATCCGCGCGCTGATGGCCGAGGTCGCGGGCGAGGGGCTGGACGCGGTGGTCATCAACACCTCGGGCTGCGGCACCACGGTCAAGGATTACGGACACATGTTCGAAAACGATCCGCTGGCCGCCGATGCCGCGCGGGTGGCCGGCCTGGCCAAGGACATCACCGAGGTGATGGCCGATCTGGGCCTGCGCGAGCCGGGCCATGCCGAGCCGCTGCGCGTCGGCTATCACGCCGCCTGTTCGTTGCAGCATGGCCAGCAGATCCGCGCGACGCCCAAGGAGCTTCTGGCCGCCGCCGGGTTCACCGTGCTGGAGCCGAAGGACGCGCATATCTGCTGCGGCTCGGCCGGCACCTACAACCTGATGCAGCCGGCGATCTCGGCCGAATTGAAGCGCCGCAAGGTCGAGACGCTGGAGGCGCTGACCCCGCAGGTCATCAGTGCCGGCAATATCGGCTGCATGATGCAGATCGGCTCGGGCACCGGCGTGCCGGTCGTCCATACGGCCGAACTGCTGGACTGGGCCACCGGCGGGCCAAGGCCGCGGGCGCTGGCGCATCCGGTCTAGGCTCGCCCCGGCTTGGGAACGGGCGGCGTCGCAAAGGCCCGGAGATGCGAACGGCGGCCCTAACCCGGCCGCCGTTCCCTTGTCTCATCCGTGAAGGCGCCGGCGCGTCAGCTCATCTCACGCAGGACGTATTGCACGATGCGCTCGGCGGCCTCTTCGGGCGTCAGCGCGACCGTGTTCACGGTCAGCTCGGCGTTCTGCGGCTGCTCATAGGGGCTGTCGATGCCGGTGAAGTTCTTCAGCTGGCCCGAACGCGCCTTCTTGTAGAGGCCCTTGACGTCGCGCGCCTCGGCCACTTCCAGCGGCGTGTCGACGAAGACCTCGACGAACTCGCCCGGCGCCATCAGGTCGCGCACCATCTGCCGTTCCGAGCGGAAGGGCGAGATGAAGGCGGTCAGCACGATCAGCCCGGCATCTGTCATCAGCCGCGCCACCTCGCCCACGCGGCGGATGTTCTCCACCCGGTCGGCATCGGTGAAGCCCAGGTCGCGGTTCAGGCCGTGGCGGATGTTGTCGCCGTCCAGCAGGAAGGAGTGCTTGCCAAGGGCATGCAGCTTTTTCTCGACGATATTGGCGATGGTGGACTTGCCCGAGCCGGACAGGCCGGTGAACCAGACCACGGCGGGCTTCTGGTTCTTCAGTGCCGCATGGGCCTCGCGGTTCACGTCCAGCGCCTGCCAGTGGATGTTCTGCGACCGGCGCAGCGCGAAATGGATCATGCCCGCCGCCACGGTGGCGTTGGTCATGCGGTCGATCAGGATGAAGCCGCCAAGGTCGGGGTTCTGGGCATAGGCCTCGAACGGGATCGGCCGGTCGGTCGAGATGTTGACCACGCCGATGGCGTTCAGCCCCAGCGTCTTGCTGGCCAAGTGCTCCAGCGTGTTGACGTTGACCTCGTATTTCGGCTCGGTGACGGTCGCGGTGACGGTCTGGGTGCCGATCTTCAGCAGGTAGGGGCGGCCCGGCAGCATCTCCTGCTCGGCCATCCAGACCAGCGTCGCCTCGAACTGGTCGGCGACCTCGCAGGGCTGGTCCGATTGCACGATCACGTCGCCGCGCGAGCAGTCGATCTCGTCGGCGAAGGTCAGCGTCACCGACTGGCCGGCGATGGCAAGATCCAGGTCGCCGTCCTGGGTGACGATGGACTTGACCGTGGTGGTCTTGCCCGAGGGCAGCACCCGGATCGCATCGCCCGGCCGCACCGTGCCCGCGCCGATCTGCCCGGCGAAGCCGCGGAAATCGAGGTTCGGCCGGTTCACCCATTGCACGGCCATGCGGAAGGGGTGGTCCAGCATCTGGGTGTCGCTGACCGGCGCCTCTTCCAGGTGGCCCAGCAGGGTCGGGCCCTGATACCAGTGCATGTTGTCGCTGTGGCTGACAATATTGTCGCCCTTGAGCCCCGAGATCGGGATCGGCAGGAAGCTGTCCATGCCGATCTGCTTGGCGAAATGCGAATAATCCGCGACGATCTCATAGAAGCGCTCGGCCGAGTAATCGACCAGGTCCATCTTGTTGACCGCCAGAACCACGTTGCGGATGCCGAGCAGGTTGACCAGATAGCTGTGCCGCCGCGTCTGGGTCAGCACGCCCTGGCGCGCATCGATCAGGATCACCGCCAGGTCGGCGGTCGAGGCGCCGGTGACCATGTTGCGGGTGTATTGCTCATGGCCGGGGGTGTCGGCGACGATGAACTTGCGCTTGTCGGTGGCGAAGAAGCGATAGGCCACGTCGATAGTGATGCCCTGTTCGCGTTCGGCCGCCAGGCCGTCGACCAGCAGGGCGAAGTCGATCTCGCCGCCCTGGGTGCCCACGGCCTTCGAATCGTTTTCCAGGCTGGCGAGTTGGTCCTCGAAGATCATCTTGCTGTCATAGAGCAGCCGGCCGATCAGCGTGGACTTGCCGTCGTCGACCGAGCCGCAGGTGATGAAGCGCAGCATGGTCTTGTGCTGGTGCTTCAGCAGATAGGCGTCGATGTCCTCGGCGATCAGCGAATCCGTGACGTAGACGGGGTCTTTCATCTCGTGGTTCATCTCAGAAATACCCCTCTTGCTTCTTCTTCTCCATCGAGGCCGACTGGTCGTGGTCGATGGCGCGGCCCTGCCGCTCGGACGTGGTGGTCAGCAGCATTTCCTGGATGACCTCGGGCAGGGTGCGGGCGCTGGATTCCACCGCGCCGGTCAGCGGATAGCAGCCCAGCGTGCGGAAGCGCACCGATCTCATCGTCGGCACCTCGCCCTCGCGCAGCGGAAAGCGTTCGTCATCGACCATGATCAGCAGCCCGTCGCGTTCCACGACCGGCCGCGGCTCGCTGAAATACAGGGGCACGATGTCGATGTTTTCCAGGTGGATGTATTGCCAGATGTCCAGCTCGGTCCAGTTCGACAGCGGGAAGACCCGGATCGATTCGCCCTTGCCCTTGCGGGTGTTGTAAAGCTTCCACAGCTCGGGGCGCTGGTTCTTGGGGTCCCAGCGGTGATTGGCCGAGCGGAACGAGAACACCCGCTCCTTGGCGCGCGATTTCTCTTCGTCGCGCCGCGCGCCGCCGAAGGCCACGTCGAAATTGAACTTGCTCAGCGCCTGCTTCAGCCCGTCCGTCTTCCACATGTCGGTATGCAGGCTGCCATGGTCGAAGGGGTTGATGCCCTTTTCCATCGCCTCGGGGTTGTGATGGATGATCAGCTCCATGCCGGCGTCGCGCGCGGCGCGGTCGCGCAGCTCGTACATGGCGCGGAATTTCCAGGTGGTGTCCACATGCAGCAGCGGAAAGGGCGGCGGGGCCGGATAGAACGCCTTCTTCGCCAGATGCAGCATGCAGGCCGAATCCTTGCCCACCGAATACAGCATCACCGGGTTGTCGGCCGTAGCCACGACCTCGCGCATGATCTGGATGCTTTCGGCCTCCAGCCGCTGCAGATGGGTCAGCGTGGCCGCCTGACCCCCGGTATGAATGACGGATTGGCTGTTCATCTGGGTGGCCCTTATTCTACAATGGGCGTCCTTTGCCAGATTTTTGCAGCAAGACCAAGACCAACGGGGCCTGAAACGGCGGAGCGACGACGGAAAGGACCACCGTTCCGATGCAGCGCGGAATTCGCGGACGGGCCGGGGCTGCCGGCCGGTTTTGCCAGACCGTGGTTCCACCCGCGGATTACCTTCGCTAATGTTCGTTTATGTTCGAATTTGGGTGTCATCGCGATGCCTCCGCCACCGCAGCCTTGCGGAATCCGCGCCGTCTTTTGCCCCTCTTGTGCGGCTGAGACGCGTTTTCCAAAGGAATCTGCTGCCGCATCGCTCTTCAATATTCGATTTCTGCAAAAACGATCATAAACGAAAATTTTTGCTTGACGGGAATCACGGAGCCGTTACATCTTTTCGCTATCGACAGGCGCGAACGACGGGGAGGGATCGGCGTGTCAGCACCAGCGCGGCCCGAGGCCGACCTTTTCATCATCGGCGGTGGAATCAACGGCTGCGGCATCGCGCGGGACGCGACGGGGCGTGGGCTTTCCGTCACGCTGGCCGAGATGGGAGATCTGGCGCAGGCGACCTCGTCGGCCTCGACCAAGCTGTTCCATGGCGGGCTGCGCTATCTGGAATTCTTCGAGTTCCGGCTGGTGCGCGAGGCGCTGGAGGAACGCGAGACGTTGCTGGCCGCCATGCCGCATATCTCGTGGCCGATGCGCTTCGTGCTGCCCTATTCGCCGCAGATGCGGTTCGAAAGCGACACGCCGACCTCGCGCATCCTGTCCCTGGCCATGCCCTGGCTGCGAGGCCGCCGCCCGGCCTGGCTGATCCGGCTGGGGCTGTTCCTTTACGACAACCTGGGCGGGCGCAGGATCCTGCCGGGCACCAAGCGTCTGGACCTGTCCCGCGATCCGCTGGGCAAGCCGCTGAAGCCGGGCTTTCGCCTGGGCTGGGAATATTCCGACTGCTGGGTGCAGGATTCGCGGCTGGTGGTGCTGAATGCCCGCGACGCCGAGGCGCGCGGCGCCACCATCCTGACCCGCACCCGCGTCACCCGTGCCGAGCGCGCGGACGGGCTGTGGCGCATCACCACCGAAGGGCCGGACGGAACGCGCACCCATCATGCCCGCGCGCTGGTCAATGCTGGCGGGCCGTGGGTCGAGGACGTGATCCGCACCGTCGCCCATATCCCCTCGACCGAGGGCGTGCGGCTGGTGCGCGGCAGCCATATCGTCGTGCCGCGGCTTTACGATCACGACCGCTGCTATTTCTTCCAGGGCGAGGACGGGCGGATCATCTTCTCGATCCCGTTCGAGGAGGACTTCACCCTGATCGGCACCACCGACATGGATCATCAGGGATCGCCGGACGAAGCGCGCTGCTCGGAGGCCGAGCGCGACTATCTCTGCGCCTTCGCCAGCCGGTATTTCGCGCGGCCCGTGACGCCCGAACAGGTGGTCTGGACCTATTCCGGGGTGCGGCCGCTTTACGACGACGGCGCGAAATCGGCCACGGCGGCGACGCGGGACTACGTGCTCAGCCTGCATGACGAGGGCGCGCCGCTGCTCAACGTCTTCGGCGGCAAGATCACCACCTATCGCCGGCTGGCGGAAAGCGCGCTGGCGAAGCTTGCGCCCTTCTTTCCGCAGGCGGGCGGTGACTGGACGGCCCGGGTGCCGCTGCCCGGGGGCGACTTCCCGGTGGACGGGGTCGAGGCCCTGATCGCGCAATTGCAGGCCAGCCATCCGTTCCTGTCGCCGCGCCTTGCCCGCCGGCTGGTGCGCACCTACGGCACCGAGGCGTTCCTGCTGCTGGACGGTGCCGGAAGCATGGCCGATCTGGGCCGCGACTTCGGCGCCGGGCTGACCGAGGCCGAGGTTAACTGGCTGATCCGCAACGAATTCGCCCACAGCGCCCAGGACATCCTGTGGCGGCGCACCAAGCTGGGCTTGCACATGAACGAGGCGCAGTGCCGCGAGTTGGGGGCGTTCGTCGCGACGCGGCATGCCGCCTATTCGGCGGCGGAGTAAGGGGGAGGAAGGCTTTGCTGGAATTGCAGGGCGTATCTCGGTCGGTCGGGGGCAGGGTGCATATCCATCCCACCAGCCTGACCTTGCAAAGGGGCAGCATGAACGTGCTGCTGGGGCCGACGCTGTCCGGCAAGACCAGCCTGATGCGGCTGATGGCCGGGCTGGACCAGCCGACGACCGGCCGCATCCTCTGGGACGGGCAGGACGTGACCGGCCGGAGGGTGCAGGACCGCGGCGTCGCCATGGTCTATCAGCAATTCATCAACTATCCCGGCCTTTCGGTCTATGAAAACATCGCCTCGCCCCTGCGCATCCTGGGCCGGCCGCGGGACGAGATCGACCGCAAGGTGCGCGAGACCGCCGAGATGCTGCACCTGACGCCGATGCTGGCGCGCAAGCCGCTGGAGCTTTCGGGTGGCCAGCAGCAACGCTGCGCCCTGGCGCGCGCGCTGGTCAAGGGCGCCGGGCTGGTGCTGCTGGACGAGCCGCTGGCGAACCTCGACTACAAGCTGCGAGAGGAGTTGCGGATCGAGATCCCGCGCATCTTCGAGGCATCCGGCGCGATCTTCGTCTATGCCACCACCGAGCCCGAGGAGGCGTTGCTGCTGGGCGGCAATACCGCCACGCTCTGGGAAGGGCGGGTGACGCAGTTCGGCCCGACGCCGACGGTCTATCGCCAGCCGGTCGATGCGACGACGGCGCGGGTGTTCAGCGATCCGCCGATGAATTTCGTCGGCGCCCGCAAGCAGGGCGCTGCCGTCAGCCTTGGCGAAAGCGCGCTGGCCGCGGGTAGCTTTGCCGATCTGCCGGACGGCGCCTATCTGGCCGGGTTCCGCGCCAACCACCTGTCGCTGGCCAGGCATCGCCCGACGGCGGTCGAGTTCGCCTGCCGACTCGTCGGGACCGAGATCACCGGCTCGGAGACCTTCGTCCATGTCGAGCACGGCGCCGACCGCTGGGTCGGGCTGGTCGAGGGCGTGCACCTGCTGACCGCCGGCCAGCCGCTTTCGGTCTGGCTGGACCCGGCGCATGTCTATCTGTTCGATGCGTCCGAGCGGCTGGCCGCACCGGCCGCCTATGCGAAGGCGGCCTGACATGGCACAGATCACGCTCAAGAACCTCGCCCACAGCTATCTCGCCCATCCGCGATCCGAGGCGGATTACGCGCTGAAGGAAATGGATCATGTCTGGCAGGACGGCGGCGCCTATGCGCTCCTGGGCTCGTCGGGCTGCGGCAAGACCACGCTTCTGAACATCATCTCGGGGCTTCTGACCCCCAGCCACGGCCGGGTGCTGTTCGGCGACCGCGACGTGACCGCGGCGCCCACGGCCGAGCGCAACATCGCGCAGGTGTTCCAGTTCCCGGTGGTCTACGACACCATGACGGTGCGCGACAACCTGGCCTTCCCGCTGAAGAACCGCGGCAAGGACGCCGCCTATATCAAGGCGCGCGTGGACCAGATCGCCCGCATGATCGGCATGGAGGCGCGGCTGGACCGCAAGGCGCAGGGCCTGACCGCCGATGCCAAGCAGAAGATCTCGCTTGGCCGCGGCATGGTGCGCGAGGACGTGAACGCGATCCTGTTCGACGAGCCGCTGACCGTCATCGACCCGCATATGAAATGGGAGCTGCGCACCCAGCTCAAGCAGTTGCACCGCCAGTTCGGCCATACGATGATCTACGTCACCCACGACCAGACCGAGGCGCTGACCTTCGCCCAGAAGGTCGTGGTCATGTATGAGGGCCGCGTGGTGCAGATGGGCACGCCCGAGGAACTGTTCGAAAAGCCCGCCCATACCTTCGTGGGCTATTTCATCGGCTCGCCCGGCATGAACTTCCTCGATGCCGAGGTGCGGGGCGACCGTGCCCTGCTGCCCGGCGGCGAGGTGGTGGCGCTGGGCGCGCATTACGCCCCCGCCGCGGGCCGGGTGCAGATCGGCATCCGCCCCGAACATGCCACGCTGGTCGCCGGCGGCGGGCTGCCGCTGACCATCCGCCGCATCGAGGACGTGGGCCGTCACCGCCTGGTGCGCGGCGAGGTGACGGGCCTGCCGCTGAACGTGGTGATGCCCGAGGGCATGCCGGTCGACGGCCTGCCGCAGGTCGCCTTCGCGCCCGACAAGATCAACGTCTATGCCGACGACTGGCGCGTGGCGCCCGAGCGAGAGGGGGCCGCCTGATGGAAAAGACCCAGAACAACCGTGCCTGGCTGCTGGTCCTGCCGGTGCTGGTCGTCGTCGCCTTCTCGGCGGTGATCCCGCTGATGACGGTGGTGAACTATTCGGTGAACGACACCTTCGGCAACAACGCCTTCTTCTGGGCGGGCCTCGAATGGTTCGACGAGATGGTGCATTCCCGCCGCCTGCACGAGGCGCTGGGGCGGCAGGCGCTGTTTTCCGCGATCATCCTGGCGATCGAGGTGCCGCTGGGCATCTTCGTGGCGCTGAACATGCCCAAGAAGGGCTTCTGGTCCAGCCTGGTGCTGGTGCTGATGGCGCTGCCCCTGCTGATCCCCTTCAACGTGGTGGGCACGATCTGGCAGATCTTCGGCCGCACCGATATCGGCCTTCTGGGCCATACGCTCAAGGCGCTGGGGCTCGACTACAACTACACCAACGATCCCCTGGACGCCTGGATCACCGTGATCGTCATGGATGTCTGGCACTGGACCAGCCTTGTCGCGCTGCTCTGCTATGCCGGGCTGCAATCCATCCCGCAGGCCTATTACCAGGCCGCCCGGATCGACCAGGCCAGCCGTTGGGCGGTGTTCCGCCATATCGAGCTGCCCAAGATGAAGGGCGTGCTGCTGATCGCCGTGCTGCTGCGCTTCATGGACAGCTTCATGATCTATACCGAGCCCTTCGTGGTGACCGGCGGCGGTCCCGGCAACTCGACCACCTTCCTGTCCATCGACCTGGTCAAGATGGCGGTCGGGCAGTTCGACCTTGGTCCCGCCGCCGCCTTCTCGATCATGTATTTCCTGGTGATCCTGCTGGTCTCATGGGTGTTCTACACCGTCATGACCAATATCGACCGCAGCCAGTCCGACATCCCGGAGGCCATGTGATGCGCGTCAAACCCTCTGCCCTGGTGATGGTGCTCTACCTGCTGTTCCTGCTGATCCCGATCTACTGGCTGGTCAACATGAGCCTGAAGACCAATGCCGAGATCACCGGCACCTTCAGCCTCTACCCGCACAACCTGACGCTGCGGAACTATCGGGTGATCCTGACCGATCCCAGCTGGTACATGGGCTATGTGAACTCGATCATCTACGTGGTGATGAACACGGTGATCTCGATCGCCGTGGCGCTGCCCGCCGCCTATGCCTTCAGCCGCTACAGCTTCATGGGCGACAAGCACCTGTTCTTCTGGCTGCTGACCAACCGCATGTCGCCGCCGGCGGTCTTTGCGCTGCCCTTCTTCCAGCTTTATTCCTCGGTCGGGCTGTTCGACACGCATATCGCGGTGGCGCTGGCGCATTGCCTCTTCAACGTGCCGCTGGCGGTCTGGATCCTGGAAGGCTTCATGCGCGGCGTGCCCAAGGAGATCGACGAGACCGCCTATATCGACGGCTACAGCTTCCCACGCTTCTTCGTGAAGATCTTCATGCCGCTGATCGCGAGCGGAATCGGGGTCGCCGCCTTCTTCTGCTTCATGTTCAGCTGGGTCGAGCTGCTTTTGTCGCGCACGCTGACCTCGGTGAACGCCAAGCCCATCGCGGCGACGATGACGCGCACCGTCTCGGCCTCGGGCATGGACTGGGGCGTGCTGGCGGCGGCGGGGGTGCTGACCATCATCCCCGGCGCGCTGGTGATCTGGTTTGTCCGCAACTACATCGCCAAGGGCTTTGCCCTGGGGAGGGTCTGATGTCCGACACCGCCATCCCGACGCAAGGGCGCGTCGCCTGGCCCGCGATCTATGCCTCGGCCGCCGCGCTGATGGCCGCGATCCTGGGCTTCCTGGTCTGGGCCACGCCGGTCAAGGACGGCGCCAGGGACTGGTTCGCGCCGATGATCGCGGGCGGCTGGATGGCCTGGACCTTTCCGGTGGCGCTGTTCTTCTGGGTGATCGCCAGCCTGCTGGTGTTGTTCACCATCCTGGCCATCCGCTTTCCGGAAACCCCGCGCCGCGGCATCCTGCGCATCGAGACGACGCGCGGCGACCGGCTGTTCATCTCGCTTCTCGGCTCGGCCTTCATCTGCCTGGGCTGGCTGTTCTTCGCGGGCCCGCCGCTGTGGTGGGGGCTTGCGCTTTGCCTCGTCTATGCCGCGGCGGTGTTCCGCTGGGTCTGACCGGGTTCGAACCAGCCCCAGGGGCAGCGGCGACTGCCCGGGGCGCGCGAAAGGATCAACGTCTCATTCCAAGGGAGGAAAACATGAGACCGATGCAAAGGACCACGGCCATGGCGCTTGCGCTTCTGGTCATGGAGGCGCCCGCATGGGCGGACATGGAGGCGGCGAAGAGGTTCCTCGACGCCGAGATCGGCGATCTGTCCTCGCTCTCGCGCGAGGATCAGGAAAAGGAGATGCAGTGGTTCGTCGATGCCGCGCAGCCGCTGGCGGGGATGGAGATCAAGGTGGTCTCGGAGACCATCACCACGCATGAATACGAGGCCAAGGTGCTGGCGCCCGCCTTTACCGCCATCACCGGCATCAAGGTCACCCACGACCTGATCGGCGAGGGCGACGTGGTCGAGAAGCTGCAGACCCAGATGCAGACCGGCGAGAACATCTATGACGCCTATGTCAACGACAGCGACCTGATCGGCACGCATTGGCGCTATCAGCAGGCCCGCAGCCTGACCAAGTGGATGGAAGAGGAAGGCAAGGACTTCACCAGCCCGACGCTGGACCTCGGCGATTTCATCGGGCTGGAGTTCACCACCGCGCCGGATGGCGACCTCTACCAGCTGCCCGACCAGCAATTCGCCAACCTCTACTGGTTCCGCTACGACTGGTTCAGCGACGCGAAGACGCAGGAGGATTTCAAGGCCAAATACGGCTACGACCTGGGCGTGCCGGTCAACTGGTCGGCCTATGAGGACATCGCCGAATTCTTCACCGGCCGCGACATGTCCTATATCGCGGGCGGCCCGGCGAAGGCCTGGGGCAACATGGACTACGGCAAGAAGGATCCCAGCCTGGGCTGGCGCTATACCGATGCCTGGATGTCCATGGCCGGCATGGGCGACAAGGGCGAGCCGAACGGGCTGCCGGTCGACGAATGGGGCGTCCGCGTCGACGAGAACTCGCGCCCCGTCGGCTCCTGCGTGGCGCGCGGCGGTGCGACCAACGATGCGGCGGCGGTCTATGCCGTGACCAAGGCCATCGACTGGCTCAAGAACTACACCCCGCCCGAGGCCATGGGCATGACCTTCGGCGAGGCGGGGCCGGTCCCGGCGCGCGGCGACATCGCGCAGCAGATGTTCTGGTATACTGCCTTCACCGCCGATATGGTCAAGCCCGGCACCCCGGTCATGAACGAGGACGGCACGCCGAAATGGCGCATGGCCCCCAGCCCGCACGGCGCCTATTGGGCCGAGGGCACCAAGATCGGCTATCAGGACGTGGGTTCCTGGACGCTGATGAAGTCGACCCCGGTGGACCGCGCGCAGGCCGCCTGGCTTTACGCGCAGTTCGTGACCTCGAAGACCGTGGACGTGAAGAAATCCCATGTCGGGCTGACCTTCATCCGCGAGTCGACGATCCAGGACCAGTCCTTTACCGAACGCGCGCCGGAGCTTGGTGGTCTGGTCGAGTTCTATCGCTCGCCCGCCCGCGTGCAATGGTCGCCGACCGGCACGAACATCCCCGACTATCCCAAGCTCGCGCAGCTCTGGTGGCAGAACATCGGCGACGCGCTTTCGGGCGCCAAGACCCCGCAGGAGGCGCTGGATGCGCTTTGCGCCGAGCAGGAGCGGGTGCTGGCGCGGCTGGAACGCTCGGGCGTGCAGGGCGACCTGGGGCCCAAGCTGAACGAGGAAAAGGACCCGCAGGAATGGCTGGACGCCGAGGGCGCGCCCGTCGGACCGCTGGAGAACGAAAAGCCGCAGGGCGAGACGATCTCCTATGACGAGTTGATCAAGTCCTGGCAGTGATGCCTTGCGGGGGCGGGGCCGTGCCTCGCCCCCCTTTCCGATCCGCAGGGACGGATCGTCGAAACCCCGGAAATCGCCATGACCCATATCCTTGCCATCGACCAGGGCACGACTTCGTCGCGTGCCGTCATCTTCGACGCCGGGCTGCATCCCGTCGCCGTGGCGCAAGAGGAATTCCCGCAGCACTACCCCTTTTCCGGCTGGGTCGAGCACGATGCCTCGGACCTTTGGGTGACGGTGGCTGGGGTGGCGCGTGCGGCTGTGGAAAAGGCCGGGCTGCATGCCGGCGACATCGCCGCCATCGGCATCACCAACCAGCGCGAGACCACGCTGCTCTGGGACCGCCGGACCGGCCAGCCGCTGCACCGCGCCATCGTCTGGCAGGACCGCCGCACTGCCGGGCTGTGCGACCGGCTCAGGGCCGAGGGGCACGAGCCGATGATCGCCGCCCGCACCGGGCTGCTGCTCGACCCGTATTTCTCGGGCTCGAAGCTGAAATGGCTGCTCGACAATATCGACGGCGCCCGCGCGCGCGCCCGGCGCGGCGAGCTGGCCTTCGGCACCGTCGACAGCTGGCTGATCTGGAACCTGACCGGCGGCCGCGTCCATGCCACCGACGCCACCAACGCCGCCCGCACCCTGCTTTACAACATCGCCGAGAACCGCTGGGACGCCGAGATCTGCGCGCTTTTCGACATCCCCATGCCGCTTCTGCCCGAGGTGCGCGACTGCGCCGCCGATTTCGGCATGGCGCGGGCGGACCTGTTCGGGCGC
>NZ_FNEA01000082.1 GCF_900100045.1 Paracoccus denitrificans | reverse complement strand
ACCGGGATCGTGTAACGCGCCTCGGGATCGAACCGCAGGACCTGCGGCAGATCCGGATAATGCGCGGGATCGATACCGCGCAGGGTCAGATAGTCCCGCACCAGCGTGCCCTCGGCCGGGCCGGCGGCGAACCAGATATCCCGCGCGGCCCGGATCGAGTTCTCGCGCGCACGGCGGGCGATATCGGCCTGCTTGCGCCGATTCGCTTCAGCCTTGCGCCGACGCTCGGCACGCTCTGCATCGGACAGGCCTTGGGCCGGGCCGCAAAGCCATTCCAGTGCGCCGCGGAAATCCAGCCCCAGCACATGCTGCACCAGCGCGATCTGGTCGCCCCGGGCGTGCGGCCCGCATTCCTTGCGGCAGGTGAACACCCCGTCCTTCAGGTTGACGCCGAAGCGATCCCGACCGCCGCATTGCGGGCACGGCCCGACCAGCTCGCCGCCGGTGCGGACCAGGCCGGATAGCTCCAGCCGCGCCACCACATCGGCGATGGGCATGGCCTTGGCTTCGTCGAGGCGGTGATCGTCCTGCGTCATGCCAGCCGAGCCTCGCCGCAGTTAAGCCCTACCACCGCCCCGAAATAGCTGCCTATTGTCGGGCACCGGGATTGCGGCCCGGTGCCCACAACCACCCCACGACGCGAAGGAACCAGCGGGATGGCAAACAAACTGAGCGATGAGGAAATCGCCGAGATGGCGGACGATATCGACAACCTGTATGGACTGCACCATGGCCATAGGCGAGCCACTGGAGCGCTGGAGATTGCACTCCTGGCAGTCCTGGATACGCTCGAAGACAAGTTCCCGGGCATGCGCGAAATCGTTGTCGCCGACATGCGCGAAGCGGCCGAGAAGCAGCGATCATTCATGCGCATGCAACAGGAAACCAACCCGGCCTGCGACATCAGCGACGACGACATCGAAGAGGAGCTGGATACGCTTGAAGACCTGATATTCAAGCTTGAGAGGCGCATGATCACCGAATAGCCCCGTCCGCTTGCGACTGATCATCGAGCCGGCTTTTCATCCGGCGCAACGAACTTGCGAGCAGCCGAACCTCGCTCTCCAAGGCATCGAGGCGGCGCCGGAGCATCGCGTTCTCACGGATGAGATGGCTCTCAAGAGGCGTGTGCGCCCCGTTCTCGCGGCTATTGCTTGGCGACATTGGGACCTCCATTCATCGCGGTTTTCTGGGAAACCCGCCGATATTTCGGCCGGGCCAGCACGTTGCGGGCCAGCTTTTTCAGGTCGTCATGGGTCGATGGCGGCGTCAGCGCCAGCAGATCGGCAAGGAAATCGCCGACGCCCTCACGGGCGCCCGCGCGATAAGCATTGCCGTGCCGATCCCGGTGCGTTCTCATTTCGCACCCCGCGCGCGATCCCAGGCCTCGGCCAGCCGGCGGCGGTCCCAGTCGTTCATGACCTTCCACGCCCGGTCATGCAGGCCGCCATAGCAGCCCGGAACCGCGACGCGGCAGGTTGCGAACTGATCGGCCGTCTGGATCAGGCCCATCAACTGCGGGTTTTCGCGGGTCACCCCCGGCATCAGGTCGCGCATGACGCCGACGACCAGGTCGAGGCCGGCCCTATCCGTGATCGGCGGCCGCGACAGCACGCCCAGGGCGTGGATCATCGCATGATCGGCAAGCGAAAGGCGCGGCTGGTCAGCCATGGATATCGGCCCTCCCATCGGCATCGGGCCAGGTGGTGCGCTCGACCGCCCGGATCAGCCGGTCACCGGCCGATGCCAGGTCGGGGACATGCCGCCGAAGCTCGGGCAGGCTATCGACGAAGCCGCGCATCTCGCGCGACAGGTCGTGATCCTCGCCGAACACTGCGACGACCGCGGATGCCGTCGCGAGGACATCGTTCATATTCACGGCACCGATGCGGGCGGCATAGGCCACCGCAAGCATGGAAAGCCGGGCGCGGATCGCGGCAATCGACATGAGCCGCGCCGCGGTGTTGCTTTTCAGGTCCCGGGGGTGAGCGTGCATGGTCAAATCCTCTTGGCGCGTTGATCGGCGGGGCGACCCGAGGGAGGAGATTGGCCGCCCCGCCTGACACGCCCTGACCC
>NZ_FNEA01000025.1 GCF_900100045.1 Paracoccus denitrificans | reverse complement strand
GCCGCGATGTCCTCGGGCGTATAGGGCAACGCATCCGACATGGTCGGCGTGTGGATCGCACCGGTGATGGCGCAGGTGATGACGACGGGGGGTTTCTTGCGGGGCATGGGATTCTCCTTGCCAAGGATGCGTCAATGCGCAGGGTTGCGGGACGCGAATTTCTCGAAACGCGGCAGGCGCAGGATCACCAGCGATCCGACGACCAGCAGGCAGATCACCGTCCAGATCGTGGAATTGTAGTTGCCCGAGGCATCATGGAGCCTGCCCGCCAGCGCCGGGCCCGAGGCCGTCCCGACCAGGAACATCGAATAGATGAAGCCGTAGACGAAGGCATAGCGCGCCATGCCGAAATAGCGGGCTGTCAGATAGGCGATCAGATCGGCTTCGGCGCCCAGCGACAGGCCGATCAGCGCAGCGGCCAGCGGCACCAGCCCGGGGCCGCCATAAAGCAGCAGCAGGCAGCCCCCCGCCGTCGCCAGGAACAGCGTCGCGGCAACATAGGGGGCAAAGAAGCGGTCGATCAGCCAGCCCGTGATCAGCCGCCCGCCCAGCACGCCGAAGCCGATGACCGAGGCCGTGCCGGCAGCCGCGATCGGCGTCATTCCCGCATCGCGCAGCAGGGGCACCATATGGACGACAAGCGCCGAAACCGCCACCGCGACCGCCGCGAAGGAAATGCCGACGCCCCAGAACACCCAGTTCTTGAAAAGCTCGCCGCGATTGGCGGTAGCGGCGGTCTTTTCGGCGCGCTGGACCGGGCGCTTGCCGAAACCGAACAGGACGAAGGGCCAGGGGACCAACGCCAGCAAGGCAAGGACGAAATAGCCCGTGCGCCAGCTGTAGTTCTGGTTCAGGCTGGCCAGCAGCAGCGGCAGCGTGATGGCGGCCACCGCGATCCCGGCCTGCGAGATCCCCAAGGCAAAGCCCCGTGCCTTGTCGAAGGCCCCGTTCACCGCGCGGGTATAGTTGATCGGCGTCGTTCCCGCACCCGCCAGCGCCGCCAGCGCATAAAGCGCATGGAACTGGCCGATCGTGCCCTCGAAGCGGCTTATCGCGTAAAGCACGGCCGAAAGCAGCGGAATCGAGACCAGCGCCACCAGCCGCGTTCCGATCCGGTCGATCACATTGCCAAGAAACGGCGCGATCACCGCAAGAACCATCGTCGTATAGAGAAAGGACGACGCGACTTCGCCGCGGCTCCAGCCGAATTCGGCCTCCAGCGGGGCGATGAAACTGCCAAGGCTGTAGAAGGGCAGCGAGCTTAGCCCCGCCCCGCTGCCAAGCGTCGCAGCCAGCAGCAGAACTCCGTTCCGGCGGAATTCGCCGAAGCTTCCATGATCTTGGGTCATCGGATTATCCTGAAAAAGACGCGAAAACTTCGCCGCGGCAGGCGCGGCGGCACGGTTCATTCGTCAAAGATGGCGACGGCACGGGTCCATCCGGCGGAAGCCGCGCGGATCTTCACGGGAAAGCACGACACCATGAAGCCAAAGGGCGGCAAGCCTTCCAGGTTGTGCAGCTTTTCGATCTGGCAATAGCCCCGCACCATCCCGGCGCGATGGCCTTCCCAGATGATGCCGGGGTCGCGGGTTCCCTCCCACCGCTTCCTGGTATGCACGAAGGGCGCATCCCAGGACCAGCCATCGGTGCCGACCACCCGGATGCCGCGCTCGGTCAGCCAAAGCGTCGCCTCGCGCCCCATGCCGCAGCCGCGGGACACGTAGTCCGGCTGGCCATAGGCAAGCCCCGCCGAGGTATTCACCAGCACGATTTCGCCCGGAGCAGGCTCATGGCCGATGCGGGCCAGCTCGGCCTCGATCTCGGCGCCCGAGACCACATGCCCGTCTGGCAGGTGCCGGAAGTCCAGCTTGACGCCGGGGCCAAAGAACCAGTCCAGCGGCAATTCGTCGATCTTTGCCGCGGGAACGCCGCCATCCATGGTGGAGTGATAGTGATAGGGCGCATCGACATGGGTGCCGTTATGGGTGGTCAGCCGGACCTTCTCCAGCGCCCAGCCCTCCGACCCCGGCAACTGGTCCACCGTCATGCCGGGAAAGAAGGCGACGATGTCCTGCCCCGTGGCATCATGGGCGAAATATTCGATGCTGGGCCCCATCCCCGGCGGATCGGCATGGGCCGTGTTCTCGATGGGAACCGACAGATCGACTATGCGGCGGCCTGCGGCCATGCGTTTTTCCTCCCTCAATCGCAGGACATGACAGGCCGGTCGCCGCGAATGGATCCGCGACGCGGTGCCGTCAAGGCGGCAGATATGCATGTCCTCGAACCAGAGCCCGCAGGCTCTTTCCTCCCTCGGCCCGGACCGGCGCGCAAATCGCGGCTTTTGGCCCGACCCTGCTGCTGATAGCAAAGAATCGACGATCCGTAAAGAATTTGATTGGTCGTTCGTCCAAATTTGAGATCCGCCGCCATGACAGAGAAACCGACCCCCGACCGCATCCTCGACGCCGCCGAACGCCTGTTCGCCGAACATGGCGGCGAAGACGGCGTATCGATGCGCGAACTCGCGGCGGCAGCCGACGTGAAGTTGTCGCTGCTGAGTTACCACTTCGGCGGCAAGGCGGGCCTTTATCGCGCGGTTTTCGCGCGCCGGGCCAGCCAACTGGCCGATGCCCGCAGCGATGCGCTGGACAAGGCGATGGAGCATCCCGACTTCGGCATCAGCGATCTGGCCGAGGCCTTCGTGCGCCCCTCGGTCGCCATGCGCTATTCCGGCAACCGGCAAGGGGCGGCCTTCGCGTTGCTGACAGCCTTCGAGGCCTCGGACCCGCGCGAGGCCGAGCGTGGCATCCTGGCGCAGCATTACGACCCCACCGCGCTGCGTTTCATCGCCGCCCTCTCGCGGCTTTATCCAGACGCGCCGCGCCAGAGCGTCGCCGATGCTTATCTGTTCATGGTCGGCGCGCTGGTGATGACGCTGGTCTCGGGCAGCCGCTTCGCGCGCCTGGGCGCCCATGAAAGCGGCGAGGAACAATCCACCGACACCGAAAACATGACGCGCCACCTGATCGACTTCTGCACCGGCGGCGCCGACGCGATCCTTTCAAGCGATGATCCGGCGAAGGGCTGACGGCTTTCCAGCACGGGGCAGCGATCCGCAGCGATGCCCCGTGCTCCAACATTGCCAATACACCGCTTACGAGCGTGAGGATCTACGGCGTGGAACCATGACACCAGGCTGTTGAATGCCGCTGAGGGTTGGCCCGGGCCGGGAACGAACCCCTTGGACCGGACCGCAGGCTTTTTCCGGCATTTCGGTTCAGACATGCCATGGCAACCAACTCGCATCACAGCGGCAGCGCCGCCGTCTCTCGCAGAGTCCGCACGACCAACTGCGACGTATAGCTCTGAATGCGGATATCCGCGTAGGTTTCGAGGAAACTGTAGATATAGTCGGTGTATTCGGCCGCTGTCCGAAATTTCGCGATCAGAACGAAATCGAACTCTCCCGCGACGAGATAGCTGGCGACGACCGCCGATTCGCGCTCAAGTATCTTTGCCAGACGGCGGTCCACGTCAAACACATCCTGACCAAGCTTGATCAGGAAAATGCCGGTGACCTGAAATCCCAGCTTCTCTGGATCCAGCGTCACGCGACGGCCCTTGATCACCCCCCGCGCCTCTAACGCCTTGATCCGGCGATGACAGCTTGTGATCGACATGTTCACGCGCGCGCTGATCGCTTCAAGCGAAAGAGAGCAATCTTCCTGAAGCAGCTTGAGAATCAAAAGGTCGGCGTCACGCAAAACTTATCCCCCAAGCCTGGAATCTGAAAAAATCAGTTCGGAAACGCTCAAACTTTGAAACGGGCTTTCACCGGCCTCAGCTACAATCTTAAGGAAATGCTGACGTTAGGGAAAGACAATCGATGATTGTGGCGCAACCGACATGGGACAACGATATCCGGCCGCTCTTTGGGGCACCCTACTGGCTTCCGGCAGAGGATCGAGCACGGATCGCCGACCGTTGGCGGAATTGCATGACCGCGTATTTCGTCGATCTGGCCGACTATGCGTCGGTCCGCACCTGGTCCGAGACGATCTACAACCACCTTGCCTCGCGCTCGATACCGCTGACCACGGATGCGCGGCAGTTCTGGCCCCTCGACGCGCTGGAAACCTTTCGCCTCTGGGTCAATCAGGGCTGGCGCCGGACACCGGCGGATCCGTTCGACAATGCCACGCGCCTGCCAAAGCCAAGCTCGCCCTATCCGCCACCCTATCTGCGGCACGATCTGGCGTCGATGAGTCCTGCCGAGATCGACGATTTCCGTGCCCGTCTGGACGACATCATGCGGGTGACCGACCCCTCACCCTCCTCGCCCTGGCAGAAATGGGCCTATGTCCACACCAATTGGTGCCTGCATTACCAGGAAGCCTTCGCGTTCTGGCATCGCGGTTTTCTTCTGTATCTGGAGGCCATGCTGGGCTGCCCGGTGCCCTATTGGGACTGGATGGCCGAGGATGCCAGCAAGGACGGCAGCCCCTCGGCCGGATTGCCGCGGTGTTTCCTGGACCAGACCTATATCCATCCCGGCACCGGCGAACGGCGGCCGAACCCGCTGCGCTATGCCGCGGCGAAGGATGGACAGTCGAAACTCTGCGCAAAGGACAGTCAGCCCGGGCCGGATTGCCGTTACGTGCAGCGCAACCCGCTGTTCTATACCACCGGCGACGATCACCGTGCCGAGCGTCAGGCCCTGTTCGCAATGACCGAGATCTTCCAGCAGCAGGTGGTCGATGCGCTTCAATTCGACAGCTTCAGCGTGCCGCAGGGCTCGCCCGGCTTTCCCTGGGCCAACATTCCGGCCTTCGACCCGCCGCAGCCCGACGATCTCTATCCCTATCGCGACCAGAATTTCGACGGTGCCTATGAACAGCCGCATGACAATTATCATGGCTGGATCGGGCCGGACATGGCCGACAATGCCTATACCGCCTTCGATCCGATCTTTCTCTGCTACCACGCCAATATCGACCGGATGCTGGAGGTCTGGATCCGGGCCCATCCGGTGGCGCAATACACCGCCGGAGTGGCGCTGCAGCCCTTTGTCGGGCCGGCTGCGGCGCAAATCGACGAGGTGACGCCAGAGCTTTGGCGTTACACGACGATAGGCGATCTGGCCCAGGACAGCCGCCGTCTGGGATACGATTACGGCCCTCCGGCTTCACCGCAATTCCGGGGCCGCGCCCCGGTCAACCTGTCCGGCGCCGTCCCGTTACTGGGGTCGGGTAACGGCGCCGGGCGCCCGATGGGCGCCGCCCATGCCGCCATGGGGGCCTGGGTGATCTTCGACGGCGTGCGCTGCACCCATGACAGCTATGCGATCGACGTGTTCCTGGGCGGCACGGCAGGCGAAGCGCGGGCCGACAATGCCGCCTATGTCGGACGGTTCAGCCGCATCGGCATGGGGATCGCGGACGACAAGGGCCGTTGCATCCGGCACGGCGTCAGCCGGGTGCTGGACGCCTCGCGCGCAGCGGCGGCACTGGGCCTATCTGCGGGGCAGGATCCCGGACTGCGCATCCGGGTCACCAACCTGCATGGAGGCGCTGAATTGTGTGAGGACGAGTATGGCGAATTGCCGGGTTTCAAGCCTGAATTTCATTGGGGGGACCTGCGCGCGGCACCAGTCAGGCGGTCGTCGCAGTCACCCTGTTGCCACTGACGGCCCCCAACCGAAAGGATCGGACAATGACCATATTCACGGAATTTTCGACCCCCGCACAGCAGGGCCCGAAGGATTACCAGCTTCTCGGCCTGCCAGCCGCCGATCTGGCCGCGTTCGAGGCGGACTGGAGCGCGAATATCGCCGGCTGGACCCAGATGTCGATCATCGGCAATCCCTGGTCCAACCTGAACGACACACCGCGCGACAACTACTATGATCCGCTGGTCGAGGGGATGGGCGAGGCCACGGCGGCCGTCATCAGCTGGCCGCCCTTTCCGAACCGGCTGATCCAGTTCCTAACCAATCCCGGCATCGTCAAGGGCGGGCAGTTGACGGCACCGCTTAGCCAGGATGCGGTGCAGGAACTGGCCGATAGCGGCCGGATCACCCAGGGCGGGACGAGTTTCGTGCTGTTCGATCCAGAACCGGGTCAGGTATTGCTGAAGATCCCCGCCGACCGCTGCCCGGCCATCGATTGGGACGGCAAGTATGTCGACTTCTCGCCCTCGGGGCCGCGCGGCTGGCAGGACGAATATTGCGAATGGTCGATCCTGCGCAATGCCCAGGGAAAAATGCAGTCCATCGCCTTCACCTGCGAGAATCCGGCCTATTACCTGACCATGTGGCGGCAGAACCCGAAGGCGGTGCTGGGCATCTATCAGCGCTATATCGACCCGGCGGTGCAGCTGGAGGATCTGTTCCTGCGCTATGAATACGATCAGCCGACGGGCAAGAAGGGCGATCCGGTCCTTGATCCGACAACGGGCAATCCGGCCTATGACCCGACGAACAAATGGAACAGGGGCCCCGCACGGGTGCCCGGTTCGTTCGGGGGAGCGATGCATCTGACGTCGCCGCCCAATACGCTGTCGGCAGAGATCTATCTTGCCGCCGCCGCGACGATCCAGCGCCCCTCCTCGGTCAATGGCAATCCGCAATCGCTGATCTGCTGCGCGCAATACGGCCAGAACTTCCGCAACTCGGATCCCAATATCGGCTATGGCGCGAATGTCGCCGCGCGGACCGCCAGGCTGACGCTGACCGATCCGGTCGGCCTCTACATCCAGCAGCCGCAGAACTTTCAGGGTTGGAGCGGTCCGAATGGCGAAGATGTCTCAGGCTATTGGCAAATCCTGCGCGGGACGGCGGGCACCGGGCCGAACGGGTCCGACCAGATCCTGCACGCGGTCTTTGCCATCCCCGAAAGCGCCGGCTATTCGATCGAGGATTGCACCATCTACGGCCTGCCGATTTCGCATGTCGGCGTCATTCTGGACCAGATGAAGGTCGCGCTGGCGGTCACGCCGAACAATGCCGCCCCGGACACGACCGCATTCGCCTGCGTGACCGACCGAACCGACGGCACACAACCCTGGCCGGTGCAGATGGTGCCGGAGAGCCTGTTCTATGGTGAATCACCCTCGGATCTGCCGGCGCTTCTGCGGCCCGGAAGCAAGTTCCGCTTTGTCCTGATCGTGCAGGGGGCGGATGAGAACACCACGCCCGCAACCGCAAGGGTCGAATTCTCCGATCCGAATATCACCGTCACGGTCGAGCAGTTCCTGAAAAACGCCTCGGCAGTGCCGGGGCAGACCAATGGCGGCGGCACGCAGGGTTATGTCATGGACATCGCCGTTGGCGCGAACGCGCAACCCGGTCCGGTCTCGGTTCGGGCGTTGAACCCGTCCGAAGGGCCGGCGCCGACGCCCGAGCAGCACCCCTGGGAAGCGGGCCTTGCGGTCATCTCGTCTCGGTAAGTCGTGGCGCCCCGGTCGATTGCGGATTCGCCGCGCTTTTCCTGAAAGGAGTATCGCCATGCGCACAGGTCAGATCCTCATCGCACTGGTCGCAGGCGTCATGCTTGCCTTTGCCGCATCCGGCGGCAAGGCCCAGACCGCCTGCAGCGCCATGCTCATCACCGATCCGACCTCGGCCGATTTCCTGACCGGAGACACGCCCTTCGGCCATACCCAGGACGGAATGAACTGCTATGGATGGCAGATGTTCCTGTCGCTGAACTGGCCGGCCGATCCCGGATGGCCGCAAACGCCCGCCATGGCCGGCGAGCCGGATCGCAGCGCGACAATCGCCGATTTCGGCCTGCCCGGCCCGGCGGGACAGCCGATGCAGCGACCCACGGTCTGGCAAAGCTTCATGCCGGCGCCCGAGATATTCAAGCCCTTTGCGGCCATGCCGACCGGCTGGGGAGAAACCTCGCCGCCGCCCGCCAGTTGCGGCTCCGCCTCGCTGGCAGCCTCGGCCGGGTCGATCCGCATGCTGAACGCGGTCTCCAAATCCGCCGTGAGCCCGCGTCACGGCTTCAACCTCGACACCGGAACGATGTCATCCATATCGGACGAAATCGAAGAGGCTACGGGTGGCTGGCTGACCGATCAGAAGGGCAAGCTGGTGTTTTTCGAACGGATGATCGGCAAGGCCGAATACGACTATATCGTCGCGAAGGGCCTGTATGACGCGGCCAACCAGTTGAAAGTGGCGACCAATGCCGACGGAGCCACCCCCGAAGGCCTGTCCCTGCCCAAAGGCACGCCACCGGGATCGGCCGTTCAGAACCAGGATGAGCTTGGCGCCTTCGAGCTGAAGGCCGCCTGGCGGAACCTGACCGGGCTGGATGACCTTTATGGCCGCTATCTGACCTCCACGGTCTATCTGCTGTATCCCGACGGCTCTTGCGAAAAGGCTGTCGTCGGGCTGGTCGGTCTCCATATCATTCACAAGACCGCCTCCATGCCAGATTTCGTCTGGTCCACCTTCGAGCAGATCGACAATGTTCCGGGCGCGTCCGCGCCGGAAGTGGATTTCAGTTTCAACAACCCGGCCTCGAATGCGAAGCCGAACCAGATGCCGCACTGTGTGAATGGTGTCTGCGACTATTCCCTCCCCATCCAGGTCACGCGCGAAGTCGCGATCCCGGCCGGTGTGGCGCAGACCAACCGCGACGTGCAGCAGTTGCTTGCGGACCGGACGGGGGGCAAGTCGGTGTTCCAGTACTACCAGCTCGTGAACGTGCTGTGGGACGGCGCACCGACCCCGCCGTCACCGGAACCCGGCGCGAATGCCCAGGTTCCGCTGGTCTATGGCACCTTCCAGACGGATGGCAGCGTGCCGGTCGCCAATACGACGATGGAGACCTATGCGCAGCAATTCACCCCCGGTCTGGGGCCGTCCTGCACCGCCTGCCACAAGGGCGCCACCATCGCCAACAGCGCAACGCTGGCGTCGGATTTTTCCTTCCTGTTCTCGACCGCGTCCAGCGCCACGAAACTGCCGGGCCTGTTCATATCCCGCGACTTTGTTCCATGAGCGGCGACAGGCTTATGGCCTGTCGAGATCGCGCCCGAAACGTCCCGGCTACCCGGGGTTCAGCAGCCCGCCGGCCATGCACTGGATCACCTCGGCGCAATCGCCCAGTTCATCGAGATCAGCCGGCATCCGTCCCGCGGAGAACAGCTCGTCCAGCCCGGCGTTCCGCATGACCACATTATGCCCGGTATTGCCGGGATGCCCGCCGGCAAGGCCCTGGTTCTGCGCCATCGCCATGCCCAAGGTCGAGATCACCATGGCCATCGGCACCGATGTGCCCAAGGGCGTGATCGTGCAAGAGGCGCAGGATGCCGCCGGCGGCCCACGGAATGTCGCCGGCCAGAATGGGCAGCAGCGCCACCATCACCCCGCCGCGCGACCCCGCATGGGTGCAGTTGATCACGCCCGCCTGCGGATCGGTCCCGGTGAAATCGAAGGTCAGATGGCCACCCTTCTTGGTCATGGTCAGGGCGATCCGGTGCACGCTGCGATCGCCGACGCCGGACTGCTCGAGATCGCTCGAGGCGGACCAGGCGCCGTCGGGCGCATGTTCCAGCTTGTGGCGCAGCCGGTGCTCGGCGTCGTTCATCATGCGCATCAGCACCGAATTGCCCTGTCCCATGCTGCGCGCCAGTGACAGGCCCATGTCCATGCTGTCCACCAGCATGTTGGTATCGCCGAATTCGTGCTGACTTTCCCAGACCGGACGCCGGTTGCCGATCACCGCCGCCATGTGGAACACCGGCCTGAGCGGGATGTCCAGTATGGTGAACGGCAGCACCGGCCGGGCATGGTGATGGACCACCGCATTCAGATCGGGGCGCAACTCGTAGAGTGCGCCGTGGATATGCCGCTCGGAATAGGGCGTGCGCGGATCGTCCCCGACCTGCTCGCCGTCAAGCGTGAACTCCATGATGTCGTCGCTGGTCACGTTCTGGGGGCTGCGCGAACGCGACAGCAGATAGCGGTCGGGATGCAGCGGATGGTGAAGGCTGACATGGCCGAGATTGTCGATGATCGACTCGCGTGCGAAGATGCGATTGGTCATCACCAGTTGGGTGATCGCTGCTGGAAGATCGCGCGCAGGTCGATCACCGTGTCACGATCCGCGCCCGGCGCGGTGAACCGGGACACCGGCGATTGTGGCGAGACATAAAGACAATCGCACAGCCGCCGGATCCTCGTCCGGGCAAAAGGCAAAGACCCGCCTGCGGTTGTCGGCGCTGACGGTATGGCCCAGCTCCGATGGCAGGCATCCGCCAGCCGCACGACCGGCGTCGATGGGAAAACCCGCCGCCAGCCCCTCTCGGCCGGGCCGGATGAGATGGCGTTGGGACTTGGACGCCTCGCCCGCGGCAGCCTCGCCGGTTTCGGGGCGTTCCCTCATGATCCGCGACCATTCGCGGTCGACGTGGATGGCCTCTGCCGCGCAGCGTCTGCCCGGCGGGAAGGACGCGTGGCCAGCCCCCCGGGCATCCGCCACGGCCCGATTTTATCCGGTGCCAAAGCGTCGCCACATGCCATAGAGATCGCGGGGATCGTCGGGATCGGCCAGCAGATCGAGCCGGTCGAAGAAATCGGTGCCCTGCATGCGATCATATACATAGCGCAAGGCGCTGAAATCCTCGATGGCAAACCCGACGCCGTCGAACAGCGTGATCTGCTGATCGGATACGCGACCGGGACGCCGGCCGGACAGAACCCGCCATAGCTCGGTCACCGGGAAGTCCTCTGGCATCTGCTGGATTTCGCCCTCGATCCGGGTCTGTTCGGGAAACTCCACGAAAACGTCCGAGCGCAGCAGGATGTCGCGGTGCAACTCTGTCTTGCCGGGGCAATCGCCGCCGATGGCGTTCACATGTATCCCCGCGCCGATCATGTTGTCCGACAGGATGGTCGCGTATTTCTTGTCCGCAGTGCAGGTGGTGACGATGTCGGCGCCCTCGATGGCGTCGTGGGCGGTGCGGCATTCGGTCACCGAAAGCCCCGCGGCCCGCAGGTTCCCTGCCGCCTTGCGGGTTGCCGCAGGGTCGATGTCGTAGAGCCGAACCCGCTCGATGCCGCAGATCGTCTGCAGGGCGATCGCCTGGAACTCGGCCTGGGCGCCGTTGCCGATCAGCGCCAGAACCCGTGCGTCCTTGCGCGCCAGCGCGCGCGTGGCCACGGCAGACATAGCCGCCGTCCGAAGTGCGGTCAGCAGCGTCATCTCGGCCATCAGCAACGGATAGCCGGATGCCACGTCCGACAGGACGCCAAAGGCCACCACCGTCTGCAGCCCCCGCCGCTGGTTGACGGGATGTCCGTTCACATATTTGAACGCATAGTGCCGCCGGTCCGAGATCGGCATCAGCTCGATCACCCCGTCCACGGAATGGGAGGCGAGGCGCGGCGTCTTGTCGAACTCGTCCCAGCGCAGGAAGTCGGCCTCGATGCAGGCCGCCAGTTCCTCGAGTGCCAGCGGCAGTCCGATGGAATGCACCAGCCTCGCCATGTTTTCGACGCTGACGAAGGGGACACGGGCACGATCCGGCAAGAGCATGGCGAACATCATCCTGGGATGGGTTTCGGATTTGATCGATGGCGAGCGATCTTGAAAACTGTCCCGATGGCCCGTCGCATGGTCATCGGGAAGGCTTTTATTTCAGGGCATCAGGCACGAAGATGCCCGGCGCCCTAGAATACCAGCGTCAGGTTGACGCTTGCGTTGAGCGCCGAAGGCCGGACCGGGGCCAGCGTCGGGTTGTCGATATAGGTGATGGCCGATTGCAGATAGGCGCCCTGTTGCAGCCGGTAGGTATAGGAGGCGAGGAAGCTGGTCGAACTGGAAGCCGCCTCCAGCCCCAGATCGGTCGCGTTCTGCACCACCACGTCGCTGAAATAGGTCTTGGCGG
This sequence comes from Paracoccus denitrificans, assembly GCF_900100045.1. Lineage (GTDB taxonomy): Bacteria > Pseudomonadota > Alphaproteobacteria > Rhodobacterales > Rhodobacteraceae > Paracoccus > Paracoccus denitrificans. The sequence continues at coordinate 53,900 of NZ_FNEA01000025.1, read as the reverse complement.
CACCGATCGAGAACACGTCATAGGGCCGGCTCTTGAACGTCCCGATGCGATAAAAGACCAGCCCTGCATCATGCGAAAAGGCGTTCACCTGTTTCCTGGCGAAGTTCACGCTGCCGGTGAAATACCAGCCCCGGTAGGGAGCGGACATGTCGGGCTGCGACAATTGGTAGGTCGCGACGACATAGCCGCCGTAATTCTTGCCGGTCGTCGCCGGATCGTCGAGATGGGCAAAGTCGGAAGTGTTGTAGACGGCGCCTGCCCGCAGCCAGATGTTGCGCTGGTTCACGTCCGGCTGGACCCTGTAGCCGACCTCGTTGATGAAGACCGCCTTCGCCCCGCGGGTCGAGAATTTCAGGCCCGAATGGTTTTCCTCGCCATCGGCGAAAAGTCCGTCGGGGCTGATGCTTCGGGCGACACCGAAATGAGTGTAGAAGCGCTTGTCCGCGGAGGACAGGCGAATGTCGAAGGCCGGCGTCGGTTTCAACCCGCCGACGCCCAGCCCGTAGAGGATGAAGCTCTGCGGACCAAGCGCCGAAGCGGCAAGGTTGTTGCCGATGGCCTGCCCGTAGAATTGCGATGCCATGTTGTATTGCCCGGCTTGCAGGACCACCTGCCCGTCGTTCAGCGGCACCATGGCGGAAAGCTGGTTGATATAGGCGTGGGAAAGCCCTGCACCTGAAAAGGATGTGTAGCCGGCCACGGGGGCAAAGGTCAGAAGCGATCCGTCTGGCAGTCCGTATCGGCTGAGATCATGCGTGAACACCAGCGAGACCGAGGCATTCGCGGTCGGTTTCTGGCCGGTATAGATTTGCGGCCCGCCATCGTTGCCGCGGAGGTCATAGGTCAGGCCCTGGGTGGTGACGACCTGCAGATTCCAGCCGCGGCTGAAAAGCTTTTCGCGCAGGCCGCCCAATTCGGGGTCGATTGCTTCGCAATTCGATGGATAAGGGACCTCGGACCCCCGGTGATTGAGCTGGTCGTATTTGGCGCAGTTCGGCAGCGCCTGCGCGACGGCCGGCGCCGTGCCGCCGAGAAGGACCGTGGCGAACAGGCCGCTGAGCATCAGGGCCAGAGCACGCTCGCCGAGGTGGCGAGGTTTCTGCGGGTTGGGACTTTGCGTGTCGGTCACGATATCATCTCCTGTTGGTTCGTTGGCGTCTTGTCGCCGGGTCTTCTTCGGACCCTTGGGTTGGTCGTATCTGCGCCTGGCCTGCGTTCGGGCGCAGGCTTCCGCCCGGCGCCGCAACCTTCTTGCGGCCCGCCGGTCAGGGTGGTTGGCGGCCGGTCCCTGGCCTATCGCGTCAGGCGTTCGCGATGCCGTCCGCCTGCAAGGGCCCGCGTCAGGTGGTCCGGCATCACCATTGCGACAGATCCCCCTTGCAAAGTTCATCGAGGACGGCGACGCAGTTCCCGATCGCGGCAAGGCGCGCGATCTCGTATCCGTGGGTGTTCTGCGTCGGGAAGGCCAGGCAGGCCCCGCGCGGCGCATGCCCGTTGCGCATCACGATCGAGGCGTCGCTGCCGAAATCATGGACCACCGAGCGTTGCAGTCCGACCCCCGCCCGCGCGGCCGCGGCGGCGATCCGGCCGTTCAGCCCCTCATGGTAAAGGCCATAGCCATCCTGCGCATAGATCACCGGGTCCGGGCCATCCACGATGTCGTATTCATCGGACAGGGGGGCGATCTCCAGCGCGATGATCGCATCCACGGGCTCGTTTCTGGTGAAATACAGCGCGCCGCAGGCACCGACCTCTTCCATGGACGAAAAGACCAGGCAGATCTCCGAGACCGGGTTGCGGATCCGCTTGGCCAGCTCGATCAGGACCGCGACCGAGGCCTTGTTGTCCAGCGTATAGCCGGCGATATGGTCGCCCAACCGATAGGGCGCCTTGCGATGCCTCGCGACCAGCACGCGAGAGCCCGGCCGCACGCCCGCCTTGGCGATGTCGTCGCAGCTGCACTTGGTCTCGACCCAGACATCCGACCATTTGACCGGCGCGGTCTCTTGCTGCGGATATTGCGGCGAGGCGCGGGTGATGTGGCGCGATCCGAAGCTGAGGACGCCCTGAATCGTCTCGTTGTCGCCCAGGATATCCACGATTCCCTCGCCATAGACCCAGGGGAAGGACGATCCCAAGGCGCGCAGCCTGAGCCGGCCATCGTCCCCGACGGTGCTGACCGATGCGCCGATCTCATCCTTGTGGGCGGTGATCGCCAGCTTGCCCGCCCCGCTGCCGGGAATGCGTGCGACGACGTTCCCGGCGGCGTCCAGCGCCGCCTCGATACCCAGTTCCGAGAGCCGCTGCAGAAGGAAGGCGTCGATCCGCGCCTCGACCCCGCTGGGCGAATGGCACATGATCAGGTCGCCGATCAGGTCGAACAATTCGCTGTCGCGATCCATGGCGGTCACCCTCTTTCGAAACGGCGCAGCCACTGGTCCAGCAGGCGGACCCCGTAGCCGGTGGCGTTATTGCCGCCATAGGCCGAGCGGCGCGTGGCCCAGACGGTGCCGGCGATGTCGATATGCGCCCAGGGGGTATCGCCCACGAATTTCTGCAAGAGCTTCGGCCCGGAAACCGGCGCGGACAGGCCGGTGCCCAGCAGCCCCGGAAAGGTGCTCATGTTGGCCACGTCCGCAACCGGGGTCTCGACCACATGGTCCTGGTTGGACTGGCAGGGCATGCGCCACAAAAACTCTCCCGTTGCCCGACCCGCTTCGTCGAGTTCGGCGGCAAGCGCATCGTCGTTGGAATAGAGCCCGGCGAATTCCTCCAGCAACGCCACGGCGATCATGCCGGTCAGCGTGGCGATGTCGATGACATGGGCAGGCCGGTAGGTCTGCAACCCATAGGCGATGCCGTCGGCCAGGACCAGCCGCCCCTCGCCATCGGTATTGCGGATCTCGATGGTCAGGCCGCCCAGGGATTCGATCACGTCGCCCGGTCGAAAGCTTTTCCCGTCGATGGCATTCTCGGCCATCGGCACGATGGCCGCGACATTGCAGCCCGCCTTGCGCGATGCCGCCAGTTCCACCGCGCCCAGCACGGCGGCCCCACCGCCCATGTCGAAGCCCATCCGGGCGATCACGGGTGCCGCGGTCTTGAGGTTCAGCCCCCCGCTGTCGAAGGTCATGCCCTTGCCGACCAGCACCGCATCCCAACCTTTGCGCGCAGGCGCGCCGCGCCATTCCACCACCGCCAGCAGCGGCGGAAACTCCGAGGCGCGGCCGACGGCCAACAGGGCCGATGCGCCCATCTCCTGCAGGGCACCGCTGTCGAATATCCGCAAGGTCGCGCCCAGCGGCTCGAAGATCGCCGGCAGTTCCGCCGCCCAGACCTGCGGAGTCAGCCGGTTGGCCGGCGCCTCGACCCAGGCGCGGGCGCGGTTGACGGCGCGCGCCGTGCGCATCGCCTGGTCGCACGCGCCGTTCCGTCCCTGCGGGATCAACAGGCGTTGCGGCCATGGCGTCGGATCGGGCTGCTTGCGCCCGGTGTCGGGGCGGAAACCGTGCAGCAGAACCCCCAGCAGGACCCCGGACAGGCGGGCATCGTCGGCCAGCGCCGCCCCGTCGGACAGCCGGGCGGCTTCCAGCCGAAGCGCCGCCATAGCCTCGACGATGCTGCCGCCCAGGCTTGCCCAGTCATGCGGCGTCGCCGTGCCGATCTCGGGCGCGCCGATCAGGATGATGCGGGGATCGGTGCCCTTCGCCGGCGAAACGTCGAGCCATTGGCCGGGCTGGGCGGCAAAGCCCGCGTGGCGGATCGCCAGCGAAAGTCGCGCCTCGTCCTGTTCGGGTATCGCGCCGTCCTTGCTGGCGAAGGCAAGAACGAATTCCGCCGCGGGCTCATCGGATTGCAGAATGTCGATTTGTGTCCAGGCTGTCATGCCAACTCCCGAAGGGGCGAACCCGCTGTTCTACCGTCCGAATCCAGGCGCGGAGGGTGATGAAATATTTACTACACAATTGTGTAGTTTGCAATTCCTATATGCCGCCGGGTGCAGGTCTTTTCGCGATGCGGATCGCGGCCTGCATGTCTTCGCCGGGCCAGGGGTCCTCGACCAGCGGAAAGACGGGGCGATCCAGCCGCCGATAGGGAATCGACGCGAAATCCAGGTTCATCGCGCCGGGCGTCGCCATATGCCAGGTGTGATCGGCCAGGGGGCCGAAGCTGGCAACGTAATGGTTGCTGGACTTGACGACGACCAACCGCTTGTCGCGCAGCGAGATGCCAAGCCCGGTGAAGCCGTCGACGCCATAGAGCTGACTACGGGACGAGACGACCAGAATATCGATGCCCCGGCAGCGGATCGCGGCAGAACGGCCCAGCGGCACGCGCATGCCGAAGGCCGTGCAGGCATGGTCCTCGGCCACCGCGACGATCTCGGCCACCAGATCGACCGGGTCGCCGGATTCCGGTCCCAGCTTGCCGCCCAGACGCAGCCGGATCGTGGCGCCCGGCCCGGCATCGGCGCAAAGCCGCGCCGCCTCCGGGTCGTGGAAAGCGCCAATCGCCGCATCGGCAATGCCCCGATCCAGCAGTTCACGCAGGACAAAGGTGCTGTCGCCGGGCGCCCCGCCGCCGGGATTGTCGGCAAAGTCGCCCAGCACGACCAGGCCGTCCAGCCCCTCCGCCCGGTCGAGCGAGGACGCGAGGTCGGGGAATGCGGCCTGCAATTCCCGCCGCCTGTCATGGACCAGCCGCGCCAGCCGCAGGGCCTCTGCCTTGGCGATTTCCAGATCGCCATCCGCGTAAACCAGCACGCGCGCGCCCATCTCCGGCACGTCGCCCCAGGGAAAGCCATGCGCGAATTCCGCGGTAACGATGCGCGGCTCGGCGCTGCTGTGGCGAAAGGCCCCGACAACCTGCTTCATCGCGCCGTCCGTGGTCGGAAAGAAACCGATCATCCGGCAGTCGATCAGCGCCGCCGCCGGGCGGATCTCCCCCCGCGCCGCCCGCAGGCAATGCCGATGCAGATCCGCTGCCCGTTCGGCGAAATCGGTATGGGGATATTCACGCATGATGGTGATCAGGTCGGCATTGGCGACCATGATTTCGGTCAGGCTGCAATGCGGGTCCAGCTGGGCGCCGATGATCGCCCGGGGCGCGATCTCGCGGATACGGGCCAGCAGATCGCCTTCGCAATCGTCGTATCCCTGCGCGATCATCGCTCCGTGAAGCGCAAGCAGGACGACATCGACATCGCCCGCAGCGCGCAGATCGTCCAGGATCATGTCGCGCAGTTCCTCATAGACGGCGCGCACGACCGGGGCTCCGGGCTCCGCCCCGGCGGCAATGCCCTGCACGACCTCGTGGCCGTCGGTGCTGCACAGCTCGTGGAAGACCGCCAGCATCTCGTCCTTGGGCGGTGCGATTTCGCCCGCCCGGACGCGGCGGACATGGTCGAGCGAAAAGGCCAGCGCGCCGGACGGGATCGGAGAGAAGCTGTTGGTTTCGGTCGCGAGGCCGGCGATGAAGAAGCGCATCGGGCGGCCTTATCGGTTGCCGGCGACCGGGACGGGTGCCGGGACCGCCGCGGGCAGAAGATCGGCAAGGGCATGGGCGGTGCACAATACCTGCGTGAACAGCATCGAGGGGTTGTATCGCTGCGCGGCGATATGGGGCGGCTCGGATTCGTCCTCCACATACATGAAGGCCGTCGTCACGATCGCTCCGGTCGAGGGCACGAACCACGACGATGCGCCGTATCCCACCGTCCGGCCGGGATGGCCCCAGACCTCCAGCCCGCCCCAGCGCCGCCTTTCCAGCCCAAAGCCGTAAGCCGCGCCAAGGCTGAGCGGGTGGAAAGGCTTCTCGGCGGGCAGCGCCCAATGCGCGGTCATGTCCTGCATCGTCACGCCCAGCGGATTGTCGGGCCGTGCCAAGGCCCGATAGAAGTCCAGCATGTCGGCGCAATTCGAGATGATGTCCCCGGCGCCATAGGCCCAGGCCAGGGAAAAACCCCTGGCGGCACTGATTGCCGGCCGTCCGGCGCGCTTCAGATAGCCCTGCGCAAGCCGTTCCTCCGGGTAGCCGCTGCCGACCCAGGAATCCTGCATGCCGAGCGGGCCGAAAATCCGCTCTTTCACGTAACCGGCATAGCCTCCCGGGGCCGTCGCATCCATCACCATGGCGGCGATCACCCAGCCCGTGTTGGAATAGTCGAATTGCTGCCCCGGAGCGAACAGCACGCCTTGCTCGAGCGCCGGGATCACCATGTCCCGCGGAGCCATCCGACCGGCCGAGGTCGGATCGATGAGCGAAAGATATTCGGGCAACCCCGATGTGTTCATGATCAGGTGGCGAAGCGTGATCCGCCCGTCGATCGGCAGGTCGATGTGGCGGACGACCGGGTCGTCGAGATCCAGCAGGCCGTCGCGGCACAGAAGAAGGATCGACAAGGCGACAAAGGTCTTGGTCTGGCTGCCGATCTGGAACAGATCCGATGCCCCAAGCGCCGCCTCGCCCTGCGCGCGCGATCCGGCGGTAAGGCAGATGCGCCCGGCGTCGGGCAGGTCGATCCCGACAATCACGCCGATTGCGCCGAAATTCTCGACATGGTCGTCGAGCATGAGTTGCAAACGCTCGACAGCGCCGTGAGAGGTCATTGTTTCACCTGTATTGCCGATGGATGTGTGGCGCGAACGCCCGGGCGTTCAGTTGGTCGCGGAAAGCTCGTGCCCCCGCGGGTCGGCTGCGCCGCTTTCGAGATGCCGCAGCTCTGCCTGTTTCGCCATGGCGACGACGGCCGGATAGCGGCGGTCGACGAAGAAGCTTGTGATCGCGGTAAACAGGATCAGCAGGCCCGACAGCAGCGACATCGTCAGGTGGATTCGGGCGGGATCCCCCAGCACGATATCGGTAAAGCCTGCATAGACCACCGTTCCGACACCAGAGATCAGCCCCAGCACGAGCAACAGGACGGCAGTGATCCGGGCGCGCAGGTGGGACGGTGCGATGCTGACATAAATGACCGACATGACGATCGAGCACCCCCCGGAAATCGCGATGACGATGCCGACTGCTGCCGCCGCCCAAAGCCCGTCCTTCATCAGCGGGCCGCCGATCACGAAGGGCAGCGTCACAAGCAGCATCAGGGAAATCGCAGCCAGCGGCGCTTCGCGGTCCATCCAGCGGCGGACGATCCGATTGAAGAACACCCCGATGAAAGGAGAAAGCAGGCCGGCAACCAGCAGGATCGTTCCCAGCGTGCTGCCCGTCCTCTCGATGGACCAGCCATAGGTTCTGGTAAAGAACGGCGCCAGCCAGCCGTTGAAGCCAACGGTGAAGATCGCGCTCATGCCCAGGCAGGTGACCAGAAGCACGATGAAGGGCAGCGTCGCCGTCAGGTATTCGCGAAATCCAGCCGCCTCGGGCATGCCGATCGAGGCGGCAGCCATGGCGGGATTGCGGCGGCGCGGTTCGGGAAGGACGGTGGCGACGAGGGCGGCGACGACAAGACCGGCGGCGCCGAATGCGATGGTGGTCCAGCGCCAGGCATCGTCGCTTGCCAGGGGCAGCGTGCCTTCCAGCGCGGCGGCATGAAGATATCCGTAAACTGCGCCACCGCCGACCATGGCCACGACTCCGCCGAAGGTCACGCCAAAGAAGAACAGCCCCGACGCCCTGGCAACGCGCCGAAGCGGAAACAGATCGGCGATCAACGACAATGCGGCCGGCATCAGCGCCGCCTCGCCCAGGCCGACCCCAAGCCGGCACAGGAACAAGGCGGTGAAGTTCGTGGCAAAGCCGCTGGCGATGGTCAGCAGGCACCAGACGGTGATGGCGATCGCCAGCAGCAGCGTCCGGTCATAGCGATCCGCCAGCCATGCCAGCGGCAGGGCGGCGACCGCCATGGCAATCGCGAAGGTGAAGCCGGTCAAGATGCCGATCTGCACGTCGGTCAGCGCCATGGCATGCTTGATCGGTTCCATGAGCAGCATCGGCAGCGTCTTGTCCGCCATGGCGATCATCGCGGCCATGGCAAGGACGACGGCCGCCAACCACGCCCGTGCATGCTGCTTGTTTTCGGTATCCATCTTGCGCGACTCCCCCGGCTTTCCTGAGTTCAAGGTTACTACACATTTGTGTAGTTCCAGTCCAGAGGATTGAATCCCGGGCCCTCAAGCACCTGGAGAATGGAACATGTGCAGGAGTCCCAGGACGCATGCCGATCCGGCAGAGGCAGCGGAAATTGCCTTCGCACCGGCCTTCGCCTAGATTGCCGCCATGACACAGAAAGACCCGCCAGCCGAACAGACCAACGGACGCGAACGCCTGCTGGAGGCAGCCATCATGCTGTTCGGGCGCGACGGTTTCGATGCCACATCCGTCAGGGCGATTGCCGACGAAGCGGGCGTATCCTGGGGGCTCGTCCGCTTCTATTTCCAGTCGAAAGAGGGTCTGCGCGACGCGGTGGAAAAGCGTGTCATGACCGACTATCTGCAACTGGTGCAGGTCGCCAACCGTGCCACATCCCCCGAAGAGCTTTCCTCGATGATAGAGAGCCAGACGGGCAGCCTGTCGGGGATCGTCCGCTATCTGCGCCGCGCGATCATGGAGGAAAGGCCCATCGCGCTTGAATTCCTGCGCGAACTTCTGGGCACGACCGAGATGCTGAACGCGGATCTCCGCGCCCGGTTTCCGGATGAACCTGCCCTTTGGGATTCGATCCGGATGGTCGCCCAGCGAATCGGCTATCTTCTGCTGGCGCCGCAATTCGAAACCTTGCTGAATCGCAATCTCTTCTCGGTCGAGGAACTGAAGCGCCGCAATTTGCAGGAAGAGCGGATCATGCAATTGATTTTGGCGGGCCTGGCATCGGAAGAAGGTGGAAAACGCAGCACCTGACCCGCATCCCGTTTACATTGACCATTGACTACACAATTGTGTAGTTGCATTCCTGCCCTATGACATGATGGCGCTGGGAGAGGGAGGAACACATGCTCGCGAACGGGAGTTCGACCGGAACCGACCCGCACGAGCGGGCACGTTACCTTGCCTCGGGACTGCGCAATGTCCGGGTCTTCAACGACACGGTTCGCCCGTTCTGGTCCGATGACGGAAAGCTCTTTTCCTATTGCCGCCGCACGCCGGACGGAACGGACTACCTGCTGGTCGAGGCCGGGACGGGAAGGGTCGCGCCCCTTTTCGACCGAAAGGCGCTTGCCGCGCGGATCGCCGCATTGCCGGTCGCGCCGGAGGCGGCCGAGCCTGTGGATGTGCGGCTTGCCCGCGATGCCACGGCAATCGAATTCCGCCTGGACGAGCGCCTTTGGCGAGCCACGCGCGATGGGCTGGTCTTGACCGATCTGGGCCCCGTGGCGGCACCGGCCGAAAACGTGGCGCCGGATCATTCGGCGCGTCTGGTAATCCGGGATCACAATCTCTGGCTGGTCGATCATTCGGGCAAGCGTCCGTTGACCAGCGACGGCGAAGCCGGGAACGGCTACGGCGGCTTTCTCGGTTTCGACTACAACCTCGCGGAAGCCCGCTGTCCGCCGATTGCGCTCTGGTCGCCGGATTCCAGCCGGATCGCAACCTTGCGCACCGATCTGCGCCAGGTTCCCCTTGCCCATCTGATCGAGGCGATCCCGCCGGATGGATCGCGTCCCAGGCTTCACAGCTTTCCCTATCCCGTTCCCGGCGATGAACATGGCGCGTTGAGCGAGTTGTGGTTCATCGACAGGAACGGACAGCGGGTGCCGGCCAGGATGGATCGACTGGTCAGCTTTGGCGCCAATCCGCTGATCAGCTATCCCGCCTGGTGGTCCGACAACGGAGGTCACTTCTACCTGCATGAAGGATCGCGCGACGGAGATCGGCTGGATTTCTGGCAGGTGGACACCGCAACCGGCGACACCAGGCGACTGGTCATCGAGGAGGGCCCCGCGGCGGGGAGGCCATGTTTCAGCCCGAGCCCGCAACCACAGGTGCTGCGCGACGGCCGCATCCTCTGGTCGTCGATGGCTGACGGCTGGCGCCATCTCTATTTCGTCGAGCCCGGCGATCCGCGCAGCCGCCGCCGCATCACCGCGGGCGGATGGAACGTCGTTTCGATCCTCCATGTCGACGAGGATGCCGAAACCGTCCTCTTCGCTGCCGCAGGCCGTGAGCCGCGGCTGGATCCCTATTACCTCCAGGTCTATTCGATCCGCTTCGACGGAACGGATCTGCGCCGCCTGACCCATCAGGATCTCAACCATGACCTGTCCCTGCCGTCACGCGCGCTGACGCAAGTCCCGGCCGGCAGCGGGCGATATCCGAACGGGACCAGCCCCGACGGAACGTTTTTCGTCGCCGCCCATGAAGCGCCGGACCGGCCGCCCGTCTCGGCCCTGTATGACCGGAACGGCAGGGTGGTCACGACGCTGGAACATGCGGATGCCGGGGCAGCCTGGCCCGCCGACATGCCGCTGCCCGAGCCGTTTCATGTCCAGGCCCTGGACGGCGAAACGGAGCTTTGGGGGGTGCTCTACAAGCCCCCGGGGTTCGATCCGGAGAAATCCTATCCGGTCATCGACGTCATCTATGGCGGTCCGCAGGTCTTCATGGCGCCGAAATCGTTCGGCCAGACAACCTATGCCCGATATGCCGAGGGCCTCGCCGCGGCGGGCTTCGTCACGCTTCTGCTTGACGGCCCCGGAACACCGGGACGATCCCGGGATTTCTGGCTGCATTCCCATGGAAGGATGGAAAGCTGCGGGGGCCTTGCCGACCATGTGACGGCCATCAGGTCCCTGGCGGCAGATCGCCCCTGGATGGACATTGCAGAGGGCGTCGGTTTGACCGGGTTCTCGGGCGGCGGCTACGCGACGGTTCGCGGGATGGCGGTCCATCCCGATTTCTTCACCGTCGGGGTGTCGATCTGCGGCAACCACGATGTTTCGCTGTATATCGCCAACTGGGCAGAGATGTTCCAGGGCATGGATGCCGGTTCCCGCCGCGGCCTGGCCAGCGCCGATGTGGCCGACCGGATCGCCGGCAAGCTGTTCCTGGTTCAGGGAGAGATGGACGACAATGTCCAGCCCAGCCAGATGCTGCGCCTTGTCGATGCGCTGGTGAAGGCCGATGCCGATTTCGACATGCTCATCGTGCCGGGCGCCGGCCATGGCGTTGCCTTTCACCCCTATGCCCTTCGCCGGACTGTCGATTATTTCCTGCGTCACCTTGCAGGTCGGGAATGAGAGGCCGTTATCCGCAATGAACGAGGCCCTTGTCATCGGTGCCGGCATCGTCGGCGTCTCTACCGCCCTGGCACTGCAGGAGCGCGGCTGGACCGTGACCGTCATCGACCGCAAGGAGCCGGGCTGCGAAACCAGTTTCGGCAATGCCGGCATCCTCCAGCGCGAGGCCGTCGCCCCCTATGCGATGCCGCTTGGGCCCGGTTTCCTGCTGGGGGTGCTTCTGGGCCGCAGGAACGATGTCCGCGCGCGATGGCGCGAACTGGCATGGCAGGCCGGCGCACTGGTCCGCTACGGGTTCCACTCGACCCCCGCGCGCCATGCCCTCCTGTCGGCGGCCTATGAAAGCCTGATCCGAACCTCGCTGGCGGCGCATCGGGATTTCATCGACGCCTCCGGCGCGGGAAGCTTGGTCCGTCGCACCGGATACCGCGAATACTTCCGCAACCCGCGCGTGTTCGAGGCTGCCGCCCGCCGCAGCAAGGAGATGGCCGCGCGTCATGGCCTGAACCTGGCGGTGATGGATGCGGCGGCGCTTCAGGCGGCCGAACCGGCCATCACGGAGCCCGGTGCAGGCGCCATCCACTGGCTCGATCCCTGGAGCGTCAGCAATCCCGGTCGCCTGACCACGGCCTATGCGGCTGCCCTCGTCGCCCGAGGCGGGCATATCGTCGGGGCCGAGGTGACCGCGATCCGGGCAACCGCCACCGGCTGGACGGCAAAGACGGCAGGGCGCGATTGGTCGGCGCCGCATCTGGTGCTTGCCGCCGGCCCGTGGACACCGCGATTGCTGGCCGGATTGCAAATCCGCGTCCCGATGGTCTACAAGCGCGGCTATCATCGCCACTATACCGCGCCGGTTCCGCTGAACGTGCCGATGCTGGACACCGACCACGGATACGTCGCCACCCCGGTCGAACAGGGGCTGCGGATCACCACCGGCGCGCATCTTGCCCGGCTGCACCTTCCGCCGGACTACGCGCAACTGGCCAGCGCCGAAACGGCGGCGCGCGGTATCCTGGACATCGGGCGGGCCGATGAGATCCAGCCATGGACAGGCACCCGCCCCTGCCTGCCCGACATGATCCCGCTGATCGGGGAATCCACAAGGCTTCCACGGCTATGGGTCAATTTCGGCCACGGCCACCAGGGCCTGACGCTCGGCCCCGCCAGCGGCCGACACCTGGCTGCCCTGATGTCGAGCGAACCTCCTGCGACAGCGCCGGAACCGTTTCTGCCGGCAAGGTATGGGTTCTGACGGAAGCACATTCGCCGCCGCGGCCGACATTCCTATGGCTGATCAAACGCGGCAGCATCGCCGATGCGGCGCGAAGCGGCCCGCCGGTGCAAGGCGGAAGGATGGCCGTTCACATCCGAAGGCTCAGCAATAAGTAGAACCGGCCGCCTGGCATGGCGATATTGTCCGATGCTTGCACGAACATGGCATATCCGAAATCCAGCGTGCCCTTTCCGACCGCCCCCTCATGCCGATGACCGCCCCGGCACCTTCCGCCCCCTCGATGCGCAGGCGCGGCTGCGAGAACACCTTGGCAAGATCCAGGCCGACATGGAGCGAGGGCGGGTCACACGGTCGTCCAGCGCCGTCTCGGCCAGCGGAAATTCCAGTTCGTTCCGCCAGGTCCGCCCGGACGATCCCAAAGCGACAAGGTTGAGATGCTGGTCGCTGTAGAGATGGTCGGGCCGACCTTCTCTCTTCCCCGACGTCGATATGCCAAGGACGAATATGCACTGTTAGAAAATGACTTCTCTGTTTTCATTTTGTCAGAGAGCGATGCCGGCCGATTCCGGCGCGCGAATACGCGAACTACCGCGCGACATAGCGGTCAGTGCGGTGGTTGATCGCCAGAAACAGGTTCAGCACCATCGCGCTGATCAGCGAGTAAGCGACCGAACTGCGGTCTGCGACCGCCAGCGCCGCCGCCAGGACCACCAGGTCCATGGCAAGCTGGGTATAGCCTGCGCGCCAGCCACGGCGATCCTGCAAGAGGATCGCCAGAATGCCGGCACCGCCAAAACTGGCCCGGTGCCGGAAAAGCGCCAGAACGGCGAAGCCCAGCAACAGACCCGCCATCACCGCGCCCGCCGCAGGCTCGATACGACCGAAACTGACGAGGTGGGGTTGCAGCGATGTGAGAAAGGACAAGAGACCGACCGACACAAGGGTCTTGATCGTAAAGGCCCGCCCCATCCGCAGACCGGCCAGCACCAGGAACGGCGCGTTCACCAGCAGCATCGACAGGCTGACATCAAGGCCCGACGCATATGAAACGATCAGCGCGAGCCCGGCGGCGCCGCTGGTGAGCAACCCCAGATGCGACAGCAGCGCCAGCCCCAGCGCCCCCAGCAATGCGCCCGTGAAAATGCCCTGCATATCCTCCAGGGGGCTGTGATCGGTGGCCGCCCGCGCCAGCCTTGACAGATGCGCAGACGCCGGCGCTGCCCCGGCGACAACCGGATCGCGATCAGGCAAGGGATCGGCACTTCGTCCCGCAGACGCGGAAACCTCTGGCAAGGCCTGGCTCAACGGGGCCCCCTTTCGATAGAAATTGCGGCGCCACCCCCTGCTTTCAGGGGATGGTGCGATGCAGGAGCTGCTGTCCCGAGGATCAGGCCAGGACCCGGCGGGAGGACGCCTGCGCCAAAATATCCGCGACCATGTCGCTCGCGACCTCGGTGGTGGTCTTGCCGCTGCTTTGGCTCAGCGCCAGGATGCGGCGGATACGCTCGGCGATGCCTGCAAGCCGTTCGCGGCGATAGTTTTCGCCGCGGCGGTGTATCTCGCCCGCGACGCTGATGATGCCGCCGCCGTTGACGACGTAGTCGGGCAGATAGCTGATGCCGCGGGCACGCAGATGCCCGGCGATGTCCGGGGTGGCAAGCTGGTTGTTCGCCGCCCCGCAGACGACCTTCGCGGTCAGCCGCGCGACCGTCTCGGCGGTCAGGATACCGCCCAGGGCGCAGGGCGCGAAAATATCCATCTGCTGGGAAAACACCTCTTCCGGGCTGCAGATCTCTGCGCCCAGATCGGTCTGCGCACGCTTTACCGCATTCTGGTTCAGATCGGACACGATAAGCACGGCCCCTGCCGCATGCAGCTTTTCGGCCAGCGCCATGCCGACATGGCCCAGCCCCTGCACCAACACCCGCTTTCCGGTCAGATCGGCACTGCCGAAGACCTGCTCGGCCCCGACCCGGAGGCATTGAAACACGCCCTCGGCGGTGAAGGGCGACGGATCGCCGCTGGCATGGGCGCCGCTGTTCAGCCCGACCGCATAGGGGGTTTCGCTTGCCACGATGGCCATGTCGTCGGGCGTGATCCCGACGTCCTCGGCGGTGTAGTAAAGCCCGCCCAGACTGTCGACCGCGCGGCCGAAGGCGCGGAACAGCGCCTCCGACTTGTCGGTGCGCGAATTGCCGATGATCACCGACTTTCCGCCACCAAGGCCCAGATCGGCGATGGCGTTCTTGCAGGTCATCCCCTCCGCCAGCCGCAGCACATCGCGGCGTGCATCGTCAAGCGAGGCATAGTTCCACATCCGGCATCCTCCCGCCGCGGGACCGCAAGCGGTGGAGTGGATGCAGATAAAAGCGTCAAGGCCGCTTTCGACATCTTCGACATGGACAAGCCGTTCATAGCCCGCCGGCGGCGTTTCATCCGTGATCACAAGCGCCATGATTTCCTCCTCGCCTTGATGATTGGGCGATTATAGCGCTTTTACCCGGTGAAACTCTCCTATATGAAAGCTTTATGGCATAATCTTGAGTGATTATCTCTATGGTTCAGGGATATTTGCGTGAATATCACCATCGATTCGATTGATCGCCGGATACTGCGCGTTCTTGGTCAGGAGGGCCGGATTCCCGTGGTCGAGCTGGCCGATCGTGTCGGTCTCTCGGCCACGCCCTGCAAGCGGCGGCTGCAACGGCTGGAAGAGGGCGGCGTGATCGCCGGCTATGCCGCCCGCATCGACCACAAATCCGCCGGTTTCGGGATCACCGCCTTCGTCTCGGTCGAGCTGGAGCGACAGGACGGCGACGAGATCGAGCTGGTGCAACAGAAGGTCGCGCAGTTCGACGAGGTGGTGGCCGGCATGCTGATGACCGGCTCGCAGGACTTCCTGCTTGAAGTCGTCGTCGGCAGCCTCGAGGATTACCAGGATTTCCTTCAAGGCAAGCTGCTGAAGATTGCCGGGGTGCGCAGCGTGCGCACGCATTTCGCGCTGCGCAAGTTCATCGACCGGCCGCGCATTCCCTGACAGCGCGACGCCCGTCGCACCTTCGCCCGAACGGGTGGCGCGACGGGTTGCCCAGGGTGGTTCCGCTCGTCAGCCCGTCTTCCAGACCTGCCGCGCAATGCGTTCAAGATTGCCGCCCATGATCTTCGCCAGCGCAGCGGCGCCGTATCCCCGGTCGACAAGTCGCTGGGCCAGCGCCGGCAGGCGCCGGGGTGCGATCATCCGCAGATCGTCGCCCCGTTCGGCACAGGCGCGCATCAGGTCGTCGGGGATGTTGCGCGGATGATCCCAGACGGCGCGGGCATTGGAATGCGAGAAGATCACCGGATCGGCGGACGCATCCATTGCCTCGCGCACAGTCCGGCCGCCTGTATGCGAACAGCGCAGCACCATTGCCGACTGCCGCTGGTCAGCCGGGCGATCACCTCGCCCAGAAACGCATAGCCGGGATTGCTGACGGCGAGCCGGCCTGGACGGTCACACACGATCATGCGGATCAGGACAGAGCATGAAAATGGCGACCTCCCAACCAAGCGCAAAATAGAAAGTGCCTCCGACTTCGGTCTTGTTGGCCGCTCGATCACGGGCATGTCCCTTTACGTTTCCGCTTCACGGCTGCACTCCCGTCCAACAAGGTCAGGTCCTGACTGGTTGCGTGTAATGACGGCGTAGGGTTTCGGCGATTTCTTCGGCTGCAGCTTGGGTGTCGGGTCCCACTGATCGGGACGCATATGCCGTCCGGCAGGCGGCACGGCGGGCTTGCGCCAGATCAGCGCCGGGAAACTTGGCCTGATGATAAAGGATGCGCCCAGCAACCATCGTCAGCGTCACGTCACGCCCCTTGGCGCGGGCCATGGTGGCGTCCAACAACCCCATATCGGGGTCGAGAAAAGCGCCTTGCGTGGGATCAAGATCAAGTGCGATCAGGTCTGCTTTCATTCCTGGTGCGATTGCGCCGGCCCCGTTCAGGAAAGCCGCCTGCGTCCCAGCACCTGTCGCGGCGTCGAGCATCCACATTCCGCCCGTCACATCATCGGCGCGACCCCGTCGCGTCAGCGCATCGGCAAGGCGCAGTTCGGCCAGCAGATCCTCGTCATCCTGCAAGGTGCAGTTGTCGCTGCCAATGGCGATGCACACCCCCGCCCGGTGCAGCGCGTCAAGCGGCGGTGGGCCATTGCCCAAACGCATATTCGAACCCGGGTTGGTCACGATCGCGATGCCAAGCCGTGCGGCATCGGCAATATCGCGTTCGGTCGCATGGACGAAATGCGCGGCGCTGGCCGCCGCTTGAAACACACCGAGCCTTTCCAAATGCGCAAGTACGCCCGAGGGATAAAGCTGTCGTGCGCACGCTGCCTGCGCAGGCGATTCCAGCAGGTGAAAATGCAACCCAAGGCCCCGCCGTGCGGCATCGCCCGCCAATACGCGCCAGGCCTCGTCGCTGACCCATTGCGGTCCTGCAGGACCATAGGCGAAACTCAGCGTCGGATGCCCGGCATATTCGGCGCAAAGCCGTGCCATGAGGTCAAGCGTTTCGGTCAGCGGCAGATAGGCGGGGCGCCCGGCGCGAATAAGCTCGCGTGCCTTGGCCGAAAGCGTGGAGACGAAAGCCGCCTCATCGTCGGGCGGATATATCAGCGCGCCACGGTCGGCATATCCGACCGCGATGGTAGCCCGCAGTCCGGTATCCGCATAGGCGCGGATCGCTGCGCGCAGTTCGGCCTCGTAATCGCCCGAAGCGTAGCTATAATTGGCGTGAAGTGTCGCGGTGACCCCATTTGCCAGCATTCGCAGCGCGGCAAGCCGGGTCAGTGCATAGGTATCGGGCGCACCCCTCCCGCGCCTGCGCGCAATCCATGGTTCAAGCTGGTCGTCGGGATAACCAAGCTGAATTTGGCTCAGCCCGCGCCCGTGCTGGTGCGCATTGATCAGGCCGGGCAGCAGCAGCGATCCGCCCAGATCAAGACGTCGGGCCAAAGGATAATGCGCCCGCAACTCGGCCCGCGGCCCTATTGCGTGGACAAGCCCGTCGATGACGACGACCGCCGCACCCGATTGCTGGGGCGCGGCGGCATGGGCGATCAGGTGATCCGCCTCGATGATCAGCATTCAGAACAGCCTCTGCGGCAGCCAAAGGGCCATCTGCGGCCACACGATGAGCAGGCCGACAAAGCCCAGCATCAGCAGCACGAAGGGCAGTGCGCCATAGATCACGTCCATGATCGAGCCATGCCCCCGCACGCCCTGCACGACATAGAGGTTCATGCCGATGGGGGGTGTGATCAGCCCGATCTCCATCATCACGACAAGGAAGATCCCGAACCACACCGGGTCGATCCCCAGATGCAGGACCAGCGGAAAGACGACCGGAAGCGTGGCGATCATCATCGACAGCGTCTCCATGAAGCAGCCGAGGACCAGGTAGAAGACCATCAGCAGCAGGATGATCTGAAGCGGTCCCGCCCCGACGTCGGCGACAAAGCCCGTCAGTGCCTGCGGAATGCCCAGCACCCCGATCACGAAGTTCAGGAAGTGCGCCGCCACCATGATCAGCAGGATCATCGCCGAGATGCGCACGGTCGATATCATGCATTCATGCATCATCGACAGCGAAAGACGTCGTTTGGCGATGGCGACCCCAAGACCGCAGACGACCCCGATGGCCGCCGATTCGGTCGGCGTGGCCCAGCCCAGATAGATCGTCCCCATCACGATCAGGAAGATCACGATCGGCGGGATGATATCGACGAGGCTCGCGATTTTCTCGGGCCAGGACCGCGCGGGCAGCATCGGCCCGGCAAGTTCGGGCCGCAGGATGCAGACCCCGGCGATCAGCACCATGAACAGCCCGGCAAGGATCAGTCCCGGCACCACACCGGCCGCGAAAAGCTGCCCGATCGAGGTATTCGTCATCGAGCCGTAGATGATCATGTTGATCGAGGGTGGCAGCAGGATGCCCAGCGTAGCCCCAGCGGCGATGGAGCCCGTGGTCAGCCGGGCATCGTAGCCGCGCTGTTTCATGATCGGCATGGCCACCGTGCCGATGGTGGCGGCCGTTGCCACCGACGAACCGGAAACCGCCGAAAAGAAGGTGCTTGCCCCGATGTTCGTATGCAGCAACCCGCCCGGAAGGCGCCGCAGCCAATCCGAAAGGCAGCGATAAAGTCCGTCCGTCACGCCCGAGCGCACCAGGATTTCGCCCAGAAAGATGAAAAGCGGGATAGCGGTCAGGATAAAGTCGTTCTGTCCGCTCCACATCTGGTTGCCGAAGGAAAGAAGCGTAGGCAGACCCAGAAAGGCCCAGGCGCCGATGAATGCTGTCAGAAACAGCGCGACCGCCACCGGCAAGCCCGTCAGCATCAGGCCCAGCATCATGAGAAAGCCGACCGCGGCTCCGAAAACACCGATCATCTTGCTGCACTCTCCATGCCGGATTCCGAGGTGAGGGTTTCTTCCTCGATCACTTCTTCGAGGGTCTTGACGCCGTAAAAGCGGTTCAGCCTGTGCTGGTCGTGCAGCATCAGAAGGGTGGCATGGACTGCTGCCGCCAGCGCCACTCC
This sequence comes from Paracoccus denitrificans, assembly GCF_900100045.1. GTDB lineage: Bacteria > Pseudomonadota > Alphaproteobacteria > Rhodobacterales > Rhodobacteraceae > Paracoccus > Paracoccus denitrificans. The sequence goes on along the minus strand of NZ_FNEA01000025.1, from coordinate 34,901 downwards.
CGCAAAGAGCAGAAGCCCCGCGAACCACAAGGATTGCGGTTGCCACAGGGGCGTCATCAACGGTGTGCCGGAAAGCGAGCGGTATTCCACACTTTCCATCAGGGTTGCCCAGGCGCGCCACGCCATGAAAACCGCCATCAGCGCGATGCACCATGCCGAAAAGATGTTCAGCACCGCCTGGATGCGCGGGCCCACCCGCTCGATCAAGATCTCGACGCGGGTATGGGCGCGCTCGATCAGCGCATAGGAAAAGCCGAAGGCCGCAAGGATGGCCAGCATGTAGCCGCCCAGTTCGTCGCCGCCTTGCAGTGAGATGTTGAAGAATCGGCGGGCCAGGATCTCGGCGGTCACGAAAAGTGCCACGCCCAACAGCATGTATCCTGCAATCAGGGCGAAAGAACGGGCAAGAGGAGTGGCCGCCTGCGTGACTGGATTGTCAGAAGTCATGGGGAAGACCTTTGTTGATGGGCGCGCTTCTACCGAGGCGCGCCAGGACCTCAATCAATCCGCAGCCCAGCGGCGGCACCGGCGGTTTCGTTCCAGATCTCCGAACATTGCGGGTCCACTGCGTTGCAGGTCTGCTTCCAGATCGGCAGGACCGAACTTTCCGCGATCTTTTTCAGCCGCTCGCGGTCGGCGTCGGTCACCTGAACCATCTGCATCGTGAACTTGCGGTAGTCCGTGCATTCGTCCTGCCCGGTGTTGCAGGCGTCGGCGTTGGAACTGGAGTTGGTGGCGAGATCCCACATCTCGCCTTCCAGTTTTGCGAACTCGGCCAGCAGCTTTTCCTGCTCTTCGGGCGAAAAGCGGTTCCAGGCGGCAAGATTGATGAAATGTCCCTGAACCGAGCCAGATACCGCCATCGGCAGGTAATGAGTGGTCACTTCGGGCCAGTTGCCGGTATTGCCCGACGTAGGCGAGGTGACCCCGCAAGAGGCCACGCCGCGCTGCAAGGCGGGGTAGACCTCGGAGAATTGCAGGGTCACGGGCGTTGCGCCGAAGCTTTCCAGCATCGCCGACATCGACGGCGTGAAGGAACGCACCTTCAGACCGCGCAGGTCGTTCACGCTTTCAAGCGGATGGTTGCAGTAAAACACCTGTGGCCCGAACGGCCAGAGGGTCAGCACCTTGGCGTTGAAGCGCTCTTGCAGGCGCTGATCGAAGGGTTCGCGATAGGCGTCCACGACTTTCCGCAGCGTTTCCATATCCGGGGCGACGCCGATCAGGTCGATGCCCTCGAAGAACGGATCGTCTCGTGAGGCCATGCCGATCTGCACCGACATCACGTCGAACGACCCGCCGCGCAACATCCGCAGGGCATCGGGGGCTTTCACGCCAACGACATCCATTGGATTGTAGTTCATCGAGATACCAACGCCTGTGGCCTCGCTCAGCCCGTTGAAGAAGGTCCGCTCGATCTCGACCTGCGTGATGTTCTGCGAAAAATTACCTGCGACGCGCAGGGGCGTATCGGATGCGGCCAGCGTGGCGCCGGCAAGCAGCACCATGCCAGCCGCTGCGAGGGTATGCGACAGTTTCATGCTGATTTCTCCCTGTTTGAATTCATTTTTAAGGGTTCTCTGTTTTCCACGACTGTTGCGGATTCGAATGTTCATTGCAAGAAATAACGAGTGCGTCGGGTGAAAGATTGTGCATCTTCAGAAATTTCCCCAAAATACGCATGAAAAATCAGCATTTTAAGAAGGAGTTTGACCCATGAGATCCAGAAAGGGATGGATGCGGCGCACCATGACAGGCTTGCGGTCAAGGCCGAAGCTGGCCTAAGCTTCGATGAGACAGCAGAATCTTTTGGTGAAAATGAATGCAAAATGACGGCAATGTCGGGCTCGCGATGCTTACCCCTTCGTCGAACACCGTTGTGGAACCCTTGACCAGCGCGATGGCCTGGCCGCTCTATCCAGATGTGAGCGTGCATTTCGGACGTTTCCGAGTGACCAGAATCGCGCTGGACGAAGGCTCGAACAGCCAGTTCACGCTTGAACCGATCCTCGCGGCCGCGGATCTGCTGGCCGATGCGAAACCCGCGATCATCGCCTGGAACGGAACCTCGGCAAGCTGGCTGGGTTTCGACACCGACGACCGGCTGTGCGCTGCGATCACCAAGCGCACCGGTATTCCCGCGACCAGCGCGATCCTCAGCCTGAACCGGCTGCTGGCCGAGATGGGGGTCAAGCGTCTTGGCCTCGTGACGCCCTACACGCGGGACGTGCAGCAGCGGATCATCGCAAACTACGCGGCCATCGGCATCGAGACCGTGGCCGAGCGCCATAGCGGGCGGTCCGACAATCATTCTTTCGCGGAGGTGACCGAAGAGGAGATCCGCGAGATGTGTCTCGATGTGGCGCAGGCCCGCCCTGATGCGATCGCCATCGTCTGCACCAACATGCGCGGCCCGCTGATCGCACCCGAGCTTGAACGGCAGACCGGCATCCCGATCCTGGACTCGGTGGCCTTTACGCTCTGGGGATGCCTGCGCGAAACCGGCGTGCCGATGGACAGGCTGGCAGGCTATGGGCAGATGTTCGTATCAGGGCGCGATCAAGGATTGTGCGCCGTCCCGGCCCAATGATCATATCGAGGACATTGGCAGGAATGGGAGGGCCATCGATCATGATACGACCAGCCGGAAATGAGCCGGAAGCGCCTGAAAGTGCGGCCACGCTTCACGATCTGGTCGTCGGGCAGCTGCGCAACATCCTGCTTGAGGGCGAATTCGCCGCGGGTCGCCGCATTCCCGAGGCCGAGCTTTGCGCACGTTTCGGCATCTCGCGCACCCCCCTGCGCGAGGCGCTCAAGGTCATGGCCGCCGAGGGGCTGGTGACGCTGCGCCCCAATCGCGGTGCGGTCGTCACCCCCATCGATGCCACGGCCATCGGTCCCATTTTCGAGTTGAAGGGCGCGCTGGAGGGGCTGATCGGCACCCTGGCCGCCCTACGCGCCAACGATGCGGCCATGACCGCGCTTGAGGAACATCACCACGCGCTTGGCGAAGCGCTGTCCCGCCGCGATCAGAATGCCTATACGCGACTTAACTACGCCTTTCACCAGCTTCTGGCGCAGGCAACCGGCAATCCCCTGCTGGCGCAGAATTACGAGGCGCTGCAACAGAAGATCTGGCGCTACCGTTTCGCCGTCAACGAATTCGACGAGCGTCTGGTCACGTCCTACCAGGAACACGAACACATCATGGTGGCGCTGCGCGCCCGCGCTCGTCTCGATCTGGCCGAGCGCCTGCAGGAACACAACCGCCTGACGGGCGAGGCGATGATCCGCGCCTTCGCCGAAATCGCCGAACACAATCCCCGAAGCAAGAAGGAGAAATCCGCATGACCCGCTTCGACACGATCATCACGGGCGGCCGCATTTCCACCGCTTCGGATACCTTCCAATGCGATATCGGCATTCGCGAGGGGCGTATCGCCGCGCTTGGCCACGACCTTGGCATCGCGGACGAAACGATCGACGCGACCGGAAAATGGGTTCTGCCCGGCGGCATCGACAGCCACGTCCATATCTCGCAGCCCTCCGGCGAGGGGGTCGTGATGGCCGACGATTTCGAAAGCGCCACCCGTTCCGCCGCGCTTGGCGGCAATACGATGGTGCTGCCCTTCTGCCTTCAGGAAAGCGGCGTGCCCCTGCGCGAAAGCCTGAAAGACTATCACGCCAAGGCCGAGGGTAGCTGCCATACGGACGTGTCCTTTCATCTCATCATCTCGGATCCGACCGAACAGGTTCTGGGGCAGGACCTGCCCGCGCTGGTGCATGAGGGCTATACCTCGTTCAAGGTCTTCATGACCTATGAAGGGCTGGCACTGAGCGATCTGGAACTGCTGAAGGTGATGGCCGTCGCGCGCGAGACACGCGCCCTCGTCATGGTTCATGCCGAGAATTACGACGTCATCCGCTATCTGACCGACCAGCTTGAGCAGGCGGGCAGGACCGCGCCTTTTTTCCATGCCACGTCGCGCCCCGTGATCGCCGAGCGCGAGGCGACCTATCGTGCGATCTCGCTGGCCGAACTGTCCGAAGTGCCGCTGATGGTCGTTCATGTCTCGAATCGCGAGGCGATGGAGGAAATCCGCCGTGCCCGGCAGAAGGGCCTCAGGATCTTCGGCGAGACCTGTCCGCAGTATCTGACGCTAACCGAAGGTGACCTGGAAGGGCTGAACATGGAGGGGGCGAAATACGTCTGCTCACCCCCGCCGCGCGATCACGAGAGTCAGCAAGCCTGCTGGGAGGGGCTCCAACAGGGCGTTTTCGACGTGTTTTCCTCGGACCATTGCCCGTTCCGCTACGACGATCCGCAGGGCAAGCTGACTCCCAAGGGTCGCACCAGCTTCCGTTGGGTGCCGAACGGGATTCCGGGCGTCGGGGCAAGGCTGCCGATCCTGTTCTCGGAAGGGGTCGTGAAGGGGCGCATCGATATCAATCGCTTCGTTGCCCTTACCGCGACCAACCATGCCCGGACCTATGGCCTTTACCCGAAAAAGGGCACCATCGCGGTCGGCGCGGATGCCGACATCGCCATCTGGGACCCCGGGGCGAAGAACCGGCTGACCCATGCGATGCTGAACGATGGGGCGGATTATACACCCTATGAGGGAATGGAACTGACTGGCTGGCCGGTGCTGACCATGTTGCGCGGACAGACCATCATGCGGGACGGCGTGCTGACCGGGATCCGCGCAGGCGCGCATGTCGCGCGACGCATCAGCGACCACGCCTGAGCGAAGGAACCCATCGAGGCGATCCGCTGCCAACCCGTCCACAAGCCCGTAAGGCAAGTCATGGCCAAGGATCAGCGCCTCCCATGCCCCGCATGCCCAGCTTGACTCAACAAGGAGAAACCATGTCCAGTCTGAAAGTCACTCTCGCCGGGATCGAGTTCGCCGCGAAATTCGAGGATGCCGCACCCGAATGCTCGACCAGCGGGCGGCCCGAACCGATCCGATGCACGGTCCTGACATAGCGGTGGCCGTTCGGGATCTGGCCTGCAAACTCGGTCGCGCGCAAGGATGCGTAGGGCTCGCGCGCCCGGATCGCAGCCAGCCGTCCGTTCCGGGGGTGAACCACATGATCGCGGCTGCCATGGAATATGATGGTCGGCATCGGATGTTCCAGCCGCCGGCCGGGATTGCCTCGCTGCATCGCCAGCAACGCCGAAGCCTGATCCTGCGCAGCGCCCGCAGGCAACCCGGAATGCGCGCCGACCGCCGCGAAGATCTCGGGATAGGCCCCCGCCAGGATCAGCGCCGCCGAGGCTCCGGCCGAAAGGCCCGCGACATAGACGCGGCCGGGGTCGGCGCCGTGCCGGTCGACGATGTGGCGGGTCAGGCTGGCCAGCAAGGCAGGCTCGCCCGAACCGCGGGCCTGATCGTCGCGGCTGAACCAGTTCCAGCAGCGGTTGGGATGCGCATCGCGCGGCTGCGCCGGATAAACCACGATGAAGCCGAACTCGCCGGCCAGCGCATTCATGCGCGTGCCCTTGGCAAAATCGTCGGGCGTCTGGCCGCAACCATGCAGCATCACCAGCAAGGGCGGGGGCTTTGCGTCCGCCGCGAGGCCGGGCGTGAACAGCTTGTAGCGCCTGCTGCCATGGTCGCAGTCATGCGTGCCAGCCCGAAAGCTTGACCCCTGCCGCGCTTTGCCCTGGACCCTGCCGGCACGTTTCGCGGGTTTCGTCGGAGTTCGGGACGGTTTCGCGACCTTGGGCGTCATCGCGCTCAGCGCCGTCGAGGCCATCGAGGCAAGGCGCATGGCAAGCTTCAGCCCGCGGGTCAGCGTCGATGACGCCTTGCGCGTGCGACGTCTGCCGGTGCCATGTCTTCGGCGTTTGGGGGTGCTGGTCATATGACCTGGGACGGCTGATCGGGGAACGCGCTTGCGGTGTCCGGGCTCACCTCGCCGCACCATAGCGCGCGATGCATTGCGGCACCCCCTGCGAGGACAGCGCGGCAAGGCGCTTTTGCAGGGCATCGCGCTTGCGCATTTCGGCGGCGGGGTCGATGGCCACCCGCTGGCGCGCCGTATCGGGACCGCCGTAGCAACTGGAATAGCCCAGGCCCAACCGGCCGTAGCCGCCGCGGAAGCCGCCCGCGCAGAGGCGGAAGCCGGTGTCGTTCACCGTGCTCTCCCAGGCATATCCGCGCGCGATGTTCGCCTCGACCTCTTGCAGAAGCCGCGAGACGTTCCTTTGCTCGGCCGCGACGCGCGCCTCGCATTGCTCGGCCGGCGTGCCGCAGGACGCCAGCCCGAACAAGGCGACGCATATGATGGCGAGGGTGACGCGATTCATCGGCATATCCCCTTCTTGCCCCTTCAGCTTACCCACATTCGCCTCAGCCGCGCCAGCCCTCGGCCTCATAGCGCCGGCGCAGGTCCGGCAGCGCAAAGGGGGCGGTCGCGGCCAGAGTATCCTCGACCACGGTCCGGTGCTCCTCGGGAAAGCGGACGCTGAGCGCGACGCCGCCGCGCCGGAAGGTTTCGGCATAAAGCGGCACGTCATCCGCGGGGATGCCCAGATCGACGAAGGCGCCGATCGTGCCGCCGGCAAGCGCACCCCCGGCAGCGCCGGTCAGGGCCGAGGCCAGCCAGCCGGCGGCCATCATCGGGCCGAAGCCGGGAACGGCGACAAGGCCAAGCCCCGCAAGCAGCCCTGCCCCGCCGCCGACCGCCGCACCAAGCGCTGCACCGGCTGTCGTGGCCGGCGCGGGATCGGGCACCTGAATGCGCCTGCCGGTCGCCGGGTCGCACTCGACGCGCATGTCGCGATAGTCCCGCAACCTTTCGCCGCCCATGACGGAGGGCTCCACGCCGGGCAGGGCCAGCGCCTCGATCCGCTCCACCGCGGCGGCGGCGTCATTGCAGGTTTCGTAAAGTCTGGTGATCACGGGCATGGTTTCCTCCATCCGGACAAACTGCCCGGCCCAGGCGCGCTCCCGCTTTCGGTCGGAAGCATGAACCCGCAAGAGGGCGGAATTGTTCCCGCATCGCTGCGACACAACCCGCCTGCCGGCGCCGCAAGGATAGTGCCAGCCGCGACGCCGTGAGCTTGCCGGCACGATTTCCAGCGCCAGAACGGTTATCGGGCGCTCATCGAGACGTGCCGTTCAGCGGGCGATCAGCCGTTCCGCCTGTGCTCCGGTCAGGTAGCCGGTGACGGATTCGTCGTTGGCCCGTTGCCACGCCGCGATGGCGTTGCGGGTGCCTTGCCCGAACACCCCGTCCACACCGCGAGTGTCGAAGCCGCGCCGCGTCAATCCCGCCTGCACCGCGCTGCGCTGCTGGCGGCTGAGGTTCAGCGCCGCCTCGACCTGCGCCGGACCTCTGGCGGAATCCGCGCTGTCGGTGCGGCTGCCGCTGGTCGTTCCCCGCAGGATCTCGTTCGCCTGGGCCGCGTTCAGCGCGCCGGTCTGCGAATAGTTGCGGTCCCGCTGCCACAGCGCGATGGCGCGGCGAGTCCCCGGTCCGAAGCTTCCGTCGACGCCGTTGGTCTCATATCCCAATGCATTCAGGCGGCGCTGGATCTCAAGGCGCTGCTGGGCCGTCAGCGAAGCCGTATCCGCGGCGCTCGGGGTCTCGGGACGGGACGTCGCCCCACCCAGCCGTTCCACGCGATCACGCGCCTGTGCGGCATACATCCCGTTCGGGAACTGCCGCAAATAGGACTGATAGGCCGAGAGCGTGTTGGTATTCTGCGCCTGTGAGAAGGCGGCACGGTCCTGTTCCTGTTGCAGATACTCGCGGGCGATCCCACCCACGATGTCCCGGACGTTGTCCTGCGCCTGCACCGGCGCGGCGACAAGAGCGGCCGCAAAGGCTCCGGCAAGTATTGTTCTGACCATCGGATGGTCCCCCTTTTCTCATACTCCAGATGGGAACGCTTGAATATATAGCGTGGTCGGGGGGCCGCCGGTTCCCGACGAAGTTCCACCGCTGGCCGCAGCGGTGATGCGATGGATGGTCTCGCCATGACGGGCCGAAGCGGGTCGGGCTCTGCCGAGGTCCTGGGGGTCGCAGCTTCTGCCCGGACGATCCCGGCCTTGGCGAAGGCCCGCGGCGGCCGGCCTGCGACCTTCGGCCCCAAGCTGTCGGTCGCGGCGGCCGCCTGCCTGAAACCGCTCTGCGCAGCCTCGGCGCCATCGCGCCTTGCCGGCGCATGACGATGCCCTGCGGGGAACCGTTGCCCTTGCCCGACGTTGCACCATCTCCGGCGGCGCTGGTCGGTGTGCCAGTGCCCACCCACCTTCACGGCAGGCAAGGAACGATGGCACCGATCCCCGACAAGACCGAACAAGGCAATGCCGGCGAAACGCAGCAGCGCGGCGGCGAGACCCTGACCACCAATCACGGCATCCCGTTTTCGGACAACCAGAACAGCCTGCGCGCGGGCCATCGCGGCCCGACGCTGCTGGAAGATTTCCTTCTGCGCGAAAAGATCTTTCATTTCGACCATGAGCGCATCCCCGAGCGCATCGTGCATGCCCGCGGCTCGGCCGCGCATGGCTATTTCGAATGCACCGACCCGATCCCCGAGCTGACGCGCGCCAGCCTGTTTGCCAGGAAGGGCAAGCGGACCCCCGCCTTCGTGCGTTTTTCCACCGTCGCGGGCGGGGCGGGCTCGGTCGATACGCCCCGCGACGTGCGCGGTTTCGCGGTCAAGTTCTATACCGACGAAGGGAACTGGGACCTGGTCGGCAACAACATCCCGGTCTTCTTCATCCAGGACGCGATCAAGTTTCCCGACCTCGTGCATTCGGTCAAGATGGAGGCCGACCGGGGCTATCCGCAGGCTGCCTCGGCCCATGACACGTTCTGGGATTTCGTCTCGCTGATGCCCGAAAGCCTGCATACGGTGATCTGGGCCATGTCCGACCGCGCCATCCCGCGCAGCTATCGCATGATGCAGGGCTTCGGCGTCCATACCTTCAAGCTGGTGAACGCCGGGGGAGAGACGCATTTCGTCAAGTTCCACTGGCGGCCGCGGCTGGGCATGCAGTCGCTGGTCTGGGACGAAAGCGCCAAGATGCAGGGCGCCGACAACGACTATCACCGTCGCGACCTATACGAGGCGATTGCGGCCGGCGACCATCCCGAATGGGATCTGGGCTTGCAGATCTTCGACCAGGAACTGGCCGACAGCCTGCCCTGGGACGTGCTGGACGCGACCAAGATCATCCCCGAGGAGATCGTGCCGCTGCGCATGGTCGGCCGCCTGGTGCTGGACCGCAATCCCGACAATTTCTTTGCCGAGACCGAGCAGGTCGCCTTCCTGCCCTCCAACATCGTGCCGGGGATCGATTTTTCCGACGACCCGCTGTTGCAGGGACGGCTGTTTTCCTATCTCGACACGCAGAAATCGCGGCTGGGCACGACGAATTTCCACCAGATCCCGGTGAATGCGCCGAAATGCCCCTTTGCCAACATGATGCGCGACGGGATGATGCAGACCCAGGTGCCGAAGGGCCGCGCCAATTACGAGCCGAACAGCCTGGACCAGGCGGGCGAAGATCCCGGCCCCCGTGCCAGCGCCGAAGGCTTCGCCACCGCGCCGCAGCAGGTCTCCGGCGACAAGCTGCGGATCCGGGCCGAAAGCTTCGGCGATCACTACAGCCAGCCGCGCCTGTTCTGGCGCTCGCAGACCGAAAACGAGCAGGCGCATATCGCCTCGGCCTTCGTGTTCGAGCTGTCCAAGGTGGGGCTGGACCATGTGCGCAGCCGCGTGGTCAGCCATCTGCGCAATATCGACGAGGATCTGGCCAGGCGGGTGGCGGCGGGGCTTGCGCTCGACCTGCCCAAGGCGGCGAAGCCGTTTCGCAAGCCGGTCGATATCGAGCCTTCCGACGCGCTGTCGATCCAGAAGAACTGGCAGCAGACGCTGAAGGGGCGCAAGGTCGGCATCCTGTTCGCCGAAGGCACGGACAAGGCGGAACTCGACGGGCTGGTCGCGGCGGTCGAAAAGGCCGGCGGCACGCCCTTCACCATCGCCCCGAAGGTCGGCGGCATCCCGCTGTCGGGCGGCGAGGCCAGGGCCGACGGCCAACTCGCCGGCTCGCCCTCGGTGCTGTTCGACGCGGTGGCGCTGGTCCTGACCGAACAGGCGGCGCAAAAGCTGGCGCGGGACGGCGCGGCGGTCGGCTTCGTCATGGACGCCTTCGCCCATCTCAAGGCCATCGGCCATACGCCGGGCGCGCAGCCGCTGCTGGACCGCGCGGGGATCGAGCCGGACGAGGGCGTCACCGACCTTGCCGCCCTGCCCAAGACCGCCTCCCGCCGCTACTGGGACCGCGAGCCCAAGGTCCGCGACCTGGCCTGACCTGCGAGCCTTCAGCGACGGAGCCTCGACCATGCCCGACCTCGACGCCGACACCCGCAAGGACGACCTGCGCACCGGGACGCCCTTCTGGGTCAGGACGCCGAACTCGACGGTAAAGCCCCTGCCCCGCCTGACCGGCGACCGCTTCGACGTGATCGTGGTGGGCGCGGGCATCTCGGGGGCGCTGGTGGCCGAGGCGCTGACGCAAGCGGGGAAATCCGTCCTGATCCTGGACCGCCGCCCGCCGGTGCGCGGCTCGACCCCCGCCTCGACGGCCATGATCCAGCACGAGATCGACGTGCCCCTGACCCGGTTGCGCCGCAGGATCGGCAAGGACCATGCCGACCGCGCCTGGCTGCGCTCGGCCAGGGCGGTGGCGGATCTGGTCGCGCTGGCCGGAAAGCTGGGGCTCGATTGCCGAATGCGCCCGAAACCCGCGATCTATCTGGCCGGAGACGAGATGGGCGCAAGGGCGCTGTCGAACGAGGCTAAGGCGCGGCAGGAAATCGGCATCGGCGCCGAATATCTGGCACGCGGCGAGTTGATCGGCCGCTTCGGCATGGACCGTCCGGCGGCGATCCTGTCCGATGCCTCGGCCTCGGCCAATCCCGCGCAACTGACGGCCGGGCTGCTTGGTGCGACGCTGGCGCGCAAGGCGCAGATCGTCTCGCCGGTCGAGATCACCGACATGGCCGAACTGCCCTCGGGCGTGGCGCTGGCCACGCACAAGGGCGAGGTGCTGGTGGCGGAGCACGCAGTCTTCTGCACCGGCTACGAATACCTGCCGCAGATGAGGACGAAGTCGCATCACGTCACCTCGACCTGGGCGCTGGCATCAAGGCCGGTGGCCGGCCTGCCCGGCTGGATGCAAGAGACGATCGTCTGGGAGGCGGCAGACCCCTATCTCTATTTCCGCACCGACGGGTCGGGCCGGGTCATCGCCGGGGGCGAGGACGAAGACGCGGCGAACACCAATGCCGACCCGGCCAAGCTGGCGGCCAAGGCAAAGGTGATCGCCGGCAAGCTGCACGCCCTGACCGGCATCCGTATCGGCCGGCCCGCCTATGCCTGGTCCGCGCCTTTCGGCGTCACCGACGACGGCCTGCCGATCATCGACCGCGTGCCGGGACATGAGCGCATCTTCGCGGTGATGGGCTTCGGCGGCAACGGCATCACCTTCTCGATGATCGCCGCGCAGATCGCCGCCGCCGCCATCGCCGGCAAGCCCGATCCCGACGCGGACATCTTTCGCTATCGCTGAAGCGCGGCAGAGGCCGCTCGTTATTGCCGGGCCGGGCGCCGGAACCCGCCCCGCAGCCGCTCCCACCCCTTGAACAGCCCGCGCCTGGTCGTGGACTCGAATATCTCATCCGGGCCGTTGGGATCGAGGATCTCGTTCTCGGCCAGCCACTCCTCGAAATCGGAAAGCTCTGGGATCCGATAAGGCACCAGCCCACGGCCCGGACCGCGCAGCGCCTCGACGGTAGCGATCAGCGAGCCGGTTTCCTTCAGCGTCGCCGCCACATCCGCCGCCGTCACGCCCAGATGCTCTGCCAGAAGGTCGTCGCGCAGGGCGGCGATCTTTTCGGCCAGATGTTCGTTGCCCGGCTCGTCCGCCGACAGGATCACGTCGCATTCCGTGTCGAGCCGCATCGAGCGGTTGTTGAAATTCGACGACCCCACCCGCAGCACCAGGTCGTCCACAACCATCACCTTCGCATGGACATAGATATCGGCCCCGCCCTGCGTCACCGGGTGATAGATGCGCAGGCGCCCGTGGCGGTCGATGCGCCGCAGCGCCTCGACCAGCTTCGCCCGCGCCGTGTCCATCGCCAGGGGCTCCAGCCAGCCGTTCGCACTATGGGGGTTGATCAGGACGATCTCGGGCGGGTCGTCCCCGGCCAGCCGCTTCGCGATGGCATGGGCGATCTTGCGCGAGGCGAAATACTGACTTTCGGCATAGATCATCCGCCGCGCTCCCGCGATCAGGTCGATATAGGCCGCCTCGATCTCATGCACGGCGGCAACGCCGTCCATCCTGGGAATGCTGCGGGCGATGGCCAGACGCATATCGGCAAAGCTCGGTGTCAGCGTCTCGGGCCAGCAGTCGTGGCATTCGTCGCAGGACGGCAACGTCTCACCCGTCGCGGCATTCCAGCGATCACGGGCAAGATCGCCGATGGCGCGCGCGGCCGCCCCGTCGAAAGCGCTGGTCGTGTCGTGCCACGGGTCGTGCGGCCGGCCACCCGGGCTGACACGGCGCGGGTCGTCGTCAAGGTGCTCGCGCGTATCCCAGCGCTCCATGGTGATGTCGATGCCACCGCAGAAAGCGATGCAATCGTCGATCACCACGATCTTCTGGTGATGCGAGCCGGCAGGCGGATGCGCCCCGTCAAGGCGCAGAGTGATACGCGGATGCGCCTTCCAGCGCAGGATGGTCCAGAGCGTATTTCCGCGCAGCATCGCCTTGAGGGCGCCGGTATCCCAACGCAGCAACCGAAGCTCAAGCGAGGGTGTGCGATCGGCCAGCCACAGGATGAAGTCGCCCAGCCTTTCCGGTCCATCGTCCCCGCCGGGGCCAAACCCGATGCGCGCGTCGAAATCCCAGCCGACCAGCATGATCGAATGCCGCGCCTTCAGCATGGCCTGCCGGACGGCCACGAAATAATCGGCCGCATCCACGATGAAGGCGAAGCGATCTGCAGGTTCGACGCGCCAGCAATTGCGACCGGGCTGAAGCAAGCGGTCTTCTGTCATGTGGCCTCACTCCAGCACGAGCTTGTTTGGGAACGCGGAAATGGCCTGCGGGTTCCTCGGCGGCAAACCACGAGGGACGGAATGGATGAACAACGCATCGGCGGGGTAACAGCTCTCATCAGGGCTCCGGCGGGCTTCTTGCCATTGATCTCACAACACATGCCGGCAAGCTGGCCATCGGGTCGCGGACCGGTCGTCCGCCCCGTTTCCGTCGCCGGCGACCGATCACGACACGGCGCTGTCGCACATGATCCATGGGGCAAGCCGCCGGGGCGAGGTTCAGAAGGAGAGGGTGAAATGCTCGCCCATATCCGGCTTGTTGCCGGTGACCTTGGACTTCGCGATCTGGTAGATGAAGGACAGGCTGCCCCCCGTCGCCCAGACCTCGGCCTCGGCAAGATCGAAACGCAGAAGCTGGATATCCTCGTCCTGCTGGCCGTCCTCGAACCAGCTCGCGGCCACGGCATTCCACAGTTCGTCAAGCTTGGCGCGGTCGTCCGACAGGGCCAGCGTGCCGTGGATGCGGGCGAAAAGCCCCTTCCCCTCGTCGCCGACCACATGCACGGCATCCTTGCCGCCAGCGGCAAGCGAGCGCGCCAGGTCCGTCCCCTTGGCGGTGATGAACCACAGCCTGCCCGTCTCGGCTTCGGCATAATGCGACATGGGCACAAGCCGGGCGTCCTCGGTCAAGCCCAGCATGCCGGAATTTATGCCGCCGAGCCGGCTCCAGAATTTCTCGACGTGATCGTCATGATCGGTCATGCTCGCCTCCTGTTGCTGCCGGTCAACGAGGGACATCGGGAAATGTTCCTGAAGGCATGTCGGGCGGGCGGATCATCGCTGCCTTCCTTCTTCGGCCAGGGACACCAGCCTGGCCAGATCCTCGGCCAGTTGCAGGCGGGCATGGTTCCGCCGGTCGGGGTCGGGAAGACGCAGGATATGGGCGGGATGCCAGGATATCAGGACCGGACCGCCATGCAGCCCCGTCTCGACCGTGCCGCGACGCCGATGCATCGGGCGGTCGTCATCGGTCAGGGCAAAGGCCGCCGAGGCACCCAGCGCCAGCGTGACGCGCGGCCGGACGAAGGCCAGTTCCAGCCCCAGCCACCACCGGCAATGCCGGATCTCGTCGCGGGCGGGGTTCCGGTGCAGGCGGCGCTTGCCGCGCGGAGCAAACTTGAAATGCTTGACCGCGTTGGTCAGCCAGATCTGCGCACCGTCCAGCCCGGCATCCGCGATCATCCCGCGCAGCAATTGTCCGGCAGGACCGGCAAAGGGCCGGCCCGTCAGGTCCTCGTGATCGCCCGGCTGTTCGCCGACGATCATCACCGCCGCATCCGCGGCCCCCTCGCCCCAGACCGTTTGCGTCGCCGCCTCGCAGAGCTTGCAGCGGCGGCATTGCAGCGCCGCCTGCCGGGCCTGGTCCAGCGTCGCGGGAGGTTCGACGGCTTGCGGCATCGCATTGCGATAGCGGGTCGAGACGGGCCCGGCCCCCGGCCGCGGGATCGAGGCCCCCGCCGCGCGCATGCGTTCCACGCGCGCCTCGGCATCGGCCAGCATCGCCGGGATCAGCCGCGTCTCGGGCAGGTTCTTCCAGTATTTCTTGGGCATTTCCGACCGCATCGCGTCCAGCTTGATCCGAGCCGGGTTGAAGATATTGGCGAAATAGGTGGCCCATAGCGCCTGGGACGCATCATCGGGCAAGTCGGGCTTCGCCCCGCCGGGGGCGAAACTCAGCCGGCCCGCCCGAAAGCGCGCCGTCAGGCGCGGCGTCGCGATCAGCCAGTCCATGTCGGCAAAGCGCCCGGCAAAGAACGCGCTGCCCGGTTCCAGCGTGTTGTGTTCCGGCTCGAACCAAGCGGCAAAGCTGCGGCGCGGCCCCTCGGCAGGCAGTTCGCGGAAACGGACGAAGGCATGCATCTTGTGGATGTCGCGGCCCACGGCCTTTGCCATGAGTTGCAACCGGCGGCCCAAGGCATCGGCGGGCGACAACGGAGCGCCGTCGCCCCGGTCCAGCCGCCACAGCGCCTGGTAAAGCAGCGCGAAGCGTTCGGGCGATTTGTGCCAGACGACCGAACGCGCAAGCGAAAGGAACTGCTTCGAGACGCGGATTTCGTGCGGATCGGGGGCGTCGGGCAAGGGCGCGGCCTTGAACAGCCCGCCGTCGGTCCAGTCGATCCGCTCCGGCGCGATGCGATGGCTGATGGCGCAACGCGCTGCATCGCGCCATGCCTCGAACACGGCCTGGTCGGGCAGCGCGACGGCATAGTTCATATCAACGCAAGCTGCACGGGCGCAGGGGCATAGCGCGCGCGCAGGCCGGCGCTGTCCGTCAGCCCGCGCGGTGTCCAGCCCGGTGCGCAGATGAAAGGCCGCGCCTTCCTTACCAGCACGCCCATACGGGCCAGATCCTCGACCCGCAGGCTGTGGTGGCGGCGTGCAGCCAGGATGCGATCCACGCTGCGCGTGCCCAAGCCCGGCACCCGCAACAGCATTTCGCGGCTGGCGCGGTTCACGTCCAGCGGAAACAGCCCCCGGTTCTTCAGCGCCCAGGCCAGCTTGGGATCCAGCTCCAGGTCCAGATGGCCGCCGGTCGCGCCCTGCCCGATTTCCTCGGCCGTGAAGCCGTAAAAGCGCAGCAGCCAGTCCGCCTGATAAAGCCGATGTTCGCGCAGCAAGGGCGGCTTGACCAGCGGCAGCGCCGAGGATGCGTCGGGAATGGGACTGAAGGCCGAATAATAGACCCGCCGCAGCCGGTAGCCGGAATAAAGCCGCGTCGCGCTGTTCAGGATGGTCAGGTCGTCGGCCCCGTCCGCACCGACGATCATCTGCGTGCTTTGCCCCGCCGGCGCGAAGCGGGGCGGCTTGCGGCCGGTGAAGGTCTTTTCCTTCGCCGCTTCGCCCTCCAGCCGCACCTGCGCCATGGCGCCGCGGATCGTCTCGGGCCGCTTTTCGGGCGCAAACCGGCGCAGGCTGGCATCCTGGGGCAGCTCGACATTGATCGACAGGCGGTCGGCCCACAGCCCTGCCTCGCGGACCAGTTCGGGTGCGGCGTCGGGGATCGTCTTGAGGTGGATGTAGCCCTTGAAAAGGTGGTCCTCGCGCAGGCTGCGGGCGATCCGCACCATGTCGGACATGGTCTGGTCCGGCGAGCGGATGATCCCCGAGGACAGGAACAGCCCCTCGATATAGTTGCGCCGATAGAATTCCAGCACCAGCGACACGACCTCTTCGACCGAAAAGCGCGCGCGTTCGACATTCGACGACACGCGGTTGATGCAATAGGCGCAATCGAAGATGCAGAAATTCGTCATCAGGATCTTCAGCAGCGAGATGCAGCGCCCATCCGGCGTATAGGCATGGCAGATGCCGCTGCCCCCGGACGAGCCCAGCCCGCCCTTGTGCGCGTCCCGCCGCTCACCCCCGCTGGAGGCGCAGGACGCGTCGTATTTCGCCGCGTCCGAAAGGATGGCCAGCTTGTCCTGAAGTGATCGTCCCGCCATGGCGAAGGCATCGCATGTTCATGATATGTTCGTCAACCGGCCACGAGGACGGACATTCAGATTCGACGGTGCCTGCCATGGCATCGGCCGGGAAACCCGTTCGGGCTGAAATCACCCGAGCGGATGATTGTCCTCATGCGGTAGCCATGTCAGCAGGGTTGACGATGATCGAGCAGCCGGCGGCCAGCGCCCCCGACAGCTTGCGCACGATCTGGCTGATCGGAAAGTTCCAGGGCGTGAAGGCCGCGACCGGGAGCTTGATCGTCATCTGCGTGACACCCGGCACGCGCGGGATGATCTGGCCATAGGCGCGGCGACCTTCTTTGCCGAACCAGTCGATGACATCGGCAGCGGCCATGGCCTCGCCCTTGGCCTCGGCCAGCGGCTTGCCCTGTTCGCGGACCATGATGGCGGCGATGGCATCGGCGCATGATGCGATAGCGGTCGAAGGCACCGCTCACGCTCCAGACCCGGAAGCCGCGCGCGGCGGCGGCCAGCGCCGCGTCCAGATCCGTGCGTTCGGCACGGACCAGCCGACCAATTACAGCGCCGCTGGCGGGATCGGTTACCGCGATGCTGCGGCCTCGGCACCCGGCCGCCATTGGCCATGGATGAACAGAAGCGTGTCGGGATAGGCGGCGGTCATGCCATTCCCTTTTGCTGCTTCAGACGCGCGGGGCATAGCCCAGGGCCAGGGAAATGGCGCGGGCGGCCTCCATCACAAGCGGCGCGATCTCGCGCAGTTGCTTGCGCTTGATGCGCGAATCCGGGCCGGACATGCCGATGGCACCGGCAAGCTCGCCCGAGCGGTTCAGGATCGCGCAGGCGCAGGCGGCGATGCCCTCGCGCCATTCACCCTCGGGGACAAGGGCATGACCCTGCTCGCGCGCGATGCGGATATCCTCGCGCAGTTCGGCAAGCGTGATGCGGGTGGTGTCGGTATAGCGCTGCATCCGGCCCTCGAAGCGGTCGAGATAGCTGTCGGGCATCTGCGCCAGCATCGCCTTGCCGGTGGCGACGGTATAGGCGGGGGCGCGGGCGCCGACGCTGGTATGGGCGCGGATGTGGTGGGCGCTTTCGATCTTGTCGAGATAGACCACCTCGCTGCCGTCCAGAACCGACAGATGCACCGTCTCTCCGGTCTGCTCGGCCAGCCGGGCCATGGCGGGGCGGGCGATGCGGGTCAGGTCCATGCGGCGGATGACATGGCTGCCCAGTTCCCAGATCCGCGTGGTCAGCTCGTAATGGCTTTGCGGCGGCACCTGCCGGACATAGCCCTGCGCGATCAGCGTCGCGAGCAGGCGGTGGACATTGCTTTTCGTCAGCCCCAGCGCATTGGCCAGGTCGGTCACGCCCCGCGGCTGATCGCTGAGCGCAAGCGCCTCGATCAGCCGCAACCCCTTGATGAATGCCTTGTCCATGTCCGGCTTGGTCTTCCCTTGCTGGCGCGGGCCGGCGCGGCCCGCCCTTTTGTCATATATGCCCCAGGCCGCACCGAACAGGCCAGCCCAGGCATCATCACTGCGCCAAAAGCGCGTTCAGCTGTTCCTGGCCGTATTCCTCGTTCGTGGTGGTGCCGTGGCCCGAGGCGGCGCCCCAGTAATCCGGGCTCCATTCGATGGCCTTGGCCAGGTTCTCGGGGTTGTTGGCCCAGTATTTGCTGATCTCGGGATCGGCCTGCTCATAGACCAGGGGCGAGGGCAGCGCGACCGGATAGGCAGAGGTCAGTTCCGCCGCCCGCCTGGCATCCAGCCGCCAGGACAGCAGCTTCAGCGCGTTGTCGTAATGCGGCGCGCCCTTGGGGATCGAGAAGAAGTCGTAATAGACGAAGCCCTGGTTCCATTCGACTTCCAGCGGCGCGCCTTCCAGCGCCAGGACCGAGGACGAGCCGGTATAGGCCATGCACATGTCCGCCTCGCCATCCAGCAGCAGTTGCGGCGCCTGGGCCGAGGTGGTCCACCATTTCGAGACATGCGGCTTGATCTCGGCGATCTTCTTCAGCGCGCGGTCCATGTCGATGGGATAGATCTGGTCCTTGGGAACGCCGTCGGCCATCAGCGCGGCCTCCATGACAAAGCGCGGCCAGGCGGGCATGCAGCGCTTGCCGGGGAATTTCTCGGTATCCCAGAAGTCGGCCCAGCTTTTCGGCTGCGCATCGGCATAGGTGTCGGTGTTATAGACCATGGCGACGCCGATCACCTGCAAGGCCACGCCCTTGGGCCGCTTGAGGTTGTCGGGCATGGTCGCCAGCGTCTCCTGCGCCTCGGGCGACAGCTTGGCATAGTCGATGTCCGCCAGGCAGCAATCGCCCAGCAGCCTGGTTTCCTGGTCGAAGATGAAGGTCAGGTCCCATTCGGTCTTGCCCGCCTCGACCTGCGCCTTGATGCGGGGGCCGGAACGCGCCTCTTGCACCGTCACCACGTCGATGCCGGTTTCCTTCTCAAACGGGTCATACATGACCTCGCGCAACGCGTCGCCATAGGCGCCGCCGGGATCCTGCATCACCACCTCGCCTTGGGCCAGCGCGGGGCCGGCCAACAGCGTGCCCAGGGCCAGCGCCGAGACCGCGCCGGTCAGTCTGTTCAGTCGCAGCATTCCATCCTCCTCCATTGGAACGTTCTTGTGGTTACGCGGGCTTGCCGCGTGTCAGGACCGGCCGGGCCAGGATGATCCCGCCCACGACCAGCAGCACCTCCAGCGTCGAGACGACGGCCAGAACCGGGTTCAGCTGATAGTTGATGTCCGCCCACAGCATCAGCGGCAGGGTCTTCATCCGCGGACTGGACAGGAACAGCGACAGCACCAGTTCGTCGAACGAATGCAGGAAGGCAAAGAACACCGCCGCCGCCAGGCCCGGCGCGATGGCGGGCAGCGTCACCGTGCGGAACACCGTCAGCGGCGAGGCGCCATGCACCGCGGCCCCCTGCTCCAGCCGCTGGTCCACCGCCTGCAGCGACGCCGCGACGATCACCACCACGATCGGGATGCCGCCGATGGCATGGGCGGCGGCCAGGCCGAGATAGGTGCCGACCAGCCCCAGCTTCAGGAACAGCGCGTAAAGCGACAGGCCCAACACCACCGGCGGCACGATCATCGGGCTGACCAGCAAGAGCATCAGCGCGGATTTGTAGCGGATATTGCTGCGCACGATGCCCATGGCCGCCGTCGCGCCCAGGCTGACCGAGATCGTCGCCGAAAGCAGGGCGATCAGCAGCGAGTTGCGGAAAGCGTTCATCCAGTTGCTGTCGCTGAAGAATTTCTCGTACCAGCGCAGCGACCAGGCGGGCGGCGGAAAGGTCAGGTAGCTGGCCTTGCTGAAGGAAATCACCATGACGACGATGATCGGCACGACCAGCGCGACGATCACCGCCCCGCCCATGATCCGCACCGTCCAGCGTCCCCAGCCGGCGGACAGCAGCCCCATCAGCCGCAACAGCGGCCAGCCCAGCAGATCGGCCAGCACCATGCCGAACCCCCGGCGCGGCGCCTGCACGCGGGCTGCCGTGGCGACGGGCCTGGGCTTGCCATCGCCCAGCTTGCCGCCGCCCCAGATGAACTCGAACCCCATGATCCGGCCGGCGATGCCGACCACGACCAGGGTGATGACCAGCAGCACCACGGCAAGGGCCTGCAAGAAACCCTCGCCGGTAATGGAATCGGCCTGCTGGGTGATGTGCATGGCGAACATCTGGTCCCCCGGACCGCCCAGCAGCGTCGGCGTGATGAAAAACCCCAGCCCGGCCACGAAGACCAGCAGGAAACCCGCGCCGATCCCCGGCAGCGTCAGCGGCAGCAGCACGCGCCAGAACACCGCCAGCGGCCCCGCGCCCGAGGCCAGCGCCGCGCGCGTCAGGCTGGTGTCCAGCCGCGCCACCGAGGCATAGATGCTGAGCACCATCAGCGGCAACAGCACCGCCGTCATGCCCAAGAGCACCGAGCCCCGGTTGAACAGCAGCGCCAGCGGCGTGTCGATCAGCCCCAGCGTTTGCAGCAGCTTGTTGATCGGGCCGTTGCGCCCCAGCAGCACCATCCAGGCATAGGTGCGGATCAGGATGGCGATGAAATAGGGCAGGACCACCGCCGTCGCGATCAGGATCTGGGCGATGCCGCGCGTGCGATGGATCAGCAGCGCCGTGGGATAGCCCAGCAGCGCGCAGAGGCAGGCCACCGTAAAGGCAATCTGCATGGTGCGGATCAGCGATTCCCAGTAAAGTGGAACCGAGAACACCCGCTCGAAATGCGTGGACCAGGTCGGGCCGGACATGCTGACCCGGAACAGGTCGATCAGCGGCAGCAGGTAGATCACCGCCAGGAACAGCACCGCCGGCACCAGCAGCAGCACCGGGCTTTTCAGCCGCTGTGCCAGGGGCGTGCGGGAGGCGGCAAGGGTCGCGTCGCTCATGACAGCACCCAGCTGTCGGCGGCGCCCCAGCCGACATGCACCTGCGTGCCGACCTCGGGCAAGTCGCGCCCGGCAATGTCGGGGCAGCGGATCAGCAGGCGCTGGCCATCGTCCAGCACCACCTCGATGCGCAGCACCTCGCCCAGGAACAGCGCCGAGGTCACAGTCGCAGGCAAGGTGGCGGGCGCCGGGGCGGCATGGATCGCGATGCGCTCGGGGCGGATCAGCACCGTGGCGCTGTCCGCTGACACGCCATGGCGCGATTCCGCCTCGAAGACATGGCCGCCGGGGGTGCGCAGCGTCAGAACGCGGCCGTTTCGGCCCAGCACCTGCGCGTCGATCAGGTTGCTTTCGCCCACGAAACCCGCAACGAACCGGCTTTGCGGGCGGCGATAGATCTCGGCCGGGCGGGCCACCTGCACGATATGGCCCGCGTCCATCACCGCGATGCGGTCGGACATGGTCAGCGCCTCGGACTGGTCATGGGTCACGAACAGGATGGTCGAGCCGATGGCCTGATGCAGCTCGCGCAGCTCGATCTGGATCGATTCGCGCAACCGGCGGTCCAGCGCGCTCAGCGGTTCGTCCATCAGCACCACGCGCGGGCGCATGACGATGGCGCGGGCGATGGCCACGCGCTGCTGCTGGCCGCCCGACATCTGCGCCGGCAGCTTGCCGGCATGATCGGACAGCCGCATCATCTCCAGCGTCTCGGCCACGCGGCGGTCGGTGGTCTCGCGGTCGATCCTGGCCATGCGCATGGGAAAGCCCACGTTCTGCGCCACGGTCATGTTCGGAAACAGCGCATAGCTTTGAAACACCATGCCGAAGCCGCGCCGATGCACCGGCACGTTCTGGATCGGCCTGCCATCGACCAGGATCTGGCCGCCATCGAGGCTCTGGAACCCGGCGAGCAGGTTCAGCAGCGTGGTCTTGCCGCTGCCCGAGGGGCCGAGCAGCGTAATGAACTCGCCCGGCTCGATGTCCAGGCTGATGCGATCGGCCGCGACGAAGGCGCCGTATCTCTTGACCACCTCGCGGATCGAGATGCCGGCGCCGATCGCCCCTTGCGTCCGCACGGCGGCAGTGGTCGTGGTGCGGGGTGCTTCAAGGCTCATCTCGCGCCGTGCCAATGTCTGCACCATCATCTCCCCTTTCGTTCCGTATTGTAGAACGCTATTCTGTATTTTATTGTCAGCGCTCTGCTTCGCTTGTCAAGAATTTCCGACCGACTGAAGAAATTTCCGCAAAATGCCGCGATGGGAATGGATTGACTTGCCGGTTTGGCTCTGCCTATCATAATTTTCAGAACTATGTTCCGTATTTTGGAACAATAAGAGAAGGGAGCGACATGGCACAGGATCTGCGCGACATGGCCCGTCGCGTCACGCCGGGCATGTCGCTGGCGCTGCCGGTGGATTACGCCGGGGTCTCGATGGCGATGACCCGGCCGCTGATCGAGCATGGCGCGGGCGGGTTGCACCTGGTCTGCGTGCCGACCGGCGGCCTGCAGGTGGACATGCTGATCGGTGCCGGGCTGGTCGCCACGGTCGAGACCAGCGCCGTGTCGCTGGGCGAGGCCGGGGGCGCGCCGCGGTTCAACGATGCCGTGCGACAGGGCGATATCCGTATCCTCGACGCCACCTGCCCCGCGATCCATGCCGGGCTGATGGCGGCGCAGAAGGGCGTGCCCTTCCTGCCGATACGCGGGCTGATCGGCTCGGACGTGCTGGCGAACCGCCCCGACTGGCGGGTGATCGACAATCCCTTTGCAGCGAGCGATCCCGTCGCGCTGATCCCGGCGATCCGGCCCGACGTGGCGATCTTTCATGCGCCGATGGCCGACCGAGAAGGCAATGTCTGGATCGGCCGCCGGCGCGAGTTGGCCGCCATGGCCTATGCCGCGAGCGAAACGCTGGTCACGGTGGAACGCATCGTGGACCGCAGCCTGCTGGCCGACGAGATGACCGCCGCCGGCACCCTGCCCGCGCTTTACGTCAGCGCCGTGGCGCAGGCGCCGCGCGGCGCCTGGCCCTATGGCCTCTGGGGCGAATATGCCTCCGACACGGATGAGCTGATGCGCTATGCCGCCGCCGCCCGCACGGCCAAGGGCTTTGCCGAATACATGGCGGGCTTCGTGGGGCAGGAGGTGCCGGCATGAGCGCCGCCCTGCCCCGCGAGATCCTGATCTGCACCATCGCCCGGCTGCTCGACGGCGTGCGCCATGTCGCGGTCGGCGCCTCCTCCCCCATGCCTGCCGCCGGCGCGATGCTGCGCCGGGCGCTGGACGACGGACAGCGTCCGGTGCGGCTGTCGATCCTTGGCTCGGTCGAGCACAATTTCTTCACCAACGGCTCGGCGGAACTGTTCGACAGCG
This sequence comes from Paracoccus denitrificans, assembly GCF_900100045.1. Lineage (GTDB taxonomy): Bacteria > Pseudomonadota > Alphaproteobacteria > Rhodobacterales > Rhodobacteraceae > Paracoccus > Paracoccus denitrificans. Next base: position 11,526 of record NZ_FNEA01000025.1, on the reverse strand, counting down.
CGGGCCAGGGCCGGCTGGATGCCTTTTTCCTGGGCGGCGGCCAGATCGACGGCCAGGCCAATGTGAACCTGGTCGGCGTCGGCGACTATCCGCAGGTCAAGGTGCGCTGGCCCGGCTCGTTCGGCTCGGCCTATCTGTATTTCACCGTGCCGCGCGTGATTCTGTTCCGCGAAGAGCATTCGCCGCGCGTATTGGTGGACAAGGTCGATTTCATCAGCGCCCCCGGCACCAGCGCCCCCGGCGTCTATCGCACCGGCGGGCCGGTCGCGCTGCTGACCGGCAAGGCGCTGTTCCGCTTCGACAAGGCGCGGCCGGGCTTCACGCTGGAGAGCGTCCATCCCGGCCATGACCTGGACGAGATCCGCGCGGCGACCGGCTTTGCCTTCGACCATGCGGAAACGCCCGCCGCCACCCCTGCCCCCGACACCGCCACCCTGTCGCTGCTGCGCGGCCGGGTGCTGGATGAGCTTGCCGAAACCTACCCCGCCTTCGCCGCCGAATGGCGCAGCGACCTGGCGGCCCTGACCCGCGAAGGAAGCCCCGCATGATCAATCCCGGATCGCTCGCCAATCTTCGGGTCATCGACGCCAGCCGCGTGCTGGGCGGTCCCTATGCCGGCCAGATACTGGCCGATCACGGCGCCGATGTCGTCAAGCTGGAACCCCCTGCAGGCGACGAGACGCGCGGCTGGGGCCCGCCCTTCCTGGGCGATGCGGCCAGCTATTTCCTGGGCCTGAACCGCAACAAGCGCGGCATCGCCGTGGACCTGTCGCAAGAGATGGGGCGCGAGTTGCTGCTGGCGCTGCTGGAAGACGCCGATGTGCTGATCGAGAATTTCAAGACCGGCACGATGGAACGCTGGGGCCTGGGCCAGGACGAACTTGCAAGGCGCTTCCCGCGGCTGGTGCATTGCCGCGTCTCGGGCTTCGGTGCGGACGGGCCGATGGGCGGGCTGCCGGGCTACGACGCCGCGATCCAGGCGCTTTGCGGCATCATGAGCGTGAATGGCGAGGCGGGTGGCCAGCCGCTGCGCGTGGGCCTGCCGGTGGTGGACATGGTGACGGGCCTCAACGCCACCATCGGCATCCTCATGGCGCTGAGCGAGCGCGCGACCAGCGGCAAGGGCCAGTTCGTCGAGACCAGCCTTTACGATTGCGGCGTCTCGCTGCTGCATCCGCATTTGCCCAACTACTACCTTTCGGGCAGGGTGGCGGGGCCCTCGGGCAATGCGCATCCCAACATCTGCCCCTATGACACATTCGCCACCGGGACCGAGCCGATCTTTCTCGCCGTCGGCAACGATCGGCAATTCGCCACGCTCTGCGCCATGATCGGCCGGCCCGACCTGCCGCAGGACGCGCGCTTTGCCAGCAACAGCCAGCGCAACATCCACCGAGACGCGCTGAAGGCGGCGCTGGAAGCGGCGCTTTCCGCCTTCGATTGCGCCGGGCTTTCCGACCGGCTGATCAAGGCCGGCGTGCCCTGCGGTGCGGTGCGCAGCATCGACCAGGTGATCGCCGACCCGCATACGATCCACCGCGAGATGGTGGTGGATATCGGCGAGTATCGCGGCACTGGCAGCCCGATCAAGCTGTCGCGCACGCCCGCCAGCTATCGCCGCGCGCCGCCCGGCTTTGCCCAGCACACGGGCGAAGTCATGGCGGAACGCGCGCTGGACCCCGACAGCTATCGCGAGGTGCTGCCGGGTCCGGACCCCGAACAGAACGCCGCGAGGAAAGCATGACGGACAGCCTGACCATCGGCATCATCGGCGACGGCTTCATGCAGCCGGGCTTCTTTGAAACCGCACTGCGCGAGAAACTGCCCGGCCGCGAGCTGACCATCCGCAGCATGGAGATCGACTGGCCGCTGCGGCTGAAATCCACCAAATACGACCCCACCCTGCCGGTGGGCGAGTTCGTCGGCCGGCCCGAGGACTATTTCGACTTCCTCGCCGATCTCGACATCCTCATCACTCACCTGGCGCCGATCACCGCAGCAAGCCTCGACCACGCCCCGCGGCTCAAGGCCATCGCCGTGTCGCGCGGCGGGCCGGTGAATATCGAAATGGCGGCGGCCCGCGCGCGCGGCATCCCGGTGGTGAACACGCCCGGCCGCAATGCCTCGGCGGTGGCGGAATTCACCGTCGGCTCGCTGCTGGCGGAAACCCGCAACCTGATCCGCGGCCACATGGCCGTCGCCAGCGGCCGGTTCGGGCGCGAATTCTATCACTACGCCAATACCGGCCCCGAACTGTGCGAGCTGACCGTCGGCATCGTCGGCTATGGCGACATCGGCACACGGGTCGCGCGGCTGCTGCAACCCTTTGGCTGCGGCATCCTGATCTACGACCCGTTCAAGGAGCTGACGCCCGAGGAAACGGCCGCCGGCTTCGAAAAGGCCGAGTTGGACGACCTGATGGCCCGCGCCGACGTGGTGACGCTGCACCCCCGCGTCACGCCCCAGACCAGGGGCATGATCTCTCGCGCACGGATCGCGATGATGAAGCCCGGCGGCTATATCGTGAACACCACGCGCGGGCAGGTGCTGGACTATGACGCGCTTTACGACGCGCTGGTTTCGGGACAGTTGCGCGGCGCCGCGCTGGATACGTTCGAGCCCGAGCCGCCGCCCGCCGACTGGCCGCTGCTGAGGCTGCCCAACGTCACGCTTTCGCCGCATATCGCCGGCGCCTCGCGCTATTCCGCGATCAAGGCCGCCGCCATGATCGCCGGCGACATCGCGCTGATCCTTGACGGCAAGCCGCCGCTCTATCCCTGCAAGTGAGGCATCCCATGACCGACGAAGAACGCGCCCTGCGTCTTGAGCTGATCGAATCCTGCCGCGCCATGAACCGGCTGGGCATCAACAAGGGCACCTCGGGCAATATCAGCGTCCGTTACGGCGACGGCTTCCTGATCTCGCCCACCGGCATCCCCTATGACAAGCTGCAACCGGAACATGTCGTGGCGATGAACTGGGACGCGACCTATGAAGGCGCGGTCCAGCCCTCGTCCGAATGGCGCTTTCATCGCGACATCCTGCAGGCGCGGCCCGACCTGAACGCGGTGGTGCATACCCATTCGACCCATGCCACGGCGCTGTCGATCCTGGGGCGCGAAATCCCTGCGATCCATTACGTCATCGCCGCCGCCGGCGGCAACAGCATCCGCTGCGCACCCTATGAACTGTTCGGCACGCAGGAACTGGCCGACCGCGTGGTCGCCGCGCTGGAGGGGCGCCGCGCCTGCCTGATGGCGCATCACGGCGTCATCGCCGCCCATGCCACTATCGCCCGTGCACTGGCGCTGGCCGTCACGGTCGAGGAACTGGCCAGGCAATACCTGCTGTGCTTGCCCCTGGGCGAGCCGCCGGTGCTGTCGGACGAGCAGATCGCCGAAGTCCTGGTCAAGTTCAAGACCTATGGCCAGCAAAGCAGCGCCGCGCTGGAAGGGCTGCGCCAGGCGTCCTGATGGCTGTTCTGCTTTGCCTCGATTCCGGCACGACCTCGGTCAAGGCGGCGGCCTTCGACGGCGGCGGGCGCCTCCTGGCCCAGGCCGAGCGCCCGAACGGCGCGCTGCAACGCGAGGGCGCGCGGGTCGAACAGGACATGCACCGCACGCGCGCCGAAGCGCTGTCCGTGCTGCACGATTGCGCGGCGCAGGTGACGGAGCCCTTCGCGGGGCTGATCGTCACCGGGCAGGGCGACGGGCTCTGGCCGGTGGATGCGGGTGGCCAGCCGGTCGGACGGGCGCTGACCTGGCTCGACGGACGGGCGCGCGGGTTGGTGGCCGCGATGGCGCCGGCGCTGGACGCGGTGCAGGCGGCGACCGGGACGCGGCCGACCGCCGCCTCGGCCAGCCTGCAGCTTCTGTGGCTTCAGCAAAACGACCCCACCCGCCATGCCCGCATCGCCCATGCCCTGCGGGCGAAGGAATGGCTGTTCCTGGCGCTGACCGGGCGGCTGATGGCCGAGCCGACGGCGCTGCTGCCGGTCTGGGGCGACTGGCGCAGCGGCGCGCTGGCGCCGGTGGTGGCGGAAAGCCTTGGCCTGTCGCGCGGAGCCGATCTGCTGCCCGACCTGACCCCCGTCGGCGCGGCACGGGCCGAGCTGTCCCAAGCCGCTGCCGAAGCGACCGGCCTGCCGCCGGGCCTGCCGGTGCTGCTGGGACCGGGCGATGTGCAGGCGACACTGATCGGGCTGGGGCTGGGCAGCCGGGCCGGCGTCGGCCGCGCCTCGATCTTCGGCACCAGCGCGATCCATGCCTGCCTGCTGGACGACCCGACCGCCATGCCGCAGGCTCCCGCCGGCGCGATGATCCAGCAATTCGCTCTGGGGTCGGGCTATCTGTGCTTTCATCCTTGCTTCAATGGCGCCACGCTGCTGCATCACCTGTCGCGCCGCTTTGCCGACCTGCCCGCCGCACCCGCGCCGGATTATTCCGCCCTGATCCTGCACCCCTTCCTTGAACCGGGCGGAGAGCGCGCACCCTGGACCGACCCCCATGCCTCGGGCGCGATCATCGGCCTGACCGCAGCCGCCACGCCCGCGCAAATTGCCTGGGCGGGGCGCGAGGCGCTGGCCTTCGTCACCCGCGCCAGCCACGCGGTGATGGGCGCGCCCGGTGGTGCCTTGTCGCTGGGCGGCGGGTTGGCGGGCGACGAACATTTCGCCCAGTTCCTTGCGACCGTCACCGGCTGCACGGTGCAGCGCAGTCCCGGCAGCCATGCCGGCCTGCGCGGCCTTGCCGCCATCGCCGCGCGCTTCCTGCTGGACGCCCGCGACCCCGCGCCATGGGTCGGTTTGACCGGGCACGGCCTTGCGCCCGACCCCGGCCCCGTCGCAGCCTATGCCGAAGACAAATACCGTCTGTTCGCCACCCTGCTGGAGGCCGTGTCCCCGTTCTGGGAACCGCTCTCCGATCTGCGCGAACAGGCCGAAAAACTGATGGAGACCCCATGAACGGCGCCGATCTTCTGTGCGAAACCCTGCTGGCGAACGGCATCGACACCTGCTTCGCCAATCCCGGCACCTCCGAGATGCATTTCGTCGCGGCGCTGGACCGCCAGCCGCGGATGCGCTGCGTGCTGGGCCTGTTCGAGGGCGTGGTGACCGGCGCCGCCGACGGTTATGCGCGCATGGCCGAGAAACCCGCAGCGACCCTCCTGCATCTCGGCCCCGGCCTGGCGAACGGGCTTGCCAACATGCACAACGCGCGGCGCGCGCGCTCGCCCATGGTCAACGTGGTGGGCGACCATGCGACCTGCCACCTGGCCCTCGACGCGCCGCTGACCAGCGACATCGACAGCCTCGCCCGGCCGATGTCGCATTGGATCGGCCGGGCCGAGACCGCCGAGGCCGTGGGCCAACGCACCGCCGAGGCCATCGCGGCGGCGCGGGCCGGCGCGGGCGGCATCGCCACGCTGATCCTGCATGCCGACGCCGCCTGGACCGAGACCTCGGCCCCGGTCCCGGCAGCGGTGGTTCCCGCCGCCCCCGCCGCGCCCGATCCCGCCCGCATCCGCGAGGCGGCCGAGGCACTGCGCAATGGCAAGCGCACCACCATCCTCGTCACCGGCCGCGCCCTGCGCGCGCCACAGACCGAGATGCTGGACCGTATCGCACAAAAGACCGATGCCCGCGTCATGGCGCAGCAGGCCAATGCCCGGATGCAGCGCGGCGCGGGCCGGGTGGCGCTGGACCGCGTTCCGTATGTCATCGACCAGGCGCTGGCGACCTTCGCCGAAACCGAGCAACTGGTGCTGATCGGCGCCAATGCCCCGGTCGGCTTCTTCGCCTATCCCGGCAAGCCCGGCTCGATGCTGCCCGAAGGTTGCCGGGTGATCGCCATGGCGGACGCAGACGATGACCTGCCCGCCGCCATCGCCGCGCTGGCCGGGGAAACCGGCCTGGCCCCTGCCCCGCGACTGGCGGAACACGGCGCGCCGGACATGCCCGGCGGCGCGCTGACCCCGGACGCCATCGCCATCGCGCTGGCGCATCTGATGCCGCAAGACGCCATCGTCTGCGACGAATCCATAACCTCGGGGCGGGACTTCTTCCGCTCGACCCATGGCGCCGCGCCGCATGATTTCCTGCAACTGACCGGCGGCTCCATCGGCGAGGGCATCCCCATGGCCACCGGCGCCGCCGTGGCTTGCCCCGACCGCAAGGTGATCGGGCTGCAAGCCGACGGCAGCGGCATGTATACGGTGCAGGGCCTGTGGACGCAGGCGCGAGAGCGGCTGGACGTGGTGACCATCGTCTTTGCCAACCGCCTCTACAAGATCCTGCATGGAGAGTTGCAGAACGTCGGCGCGGGTGCCCCCGGCGAAAATGCCCGGCGGATGCTGGACCTGGACGATCCGGCGCTGGACTGGGTGCGCATCGCGAACGGCATGGGGGTCGAGGCGGCCCGGGCCGATACCGCCGAAGCCTTCTTCGACCTGCTGCGTTCCGCCATGTCGCGCAAGGGACCGTTCCTGATCGAAGCCGTGGTCTGAAGGGGGCCAGCCATGATCCGCCGCATCCCGCATTGCAGCCATTGGGGCGCCTATACGATCCTGGTCGAGGACGGGCGGATCGCAGGCGTCGAACCGCTGGCCCTGGACCCCGCGCCCTCGGCCATCATCCATTCCGTCGCCGAATGGGCGAAACCCGACCGCCGCGTGCTGCGCCCCATGGTGCGCGAAGGCTGGCTGGCCAAACGCGAGGGCAGCGACCGCCATGGCCGGGGCCGCGAGCGTTTCCTGGCCGTTCCCTGGGACGAGGCGCTGGATCTGGTCGCCGGCGAGATCGCGCGCGTCGCAGGCAGCTTCGGCAATGCCGCGATCTTTGCCGGCAGCTACGGCTGGACCTCTTGCGGGCGGTTCCATCATGCCTCTTCGCTGCTGAAACGGATGCTGAACCTGGCAGGCGGCTATACCGGCCATGTCGATACCTATTCCATCGCCGCCGGGCCGGTGATCCTGCGCCATGTGCTGGGCGACGACCGTGCCTGCGGCGGGCAGGCCAATACGCTGGACGACATCGCCGAGAATACGGAAACGCTGGTGGTCTTCGGCGCCATGTCGCCCCGCACCGCGCAAAGCGAGGCCGGCGGCATCGGCGCACATTACCTGGAAGGCTATCTGCGCCGGATCGCGGAACGCGGGGTGCGGGTGATCCATGTCTCGCCGCTGCGCGACGACCTGCCGGATTGGGTGGGCGCCGAATGGTGGCCGATCCGGCCCAATACAGACGCGGCGCTGATGCTGGGCCTGGCAGGCGAAATCGTGATGGCCGGGCGGCACGATGCCGATTTCCTTGCCCGCTGCACCAGCGGCTCGGACGAGTTCCTGGCCTATCTGCGCGGCAAGCCGGACGGACAGCGCAAGGACGCCGCCTGGGCCGCGGCCATCACCGGCCTGCCCGCCAATGCGATCCGGGCCTTGGCGCTGCGGCTGGTGGACAGCCGCAGCATGCTGACCGTCAGCTGGGCCCTGCAACGCGCCCATCATGGCGAGCAGCCCTTCTGGGCGGCGCTTGGGCTGGCAGCCGTGGCGGGCCAGATCGGCCTGCCGGGCGGCGGGGTCGGCTACGGCTACGGCTCACTCGGCGGCGTGGGTGCGCCCTTTTCCGTCGGCAAGTCGCCGGGCATGTCGCAGGGGGTCAAGCCCATCGACAGCTTCATCCCGGTGGCACGGATCAGCGACATGCTGCTGAACCCCGGCGCGCCCTTCACCTATCAGGGCGAGACGCGGCACTATCCCGACACCCGGCTAGTCTATTGGGCGGGCGGCAATCCCTTCCACCACCATCAGGACCTGAACCGGCTGTCCGAGGCATGGACCCGGCCAGAAACGATCGTCGTCCAGGATCCGATGTGGACCGCGACCGCGCGCCGGGCGGATATCGTGCTGCCGGCCTCGACCTCGATCGAGCGCAACGACCTGGCCGGCAACAAGCGCTGCGACCTGATCCTGGCCATGCGGCAGGCCATCGCGCCGCTGGGCCAGTCGCGCTCGGATTTCGACATCTTCGACGCATTGGCCCAGCGGCTGGGCGTCGGCCCCGAGTTCAACGAGGGCCGGGACGAGATGGGCTGGATCCGGCATCTCTACGATGAAAGCCGCACCCATGCCCTGCGCGCGCATGGCTTCCTGATGCCGGATTTCGAGACCTTCTGGGAACGCGGCCATGCCCCGGTTCCGGTGCAGCGCAACCATGTCTATCTGGCCGGCTTTCGCCATGACCCGGCGGGCAATGCGCTGGACACGGAAAGCGGGCGGATCGTGCTGGGCAGCAAGACGCTGGCGCGGCTGGACCATGACGACTGCCCGGCGCATCCGGCCTGGCTGCCGCCCGCCGAATGGTTGGGCGAGGCAAGGGGGGACGAGTTGCACCTGATCTCGCACCAGCCGGCCGGGCGGCTGCACAGCCAACTGGAGACCGGCGCCGCCAGCATGGCCGGCAAGCGCCACGGGCGCGAGCAATTGCGGCTGAACCCCGCCGATGCGCAGGCGCGCGGCATCGTGGATGGCGCCACGGTGCGACTGTGGAACGCGCGCGGCGCCTGCCTTGCCACGGCCTGCATCAGCAGCGACACCGCGCCGGGCGTTGCGGTGTTGCCGACCGGGGCCTGGTTCACGCCCGTCGGGGACGGCCCGGAAATCTCGGGCAACCCCAATGTGCTGACGCTCGACATCGGCACCTCGGCCTTTGGGCAGGGCTGCTCCGCCCATACCTGCCTGATCCGCGTCGCCCCCCATGCCGGCGACAACCGCGACCCGATGCGGACCTATCAATCGCAACTGGCAGACATCCTGCCCGACCTGGAGGAGACCCCATGACCGAAACCGCCGACACCCCCGTCAGCCGCTTTGCCGTTCCCCGCCTTGCCGACATGCCCGAGGATATCCGCACCCGCATCGAGGCGGTGCAGGAGAAATCCGGCTTCATCCCCAATGTGTTCCTGACGCTGGCGCATCGTCCGGACGAATTCCGTGCCTTCTTCGCCTATCACGACGCGCTGATGGACCGCCCCGGCAACCTGACCAAGGCCGAGCGCGAGATGATCGTGGTGGCCACCTCGACCGTGAACCAGTGCCAGTATTGCGTCATCGCCCACGGCGCGATCCTGCGCATCCGCGCCAAGAACCCGCTGGTCGCCGACCAGGTGGCGATCAACTATCGCAAGGCCGACATCACGCCCCGGCAAAAGGCGATGCTGGATTTCGCCATGAAGGTCTCGGCCCGCGCGCAAGAGGTCGGGGACGACGACTTCGCCACCCTGCGCGGCCACGGCTTCGACGAGGACGACATCTGGGACATCGCCGCCATCGCCGCCTTCTTCGGCATGTCGAACCGGCTGGCCAACGTGTCCAGCATGCGGCCCAACGACGAATTCTACACGATGGGCCGCTGAGCATGGCTGTCGGCTACAAGCAGCTGCTGGCCGAGGCCGAGGCCGTGGTGCAATCGGTCACGGTCGATGAGGCGGCCCGGATGCGGGACGATCCGCAGGTGGTCCTGGTCGATATCCGCGACCCGCGCGAGCTTGAGCGCGAAGGGCTGATCCCCGGCGCCTTTCACGCGCCGCGGGGGATGCTGGAGTTCTGGATCGACCCCGACAGCCCCTATCACAAGCCTCGCTTTGCCGAGGGCGGGACCTATGTGTTCTACTGCGCCTCGGGCTGGCGCTCGCTGCTGGCGGCGAGGGTGGCGCAGGAGATGGGGCTGGACGCGCGGTCCCTGCGCGGCGGCTTCGGGGAATGGCGCAGGGCCGGCCAACCGGTGGCCGAACGCCCGGCAAGGGGATAGGCATTGTCCGACGCATCCGGGCGGATCAGGGGGAAAAGCATGACCGAATACGACGAGGGGCTGGAACGAGCGGCGGCCAACCACCAGCCGATGACGCCCATATCCTATCTGCGGCGGACGGCGCGGATCCATCCCGACCACCCGGCGGTGATCCATGGCCGCCAGCGCCACGGCTATGCCCGGCTCTGGGCCGATTGCTGCCGGCTGGCCTCGGCGCTGCTGGGCCGGGGGATCGGCCGGGGGGATACCGTCTCGGTCCTGCTGTCGAACACGCCGCCGATGATCCACGCCCATTTCGGCGTGCCGATGGCCGGGGGCGCGGTGCTGCATTCGATCAACACCCGCTCCGATCCCGCCACCGTGGCGTTCCAGCTGGACCACGCGGAAAGCCGCGTCCTGATCGTGGATCGCGAGTTCTCGGCAATGGCCGCCGAGGCGCTGGCCCTGGCCGGGGTGCGGCCGCTGGTCGTCGACTTCGACGATGCCGAATATCCCGACGATGCCCCCCATCCCAAGGGCGAACCCATCGGCAGCCTCGACTATGAGCAGCTGCTGGCCGAGGGCGACCCGGATTTCGCCGCCACCCCGCCCGGCGACGAATGGGACGCGATCTCGCTGAACTATACCTCGGGGACCACCGGCAATCCCAAGGGCGTCGTCTACCACCATCGCGGTGCGGCGCTGATGGCGTTGAACAACGTCATCCATGCCGGGATGGGCCGGCATCCGGTCTATCTGTGGACCCTGCCGATGTTTCACTGCAACGGCTGGTGCTTTCCCTGGACGGTGCCGGTGCAGGCGGGCACGCAGGTCTGCCTGCGCTGGGTCCGGGCGGGGGCGATCTTCGACGCCATCGCGGATCACGGCGTCACGCATCTGTGCGGGGCGCCCATCGTTATGTCCACGCTGCTGAACGCTGCGGCCGACCGGAAACGCGGCTTTCCGCAGCAGGTGACGTTCAACACCGCCGCCGCGCCGCCGCCCGAGACGGTGCTGCAGGCCATGGCGAAGGCCGGCTTCGGGGTCACCCATCTTTACGGCCTGACCGAGACCTATGGCCCGGCCGTGGTGAACGAATGGAATCCCGGTTGGGACGGCTTGCCGCCTTCCGGGCAGGCGGCGCGCAAGGCCCGGCAGGGCGTGCGCTACCTGTCGCTGGACGAACTGGCGGTGATGGACCCCGAAACCCTGCAGCCCGTGCCCGCCGACGGCCGGACGCTGGGCGAGGTGATGTTTCGCGGCAATGTGGTGATGAAGGGCTATCTGAAGAACCCCGAGGCCACGGCGGCGGCCTTTGCCGGCGGCTGGTTCCATTCCGGCGACCTGGCGGTGATGCATCCCGACGGCTATGTCCAGCTCAAGGACCGCTCCAAGGACATCATCATCTCGGGCGGCGAGAACATCTCCTCGATCGAGGTCGAGGAACAGCTCTACCGCCATCCCGCCGTCGCGCTTTGCGCCGTGGTCGCCATGCCCAGCGAGAAATGGGGCGAGACCCCCTGCGCCTTCGTGGAGCTGCGCGAGGGCGGCGAGGAGACCGAGCCCGGCCTGATCGCGCATTGCCGCGCCGGGCTTGCGGGCTACAAATGCCCGTCGCGGGTGGTGTTCGGGCCGCTGCCCAAGACCTCGACCGGCAAGATCCAGAAGTTCGCCCTGCGTGCGCGGGCGGCGGAACTGGCGCGGGCAATGACCTGAAGGGCGGGGACCTGAAGGGCCGGATCCGG
>NZ_FNEA01000023.1 GCF_900100045.1 Paracoccus denitrificans | reverse complement strand
CGGTTCATTCTGTTTTCGATGAGTTGGTCCACGACGCCCGGGTCTGCGAGCGTGGAGATGTCTCCGAGGGCGCCGAAATCGTCCTCGGCGATCTTGCGCAGGATGCGGCGCATGATCTTGCCCGAACGGGTCTTGGGCAGGCCCGGCGCCCATTGGATCAGGTCGGGCTTGGCGATCGGGCCGATCTCGGTGCGCACCCATTTCTCAAGGTCGGCGCGCAGCTCGTCGCTGGGCTCGACCCCGTTCATCAGCGTCACATAGGCATAGATGCCCTGGCCCTTCAGCGGGTGCGGATAGCCCACCACCGCCGCCTCGGCCACCTTCTCATGCGCCACCAGCGCCGATTCCACCTCGGCCGTGCCCATCCGGTGGCCCGAGACGTTGATCACGTCGTCCACCCGCCCGGTGATCCAGTAATAGCCGTCCTCGTCCCGCCGGCAGCCGTCGCCGGTGAAGTAATAGCCCGGATATTGCTGGAAATAGGTCTCCATGAAGCGCTGGTGGTCGCCCCAGACCGTGCGCATCTGCCCCGGCCAGCTGTCGGCGATGCACAGCACCCCCTCGACCCCGTCGCCCTCCTGCACCGCCCCGCTCGAGGCATCCAGAACCACCGGCCTGACCCCGAAGAAGGGCAGCGTCGCCGAGCCCGGCTTGGCCTCGATCGCGCCGGGCAGCGAGGTGATCATGTGACCCCCGGTCTCGGTCTGCCACCAGGTGTCGACGATCGGGCAGCGCCCCTTGCCCACATGCCGGTCGTACCAGACCCAGGCCTCGGGGTTGATCGGCTCGCCCACCGTGCCCAGCACCCGCAGGCTGGACAGGTCGTGCTTCTCGACCCATTCCGGCCCCTGCCCCATCAGCGCCCGGATGGCGGTCGGCGCGGTGTAGAACTGGTTGACCCCGTGCTTTTCGCAGACCGCCCAGAAGCGGCCGGCATCCGGCCAGGTCGGCACGCCCTCGAACATCAGCGTCGTGGCGCCGTTGGCCAGCGGGCCGTAGACGATATAGCTGTGCCCCGTCACCCACCCCACGTCGGCCGTGCACCAGAAGATGTCGCCGTCCTTGTAGTCGAAGACGTATTGATGCGTCATCGCGGCATAAAGCAGGTAGCCGGCGGTCGAATGCACCACGCCCTTGGGCTTGCCCGTCGAGCCCGAGGTATAGAGGATGAACAGCGGGTCCTCGGCATTCATCGGCCGCGGCGGGCAATCCGGGCTGACCTGCTCCATCATCGCCAGCACGTCCACGTCGCGCCCGTCGATCCAGCTGGTCTGGTCGCCGGTATGCCTGACCACCAGGCAGCGCACCCGGTCCGAGCAATGCAGCAGCGCCGCGTCGGTATTCGACTTCAGCGCCGTCTTGCGGCCGCCGCGCGGCGCGGTGTCGGCGGTGATCACCAGCTTGGCGCCGCTGTCGTTGATGCGGTTGGCCAGCGCGTCGGGCGAGAAGCCGGCGAAGACGATGGAGTGGATGGCGCCGATCCGCGCGCAGGCCAGCATGGCATAGGCCGCCTCGGGGATCATCGGCAGGTAGATCACCACCCGGTCGCCGCGCATCACCCCCTGGCTCAGCAGCACGTTGGCGAAGCGGTTCACCTTTTCCGACAGTTCCGCATAGGTGATGTGGCGCGCCGGCTGGTCCGGGTCGTCCGGCTCGAAGATGATCGCGGCCTGGTTCGCGCGCCCGGGCAGGTGGCGGTCGATGCAGTTGACCGAGGCGTTCAGGATGCCGTCCTCGAACCACTTCACCGAGACCTGGCCCATGGCGAAATCGGTGTTCTTCACCCTGGAATAGGGGTGGATCCAGTCCAGCCGCCTGCCCTCGCGGCCCCAGAACCCGTCAGGGTCCGAGATCGATTCGGCATACATGCGGGCGTAATCGCCAGGCTGGACCAGGGCATCCCCAAAACCCGGCGGAATCGGATGTTTCCCAGAAGTTTCAATGGTCATGCGCGCCTCCTCTACTCGCGACAGGGGTCGGTTCGGGACGCCCACACCCTCCTCAAGGTGCCGCAACGGACATCGGAAAACCGATTGCGACGAATGTTAATCAAACTTTTCATTTCCAGTAAATCATTTTTTTTCAAAGATTTTTTTGTAAATAAATTGACGATAAGATCGCTGTTTTTGTAAAATATTCACAACCCCGTCAGAATTCCGGCCCCAGGCGGGTACGGGACATGCGAAAGCCGCCACGCAGCCATGCGCGGCGGCATCAAGGCCCGGCGGGCCTGTGGCTATGCCTGGCGCTGCGCGGCTTCCAGCCGGGTGCCGTCGAACCTGTCCAGCAGCGCACGGATCTCCTGCAGGTCCGCGGTCAGGCAGGCCGCCGTGGACAGCGCATCGGCCAGACCCGCGCCGGGGGCCGAGATGCTGACCGCGCGCCAGACCGGGCGGGCCGGCGCACCGCTCAGCGGGTCGAGGATATGGCCGTCGCGGCCCGCCTCGTCGAAGCTGGTGCCCAGCGGCGCGGACGTCGCCAGCGCCCGGGCGCGCAGGCCCACCGCGCCGCCCTCGGCCAGCCGGACCGGCCAGTCGCGCCCATCGGGCCGGCCGCCCAGGGCCCGCAATTCGCCGGTATCGATCAGAATGTCGCCCAGCCCCTCGGCCTCAAGCAGCGCGGCGACACGGTCGGCGACATAGCCCTGCCCGATGCCGTTCAGCGTCAGGGCCATCCCCGGCTCCAGCGTGATGCGCGCCGCGTCCAGCCGCACCCGATCCCAGCCCGTCCGTGCCAGCGCATCGCGCCGCTCCTCGGGCGTGGGACGGCGGCCATTCACGGCGGCCTCGGCCCAGAGCGACCAGAGCGGCTGCACGGTCGGGTCGAACAGCCCACCGCTGGCGCGATGCACGGCGCCGGCCAGCGACAGGCAGTCGAGCAATTCAAAGGGCGGCGCATCCAGCACGCCGTCGCGGTTCAGGCGCGCAAGCGCGCTGCCGGGGCGATAGAGGCTGAGGATGTTTTCCAGCCGGTCGATCTCGGCCAGGCAGCGGGCGGTGATCGCCCCGGCCTCGGGGTGGTCGATGCGGATCGAGGCGCGGGCGCCAAGCGCCTGCCCGACCCAATGCCTGCCGGGCTGGGCGCGCAGCCCCGCGGGCAGCAGCGCGACGGCGGCGGTGATGGTCAGAAAGCGACGGCGGGACAGGCTCATGTCGCGGGCTCCTTGGGTTGGCTCAGCGCGCGCAGGCGGTTCAGGAAATCGGCCTCGGTGCTGCTGTCGGGCACGGTTTCCTCGGGCGCGAGCACCATTTCGTCGGGGATCGCGTCCAGCCGCATCACCTGCCCGCCCTGCGCGGCGACAAAGGTTTCGGCGGCCTCGCGGCTGGAAAAGGGCACCGCCTCGGGCGCCCCCATGCCCCCGGCCTGGGCCGAGCCCATGACGAAAAAGGCGTCCGCGGCGTCGATCCAGTTGCCCTGCCCGGGATCGTCCCAGGTGGCGCCCGGCTTGCCCATGTCGTTGACCTGGATCGCCAGGATCGGATGGCTTTGCTCCGGCATCCGGGCATAGGCGATGGCGTCGCGAACCTGGCTGAAGAACAGGGGCGTGCCGGGCATCCCCTCCAGATGCACCTGGGCCTTGGGGCCGGGATGCTCCAGCAGGTTCATCTGGCAGAAATGGCCGAGTGTCTGGGCGTTCATCTCGACCGGCGCCGTATCCTGCGCCACCTCCTCGCGGCAGGCGACAAGGCCCAGCAGCAGCACCAGCAGCAACGCATGTCTCATGGCGTGACCTTTCGGAATGCGGCGATGGCAAGGCCAAGCGCGGCCAGCGGCCAGACCAGGACCGACAGAGCCGATTGCCAAAGCGGGATGGTCGCGGCGGCCCCGCCCACGCCGGCAGCGGCAGCGGTGGCCTGGGCGGCCGAGAGGTTGAACAGGCGGAAGGCGTCGGCAGGGTTCGCAAGCAGCGCGACCGGCAGCACCTCGGTGGTGAAGCCGCCGCCGCCATCGGCGACGATCAGCGCCAGCAGGCCCAGGTCGTAAAGCACCACCAGCCCCAGCCACAGCCCGACCGCCAGTCCCGCCGCGCCCGAGGGCCGCCGCGCGATGCTGGAAAGCGCGTAGCCCGCGCCCAGGAAGGTCGCGCCCAGCAGGGTGGAGCTCCACATCAGCCGCCACAGCGCCGGCAGCCCGGCCGTCGAGGCCGGATCGGTCCAGACCGCCGCCAGCGCGGCGGCGCCGTAGCCCGCGCCGACCGCCAGCGCCAGGATCGCCATATGCGCGACCAGCTTGCCCGCCAGAACTTCGGCCCGTGCGACGGGATAGGTCAGAAGCAGGGGCAGCGTGCCGCGCTCGACCTCGCCGGCGACGGCGTCGAAGCTCATCAGCAGCGCCAGCAGCGGCACCAGATAGACGGCCAGCGAGGTCAGCGAGGCCACGACGACCGACAGCCGGTCGGCGCCGATATCGCCGGTGGGCGCGGCGCCTGCCGCCGCCAGCACCAGCGCAAAGACCACCATCAGGCAGGTGGCGATGGCCACCCAGCGGTTGCGCAGCGCGATGCGGAACTCCAGCGCCGCGGTGGAAAGGATGCGGCGGATCATTGCCCGTCCCTCCGGCTGAAATGGCTGTAGATGTCTTCCAGGCTGGGCGGGATCACGTCCAGATCGGCGACCTGCGCGCCCAGCCCGGCGATGCGGGCCAGCAGGCCCAGCTTTTCGTCCTGCGCGCAGGCCAGGTGCAGCATGCCGTCGCCCGCCAGCCGCGCCTGCGGCAATGCGGCGGCCAACGCCCCGGCCGCGCCGTCGGCGGGCGTCACGGTCAGCCCGACCGGCAATGCCGCGCGGCGGCGCAGCTCGGCCAGCGTGCCCTCGGCCACCAGCCGGCCCTGCGACAGGATCAGGATGCGGTCGGTGCGGGCCTCGACCTCGGTCAGCACATGCGAGGACAAGAGGATCGCCGCCCCCTCGGCCGCGAGCCCGTCCAGCAGCGCATAGAAATCGCGCCGCGACACCGGGTCCAGCCCCGAGGTCGGCTCGTCCAGCACCAGCAGCCGCGGTCGCCCGATCAGGGTCTGGGCCAGGCCGACGCGCTGGCGCATCCCCTTGGAATAGGTGCCGATGCGGCGGCGCGCGGCCTTGGCCAGCCCGACCCGCTCCAGCAGTTCCATGGCCCGGCGCGGGCTTTCGCCGCGCAGCGACAGGTAATGGCGGATCTGCTCCTCTCCGGTCAGGGCGGGATGGAAGGCGGCGTTTTCCGGCAGATAGGCCACCTGCATGCGGGCCTGGGACGAGCCGGGCGCGGCGCCGCAGACGCGCACCTCGCCAGCATCGAAGGGGATCAGGCCCAGGATGATCTTCATCATCGTGGATTTGCCCGCGCCGTTATGGCCCAGCAGCGCGACGCGCATGCCCGGCCCGAGGTCCAGCGAGACCTCGGCCAGTGCCTCGACGCCCTGGAAGCGCTTAGTGAGACGCGAGATCGTCAGGGTCGATGTCATCGTAATTTCCTTTTGCCCAACGCCCGGCAGCCTCGGCTTCGTAAGCCTCGATCTCGGGCGGGACGGGGATGGTCAGGGGCCGCATCAGGGGCGCGCTGTCCTGGACGCCGCCCGGCAGGGTGGCGGGAAAGCTTTGCTGGCTCCAGCGGATCAGCTGCACGGCGGGGGCGCCGGTCAGCAGCGCGGCGGCCGGCTGCGACCACAGGATATGGTCCATCAGGTCGTTGGGGCGATAGACGCCGTCGGCGATGCCGTCGCCGTTCAGGTCGAAGCCCGGATGGTCGGACCAGAAGTTGCCGCGCCCCTCGTGGCTCCATTCGATATGGCGGGTGCCCACGTATTTCACCTGCTCGCGATTGCCGATGAAGGCGTTGCCGCTGAGTACGTTGCGCTCGGACCCGGCGGTGAAATGGATGCCGATGCCGCAATCCTGGAAACGGTTGTCCCAGATCAGGTTCTTGTGCGCATTATAGATGAACAGGCATTTCTTGGTGCCGCCGCGGATCAGGTTGCCGGTCACGTCGGCATTGTTGGCATAGTTCAGCATCAGCCCGTGCTCGCGGTCGCCCAGGCTGCGGTTGTCGCGGATCACCGCCCGGTCCGAGAACATGATGGCAAAGCCCAGATGGTTGCCGATGCTGACATTGCCCGACACCTCGGTGTTGCGGGTATACATGAAATGCACGGCAAAGCGCAGGTCGCGAAACAGGTTGTCGCGATAGAAGCTGTCGGCGCTGGCATTCGAGAAGATGCCGTCGCGGCCATAGCGGACGGAATTGCCCTGGACCAGCGTGCCGGGGCTGTTCCAGACATAGATGCCGTTGCCGCGTTCGTTCATGCGCGGATCGCGGGTGCCGATGATCTCGTTGTCGACGACCTGGGCGTCGCGCCCGCCATGCACGTCGATGCCGTGCATGTTCTCGGTCAGCCGCAACTCCCGCACCTGCGCCCGGTCGGCGCCCTTGACGATCTTGACCCCGGCATCGAGATCCTTGTTCGCCATGCCCGAGCCGGTAACGGAAAAGCCGCGCAGCGTCACGTCCGGCGCGGCGACGGTGACGACCGTGCCCTGGCCCTGCCCGTCCACGACGGCGGCGCGGGTGCCGGTGATGGTCAGCGGCCGGTCGATGGTGACGGGGCCGGCATGGACCCCGTCCCGAAGCCGCAGCACATCGCCGGGGGCAGCCCCGGCGATGGCATCGGCAAGGCTGCCCTCGCCCGGCGCCACGGCATGCTCGACCGCAAGCGCGGGCCAGGCAAGCAGAAGGGCGAGGACAGGGGTCAGCAGGCTGCGCATGGGACTCAGGCCTCCTTCGGCTCGACCAGCATGCGGCCGCGCATCTCCATGTGCAGCGCATGGCAGAACCATTGGCAATAATACCAATAGACCCCGGGATTGGCGGCGACGAAGGTGACCGAGCTGGTCATCTGCGGCCCGATCTCCATGGCGACGCCGTAGTTGCCCATGGTGAAGCCATGCGTCAGATCGTCGATCTCGTCCAGGTTGGTGACGATCACCGTGACCTCGTCGCCCTCCTTGACGGTAAAGCTCTCGATCGAGAAGCTCGGCGCCACGCTGGACATGTAGACCCGCACCTTGTTGCCGTCGCGGATCACCTCTTCGGTCCAGTTGTCGATGTCGACGCCATCGGCCTCGGCCTGAGCGCGGGTCTCGGCCCACATCGGGTCGTTGCGGTCCCAGACCGACTTGATGTCGGACAGGATCGAGGGGTGCACGGCGATGGCGTCGTGCGGCTCGGCAAAGGTGGGGCCGTCATGGACCAGCACCATCTTGTCGCCCGAGATGTCGATCAGCTGGTCGTTCTCCGGCTTCAGCGGCCCGACGTTCAGGAAGCGGTCCTTCGAGAACTTGGACAGGCAGACCAGCCAGTCGTTGGTGGCGTCCAGCGTCTCGCCCATCACGGTCTTGAGGTGGCCGGGCTGGTAATGCACGTCCAGCTTGTCCTTGATCGGGTCGACCTTCTCGCCGGCATAGGCGCGGATGGCATCCTCGATGTTCCACTTGACCACCTGGCTGTCGAGGAACAGCGAGGTATAGGCGTTGCCGCGCCCGTCGAAGGCGGTGTGCAGCGGGCCAAGGCCCAGTTCCGGCTCGGCCACCACGGCGCTGCGCGGATCGGCGTTCTCATAGAACACCGCGTCGAACCGGGTCACGTCCAGCACCGTCACCGTGGGCGACAGCTTGCCCGCGACGCACAGGTGCTTCTTGTCCGGCGCCATGTTGCAGCCATGCGGGTTGTTGGCGATGGGGATATAGCGGGTGAACAGGCTGCTTGCCTCTTTCCGGCCATCCACGACCTTGACGCCGTTCAGTTCCTGATAGTCGCCGGCAGCGATGGCCTTTTCGATCTCGGCGATGTTGAAGACGACGATATGGTCCATCTCGGCCGCCGTCATCTCGGGCAGGGTCATCCCCTTTTCCGAGTTGTAGGAGGTCGAAAAGGCCCATTTGCCCTCGTAATCGGCATCGCAGTTGTCCAGGTTGCCCGAGACGAGCACCTGCCAGGCGACCTCCCACTTGTCGGCATCGACGGCGGTGAAGACGTTCACGTAATTCGCCACGTCCTCCATGTTGGTGCCGTCGTTGACCAGCGGCGTCTCGTCCTCGCCATTGCAGAAGACATAGTTGCTGCGCGGCCATTTCTGCGGCCGCAGGCCGTGGATGCCCTTGGCGTTGGGGATCTCCAGGATGGCGTCGCATTTCATCACGTCGCAGCGCACCCGCGCCACGCGGGTATTGGCCTTGTCGTTCATGAACAGGAAGCGGCCGTCATATTTGCCCTCGGTAAAGGACATGTGGACGTGGTGCAGGTCGCCGTTGTCGTGGATGCGCTTGCCATTGGCGGCAAGGAACTTCTTCGTCCGCTCGCTCATGGTGCGCTCATGGATGCGCAGCGATTCGTTGGTCTGGCCCCAGCCGGTGGCCGAGCAGCGGTTGAAGACCGGAACCCGCATCAGCTCGCGCATCGAGGGAATGCCAAGGATGCGCATCTCGCCGCTCTGGCCCGAGGACCAGAAGCCGTAGTAGTCGTCCAGTTGCCCCGGCGCGACCGAGCCGTCGCCGCTGGCGGCCAGCGCCGCACCACTGCCGGCGACGGTCGCGACCCCCGCCGTGCCCAGGCCGAGCGCCGCCGGCCCCAGCGCCAGCCGTCCGCCGAACGCGCCGGCCACGGCCGCGCCCCCGGCTGTCGCGCCCAAAAGCGCGCGGCGGCTGAGACCCTTTTCCTGTTTCGATTCCATGATCGAACTCCTTCTGGTTAAGCTTCAATCTTGCGGGCGGCGTTGGGATGGCCGGCCGGTGGCTGGCCCAGCTTGGGCATGCTGCCGGCGGCCACGGCCTCGCGCCGCTTCAACTTCTTGATGACCACCGGGCAGGTGGTTTCGGACTGGTAGAGCACCTGGCAATGCAGGCAGTTGATGCATTCGTTGGGGTTGATCTCGCCCGTCGGATGGATCGACTGGACCGGACATTGCCGGGCGCAGGTCTGGCAGGGATTGCCGCATTCGTGATAGCGCTTGAGCCAGTCGAACATGCGCATCCGGGCCGGGATCGCCAGCGCCGCGCCAAGCGGGCACAGATAGCGGCAATAGAACCGCTCGACGAACAGCCCCGCGATCAGCAGCGCCGCCGCATAGGCCACGAAGGGCCAGGCGCGGATGAATTTCAGGATGATCGCGGTCTTGAAGGGCTCGACCTCGGCCAGATGCTCGGCCTGCTCCACGCTCATCAGCGAGACGCCGAAAAGGCCGAGGAAGATCATGTATTTGACCGGCCACAGCCGCTCATGCAGCCCCCAGGGCAGCGTCCATTGCGGGATGCGCAGCTTGCGGGCGACCTGGTTGGTCAGCTCTTGCAGCGCGCCAAAGGGGCAAAGCCAGCCGCAATAGGCCCCGCGCCCCCAGAAAAGCAGCGCCGCGGCCACCGCGAACCACAGGATGAAGGTCAGCGGATCCAGCAGGAAGGCCTGCCAGCTGAAGCCGTTCACCAGGCTGCCGAACAGCGCCATCAGGTTCACGACCGACAGTTGCGCATTGGCATACCAGCCCAGAAAGACCAGCGTCACGGTCAGGTATGCCATGCGGAAGACATAGAAGGCGCGCTCGTAGCGGGTCGTGAAGCTTTGGAAGAAGAACACTCCGGTCAGCACCAGCAGCATGGCGGCAAGCCCGGCGATCTTGGGCTTGGAATCCAGCCAGATGCGTTTCCACAGCTGCGCCTGGGCCTGGCTCTCGTCCGCCTGCGCCGCGGGTGCGGCGGCCTCGGGCGCCGGGGCGATGCTGCGCAGGTATTTCTGCGGCAGTTGGTAGCCCAGGTCGAAGGTATGGAACACCTTCTCGATCGGCCCGACCTCGCGCTGCACCAGCAACTGGATGCGAAAGGGTTTCGCGGGGTCGAAGCCCGAGGCGGCCGGGATCTTGAACAGGTCCATCTCGGTGAATTCCGGCGCGCCCTCGGCGGCGATGGCGTTCATCCGCCGGTGGTCGCGGTCGCGGAAACGGACCGAAACGTCGTCCTGGATCAGCACGATGCGGTCGAAGATGCCGCCGCGGACATAGCCCGAGCCCTTGAAGCTGTAGAGCCCGCGCCCCATCACCGCGATGGCTTGGTCGCCCGGCGCCAGCCAGCTTTTCAGGTTCGCATCCTGCGCCGGCCCCAGAAGCGCGCCGCCGATGGCGGGGACCGAGACCAGCCCGGCCTGCATCTCGATGAAGGTGGTCTCGGGCGCCTGCGTCAGCGCGCGTTCGGCGGCGCGGGCGTCGGGGTTGGCGGCAAAGGCCGCGTTCACCTGGCCGACATCCAGCGACAGCCGGCGCAGGGTGCCGTCGCCCTCCATCTCGTGCCAGTCGGCGGGTGGGACGGCCTCGGGGTCGATCTCGAATTTCGGGCCGGCCGCCACGGTTTCGGGGGCAAGGCCGCCAAGACCCAGCGCACGCGCGACCTTCAGGCCCGAGCGCACGATGGAATCGTCGATCACCATTACCGTGACCGTGGCGCCCGAGATGATCTCGACCTCATGCGCGGTGCCGCCCGACTGCGCCTCGGCCACCAGATCGAGGCCCCTGTAGCCCTCGACCAGCGCCTTGACCTTGGCTTCGGGGATGCCGATCAGCACGATGGGCTCGGAATGCTTGACCAGCCGGACGCCGGCGACCTTCGCATCCTCGTCCAGCGCGACCAGCGTATGGATGGGCTTGCCGGAATAGCCGGTGGTGCCGACGAAATCCGAGGTGACGAAGGCATCGGCGACGGTCTCGCCGCCCTTCAGCACCGGCGCGACGGCCAGGTCGGCCCGGATCGGCCCGAACCCGTCGGCGCCGGGCACCAGTTCGGCCGCGTCCTGTTCGGGCAACAATTGCGCCAGCACGCTTTCGGCAGCCGCCGGCAGCGCGGGAAGCAGCAGCGACGCAATCGTCAGGACAAGGCGGAGGATCTTCATGCTCGGGCATCCCTGGCAATTGCCCGGATCCCGCGCATCGGCTGGCGCGGATCGACCGCATCAGGCGAAGGACGGTCGCCCGCAGGCGACGGGACCGCATGGGTCCAGGCAGAGGAGAAAGACGGAGGGCCGCGCACCTGCACCAGAAGGGGCCGGCCCGCGCCGCGCACCTGCGCCGCCGCAAGCCGCGTGGCCTGGGGCAGCCAGCGGCCCGGCGCGGCCGGCAGTTGCGGCTGGGGATCGGCGGTCAGGGCAGGCGGGTGGCAGACCGGGCAGTCGCGGCATTCCTGCGGGGCGGGGTGTTCATTGCCTTCGGCATCCAGCCAGATCGTGGCGGCATGGCCCTCGGCGCAAATGGCGACCTCCTGCAAGGGCCCGCTCATCGCCGCTGCGATATGGGCGGGCATCGCCGCACCCGTCCCGACCCATCCCGCAAGCAGAAGAAGGAGAATCGCGGCGAAGGCGACAAGGCCCTGGGCCCGTTTATGGATCGCGCGGCAGCACATGGCCCTTCTCTAATGCCTTTGCCGCATCCCGGACGTTGACTTAGGTCAAGCAAAACGCAGTGACGCTGGGGCAAGCCGGCCCGGGAGGGGCGATCGTCCCGACCCTGCGACAATCTGTCAGGCCGAGTGGCCGAGTTTTTTCCTCGGTATTTGACAATTCTCAAGCCCCGCGGCCCGGAAAGGCCCTAGGACGGGGCGACGGGCGGGCGTTCCGCCCTGACTACCAAGGAGAACACGATGTTCCACAAATCCCTTGCCGCAGCCGCAGGCGCCATGCTGGCGCTTGGTCTTCTTGCCCCCGCCTTCGCCGCGACCCACGAGGTGCACATGCTCAACAAGGGCGAATCGGGCGCCATGGTCTTCGAGCCGGCCTTCATCCGCGCCGAGCCGGGCGACGTGATCAACTTCATCCCCACCGACAAGAGCCACAACGTCGAAGCCATCAAGGAAATCCTGCCCGAAGGCGTCGAGACCTTCAAAAGCAAGATCAACGAAGCCTATGCGCTGACCGTGACCGAGCCCGGACTTTACGGCGTGAAATGCACCCCGCATTTCGGCATGGGCATGGTCGGGCTGGTGCAGGTCGGAGATGCGCCGGAAAACCTCGACGCCGCCCAGACGGCGAAGATGCCCAAGAAGGCGCGCGAGCGCATGGATGCCGAACTGGCGCAGGTCAACTGAGCCGGCACCGGCCTTACCGCCGACAGGGGAACGGGCGCGGCGCGACGGGATCGCCCGCGCCCTGTTCTTGACCAAGATCGGGTGCAGCCGCGATTGCGCCATGGCAAAACCCCTGGCGCATGCCCATATGCCAAGCATGGCGTCCAGGGGGAAATCGCATGGACATGAACAGGATCGACTTGACCGAACAGGGCTTTGTCGTCGAGGCGCAGGAACTCGCCTCGGCCTTCGGGCTCGAGCCCGGCCGCGTGCCCGGACTGCTGCGCGAGAACCGCATCACCACCCGCTGCGAGACCGGCGAGGGCGAGGATGCCGGGCGCCATCGCCTGACCTTCTTTTTCCAGGGCCAGGCGCTGCGCCTGACCATCGATGCCACGGGCACGATCCTGAAGCGCGCCCGCTTCGACGTTCCAACGCGCAGCAGCGCCTGAAACCGGGCCGCGGGCGCCTTCGGATCGCCGAAAGCCCCGGCAAGCCCCGACGCCGCCCGCCATGCCTCAGGCCGCAAGCACGCGCGGGAACAGCACCTCCTCCTCCAGGTGGATATGGGCAACCACGTCGTCGCACAGCTTGCGCAAGCCGGTATAAAGCGCCGTCCATGAACCGCAGGCGCCGACCGGCAGGGTCAGGCCATGGGTGACATGCTCGATCCGGCGCAGCAGTTGCCCGGTATCCTCATGCTCGGCCTGCATGACCCGGATCGGCCCGGCCAGCATCGCACCGGCGCCTTGCAGGATGGCGGGGAACAGCACGGTCTCTTCCTTGGACATATGCAATTCCAGATCGTCGCGCAGCGCGACCAGCGCCTCGGTCAGGCCCAGCGGCGCCTCGTCATGGTCGCCATGCACCATCTCGACCCGCTCGGCCAGGCCGATCAGCCAGCCCAGTTCCTCGCGATGGGTATCGTGATAGCGCGTCAGGATATGGTCGATCAGCGCCGGGGTTTCGGCCGGCGCGTCGCGCCCGGCGCGGTCGATCAGCGATTGCAATTCGGCGGTCAGCGCCGGCAGGTCCATGCCGGCCTTGGCCGCCGCGTCGGCCAGCGTGGCATTGCCGCCGCAGCAAAAGCTGATGCCGGCGCGGCGGAACACATCGGCGGCGCCCGGAAGCCGGGCGGCGATGTCCCCGACGATACTGTCGGGCGCAAGGGTGATGTCAGTCATGTTGATCTCCTCCATGGGGGGCGGGTCGAGCGGGGGCCCAGGCTTGGGCCAGTGGCGGGCCGAGGCGCAACAGATCGACCGCGCGGGCGGCGATCTGGGCGGTGGCTTCGGCCAGGCTTTGCGGGCGCAGGTAGAAGGCCGGCACCGGCGGCAGGATCACCGCACCCATCCGGGTCGCGGCCTGCATGTTTTCCAGATGCGCCAACGTCAGCGGCGCCTCGCGCGCCAGCAGCACCAGCGGCCGGCGTTCCTTCAGCTGCACGCCGGCGGCGCGGGTCATCAACCCGTCGTCGAAACCATGCGCGATGGCCGCGAGGCTGCGCATCGAGCAGGGCGCGACGATCATGCCCGCGACCGGGCAGGAGCCCGAGGCGATCCCGGCCCCCAGGTCGCGCTGGTCATGGACGCGCGTAGCCAGCGAGCGCAGGTCGGACAGCGCCACGGCGCCGACCTCTTCGGCCAGCGTTCGTTCGGCCATGGCAGAGACGACCAGGTCGATTTCCGCCCCGAGCCGGGCCAGCGCGCGGGCGCAATCCAGCGCCAGAACCGCGCCCGAGGCACCCGATACGCCCAGCACCACCCTCATGGCAGCACCGCGTCGAGCAGCGCCTCGGCCCGCGCCTCGTGCTTAGGGTCCAGTTGCATGACGCGGCCCCATTCGCGGGCGGTCTCGGCGCCGATCTTGGTGGTGGCGTCCAGCCCCAGCTTGCCCGCCAGCCCCTCGACGGGCGAGGCGAAGTCAAGGTAATCCATCGGCGTGCGGTCGATCAGCATCACGTCGCGGCCGGGGTCCATCCGGGTCGAGATCGCCCAGGCGATGTCGTCCCAGCTGCGCACGTCGATGTCGCGGTCCACCACCACGACCAGCTTGGTATAGCTGAATTGCGGCAGCATCCCCCACAGCGCCATCATCACCCGCCGCGCCTGGCCGGGATAGCGCTTGTCGATCGCCACCACCGCCATGCGATAGGAACAGGCGGCGGGCGGCAGCCACAGGTCGGTGATCTCGGGGATCTGGGCGCGGATCACCGGCAGGGCCAGGTCGTTGAACACCTCGCCGATGACCGAAGGCTCATCGGGCGGCCGGCCGGTCACGGTGGACAGGTAAAGCGGATCGCTGCGGCAGGTGATGCGGCTGACGCGCATGACCGGAAAGGGTTCGACGGCGTTGTAATAGCCGGTATGGTCGCCGAACGGTCCCTCGGGCGCCGTCTCGCCGGGATGGACCCAGCCCTCGACGATCACTTCGGCGCGGGCGGGCACCATCAGCGGCACGGTCTGCGCTGCGACGAGTTCGCTGCGCGCACCGCGCAGCACGCCGGAAAAGCCCAGTTCCGAAACCGTCTCGGGCAGCGGCAACGCGGCGGCCAGCAGCAGCGCCGGATCGGCGCCAAGCGCGATGGCGACGGGCATCGGCTCGCCCGCCCGCGCCCAGCTGCGGTGATGCGCCGCCCCGCCGCGATGCGCCAGCCAGCGCAGGATCAGCCGGTCGGGCGCCAGCACCTGCGCGCGATAGACGCCGAGGTTGTAGCGGGTCAGATCCTCGGTCCGGCTGTCCTGCGGCCGGGTCAGTACCACCGGCCAGGTGATCAGAGGCCCGCCATCCCCCGGCCAGGGCGTCTGCACCGGCAGCGAATCGAGGCCGGGCAATTCCTCCTCCTGCACCGGGCCGTGGCGCAAAAGCCTGGGCCGCGTCGCCAGCGCCGCGCGCAGCATCGGCCAGCGCGACATGGCGTCGCGCATGCCCTCGACGGGGGCCGGGCTGCGCAGCGCGGCCAGGAACTCGCCAAAGCCCGCGATCTCGTCCGGCTGCAGCCCCAGCCCGGCCGCGACCCGCGCCCGCGTGCCGAAAAGATTGGCGACAACGGGAATGCGCGCCCCCTGGGGCCGGTCGAAGCGCAGCGCCGGGCCGCCGCGGCGCAGGCAGGCCAGTTGCACCGCGGTCATCTCGTGGCGCAGCGACACCGGCTCGGCGATGCGGGCAAGCTCGCCCCGCGCCTCTAGCCAGGACAGGAAGGCCCGCAGATCGGGAAACGAGGGAAGACTGCGCATCGAAGGCTCCGGCAAGCCCGCGGCCGGCGGGCGTCATGAAGCAAAGGCTAGGCGGGAATTTCCTCGGCTGATTTGACGAATATCAATCACAGCGCCGATTGACCGGCCTAGACCCGGGACATGACCCAGCGCCCCACCCTGCCGCCGCTTCTGATGCGGCTTCCGCCCCCGCCGCTTGCCCGCCCGGCCCTTGGCCTGGCGCTGACGGCGTTCCTGCGCCGGATCGCCGCGAAAAAGCCGGCGATCCTGTCGCGGCTCGGCCCCTACGCCCAGGCACGATTCCTGCTTGATGTCAGCGACGCGCCGTTCCTGCTGTTGATGCAGCCCGAGGCGCGGCGGCTGACCGCCCATGCGCGCCATGCGCCCGAGCCCGGGCATGACGCCGCGATCCGCGGCGGGCTGGCGGCATTCCTGGCCATGCTGCACGGCGCCGAGGATGGCGATGCGCTGTTCTTTTCCGGCGAATTGCAGATCGGGGGCGACACCTCGGCGGTGCTGGCGCTGCGCAATGCGCTGGACGACGCCGAACTGGACCTGACCGAGGAACTGGCGGGGCTGTCCGGCCGGCCGCTGGACCGCTGGCTGCGCCGCGGCTCGGCATTGGTGGCGCGCAAGAGCGGCCTGATTCTGTCCCGACAAGAGGTGATGCCATGATGGAGCTGGTCTGCCCGGCCGGAACCCCGGCGGCGCTGCGCGCGGCGGTCGATGCGGGCGCGCATACGGTCTATTGCGGCTTTGCCGACGAAACCAATGCCCGCAACTTTCCCGGGCTGAACTTCAGCCGCGAGGAACTGGCCGAGGGCGTGGCCTATGCCCATGCGCGCGGCGCCAAGGTGCTGGTGGCGATCAACACCTTCCCGCGCGCCGGAGACCAGGTGCTGTGGCACCGCGCCGTCCGCGACGCCGCCGATCTGGGCGCAGATGCGGTGATCCTGGCCGACCTGGGCCTGATCGCCCATGCCGCCGAGGCCCATCCCGGCCTGCGGCTGCACCTGTCTGTGCAGGCCGCCGCCGCCAATCCCGACGCGATCAACTTCTATGCCGAGGCTTTCGGCATCCGCCGCGTCGTCCTGCCGCGCGTGCTGTCGGTCGAGGAGATCACCGCCATCAATCGCGAGATCGACGTGGAAACCGAGGTTTTCGTCTTCGGCGGGCTTTGCGTCATGGCCGAGGGACGCTGTTCGCTGTCCTCCTATGCGACCGGGCTTTCGCCTAACATGAACGGCGTCTGCTCGCCCGCAAGCCATGTCGCCTATGCCGATGTGGCCGGCAATCACGAGGCGCGGCTGGGCGATTTCCTGATCCACCGCACGCCCAAGGGCATGCCTGTGCCCTATCCGACGCTGTGCAAGGGCTGCTTCACCTCGCCCGACGGCAAGGGGGACAGCCAGACCGGCCATATCTTCGAGGACCCGGTCAGCCTGGACGCGACCCGCCTGATCCCGGCGCTGCAAAAGGCCGGGGTCAGCGCCCTGAAGATCGAGGGGCGGCAACGCTCGCGCGCCTATGTGGCGCAGGTGGTGCGCGCCTTCCGCGCCGCCGTCGAGGCCGCCGACCAGGGCGCCCCGATGCCCGAGGGACTGCTTGCGCGGCTGACCGAGGGCCAGGCCGCAACCACCGGCGCCTATGCCAAGACCTGGAGATGACCATGGACCTGACCGTCGGCCCCATCGCCTTTTTCTGGAGCGCGGAGCAGGTCCGCGCCTTCTACCGGACTTTGGCCGACACCCCCGTTCAGCGGGTGGTGATCGGCGAATGGGTCTGCTCGAAGCGCCTGCCCTTCTGGCAGCACGAAATCCCCGCCGCGGTCGAGGTGCTGCTGGCCGCCGGCAAGGAGGTGGCGCTGTCAACGCTGACGCTGATCACGCTCAAGCGCGAGCGCCGGCAGACGGCCGAGCTGTTCGCATCCGGCCTGCCGGTCGAGATCGCCGATCTCAGCGCGCTGAAGCACCTGCCCGAAGGCGCGCCCTTCTGGGTCGGCCCGACGGTCAACGTCTATAACGAGGGCACGCTGGAATGGCTGGCGGCGCGGGGCGCGCGGCGCATCTGCCTGCCGCCGGAGCTGCCGCTGGAATCGGTCGCGCAACTGGCCCGCGCCGGACAGCAGGCGGGCGTCGCGGTCGAGGTCTGGGGCCATGGCCGGGCGCCGCTGGCGATCTCGGGGCGCTGCTATCACGCGCGGCTGCACGACCGCGCCAAGGACAGCTGCCAGTTCGTCTGCGCCGAAGATCCCGACGGCCGCACGGTCGAGACGCTGGAGGGCCAGCCCTTCCTGACCGTGAACGGCGTGCAGACGCTGAGCTATACCCATATGAGCGTGGCGGGACAGGTCGACCCCCTGCGCGAGGCCGGCGTCGGCGCGTTGCGGCTGTCGCCGCAGCCGGGCGACTTCGCGGCCGTGGCCCGGCTTTACGCGTGCCTGCTGGAAAGCGGGCTTTCCCCCCGCGACGCTTTGGCCGACTTGCGGCGCATCCAGCCCGGCGCCATCTTTGCCCAAGGGTTCCTCGAGGCGCGCCCCGGCGCCGCCCCCTGCCCCTGATCCATTTCTGACGGAGACGCGCGATGTCCACCTCGGAGCGCATGCGCAACTATCACGGGCCGGTGCTGCTGAGCCACGGCTTCCGGGCCTTCTTCCTCATCTCGGCGCTTTGGGCCGCGCTGGCCATGGCGATCTGGGTGGCCATGCTCGGCGGGGCCGAGATCCTGCCCCTGGCCTTCGATCCGTTCAGCTGGCACGCGCATGAGTTCCTTTTCGGCTATCTGGGCGGGGTCATCGCCGGCTTCCTGCTGACCGCGGTGCCGAACTGGACCGGGCGGCTGCCGGTGATGGGCATGCCCCTGGCCGGGCTGGTCGGGCTGTGGCTTCTGGGCCGGGTTGCCGTCGCCGTCTCGGCGCTGGTCGACTGGCGGCTGGTCATGCTGATCGACCTGGCCTGGGTCCTGTCGCTGGCCGCCTTCCTGGCACGCGAGATCCTGCGCGGCCGGAACTGGCGCAACCTGCCGGTGCTGGCGCTGCTGGCGCTGTTCACCGCCGGCAACGCGCTGTTCCACATCGAGGCCGCCCGCGGCGACCCGGCCTTTGAGGGCATGGGCATGCGGCTGGGACTGGCCGCGGCGCTGATCCTGATCGCGCTGATCGGCGGGCGGATCATCCCCAGCTTTACCCGCAACTGGCTGGCGGCGCGGGGCGCGAAACACCTGCCTGCGCCCTTCGGCCGCGGCGACGGGCTGGTGCTGGGCCTGACGGTCGTCACCCTGGCGGGCTTCGTCGCCGTGCCCGAGGCGCCGGCCATGCCCTGGCTGATGCTGGCCTGCGGCGCGGCGCATCTGTGGCGGCTGGCGCGCTGGCAAGGCTTGCGGACCGGGGCCGAGCCGTTGCTTTGGGTGCTGCACCTGGCCTATGCGCTGCTGGCATTGGGTTTCTGGGCCGAGGCGGCGGCGGGCCTGGACCTGATCGCGGCGGCACCGGCGCGGCATGTCTGGCTGGCCGGCGCCATCGGCCTGATGACGCTGGCGGTGATGAGCCGGGCGAGCCTTGGCCATAGCGGCCGGGCGCTGCATGCCGGACCCGGCACCACGGCGCTATATCTGGCGCTCATCGGCTCGGTGGTGCTGCGGCTGCTGGCCGGCTTGCTTCCGGCACAGGTCTGGCTGCTGCACCTGTCGGGCACGCTCTGGCTTCTGGCCTTCGGCGGCTTCGCGCTGCTTTACCTGCCGGTGCTGGCCCGGCCGCGCGTCGCGAAAAAGCCGCTTTCGGGCGCAAGGCACGCGGCCTGAGCCACAATGCGAAAAGGCCCGGCCATGCGACCGGGCCTTTTTCTTGCAGGGTCTGCGCCTCAGGCCGGTTGCAGCCTGCAGACCCGCCGACACCAGTCCATGACCAGCGCCTGATCGGCGGCAAGCGGCGCAGCAAGCCCGTCGGCGAACGCCTGGAATGCAGGCAGGTTCAGCCCGTTCACCCCGGCCAGGACCGGGATGCCGCGCGACAGGGCCTCGGCGATCAGGGGCGCGAAGCCGCGGCCATCGGCCTCCTGCTTGCCGAACTTGTTGACCAGCAGCAGGTCGGCACCGGGCAGCGCCGCCGTGACGCCCAGCACCGCCGCCTCCAGCACGCCCGCATCCAGCCGGCAGCCGCGCGCGCCGTTGCCGCGGTCCTCGCTGATGCGCAGCACCGGGCCGCCGGGCAGCACGCGCAGGTCCATGTCGCATTTGATGCGCCCCTCGCGCTGGATATTGACCTGCACGGTCCCGGCCAGCCGCAACCCCGCCGCCTGCGCCCGTTCGGCAATGGCGGCAAGGAAGCGGTCGTTCGCCCCGCGGCCGGGCAGGCTGACATAGGCCAGATGCATCACGCGCGCCCCTGCTGGTCGAAGGAAATGCCCGAGATCTCGGCCCCGGCGACCAGCCCGTCCAGGTAGTCGCGGCTGGCGCGCAGCCAGGCCGCCTTGTCATGCGCCTGCCGCAATTGCGGCAGCACGGACTCGAATGGCAGGACCTCGCCCCGCGCCCGGGCATCCAGCCGGATGACATGCAGGCCGTAGCGCGTCTCGGCCAGGGCCAGCGCGCCCTCCTCCATGGTGGCCAGCACGGCATCGAACTCGGGCACGGTATCGCCCGAGGTCAGTTGCCCCAGCATCCCGCCGGCGGTTTTGGACGAGCAGGCGCTGTAACGCGCGGCCAGTTCGGCAAACCGCCGCGGCTCGGCCCGGAGTTCGGCCAGCACCGCCTCGGCCCGCGCCCGCGCCTCGGTGCGAGCCGAGGTATCCTCGGGCGCGGCGGCGAACAGGATATGCGCCGCCTCGTAAAGCGAGGGGGCACGGAACTGTTCGGGATGCGCGGCGTAATGCGCGGCCAGCGCCGCCTCGTCGGCGGGCGCGGGCCGGATCGCCAGGTCCAGCAGGGCGCGGATCGCGGCCTCGTCCTCGGTCTCCCATTGGCCGGGGGCAAGCTCGGCCGGCTCGGCGGCGATGCCCCGCGAGCGCGCCTCTTGCAGCAGAAGCTCGCGCACCGCCAGCGCCCGGGCCGCGGCCCGCCAGGCATGGCCGGGCTTGCCCTTGGGCGCGGGATGGTTCTGCGCCTCGGCCGCGATGCGGCCGGGGTCGATGGTCACGCCGTTCACGACGACCGGCGGCAGCAGCGGTTTCATCTGCATCGCCCTTACTCCGCCGGATAGCGCTTGGCCGGTTGACGCTTGGTCCGCACGATCTGGTAGCCCGGCCGCCACAGATAGCGCACGGGGGCCGAGATCATGTGGACAAGCCGCGTGAACGGGAACAGCAGGAAGATGGTCAGCCCCAGCAGGATATGCAGCTTGAAGAGCCAATGCACATGGGCCAGATGCTCGGCCGCGCCGGCGCGGAAATAGACGATCCCTTGCGCCCAGGACATCAGCAGCACCATCTCGTGCCCGTCCAGATGCTGCATCGAGACCAGGATGGTCATCAGCCCCAGCACCAGCTGCGCGATCAGCAAGGCCAGGATGCCGGTATCGGCCAGGGTGGTATGGGCGCGCACCCGCGGGTCGTAAAGCCGACGATGCAGCAGCATCCCGCCGCCCACCAGCGCCATGACCCCGGCGATGCCGCCCGCGGTCATCGCCAGCACCTGCTTGGCGCCATGGCTGATGCCCAAGCCGTCGAATACGGCGACCGGCGTCAGCAACCCGACCAGATGGCCGCCAAGGATCACCAGCACGCCGACATGGAACAGGACCGAGCCGATGACGAATTGCCGCCGCCGCAGGATCTGGCTGGACTTCGATTTCCAGCTGAACGGGTCCTGGTCGTAGCGGATGACCGAACCGAGGATCATCACCGTGATGGCGATATAGGGGTAGATGCCGAAAAGGAAATTGTTCATCTGAGCCTCCTCGTTCATTGCGCCGGGTTGGCGACGCGCGGGGCGTCCATGCGGGCAAGGATGTCGCGGCTGACCGGGCAGCCGGCATTGGGATCGGGGCCGAAGGTGACCTGCGCCTCTTCCCAGACGGCATCCAGCGCCGCCAGGTCCTCGGGGTCGTCGTCGGGGACGGCGGCCAGTTCCTCGGGCAGCGCGGCCGGCTCGGTCACGACCAGCGTCACCAACGCGCTGAGCACGCCGGCATAGGCCGTCTCGCGCCGCGTCAGCCGTTCGGCCAGCGCGACGAGGATATGGGACGCATCGGCCAGGAGCGCCTCTGCCTCGGGCAGGGGCCGGGTCGAGAGGTATTCCAGCAGCACCGGCAGGTGGTCGGGCAGTTCCGACCCGACCAGGTCGAAGCCGCCGGCGCGATAGGTCTCCAGCAGGTCCACCATGGCGCCGCCGCGGTCGCGGCTTTCGCCATGCACATGCTCGAACAGGTTCAGCGACAGGCTGCGCGAGCGGTCGAACAGCAGCACATAGCGCTCCTGAAGATCGTAGAGGTCGCCCTGCCGCAGTTCATGCAGCAGGCGGCGGATTTCCTCCATGCGCTTGGGGCCGAACAGCCCCTCGGCCTGCAGGATTGCGTCGATTTCGGGCAGTGCGGCGATCAGATCCTCGCTGGGATAGCTGAGCAGCGCGGAAAGGGCTCGGAAGCTTTTCATGCGATGAACTCCTGCGGGCTGCGAAACTTCTTGCCGCCGAAGAGCGAGGGGCTGTCGCCCGACGAGCAGCCATGCCCGTCGGTGAAGCCGCAGCCCCCGCGCAGGTCATAGGCATCCTCGACGATCTCGCGATGCGTGGTCGGGATGACGAAGCGATCCTCGTAATTGGCGATGGCGAGCAGATGATACATCTCGTCGATCTGCTGCGGCGTCAGGCCGACGCGCTTGGCGACGCCCAGGTTGACCACCCCGTCCAGCGTTTTCGAGCGCATGTAGCTGCGCATGGCCAGCATCCGCTCCAGCGCGGCGGCGACGGGCGCCTCGTCCCCCGCGGTCAGCATGTTCGCCAGATAGCGCAGCGGGATGCGCAGGCTGCGCACGTCGGGCATGTCGTCCTGGGCGGCGATCTTGCCCGCCTCGGCGGCGTTCTGGATCGGCGACAGCGGCGGCACATACCAGACCATCGGCAGGGTGCGGTATTCCGGGTGCAGCGGGAAGGCGATCTTCCATTCCATCGCCATCTTCCAGATCGGCGATTTCTGCGCGCCCTTGATCCAGTCCTCGGGTACGCCCTCGGCGCGGGCGGCGGCGACCACCTCGGGGTCGTTGGGGTCCAGGAAGACGCCGAGCTGCGCGTCGTAAAGATCCATCTCCGATTCCGCCGCGGCGGCCTCGGCGATCTTGTCCGCGTCGTAAAGCATCACGCCCAGATAACGGATGCGGCCGACGCAGGTTTCCGAGCAGACCGTGGGCTGGCCCGATTCAAGGCGCGGATAGCACAGGATGCATTTTTCCGATTTTCCGGTGGACCAGTTGTAATAGATCTTCTTGTAGGGGCAGCCCGATACGCACATCCGCCAGCCCCGGCACTTGTCCTGGTCGATCAGCACCACCCCGTCCTCTTCGCGCTTGTAGATCGCGCCCGAGGGGCACGAGGCGACGCAGGCCGGGTTGAGGCAATGCTCGCAAAGCCTCGGCAGATACATCATGAAGGTGTTTTCGTATTCGCCGTAGATGTCCTTCTGGATGCCCTCGAAGTTATAGTCCTTGCTGCGTTTCTCGAACTCGCCGCCCAGGATTTCCTCCCAGTTCGGGCCCCATTCGATCTTTTCCATCCGCTCGCCCGAGATCTTGGATCGCGGCCGGGCGGTCGGGAAAGCCTGCATCTCGGGCGCCGATTTCAGGTGGTCGTAGTCGAAATCGAAGGGCTCGTAGAAATCGTCGATCTCGGGCAGGTCGGGGTTGGCGAAGATATTCGCCAGGATCCGCCACTTGCCGCCCTGCTTGGGTTGCAAATGCCCCGAGCGGGTCCGCACCCAGCCGCCGTTCCAGCGCTTCTGGTTCTCCCAATCCTTGGGATAGCCGATGCCGGGCTTGGTCTCGACATTGTTGAACCAGGCGTATTCGACGCCCTCGCGCGAGGTCCAGACGTTCTTGCAGGTCACCGAGCAGGTATGGCAGCCGATACACTTGTCCAGGTTCAGCACCATGCCGATTTGCGCACGCACTTTCATTCCGCTGCCTCCATACCTTGGGTTGCGGGGCCCGTTTCCAGGGGTCGGTCAAGCCAGTCGACCTTGTTCATCTTGCGGACGATGACGAATTCGTCCCGGTTCGCGCCCACGGTGCCGTAATAGTTGAAGCCATAGGCCAACTGGGCATAGCCGCCGATCATGTGGGTGGGCTTGGGCACGATGCGCGTCACCGAGTTGTGGATGCCGCCGCGCAGGTTGGTGATCTGGCTGCCGGGCGTGTTCACGATCTTTTCCTGGGCGTGATACATGAACATGCTGCCTTCCTTCATGCGCTGGCTGACCACCGCGCGGGCAGTGATGACGCCATTGCTGTTGAAGACCTCGACCCAGTCGTTGTCGACCAGCCCGGCTTTCCTGGCGTCGATTTCCGAGATCCACACCACCGGGCCGCCGCGGTTCAGCGTCAGCATCAAGAGGTTGTCGGTATAGGTCGAGTGGATGCCCCATTTCTGGTGCGGGGTCAGGAAGTTCAGCACCACGTGCTTTTCGCCCGCGGCCAGCGATTTCCTCGCATCCGCACCCACGGTCTTGAGGTCGACCGGCGGGCGCCAGGTCACGAAGCCCTCGCCAAAGGCGCGCATCCATTCGTGGTCCTGGTAAAGCTGCTGGCGGCCCGAGACGGTGCGCCACGGGATCAGCTCATGCACGTTGGTCCAGCCGGCGTTGTAGCAGACCTCCTCGCTTTCGATGCCCGACCAGGTGGGGGACGAGATGATCTTCCGTGGCTGGGCGGCGATGTCGCGGAAGCGGATCTTCTCATCCTCCTTGACCTCGGCCAGGTGCCTGTGCTCGCGTCCCGTGGCGCGGGACAGCGCGTCCCATGCCTTGACCGCCACCTCGCCATTGGTTTCGGGCGCCAGCATCAGCACCACTTCGGCGGCGTCGATCGCCGTCTCGATCCGCGCCATGCCCTTGGTCGCGCCCTCTTCGGTCACGCGGCCGTTCAGCGCCTGCAGGTGATGCACCTCGTCCCTGGTGTCCCAGGAGATGCCCTTGCCGCCATTGCCCAGCTTTTCCATCAACGGGCCCAGCGCGGTGAAGCGTTTGTAGAGGTTCGGATAGTCTCGCTCGATCTCGATATAGGCGGGCGCGGTCTTGCCGGGGATCAACTCGCATTCGCCCTGCTTCCAGTCCTGCACGAAGGGCTGGGCGATCTCGCCGGCGCTGTCGTGCTGCAGGGGAAGCTGGACCACGTCGGTCTCGACCCCCAGCACTTCGGGCGCGATTTCCGAGAACTTGCGGGCGATGGACTTGAAGATCTCCCAGTCGCTCCTGGACTCGTATGCCGGGTCCACCGCCGCTTGCAGCGGGTGGATGAACGGATGCATGTCCGAGGTGTTCATGTCGTCCTTTTCATACCAGCTGGCGGTCGGCAGGACGATGTCGGCATAGACGGCGGTGGTGGACATGCGGAAGTCGATGGTGACCAGCAGGTCCAGCTTGCCTTGCGGCGCCTGGTCGTGCCAGACCGCCTCGACCGGCTTCTGGCGCCCCTCCTCGCCCAGATCCTTGCCCTGCACGCCGTGATCGGTGCCGAGCAGGTGCTTGAGGAAATATTCATGCCCCTTGCCCGAGGAACCCAGCAGGTTCGAGCGCCAGACGAACAGGTTGCGCGGCCAGTTCTCAGGCGCATCCGGGTCCTCGCAGGACATCTGCAACGCGCCGGATTTCAGCTCGCGCGCAACATAGTCCCTGGCGGGGATGCCTTCGGCCTTTGCCGCATGGCCGACCTCCAGCGGGTTGGTACGCAGTTGCGGGGCCGAGGGCAGCCAGCCCATGCGCTCGGCCCGGATGTTGTAGTCGATCAGGCTGAGCCGGCTCCAATCGCCCGCCGGCGCTGTGGGCGACAGGATTTCCTGCGTGCTCACCGTCTCATAGCGCCACTGGTCGGTATGGGCATACCAGGCCGAGGTCGAGTTCATGTGCCGCGGCGGCCGTGCCCAGTCCAGCGCAAAGGCCAGCGCCGTCCAGCCGGTCTGCGGGCGCAGCTTTTCCTGGCCGACGTAATGCGCCCAGCCGCCGCCCGACTGGCCGACGCAGCCGCACATCACCAGCATGTTGATGACGGCGCGATAGTTCATGTCCATGTGGAACCAGTGGTTCATCGCCGCGCCGATGATGATCATCGACCGCCCGTTGGTCTTTTCGGCATTGGCGGCGAATTCGCGGGCGACCTGGATGATCTTGTCGCGACGCACGCCGGTGATGCGCTCGGCCCAGGCGGGGGTGAACGGCACGTCGGCGTCGTAGTCGCGGGCAACGTTCTCGCCGCCCAGGCCCCGGTCCAGGCTGTAATTGGCGCAGAACAGGTCGAAGACCGTGGCGACCAGCGCCTCCTCGCCATTGGCCAGGGTCAGGCGCTTGACCGGCACGTTGCGAGTCAGCACCCCGCCGCGGTCGTCCACCGCGAAGCCGTTGGTCGCGGCTCCGCCGAAATAGGGGAAGTCGACGCCAAGCACGTCGTCGCGGTCCTCGTCCAGGATCAGGCTCATCTTCAGCCGGACCTCGTCCTCGCCGGCCTTCTGCTCCAGGTTCCAGCGCCCCTCTTCGCCCCAGCGGAAACCGACCGAGCCGTTCGGGACCACGATGCGATCCGTGGCCTCGTCGATGGCCACCGTCTTCCATTCCGGGTTGTTCGACTGTC
Organism: Paracoccus denitrificans; assembly: GCF_900100045.1. Lineage (GTDB taxonomy): Bacteria > Pseudomonadota > Alphaproteobacteria > Rhodobacterales > Rhodobacteraceae > Paracoccus > Paracoccus denitrificans. The sequence continues at coordinate 47,906 of NZ_FNEA01000023.1, read as the reverse complement.
CCAGCGCGCCGTCGAAATCGCTGGCGCGCAGCTGGCGGCCGGGGATCAGGCGGCCGTCACGCTCGTCCAGCCGCACCAGCATCGGCATGTCGGAATAGCGCCGGCAGTAATCCTCGAAATACTCGGCCTGCCGGTCCAGGTGGAATTCGCGCAGGATGACATGGCCAAAGGCCATGCCAAGCGCCGCATCGGTGCCCTGCTTGGCGTTCAGCCAGATGTCGCCGAACTTCGCCGCCTCGGAATAGTCGGGGCAGATCACCGCCGACTTGGTGCCGCGATAGCGCGCCTCGGTATAGAAATGCGCGTCGGGCGTGCGGGTCTGCGGCACGTTCGAGCCCCAGAGCAGCAGGTAGCCCGCATTATACCAGTCCGCCGATTCCGGCACGTCGGTCTGTTCGCCCCAGGTCTGCGGGCTGGCCGGCGGCAGGTCGCAATACCAGTCGTAAAAGGACATGCAGGTGCCGCCCAGAAGCGACAGGTAGCGCGTGCCCGCCGCATAGGAGATCATCGACATGGCCGGGATCGGCGAAAAGCCGAAGACCCGGTCGGGGCCGTATGTCCGGGCGGTATAGGCGTTGGCGGCGGCGGTGATCTCGGTCGCCTCGTCCCAGGTCGCGCGCACGAAGCCGCCCTTGCCGCGGATGCGGGTATAGCTTTCGCGGGCCTGCGGGTCGTTCTGGATCGCGGTCCATGCCTGGATGGGCGTCATGGTCTTGCGCTTTTCGCGCCACAGCTTCATCAGCCGGCCGCGGATCAGCGGCGTCTTTACCCGGTTCGCGGAGTAAAGATACCAGCTGTATGAGGCGCCGCGCGCGCAGCCGCGCGGCTCGTGGTTGGGCAGGTCCGGCCTTGTGCGGGGATAGTCGGTCTGCTGCGTTTCCCAGGTGACGATGCCGGACTTGACATAGATCTTCCACGAGCATGAGCCCGTGCAGTTCACCCCATGGGTCGAGCGCACGATCTTGTCGTGCCGCCAGCGCGAGCGATAGGTGTCCTCCCAGTCGCGGTTCTCGGTCGTGGTCTGGCCATGCCCTTCCGAAAACACGTCCTTGCGCGTGGGTTTCAGGAAGTTCAGGCGGTCCAGCAGATGGCTCATGGCTGTCTCCTATGTCAGGCGGGGGTGGCGGCGCCGGAAGGGGCGCGGCCGCGTTCGATGTCGTGCAGAAGGCCGCCCGGACGGGTGTAGAACACCCAGGTCACGGCAAGGCACAGCACATAGAAGCCCAGGAAGGCCCAGAGCGCGCCAAGCGCCGATCCGGTCAGGGCGATCGAGCTGCCGTAAGCCTTGGGGATGAAGAACCCGCCATAGGCGCCGATCGCGCTGGTGAAGGCGATGATCGCGGCGGATTCGCGGTCGGACTGGCGGCGACGATCCTCGGGCGAAAGCTGCGGCTCGAGCCGCGCGACTTCCTTGCGCATGATCACCGGGATCATCTGGAAGGTCGAGGAATTGCCGACCCCGGTAAAGAAGAACAGCGCCATGAAGCCCGCGAAGAAGCCCCAGAAGGACAGCGCCTGCAGCGAGACGATGACCAGCCCCACCGAGGCGATCATGCCGGCAAAGACCCAGAAGGTCACCCGCCCGCCGCCGACCCGGTCGGACAGCCAGCCCGTTCCTGCGCGGCTGAGCGCACCGACCAGCGGGCCGAGAAAGACGAATTGCAGCGCGTTCACGTCCGGGAAGGCCAGGCCGGTCAGCAGCGGAAAGCCCGCCGAATAGCCGATGAAGCTGCCGAAGGTGCCGATATAGAGCAGGCACATCACCCAGTTGTGCTTGCGGGTGAAGATCACCGCCTGCTCGCGGAAGCTGGCGCGGGCATCGGTGATGTCGTTCATGCCCAGCCATGCCGCGATGGTCGAGGCGATGATGAAGGGCACCCAGACGAAGCCCGCGTTCTGCATCCACAGCCGCCCGCCGTCCGAAAGCTCTTGCGGGGCGCCGCCCATGGCGCCGAAAACGCCGGCGGTGATGACGATGGGCACCAGGAACTGCATCAGCGATACGCCCAGGTTGCCCAGGCCCGCGTTCAGCCCCAGCGCGTTGCCCTTTTCGGCCTTGGGGAAGAAGAAGCTGATATTGGCCATGGACGAGGCGAAGTTCGCGCCGCCCAGCCCGCAAAGCAGCGCCAGCACCACGAAGATCAGATAGGGCGTCGAGGGATCCTGCACCGCATAGCCGATGCCCATGGCCGGGATCAGCAGCGAGGCGGTGGACAGCGTGGTCCACAGCCGCCCGCCAAAGATCGGCACCATGAAGCTGTAGAAGATGCGCAGCGTGGCGCCGGACAGCGCCGGCAGCGCCGCCAGCCAGAACAGCTGGTCCTGGGTGAAGTCGAAGCCGATCAGCGGCAGCTTGGCCACCACCACCGACCAGACCATCCAGACCGCGAAGGCCAGCGTCAGGGCGGGGATCGAGATCCACAGGTTGCGCCTGGCGATCTTGCGGCCCTGCTCGGCCCAGAAGGTCGGGTTCTCGGGGCGCCAGTCGTCCAGCACGCGCGGCATCACCGTGCGCTCGGGGTCATGCACCTCGGCCAGTTCGGGAAAGTTCGGCAGCCGGTCCAGGGCCCGGCCCTGCGCGCGGCGCTCCATGGCGCGGATCGACAGATGCATCCAGGCCATCGAGACGACGACCACCAGGAACAGCAGCGCAAAGCTGGAGGTCCAGATCCCGGTCAGGTCCAGAAGCGCGCCAAAGACGATGGGCAGGATGAAGCCGCCCAGGCCGCCGATCATGCCGACAAGCCCGCCGACCGCCCCGACATGGTTCGGGTAATAGACCGGGATATGCTTGAAGATCGCAGCCTTGCCCAGGCTCATGAAGAAGCCCAGCGCGAACAGCGTGACCACGAAGGGCCAGAGCCCCATCTCGGTCGAGAACGAGATCAGCCCGTCCTTGCCGCGGATGGTATAGTCGGTCGGCGGATAGGACAGCATGAACAGGAACAGGGCGCTGAAGCCGAAGGTCCAATACATCACCGTGCGCGCGCCGAAACGGTCCGACAGCACGCCGCCATAGGCGCGGAAGATGCTGGCCGACAGGCTGAAGGCCGCCGCCGCCATGCCCGCGACCCGCAGGTCGACGCCATAGACCTGCGTCAGGTAATGCGGCAGCCACAGCGCCAGGGCGACGAAACCGCCGAATACGAAGAAATAGTAAAGCGCGAAGCGCCAGACCTGCAGCCTCTTCAGCGGCGCGAATTGCTCGGCCAGCGTCGGCGCGGCGATGCCCTGGGCGCGGCGGGCCTCGAAATCGGGATCGTCGCGGGCGACCAGCAGGAAGACCACGCCCATCAGCGCGATGCCCACCGCCCAGATCTGCGCCACGGCCTGCCAGCCCCAGGCGACCAGGATGAAGGGCGCGATGAACTTGGTCACCGCCGCGCCCACGTTGCCCATGCCGAAGATGCCGAGCGCGGTGCCCTGCCGCTGGGCCGGGAACCATTTCGAGACATAGGCGACGCCGATGATGAACGAGCCGCCCGCCATGCCCACGCCCAGCGCGGCCAGCAGGAAGCCGGCATAGCTCTCGGCCCAGGTCAGCGCCCAGGTGGCGATGCCGGTGAACAGCATCTGCAGCGAAAACACCAGCCGCCCGCCATAGCGTTCGGTCCAGACACCCAGGATCAGCCGCACCAGCGAGCCGGTCAGGATGGGCGTGGCGATCAGCACACCGTATTCGAACTCGGTCAGGCCGAGCTCTTCCTTGATGGTGATGCCGATGATGGAAAAGATCGTCCAGACGGCGAAGCACAGCGTGAAGGCGGTGGTGCTGAGCCACAGCGCCTTTTGCTGCTGCATCGGGGGAAAGGAACTTGGGTCCGGCATGGCGGATGCTCCGATTGGGACTTTCGCGCGCTGTTTCGACGCTCACCCAGCACGGGCCCCTTTCGCGAGGTTTGATCTGGATCAACTTTGTCCGGCCGGCCCGGGAAAACCGACCGGATTTGGATTCTGCACTGTCCGATCTGGTGACTTCTCAAATCGTCAGCCTGCATATGCCGCCACTGTTCGTGACAAATATTGATTTGATGATTGACTTAAATCAAGATTTTTGCAAGCGTGACGCCGATTCCACAAACACCACGCAGGACGACCCATATGCGCGAAGAGGACCGCAACGACATCCGCAACCTGCCGCTGTTTCGCAACATGACCAGCCCGGCCTTCGACGCGCTGATGCATGCGGCCTATGACCAGGTCTTTCCCGCGCAACTGGAACTGATCCGTCAGGGCGAGGTCGCGAATTTCCTGCATGTGGTGCTGGAAGGCGCGGTCGAGCTTTACGCCAACTGGCAGGACCGCGACACCACCATGGCCGTGGTCCAGCCGGTCGCCACCTTCATCCTGGCCGCCTGCATGCGCGACGCGCCCTATCTGATGTCGGCGCGCACCTTGCGGCGCTCTCGCATCGTGCTGATCCCGGCGGTGGACGTGCGCGCCGCCTTTGCCCGCGACCACGGCTTTGCCCTGGCCACGGTGCAGGAGCTTTCCGAGGGCTATCGCAACTTCGTCCGCCATGCCAAGAACCTCAAGCTGCGCAACGCCCGCGAAAGGCTGGGCGCCTATCTGTGGCAAAGATCGCTCGATACCGGCGGCGCGCAGGGCTTCGTGCTGCCGCAGGAAAAGCGGCTGCTGGCCTCGTATCTGGGGATGACGCCGGAAAGCCTGTCGCGCGCCTTCAAGGCGCTGCGCGACCATGGCGTGCATATCGACGGCATGCGCGTCACCATTACCGACCCCGCCGCGCTGGCGGCGCTGGTCCAGCCCAACACCCTGCTGGATACGGCGCTGAACATCCCCTGAAAGCGCGGATTTGACCGCAAGCGGCGGAGTGCGGCGGTCGTCGGCCGGCCCTAGATATGATAGCAGGAATGACGCAGCAGAAAGGTTCCTGCCATGGACCACACCCCGATCCCGACCGAAAGCGACCCGCGCTGGCAGCGGGTGCTGGCGCGCGACGCGGCGGCCGACGGCAGCTTCGTCTATGCCGTGCGCACCACCGGGGTCTATTGCCGCCCCTCCTGCCCGTCGCGGCGGGCAAAGCCGCAGAACGTGACCCTCTACGCCTCGCCCGATCAGGCCGAGGCGGCGGGCTTTCGCCCCTGCCGGCGCTGCAACCCCAGGGGTGCATCGGCCGCCGAGGCCAATGCCGCGCTGGTCGCCGCCGCCTGTCGCCTGATCGAGCAGGCCGAGACGCCGCCCACCCTTCAGGCGCTGGCCGAGGCAGCGGGGCTGAGCCCGTTCCACTTTCACCGCCAGTTCAAGGCGATTATCGGGCTGACGCCCCGCGCCTATGCCGCCGCACATCGCGCCGGCCGTCTGCGCGCCCGCCTGGCCCAAGGCGCCAGCGTCACCGGCGCGATCTACGAGGCGGGCTTCAACTCGAGCAGCCGCTTCTATGAAGGCGCCGACGGGATGCTGGGCATGACGCCCTCGGCCTGGCGCAAGGGCGGCGCGGGGGCCGAGATCCGCTTTGCGCTGGGACAATGCGCGCTTGGCGCCATCCTGGTCGCGCAAAGCCGCCGCGGCATCTGCGCCATCGCGCTTGGCGACGACCCCGAGGCGCTGTTGCGCGACTTCCAGGACCGCTTTCCGGCAGCCACCCTGATCGGCGGCGACGCGGAATTCGAGGCGCTGGTCGCCCGCATCGTCGGCTTCATCGAGGCGCCGGGCATCGGGCTGGACCTGCCGCTGGACATCCGCGGCACCGCCTTCCAGCAGCGCGTCTGGCAGGCCCTGCGCCAGATTCCGCCCGGCACCACCGCCAGCTATGCCGAGATCGCCCGCCGCATCGGCGAGCCGCAGGCCAGCCGCGCCGTGGCGCAAGCCTGCGCCGCGAACCCGATCGCCGTCGCCATCCCCTGCCACCGCGTCGTGCGCAGCGACGGCGCGCTGTCGGGCTATCGCTGGGGCGTGGCGCGCAAGCGCGCCTTGCTCGACCGCGAGGGGGCGGCATAGGCACCGTATTGCCGAGAGTTTCGCTTGGGTATATATCCGGCCGCGATGCTGGCTGCCGGAAAGACCTGCCATGTTCCCGATCAGACCCTATCGCAGCACCGGGATCCTCGGCTCGGCCTCGGGGGCGGCGGCGGCCGCGCTCAAGGCCCGCGCCGCGGAATGGGAGATCGACCTGATCGAGACCCCCGACAGCCTGGCGCTGCATCTTTGGGGCTGCGAGCTGGCGCTGGTGCGTGACGGGGCCTCGGCCCGGCTTGAACTCAGCGCGCCCGAGCGGCGGCTGATCGGCAATTTGCAGGACACCGCCACCACGCTGTTCGAGGAGCAGGGCCTGAGCATCCGCTGGGACAATGTCGACGAGGGCGCGCTGGCCCCCGGCCTGTCGCTGATGCGGGTGGTCGGGGTCGCGGCGCGCACCCCCGGCTTCCTGCGCGTCCGCGTCTCGGGCGAGGATGCCGCCCGCTTCGGCGAAGGCTCGCTGCATTTCCGCCTGCTGCTGCCGCCGGCCGGGCGCAAGCCGCATTGGCCGCGCATCGCCGCCAGCGGCCGCACCGTCTGGCCCGAGGGGCCGGATGCGCCGCATCGCGCCGTCTATACCGTCGCCGCGCAGCGCGGGGACTGGGTGGATTTCGACATCTTCCGCCATGCGGACAGCCCGACCTGCGACTGGGCGGATCGCGCCCGGCCCGGCGATCCGGTCGGGCTGATCGGCCCCGGCGGCGGCGGTTGCCCCGAAGCCGGCCGGCTGTGGCTCTTTGGCGACGAGACCGCCCTGCCCGCCATCGCGCGGATGCTGGACCAGGCGCGGGGCGAGGTGCAGGCCGTCCTGCGCGCCGCGCCCGCGGATCTGGCCGAACTGGCCCGCGACCCGCGCGTCAGCCGCTGCGACGACCTGCTGGCCGCGCTGGACGCCGCCGGCTTCGATGCGGCGCAGGACCGTCATGTCTGGTTCGCCGGCCCCGCGCATGAAGCCCGCGAGGCGCGGCGGCGGCTTGCCGCGCGCGGCCTGTCCCGCCGCGAATTCACCGCCGCCGCCTATTGGGGCTGAACCCTCAGGCCAGGATGCGCAGCCGCGGCAGCGAGGCCGCCGCAGCCCCCCAGGCAAGCGCCGCGCAAAGCGCGATCGCCGGCACCATGGTCGCCGCGGTGTTGTTCAGGAACGGCCCGGTCACGGCGATCATCAGCCCGCCGGTCAGCATCTGGATCGTGCCGCCCAGCGACGAGGCAAGCCCGGCGATGTCGGGATGCGGGTCCAGCGACATGACCATGGCCGTCGGCATGACCAGCCCCAGGCAGGCATTGGCCAGAAACAGCCCGGCGATGACCACGGGCAGCCCGTCGAAACCCGCCAGCACCACCAGCGACAGGACCAGCGCCAGCCCGGCAAAGCCGGTGATCGCCAGCGAGATCACCCGCTCCATGCCAAAGCGCTCCGCCAGCCGGCCGGCGAATTGCGAGGCCGAGAAGAAGCCCACCGCATTCACCGCGAAGGCCAGCGAGAACCCGGTCGGGCTAAGCCCGTATTGCCGCGTATAGACGAAGCTCGCCGAAGCCAGGAACACGAAGAAGCTGGCCATGCCGAAGCCGCCGATCATGGTCAGGCCCAGAAAGCGGCGGTCGGTCAGCAGCCGCCGCGCCCCCGCCGCCATGGCGGCAAGCCGCACGGGCCGGCGCCGCTCGGCCGGCAGGGTCTCGGGCAGCACGAACAGGATCAGCGCCAGGCTCAGCAACGCGGCGGCGGCGAGCACGGCGAAGATCTCGCGCCAGCCGCCCCAGGCCATCACCGCCGAGCCGGTCAGCGGCGCCAGCATGGGCGAGACCGAGATCACGATCATGATCGCCGCCATCATCTTCGCCGCCGCGGGGCCGGTCGCCATGTCGCGAATCACCGCGCGCGGCACCGCCATCAGCGTCGCGGCACCCAGGCCCTGCACGGCGCGAGCGGCGATCAGCCAGCCGATGGTCGGTGCCAGGCTCGCTGCCACGGTGGCAACCAGAAAGATCGCCACGCCGATCACCAGCGGCCTCTTGCGCCCGACCGCATCGGACATCGGGCCATAGATCATCTGCGCAATGCCGAAGACGATGAAATACGAGGTCAGCGTCAATGCCGCGCCCGCCTCGGAGGTGTGCAGGTCGCTGGCCACCTGCGGCAGCGCGGGCAGATACATGTCGATCGCGAACGGACCGACAGCGGAAAGCAGGCCAAGAAGCAGGGCCATGCGGAACAGGGGATCACGCATCGGAAAACCTGTGATGTGTCAGATATGGGGAGTTTGGGCGCAGAATCGCGCCAAGGGTCGTTCGCCGCCGCCGACCCTGACTGCCATACCGCAAGGACGGGCGCAACCCCGCGCGGCCGCAAGGCCGGGACTTGATAAATGTTCAGCCTGCCCGGAATCAGGCTTCCCAAGCCACGCAGCCGCCGGCAGGATGAAAGGCGATTTCCCCCGGATTCTGAACGCGGAGCACGCGGATGAGGATCTATCACCTGATTTTCATGGCGCAGGTCGCCGGACTGCTGGGACTGCTCGGCGCGGCCATCCTGTATTGGTAAAAATCGCAGCCTCCGAAGGCATGGCTTGACAGGTGCGCCTGACATGCAACATTGGCGCCATGAACAAGGTGGCTGATTGGTTGTCCCAAAAGAGCCCGGTCAGTCGGAAAAACGCCGCCGAGACGGTGTTCGAGGATCTGCGAGGCGCGATATTGGCCGGCCGCTTGCCGGTCGGCATCCGGCTGCCTTCCGAGGCCAAGCTGGCCGAGCATTAAGGCGTCAGCCGCCCGATCATCCGCGAGGCCATGCGCTCGCTGCAGACGCTGGGTCTGACGCGCAGCCGCAGCGGCAGCGGCAGCTTCGTGATCTCGGACCGGCAGGCGCCGGAACTCGCCTATGGCAACTACTCGGCGCGCGAGTTGATCGAGGCCCGCCCCTTCATCGAGATCCCCGCCGCCGGCTGGGCCGCCCTGCGCCGCAGCGAAGAGGACATGGCCCGGCTCCTGCAGCTCTGCGACAGCATGGAGCGGCAGGAGGATGCGCTGAAATGGGTGCGGCTGGATTCCGATTTCCACTGCCTGATCGCCGAGGCCGCCCGCAACCGGCTGTTCGCCCGCATCGTCACCGATTCCCGCGACTCGCTGATGCGCCAGTCCGAACTGGTGAACCTGATGGCGGATCGCCGCGTGACCTCGAATCACGAACATCGCCGCATCGCCGAGGCCATCGCCGCCGGCTCCGAGACCGAGGCGCGGACCGCCATGCGCGACCACCTGCACGAGGTGGAGCAAGCGATGACCTGGATCATCAGCCAGCGCCCCGCCAATTCCTGATCTTCCGGTTTCGCCCCCGCCCCGGCAATGAAGCATCGTCTTTCGGCCCCGGTGCGCAAGATCATGCATGCGCGGGCGCGGGACGGCTTGACCCCGTCGCCGGCTGTGGTTATCGCGAGCTGTCAGACAGATTGCGGCAAGGCGGGCGCGCCCGTCCGGCCAAGGATCTGCAAGGGAGGGATTGCTGAACCATGCGGCTCATGTCGTGACCGGGACCGGACAGATCCCGCTGCTGGCGGTGCTCGCCACCGGCGGCACCATCGCCAGCAGCCGCGGCGCGGACGGCGCCGCAAGCCCCAGCCTGAGGGCCGAGGATCTTTTGGCGCTGCTGCCGTCCATGGCGGTCGATTTGCGTCCGCAGGAGGTGCTGGCCAAGGACTCCGCCAGCCTGACGCTGGCCGACATGCAGCGCATCAGCGATGCGGTGGCGACCGAACTGGCCGATCCCCGCATCGCCGGCATCGTCGCGTTGCACGGCACCGATGCGATGGAAGAGACCGCGCTGCTGGTGCAATTGCAGCATGCGCCGCGCAAGCCGGTGGTGTTCACGGGGGCGCAATTCGCCTCGGACCATCCGCGCTCGGACGGGGCGCGCAACCTGACGGATGCCGTCCGCACCGCATTGCAGCCGCCGCGCCCGGGGGGCGTGACGCTGGCCTTCGGCGGCCGGGTGCTGCCGGTCTGGGGGCTTTACAAGTTCACCTCGGACGCGCCCGACGCCTTCCGCCGCGTGGCCGACGAGGGCGCGACCGTCACCCGTCCGCTGCCGGCCCCGGTCGACGGCTTGCGCGTCGACATCGTCGCCACCCATCCCGGCAGCGACGGGCTGCATCTCGAGGCCAGCCTTGCCGCCGGCGCGCAGGGCATCGTGGTCTCGGCCCTGGGTTCGGGCAATGCCACGCCCGAACTGGTCGCAGCCATCTCGCGCGCCCGGGCGCAAGGGGTGATGGTGGTGGTGTCCAGCCGCGTGCCCGAAGGCCTGCTGTCGCCGATCTATGGCGGCGGCGGGGGCGGCCATGACATGCGGCGCGCGGGCGCCATCCATGCCCGGCTGCTGCGGCCCGGGCAGGCGCGCATCCTGCTAGCGGCAATGCTGGCCAATGGCTGCTCCGAGGCCGAGATCGCCCGCGCCTTCGAAACCGCGCCCGAGACCGTGCCGGCGTGAAGCCGCCCGCACGGAAGCCAAGGCGATCCGCGATGCGAATCAAAACTCGAATTTTTCCACGAGATTCCGCCGCCCGCGGGTGAAGGCGTCGGCGACCAGCACCATGGGGGCTAGGTCGACGTCGGATGCACCCTTGCGCACCAGATCCGCCATACGCGCGTAAAGCGCGGGATATTCGCCCATGATCGTGCCCGCGCCGCCCGCGGGCCGGCCGTCGATCTCCAGCACATTGCCGCCCAGGCGCAGCGCGAGGCGGCCGGCGTCGGTGACGAATTCCATGTCCCAGGTCTGCGGGCCCTGCTGGCGGAAGTCGAAATCGGCGGCGATGTTTCCCGACAGCGCCAGGCGCGCGGCGATGGGGGCCTGGCGGTTCTCGGGGAAATCCAGCTCGGCCTCGGTGACATGCACCGGCTCGGGCAGGATATGGGTCAGGATCGACAGCGCGTTGATGCCGGGATCGAAGACGCCCATGCCACCGGCCTCGAAGATCCAATCCTGGCCGGGATGCCAGACCCGCACGTCCTCGCGCCAGGTGATGCGACCCTCGTGGATCACGCGGCCGGCCAGCCACGCCCTGGCGGCCGCCACCGCCTGCGCCTCGCGCGAATGCCAGGTGGCATAGAGGCTGACCCCCTGCGCGCGCGCCAGATCGCGCAGGACATGCACCTCGGCCAGCGTTGCACCGGGCGGCTTTTCCAGCATAACATGGCGGCCCGCCCGCAGCGCCGCCTGGGCCATGGCGAAACGCGGCACCGGCGGCAGGCAGAGCGAGACCACGGAAATGTCGGGCCGGGCCGCCAGCATCTGGTCGATACGGGCAAAGTTCTCCACGCCCTCGAGACCGCCATGGCGCGAGACGGTGGCCGCAAGCGCCCAGTCCGGGGATGAGGAAATGGCCGGAACATGCTGGTCCAGCGCGATCTTTCCGATACCGGCAAGCGCGATCCGCATCAGTGGCTGTCCTTTCCGACCTCGCGGCCGCGGCAGCCGCGCAGGAAGTCGAAATCCGCCCCGGTCTCGGCCCCCTCGACATGGTCGTGGAACAGTTGCGCATAGCCGCCGGGCGGCCTTGGCGCCGGGTTCCGCCAATCGGCGAGGCGGCGGGCGATCTCGGTCTCCGGCACGTCCAGGTGCAGCCGCCGGTTCGGCACGTCCAGCTCGATCATGTCGCCGTCGCGCACCACGGCCAGCGGCCCGCCCCGCGCCGCCTCGGGCGAGGCATGCAGCACCACGGTGCCATAGGCGGTGCCCGACATGCGCGCGTCCGAGATGCGCACCATGTCGGTGATGCCCTTCCTCAGCACCTTGGGCGGCAGGCCCATGTTGCCGACCTCGGCCATGCCCGGATAGCCGCGCGGGCCGCACATCTTCAGCACCATGATGCAGGTCTCGTCGATGTCCAGCGCCTCGTCCTCGATGCGGGCCTTGTAATCGTCGATATCCTCGAAGACCACCGCGCGGCCGCGATGCACCAGCAGATGCGGGCTGGCGGCCGAGGGCTTCAGCACCGCCCCGCCCGGCGCCAGGTTGCCGCGCAGCACCGCGATGCCGCCCTGTTCGGTCAGCGGCCGGTCGGCGGGCAGGATGACGTCCTCGTTCCAGTTCCGGGCCTCGCGCACCTCTTCCCAGATCGTGCGGCCCGAGACGGTCAGCGCCTCGCGATCGAGCAGCCCGGCTTCTCCCAATCTCTGAAGAACCGCCGGCAATCCACCGGCATAGAAGAATTCTTCCATCAGGTACCGGCCCGAGGGCATCAGGTTCACGATGGTCGGCACGTCGCGGCCCAACCGGTCCCAGTCGTCCAGCGTCAGGTCGATCCCGACCCGGCCCGCCAGGGCCAGCAGGTGGATCACCGCATTGGTCGAGCCGCCGATGGCGCCGTTGGTGCGGATCGCATTCTCGAAGGCGGCGCGGGTCAGGATGTCGCTGGGCTTCAGGTCGTCCTTGACCATCTGCACGATGCGCCGGCCGGTCAACTGCGCCATGACGCGGCGGCGCGAGTCGACCGCCGGGATCGCGGCATTGCCCGACAGCGCCATCCCCAGCGCCTCGGCCATGCTGGCCATGGTCGAGGCGGTGCCCATGGTGTTGCAGGTGCCCGAGGACCGCGACATGCTCGCCTCGGCCTCGAGGAACTCGGCCTGCGTCATCTCTCCCGCCTTCACGGCTTCAGAGAATTTCCACAGATGCGTGCCCGAGCCGATGCGCTCGCCCCGGAACCAGCCGTTCAGCATCGGCCCGCCGGTAACGACGATCGAGGGGATGTCGGTCGAGGCCGCCCCCATCAGCAGGCTGGGCGTGGTCTTGTCGCAGCCGACCAGCAGCACGGCGCCGTCGATGGGCTGGCCGCGCATCGCCTCCTCGACCGCCATGGCGGCAAGGTTGCGATACATCATCGCGGTCGGGCGATAGCTGTTCTCGCTGGCCGAAAACACCGGCACCTCCAGCGGAAAGCCTCCGGCCTCCCAGACGCCCGCCTTCACCTTCTCGGCCAGTTCGCGCAGATGGCCGTTGCAGGGCGTCAGGTCCGACCAGGTGTTCAGGATGCCGATCACCGGCCTTCCGTCAAACAGATCATGGGGATAGCCCTGATTCTTCAACCATCCTCGATGATAGATCGTGTCCCGCGAATTGCCGCCATACCAATGCTGCGAGCGCAGCTTGCGCGGCCAGGGCGCGGGGGTGAAGGGTCGCGTCATCACAGCACCTCGATGCGGGCCGGCAGGTCGGCCCCGGCCGCCAGCGGGTTTTGCAGCGGCAGGCCCAGCGCGGGCGCCTCGACCTGGAACACGTCGCCCGGCCGGCAGCGGATGCCGTCGGCAAAGGACAGCGTGGCGGTGCCGAAGAAATGCACATGCATGTCGCCCGGCTGCCGGAACAGCGGATATTTGAAATGGTGGTGCTCCAGGTTGGCGATGCTGTGGCTCATGTTCGCCTCGCCCGACAGGAAGGGCCTTTCCCAAAGCACCGCCCCGTCGCGCAGGATGCGGCTGGTGCCCTCGACATGCTGCGGCAGATCGCCCAGCAGCATCTCGGGGCCGAAGCTGGCCGGCCGCAGCTTGGAATGCGCGAGCCACAGGTAGTTGCCGCGCTCGGTCACATGGTCCGAGAACTCGTTGCCAAGCGCAAAGCCCAGGCGAAAGGGCGTGCCGTCCGGGCCGATCAGGTAGAGCCCGGCGATCTCGGGCTCCTCGCCCGCGTCCAGCGCGAAGTCGGGCGAGGCCAGCGCCGCGCCCGGCGCCGCCACCGCATGGCCGTTACCCTTGTAGAACCATTCCGGCTGCACGCCCACCTCGCCCGGGCGCGGCTTGCCGCCCTCCAGCCCCATGCGGAACATCTTCATGCTGTCGGTCAGCTCGCCCGCATCGGGCGCGCCATGCATCGCGTCCCGTGTCGCGGCCGAGCCCAGATGCGTGAGCCCGGTGCCGGTCAGATGCAGATGCGCCGGGTCGGGATGGTCCACGGGCGGCAGAACCCGCCCCTCGGCAAGCGCGGCGGCCAGGTCCACCGCCGCGCCTTGGCCGCGGTGCGCAGCCTCGTCGGCCAGCCCGCGCCCGGCGGCGATGGCGGCCAGCGCCAGGGCGCGGGTGCTGTCCACGCCCGGAACCAGATGCGCGGCATCGCCGTCACGCAAGGCCACCGCACGGCCGCCATCCGGCAAAAGCAATTGCGACAGAAACATGGCAGCCCCCCTCAGCGATCGGTCAGGACGCGGGGAATGGGCCCGCGGCGCGGCCGCATCCCCGTCCCCTCCTGACGGTCGGGCTTGATCTAGCCATGAAAGGACATGATGGTAAAATTACATCGCTTGCAATTTGCATATCGGAATCGTCATGCCATTCCCGCCCGCCCGCCTGATGCTGAAACCCGCCCAATTGCGGCTGATCCAGCAGATCGCCGAAACCGGCCAGCTGCAACTGGCGGCCGAGCGGATCGGCATGACCCAGCCCGCCGCCTCGCGCATGCTGGCCGAGATCGAGAACCAGATCGGCGCGCAACTGTTCCTGCGCCAGCCCAAGGGCATGGAGCCGACCGAGATCGGCCGCACCGTGCTGCGCCGCGCCCGCGTCATCCTGCGCGAGATGTCCAGCATGGCCTCGGACGTGCAGGCGCTGCGCGAGGGGTTCGGCGGCGCGCTGCGCGTGGGCGCGGTGACCGGGCCGGCGGTCAGCTACCTCGTCTCGGCCATCCGCGAGATCAAGCAGGGCGCGCCCGAGGCCGACATCACCGTCGATGTCATGCCTTCGCGCGAATTGCTGCTGCACCTGGCGGCCGAAGAGATGGATTTCGTGCTGGCCCGCATCTTGCCGGAATTCGACAGCCGGGATTTCAACATCCTGCCGATGCGGGACGAGAAGGTGGCCTTCCTGGTGCGGGCCAGCCATCCGCTGAGCCGCTCGCCCTCGGTCACGCTGACCGAGCTTGCCGGCCAGGAATGGATCATGCAGCAACGCGGCGCCCCGATCCGCGAGGCGGCGCTGGCGGCCTTTGCCGATGTCGGGCTGTCCGAGCCGAGAAACATCGTCAACAGCCCCTCGCTGCTTCTGACCATCGCCTATCTGGCGCAGGGCGATGCCGTGGCGCCGATGTCCGAGGAGGTGGCGGAACTGCTGATCCGGCCGCCGGTCGGGGCGGGTTTCGCCGTGCTGCAAGTGCCGCATGAGATCCGCGTCTCGCCCTATTACCTGCTGGACCTGAAGCGCCGGCCCTTGTCGCCCTTGGCGATGCGACTTCGCGAGAAGCTGGTGGCACTGTCGCAAAGCCCGGTGCGGGACGCATTCGGCTGAGGCGGCGACAGGGCGCGCCGCCGCATGAGTATTTGGGGAACGAAGAAGCCGGCGCCGCGCGGGACGGGCGGCGCCGGGCGCGTCGTCAGGCGTTTTGCAGGCTGCGCTCTTCGCGGCTTTGCAGGACCGCCTTGTCGGTCTGGCCGAGGATCTGCGAGGTGACGGTGCCCGCCGTCATCGAGCCCGAGACGTTCAGCGCCGTGCGGCCCATGTCGATCAGCGGCTCGACCGAGATCAGCAGCGCCACCAGCGTCACCGGCAGGCCCATGGCCGGCAGCACGATCAGCGCCGCCATGGTCGCGCCCCCGCCCACGCCCGCGACCCCGGCCGAGGACAGCGTGACGATGGCCAAGAGCGTCATGATCCAGGCCGGGTCCAGCGGGTTGATGCCGACCGTCGGCGCCACCATCACCGCCAGCATCGCCGGATAGAGCCCGGCACAGCCGTTCTGGCCGATGGTCGCCCCGAAGGAGGCCGAGAACGAGGCGATGGTCTGCGGCACGCCCAGCCGGCGGGTCTGGATCTCGACATTGAGCGGGATGGTCGCGGCGCTGGAGCGGCTGGAGAAGGCGAAGGTCAGCGCCGGGACGATCTTGCGGAAGAAGGTCAGCGGGTTCACCCCGGTCAGGCTCAGCAGCACGGCATGGACCACGAACATGATCGCCAGCCCCAGATAGGAGGCGACGACGAACTTGCCCAGGTTCAGGATGTCGGCCGCGTTCGAGGTCGCCGCCATCTTGGTCATCAGCGCCATGACGCCATAGGGGGTCAGCACCATGATCAGCCGCACCAGTTGGCTGATCCAGGCTTGCAGGATGTCGATCAGGCCCAGCAGGCTGCGGCCCTTTTCGGGATCGCGGCGCAGCAGGCGGATGGCCGCGACACCCAGGAAGGCGGCAAAGACCACCACCGCGATGATCGAGGTCGGGTTGGCCCCGGTCAGGTCGGCGAAGGGGTTCTTCGGGATGAAGGACAAGAGCAGCTGCGGCACCGTCAGGTCGGCGACCCGGGGGGCATAGCTGGTCTCCAGCGTGGTCAGCCGGGCGGTCTCGGCCGCGCCCTGGGCCAGTCCCTCGGCGGTCAGGCCGAAGGCCAGCGACATCACCACGCCCACGAAGGCCGCTATGGCGGTGGTGATGAGCAGCGTGCCCAGCGTCAGCACCGAGATCCGGCCAAGCGCCGAAGCGTCGTGCAGCCGCGCCACCGCGCTGAGGATCGCCGCGAAGACCAGCGGCATCACCACCATCTGCAGCAGCTGCACATAGCCGTTGCCGGCCACGTTGATCCAGTCGATCGTGGTCTGCAGCACCGGCGAGCCGTTGCCATGGACGAGTTGCAGCCCGATCCCGAACAGCGTGCCCAGGATCAGGGCGATGAAGACCCGCACCGACAGCGAGAGCTGCCCGCCCTGGAGGCGGACCAGCACGACAATCAGCGCGGCAAAGATCAGAAGGTTGATGAGAACGGATGCCATCGCGCGTCTCCGGCAATTTCAGATTGATCCATCAAGCCACAATGCGCGTCCGGCGTATAGTCCATGGCCTGCGGGGAGGCCGCGCATATCCGCGGCCATCCGCCGATAAGGGAGCAGGCGGCGTCCTGCAAGCCCTCCGCCCCGGTTTTGCGCATATTACCATATGAAGTATTGAAACAGTATATAAATATCGTGGATTATTTTTGCCGCATTGCCGCGATAGCCTGCGTCGGACCGATCCTTTCCCTGGTGTGCGGGTCGCGCCGCCGGGCCGGATCGCAGCAGCAAGGCAGGTCATGCGCAGGCTATCGGCGATCCTTTTCGCATTCTTCCTGGGCTTGTCCGGCCCCTTGCCCGGCCAGGCGCAGACCATGCACGAGACCGCCCTGTTCACCGCCGCCGCCGATGGCGATGCCTCGGCCATCCGCACGCTTCTGGCGCGTGGAGCGCCCGTGGACCTGCGCGACGCAAAGGGGCGCACGCCGCTGCTGGTGGCGACCCATGCCGACCGGGTCGAGGCGGCGCGGGCGCTGATCGAGGCCGGTGCCGACGTGAACGCCAGGGATGCCATCCACGACAGCCCCTATCTCTATGCCGGGGCGCGTGGGCATCTGGAAATCCTTGAACTGTCGCTGGCGCATGGCGCCGATCTGGCCAGCACCAACCGCTTCGGCGGCACGGCGCTGATCCCGGCGGCCGAGCGCGGCCATGTCGAGACCGTCCGCCGCCTGATCGAAGCCGGCGTCGATGTCGATCACGTCAACCGGCTGGGCTGGACCGCGCTGCTGGAGGCGATCATCCTGAGCGACGGTGGCCCACGCCAGCAGCAGATCGTCGATCTGCTGATCGCAGGGGGCGCCGATGTGAACCTGCCCGATGGCGAGGGGGTCTCGCCGCTGGCCCATGCCCGCCGCATGGGGTTCGACGCGATCGCGGCGCGGCTGGTCGCCGCCGGCGCAAGGTGAAGTGAGGGGCGATGTCCGATCAGGCGAAGCACTATCTGGAGCAGGCGGTGATGCTGGCGCATCGCAACGTGCAGGCTGGCGGCCGGCCCTTTGGCGCGGTGGTGGTGCGGGACGGCGAGGTGCTGGCCACCGGCGTCAACGAAACCGTCGCCACCCATGACCCGACCGCCCATGCCGAACTGGTGGCGCTGCGTGCCGCCGCGCTGCGGCTGGGCTCGCCCGATCTTTCGGCCTGCGTGGTCCATGCCAGCGGCCAGCCCTGCCCCATGTGCCTGGCGGCCATGCGGCTGGCCGGCGTGACCAAGGTGCATTACGCCTATTCGAACCAGGACGGCGCACCCTACGGCCTGTCCACGGCCGCGCTTTACGAAGAACTGGCCAGGCCCCTCGACCAGCAATCCATCGCCATCCGCCACCTGCCCGTGCGGCCCGAGGGCGCCGGCGATCTTTATGCCGACTGGAAAGCACGGCAGGAGCGGGCGTGAAGGCGAACAGGCAGCCGCTGATGCTGGCCGTGGTGGCCATGGTCGGGCTGGCGCTGCGGCCGTTCCTGACCGGGGTCGGCCCCGTCGCGACGCCGATCTCGGCCGAAACCGGCCTTTCCATGCAGGGCCTGTCGGCCCTGACGCTGCTGCCGATCCTGCTGATGGGGGCCGGGGCCTTTCTCGGGCCGGCGATCCAGGCGCGGCTGGGCGCGAAACGCGCCGCCGTGCTGGCGCTGCTGGTGCTGAGCCTGGGCTCGGGCCTGCGGCTCGGGGCGCATTCGGCGCTGGACATGCTGGGCTCGGCCGTGCTGCTAGGCGTGGGCGCGGCGGTGGTGCAGGCGGTGTTTCCCACCATCATCAAGCGCGAGTTCCCGCGCGGCATCAACCTGGCCATGGGGCTTTACGCCGCGATGATGATGGGCGGCGGCGCCTTCGGCGCGCAGGCCGCGCCGCTGATCGCCGCCTGGTCGGGAAGCTGGCGGCTGGCGCTTGGCTGGCTGGCCCTGCCCGCCGCACTGACCGCGCTGCTGGTCGCGCTGGCCCTGCCGCGCGAGCCGCGCAAGCCGCAGGGCAGCGGGCAAGGACTGTGGCGCTGGCTGCGCCTGCCGCGGGTCTGGCTGCTGATGGCCTGCTTCGGGTTGATCAACGGCGGCTATTCCTCGTCCGTCGCCTGGCTTGCGCCCGCATTCCAGGACCTGGGCTGGTCGGCGGGCGCCAGCGGCGGGCTGCTGGCGGTGCTGGCGGTGGGACAAGCCGTCTCGGCGCTGGTCACGCCGGTCCTGGCCAGCCGCGGCAGCGACCGGCGGCCGTGGCTGGGGATCTGCCTTGCGATGCAGGCGCTGGGCTTCGCCATGCTGGTCCTGCGCCCCGAGGCCGCACCCTATCCCATCGCCTTCCTGCTGGGCGCCGGGCTTGGCGGCTGCTTTTCGCTGATGATGATCGTGGCGCTGGACCACCTGCCCGATCCGGCGCAGGCCGGGGCGCTGGCGGCGCTGATGCAGGGCGGAGGCTTCCTGCTGGCCGCGATCCCGCCCTGGCTTCTGGCGCTGCTGCACGACCTGACCGGCAGCTTCACCCCCGGCTGGACGATGCATCTTGCCGCCGTGCTGGCGGTCTGCGTCCTGGCGCTGCGCCTGTCGCCGGCCAGCTATCGCGGTGCCCTGCGCCAACCCGACCCGCAAGGCGCCGGCCCGGGCGCAGCACCGGCCGAGTGAACGATTTCGACTAGGAGGAGGAAGAACCATGCTGACCATCACCCGACTGGACCAGGCGGATGCGCGCCTGCTGATCGCCGGCGCCGAGGCCCATGCCCGCGAGATCGGCGTGCCCATGTGCATCGCCGTCACCGACGAAAGCGGCCAGCTTCTGGCCTTTTCGCGCATGGATGGCGGCAAGGTGACATCGGCCACCATCGCCGTCGACAAGGCGTTCACCGCCGCGGCCGCGCGCAAGGCCACGCATGAATACGGCGCCGCCAGCCAGCCGGGCGCGCCGGCCTGGGGCATCTCCTCGGCCATCGGCGGGCGGCTGATGGTGGTGGGCGGCGGGTTGCCGGTCGATCACGACGGCCAGACCGTCGGCGGCATCGGCGTCTCGTCCGGCACGCCGGCCCAGGACCAGGCGGTGGCGCAGGCCGGCATCGACCATTGGCGGGCGCATCGCGCCTGATCGCCGAGGGACGGGGCCGGGCAGGACCGGCCCGTTCCCATCGGGCCACACCATGCGGGCCGCCGGCCGGACCCGGTCTGGACGCCGGCCGGCACGCCGGCTAAGGCAGGCGCGTTCTCCCGTGTCCCAAGGCGCGGGATCGCCTTACCTGCCTGCAAGAGAACATGCTGCTCTGGTTCCTGCCCATCGCCGCGGCCGTCTTCGGCGCAGCCATCCTGCGCGGCCTGACCGGCTTTGGCTTCGCGCTGGCGGCGGTGCCGCTGATGTCGCTGATCATCGAGCCCCGCATGGCGGTGGCCAGCACCATCCTGCTGCAGGTGATGATCGGCTTTCACGACCTGCTGCACCTGCACGGCAGCTATGACCGCGCAGCCGTGCTGCGGCTGTCGCTGGGCTCGATGCTGGGGATGCCCTTCGGCATCGCAGCGCTGGCGCTGTTCGACCCCGATGCCGGGCGGCTCGCCATCGCGGCGATCTCGCTGGCCGGACTTGGCATGATGCTGCGCCAGCCGCAGCGCCGCGTGGCGCCGGGCCCCGGCGTGACGCTGGCCGCCGGGGTGCTGTCGGGCCTGTTCGGCAGCCTTGCCGCGATGCCCGGCCCGCCCACGGTGGCCTATTTCGTCGCCAGCGGCACCCCGGTCGCCCGCGCCCGCGCCTCGATGATGATCTTCTTCTTCGTCTCGGCGCTCATCACCCTGCCGGGACTGGCGGTCGCCGGGGCGGTGGACCTCGCCACGCTGGGGCTCAGCCTCGCGCTTTTGCCCCTGCTGGTCTCGGGCACATGGGTCGGCGGGCGGCTGTTTCTGCGGCTGGAGGCGCGGCATTATCGCGGCCTGGCGCTTGGCGTCATGGCGCTGGCGGCCGGGCTTGCCGGCGCGCGGGCGCTGGTCGGGATGCTCTGACCCCGCTTGCACCCTGCCGCGCAAAGGGCTACCAGCCCGGCCTTTGCGGACAGGGGCACGGAAATGCGCAACGACATGCTCGCCATCGATTTCGGAACCTCGAACTCGGCCGCCGCGATCCTGCAGGACGGTCGGGTGCGGCGCATCGCCATCGAGCCGGGAACCGAGACCCTGCCGACCGCCGTGTTCTTTCCGGCGCGCGGCGGCGCCATGCGCATCGGCACAGCGGCGGCCGAGGCACTGACCGAAGGGGCCGAGGGCCGCTACATGCGGGCGCTGAAAAGCGTGCTGGGCACTGCGCTTTTCCACGAATCGCGGCTGATCGCCGGCAAGCGCCGCACGCTGGCCGAGATCGTCGCCGCCTTCCTTACCACCCTGCGCGAGCGGGCCGAGGCGGCGACGGGCCAAGGCTTTCGCGGCGCGCTTTCCGGCCGGCCGGTGCATTTCCACTCGAACGACCCCGGGCGCGACGCGCAGGCCCAGGCCGACCTGCGCGGCTGCTATCTGGCGGCGGGCTTCGACGAGGTCGCCTTCCTGCCCGAGCCCGAGGCGGCGGCGCTGGCCAGCCACGGCCTTGGCCGGGCGGGCGAGATCGGGTTGATTGTCGATATCGGCGGCGGCACCTCGGATTTCTCGGCCTTCCGCAGCCGGGGCGACGGCTTGCAGATCCTGGCCAATCACGGCATCCGGCTGGGCGGCACGGATTTCGACCAGCAGGTCTCGCTGAGCCATGCCATGCCGGTGCTGGGCCATGGCGGGGAACTGCGGCGCGCGATGGGCACGGGGCTCTTGCCGGTGCCGAATGCGATCTATGTCGATCTGGCGACCTGGGCGAAGATCCCCTTTCTGTACGTCCCCGAGACGCGGCGCATGGCCGCCGACATGGCCCGCATGGCGGTGGACCGCGCCGCGATGGTGCGCCTTGTCACGGTGCTGGACGAAGAGTTGGGCCATGAGCTGGCCTTTGCCGTCGAGCGCGGCAAGATCGCCGCCAATGCCGGCGAGGGCGCACGGATCGCCATGGGCTTCGTCGAGCCGGGGCTGGCGCCGCCGATCTCGCCCGCATCGCTGGACGCGGCGCTGTCGGGCTATCGCGCCGATCTGCGCGAGGCCGCCGCCGAGACGCTGCGGCTGGCCGGGATCGCGCCGGCCCAGGTCGGCAGCGTGATCCTGGTCGGCGGCTCCAGCCTGATGGGCCTGGTCGCCGAAGAGGCGCTGCGGCTTTGCCCCGGCGCGCAGCTGCGCCGCTCGGAAGCCTTTACCGCCGTGGTGGACGGGCTGGCGCTGGCGACGGCACGCTGACGGCACCCGCCCTGCGGGGATCGGGGAACGGCCTCACCCCCGCCGTGGCCGGCCTGCCGCTCCTCAGGCGAACATCCCCCGCACCTCGCGGGCGATGAAATCCGCAAACAGCCGCACCTTGGGATCCTGCAGGCGCCGATGCGGCGTCAGCACCCCGAATTGCGAAGGGGTCGGCGGGTATTCCGGCAGCACCTCGACCAGCCGCCCCGAGGCGAGATGTTCGGCCACCTCGTAGCGCGGGCGGTTGACGATCCCCCTGCCCCCCAGCGCCCAGGCGCTGAGCACGTCGCCGTCATCGGCGTCGAACTTGCCGTTCACCAGCATTTTCTGCGGCCCCTCGGGGGTTTGCAGCACCCAGTAATATTCCGGGCTGCGCGGATAGCGCAGCAGCAGGCAGTTATGCGCGGTCAGGTCCTCGGGACGCTCGGGGCGGCCGTGCTGCTCCAGATAGGCCGGGGTCGCCACCAGCACCCGCCGGCATTCCGCGATCCGCCGCCATTTCAGCGCCGAATCCTGCGGCTCGCCCAGGAAGAAGGCCAGGTCGATCCCGTCCGCGATGATGTCCACGTTGCGGTCCGATAGCCGCAGCCGCACCTCGACCCCCGGATATTCGTCGCAGAACTTCGGCACCAGCGGCGCGATCAGCCGCCGCCCCAGGCCCAGCGGCGCCGTCACCCGCAAGGCGCCATGCGGCATGCCGGAAAAGCCCGAGACCACCGCCTCGGCCTCGTCCAGCGTCTCGATCACCCGGCGAGCATTGTCGTAGAAGGCGCGCCCCACCTCGGTCGGCACCAGCTTGCGCGTGGTGCGATTGAGCAGCCGTACCCCGTATCGCGTCTCCAGATCCTTGATCCGGTTCGAGGCGACCGCCGGCGACATGCGCAGGTCGCGACCGCCGGCGGTGATCGAGCCCAGCTCGACCACGCGGACGAAAACCCGCAGACTTTCAAGATATGGCATGGCTTCAACCCGCCTCTTTCAAGGAATCGCTGAAAGTCTTATGCTCAATCCGAGATTTCGCAAAGAGCAATTCGCATCTAGGCTTTTCCCATACCCAGCCATGCGAGCGAGGACCGAATGGGCCACGAATTGCGCTTTCTTCTGAACGACACCGAGATCAGCCTGACCGAGGCGGGCTCGCGCGACACACTTCTGGACTTCCTGCGGCTCAATCGCCGCCTGACCGGCACCAAGGAGGGCTGCGCCGAGGGCGATTGCGGCGCCTGCACCGTGCTGGTCGGCCGGTTGCACCAGGGCCGGCTGCATTACGAGCCGATCAACGCCTGCATCCGCTTCCTGGCCTCGTGCCACGGCTGCCATGTCGTCACCGTCGAGCATCTGCGCGGCGCTGATGGCGGGCTGCACCCGGTCCAGGCCGCCATGGTCGAGCATCACGGCAGCCAGTGCGGCTTTTGCACGCCGGGCTTCGTCATGGCGCTTTACGGGCTGTGGATGTCCGATCCGCATCCCGACATGCTGGCGATCGAGACCGCGCTGCAAGGCAACCTGTGCCGCTGCACCGGCTACGAGCCGATCGTGAAGGCGGCCTTCGCGGCCAGCGAGGCGGGCGGGCAACACATGGATGCGCTGACGGTCGAGCGCGACCGCATCACCGCCGCGCTCGATGCCATTCCGCGCGAACGCGTCGAGGTGGCGCGCGGCGAGGATCGTGCCATCCTGCCGGCCGATGCCGCCGACCTGGCGCAGGTCCTGGCCGAGAACCCCAAGGCCACCATCGTCGCGGGCGCGACCGACGTGGGCCTGTGGGTGACGAAATTCCTGCGCAACATCTCTCCGGCCGTGTTCATCGGCCATCTGCAGGATCTCAAGAGGATCGAGATCGCCCCCGGCCACATCACCATCGGCGCCGGCGTGACCTATTCCGAGTTCGAGCCCTTCCTGCGCGAGCATTTCCCCGAGGCGGTGGATTACTGGCTGCGCATCGGCGGCTGGCAGGTCAGGAACGCCGGCACCATCGGCGGCAACGTGGCGAACGGCTCGCCCATCGGCGAGACCCCGCCGCTGCTGATCGCGCTTGGCGCGAGCCTGCGGCTGCGCAGCGCCGAGGGCGCACGCGAACTGCCCATCGAGGACTACTTCATCGAATACGGCAAGCAGGACCGCCGCCCCGGCGAGTTCGTGGAATCGATCACCGTGCCGCTGAAAGGCGAGGCCAGGATCGCCGCCTACAAGGTCTCCAAGCGCCATCACGCCGATATCACCGCCTCGGCCGCCGCCTTCCGGGTGGAAACCGACGGCGCCACGATCATCGACGCGCGCGTGGCATTCGGCGGCATGGCCGCGACACCGAAACGCGCCACCCAGGCCGAGGCGGCGCTGAAGGGCCAGCCCTTCACCGCCGAGACCTTCGAGGCCGCCGCGCGTGCGGTCGCAAACGACTTCCAGCCGCTCAGCGACTGGCGGGCCAGCAAGGAATATCGCCAGCAACTCGCCGCCAACTTCTTCCGCCGCTTCTGGCTTGAACAGCAGGGCGCAGACCACCGCCTGAGGAGGGTCGAATGAAACAGGACGTTTTCGTCAAGGGCGCCGCCCATACGCCCATCATCCACGATTCGGCCGTGAAACATGTCACCGGCCTGGCCGACTATACCGACGACCTGCTGGAGCCGGTCGGCACGCTGCACGCCTATCTGGGGCTTTCGACCGTGGCGCATGGCCGCATCGTCGGGATGGACCTCGACGCGGTGCGCAAGGCCCCCGGCGTGCATCTGGTGCTGACCGCCGCGGACATTCCCGGCCATAACGACATCTCGCCCACCGGACTGCACGACGAGCCGCTGCTGGCCCAGGACGAGGTGCAGTTCCACGGCCAGCCGATCTTTGCCGTGGTGGCCGAGACCCGCGACCAGGCCCGCCGCGCCTGCCAGCTGGCCCGCGTGGAATACGAGGAACTGCCCTTTGCCATCGATGCAATCTCGGCCCGCGACGCCGGCATGGGCTATGTGACGAAGCCCCTGAAGCTCAAGCGCGGCGACATGGCTGAAATGGACCGCGCGCCCCGGCGCATCGAAGGCCGGCTGACCGTCGGCGGGCAGGAACATTTCTACCTGGAAAGCCAGATCGCCTTCTCGATCCCGGGCGAGGACGACGAGGTCGTCGTCAACGTCTCGACCCAGCATCCCAGCGAAGTGCAGCACATGGTCGCCCATGTGCTGGGCGTGCCCTCGAACGCCGTGGTGGTGAACGTGCGGCGCATGGGCGGCGGCTTCGGCGGCAAGGAATCGCAGATGAACCCGTTCGCCTGCATCTCGGCGCTGGCGGCCAAGAAGCTCAAGCGCGCCGTCAAGCTGCGCCCCGACCGCGACGACGATTTCTCGATCACCGGCAAGCGCCACGACTTCGTCATCGACTATCGGGCGGGCTATGACGAAACCGGCAAGATCCACGCCGTCGATGCCGATTTCTATGCCCGCTGCGGCTTTTCCTCGGATCTCTCGGGCCCGGTGACGGATCGGGCGCTGTTCCACGCCGACAATGCCTATTACTACCCGGCGGTCGAGCTGCGCAGCCATCCGATGAAGACCAACACCTGCTCGAATACCGCCTTCCGCGGCTTCGGCGGCCCGCAGGGCGTGGTCATGGCCGAGCGCATCGTCGAGGACATCGCCTATGCCCTTGGCCGCGACCCGCTGGAGATCCGCAAGCTGAACCTTTACGAAAACGGCCAGCTCACCCCCTATCACCAGGAGGTCGAGGACCAGATCCTGCCCCGCATCTTCGAGGAGCTGGAGGCCAGCAGCGACTACCACGCCCGCCGCCAGGCCGTGCTGGACTGGAACGCCCGTGCGAAGGAACAGGGCGGCGCGATCCGCAAGGGCATCGCGCTTACCCCAGTCAAGTTCGGCATCAGCTTTACCGCGACCTGGTACAACCAGGCCGGTGCGCTGATCCACATCTATTCGGACGGCTCGATCCACCTGAACCACGGCGGCACCGAGATGGGCCAGGGCCTGAACACCAAGGTCGCGCAAGTGGTGGCCGAGGCGCTGGGGGTCAGCATCGACCGCATCAAGATCACCAAGACCACGACCGAGAAGGTGCCGAACACCTCGGCCACCGCGGCCTCGTCGGGCTCGGACCTGAACGGCATGGCGGCGCTGGACGCCTGCCGGCAATTGATCGAGCGGCTGACCGCATTCGCCGCAGAAGCCAGGGGCGTGCCGCCGGAACTGGTCAACATCGGCGAGACGGTGCAGATCGGCACCGAGGAAATGCCCTTCGAGGATTTCGTCAAGACCGCCTATCTGGCACGCATCCAGCTGTCGGCCGCCGGCTTCTACAAGACGCCCAAGATCCACTGGAACCGCGATACCGGGCAGGGCCGGCCGTTCTATTACTTCGCCTATGGCGCCGCCTGCTCCGAGGTCTCGGTCGACACGCTGACCGGCGAATATGTCATCGAGCGCGCCGACGTGCTGCATGACGTGGGCCGCAGCCTGAACCCGGCGCTGGACAAGGGCCAGGTCGAGGGCGCCTTCGTGCAGGGCACCGGCTGGCTGACCAGCGAGGAACTGTGGTGGGACGACAAGGGCCGGCTGCGCACCCATGCGCCCTCGACCTACAAGATCCCGCTGGCCTCCGACCGGCCCAAGGTCTTCAACGTCGACCTGGCCGACTGGTCGGTGAACCGCGAGGCGACGATCAAGCGCTCCAAGGCCGTGGGCGAGCCGCCCTTCATGCTGGGCATCTCGGTCTTCCAGGCGCTGAACATGGCCGTCGCGTCGTTCAACGGCTATGCCGAGAACCCGCGCATCGACGCGCCCGCCACACCCGAGCGCGTGCTGATGGCCATCGAGCGGCTGCGGCCATGATCCGGGTCGAGATCACCCGCACGCGCGGCTCCTCCCCGCGCGAAAAGGGGGCGGCGATGTTCGTCGCCCCCGAGGGGCTCAGCGGCACCATCGGCGGCGGCCAGCTGGAATACATGGCCATCGACCGCGCCCGGCAGATGCTGGCGCGCGGCGAGGCGCAGGCCATGATGGACGTGCCGCTGGGCCCCGAGATCGGCCAATGCTGCGGGGGCCGGGTCGAGCTTACCCTGACCCGCGTGGCCGAGGCCCCCGCCGGCCCCGAGCATCCGCAGGTGCTGATCTTCGGCGCCGGCCATGTCGGCCGGGCGCTTGCCAAGGCGCTGGCATTGCTGCCCTTGCGCCCGGTCCTGATCGACCAGCGCGCCGGCGAACTGGCGCAAGCGACCGGCGAGACCCGCCTGACGCCGCTGCCCGAGGCCGAGATCCGGCAAGCGCCCTTCGGCACCAGCCATATCATCGTCACCCATGACCATGCGCTGGACTTCCTGCTTGCCGCCGAGGCTCTGCGCCGCATGGACGCGCCCTATATCGGCATGATCGGCAGCAAGACGAAGCTGGTGCAGTTCCGCCGCTTCGCCCGCGCCCAGGGGCTCGACACCGACCGGCTGACCTGCCCCATCGGCGCCGGCTGGTCGCGCGACAAGCGCCCCGAGGTCATCGCCGCCTTCACCGCCGCCGAGATCATCGGCCGGCTGACCGAAACCGTTTCACCGTTCGAAAAATACTCATGCGACAGCTGATCCGGGGGCGCACGCTCTCCTTCCACGCCGACCCGGTCGAGGTCGAGAACGCCTTCACCTATCACGAGGACGGCGCCATCATCACCCAAGACGGCAAGATCGTCGCCATCGGCGACTATGCCGCGCTGCACGAGCCGGGCCTGCCGGAAATCGACCACCGGCCGCACCTGATCCTGCCGGGCTTCATCGACACCCATATCCATTTCCCGCAGGTGCAGGTGATCGCCAGCTGGGGGGCGCAGCTTCTCGACTGGCTCAACACCTATACCTTCCCCGAGGAATCGCGCTTTGCCCAACAGGGCCATGCGCCGCTGATGGCCGAAAAGTTCCTCGACCTGCTCCTCCAGCACGGCACGACCACCGCCGTCGCCTTCTGCTCGGTGCATCCGCAATCGGCCGAGGCGCTGTTCTCGGCCGCCGAGGCGCGGGGCATGGCGATGATCGCCGGCAAGGTGATGATGGACCGCAACGCCCCCGAGGCGGTGCTGGACACGCCGCAGCAGGGCTATGACGACAGCAAGCGGCTCATCGAGAAATGGCACGGCCGGGGCCGCCAGCGCTATGCCATCACCCCGCGCTTCGCCATCACCTCGACGCCCGAACAGATGCGGATGACCGGGCAACTGGTGCGCGAACATCCCGACTGCCACATCCAGACGCATCTGTCCGAGAACCGCGACGAGATCGCCTTCACCCTCAGCCTCTATCCGCAGGCGCGCGACTATCTCGACATCTACGAGACCTACGGGCTCCTGTCGGACAAGCTGCTGCTCGGCCATTCCATCCACCTGGAGCCGCGCGAGATCGCCCGCATGGCCGAGACCGGCAGCCGGGCGGTGTTCTGCCCGACCTCGAACCTGTTCCTCGGCTCGGGGCTTTTCGACGAGGCGGGCTTGCGCGCGGCGGGCGTGGTCAGCGGCATCGCCACCGATGTCGGCGGCGGCACCAGCTATTCCATGCTGCAAACCCTGAACGAGGGCTACAAGATCCTGCAACTGCGCGGCCAGAAGCTGCATCCATTCGCCGCCTTCCATTGGGTCACGCGCGGCAATGCGCTGGCGCTCGGCATGGCCGAGCGGATCGGCACGCTGGACCCCGGCAGCGATGCCGACCTGGTGGTGCTGGACAGCCGCGCCACGCCGGCGATGGCGCTGCGCATGGACCGCGCCGAAACCCTGGCCGAAGAGCTGTTCATCCTGCAGATCCTCGGCGACGACCGCGCCATCGCGCAGACCTATGTCGCGGGGAAACCCATGCTCGGCTGAACCGGGTCCATGGGCCGGGACATCGGCCGGGTCGTCGCAGATCCCGCAATCCCAGCCGTTTACGACAGGCGCCTTCATGGTTCCCGTGGGGGGCGGCGGGTGCCTCGGCCGGGGTCAGCGGGAACGCAAACAGTGGGGCGCCCGATTTCCGGGCGCCCCACTCCGGGGACTGAGTTCGGGGGACGTCTCAGGCCCGTTCAGGAACCGCCATGCCAAGCCAATCCTTGTAGAAGGTGTCGATATCCGGCTCGAAATCATGGATCACCGGATACCAGGGCGTGGGGGCCTCGACATCCAGCAGGTCGCCCGAGATCGGGCAGAAATATTCGCGGATCACCTGCCAGTCCGGCGAAGGTGCCATCAGGCGGGGATAAAGCTCCTCCATCTTTTCGGCGGTCTCGCGCACGCGGATCCGGGCATGCAGCTTCCAGTTCTGATCCCATTCGCAGAAATCGTGGCCGGCCTGGCTGCGGATCATCCATTTCCTGTCCGACTTGCGCTGGACGATATACAGCTTGGGGCCAAGCGGCAGGATGATGGGATCGTCCCATTCCACCTGCTCCTGCAGGATCTCGATATAGGTCTGGAACCTCTCCTTGTCCTTGGGGGTGGAGAGCATGGTGTGCAGCGTATCGCGGTCGATCTTGCCGTCCACCAGGTCTTTGATCTTGGTCTTGGTATAGGCCATGGGAACCTCCGTCTGACTGGCCTTCCGGGGGCGGCGGCGTCGCAGGAGACGCCGCCGGGACGGTTCATTCCTCGACGAACTGGACGGTCTTCACGTCCGGCAGTTCCGAGATGTCCATGGAGTATTCGCGCCCATAGGACGGGATCGGCAGGTCGGCCTCCATGAGCTTCCAGTCGGCGGGCAGGTTCCAGAAGCTGCGGAACTGCTGCTCGAAGCGCGGGCCCAGCTTGAAGGATGCGGCGAACATCTGCTGGACATGGGTGCCGGCATCCTTGGCGAGGATCTTCTCGCGCTCGGATTCCATCCACTGCCGGGTGGGGACGGATTCCTCCAGCCGTGCCTTGCGGATCGCCTTGCGCTTCGCCTCGGTCGCGGCCTGATCGACGCCCTGCATGCCGTCGCCGGCCTGGGCAAGGATCACGCCATAGACGCTTTCGGCAAAGCGGGGCAGCAGGTAGCCGCCGTTCACGTCGTCGGCCACCTTCTGCGGCTCGCGGTCCAGCGGATCGCCGAAACCCGGACCGCCCCGCATGTAGTTCAGATACAGGTCGTAGTCCTTGAACATCGCCTCGGTGGTGATGGCCTGCTTGTCGCGCTTGATCCGCGCATCGGGCAGCATCGCCTCCCAGGTCGGGTTCTCGGGGTCGGTGTCGCCGCCATGCGGGATGGCGCCGCCCTCGGCGATGATCTCCTTGAGCCGGGTGTCATGCGCTTCGAAGCGATAGCCCGAGGCCGCCGGATAGCCGCCCATCAGCCCCCAGTCCGAGCTGATATGGCCGTTGCCCATGAAGAACATCGTCCAGTCCTTGGCGTTCCATACCATGCGCAGGCTTTCAAAGCCGCAGCCGCCGCGATACTTGCCGGCGCCGCCGGAACTCGCCTTGATCTGCCGGCCCAGATAGACCAGCGGCTCGGCCAGTTCCCAGATCTCCATGTCGCCCATGTCGCCTTCCGGGTTCCACACTGCGGCGGCATGGCTGATGCCGTCCATATGCGCGCTGGCCCCGACCCCGTTCGCCGCGCATTCGAACGAGTTGACGGCATGGATCTCGTCATACTGGTTGAAGCCGCCGCCCTGCAGCCAGTTCGAGGTATTGGCGTTGCCGACGTTCACCTCTTCCAGGTAGCCGCGGCCGAAATAGGCCCGGCTGAGACCCCGCCACAGCGCCGTCCATGAGCTGACGAGGAAGTGCCAGGAATAGCTGAAGGCCACGCGCCGGTCGTCCGGGTTCATCCAGGTGCCCTTGGGCAGGCGGAACTCTGTCCCGTAGGCGGCGCCGTCGTTGATCATCTCGGTCGGGATCAGCGATTGCGTCATCATCACCCAGATGCCGGAGGTGAAGCTGACCTGATGGGCGTTGTAGGTATGCCAGCCCCAGCGGGACGAGCCCTCGAAGTCCAGCCGCCAGGTGCCGTCGCCGCGGATGGTGATCTCGGACGGCGTGTGCATGATCGTGTCGACCTTGGCAAAGTCGGACGGAACCCGCACGTCTTCATGCGCATAGGGCACGTCGACGAAGCCGACTTGGCGATACTTGCCGGGAATGGTCATCGCCTTGATGCGGGCCTGAAGGCCGACCCGGCCGTGCTCGACCGCCTCATAGGCGAATTTCCAATAGGACTCGATGCCCTCGTCGGCGATGACCTCCTGCACCAGGTCGCGGATCATGTGGCAGCCGGCGACGCGGGTGCGTTCGTCCAGCATCCAGTAGCGCGTGGTGCGCACCATGCGCTGGCTTTCATGCAGCCAGTCGCGGAACAGCGTGTCGTTCTCGCCGATCTTGCGGCAGGTGATCGAATAGCCGTCGCCGAACCGCTGCACCTGCCCGGTGGACATCGAGCCCGGCCCGACCGAGCCGGTGTCGATCACATGGGTGACGCCGCCGACCCAGCCGATCAGCTCGCCCTCGTGAAAGATCGGCACGATGGTGTGGATGTCGCAGGGATGGACGTTGCCGATCAGGCTGTCGTTGTTGCAGAAGATGTCCTTGTCGCGGATGCCGGGGTTATCCTCCCAGCCGTTCTCGATCATGTACTTGATCGCCGCGCCCATGGTGCCGACATGGATGATGATGCCGGTCGAGGTCAGGATCGAATCGCCCGCCGCGTTGTAGAGGGTGAAGCACAGTTCCCCCTCTTGCTCGACGATGGGCGAGGCGGCGATCTTCTTGGCGGTCTCGCGCGCGTCCACCACCCCGGCACGCAGCCGCGAGAACAGCTTGTTGTATTTGATCGGGTCGCTGTCGCGCAGCTCCGTCTGCTGCAGGCCGGCGTAATGCCTGGTCCGCTTCGTGGCCTCCATCAGCCGGTCGCGATGTTCCTTCAGGGTCTCGCCGCCGCGCACGATGCCGCGGTTCTCGACCTTGGATTGAATGTTCATGACTTCATCTCCTCCCTGAGACCGTCAGATTTCCTTGAGGTGGAAAAGCCGGTGCCCGTCGAGCCAGGTCTCGAAGCCGCCCGGCACGACAAAGGTCGTGGCGTCGGATTCGATGATCGCGGGGCCGGTGATGCGGTTGCCGGGGCGCAGTTTCTCCATCTGGTAAAGCTGCGCGTTCACCCATTTCTTGTGGCGATAGAACTTGCGGGTGCCCAGCTTCGATTCTTCGGGCGGCGCTTCGCCCTGCAATTCCTCTTTCGGGATCCGCGGCTTGGGGATCGGCACCGTACCGCGCATGATCGCGCCCGTGACCGAATAGCCAAGTTCGGGCGAGCGCGCCGAGGCGGCGTAGACGCGGCCATAGGTGTCGTTGAACGCCTCGACCAGCCGGTCCCAGTCCTCGGCCGAACGCGCCTCCATGATCGGGCTTTCGATCTCCAGGTCGTTCAGCTGGCCGCGATATTGCATGCGGAAGCCCGGTTGCAGTTGCACCTTGTCGGGGCTGTAGCCGTTGATCTCGAACTCTTCGAGGACGCGTTCCTTCAGCTCTTCCCAGGCGGCCTGCAGCGTCTCGGCCTGCGTGGTCTTCAGCGCATCGGGGGCATCGGGGGCGATGTTGATGTCCAGCGACTTGTCATAGCGGTATTCGAAATCCGCCGCCGCGCAGCCGAAGGCCGAGAAGCCCGCAGCCCAGGCCGGCACGATCACGTCCTCGAAGCCCAGCCCCTCGGTATAGCCGTAGGTATGGACCGGACCCGCGCCGCCATAGCTGAAGCAGACGAAGTTGCCCGGCGTCGAACCCTTGCCCGAGATCATCGAGCGCAGATAGTCGCGCAGGTCGCTGTCCAGCAATTCGATGACGCCCGCCGCCGCATCCTCGACCGACAGGCCCAGCGGATCGGCGATCTGTTCCTTCATCGCGTTCCAGGCGCGCTCGCGGTCCAGCTTGACCTGGCCGCCCAGGAAGTTGTCGGGGTTCAGATAGCCCAGGATGACGTGGCAGTCCGAGATGGTGACGGTCTCGATCCCCGATTCGGCCCAGCAGACGCCGACCCGGTAGCCCGCCGAATCCGGCCCCAGCTTGATCGCCTTGGTATAGGGGTCCAGCCGGATGAAGCTGCCCGCCCCCGCGCCGACCGAATCCATCGCGACCAGCGGCAGCGACAGCACCAGCCGCGCCATGTCCGGGTCGTTGCGGATCGTCAGCTCGTTCTGGGTGATCAGCGCCACGTCGAACGAGGTACCGCCGATATCCGAACAGGCGATGTTGGAATAGCCCAGCACCTCGCCCAGGTATTTGGCGCCGATCACCCCGCCGATGGGCCCCGAGACGATGGTGCGCGCCAGTTCCTTGGCCTTCCAGCTGATGGTGCCGCCATGGGTCGCCATCACCCGGAAGTCGAATTTCGAGCCGTTCTCCTTGAAGGCCGAAGAGATCTTGTTCAGCGTCTGCCGCGAAGGCTCGGCGGCATAGGCCTCCAGGATCGTGGTGTTGGTGCGATGGGTCTCCTTGCGCACCGGGTAATAGTCGGTCGAGGCAAAGACCGGGATCGCCTTGCCCGATTTCTCGACCTCCTCCAGCACGATGTCGCGCACCCGGCGCTCATGGGCGGGGTTGCGATAGCTGTGCAGAAGCGAGATCACGATGCCCTCGACATCCTGGGCGATCAGTTCGCGCGCCGCCTGGCGGGCGGTTTCCTCGCGCAGCGGGATGACCACGGTGCCGGACATGTCCACCCGCTCCATCACGCCGCGGGTCAGGTGACGCGGCACCAGCGGCTCGTCATAATAATGCGTGTTCAGGTGGATCCGGTCCTCATAGGCAAAGCCCAGATAGGCCTGGATCGCGCGGCCCATGCGGTGGAAGTCCTCCATCCCCGCATTGACGATCAGCCCGCAGCGCAGCCCCTTGCGCTGCACCACGCGATTCAGCATCGCGGTGCCGGAATAGACTCCGGTCTGGATTTCCGACAGCGCCTCGTCCAGCGTCAGCCCCCAATGCTCCAGCCCCTCCTTCGAGCTGGCGATCAGGCCGAGCGCCTCGTTCTGCGGTGTCGACTGGGCCTTGCCGACCACGAAGTCCCCGTCGCTGTCGACGAAGAACGTGTCGGTCATGGTGCCGCCGGCGTCGATGCCCAGCACCTGCACCTTTCGATGCGATTCCTTGTCCAATGGCATGGTTTTTCCTCCTCCCATTGCGCCACCTTCCCGTGGCGTATGGAAAGGATGCAGCCGCTGCGGCTGCGGGTGTTGTCCGGTTTTCGGACATCGTGCCGGACATGCTGCGGACGCAATGACGCGGTGCGGAAAGCGCCGTCAGTGCTTGCGGGCGCGCGGCACCCCGTATTGTTCCAGCTTGAGGTAAAGCGTCGAGCGCGAGATCCCCAGGCGCCGCGCCGTTTCGGTCATGTTGCCGCCGCATGCGGCCACCGCATCGAGGATCTCGACCCTCTCGCGGTCGCGCAACGTCTCCTCGCGGCCCGGTCGCCTGCCCCGCGCGATGGCCGGGGGCAGGTCCGCCGCATCGACGAGCCGGCTGAAGGACGTGGCTGAAAGCGCCTCGACAAGATTGCGCAATTCGCGCAGGTTTCCCGGCCAGTCATAGGCTTGCAGTCGCAGCATGGCGGCCGGCGTGAAGCGGACGACGCCCTTCCGTCGGTCCGAACAGGTTTCCGAGAAATGCCTGACCAGGTCCGGCAGGTCCGCGCGCCGCTCCGCGAGCGAAGGCAGCCGCAGCACGGCGCCCGAGAGCCGGAAATGCAGATCGGCCCGCAGGCGCTCGGCCGCCAGGCGTTCCGAAAGCGGCACCGAAGACAGGCTGATCACCTGCACCGGCGCGGCCCGCTGAAGCTGTGCCAGCGACTGCGCCAGCGCGACCTGGACCGGCAGGGGCGTTTCCACCGGCTCGTCCAGAATCAGCGTGCCGCCGCCGTCGGACAGCCGCGCCAGCCATTCGCCGCCCGGCGCGCCGCGCAGCATCGCGGGCTCCAGCAGGCTGCAATCCACCAGTTCCAACGGCATCCGGGCCTGCGGGCCGGCCTCGTGCAGCGCCCGTGCCAGGGTTTCCTTGCCGCTGCCCGCCTGCCCCTTGATCACCAGGGGGACGCCGCTTTCGACAAGCTTCGCGGCCTCGTCGCAGATCGGCGCCATCATCGACCCTATGCCGGCAATGGCCGGCAGGTCGATGCGGTCCTTGCGTTCGCCGCGGCGCCTGATCGGGAAGCTGACGACCAGCCCCAGCGCCTCGCCACGGCTGAGGATCAGATCGACGCCCGCTTCGGGCAAGGCGGCGCTGAACCGCTCGGCCAGCAGGTGCGGATCGCCCTCGAACGCAGGGGCCTCGGCCAGACCGGCGGTCGCCGGCCCGAGCTTGGTGCTGAGCCGTTCGGAGGCGCCCGATGCCCAGACCTGCCGGCCATAGCGGTCGAAGACGGCCATGTCGCCCCCGCGACCCGCGCCCATGCCGGAGGAAAGCAGATGGCCGATCAATGCCTCGCGCTCTTGCAACTCCAGCGCGCGCAGCGCCTCTTCGATCTGCAGCGCCAGGCTGACCGAAAGCGCCGCGCCCCGGCGCATCCGTTCCTGGGCGGGGGCCGAAATATCCACCACGCCAAGCATCTTGCCCGTCACGGGGTCGTGGATCGGTGCCGCGGCGCAGGACCAGTGGTGGATCGCTTCGCAGAAATGCTCGACCCCGGTGATGCTGACCGGCTTGCCCAGATGCAGCGCCGTGCCGATCGCATTGGTGCCGATGGCGGCCTCGTCCCACCGCCCGCCGGGCTGGAGGTGGTTCTCGGCGCCGCGCGACAGCACGCGCGCATCCCCCGCCGCCTCGAGCACGACGCCCTTCTGGTCGCAGAGCAGCAGCATGGCGCCCGCGTCATCGAGCATGTAGCCGGTGCGCCGGACGGCGAGTTTCGCGGCTTCGCGCAGGCGCGTGTTTCTGGACCGAAGATTGTTCAGTTCGTCCTGACCCAATGACGGCGCCTGCCGCAACGCATGCAGCCTCGCGCCCTCCTTTGACCGAACCCAGGATCTGAGCACGACTTCTCGAACGCTTGGGGGCACGCTCCCCAAGGCACGAAAGCGTTCCCAGTCCTCCTTCTGGATGCTTTCCGCCATCATCTGCGCCCTCTGGTGAGGTAGGGGAAGATAAGGGACCGCACCCCGGTGATGTCAAGAAAACAGTTGCGCCGCCGTGCTGGTCTTGCGCAGGCGGGGTCCGCCACGGATGCGCGGCCTCACCGCCGCGTTCTGGCGTTCAGAACCGGCTCAGAAGGTCCGAGCGGAACGAGGCGTCCAGCCGGCGCATGTAGCTTTCCGCGCAGCACATGTGTTCGTGCATGATGCGGGCGGCGGCATCGCCGTCCTCGGCGCGAAACGCGGCCAGAAGCTGCCTGTGGCTTTCGATATTCGCCTCGCCGAAGATCTCGTGCTCGCGCATGCTTTCGCTGCGATAGCTGACCAGATCCCGCAGCATGCTGTTCAGGAAGCGGCACATGAAGACCAGGATCACGTTGTCCGAGGCTTCGCAGAGGATGTCGTGGAACTCGGTCTCGGCCCGGCGCACCAGGGCGCGATCCTGCGCCGCGTTCGCCTCTTCGCAGATGCGGACGTTCTCTTCCAGCCGGCGGAAATGCGCGGGCGCCAGCTTGCCGATGACGTTGCGCGCCAGGCTGACCTCCAGCGACTGGCGCAGCTCATAGACCTGGGCGAAGTCGATCTTCTGGAAATGCAGGTATTGTCGCAGCTGCTGGGTGACGATGTCGATCGAGGCTGGCTGGATCTCGGGGCCGCCGTTCGGACCCGAGAGCATGCGCACCAGCCCCTCGACCTCCAGCGCTTTCAGCGCCTCGCGGATGGTGCCTTTCGAGCAGCCGTAATGCTCCATCAGCGCACGCTCATGCGGCAGCCGGTCGCCGGGGCGCAACCCGTCGCGGGCGATGCGGCGGCGGATGTCCTCGGCCACCTGATCCGACAGCTTGATGCGGGTCAGCCTGCGTTCCCTGCCTGCCGGTGCGTCCTGATCCATGCGGTCCTTCAGTCTTGCCAGATTGTCCCGGGGTCCAGCGGATATATGGGCCGGGCCAATTTTTTGAAAGCAAAGAGATCGTAATCCGAGGCGGTTACGCCCGAGCTTGCGCATTCCACCACGGCTTTCGCAAGCGGCTCGAAGACCGGGCGGCAATACATGCGCGATTTCAGGTGCAGGAAGCGCGCGCTGGCGGCATCGAGGCCGAGGCTGGCGAACACGCCCAGGTCCAGCGGCTCATGCGGTTCCTCGCAGATCACGATGCGCGCGGCGCCGGTGTCGAATGCGGCGGCACGGCCCATGCAAAGCTCCTGCCCGTTGTAGATCGGCCCGGCGACACGATAGTGCCCGTCGGACAGCGCCGTCACGCGACCCTTCAGCCGCAGCGGCGGGCGGGGCGCGGGCAGGCCCTCGGCCGGGGTCTTGTTGCCAAGCGCGATCTCGGCCTCGGCCCCCTCGCCCGCCGCGAAAAGCCGGGCCACGGTTTCGGGATCGGCAACGGGACCGACAAGGATGCCCTGTTGCCCGGCGGCCATCAGCTCCTCCAGTACGTCCATCACGTCGCAGCTGCCACCCGACATGCAGTTGTCGCCGTGGTCCAGAAGCAGCACCGGCGCCGAACCGTCGGCCAGCGCGGCGGCGCGGGCGATGGATCGGACCAAGGGCTCCTCGGCATAGACGTATTCGGCGCGTCGCTGCCATGCCTCGCGGCCCAGTTCCCGGGCCACCTCGCGCGCAAGCTCCGGCGTGTCGGCGACAGTGACGATGGACAGGCCGGTCTCGGCCAGGTCGGCGATGGGAAAGCCGCCGAAGACCGTCGCCGCCTGCACGCCCGGCCGCGCCTCGGCCTGCCGCGCCAGCGCGATCAGGTCGGTCATGGCGCAATCGGTGGTGGTGTTCATGCACAGCGTCGCCGCCAGCATCGGCGGATGGCACAGCGCCATGGCCGGACGCGGGGCGCCGGAAAGCAGCGGTTCGAACAGGCGCAGGACATGTTCTCCGGTTTCGACCATGTCCACATGCGGATAGGTCTTGAAGCCGACAATCACGTCGCAATGCTCCAGCATGCCTCCGGTGATGTTGCCATGCAGGTCCAGCGCCACGCCGATGGGCACGCCCGGCGCGGCGGCGCGGATGCGGCGCAACAACTCGCCCTCGCCATCGCCATGGCTGCGGGTGACCATGGCGCCATGCAGGTCCAGCAGGATGCCGTCGCAGCCCCTTTCGACCGCCGCCAGGATGGCCTGTGCCATGGCCTCGAAGGCATCGTCCTCAACGGGCCCCGAGGGCATGGCATGGGCCAGCACTGGCACCTCGACCTCGGCGCCGATGCGACGGGCGAAGGCGTGGAAGGCGCCGATGGCGGCGGGATAGCTCTCGGCCGCGGCCAGCGCATCCTCGCCCCATCTCGGGGCAAAGGCGGCCAGCGGGGTCTTGACCGGCGAGAAGGTGTTGGTCTCGTGGTTCAGCCGGGCCAGGACAAGGCGGGTCATGCGGCCGCCCCCTTGCGGGCCTCGGCCATGCGGCGGTCGTAGTCCAGCACCGCCTCCAGCAGCACCTGCGCGCCGGCGGCGCATTCCGCGGGCTCGGTCGATTCGGCGGGGTTGTGGCTCAGCCCGTCCTTGCAGGGCACGAAGATCATCGTCGTCGGCGCCACGGCCGCCGCATGGGCCGCGTCATGGCCGGCGCCCGAGATGATGTCGCGCGTCGAATAGCCCGCCGCCCGCGCTCCCGTCCGCACCGAGGCGATGCATTCGGCATCGAAAACCACCGGCGCGGTGCGCGAGATCTGCTCCAGCCGGTGCGTGAGCCCGACCGCTTCGGCGGCATCGCGCACCAGTTCCTCGACCTCGGCCTGCATCCGGTCCAGCACCGCGTCTGAAGGGTGGCGCAGGTCGATGGTGGCGCGCACCTCGCCGGGGATCACGTTATGCGAGTTCGGGCCGATCTCCAGAAAGCCGATGGTGCCCACCGCGTCGGGATGCGCCTTGGCGATGCGGTCGATACCCTCGATCACCCGCGCCATGCCCAGCAGCGCGTTGCGACGCATCCCCATCGGGGTCGAGCCGGTATGCGCCGCGGTGCCGGTCATGGTCAGGTCGAACCAGCGCATGCCCTGAATGCCCTGCACCACGCCGATCTCGACCCCCTCGGCTTCCAGGATCGGGCCCTGCTCGATATGCAGCTCGAACATCGCGCCAAAGCGGACCGCGCCCGCCCTGGCCTCGCCGCGATAGCCGATGCGGTCGAGGCTGGCGCCGAACGTGTCGCCGCGGGCATCTGCCCGCCCGTCGCCGTATTCGCGGCTATAGACCCCGGCCCAGATGCCCGAGCCGAGCATGGCCGGCGAAAAGCGCGAGCCCTCCTCGTTGGTCCAGTTGACCAGCATCAAGGGCGCCTCGGTCCGGTAGCCGGCGGCGTCGAGCGTGCGCAGCACCTCGAGCCCCGCCAGCACCCCCAGCACGCCGTCGAACTTGCCCCCGGTGGGCTGGGTGTCCAGATGGCTGCCCATGGCGATGGCGGGCAGGTCGGGACGGGCGCCGGGACGGGTGGCGAACATGTTGCCGGCCTCGTCCACGGTCATGCTCAGCCCCAGCGCGTCGCATCGGGCGCGCAGCCAGTCGCGCACGCGGCGGTCGTCCTCGGACAGCGTCAGCCGGGCGATGCCGCCGTCGGGCGTGGCCCCGATCCGCGCCGTTTCCATCAGGCTGTCCCACAGCCTTTCGGCGTCGATTGTCAGGTTGGACATGGTGTTTTCCTTCATGCCTTCACGCCCAGGTAGCGGTCGATGGTGTCCGGGTCGCTGCGGAACTCGTCGGCACTGGCGCAATGCATGATGCGGCCCAGTTCCAGGATGTAATGCCGGTCGGCAAGCTGGCTGCAGACGGCCAGGTTCTGCTCGACCAGCAGGATCGGGACGCCGGCCTCGCGGATCAGGCGGATCTGGGCGACGATCTCCTCGACGATGATCGGGGCCAGGCCCTCGACCGGCTCGTCGAGCATCAGCACCTTGGGACCGTTCAGCAGCGCCCGGGCGATGGAAAGCATCTGCTGCTCGCCCCCCGAAAGCTGGCCGCCGCCGTTCTTCCTGCGCTCTTCCAGTCGCGGGAAGATGCGGTAGATGTCGCCAAGCGACCATGGCGAGCCGCGCTTTTCGGCGATGCGCAGGTTCTCCTCGACGGTCAGCAGCTGGAAGATGCCGCGATCCTCGGGCACCAGCGACAGCCCGGCGGCGGCGATGCGATGCGCCGGCTGGCCGGTCATGTCGCGGCCGGCCAGTTCGACGCGGCCCTGCCGGGGCGTGATCAGCCCCACGGCGGTCTTCAGCGTCGTGCTTTTTCCGGCGCCGTTGCGGCCCAGCAGGGTGACGATCTCGCCCTGCCCGACCTCCAGCGTGACGCCTTGCAGGATGTGGCTCTTGCCGTAATAGCTGTGCAGATCGGTCAGTCGCAAAGCCGGCGTCATGCGATGTCCCCCGTGATCATGTTGCCCAGATAGGCGCGCTGCACCTCGGGGTCGTCGCGGACCTGCGCCGGTGGCCCCTCGACCAGCTTGCGGCCCAGCCGCATCACCGTGACCATGTCCGAGATGTTCATGACGATGCCCATGTTATGCTCGATGAACAGCACGGTATGGTCGCGGCCCAGGTCGCGGATCAGCTGCTTCATCGCCTCGATGTCGTCGATGCCCATGCCGGATGTCGGCTCGTCCAGCAGGATGACGCGCGGCCGCGCGGCCATGGCCATGCCGACCTCCAGCCGCCGCTGCTGGCCATGCGACAGCTCGCCCGCCAGCCGGTTCGACACGGGGGCAAGCGCCAGCCGCTCGATCACCTCGTCGGCGATGGCCAGCGCCTCGGCATTGGCCTCGGCCCGCCGCCAGGGCGCGAGCGCCTGCCACGGCGTGCGGCCCTGGGCGGCAAGGCGCAGGTTCTCGCGCAGGGCCAGGTTCGGGAACAGGCTGGTCACCTGGAACGAGCGCGCGATGCCCAGCCGCACCCGGTCGTCGTCCGAGGTGTCGGTGATGTCGCGCCCGTCCAGCTCGATCCGGCCCGAGGATGCCCGCACCCGCCCGGTCAGCGCGTGGAACAGCGTGGTCTTGCACGCCCCGTTCGGCCCGATGATCGAATGGACCGAGTTGCGGCGGATCTGCAGGTCCACCTCGGCCAGCGCGTGGAAGTTGCCGTATTTTACCCCAAGGCCGCGGGTCTGCAATGCGATGTCGGTCATCTCAATGCTCCTCGGCCGGGGTTTCGGGCGCCCGTTCGCGGCGGAAGACCAGGTCGTAGCCCCGCTCGACCAGCCCCCAGAGCCCGCGTTGCAGAAACAGCGCCACGGTGACCAGCACCAGGCCCAGCAGCAACAGCCAGCGCGGCCAGACGGTCGAAAGCGCATCGGCCAGAAGCAGGTAGAACCCCGCCCCCAGCACCGAGCCGAACAGGCTGGAGCTGCCGCCGATGATGGTCATGATCAGGATCAGCTCGCTGGTGTGGTATTCGATGTTCGACAAGGGCGCGACGCCGATCAGCATGGCATGGAGCGCGCCGCCGAAGGCCGTGACCGCGCCCGAGATGGCGAAGGCCTCAAGCTTGAACAGCTTGGTGGGAAAGCCGATGGCGGCCGCGCGCCCCTCGTTCTCGCGGATCGCCAGCAGGGTGCGGCCAAAGGTCGATTGCGTGACCATGACCAGGATCGCGAAGACCGCCACGAAACAGACCGCGACATAGGTGTAATAGGACCAGGGCGCATTCAGCGCCGTGCCGCCGACCGAGGGACGCGGCACGCCCAACAGGCCGTTGTCGCCGCCGGTCACGCCGCTGAACGTATAGGCGACGAAATAGAACAGCTGTGAAAAGGCCAGCGTCAGCATGACGAAATAGACCCCCTGCCGGCGGATCGACAGCCAGCCGACCAGCGTCGCCGTGGCCGCGCCAAGCACCGCCGCGCTGGCCAGCACCACCGGCACCGGGATCTGCCAGCGCGTCAGGCAGATGCCCGCCGCATAGGTGCCGATGCCGAAGAAGATGCCCTGGCCGAAGGACAGCAGGCCGGTATAGCCCAGAAGCAGGTTGCAGGCGGCGACGACCATGGCAAAGATCAGGATTTCGGTCGCGAGGATGCCGGATTTCAGGAACAGCGGCAGCACCAGCACGGCCAGCACCGCCAGCGCCAGCTGTGCATAGGGTTTGTCGAGCGGGTTCATGCTCATGCCCTCCCCAACAGGCCGCGGGGCATCAGCGCGATGACCAGCGCCATGCCGACATAGATCATCAGCCGCGCACCCTCGGGCCACAGCGTGGTCATGACGCTTTGCACCACGCCGACCAGCAGGCCCGCGACCAGCGCGCCGGTATAGCTGCCCATGCCGCCGATCACGACGACGACGAAGGCCACCGACAGCGCCTCGATCCCCATGAAGGGCTCGACGCCGCGGATCGGCGCGGCCAGCGCACCGGCCAGCCCCGCAAGCCCGGCGCCGAACCCGAAGACGGCGGTGTTGATGCGCAGCGTGTTGTAGCCCAGCAGTGCCATGTTCGAGGGCAACTCGGACCCGCCGCGCACGATGGCGCCCAGCCGCGTGCCCTCCAGAAGCCACCACAGCAGCCCGGCCAGGACGGCTGTGAAGCCGATGGTGAACAGCCGATATTGCGGATAGATGAAATCGCCCAGGATGACGACGCCCTGCAACCCCTCGGGCGCGGGCACCGAGCCGCCCAGCGGCCCCCAGGCGATGATCACCAGTTCCTGCACGACCAGCGCCAGGCCGACCGTCACCAGGATGTGGAAGGTATGCGGCAGCTTGTAGATGCGATGCAGCAGCAGCGCCTCGATCAGCGCGGCGATGCCGGCGACGATCAGCGTGGCCAGCGGCATGGCGGCCCAGAAGCTGAAGCCGCGCATGGTCAGGTCATAGGTCAGATAGGCGCCCAGCAG
Source organism: Paracoccus denitrificans (assembly GCF_900100045.1). Classification (GTDB taxonomy): domain Bacteria; phylum Pseudomonadota; class Alphaproteobacteria; order Rhodobacterales; family Rhodobacteraceae; genus Paracoccus; species Paracoccus denitrificans. The sequence continues at coordinate 4,997 of NZ_FNEA01000023.1, read as the reverse complement.
GTAGAAGGCGCCATGGGCGAAGTTCACGAACTGCAAGAGGCCGAAGATGACGCTGAGGCCGACCGCAAGCAGGAAATACAGCATCCCCAGACCGATGCCGTTCAGAACCTGGAAAAGGTAGATCACGGGCTTCTCCTGAAACCGGGCGAAAAGGCCCCGCGCGACAGGGATCGCGCGGGGAGGCGGGGGATCAGGCAGGCATGGCGCAGCCGGCATCCTCGGGCGACAGGAACGATTTGCCGGCGCTGATGATCTCGGCGTAATCGTCCTTGTCGGCCATGTCGGCCTTGGCCTTGCCCTTGAGCAGGTAATAGTCCTTGATGACCTGGTGGTCGGCGGCGCGGATCTCTTCCTCGCCGGTCAGGCCCTGGTATTTCAGCCCGTTCAGCGCCGCGGCGATGCCCGCGCCGTCCGGCGAGCCGGCCTTGACCGCCGCCTCCAGCAGCAGTTTCGAGCAGATATAGCTGCCGGCAAAGGAATAGTTCGGGTTGAAGCCGTGCTTTTCCTGCACCTTGGCGACCAGTTCGCGGTTCAGCGCCGAGTCGGCGCCGTGCCAGTATTGCGCGCCGAAATAGACGCCCTCGCAGATATCCGGCCCCAGCGCCTCGAACTGCTCCAGCCCCGAGGCCCAGGCGACGACGATGGTCATGCGTTGCTTGAGGCCGAAGCTGACCGCCTGCCGCAGCGTGTCCGAGCTTTGCGCGCCGAAGTTCAGCAGCAACAGCACGTCGGGCTGGGCGGCGATGGCATTGGTCAGGTAGCCCGAGAATTCCTTGTCGGTCAGCGAATGATAGCTGTTGCCGACATGCTCGATGCCCTTTTCCTGAAACACGTCCTTGGCAGCGTTCAGAAGCCCGTCGCCAAAGACATATTGCGGGGTGATCGTATACCACTTCTTCGCGTCGGGCAGCGCGTCGATGATCGGGCGCACCGTCTCGTTGATGGCGCCATAGGTCGGCACCGACCAGCGGAAGGTGGCCCTGTTGCAATCGACGCCGGTGATCTCGTCGGCGCCGGCGGTGGTCATGAAGGCGCCGCCGCCGCGCTCGACCTCCTTGCCCATGGCCAGCGATTCCGACGACAGGATCCCGCCCGCGAACAGCTTGACCCCGTCCTGCGCCAGCGCGTCCTGCACCTTGCGCACGGCGGTTGCGGGCTTGCCCTCGGTATCGAGGTCAAGGGTCGAGACCTGCACGCCATGCGCGGCCGCGACCTCTTCGGCGGCCAGAAGCGCGCCGATGGTGGCGAATTTGCCGTTGGCGGCGAAGGCGCCCGAGATCGGCACCGGCACGCCGATCTTCAGCGCCTCGCCCTGGGCAAGCGCGCGGGTGACAAGGCCCGGCGCGGCAAGCGAGGCGGCGGCCAGCGTGGATGTGGTCAGGAAACGACGACGATTGAGCATGAGGAAACCCTGTTGTTGGCGTTGCATTGGTTCTTGGGGAGGCAACTTTCCAAACTATACGGATAGATAGGATTATCTGTCTATAAGCAGCTTCGCGCGCAGCCATGAATATTTCACAGTGAAAACAATTGATTAATTGTTTTTGCAGCGCAGCGATGCTTTCGCGCTCGCAGAAACGGCAGCGGGAAAATGCGCGCTTCCGGCCCGAATCCCCACCCGATTCGGCCCTGCCCATGAGAAACTGGCTCCATCTATTCGCCCAATCTGGCTCTATCCCTTTGCCGCGTTCGGGCGCAGTCAGAGAGAAACGCCCTTCACCCGCAGGAGTCCGGCCATGACGCTCGATCTGAACCCCAACGACATGTCCCATGTGGTCGCGGCCGACCGCGCCCATGTCTGGCACCACCTGAGCCAGCACAAGCAGTATGAGACCATCGACCCGCGTGTCTTTGTCGAGGGCAAGGGCATGCGGCTGTGGGACGCCACCGGGCGCGAGTTCCTCGATGCCGTCTCGGGCGGCGTCTGGACCGTCAACGTGGGCTATGGCCGCGAAAGCATCGCCGATGCGATCCGCGACCAGTTGGTCAAGCTGAACTATTACGCCGGCGCGGCGGGCACCGTGCCGGGCGCGATCTTTGCGCAGAAGCTGATCGAAAAGATGCCGGGTATGACCCGGGTCTATTACTCGAACTCGGGCTCCGAGGCGAACGAGAAGGTCTACAAGATGGTGCGCCAGATCGCGGCGCGCCACCATGGCGGCAAGAAATGGAAGATCCTCTATCGCGACCGCGACTATCACGGCACCACCATCGCCACGCTGGCGACCAGCGGCCAGGACCAGCGCGCCATCGCCTACGGCCCCTTCCCCGACGGCTTCGTGCGCGTGCCGCATTGCCTTGAATACCGCAAGCAATGGGACGTGGAAAACTACGGCGAGCGCGCCGCCGACGCCATCGAGGAGGTGATCCTGCGCGAAGGCCCCGATACCGTCGGCGCCATCGTGCTGGAGCCGGTGACGGCCGGCGGCGGCGTCATCACGCCCCCCGAGGGCTATTGGCAGCGCGTGCAGGAGATCTGCCGCAAATACGACATCCTGCTGCATATCGACGAGGTGGTCTGCGGGCTTGGCCGCACCGGCACCTGGTTCGGCTATCAGCAATACGGCATCGAGCCTGATTTCGTCACCATGGCCAAGGGCGTCGCCTCGGGCTATGCGGCGATCTCCTGCACCGTCACCACCGAGCGCGTCTTCGAGATGTTCAAGGACGCGCCCGAGGACGGCATGAGCTTCTTCCGCGACATCTCGACCTTCGGCGGCTGCACCTCGGGGCCGGTGGCGGCGATCGAGAACATGCGCATCATCGAGGACGAGGGGCTGCTCGACAACACCGTCGCCATGGGCGAGCGCACGCTGGCGAACCTCAACGCGCTGATGGAGAAGCACAAGGTCATCGGCGACGTGCGCGGCAAGGGCCTGTTCTGCGGCGCCGAGCTGGTCGCGGACCGCGCCAGCAAGGAGCCGATGGACGAAAAGAAGGTGCAGGCCGTCGTGGCGGATTGCCTTGCGCAGGGCGTCATCATCGGCGCGACCAACCGGTCGTTGCCGGGCTTCAACAACACGCTCTGCCTGTCGCCGGCGCTGATCGCCACGGCCGACAACATCGACCGCATCACCGATGCCATCGACAACGCCCTGACCAAGGTTTTTGCCTGACCCTTGATCCGCGGCGGCATTCGGGGGACTGATAAGCTCCGTCAGCCGCCGCGGATCACTCCATGCCGATTCCCCCCGACGCCTTTTTCCTGGACCATGCCGCCGGCCTGCCCCTGCAGGTCCAGCTGCGGCGCCAGATCATCGCGTCGGTGACGGCAGGCCGCTTTCGGCCGGGCGAAAAGCTGCCATCGACCCGCGCGCTGGCCCTGCATTTGGGCGTGGCGCGGGTGACGGTGGCGCAGGCCTTCGCCGAGCTCGTCTCGACCGATTACCTGACCAGCCGCGACCGATCCGGCCATTACATCTCGGACAGCATCGAGCGGCGGCTCGAGGCCGAGCCCCCGGCCCCCGACGCGCCGCGCTTCGACTGGGACAGCCAGCTCGAAGGCCGTTTCGGCCGGGCGCAGCGCCGGGATCGCGAGCGCGACTGGCGCCGCTTCGCCTATCCCTTCGTCTATGGCCAGGCCGACCCGGCGCTGGTCGACCATGCCGCCTGGCGCGACTGCGCCATGCGCGCGCTGGGGCGGCGCGAATTCGACAGCCTCACCGGCGACCTCTACGACGCCGACGACCCGGAACTGGTCGACCATATCGCCCGCCAGATCCTGCCCCGGCGCGGCATCAGCGCCGGGCGGGACGAGATCCTGCTGACCATGGGGGCGCAGAACGCGCTGTGGCTGGTGGCGCAGCTGCTGTTGCGCCCCGGCGCCTCCTGCGCGGTCGAGGACCCCTCCTATCCCGGCCAGCGCGAGATCCTGACCGCCAGCCGCGCCCGCATCCTGCCGGTCCCGGTCGATGCCCGCGGCCTGCCGCCTCACGCCATCCCGCCCGGCATCTCGGCAGTCTTCACCACGGCCAGCCACCAATGCCCGACCAATTCCACCATGCCGCTGGCCCGGCGCAAGGAATTGCTGGCCCGCGCCCAGGCCCAGGGCTTCGCGGTGGTCGAGGACGATTACGAATTCGAGATGTCCTTCGCCGGCGCACCCTCGCCCGCGCTCAAGGCCATCGACCGGGCCGGGGCGGTGATCTATATCGGCTCGTTCTCGAAATCGGTCTTTCCGGGCGTGCGGCTGGGCTATGTCGTGGCCGATCCGCGCTTCATCGCCGAGGCGCGGGCGCTGCGCGGCATGGTGCTGCGCCATCCGCCCGGCCATATGCAGCGGACGCTGGCGCATTTCCTGTCGCTCGGCCATTACGACGCGCAGGCGAACCGGATGCGCCGCGCCTATGCGCAGCGGCGCGAGGTGATGCTGGCCGCCATCGCGCATGAGGGGCTGCGGCTTGCCTCGCCCGAGGCGACCGGCGGTTCCAGCTTCTGGCTGGCGACGCCCGAGGGGGTGGATTCCGCCGAACTCGCAGCCCTGCTCAAGACGCGCGACGTACTGATCGAGCCGGGCGCGGCATTCTTCGCCGCACCTTCGCGGGGCGGCGGTTTTTTCCGTCTTGCCTACTCGTCGGTCCCCGCGGACCGGATTGCTGCAGGGATCGGCCGGATCGGGGCTGCGATGCGCGAGTTGTCGGCCCATTCTGGAGCTTTTGTGTCTATTTCGTCTGCATAGCGGTTATTGCTGTTGCGTTTACGATGTCCTTGACCGAGCAGGCGCGCGAGAGGTCGTTTGCGGGTTTTGCGAGGCCTTGCAGGATGGGTCCGATGGCGGTGAGGCCTGCGAGGCGCTCGGCGATCTTGTAGCCGATATTGCCGGCGGCGAGGTCGGGGAAGACGAAGACGTTGGGCCGTCCGGTCAGCGGGCTTTCCGGGGCCTTCCTGGCCCGGATCGCCTCGTCGAGCGCGGCGTCGAACTGCATCTCGCCGTCGACCTCGAGACCCGGTGCGGCGGCGCGGATCAAGGCCAGGGCCTCGCGGATGCGGCCGAGGCT
>NZ_FNEA01000015.1 GCF_900100045.1 Paracoccus denitrificans | reverse complement strand
TGCACCATGGGCGCCGTCCTGCACCACGGCCGCCTCACCCTGTGCACCGACCTCGAGGAGGCCATCAGAATGCACGAGGAAATCCTCAGGGTCCCACCGGACACGCAGGACGAGTGAGAACCAAGGGGCACAAACAGCCACACCCATCACCAAAAAGACCGACGTGACGGGGGCGGCTTATCGAATTGCTTGGAAGCGTCGCGCCCATCGGGCGGATTTCGGTAGCGGGAAGCTTAGCCCTAGCCGGTCATTTGTTCCCTGTATGTTCCTGATCTTGCCAATTGGCAATTTTCTCAACTGCCGTAATGTTGGCGAAGGAACGCGTCGAGGGCAGCCCTCAGATCGCTCTCGGCGATCGTGGCAGGGAACTCCAGACGGATCTTCTTGCCACGCCGCTCGACGGCCATGCCGTTCTTTGTCCCCTCGAACGGGTTCGCGTCCTCGGCAGGATTCGCGCCATAGGCCGCGGCCTTGAGCCGGGCGAGAATCCTGGGCACCGGCACATAGGCCCCCTGCCCTGCCCGCGCCCGAACCTGCTCGGCGGCAATGCTGGCGGCTTCGGCCAGCACCTTGTCCTCCGCGTCCTGCAGAAGCGGCCGCACGCTGCGCGCGTGAAGCTCCTTGATCTCGGTGATCTGCGGCCATGCCTCGACCACGACCTGCGGCAGACGGGCGAGATAGAGATAGCGCGAAAGCCATGCCTCCGAGACTTCGAGTCGCGCCGCCATCGTCTTTTGCTTGCCGCCATAATAGAGTTCGAGCGCCTGCAGATAGTCGCGCGCCCTTTCGTAGTCGCTCAGATCGGCCCGGTCGCGATTCTCGATATCGGCCAGGCGGAACGCCTCTTCGTCGGTCAGGTCGCGCACCTCGACCAGATAGCGGAACTGGGGATAGTTGTTGGCGCGCAGCCAGCTGACGGCGAAATGCCGGCGCGCGCCGCAGATCACCTCGTATTCAGCCCCCTGCCCTGCCGGCAGTCTGCGCACGATGGCCGGAAATTCCTGCTGGCCCTGCGCCTTGAGGCTGTCGATCAGGTCGCGGCAGTTCTCTTCGGTCAGCAGGTCATAGGCGCGGTTGTGGCGGCTCCACATCACGCAAGCGGCCGGATCGACCCAGCGCAGCACCTTTTCCTCGCGCTCGCCGCTGTCGGCCAGCGCGTTCTGCCGCTTGAGGAAACGTGCGCCGCCCCGATCGGCCGCGGCCGGTGCCGAAAGATCCTTCAGCACATCGTCAAAAATCGCATCATGGCGCTTGCTCACAGCAGGCCCTCCTTGCGCAGTTGGCGGTGATGGCTGGGCCAGGTCTTGCGGATCAGCAGCTCGACCTCGCGCCCGACCGCATCCAGATAGGCGCGGCAACGCTTGTGGGTTTCGGTCCGCGTCGCGGGCCCGGTCAGTTCATAGACGGTCATCAGATTGGCGGTGGCGTTGTCGATCTCGGCCGAATCCTTCAGCGATGCGCTCAGCATATCCTGCGGAAAGACCGCGTCCATCATGCGCTTGATCGCCTGATGCGCCGATTTCTGGTCGTTCATCTTGGAGGTCAGGATCTTGACGAAACTGTATTCGCGCGCACCGCCATGGCGGGCCAGTTCAGCCAGCGTGGATTCCATCATCTTGAGGAAATGCGCGGTCGAGGCGAAGTCGATATTGTTCGGCGGCGCTGGGATCAGCAGCGCATTGGCCGCGCGCAGCACCGAGAGCGACAGCATCCCCAGGGCCGGCGGCGGGTCCAGCAGGATGATGTCGAACTGATCGGCGATCGAGGCCACGCCCTCGCGCAGCCGGTCCAGGATGAAGGTCGGGTCGCGCGCCATGCGGGCGGCGAATTCGTATTCCGCGTCATAAAGCCCCAGATTGGCGGGAATCAGCGCAATGCCCGGCCAATAGGTCGCCCGCAGCGCATAATGCAGCGTCTTGGGGCCGCCATGCTGCAGGAAGGGGTAAAGCGTATCCTCTTCCTCATCGACATCCACATCGGGGTTGAGACCGAAAACCGCGGTGGTCGAAGCTTGCGAATCGCAATCGATCACGCAAACCCGGTAACCCTTGAGCGCGAAATGCTGCGCCAGATGCACGACAAGGGTGGACTTCCCTACCCCGCCCTTGAAGTTCTGCACGGCCATGACCAGCGGCGGGTCTTCGGGCGCGCGATGCGGCAGAGTGCCGAAAACCTCGCGCATCCGGTTCACCTCGGCCAGCGTGTAGCCATGCCGGCGGTTCGTGGCGGCATCCTTGACAGGTTCAGGCAGCCTGCCGTCGGTTTCGGCATCTCGGATGGCCTTTTCGGACCGACCGACCATTTCCGCCGCAGTGCGGACGTTGAACAGCAATTCAAGTTGCTTTTGGGTTCCGGGCGCAAAGACACGCTCGCGCAGGCGTTCGATCACGGTCGAGGCGCGCTGGCTCAGCACGGCAAGCTCTTCCAGGGTGACGGGGGGGACAGCTGAATTCATGGGATGACTTTTCTGCTCGTTTGCGGTCACTATGTCGAAAGCGGCCCGATCCGTAAAGTTCGGATTTTCGGGGGCGGATCTTCAAAAAGCGATAGTTGCCCCATGAGTGTCTCATGACCGGAAGTGATGGGCGCTTTGCTAGATCTTACTGAGATTTTCCATCGAAGCCATCCCGATTTGTAAGGCTTTCAGGAGCAGCTGTGCCGTCGGCAACCATCAAACCTGTGGAAAAACAACCAAACCCTTGGTTCTGATTCATGGATTCACGATTCAAGAACCCGAAAGTCTTGATATCCATGCGAAATCAGGCGTTGCTCTTACGGATTGGGATGTATCGCGCTACTTTCCGGGATAGGAGTCCCTACGGATTGGGTGCGCTGGCATTACATGTCGGGTGAGTCCGTAGCCTTACAGATTGGGTGAATCGCGCATCTTCGCGACAGGGGCCAAAATTATGCAGTGAAAGCAAGACACTGCGAATCAGTCTCGAAGGGTGCGTCCGCTTGGCGCTTACATTTTGGGTGAGGCCCGCGCGGAAGCCGGCCACAGGCTTGAAATCTTACGTCCTTTCCGATACAAAAGTAAGCAATATGGGGTAGGGGAAGCATGGCTGAGTCGGCGATTCGAACGGTCGAGGCGCGTCCGAATGCGGACAGTCTGATCAAGCCGGGCGAGCTTGTCGACCTCATCGAGGTCACGCCCCTGACGTTGAACGACCGGCGCATCTATAACCAGCTTCTGGAGAACGCCTGGGAAGCGATCGACAAGCCGGTGACGCATGTCATCGCGAAATCTGCGCTGCGGGGCAGCCATAACTCGAATGACCGTGTCGGCGAAAGCCTTGAAAGGCTGATGTCGGCCATCGTGAAGGTCGCGGTGATCTGGGATGGCGAGCCGGCGATCGAGCGGGTGCAGCTTTTGGGCGGCAACCTGGAAAGCGGCAGAAGCGACGGGCTGCTGGAATATGAGATCCCCGCACGGCTTCGCAAGATCATCCGCAACAGCCAGGTCTTTGCCCGATTGCAGCGCGAGGTGATGTTTGCGCTGTCCTCGAAATACGCGCTGACCCTTTACGAGATGGTGCAGAAGCGCGGCAACCTGCGCTGGAAGGCGTCGGAGCGTTTCACGCTCGAGGCACTGCGGGGAATCATGGGCGTCCCGAAAGGTAAGCTTTCGTCCTGGTCGAACCTGAAGCTGCGCGCCATCGACCCGGCGGTGGCCGAGGTGAACGCGCTTTCCGACTACATGGTCGAGATCTCTCCGATCAAGACCGGGCGCGCCGTGACCCATGTCGAGATGCGCTGGTGGCGCAAGGATGGCGATGCCAGCGGCGCAGCGGACCGGGCGCTGCAATTCTCGAAAGTCGGAAGGCGGGTCAAGGCTGAAGGCAGGACCGAGCAGGTCGCGGTGGGGCAGGAGGCGCGGCCACGCCCGGGTTGGCTGGATTCTCGCGGACCAGCCCTGCAAACGGCGACATACGAGACGGCTCGGCTACGTCACCCGGGCTATGATATCTATTTCGTCGAGGGCGAATGGCGCAGCTGGATGGCGGGCAAGGAGCCTGCGAAGGATCCCGACCGCGCCTTCCTGGCATTCTTCCGCAGCTATGCCGAAAAGAACCCGCTTTAGAAAAATTGCCAATTGGCAATTTCCGTCTTGCCAGCATTCATGGAGCCTGCCGGCCAAGGATCGCCTAGGTCAGAGCTCCATCACACAGCAGGGCAGGGGTTAACCGCATTTTGGGCTGTTTCTGCGGATTAAAAGTCTATCAGATTGAAGACTCGCCGGAATGCGTCGCAGGAAAAATGCTGCTCAGGCGTTCCTTTTCCCTATTATGGCACAGAAAAGCCCAACGGCAATACCCTGATTCGCGGCGCCGGATGCTGTGCCGACCGGCCGCCGTCGAACATTGCATCCCGTCGGGCAAGGCCAGCATGCCGGGGTCACAGCCGCGTCTGGGTCACGCTTGCGCTGTCCCGATGCCAGGCCAGCGTCTGCGGTCGCACCTTGGCCAATGCCTGCACCAGCATTCCGGTGATCGCCGCTTTCAGCAGGTCGCCGGGAATGAAGACCGCGATCAGCGTGAAGGCTTCGGCCAGGCTCTTGCCGCTGACGATGGAAAGCCCGGTGGCGCCGCAGATATAGAGGATCGCGATCCCGCCAAAGACCGCACCCAGCCCCGCCGCAAGTCCGGCCGAGCGCAGTCGGACATGCTCGACGAAGAAGCCGGTGGCAAAGGCGGCGACCGGAAAGCCAAGCGCGAAACCCGCCGTCGGTGCGGCGAAGGCGCCAAGCCCTCCGCGTCCGCCCGCCAGCAGCGGCAGGCCGAGTGCCACCAGCAGCAGGAACAGCCCCGCAGCCGCAGCGCCACGCCGCGCGCCCAGTACCGCACCGGCCAGCATGACGCCCAGCGTCTGCGCCGTGATCGGCACGCCGAAGCCAAGGGTGATCTGCGGCACCAGCCCCAGCGCCGCGATCATCGCGGCGAAAAGGGCGATCTGGGCGATATTGCGTTCCATTGTGGTCTACTCCTGTTGCTGCGGTCCAAGGGCGCCGCCCCGCGCCCGCAAAGCTTCGCCGACATGATCGGCGTCGTCCAGTGCTTGCAGGGTCAGCGGCAGGATCAGCCGCCAGCCGGGACGGCGGCGGGAACGGGCGCGCCATGCCTCGGCCAGCGTTTCGGCGCGGGCGACGAGAACCGGCGTGAAGCGGATGACCAGCGGGATGGCGATCTCCAGAACCCCGGTCGGCAGGCCCAGCCGGCGCAGCGGTGCGGTCAGGCGGCGGACCAGATCGACCATGTCCTCCAGCCCCGTGGTCATGGTCACCAGATTGGCCAGTGCGATCAGCGTGACCATGCGCAGCGTGATCAGCAGGCCCATCCACATGTCGCCGCTGATCGCATGCCAGGCCAGCAGGACGACGACAAAGGGCAGCACCACCCGCAGGCTGCGCAGCCCCGCGCGCAAGAAGGCCGGCCCCGGCGCGGCGTAAAGCGCCAGCACCGCGACCGCCGCTGCGCCAAGGATAGGGATATCCCGAACCATGAACAGCCCGGTCGAGGCCAGGCACAGCGCCCCCAGCTTCAGCCCCGCCGGCCAGCGATGGGCGCGGGTCTCAACCGGCGAGGTCAGCGATATCATCAAGGTCCCCCAGCCGGATCATCTCGGCGGTGAAATCGGGCAGCAGTGCGGCAGGCGTGCCTTGCGCGACGATGCGGCCCCGGTCGAGCCAGAACAACTCGTCGCAGCCCTCCAGATCGGATGGCTCATGCGAGATGTGCAACAGCCGCGTCTCGGCCCGATGCAGATAGCGGCCCAGCTGGCGGCGTGTCGGGATGTCCAGCCCGGCATAGGGCTCGTCCAGGATCAGCAGCCGGGGCCGCATGGCAAGCACCGCCATCATGCAGACCAGGTGCTTCTGACCCTGCGACAGTGCCGAGATCGGCGCGTCCCGCCAATGCGGCTTGTCGAAAGAGCGCAGCACGGCTTCGACCCGCGCGGCCGCTTGTGCCTTGTCCAGCCCCTGCTGGCGCAGGCCGAAGGCGATCTCTTCGGCGATGCGGGGAAAGATGATCTGGTGCTCGGGGTTCTGGAACAGGATGCCGACGGTTTCCAGCGCGGCACGGCGGTCGCGAAAGATGTCGTGGCCGCTGATGCGGACCTGGCCGCTGCTTGGTTCCAGCAACCCGGCGAGCAGCCGCGCCAGCGTGCTTTTGCCCGAGCCGTTCCGGCCGACCACCCCGATGCGCCGGGCCGAGGAATGCAGCGTGATGCCGCTCAGCACCGGACGCCCTCCGGCTTCATAGCCCAGATCGTCCAGCCGGATCGCGAAATCTGCCGTCTCACACCGATGCAAGCAGAGCCTCCTTTTCGGCCTTGTCCCCTGACTGTGCCCCGGATGAGTGAAAACCGCGGCGGGTTGCAACCCCGAACGTCCCGCTGGTGCCGGTCCTTGCCCGGAAAATCGGTTGCGGGGCAGGGGGCCTGACGCCGGCTGGCACGGTTCGGGGCGGGTATAACGGCATGACCGGGTGCGGCGTGTCGCCGACGGCCCGGTCTGCATTGCCGAGCCGGCGAAGGATGAGGCTTGCAGATGCAAGCCCCTCGGATGGGCCGGCGGCCAGGCGATCACCGTCCTGGGAAGCACCGCGCTCCCTTGGAGAATTGACATCAATCGGGCCTGCTTCCATTGTCGCCATCCTTGCCTTGCCCTGCCGATCGCGGAACGATGCTGAAATCTCTGATCCACCGGGTTCTGCCCAGAAGCTATATAACCGCCCGGCATGGAAGCGTCAGCCGTTGGGTGCTGGGCGCCGGTGCCTATGGCGCGGCACTGGCCACCACGATGGATCACACGCTGGCACGCGAGGTGTGGCGCCGGATGTGGGCAGACGACTATCCCAGCGGGCTGGCGCGCCTCGCATGGTATGCCCGGCGCAGGTTCCCCGGACTGGACATGTCGGTCGATCCGCTAAGCCTGTTCTGCTCCGGCATGACGCCGCCGGAACTTCAGGCCATGCGCCGGTTCCTTTTGCGGCATGGGCGGGTCGAGGACGAGGCTTTGCTGGGCGAGCTGTGCTTCATCTCGGCCAGCGCCGCGATCGAAACCTTCGGCACCCCTGACTATGTCGAGAATATCAGCCGGCTGCGTGCGGATGCCGGGGCGCTTCTGGACCGCAGCCTTTCCCGGATGGCGGAGGCTGCCGATCCATCCGCACAACCTTTGGCTGAATCCCGCCGCGCGCCCACCGCCATCTCCTCACGGGCGGGGTTTTCGCCCCTTGGTGCCGAAACCGCCTTGCGGGATACGCTGGCACTGCTCGAAACAGGGGGGTTCCGTCCCTTCATCCTGTCGGGCACCTTGCTGGGCGCGATCCGGGAAGGGCGGATGCTGGAGCATGACTACGACATCGATCTTGGGCTATTCGCCGACGAAACCGACCTGACCCGTCTTGAACGGCTGCTGCATCACAGCCCCCCCTTCCGCTGCATACGCCACGAATGCCAGACGCTTATCCTGGACGCTCCAGCGGGCCTGCGGCGTCGCGACATGCCCGCCGTCTACAAGCTGCGCCACGCCAGCGGCATCATGATCGATATCTTCCTGCATTACCGCGAGGACGATGTCATCTGGCATGGCACGGCGCTTTACCGATGGGAAAACAGCCCCTTCACGCTTTCGCCTTGCGATCTGGCGGGGATCAACCCGCTGGCCCCCGCGAATGCCGAGCAGAACCTGACCGAGAATTACGGCGACTGGCGAGAGCCGAAATACAGCTTTCACTGTGCGCTCGATACGCCCAATCTGGCGCTGTTCGCCGGCCCGATGGCGCTGGCGGTCGCGATACGCCGTTTTTCGATGCTGCTTTCGCGTCCGGCCGATGCCGCGCGATTGCTGGACCAGATGGCGGCGGCGGGCTTTATCGAGTCGGATCCTGAAAAAGGCTGGAAAATTTCCGAAGCGGTCTTCCGGCCAAGCAGCGGGCAGGGCAGGGGTGGATGATGGCGCGCAGTCGATGCTAAGCGAACCGAACGGGAACAGGGAGACAGGAAGCATGGCCAAGCCGGCCGGCGGTCCCCAATGATGGAAGAAGACGGGACGGGATATGCGGCGCCCACTGCGCATTGACATGACGGACTGGCACCGGAATAAGCGCCTGTTAAGGCTGGCTTTGGCCGAGGGTCTTGGCAGGATCAGATCGTTCATGGAAAAAATCGACAGCGCATCCGTCATCCACATTTCCGCCGACATACCGGCGAAAGAACTGCACGACCGAATTTCGAAACTGCCCAGACTGAACTTCATTCATATAGATCACTCTGGGGTCAGCCAGAATCCTGAGGACAACGTCATCACCCTGGCGCGCCGCGATCCTGCGCTCAAGGAAAAGCTGGTGCACATGGCCAATGCCGGGTTCCACCTGTATACCCTGCGCGATGGCATTTCCTCGATGGTGCATCATCGCCGCATCTCCACGCTTTGGCGCAACGTGATCTCGGGCGAGGTTTCTGTCGATGCCAATGGGGTTTTCAGCAAGCTGGAAAGTGCTCCTTCCAGCATCGGGGAACCAAGGCTGCTGGTGGTGTTTTCTTCGATTGCGGGCAAGATGTACACGCCCAGCCTGATGCGGCATTTTGAGCAGAATTTTGCCACGATCGGCAAATACATTCCGAAGAACACGCATATTCTGAGGATTGTCGATTTCGGAGGAGTCGTCGGCTCGTTCTATCTCAACTCTCGTGCCCTGCCGAACAACGAGAAGCACATCGCCGCCCGGATCGCGGACACCGCAGCGAAGCTTGGCGTGGCGCGAGACAGGATCCTGCTCTACGGCGGCTCCAAGGGCGGGACCGCGGCCGCCTTCTATGCGTTGCGTCACGGTTGGCGCGGGGTGGCGGTCGACCCGATCCTTTCGGATGAGCATTATGTGCAGAAGTACCGCGACCTGCATTTCACCCTGAACACATATGCCGCGACCAAACAGGAACGCTTTGCGGAACTGGTGCAAGCCGTCCATTCCGAAGCGCAGCTTTCCGTGATCTGCTCCACCCGCTCGCCGCAATTCCCCTATATCGAAAAGATCCTGATCGAGCGGTTTCGCGACCGCTTCCTGTTCCTGAACTCGGAAAACCCCGAGATCCGCTCTCACCCCGATGTGGGGCGGCAGACAATCCCGCATAGTTTGGCGCAGATCAATCAGCATCTTGCCGGGCTGACGATCGTCGGCGGCTATCATACGGTCTGGTGATCGCCGGGCGGTTGCGAAGCCGGAAGGGGGTTGCTAAGGGGATAAGTTCTTGGCGGATCAGCGCTCCGCCCTGTCACAGCGGAAAGCCCATGAACCTGACTGTCCATATCGGCACGACCAAGACCGGATCGTCGAGCATTCAGAAATTCCTAAGCAATAACCGCGACATACTGCGCGACAGGGGAATCCTGGTGCCGTCCAGTCTGGGGCGCGTCATCCATCTCAATGCGGTCCTGTCCGCATTGCCCTTTGGCAAAAGCCCGGATCTGGCTCAGACCATTCCCTTGACTGACGCCGAGCAGCATGCCGCCTTCCGCGAAAACACAAGCGCCGCCTTCAGGGAAGAGATCGCCGGGGCTCCGGGTTGCCAGGAAGTCGTGATCACCGCCGAACAGCTGCACTCGCGCTTGCCTCTGCCGGACTATATCCAGACGTTCCGTGACCTGTTCTGCCGCGATTTCAGCACGATCCGCATCGTGATCTACGTCCGGCCGCAGCTCGACCAGATCATCTCGCTTTATTCGACCATGCTGCGAGGTGGATACGCACATTCGCTGGGTGATTTCATCAAGAGCCGGATGCAGCCGATCTTCCGGCCTTATTTCGACCTGCGTGATGTCATTACCCGCTGGGCCGATGTCTTCGGCCGCGAAAACGTCATCGTCCGCCCCTACAAGGGCGTTGCCCGGGATTTCGGCACTCTGGGCGATTTCTGTGAACTGCTGAAGCTCGACCTGGGTGAAGAAGGCTGGCAGCTCGACAAACAGCAAGTCAACGCCTCGATCAATGTCGCTGGGCAAGAATTGCTGTTGATGCTCAACAAGACCGGCGCGCTGGACGCTGTCCAACGACGCAAGGTAGCGAAATGGGCTGAAGCCCATTGCACAGGCCGGGGCGCCATGCCGCCGCTGGCCCAGGCTCAGGCCTTTCAGTCCCAGTTCGATGAAGGCAATGCCTGGGTGACCGAGACCTTCTTCCCCGATCACCCGGAATATCTGGAACCGCGCTGGCCCGAGGCCTGAGCGGCGCTCAGGCCAGCTTGGCAAGCGCCGGATGCTCCGGCGGGGCAACGGGAGCGTTGTTGAGGCCGCAGACGATATCCTCGAACTCGCGCATCGTTTCCTCGATATAGGCCCCGCCGATATCGGCAGGCTTCAACGGCGGCAGGCGGCCCTCGATGGCGGCCTTCATGGCCGCGGCAAAGGCTTCCTCGGTCGGGGCGACGATATGGCCCACCCCGTCCTTCAGCACCGAGCGGATGCCCGGAATGTCCGAGCCGATGCAGGGCGTGCCAAGGCACAGCGCTTCGAGCAGGACCATGGGCTGGCCCTCGTAATCCGAGGACATCATGCAGGCATCGGCATGTGCCAGCAGCGGATAGGGATTCGAAACCTGGCCGAGGAACCGCACCTGTTCGGCCACCCCCTTGCGGCGGGCAAGCTGGACCAGCTTGTCCCGGACGGGGCCGGCGCCGCAGATCAGCAGGACGGCATTGGGATGTTCGGGGGCTATCCGGGCCAATGCGCCGATCAGCCGGTCATAGCGCTTTTCCGGCGACAGTCGTCCAAGGGCGATGAAGCGGAACAGCGTGGGGTCCTGGAACAGCAGGCCCGCCTCGGGATGGGCCAGCGAGACGGGCAGCCGCGCCCGTTCCGCCACCCGCTTCACATCCAGCGTATTGCGCACGGTGCGCGCCGGTCCCGTCGCGGGATAGTATTGCTTCAGGTGCGCCTCGTTCACCGCCCGGGTTTCGTCGGAAACCGCCACGATCTGGTCGAAGCAGTGATAGAGCTGGAACACCGCGTTGAGCGTGCGGCGATTGCGGGCCGCATCGAGGTTGGTATATTCGGCCCAGAGATGGCTGTGCTGATAGCAGACCTTGCGCGCGGCATTGCTGCACGCGATCACGCCGGTCCAGTAGGGGGCATAGCCGCCGAACTCGATGGCGACATCGAAGCGGGTATCGCCCAGGATCCGCCGGGCTTCGCGTTCAAAGATTCGCCGGATCACCGGCAGATCCTCGGGGTTCAGGTCGTTGCCGAGGCGGAAGTTCTGATAGATGGGCCGCTCTTCGTCGGTCAGCAGCATGTCGCCGCTGCGCAGGATCCAGTTGCAGCGGGGATCGAATTCATGGAACTGCTCCATGCGGTTCAGTTCGCTGTCCATGACCGGCGCGTCGATCAGGATGTAGGGGTCGAATCGCTCGAAATCGAGATTGGCGATCAGGCTCTTGAGCGAGGCGGTGATCCCGTTCGGGATCATTCCTCCCGGTTCGATCAGCAGGCGCATGCGTCCGTCCGGTCGGCGATGTTCCGTGCGCGCCTCTGGTTCCAGCAAGGCCGACAGCGCGGTTTCCGCCGCCCGGCCGTCTTCAAGCGGGGTAAAGCGCTGCCGCATCTGCTCGTAACCCGGGAAATCCGACGGCGGCCGGGCCGCGCGGATGGCCGCGATCAGGCCGGGAAAGTCCGTGGTGTTGGCGCAGGGCAGATCCTCGGGCTCCAGATAGAGCCCGCGCTCTTCGCGGTAATGCTCGATGTCGGGCGTGAACAGGACGATCGGCCGATCCACGGGCAGGAAATCGAACAGGATGCTGGAATAATCGCTGACCATAACGTCGACGATGGTCAGGATGTCGTTAATGTTGTCGTTCTCCGCCAGCAGGGCGACATTGGAGGCCAGGTCGGTCTGGCGGACCTTCAGCATCTGATGCGCTGAAAAGAGAACGAAATATTCCGAGCCCAGGGACTGGGCCACCTGATTGCAAAGTCTGGCCTGATCGCTGAAGACCTGCGAGATCTGGGTCGAGTTGCCCCGCCAGGTCGGAGCGAAAAGCACGATCTTCCGGTTTTCGCGGATGCCGTAGCGGGCGCGCAATTCCTGCCCCGACACCTTCGGCACGATCACGTCGTCGACCCGCGGCGCACCGCAGGGAAACAGCGCATCCGAGACGATCTGATCCACATAACAGGGCCTGATGGTCGCCCAGTGATAGTATTCGCTCATCTCGGGGATGACGTCGGCCTGAAGGAAGTTCCGCTGCGAATTGGCCTTTGAGACCAGCGGTGCCGCCATGTCGCGCCCCATGGCCTTCATCGGGACGCCGTGCCAGGTGTTGCAATAGTGCTGGCCGGCGCGACGGATGAACCAGGTGGGGAAAGTGACGTTGTTGACCAGATAGCCCGCTTCCAGCAGGGCGATGCCGTATTCCGGCGTCCCGGCCTGCACCAGCGTCACATCGGGATTGCCGGCAACCTCGTCGGGCGGCACCTCGCCCTCGACCGCCGTCCAGAAAATCCTGAACCGCCCCCGCGGCTGGCTGCGCAGCAGGGCGCGATACATGGCCAGCGGGTTGTCCGCGAACTTCTTGCCCCAATAGCATTCGAACAGGATCGTATCGGCCCGCGGTGCCACCCGGTCGAAGTTCTCGATATAAGCCTGCGCATCCAGCCCGCTTGCCCGGGCGGAACCCTCGGGCGACATCATTGCGCTGTAGCGCGCCTGAAGCAGGCGCGAGAGCCGCGCATAGGGGCCGATACTGCGGAACCGCGCATCAAGAGGCTTGTAGGCAACAAGAAGTTTGCGCAGTAATTTTTTTGTCATGTTCTGACACCATATTCTTGAACACGGCCGGGTAGAATCGGCAAACGAGTGGCGCGAAGAAAATGGCCTATATGGCTGGGATGAGCAATGGTGGCTCCTCCGGCCCGGCCTCGGGTTGCCGAATGGAGCCGGGACCGCGCCGCGGCGGGTTCGCGGCGGTCGGACCTGGACGGCCACCTTCGCCTTGCTGCTATCCTGCACGATGAACACAACGCAGGCATCGCAGCGCCGCTGGTCCAGACCCTTCGACTGGTCGCAACCCATTGGTATGGCGTCGATATCGTCATTTTCATCTCGTGGAATTACCGCGCCTTGACCGCCGCGTCCTTTCGCCGGCGGTCGGGTCCGATCCGGCAGGGAACGAGCTGCGGAGGGCAAGAGGACGCGGCGCAGACAGGCCGGATGTCCTTGGCCGGCCCCCTCGTGCACCCTTGCCCGGAAAGCCTGTGGCGGCGTGCATTTCCGGGGTCGCGGGATCGGGATGCCGGGTCATGATGTGTTGCTCATTCCGCCCGCCTGGGTAGAGCTTCGGTCAGGCGCCAGAAGAACGATGCGGCCGGTAGCCGAGGCGATCTGCGGGGCCGTGCAGGGTTTCAGCGCGCCCGCTTCAGTATGGCCGCCGGGCTCGTGCTCGACGGTTCGTCCGGTTGCAGGCTGCTGCGGATCATGGTGCTGGAAATCCCGTTGGTGCGTTCGAGATAGATCACCTCGCAAAGCGCGGAAAGATCGTCGAACTTGCCCTGCCAGTCGCTGCCCATGGTAAAGATATCGACGTGATAAAGCTTCACGTCGTGGGGTTTCTGTTCCCAGGTCCGTTCCGGGATGACCAGATCGACATAGCGCAGCGCCTCGAGATGCGCCTTGCGCTCTTCCCAGCTATGGAAGGCCTGCTTGTTCTTGCTGGCATTGAACTCGTCGGTCGAAAGGCCGACGATCAGGTAATCCCCAAGCGCACGGGCGCGTTGCAGCAGACGGATGTGTCCATAATGCAGGGTGTCGAAAGTGCCATAGGTCAGAACACGCCGCATCGCTTCGCTCCGGGCTTCCGCACCAGGCTCGGGCCACTCCCATCGTGGCCGCCAAGGCGGACAATCTATCATCTTGGGGCAGTCAAGGGGTTACTGCTATAGCACCTCCCGCAAAATGACAACCGTAGATCGTGCCGCTGTCATGGAAGTGACATGTCTTGTCACTATTCTCTGGCGCCCGCGATTGGCCGACATGCCCGCCTTGTTACGCCTCATGCGTGTCCGGCGGCGCACAGGTTCGCGCTTGGGCAGCATGAAGAAGCGCATGGCGAGGTTTTGTCGTCGCGACCCATCGCCGGCTTCTTGATCTGTCCCCTTCCGAGTGGTTCATGGGCTGTTGCAGCCCGCCCCACGAAGAAGGAATGGAATGGCGCGAAAGCACAGGCTCGGAGAGATCACCGGCGAATTGCCCGGAACGGTAACGGGCGCCCGCCGCCGCATCGGTGTGACAGGGCGGTGCCACCATCGCTTGCGCAAGGAACGCGGCGGCCCGCAGGCTGACCGGCATGGTTTTGCTCCGGTTCCGTTCCGCTCCACTTGCGGGCGACCATGGCGCCAGCGGCGACAATGCACTAACAACCAGGCCGAACCACTCGGCGGGGGCCGGTCAATCCCCCGGGCGCAGAACGATTGGATGCAGTATGACACATAGGACACTTGTCACCGGAGGTGCGGGCTTCATCGGCAGCCATCTCGTCGAACACCTGGCGGCGGCCGGCGAACGGGTCGTCGTGCTGGATAACCTGTCCAGCGGCAAGCCCGAGAATCTTCCGCCGCAGGTCGAGCTGATCGCCGGCGACATCACCGATGGCGCGCTGGTGGGCGAACTGGTGCAAGGGGTCGACTGCGTCTTTCATCTGGCGGCGCTGGTCTCGGTTCAGGAATGTATCAAGGACTGGGAGCTTGGCCATCGGATCAACCTGGATGCGACGGTGGGGCTGTTCCACGCCGCCGCCAGGGCCCGGCCGGGCGGAGTCCCGGTGGTCTATGCCTCGTCGGCGGCCGTCTACGGCGACAGGTCGGGGTCGACATGCTGCGAAACCAGCCTGCCCGCACCGATCTCGCCCTATGGCGTCGACAAGCTGGGCTGCGAGCATCAGGCCCGCGCGATGGCCGAGATTCACAAGCTGCGATCGGTCGGCCTGCGCTTCTTCAACGTCTATGGCCCCCGCCAGGACCCGGCCTCGCCCTATGCCGGGGTCATTTCCAAATTCTGCGCGAACCGCCTGGCCGACAGCCCCCATACCGTGTTCGGCGACGGCCTGCAAAGCCGCGACTTCATCTATGTCGCCGACATTGTCGAGGGGCTGGTCCGCGCCCGCGCCTATGCGCAGGGCCAGGAGGGGGCTGCCGTGTTCAACCTGTGCACGGGGGCCGAGACCACGCTTGTCGGCCTTGCTTCCGAAATCGACGGCATTGCCGACCGGGGTCCGACCCCGATCATCCATGCCGATCCGCGTTCGGGGGATATCCGTATGTCGCTGGGCGATCCGTCGCTGGCGGCGCGCGACCTGGGCTTTACCGCCCGGACCGACATCCGCAGCGGATTGAGCCGACTGTGGGCGTCGCTGACGGAAAGCCAAGCCACCTGACATTGTGCCCCGGGGCTTTGTCGGCGGAACGGATGGGGAAGGGGGCATGAGCCCCCATCCCGGATCGGCCGATACGTTCGCAGGATGGCGGAGAGATGGTCGCCTCAGACCCTTTCCAGCGCCACGGCGATGCCTTGTCCCACCCCGATGCACATGGTCGAGAGCGAGCGTTTGCCACCCGTCAGCGCCAGTTCCAGCGCCGCGGTGCCGGTGATCCGGGCGCCCGACATGCCCAGCGGATGCCCCAGCGCGATGGCGCCGCCGTTCGGGTTCACGCGCGGGTCGTCGTCGGCGATGCCCAGCTGGCGCAGCGTGGCGAGGCCCTGGGCGGCGAAGGCCTCATTCAGCTCGATCACGTCGAAATCGGCCGGGGTCAGGCCCAGCCGATCCATCAGTTTTTGCGAGGCCGGCGCCGGGCCGATGCCCATGATGCGCGGCGGCACGCCCGCCGTCGCCCCGCCCAGCACGCGGGCGATGGGCGTCAGTCCATGCTTCCTCGCCGCCGCCTCCGAGGCCAGGATCAGCGCCGCCGCCCCGTCGTTCACCCCCGAGGCATTGCCGGCCGTGACCGAGCCGTTCGGGAACAGCGGTCGCAGCTTGGCCAGCGCCTCGGGCGTGGTGGCGCGGGGATGCTCGTCGGTATCGACCACGATGGGCTCGCCCTTGCGCTGCGGGATCGTGATCGGCGCGATCTCGGCTGCGAGCCGGCCGCTGGCGATGGCCGCCGCGGCCTTCTGCTGCGAGGCCAGCGCCATCGCGTCCTGCGCCTCGCGCGAGATGCCGTAGTCGTCGGCGACGTTCTGGCCGGTCTGCGGCATCGAGTCGGTGCCATAGGCCGCATGCATCGCCGGGTTCACGAAGCGCCAGCCGATGGTGGTGTCGTGGATCTCGGCATGGCGGCTGAAGGCGCTTTCGGCCTTGGGCAGCACGAAGGGCGCGCGCGACATCGACTCGACGCCGCCGGCGATCATCAGCTCGGCCTCGCCCGCCGCGATCTGGCGCGCGGCGACCAGCACCGCGTCCATGCCCGAGCCGCAGAGCCGGTTGATCGTCGTGCCTGGCACCTCGACCGGCAGCCCGGCCAGCAGCGCTGACATGCGGGCGACGTTGCGGTTGTCCTCGCCGGCCTGGTTGGCGCAGCCATAGATCACGTCGTCCACCGCCTGCCAGTCGAGGCCGGCATGGCGTGCCATCAGCGCGCGCAAGGGGATGGCACCCAGATCGTCGGCGCGCACCGAGGACAGCGCGCCGCCAAACCGGCCGATGGGCGTGCGGATATAGTCGCAGATAAAGACTTCGGTCATGTCACAGCTCCGGTGCGATCAGGTCGGCGATATGGTCGGGCAACACCAGTTCGGCGCCGGTCAGCGCCTGCAACTCGTCCAGCGACAGGGAGGGCAGCTTTTCGCGCAGCACGAAGCGGCCGTCCTGAATGTCCACCACCGCCAGCGAGGTATAGACGCGGGTCACGCAGCCCACCCCGGTCAGCGGCAGGGTGCAGGCTTTGACCAGCTTGGGCTTGCCGTCCTTGGTGACATGGTCGGTGATGACCGCAACGCGCTTGGCGCCATGCACCAGGTCCATCGCGCCGCCCACCGCCGGCACGCCCTTGGGGCCGGTGGACCAGTTCGCCAGATCGCCGTTCTGCGCCACCTGATAGGCGCCGAGGATCGCCACGTCCAGGTGGCCGCCGCGCACCATGGCGAAGCTGTCGGCATGGTGAAAGAAGGCCGCGCCGGGCTTCAGCGTGATCGCCTTCTTGCCGGCATTGATCAGGTCCCAGTCTTCCTCGCCCGCAGGCGGGGCCTCGCCAAAGCCCAGCACGCCGTTCTCGGTATGGAACACCGCCTGACGGCCGGGGGGCTGGAACTTGGCCACCATCTCGGGGAACCCGATGCCCAGGTTCACATAGGCGCCGTCGGCGATGTCCTGCGCCGCGCGCCAGGCGATCTGGGCGTTGGAAAGCTTCGTGGTCATGCCTGCACCTTCTGGGGACGGGTGGGGGGATAGGCCGCGTCGGCGCGGTTCAGCGCCTCTTCCTGCGCCGGGTTCGCAACCTCGACGATGCCGGAGACGAAGATGCCCGGCGTCACGACGGTTTCGGGGTCGATGCCGCCCGGCGCGACCGCTTGCGTCACCTGCGCGATGGTTCGTGCCGCCGCCATCGCCATCAAGGGCGAGAAGTTCCGCGCCGCCATCCGATAGGTCAGGTTGCCGTAATGGTCGCCCAGTTCGGCCTTGATCAGCGCGAAATCGGCCTTGAGCCAGCGTTCCTGCACATAGGGCCGGCCATCGAATTCGGCGACCGGCTTGCCCTTCGCCAGGTCGGTGCCATAGCTGGTGGGCGTATAAAAGGCCGGGATGCCGGCGCCGCCGGCGCGGATGCGCTCGGCCAGCGTGCCCTGCGGGACCAGTTCCAGTTCGATCTCTCCGGCCAGATACTTGTCGGTAAACACCCGCGGATCGGCCGAGCGCGGGAAGGAGCAGACCATCTTGCGGACCATGCCCTGCTCGATCATCGCCGCGATGCCGACATGGCCGTTGCCGGCATTGTTGTTGATGACGGTCAGGTTGCCGGGGCTGCCGGTGGCCAGATAGCGGTCGATCAGCGCGTGGATCAATTCGATCGGCGCGCCCGAGCCGCCGAAGCCGCCGATCATCACCGTGGCATCGTCGGGGATGCCGGCGACCGCTTCGGCCAGATTGGGAATGCGTTTGTCCATGAACTCCTCCTGCGGGTTCCGGGGCGTTTCATGCGCGGCTGCCTGTCCTGACGCCAGAGATTTCGTGCGTATGTTGACATTTGTTCAACTTGCGTAAAAATCTGTGCGCATGGTGAACAAGACCGACTTCATCGCCTCGCTTGCCAAGGGGCTTGGCGTGATCGAGGCGTTCCGGGCCGAACGCCCGCGGCTCTCCATCGCCGAGGTGGCCGAGGCGACGGGGCTGGACCGGGCGACGGCGCGGCGCTGCCTGCTGACCCTGCACGAGCTGGGCTATGCCGATTACGACGGCAAGTTCTTCACCCTGACCCCGCGCATCCTGCGGCTGGGCATGGGGGCCTTGGCTGCGATGCCGCTGGCGCAACTGGTGCAGCCCTGGCTGGACCAGCTGTCCGAGCAGATCGGGCAATCGACCTCGGTCTCGATTCTCGACGGCACCGAGATCGTCTATCTGGCGCGCGCGGCGCAGCGGCGGGTGATGTCCATCGGTCTGATGCCGGGCTCGCGGCTGCCGGCGCATTGCACTTCGATGGGCCGGGTGCTGCTGGCGGCCCTGCCCGGACCCGAGGCGCGCGCCATCATCGAGCGGTCGGTCCTGACGCCCCGCACCCGCCACAGCCTGACCTCGCCCGAGGAGATCATGGCGCGGGTCGCCCGTGCCCGCGCGGACGGCCATGCGGTGATCGACCAGGAGGTCGAGCTGGGCCTGCGTTCGCTTGGCGTGCCGCTTTACAACGCCCACGGCCGGGTGGTGGCGGCGCTGAACATCGGGGTGGCGGCGGTGCATTCCTCGGCCGAGGAGCTGGTCGCGCTTTACCTGCCGGCGCTCTTGAAGGTGCAGGAGGGGCTGCGACGGGTGCTGCGATAGCCGGTATCGGTCTGGAAAGCCCTCTGCCGCTATCGTCGGATGGGGCTACTGTCGCCGTGCCGCCGAGCGCTGCGCTTGCAGCCAGCCCAGCGTCGCCTCGGTGGGTCCTTCGGGCCGGTATTCCGCGCCCAGAGGCCGGGTCCAGCCCAGGTCGTCCAGAACCGCATAGACATGGCGATAGTCCAACTCGCCATGATCCGGCGTGCCGCGGTCCGGGACCGAGGCGATCTGCACATGCCCGAGTATCCCCAGATGCGCCCGCAAGCGGCGCGAGATGTCGCCCTCCATGATCTGCATGTGATAGCAGTCGAACATCAGCCGCAGGTTGTCATGCCCGGCCGCCTCGATGATCCGGGCCGCCTGGTCCGAGCCGGCCAGGAAATAGCCGGGCGCGTCATGGCGGTTCAGCGGCTCGATCAGGATGGTGATGCCAAGCGGCCGGGCCAGGCGGCAGGCATGGTCAAGATTGGCCAGGAAAACCCGCTCGGCCGCCTGCCCTTCGGCAGAGCCCGCCATGACATGGACCGCGCCGCAGCCGATGGCGGCGGCATAGTCCAGCGTGCGTCCGATCTCGTCCCGGGCCTCGGCCTCGCGTCCCGGCAGGGCGGCAAGGCCGTTCTCGCCCGGCCGGCCGCGCCGGGTGTTCAGGCCCAGCATCGGCAGCCCGGTCTCGGCCAGCGCGGCCGCGACCTGTTCGGGCGGCACCTCATGGGGCCAGTGGCATTCCACCGCGTCGAAACCGGCGCGATGGGCGGCGCGGATCGCCTGCGGCAGCGGCAGGTCGGCCCACAGAAAACCCAGATTCGCCGAAAACCGCGTCATTCGTCCCCCAGACATGTCATGCAGCCGCACCAGTTCATCGACTTGCGCCGGTGTCAACCGGTTGGGCCTGGTCGCGCGCGGAGGCAGATCAGGTCGTCGGTTGGGCGCGCAAGCTGCCTTCGTGGACCCCTGGCTCACCGAAGAGCCCAACCCGGACGACATTGCCGGTCATCCAGGATCCGCGAGGGCGGCCGCCCAGGCGACGCGGCCTATGCGCCGCGGTGGATGCCAGGCTTTTCCATCGAGATGCGGTCCGAAAACCTCAAGCAGCATCGGTTTCGGGGGCAGGGGACGGACCTGCATCTGCAAGGCAAGGTCGTGGTGGTCATCGGCGGCCATACCCATCTTGCCCGTTCCGTCTGACCGGCCGGTGTCGGCGCAAGGGCGATCCTCATGGTTTCGATGGCCGCGGTCCATCGATGGGCAGGTCGTCGGGCCGTCTACGTCGCGCAGTCGCGAGCGTGGCAGCGCAAGGCGCCGCTTCAGATCGCTTTACCCAAAGGTGTGGAAGCGCTGCTGGTCGTCAATGTAGCTCTTTTGGCCGATTTCGCCTTCGTTCGATCCAAAGGGCATCTGCGCGCACAGCCTCCATGTCGCCGGCAGTTCCCATGCCCTTGCCGCCTCATCGTCGACCAGTGGATTATAGTGCTGCAGGCTGGCGCCGATTCCGGCATCGCTCAATGCGGTCCAGGTCGCGAGTTGCGCCATCGCGGTGGAATGCTCGGACCAGATCGGGAAGTTCTCGGCGTAGAGCGGGAATTTCCTTTGCAGATCGGCGACCACCGCCTGGTCCTCGAAGAACAGCACCGTTCCCGCCCCGGCGGCGAAACCGGCAAGGCGCCTTTCGGTCCTGGGGAAGTCCTCGGCCGGAACGATGGCACGCAAGGCATCTTTCACAAGATCCCAGAACCTGCGGCTTTCGCCGTTGAACAGGATGACGGCACGCGAGCTTTGCGAGTTGAAGGAAGAGGGGGCCAGCCGGATGGCCTCGCGGATCAGGTGATCGACCTCATCCTGGGGCAGGGGAAGTTCGGCCCCCAGGGCATATTGCGAGCGGCGGTTTTTCAGAATGTCGAGCATGGTCTTTCCTGGTCGTGTGTCTTTTGGTGGGCAGATGTGGCAAAACGGTGCATGCCGCGGCCGGATGGCGCTATTTCGGTCTCAGGTGTTCAGGCTGGGCTTGGCCTGCGTCACCACCGCGCCGGGCGGGACGGAATCGGTCAGCCAGACGCCGCCGCCGATGACCGCGCCTTTGCCGATCTCGATCCGGCCAAGGATGTTTGCGCCGGCATAGATGACGACATCGTCGCCGACCAGCGGATGGCGGGGTTGGCCCTTGACCAGCCCGCCCTCGCCATCGCTCTCGAACCGTTTCGCCCCCAGCGTGACCTGCTGATAGATCCGCACATTGCGCCCGATCACCGCGGTCTCGCCGATCACCACGCCGGTGCCGTGGTCGATAAAGCAGGCCGGGCCGATCTTCGCACCGGGATGAATATCGATGCCGGACAGCGAATGCGAATGCTCGGCCATGATCCGTGCCAGCATCGGCGCACCCAGCTTGTAGAGGCTATGCGCGATGCGATGGCGCAGGATCGCGGCGATGCCGGGAAAGCAAAGTACGATTTCGTCAAGGCTCTTGGCCGAAGGATCGCCCTGGAAGGCGGCGTTGATGTCGGTGTCGTGCAGATCGCGGATCTGCGGCAGCCCGGCCATGAACGCATCTGCGTCGGTGCGGGCCCGGCGGCGGCAGGGCAGTTGTTCGGCATCGGGCTGCAGCAGCCATTCAAGCTCCAACTGCTCGGTCAGGCGCTGGCGGATGGTTCTCAGCGTCTGTGCGACGAAAATGTCCGCCGTCTGCGCATTCAGCCCGGCCGGGCCGAAATGGCGCGGATAAAGCGCGCCCACGACATTCGACAAGAGCCGGATCACCACGGAGCGCGAAGGCAAGCGCGGCGTTGTCCGCCCCGGATAACGGCGCTGCTGCGAGGTGATGCGGATCAGCCGCAGCTTTTCGGCGATAACATCCAGCTGTCCGTCATCGGAATTCGAAGGGTTGGGCTGGGACACGGGGTCGGAGCTTTTTCGGACGGTCAGGATCGGGTTCTTTCGTCTTGGTCTGATGGAGGGATATTGCGGCCGTCCCGCCGGACCCAGTGCGGGCGCCCAGTCCGGGCGCCTGTCCTCGGGCAAGCGGATGACGGCTTCGGGGGACAACTGGTCGAGGAACTCCCCTGCCGCAAGATCGTCAAGCACGACATCGGCGCCAGGCAGGTCCAGCATTCGGCCGGCAAGGGCCATCGACCGATCCAGCCCAAGGCAGAGATAGGTGCAGTAATGGCGGTCCAGCAGCATCATGCGCCAGATCAGCGGCGCGATCACCGCATCCCGGGCATCCAGGACCGGCGCCGCACCCCGATTGTCGAAGCTGCGTTCGATCCGCAGCATCACGTCGCGCAGCAAGTGGATGGCGATGTCCAGGTCGCGGTGGTTTCTTGCCTTTGTCACCTCGGCCAGACGAGCGTCGGCGTCGGCGGCATGACCGATCAGGCCCTGCTGCCCGGCACGCAGTTCGGGATCGGTGGAAAACAGCGTGCCGGGACAAAGCGCGTCCAGCGCGGCAAGCATGGCCAGCGGCTCGCGAAGGACGAGGTCCTGCCGGAAGGGATCGGCCAGCCGCAATTCGGTGTGGGGTCCGACGACAGGCTTGGCAGGCCGGCCGCAAAGCACCAAGGCCAAAGCGGCGCGCTGCGCCGTCAGGCAATCCCGGGAGGCGATCAGACGCGGCCCTTGCCCACGCGCGCATGGCATCCGCTGACTGCGGTCGTGCGCGCCGATAGACCGCGATCTCAGCATTTCCGGTCCAAGCACCTCCGGCCCCGTCATGCATCGCGCCCCGGCACGGCGATATGGGGGCTGCTGCTGGCCTTGGCCACGGTCGCCGCCAGATCGTCCACGCCATGCGAGGTCTTGCGACGGCTTGGCAACCCCTTGTCCAGAGGCGGACGGACCAGTGCATCGCCCGGATCGGCAGATATTCGAGGCATGGGGAAACCCCCTTCGGCGTGATCCATGGGCCGGTGACAGACCCTTTTCGGGCTCATCATGCCATTCGGAGAAAAAAATAACGATAAAACGAGTCATGTTTTTTTGCATGCCGATGGAGAATATTTTTCTGCACGGTCCTGAGATGCGAGGCGCTGACCGACCATGGCGCGGCACCGGCGATGACAAGCGCGCTTGACGGCTGGGTCCGGCCCGGACGGGGAGGGGCCGCGATCATCCTGCCTGACCGCTTCGGCTATCCGACTGCGTCTTGGGAGAATGGGTTTCCCACAACGCAGGTTTCCTTCTCTCTCGACAAGAGGGGGAGGCAGGATCTTCTCCATTCCGTTCCGGCTTTGGAATAGTGGTCCGACATTAACGCGACTAGAGTTGTCGTGTTTTGTTGCGCAGGATCCGCACCCGATGCTTCTTACCACGATCACCACCCAACTCGACGAAATCGGAATTGCGCAAAGGCTGGCCGACGAATTCGCGGTCGCCGCAGCACAGGACGACCGCGCGGCCGGCTTCCCGTTCCGGCATATCGAGGCGCTGCGCGAAAGTGGGCTGCTGGCGCTGACCGCCCCGCAGCAATTCGGCGGCAGGGGCGGCGGGCTTGAGATCGCGGCACAGGTCATCCGCGAGATCGGCCGGGGCGACCCGGCCATCGGCCTGGTGCTGGTGATGCAATATGCCCATCTGGCATTGCTTCATCGTGGACGCTGGCCGGCCGCGCTGGTGGCCCGTGTCGTGCGCGACGCCGCCACCGAGGGCGCGCTGATCAACGCGCTGCGCGTCGAGCCCGAGCTTGGCACGCCGATGCGCGGCGGCCTGCCGGCCACCGTCGCCCGCCGGATCGACAACGGCTGGCTGCTTTCCGGCCGCAAGATCTATTCGACCGGCAGCGAGGGGCTGCGCTGGGCCATCGTCTGGGCTCGCACGGACGAGGACGAGGCCCGCGTAGGGCAGTTTCTCGTCCCGATGCAAGCCGACGGCGTGCGGATCATCCCGACCTGGGACACGCTGGGGCTGCGCGCATCCTCGAGCCACGACGTGCAGTTCGACGAAGTGCTGCTGCCGCCCGATTACGCAGTGGACATCCGGCGCCCGGCGGAATGGGCCGTTCGAGGCGACGAGACCTCGGCCTGGGTCAGCCTGCTGATCGCCGCGCTTTATACCGGCGTCGCCGAGGCGGGGCGCGACTGGATCGTCGCCTTCCTGAAATCGCGCGTGCCTGCCAATCTGGGCAAGCCGCTGGCCGAACTGCCCCGGATGCAGGAGGCGGTCGGTGCCATCGAGGAACGCATCGCCGTCAATCGCCGGCTGATCGGCTCGGCCGCCCGGGACATGGATGCGGGGCAGGTGCCTGCGGCGAGCCAGTCCGGGCTCATCAAGCATGTCGCCACCGAAAACGCCATCGCTGCCGTCGAGGGCGCGCTGAAGCTGGCCGGCAATCACGGCATCGCCCGCCGAAACCCGCTGGAACGCCATTACCGCGATGTTCTGTGCGGCCGCATCCACAGTCCGCAAGAGGACAGCGTCCTGGTCGCCGCCGGACGCGCCGTCCTTGGTCTTTGACAAGCAGGAGAACACCATGTCCGTCGAATTCATCGGTTTCATCGGCAACCACAACGCCTCGGAGACCATTGCACGCCAGGGTCCGGTCATCGATCGCGACTTCATCCGCGCATCGGCCGCGATCCATGAGGCTGCGGGCTTCGACCGCGTGCTGCTGGCCTTCCATTCCTCGACCCCCGACAGTCTGTTCGTCGGGCAATATGTCGCCAGCGTCACCCGGCGGCTCAAGCTGATGCTCGCGCACCGGCCCGGCTTTACCGCGCCCACGCTGGCCGCACGACAGCTTGCCACGCTGGACCACCTGACCGACGGGCGCATCGCCGTCCACATCATCACCGGCGGCAACGACCGCGAACTGGAGCAGGATGGCGACTGGCTGACCAAGGACGAACGCTATGCCCGCACGCGCGAATATCTGGATATCGTCCGGCAGGAATGGAGCAGCGAGACGCCGTTCGACTATCACGGCGACTATTACCGGGTGAAGGGCGCCCTTTCGGACATCAAGCCGACGGGCCCCGAGGGCATTCCGGTCTATTTCGGCGGCTCCTCCCCCGCCGCGATCGACGTGGCGGGCCAGCATGCCGATGTCTATGCGCTGTGGGGCGAAACCTACGACCAGGTGGCCCAGACCATCGCCGCGGTTCGCGCCTCTGCGGCCCGCCATGGCCGCAAACCCCGGTTTTCGCTGTCGTTGCGGCCCATCCTTGCCGAGACCGAGGATGCGGCATGGGCCAAGGCCGCCCGCATCCTGGAACAGGCCAAGGCCCTGCGCGCGACTGGCGGCGAGCCGCGGCTGGTCAACAAGCTGAACCCCGGCCAGCCCCAGAACGAGGGTTCGCGCCGCCTGCTGGCCGCCGCCGCCCAGGGCGCGCGCCTGGACAAGCGGCTGTGGACCGAGATCGCCGCGCTGACCGGCGCCAACGGCAACTCGACCTCGCTGGTCGGCACGCCCGATCAGGTGGCCGAGGCGATGCTGGACTATTACCGGCTGGGCATCTCGACCTTCCTGATCCGGGGCTTCGACCCGCTGACCGACGCGCTGCAATACGGTCGCGAACTGATCCCGCGAGTCCGGGCGCTGGTCGCATCCGAACTCACCTCCAGCCATGCTGCCGAATAAGGGAAACATCATGACCCGCAACATCGTCACCACATCGCGCCGCAACCTTCTGCGCTCGGGTATCGGCGCCGCGCTGGCCGCGCCCTTCCTGGGCCTTGGCGTGGGCTCGCTGGCCCGCGCGCAGGGCGCAGGGGGGCTGAAGCCGCTCCGCTTCGCCTCGAACGCCTCGGCGATCTGCCTTGCCCCGGTCTTCGTCGCGCAGGACCACGGGATCTTCGAGAAGCATGGGCTGGACGTCGAGATCGTGAACTTCGGCGCCTCGACCGAGGCGCTGCTGGAGGCCATCGCCACCGGCAAGGCGGATGGCGGCGTCGGCATGGCGCTGCGCTGGCTCAAGGCGCTGGAGCAGGGCTTCGACGTCAAGATAACCGCCGGCACCCATGGCGGCTGCTCGCGCCTGGTCGCGCTGCAATCTGCCGGAATCCGGGAACTGGCCGATCTGAAGGGCAAGACCATCGGCGTCACCGACCTTGCCGCGCCGGGCAAGAACTTCTTCTCGATCCTGCTGCACCAGGCCGGAATCGACCCCGAGACGGATGTGAAATGGCGGGCCTTCTCGACCGACGTGCTTGAGATCGCGGCCGAGCGGGGCGAGATCGACGCCATCGCCGACGGTGATCCGCGTGCCTATTTCTGGCTGCACGACACGCCCGACAAATATGTGCAGATCGCCACGAACCTGGACCATGGCTTCGAGAACCGCGTCTGCTGCATCGCCGGCCTCAGCGGCAGCCTGGTGCGCGACGACCCCGATACGGCCCGGGCGCTGACCCGCGCGCTGCTCGAGGCGCAGGACTGGACCGTGGCCCGTCCCGAGGACGCGGCCAAGGCGTTCCTGCCGCAGGCGCCCAAGAACCGCAGCGTCGAGGACCTGATCGCGGTGCTCAAGGACCAGACCCACGATCACACGCCCACCGGCGCCGACCTCAAGACCGAGATTGCGCAATATGCCGAGGAGTTGCGCGCGATCAACGTCTTCCGCCGCTCGACCGATCCGCAGCAATTCGCCGAGCGGGTCTATGCCGACGTTCTGACGGCCTAGGAGGACAGAATGGCTTCCATCGATATTGCGCCCGGCGCCGGGACAGGGGCGCATCCGCCGGGCCCCATCCAGCGCGTGACGCTGCTTGCCTCGCTGGGCTGGTTCGCGGCCGTTGCGATCCTGCTGTTCTGGCAGGACCTGACCTTCCAGCCTCTGGTGCGGGAACTGGCTCTGGTCTGGGGCGCCGTGGGCGGCGTGCTGGTGGTCCTGGGACTTGGCGGCAACCGGCTGGGCCGTGTCGGTCGCTGGACCGCCCAGCGAGCGCCCTGGCTTCTGGCCATCGGCATCGGTGCGGCGATCTGGACCGTGCTGACCGCCAAGACCGGCATCCTGCCCCAGCCCTTCTTTCCCACGCCGCAGGCGATGCTGGAGGTGTTCATCTATGACTGGCCCAAGATCCTGCACAGCACCTCGTTCTCGGTCTGGCTGCTGGCGAAGGGCTTCTTCTTCGGCGCCGTCGCCGGGTTCCTGATCGGCGTCGGCATGGGCTGGTCGCGGGCGGTCAGTTATTGGGCCACGCCGCTCTTGCGCTATGTCGGGCCGCTGCCCGCGACGGCGTGGCTGCCGCTGGCCTTCTTCATCTTCCCCAGCTCGGGTTCGGCCAGCGTGTTCCTGATCGCCTTTTCCACCGCTTTCCCGGTCGCGGTGCTGACATGGTCAGGCATCGCCTCGGTCAATCGCGACTATTACGAGATCGCCCGGACGCTGGGCGCCTCGCCGCTGTTCCTGATCCTGCGGGTGGCGGTGCCGGCGGCGCTGCCGCATGTCTTCGTCGGCCTGTTCATGGGCCTGTCCACCTCTTTCGCCGTGCTGGTCGTGGCCGAGATGCTGGGGGTCGAGGCGGGCCTGGGCTGGTATCTGCAATGGGCGCAGGGCTGGGCGGCCTATGCCAACATGTATGCCGCGCTGTTCGTGATGGCAGCGATGTGCTCGGGGCTGATCACGCTTCTTTTCCGCATCCGCGACCGGGTGCTCGTCTGGCAGAAGGGAGTCGTCCGGTGGTAGCACAGGCCCTCAAGATCATCCCGCAGCAGGCGGGCAGCGCGATCAACATCGAGGCGGTTTCGCACCGCTTCGATCTGGAGGGTGCGCCGCTGCCGGTGCTGGACGACATCGGCTTCGATATCGAGCCGGGTTCCTTCGTCGCGCTGCTGGGTCCTTCGGGCTGCGGCAAGTCCACGCTCTTGCGGCTGATCGCGGGGCTGGACCATCCGGCGCAGGGCCATATCCGCGTCGCGGGCGCCGAAGTGGCCGATCCCGACCCCTCGCGCATCCTGGTCTTTCAGGATCCGACGCTGTTTCCCTGGCGGACGGTGCGGGCCAATGTCGCGCTTGGGCTCGAGGCGCAGGGCACGCTGAAGTCCGAGGGCCACCGCGTGGACGAGGCCATCCGGCTGGTCGGCCTGTCGGGTTTCGACAAGGCCTATCCGCACCAGCTTTCGGGCGGCATGGCGCAGCGCGTCGCCCTGGCCCGGGCGCTGGTCAACCGGCCCAATGTCCTGTTGCTGGACGAACCGCTGGGCAAGCTCGACAGCCTGACGCGGCTCGCGATGCAGACCGAACTGACGCGGCTGTGGCAGCAAAGCGGGCTGACCGCGGTGCTGGTGACGCATGACGTGGAAGAGGCGCTTTACCTGGCGCAGCGCGTCATCGTCTTTGGCCCGCGCCCGGCGCGTATCGTGGCCGATCTGGCCGTCGATCTGCCCTATCCGCGCCATCGCGGCGATCCCAGGCTGGCCGAGTTGCGGCATGAGGCGCTGGGCCATCTGGGTCTGGATTCGAGCTGGTAGGGGGGAAGCTGGTGATGAAGATTGCGATCACGGCGCTGCTGCTGGCCGCGCCGCTGTCCTTGCCGGCCATGGCGCATGTGCATCTGGCGCCCGAACAGGCGCGGCAGGGCAAGACGGTGGAGCTGGCCTTGATCGTCGGCCATGGCTGCGCCGGCGCCTCGACCACCGGCTTGCGCGTCGCGGTGCCGGCCGGGCTCGCGGATGTCGTGGCGGTCGAAAAGCCGGGCTGGCAGGTCTCGGCCGGGCCGGAGGAGATCGGCTGGCAAGGCGGTCCGCTGCCCGATGGGCGCAAGGAAGGGTTCGGCTTGCGTGCCACGGTAACGGCCGACGCGCCCGAAACCATCGCCCTGCCGGTGATCCAGACCTGCGGCGACAGCCAGCTGCGCTGGATCGAGCCCGACGCGAAAGCCGACCATCCCGCCCCGGTGCTGCGCGTTCTGCCGGCGCAATGATCGGCGGCAGAGCCTTTCGGTTCGT
The DNA here is from genome assembly GCF_900100045.1 of Paracoccus denitrificans. GTDB lineage: Bacteria > Pseudomonadota > Alphaproteobacteria > Rhodobacterales > Rhodobacteraceae > Paracoccus > Paracoccus denitrificans. Next base: position 112,823 of record NZ_FNEA01000015.1, on the reverse strand, counting down.
TCTGGCCGGGCTGGCTGCGCTGATCTGGTCCGCCGGGCTGGCGCTTGGCCATGCCAGCCTGATTGCCGCCGACCCGCCCGATGGCGCGGTGCTGCAGACCGCCCCGCCCGTGCTGTCGCTGACCTTCAGCGAACCGGCCCGCCCATTGGTCGCGCGGCTGACTGCCGCCACGGGCGAGAGTCGGCTGCTGGACCCGCCGCAGGTGCAGGGCAACCGCCTGATCTATGCCATGCCCCCCGATCTGGACCGGGGCAGCCATCTGCTGTCATGGCGCGTGACGTCGGGCGACGGGCATCCGGTCGCCGGGGCCAGCCTGTTTTCGCTGGGCGAGTCCACCGGCGCGATCCAGGCCGCGCCCGGGGCGCCGCCGGCCACGCGCGCCGGGCTGTGGCTGCTGCGTGCCGTGCTGGTCGCGGCATTGCTGATCGGTGTCGGCGGCGCGGTGTTCCGGGCCTTTCTGTCGGACGAGCCCCGGCGCGGATCGCCTGTCGCGGCGGGGGCGGGGCTTCTGGCCCTGCCGCTGGTCTGGGGTTTTCAGGGCCTGGATCTGCTGGCGCTGTCCCCCGCCGGCCTGTTGACTTCGGCGCCCTGGCGCGAGGGTGCCGCAGGCGCGCCGGGGCTGGCGCTGGCCTTCGCCGCCGCCGCGCTGCTGGCCGCTTGTCTGCCGGGCCGCATCGCCGCCCTGCTGGCGCTGCTGCTGGCCGGGGCGGCCGCCGCGAGTTCGGGCCATGCGGCGACGGCGGCGCCCGGCCTGCTGATGCGGCCGGCGGTTGCCGCGCATGTGGTGGCGGCGGCGCTGTGGATCGGCGCGCTGGTGCCGCTGCTGGCCGATCCGGCGCGCGGTCGCCGCGGGGCATTGCGGCGGTTCTCTCGGCTGATCCCCTGGGTGCTGGGGGTCGTCCTGGCCTCGGGCACCGCCATCGCCCTTGTGCAGCTGGGCCGTCCCGCCGCGCTTTGGAGCACCGATTACGGCCGCGTGCTGCTGGTCAAGCTGGGGCTGGTGGCGCTGATGCTGGCGGTGGCGCTGGCGAACCGGCTGCTGCTGGCCCCGCGCGCCATGCGGGGCGACGGCGGTCCGCTGCGGCTCGCCATCGAGGTCGAGCTGGCGCTGGTCGTGCTGATCATCGCCACGGTGGCGCTGTGGCGCTATACGCCGCCGCCACGCAGCCTGCCGTCCGTCCTGCCCGAGATCCGGTTGCAACTCGCCTCGCCCGCGCTGTCGGCCGAGATCGGCGTGTCGCCGCCCCGGGTCGGGCTGGTCTCGGTCACGGTTTCGGACCTGCGGGTCGATGGCCAGCCGGTCACGCCCAAATCGGTCGAGGTCGAACTGTCGAAGCCCGCCTATGGGCTGGGGCCGTTCCGCCACGAAGCCGCCCCCGATTGCGGCGTGGTGGATGCCGGGCGCTTTCTCTTGCCCCTCGACGGCTACTGGGTGCTGACGCTGCGCGTCCTGGTCAGCGATTTCCGGGTCGAGGAACTGCGCGACCTGATCGAGATCGCGCCGGCCTCCTGACGCGGCGATTCGCAGGCGTGGCGGCAGGGAATGCAAATCCCCCGACAGCCCGCGCCGACCGTGAAAATCTTCTCTCGGATGGCGGATCTTTGGAATTCATCCCGGCCTGGCAAAGGGCTAGCAACGGGAAAGACGGCAACACTTGTCGTGATTTTTACGGAAGGTGCAGGACCATGGGCGCGCGACGGCTGAAACTGGGCTTCATGATGCATGGCAACGGCACGGGCTGGGGCGACTGGCGCCATCCGGCCGCGCATCCCGGCGCCTCGACCGATTTCGGCTATTACCGGCGCCAGGCGCAGGTCGCCGAGGCGGCGAAGTTCGATTTCCTGTTCGTCGCCGACAGCGTGCATATCACGCCCAAGTCCAGCCCCCATTACCTCAACCGCTTCGAGCCCCTGACCATCCTGTCGGCGCTGGCGGCGGTGACGGATCGGATCGGCCTGGTCGGAACCCTGACCGTAAGCTATGCCGAGCCCTACAACGTGGCGCGGCAGTTCGCCTCGCTCGACCATATCTCGGGCGGGCGCGCGGGCTGGAACGTGGTGACGAGCTGGCTGGAGGGCTCGGCCCGCAATTTCAGCCGCGACAAGCATTACGATCACGCCACGCGCTATCGCCTTGCCGCCGAGCATCTGGACGTGGTGCAGGGCCTGTGGGATTCGTGGGAGGACGATGCGCTGGTCCACGACAAGGCGTCGGGCCGGTTCTTCGACCCCGAAAAGCTGCACCGGCTGGACCATCGCGGGCCGTTCTTCCAGGTCGAGGGGCCGCTGAACATCGCGCGCTCGCCGCAGGGCCAGCCGGTCATCTTCCAGGCCGGAGCATCCGAGGACGGGCGCAACTTCGCCGCCGCGCGCTCGGATGCGATCTTCGTGCAGGACGACGACCTGCTGTCCGCCAGGGCCTATTACGCCGACGTGAAGCGCCGCGCGGCAGGCTTCGGCCGCAACCCGGCGGATCTGTTCGTTCTGCCGGGGCTGCGCCCGGTCATCGGCTCGACCGAGGAGGAGGCCGAGCGCAAGTATCGGGATTTCATCGCCCTGACCTCGATCGAGGATGCGCTGCTGATCATGGCGCGGTCCTTCAACGAGCACGACTTTTCGCAATACGATCTGGACGCCCCCTTTCCTGAGGTCGAGCGCTTCGCGCAGAACTCGAACCGCTCGACCTCGGGACGAGTGATCCGGCTGGCGCGCGAGGGCAACCTGACCCTGCGCGAGACGGCGCAGCGTTTCGCCACGCCGCGCACCGATTTCGTCGGCACGCCCGAGCAGGTCGCCGATGCCTTCGAACGCTGGTTCCTGGAGCCCGCGGCGGACGGCTTCGTCTATAACAACTCGTTGCCGGACGAGCTTTCGGTCTTTGCCGAAACCGTCATTCCCATCCTGCAGGACCGCGGGCTGTTCCGCCGCGAATACGAAGGCACCACCTTCCGCGATTCGCTGGGGCTGGCCAAACCCGTGAACCGCCACACCTCCCGGCGCATCGCGGCCGAGTGACAGAAAGGAACCGTCATGACCCCAATCTCTCGTCGCGGATTCGGTACGCTTCTGGCGGCCGCCGCACTGGCGCTGGCCACGCAGGCGGGCGCGCAGGATCTGTCCGGCGTCACCCTGCGCGTCGGCGACCAGGTGGGCGAGCAGCGCGCCCGGCTCGAGGCCGCAGGGCTGCTGGACGACCTGCCCTACAAGATCGAATGGTCGGTCTATCCGGCCGCGGTGAACCTGCATGAGGCGCTGAAGGCCGAGGCGGTGGACATCGGCATGTCCGCCGACAGCCCGGCGGTCAGCGCCATCGCCGGCGGCTCCAGGATCAAGATCGCCGCGGCCTTCCACAACGGCGGGCTGGGCACCTCGATCATCGTGCCCAAGGACAGCCCGATCCAGAGCATCGGGGACCTGAAGGGCAAGACCATTTCGCCCACCACCCGGGGCAGCGTGGCGCATTACCTGACCCTGGGCACGCTGAAGAATGCCGGGATCGATCAGCAGGACGTCAAGCTGGCTTTCCTGACCCCGGCCGACGCCTCGGCGGCCTTCCAGTCCGGCGGGATCGACGCCTGGGCGATCTGGGGCATCTACAAGGCGCGCAGCATCGGCGTGCTTGGTGCCCGCGAGCTTTACGATGGCCAGGGCGTGAACACCGGCAATATCGTCTATGCCGTGACCGAAAAGACCCTCGGCGACCCGGCGAAGATCGAGGCGATCAAGGATTACCTGGCCCGGATCGAGAAAAGCTACGAATGGGCCCGCGAGAACCGCGAGGATTTCCTGACCTTCTACGAAGGCTTCAGCAAGCAGGACCGCGCCACCGTCGAGCCGCTTTACGCCGAGCAGACCGCCTACAAGCGGCTGCCCATCGACGACGCCTTCGTCGCCAGCCTGCAGAACGTCTTTGCCACCTGGGTCGAGGCCGGGGTGCTTGACGGATCGCTGGACCTGTCGGCCCATGTCTATCGCGACCCGCCCGTCATCGCGCTGAACTGACATGAGCATCACCGAGATCGACCGCAGCTATGCCGCACTGCGCAAGGATCGCCCGGCCGAGCCGGCGGATGCGCTGGTGCGGCTGACCCCGGCCACGGCCCGCGGGCGGCAGGTGCCGCGCTGGCTGCGCCGGGGCATCGGCCCGGTGGCGCTGGTGCTGGTCTGGCATCTCGCCTCGATCACCGGCGTCCTGCCCGCCGAGGTGCTGGCGGGGCCTGCCACCGTGCTTTCCAGCGCCGCGAAGCTGATCCAGACCGGCGAGTTGCAAGAGGCGGTCGTCGTATCGATGCAGCGCGCGATGAGCGGGCTGCTGATCGGCGGCACCATCGGCGTCGCGCTTGCCATCCTGTCCGGCCTGACCCGGCTGGGCGAGGATCTGGTCGACGCGCCCATGCAGATGCTGCGCACCGTGCCGAACGTGGCGCTGATCCCGCTGCTGATCATCTGGTTCGGCATCGGCGAGGCGCCGAAAATCGCGCTGATCGCGCTTGCGACGGCCTTTCCGTTGTATCTCAACGTCTATGCCGGCATCCGGGGCGTGGACCAGTCCCTGATCGAGGCCGGGCGGACGCTGGGCCTTGGCCGTGCCGGGCTGGTGCGCCATGTCATCCTGCCCGGTGCGCTGCCCAATGCCCTGGTCGGCCTGCGCTATTCGCTGGGCATCGCCTGGCTGGCGCTTGTCTTTGGCGAGCAGATCAACGCCACCGCCGGCGTGGGCTATCTGATGGCCAATGCGCGCGAATTCTTCCAGACCGACGTGATCGTCGTCTGCCTTGTCGTCTATGCCCTGCTCGGCCTTGCCGTCGATCTGGTGGTGCGCAGCTTGGAAAGGATCTTCCTGTCATGGCGACCCAACTTCACCGGAGCCTGAAAACACCCGCGGCCGTCGCGGTGCGGGGGCTCAGCCGCGCCTTCGGCCCGCGCCGGGTGATCGACAACCTGGACCTTGCCATCCGGCCGGGCGAATTCGTCGCGCTGCTGGGCGCCTCGGGCTGCGGCAAGTCCACGCTGCTGCGCATCCTGGGCGATCTGGACCCGGAGTTCGAGGGCGAGGTGGTGGTGCCTTCGCGCCGCGCCATCGCCTTCCAGGCGCCGCGGCTGATGCCGTGGAAGCGGGTCTGGCACAATGTCGTCCTGGGCTTGCCGGGCCGCCCCGACCGAAAACGGGCCGAGCGCGCGCTGGACGAGGTCGGCATCGGTCATCGCGCCGATGTCTGGCCCAAGGTGCTGTCGGGCGGCGAGGCACAGCGCGCCGCCCTGGCGCGGGCGCTGGTGCGGGAACCCGACCTGCTTTTGCTGGACGAACCCTTCGCCGCGCTGGATGCGCTGACCCGGATCAAGGCGCAGGCCCTGGTGGCCGAATTGTGGCAGCGCCACGGCTGCGCGATCCTGCTGGTCACTCACGACGTCGAAGAGGCGATCCTGCTGGCCGATCGGGTGCTGGTGATGAAAGAGGGCGTAATCGCCCATCACGAACCCATCGCGCTGGACCGGCCGCGCGACGTGGCCGACCCCGAATTCGCCCGTATCCGCGGGGCGTTGCTGGACTGGCTGGGCGTGGCGCACGGGGCCGCGCATTGAGACAGGGCCTTTCGATCACGACCGATGTCCTGGCCATCGGCGGCAGCATGGCCGGCGCCTGGGCCGCAAGTGAACCGGAAAACGCCGCCGCACGACCGCAGAAGGAGAAAGAGGATGCCCCACGACCACGACCATCATTCCCATGACCATCAAGAGGCGCCGCGCTGGAAATATGACGGCGTGCGGGTCATCAAGGGGGACCGGCTGGATTCCAGCACCGCCCAGACCCCCGGGATGTTCCGGCAAGCGGCGATCAACCATGCCCGCGTCGGCGCCCAAAGCATCTGGGCCGGGACGGTCGCCATCGAGCCCGATGCCAAGACCGGCGTCCATCATCACGGGCCGCTGGAAAGCGTGATCTATGTCGTGCGCGGCAAGGCGCGGCTTCGCTGGGGCGAGCGGCTGGAATATGTCGCCGAGGCCGGTCCGGGCGATTTCATCTATGTCCCGCCCTATGTCCCGCATCAGGAGATCAACGCCGATCCCGACCAGGTGCTGGAATGCGTGCTGGTGCGTTCGGACAACGAGGCGGTGGTGGTCAACATCACCGATGTCGATCCGGTCGAGGCCCCCGAAAGCGTCTACTGGGTCGATCCCATCCACCCGGCCCCCACATCCTGAAGGAGACATCATGTCCAACCGTATCACCGCCGCCGAGCTTTCCGCCGACCTGTCGGGGATCGATCTGCTGATCGACGTGCGCGCGCCCAAGGGAAGGGCCGAAAACGGAGAGATCGCCTCGGCCGTCATCCTGCCCAAGCCGCTGGTGGCCGAGGTCTTCGCCGGACCCCTTGCCTCGGTGCCAAAGGATGCCCGCATCGTCGTCTTTTGCGGCTCGGTCAACGGCTCCGGTCCCGTGGTCGGGACGCTGGCCGGGCTTGGCTTCACCAATGTCGCCGATGTCGAGGGCGGCTATGCGGCACTGAAGGAACGCGGCGTCGCCTGAACGGCGGCGTCTGAACGACATCAACGCTTTCTGGAAGACCATGTCATGCGCATTGCGCTTACCCTGTTTCTGCTTCTCAGCCCGGCTGTGGCCCTTGCGCATCCCGGGCATCTGCATGGCGGCGGCTTCGCCTCCGGTTTCTCGCATCCCCTTCTGGGCCTGGATCACGTCGTCGCCATGGTCGCCGTGGGTCTTTGGGCCGCCTCATTGGGAGGGGCCGCCGCGCCGATCCTCCTCCTGGCCTTTCCGCTGGCGATGATGGCGGGCGGATTGCTGGGCGCGGCGGACGTCCCCCTTCCCGCTGTCGAGGCGGGGATCGCCGCCTCGTCCATCGTGATCGGGGTCGCCGTCATGCTGGCCCTGCGTCCGCCGCTATGGGCGGCTGGCCTGGTCGTTGCGGCCTTTGCCGTTTTCCACGGCCATGCGCACGGCACCGAGATGCCTGCCGCCGGCAATCTCGCGCCTTATGCGGCGGGGTTCGTGCTGGCGACGCTTCTGCTGCATCTGGCGGGTCTTGGCATCGGCAGGGTGGGGCGCCTGCATCCGGGGCCGATGCTGTCGCGTGGGCTGGGCGCGGTCATCGCGCTCGTCGGGTCGTTCGCGCTTGGCGGGCTGGCCGGATGATGACGTTGCGCCGCAGTGGCGGCGCAACGACAAGAACCAACCGTTCCCCTTGCCGGCATTCCCAAGCCCGACAGGATGCGGGTGCCGGACCTTGCACGATGTGAATGGATCGAGGGGCGCGAAAACGCCATCGCGCTTGGATCCTGCCATGGCGTAGACAGCGAGGCTGCGGCGGGAAAGATCCGCACGCCCAGCGTATAAGGGATCATGCCGCCCGCCTGGGTAGACCGAGCCGTCTACGCGGATCGCCGACAAGCGAGCTGACCGCCACCGACAGCAGCGCGCCCACCGCCGATTATCCCCAGCCACATCCGGGATTGCGTCGGGATTGAGGTCGCAGCGGACACCAGATCACCCGGTGCAGGCCCCCTGCCGGCCTGTGCCGGTGGGCTCTACATGCGGGGTGCAATTATTGTCGACTATAAAATTGTTGACATTAAGACAATACAGCCGCACTCTCCGATTCAGCGAAGCATTCGGAGGGAGGAGCCGGAAATGCTTGCACTATCGCTGGTCCTGAACGGCATCGTTCTGGGCTCGGTACTGCTCTTGTTCAGCCTTGGGCTGACCCTGATCTACGGCGTTGGCCGGATCGTGAATTTCGCCCATGGCGCCTTGTTCAGCGCCGGGGCCATGGCGGGCGTCTGGCTGGTCGCCTCGGGCGTTCCCTTCGGCGTGGCGCTGGTCGTCGCGCCGGTGGCGGTGGGACTGATCGGCGTGCTGATCGACTGGGCGATCCTTGCGCGGATCCGCGACCGCCCGATGGTGGACAGCCTGCTTCTGACCTTTGGCCTGGCGCTGCTCATCACCGGCATTCTTTACGAACTCGGCGGCCGCAACGTGCAGATCATGCCGGTTCCGCAGGTGCTGGGCGGCGTGATCTCGCTGGGGGGCATCAGCCTGCCGACCTATCGCGTCTTCGTCTCGGTGCTGGCCATTGCGCTGACGATCGCACTGATCCTGTTCCTGAAGAACTCGAAATGGGGCTTGCGCGTGCGCGCGGCCAACGACGACCCAGAGATGGGCGCCTGCATCGGCATCGACCGCGAACGGCTGATGCATTCGGTCGTGGGCGTCAGCGCCGCCCTGGCCGCGGCGTCGGGGGTCGCGGCGGCACCGATCTTCACCGCCCATGCGGTGGTCGGCGACAAGATCCTGATCCTGGCCTTCATGACGGTCATCCTGGGCGGTCTCGGCAGCCTGAGGGGCGCGGTGGTCGCGGCCTATGCGGTCGGCCTGATCCTGGTCTTTGGCGAGGGCTATTTCGGCGGCCAGCTGGCGCTGATGCTGCTGTTCATCGTGGTCATGGCGATGCTCATCAACTGGCCGCGCGGATTTTTCGGCGAGGGGAGGACCGAATGATCGCAACAACCCTATCGGAGCGGCGCGTCCGCAGCCGGGGCGGCCTGGTCGGGCTGGCCGTCATCGCGGCCACGGGGCTTTGCCTGCCCTTTGCGAGCGCGGGCCAGCCCTTCCTGCTGATGCTGGCGTCCCATGCGCTGATCGCGGCGATCCTGGCGCTCAGCCTCGACATGCTGACCGGCAATACCGGGCTTTTGTCCTTTGGACATGCCGCCTGGTACGGGTTCGGCGCCTATGTCGCGGGCCTGCTGTCGAAAAGCGTCAGTTCGGACATCGCCGTGCTGATCCTGCTGACGCTGGCGGCGACGCTGCTGGTTTCTGGGGCTGTCGGCGCGATCCTGGTGCGCCAGGTCGGCAAGACCTTTGCGATCCTGACCCTGGCGCTGAGCCAGATCATGTTCGCGCTCGTTTTTGTCTTTTCCGACATCACCGGCGGCGAGGACGGCTTGCAGGGCATCCCCATGGCCACCTTCTTCGGTGCGCAGATCGTCAGCCCGGCGACCTGGTATGCGATCCTGCTGGGCGCGTTGCTGCTGGCGCTGGCCGGGGCGCTGCATATCCGGCATGCGCCGCTGGGGCGGGCGTGGCTGGCCATCCGCGAGAACAGCGAGCGGGCGCGGTTCATCGGCATGAACGTCACCCTGCTCAAGCTGATCTCCTATATGATCTCGGCCTCGCTCGCGTCCCTCGCCGGGCTGTTGTTCGTGCTGTTCAACGGCGCGACCTCGCCCGACCTGCTGCATTGGCTCGAATCGGGCAAGGTGCTGATGTATGTCGTCCTGGGCGGCGTCGGCACGATCTTTGGCCCGGTCATCGGCGCGGTGGTCTTTACCCTGGCCGAGCATTACGTCAGCAGCTTCACCGATGCATGGCTGATCTATTTCGGTGCGCTTTTCGTGCTGATCGTCATCGTCGCGCCGGGCGGGCTGTTCGGCGGCGCGGCCCGGATCGCGACGCGCCTGTCGGCACGCAAGCCGGGGCGGAGGGCCGCGCAATGATCCTGGAAGTCAACGAACTGACCAAGCATTTCGGCGGGCTGAAGGCGGTGAACGGGGTCGACCTGCGGGTGGAGCAGGGTTCGATCCACTCGATCATCGGTCCCAACGGCGCCGGCAAGACCACGCTGTTCAACCTCATCACCGGGTCGATTCCGCCGATGTCCGGCACCGTCCTGTTCGACGGTCGCGACATCACCGGCTGGCCGCCCGAGCGGCTGGCGCGGGGCGGCGTCGCGCGCACCTTCCAGCGCACCAGCATCTTCATGGACCTGCCGGTGCTGGAAAACGTCGCGCTGGCGATCCGTTCGCGCGAAGGGTGCTCGGCCTCGCTGTGGCAGTCCCATCAGCACGAGGACGAGGCCGCCGACGAGGCGCGGGGTATCCTTGCCAGCGTCGGGCTGCGCGGGCGCGAGGATGCGAAGGCCGGAATGCTGGCGCATGGTTATCAGCGCGCGCTGGACATCGCCATCGGCCTTGCGCTGAAGCCCCGGCTGATCCTGATGGACGAGCCGCTGGCCGGCATGTCGCGCGGCGACCGCGAGACCATCGCCGCGCTGATCACCATGCTGCGCGAGACCATGGGCCTGACCATCATCGTGGTCGAGCATGACGTGGGCATGGTCATGCGCCTGTCCGACCGCATCACCGTCATGCAGCACGGCACTGTCATCGCCGATGCCCCGCCCGACGAGATCCGCGGCAACGAGGCCGTCCGCCAAGCCTATCTGCACGGGAGTTTCGCACAATGAACGCGGTGCTTCGTTACGAGAACCTCTCGGCCTTCTACGGTGCCAGCCAGATCCTGCACGGGCTCAGCTTCGAGGTGCCGGCCGCCTCGGTGGTGTGCCTTCTGGGCCTGAACGGCATGGGCAAGACCACGACGCTGCGCGCGACCATGGGGCTGGTGGACCGGACCGAGGGGCGGATCACGCTGAACGGCCGGGAACTGGCGGGCCCGACCTTTCGCCGCGCCCAGATGGGCGTGACGCTGGTGCCCGAGGATCGCAAGGTCTTTGCCAATCTGACGGTCGAGGAAAACCTGGAAGTCGCGCGCCGGCCGACCGGCTCCGGCCGGGACTTCAGCATCGCCGAGGCGGTCGAGATCTTTCCTCGCCTGGGCGAGCGGATGGGCCAGAAGGCCGGCACGATGAGCGGGGGCGAGCAGCAGATGCTGGTCGTGGCCCGCGCCATGCTGGCCAACCCGGCCTACATGATGCTGGACGAGCCGACCGAGGGCCTGTCGCCCAGCTATGTCGGCGCCATCGCCCAATCCATCGAAGAGGCGCGCAAGCGCGGCATCGGCGTCATCCTCGTCGAGCAGAGCATCCCGCTGGCGCTTTCGGTCGGGGATGCCTTCCATGTCGTCGAGAACGGCCAGATCACCCGCAGCTTCGCCCGCGACGAGGCGCTGGCGGATCGCGAGGGGCTGGAACGGATGCTGACGGTCGAATGACCCGTTGTCGGCGGCGGCTTGCACGGGGCGGAAAGGGGCGCGGCCATGGAACGCGCGGGGCTTTCACAGATCAACATTCAGGAATGAGATGAGAACCGAAATCGAATCCAAGGAACTGCTGGCGCGCTACGGCATCGAGACCACGCTGCCGGAACTGGCGACCTCGCCGGACGATGCCCATGCCATCGTCTCGCGCATCGGTGCCCCCTGCGCGCTGAAGGTGGTCTCGCCCGACATCGTCCACAAGGTCGATGCCGGCGGCGTGCGCCTATCGGTGGCGGCGGACGGGGCAGGGGATGCCTGGCGCTCGATCATGGATGCCTGCCGCGCCTCGCATCCCTCGGCCCACATCGAGGGCGTGCTGGTCGAAGAGATGGTGCCTGCCGGGCTCGAGGTCTTCATCGGCGGGCGGATCGACCCGGATTACGGGCCTGTGGTGCTGTTCGGCGCCGGCGGCAGCGGGGTCGAACAGCGCGGCAAGCCCGTCGCAGCGCTGGCGCCGCTGACCGAGGCGCAAGGCCGGGCGATGGTCGATGCGGCCTTTCCCGCCCCCTTCGCCGGCGGGGATGCGGCCGGACGCGCCGCGTTGACCCGCTGCCTGATGGCGGTCGGCGGACCGGACGGCATGTTGCTGAACGAGGAGATCGCCGAACTCGACATCAACCCGATCATCCTTTGCGGCGCGCGGGCGGTCGCGGTCGACGCGGTCGCGGGCGGCGTGCGTCCCGCCACCACCCCGCGCGGTGATGCGGAAACCGCGGCCGCGCTCGACGCCCGCCGTGCCAAGCTGGCGGGAATGGGGGCGCTGTTCAATCCCGGGGCCATCGCCTTTGTCGGCGCCTCGACCTCGGCCGACAAGCTGGGCCATCACATGATCCGCAACCTCGTGGATTTCGGCTTCACCGGCCCGATCTATCCGATCCACCCCAGCGCCGACGAGATCTGCGGCCTCAAGGCCTATCCGACGATCACCGATGCGCCGGACGGGATCGACCGCGCGCTGGTCGCCGTCGCCAGCCATCGCGTGCCCGACGTGCTGGCCGAATGCCGCGCCAAGGGGGTCAAGCTGGCGCAGGTGCTGACGGCGGGCTTCGCCGAGTTTTCCAGCGACAGCGCCGATCTGGAGCGCCGGATGCTGGAGCAGGTCGCGGACGGGGCGATGCGCATGGTCGGGCCGAACTGCATCGGCACCTTCTCGGCCGCCTCGCGCATGGCGGTCGGGGCGGCGCGCTACAACCCGACCGAGGGCGGGGGCATCACCTTCTTTTCCCAAAGCGGCACCTTTGCCGGCGACGTGGTGCGCCGCGCGCAGGTCTGGGGCCTGCCGCTGGGACGGGCGCTGTCCTGCGGCAACTGCTCGGACGTGGACATGGTCGATCTGCTGCTGCAGGCCGAGCAGGACCCCGAGACCGAGATCATCGCCTTCTACATGGAATCGCTGCGCGATCCGGGGCTGTTCTTCCGCGCCGCCGCCGCGATGGCCAAGCCCGTGGTGATCCTGCGCGGAGCGCAGACCGAGCAGGGCCAGGTCGCGGCCTCCAGCCATACGGCGGCGATGGCGACGGACGGCCTGCTGTGGGACGCGGCGCTGGCGCAATCGGGGGTGATCCAGGTGTCCAATGTCGACGACCTGATGGACACGCTGCTGGCGCTGGCCGCGCATGGCCGTGGCCCGGGCGAGCGGCTGGCGATCTTCGGCTCGGGCGGCGGGGTCAGCGTCACCGCGTCGGACGCGGCGGCACGCGCGGGGCTGGTCGTGCCCGCGCTGGATCCGGCGACCGAGGAAGGGCTGAGGCGCTTCGGCATTCCCGGCACCAGCGTCGCCAACCCCATCGACATCCCGGTCTGGGGCCTGCGCGACGGCGACCGCTATATCTTCGAGGAGATCATCAACCTGCTCAAGGACTCGCCGGTCATCGACCGGTTGGTGGTCTTCGTCGAGATGGGCTGGGTGCTCGACTTCATGGAAAGCGACGAGGCGGGGCTGGTCGCGCTGGAACGGATCTGCGATTCGATCGCCCGCGCGCGCCCCGACGGCGCGGCCATGTCGCTGGCATTGCGCAGCTCGGGCGACAAATACCAGGACGATTTCGTCCGCGACCAGCGCAGGAAGTTCCTGAAACGGGGCATATCGGTATATCAATCGACATCGCGGGCCGTTCGTGCTCAGGCAAGACTCATTCACGGCATGAGGGTATTGAATTGATCAATCGCGCTTCCAGCAATCCGCAAACCCCGACATTCGGCACCCATGTCGATCTGGCCAGGACATTTCGGACCGATCCGGCCGAGGCCGATGGCATGCAGACCCTGCCCGAACAGCTCAGCGCCAGGATCATGGCGCTGATCATCAACGGCGAGTTCGAACCGGGCCAGCGGTTGCAGGAAAGCGCGTTGGCCGAACGGTTCGAGGTCAGCCGCGGCCCGATCAGGGAAGCGTTGAGGATTCTGGAGCGCGAGGGGCTGGTGACCATGGCCTCGCGCCGCGGCGCCAGCGTCACCCGGCTGACCGCCGAGCGGCTGCGCGACATCTTCAACGTGCGCGCGGCGCTGATGGGCATATGCGCCGAGGAACTGGCCGAACGGCGGGACCCCGAGGTCCCGTCGATCATGGACGAAGGCACCCGGCGCCTGCTGGCGGCCAACGAGGCCGGTGACGAGGAGGAGTTCATCGCCATCGTCTATCAACTCAGCATGTATATCTCGGAGGCGGCCGGCAACGAGATCGCGCGCTCGATCCTGTTCTCGCTGGGCCGCCAGACGCTGCCACTGACGCGGCGCCTGTTCCAGGACGAGGCCGAACGCCTGACCTGGGCCGGCAACTGGCAGGCGATCAGCGAGGCGATCCGCGCGGGCGATCCCGTCCGAGCGCGTCAGGCGGTGCGCAAGCTGCTGGCCGATATCAGAACGGGAGTTCTGGCCGTGCACGAGCGTCTCGAAGAAGAGCGACGTTCCGCCGGGTCATAATCAACGGGTTCACAAAGCGGGAACGGACCCGGTCGTCGGCGCCTCGGGGAGGGGGCGCCGGGTGGCTGCTCATGCCCGCATCGCAGGAGTGGAGGAGAGAATGGGAAAGTTTCGTCTCAGCGGGATGGCGGCATGCGCGCTGGCGGCCTGCGCCGCGTTGCCGGCAGGCCCGGCGGCGGCCGAGGTTGCCATCGGCGTGTTCGTGCCCACGACCGGGGTGCTGGCGCCCCTGGGCAACGACATGCGCAACGGCTTTCTGCTGGCCGCGAAGGGTGCCATCGTCAAGGGCGAGCCGGTCAGGCTGATCGTCGAGGATACCGGCGGCAATCCCGCCAACGGGTTGCGCAAGGCGCAGAAGCTGGTGCTGGAGGACAAGGTCTCGCTGCTGCTGGGCGGGGCGAGCAGCGCGGTCACGCTGGGCATCAACGCCCAGGCGCCGCGGCTGAACGTGCCCATCGTCACCACCAACGCCCAGGCGGTGCCGATCACCGGCGAGCAATGCAGCCGCTTCATGTTCCGCACCGTGCCCCATGACGGCAATACCGCCAAGGCCAGCGCGGCGATGTTCGCCGAGCGTCCCGACATGATCGGACGGAAATGGTTCGTGGTCTATCACGACTATGCCTATGGCCTGTCCAACAAGGCGGAGTTTTCGCATATACCCGGCATCCAGATCGCCGGAGAGGCCGGCCGCCCGGTGGGCACGGCGGACTGGTCCAGCGCCATCGCGCAGATCCAGGCCAGCGATGCCGACGGCATCTACCTGGCGCTGGCGGTGGGCGACGACCTGACCGCCTTTGTCAACCAGGCGCGCGGCTATGGGCTGGACTTTCCGATCATGACCCCGGCGGGCATCCCCGACACGATGCTGCAGGCGCTTGGCAAGAACGGCGTGGGCATGATCGCCAACGGGCTGACCGCCTCGTGGATGCAGGAGGATGAGAGCCCGCAGATCGCGGAGCTGGTCAAGGCCTATCACGAGGAATACGGCATCGTGCCGGGCTATCAGGCCATCCAGGCCTATGCGGGGATGCAGTTCGTGCTGGCCGTGCTGGAGGCGGCGGACGAGATCTCGACCGATGCGATCATCAAGGCACTCGAAGACACTGTCGCCGAAACCGTGGTGGGTCCCATCGATATCCGCGCCGAGGATCACCAGGGGATGCAAGGCACCTTCGTCGCCGAGGCGGTCGCCCTGGACCCGCCGCGGCACGGCGCATCCATCGGCTGGAAACCCGTCACACGGATGAGCTGGGACCAGATCAACCTGCTTCCCGAGGAAACCGGGTGCAAGGGTTTCTGACCCCGCCCCCCGCCACGCTTTGACAGGAAAGAGCAGCCATGGCCGGAAAACCGCTATCCATCGGATTGATCCTGTTCTGTCAGGTCTCGGCCATGACGCTGTGGTTCTCGGCCACGGCTGCGGCGACGGCGCTGGTGGCCGATGGTACCCTGTCGGGCCAGCAGGCGGGCCTGTTGACCGGCGCGGTGCAGCTTGGCTTTGTCGCCGGGACCCTGCTCAGCGCGCTGACCGGCATGGCCGACCGCTTCGATCCCCGGCGGCTGTTCGCCGCCTCGGCCATAGGCGGGGCGGCGGCCAATGCGCTTTTGCTGGTCACGGGCTTCGACGGCGCGGCGACCGTGGCGCTGCGCTTTGTCACCGGCATGACGCTGGCCGGGGTCTATCCCGTGGGCATGAAGATGGCCGCGGGCTGGACGCAGAAGGGCATGGGGCTGATGATCGGCGTGCTGGTGGGTGCGCTGACGCTGGGATCGTCGCTGCCGCACCTGTTCAACGCGGTGGTCGGGCTGGACTGGCGCACCACGATCGTCATCTCCAGCCTTTGCGCGGCCAGCGCGGCGGGTGCGATCCTGTTCTCGGGTCTCGGCCCGCATCTGCGCCGCGCCGCCCGCTTTCGCCTGTCCGAGGCCCGGCAGGCCGTGTTGCGCAAGCCGGTGCTGCTGGCGAATGCCGGATATCTTGGCCATATGTGGGAGCTTTACGCCATGTGGGCCTGGATCGGCGTGTTCCTGGAATGGGCGCTGACGCAGGCGGCAAGCCCGCTGGCCGCGAAATCGGGGCTCGTCACCTTCGCGGTGATCGCGGTGGGTGCCATTGGCTGCGTCGTGGCCGGGATGCTGGCCGACCGCTTCGGCCGCACCACCGTCACCATGGCGGCCATGGCGATCAGCGGCGCCTGCGCCCTGCTGATCGGCCTGACCCCGGCGCTGGGCGCCTTCGCCGTCATTGCCGTCGCGCTGATCTGGGGCGTCAGCGTGATCGCCGATTCGGCGCAGTTCTCGGCCAGCGTCGCGGAACTGTCCGAGCCCGAACTGGTCGGCACCATGCTGACGCTTCAGACCTGCATGGGCTTTCTGCTGACCTTCCTCATCATCCAGGCCATGCCGCTGATCGTCGCGGCCAGCGGCTGGAGCCACGCCTTTGCCACGCTGGCCATCGGCCCCTGGCTGGGCGTGCTGGCCATGTGGCGGCTGCGCCGGCTGCCCGAGGCCAAGCGCCTGGCCCATGGCCGGCGCTGAAACCGCAATCCTCAGCAACGGAGTTCCCGATGGAATGGGATACGCTTCTTTATGACCAGCCCGAGCCGGGCATCGCCGTCGTCACCTTCAACCGGCCCGAGCGCGCCAATGCCATGAACCAGCACATGCTGGCAGAGCTGGACCAGCTTTGCACGCTGATCTCGCGCGATGACGGCATCCGCGCCGTCATCGTCACCGGCGCGGGCAAGGCGTTCTCATCCGGCTTCGACCTCAAGGCCCAGGCCGAGGCGACGCCGCAGGGCGTGCGGGAATGGGAGCCGGTGCTGGAGGCCGATTTCCGCGGCATCATGTCCTTCTGGAACCTGGCGGTCCCGACTATCGCGGCGGTGAACGGCCCGGCGCTTGCCGGCGGCTTCGAGCTGATGATGGGATGCGACCTCGCGCTTTCCGTGGAAAGCGCGGTTTTCGGCGAGCCGGAGCTGAAATTCGGCGCCGGCATCGTCGCCATGCTGCTGCCATGGCATGTGCCGCCCAAGATCGCCAAGGGCGTGATCTTTACCGGCGAGGATTCGATCTCGGCGCCCCAGGCGCTGGACTGGGGCCTGATCAACCGTATCGTGCCGGCCGAGGATCTGCTGGCCGAGGCCGCGGCGCTGGCCCGGCGGATCTCGCGGCTGGACGCGATGGCGATGCGGCGGACCAAGCAGGCGATGCACCGCAGCTATGAGCTGATGGGGATGCAGGCGGCGCTGCGGGCCTCGCTGGATATCGACATCCTGCTGGAAGGCGAGGGGACGGAGCTCAAGCGCGGCTTTCTCAAGGTGCTGCGCGACCAGGGGCTGGGCAAGGCGCTGGCCTGGCGCGAGGCGCGCTTTGCCGGCGCATGACACCAAGCGAAAGGGGGAAACCATGTTCGACGCAATCCTGATCGACAAGGACGAGAGCGGATATTCGGCCAGGCTGGCGCAGCTCGACGATGATGCGCTGCCCGAGGGCGACCTGACGGTCGCGGTCGAATGGTCCACGATGAACTACAAGGACGCGCTGGCGCTGACCGGGAAAAGCCCGGTCGTCCGCCGCTTTCCTATGGTTCCCGGCATCGATTTCGCCGGCACGGTCGTCCAGTCCGGCAGCGATGCCTTCCGGCCGGGCGACAAGGTGGTCCATACCGGCTTCGGCATGGGCGAGACGCGATGGGGCGGCTATGCCGAACGGATGCGCGTGGCCTCCGAACGCACGCTGAAACTGCCCGAGGGTCTGGACACAAGGCAGGCGATGGCCATCGGCACGGCCGGGTTTACCGCAATGCTATGCGTGCTCGCTCTTGAACGGCATGGCGTGAAGCCCGGCGACGGCGATGTTCTGGTGACCGGGGCAACGGGCGGCGTCGGCAGCTTTGCCGTGAAGCTGCTCGCCGGCCGGGGCTACCGCGTCGTCGCGGCGACCGGCAAGGCCAGCGAGGCCGACTATCTGACCGGCCTCGGCGCAGCCGAGATCCTGGATCGGGCCGAGCTTTCGGCACCCGGCAAGCCGCTGGGCCGCGAACGCTGGATTGGCGCGGTCGATGCCGTCGGCGGCGTGACGCTGGCCAATGTATGCGCGGGCACGAAATATGGCGGCACCGTTGCAGCCTGCGGCCTGGCCGAGAGCATGGAGTTTCCCGCCACCGTCGCCCCCTTCATCCTGCGCGGCGTGACGCTGGCCGGCATCGACAGCGTGTTCTGCCCGATGGCGCTGCGTGCCCGGGCCTGGAAGGCGCTGGCGAAGGAGGTCGAAGCGAGGACGTTGGAGCAGGTCGCGACCGAGATCGCCCTTGCCAAGGTGCTCGACCGCGCGCCCGATCTGCTGGCCGGAAAGGTGCGAGGGCGATTGATCGTGAACGTCCGGGACGGATGACGACTCGCCATCGGTCACCGATCTCGGGGCGAGGGCATGATGTCTGCGGATGCCGGGACCGGCCCGCAAAGGGCGTGGCCCGAAGGCCATCTCCGGCATCCGCCGCGGCCCTGGTCAGCGAGGTTTGATGGCGTTGATGGCGAGGGATGCGCTGTTTCCGCCGTTCCGGGGCGGGGAAGGCGCGGGATGACGCGGCGAGTTCCTCCAGATCAGAAGGCTTGCCCAGATAATCGTCCGCGCCGGCATCGAGACCGAAGACTCGGTCGCGCACCTGATCGCGCGCCGTCAGCAGAAGGACCGGGATTCGCGATCCCCTGCTGCGCAGTTCAGCCAGCAGGTCCAGGCCCGAGCCGTCGGGCAACATGATGTCCAGGACCATGCCTGCGAAGCCGCCACCCTCCAGCGCGGCGCGGGCATCGGTCAGGGTGCCGACGGTATCGGCCGTGAACCCCGACAGCCCCAATCCGGCGCTGAGGCCGTGGACAGGACCGGATCGTCCTCGACAACCAGCAAGCGCATCCGTGTTTCCCCGTAATTCGTGACGATCACGCTATCGTCGACGGGGCTTAAGCTGGGCTTAAGGTGGCATCCTTAGCCAGTCCCCATGATGACGATATTGTTCCCCAACCCTGTTGGGGTGACGCTGGACGAGACGCGCCTGCGCGGCGGTCGGCTTAAGCCTGCCTTCCTTTTGCAGGAACAACCGCCGGGCGGGGCATGACCCGCAGACAAGGAAAGGAGCGGCAAGATGAGCGACATCAACCGTCGCCGTGCCTTGGGACTGGGCGTGATCGCAGTCGGGGGGGCTGGCCATGCCGGCGGTCCTGTGCGCGCAGAAAGGGCCGCGCCGCAATATCAGCAGTTTCACCATGCAGCGCTGGCAGGATCATTTCGATACGCTCGGCAAGGGCGCCATCGTCGCCGACACCAAGTCCCGCGCCCTGCATTTCTGGAGTGGGGACGAGGCGATCTATCGGGTCTATCCGACCTTGGTCCCGATCTCGGACGCGTTGACCAAGCGCGGCCATACCGAGATCGTGCGCAAGAAAGAGGGGCCAGGCTGGACCTCCACCGCCTCGCAGATGGAGCGCTTTCCCGACTGGAAGCCGGTCGCCGGCGGCGATCCGGCGAACCCGCTCGGCAGCCACGCGATGTATCTGCCCTGGCCTGCCTCTCTGATCCATGGCACCCATGACACGCGCAAGATCGGCCGGCTGCCCTCGGACAGCTGCATCGGGCTCTGCAACGAGAAGATTGCCGAGCTGTTCGCGCTTTGCCCGGTCGGCACGCAGGTGCGGATCATTTGAACCAAGGGGCGGCGGGGCATTTCCGCCGGTCCGAAACATGAAGGAGACATCATGCAACGCCGTCACCTCGTCCTTGCGGGTGCCAGCCTGCTGGCGCTGCCGGTTCTGGGTCGCGCCGGCCTTGCGCAGGAAACGCGCGACAACCCGATGCCCGACGACCTGCGCCAATCGCTGGAGCGCGACCCCACGGCGCCGGTTCTGGGCAACCCGCAGGGCGACATCACCCTGACCGAGTTCTTCGACTACAACTGCCCGTTCTGCCGCAAGATGGTCGAGCCGATGCATCGGCTGATCACCTCGGACAGGAACCTGCGGGTGGTGTTCCGCGAATGGCCGGTCTTCGGCGAGGATTCGGACTTTGCGGCACGGGCCTCGCTCGCCTCGCTGCAACAGGGCAGATACTGGCAGATGCATAGGGCGCTGTTTCGGACCAAGGGCCGGGTCACCGAGGCGGCCACGATGCGGGCTGCGCGCGATGTTGGCCTGGATACCGCACGGTTGGAGCGCGACATGGCGGCCGAGCCGGTCGAGCGCCACATTTCCATGAGCCATATGCTGGCCGAGCATATGGGCCTGATCGGCACCCCCACCTTCGTCGCAGGCGACGAGGGCGCCTTCGGCGAATACAGCCTCGACGACCTGCGCGGGCTGGTCCGGCGCGCGCGGGAGACGATGGGCTGAGAAGGGGGGTCGGAAACCGCCTCGCATGATCAGAGCCGCCCGAAGGGGCAGTCTGTGCGTTCGAGCGGCCCATGCCATGCAGGGCGGGCGTCTGGGCGCTCTTGATGAACCCCCCGAGCGCCCTTGATGCACAGACCCACGAGACGATAAACGGGACACCTCGAAATAAGCCGGGCGGCACATTGCGGATGAAGAAACGGACGATACAGGATGCCAGCCTTGTCGCGGTCGTTCTGATCACGACGGTCGCGCTGATCTGGGTCGTGCTGCCATTCTATGGCGGCGTGCTTTGGGCGGTCATCCTTGCCATCCTGTTCAGCCCGCTCCACGACCGGCTGGAGCATGTGCTGGGCGGACGGCGCAATCTGGCCGCCTTGCTCAGCGTGCTGGCCTGCATCTTCATCGTCGTCATTCCCGCCACGCTCATCCTGGGGGCGCTGGCCCGGCAGGCGACGAGCGTCTATCAAAGCGTCAGCTCGCAAGAGCCGGATCTGGCGGCGGTCATGGACCAGGTTCGCGGCGCCATGCCGTCCTTCGTCCTGGATGCGCTGTCGGCGATGAACCTCGGCAGCTTCGAGGAGATCCAGTCCCGGCTGGTCTCCTTTGTCGGGCAGGCGGCGCAGTTCATCGCGTCCCGGGCGATGGTGATCGGGCAGGGGGCCGCGCAGTTCTCGATCGGCCTCGGCGTCATGCTCTACGTGCTGTTCTTCCTGTTTCGCGACGGCCGGGGACTGGTCGGGTCCATCAGCGCCGCCAGCCCGCTGAGCGCGCCGCACACCCGGCACATCATGCAGAAATTCGTCGATGTGGTGAAGGCGACCGTCACCGGCAACGTGGTCATCGCGACCATCCAGGGCACCATCGGCGGCGTGACCTTCTGGCTGGTCGGGATCGAGGCCGCGCTGCTCTGCGGCGTGATCATGGGCGTGCTGTCGCTGCTGCCCGCCGTGGGCGCGTTCCTGGTCTGGCTGCCTTTCGCCGTCTATTACCTGATCACCGGCGCCTACCTGAAGGGCATCGTCATCATGGCGGTCGGGGTTTTGGTCATCAGCACCATCGACAATCTCCTGCGCCCGCCGCTGGTGGGCCGGCGCAGCAGCCTGCCGGATTACGTCGTGCTGGTCTCGACCCTGGGCGGCATTTCGCAGATGGGGATGAACGGCTTTGTCGTCGGCCCTCTGATCGCGGCGTTCTTCATCGCGGTCTGGAGCCTGTTTCGCGACGAGCAGTGATCCGGGCACGGGATGCGATGAAACCGGCGGATGCGATCCCGTGCCGCCGGATTTTTCCCAGGTTCGCGGCAGCGTCCCCCGTTCACCAGCCTGCCGCGTCCAGCCGCCCTGCGGGGCGAGTGTTTACTCTGACGCCGACGCCTTCATTCGTCCTGCCTGTGCCTCGGCACCCCTAGTCCCAGCCGATACTTGGCGACCGTCCGGCGCGAGAGGCGGATTCCTCGCGCCGCAAGCTTTTCGGCAAGGCGTGCATCGGTGCAGCGGTATCCCTCGGGCCAGTCGCCAATGATCTGGGAAAGGGTCTGCAGGACGCCCTCGCGGTCCAGGTCGGGGTTGTGCGAACTGATCGGCGGTTTCAGAAGGTCGCGCAAATGCACGGGACCGGCGGGCGTTCGTATGACCACTCCGGCGACCGCGCGGCTGATGGTGCTTTTGCTGAGGCCCAGACTCGTGCCAAGCGCGGTCATGGTCAGCGGACGCCGTGCGCCGTGGCCAAGCAGCCAGGACGACTGGATCTCGATCAGCGCCGTGCCGATGCGCAGCAGCGTCTGCATGCGGTTCTCTACCGCCGCGACCAGACCCTGCGCCATGGCCCGCGCTTCGCCGTCGCCCTCGTCGCCAAGGGCCAGTGCAAGCGACGGGCCGGGCTTCAACACGCCCTGCGCCGTCAGTTCCAGCTCGGGGGGCGGCCCGCCGGCAGCCGGGATGCCCAGCGGTGCCGGCGTGAGGGCGCGGATATCCGCGATCATGTCCCCCGCATCCTCGTGATCCGTTCCAAGAAAGGCGGCGATCGCCGAAAGATTGCCTTCGGCAACCAGATCCAGCCGGTCGAGCAGCCGGTCCATCCATGGGTCCAGCAGGTTCTTCGCCCGCAGTTGCAGGCGGAAACACTCGGACATGTCGCGGGCAAAGACGCCGTGCGGTTCAAGCCGGTGCAGATGCGGCAGCAAGCCCTCGAGGACGGCGGGCGTGGTGCCCAGCCAGCCGGCGATCTCGGCCAGCGGATCGGCCAGCAGGCCGCGGTCGTCGAGGCAATGGACCAGTTCCTGCGCGATCCGCATCTGGTCCGCCGGCAGAGGCAGCAGTCCGATCTGCGCGATCAGCTCGGCGCGCGGATCGTCCGGCTGCGGCAGCAGATCGGGATCCGCGCAAGTCAGCGCGGGGTTGCGCGCCAGTTCCAGCCTGATCCGGCGCGACAGCCGCCCGGCATCCATGCGCAGCACATCCAGCGACAGCTGCATCTTCTGGCTGAGCGCCAGTTTCCCGATCTGCCTTTGCGTCAGTTCCTGCCGCATCCGCCCCGCCGCCCGGTTGTTGCGCCGCGACTGTGGCACGCCACAGCCGCATCACACGCAACCCATTGAAAAGCCCACATCCATATTTTGGCACGCTTGTTGCTTGCAGTATCAACAGGGAGGACAGACATGGTCAAGGTCGGCATCATTGCCAATCCGATTTCGGCCCGCGACATCCGGCGGGTGATCTCGCATGCGGGCAACCTGCCCATCAACGACCGCGCCAATATCGTGCTGCGCATGATGGCCGGCCTGGCTGCGGCGGGGGTCGAGGAAGTCGTGGTCATGCCGGAAAACGGCGGCATCCGCTTTCACCTGGAGCGCAGCATCCAGCGCGAATTGCGCCTGGGCCACGCGAATTTCCCGCGCCTGCGCTATCTCGACATGCCCGTCACGGCGACGCCCGAGGACAGCGCCCGCGCCGCCCGGATGATGGCCGAGGACGGGGTGCGCGCCATCGTGGTGCTGGGCGGCGACGGCACCAATCGCGTGGTGGTCGGTGCCTGTGGCGCGGTGCCGGTGGCCGGCGTCTCGACCGGCACCAACAATGCGTTCCCGGAACTGCGCGAGCCGACCATCACCGGTCTGGCCGTGGGCCTGGCCGTCACCGGGCAGGTGCCCAAGCCGGTGGCGCTGCGCCCGAACAAATGGCTGGAGGTCACGCTGGGCGAGCGGCGCGAGATCGCGCTGGTCGATGTCGCGGTGGTCGAGGACCGCTTCGTCGGTGCCCGCGCCATCTGGAAAACCACCGGGTTCCGCGACCTGTTCGTGACCTTCGGCCTGCCGCAGGCCATCGGCATGTCGGCCATCGCCGGCCTTTGCGACCCGGTGGACCGCGCCACGCCCGAGGGCCGGCATGTCCGGCTGTCGCCCGATGCGCCGCGCCAGTTGCTGGCCCCCATCGCGCCGGGGCTCATCGACCGCGTCGGCATCGCGGGGGTCGCGCGAATGGCGCCGGGCCAGGCGCATCGCCCCTCGATCCACGCCGGCACGCTGGCCTTCGACGGCGAGCGCGAGCTGACATTCACCGAAGGCGACCGGGTCTCGGTGCGGCTGGTGCCCGACGCCTTCCGCACCATCGACGTGCCCGCCTGCATGGCCCATGCCGCGCAGGCCGGGCTGTTCATCCGCAACCCAGACTGAACCAGACAAGGGAGGAGTTCATGTCCAATCCGTTTCCGCTGCCGAAAGAGCAGCTTCTGGACGCCTATCGCAAGATGAAGACCATCCGCGATTTCGAAGAGCGGCTGCATGTCGATTTCGCCCGCGGCGAGATCCCCGGCTTCGTCCACCTTTATGCCGGGGAGGAGGCGACGGCGGTCGGCATCATGATGCATCTGCACGACCGAGACCGCATCGCCTCGACCCATCGCGGCCACGGCCATTGCATCGCCAAGGGCGTCGACGTCAAGGCGATGATGGCCGAGATCTATGGCAAGGCCACCGGCTGCTGCGCGGGCAAGGGCGGCTCGATGCATATCGCCGACCTGTCCTTGGGGATGATGGGCGCGAACGGCATCCTGGGCGCCGGTGCGCCGCTGGTTTGCGGCGCGGCGCTGGCGGCGCAGAAGCTGGGCCATGACGGCGTCGGCATCACCTTCTTCGGCGACGGCGCCTCGAACCAGGGCACGGTGCTGGAAAGCATGAACCTGGCCGCGATCTGGAACCTGCCGGCGATCTTCGTGGTCGAGAACAACGGCTATGCCGAATCGACCTCGGTCGATTACGCCACCGCCTCGGACAGCTATGTGGACCGGGCGACCGGCTTCGGCATGCCGGGGATCACCGTGGACGGGCTGGATTTCTTTGCCGTCTACGAGGCGGCGGGCGAGGTCATCCGCCGCGCCCGCGAAGGCGCCGGGCCGACGCTGCTGGAATGCAAGAACGTGCGCTTCTTCGGCCATTTCGAGGGCGACGCCCAGACCTACAAGGCGCCGGGCGAGAACGAATACAACCGCGCCAACAACGATTGCCTGAAGCTGTTCCGCCAGAAGGTGACCGAGGCCGGGGTGATCTCGGAGTCCGAGCTGGACGCCATCGACGCCGAAGTGGCGCAGTTGATCGACGAGGCCGTGGCCGAGGCCATCGCCGCGCCGCTGCCCGGCCCCGAGCAGCTGACCACCGACGTCTATGTGAACTGATCGAGCGAGGGAGGAAAAGGAAATGGCACGCATCATCAGCATGAAGGACGCGGTGAACGAGGCGCTGGATCAGGAGATGACCCGCGACCCCACCGTGATCATGATGGGCGAGGATATCGTCGGCGGCGCCGGCGCGCAGGGCGAGGACGACGCCTGGGGCGGGGTTCTGGGCGTCAGCAAGGGGCTTTACGCCAAGCACCCGAACCAGATGATCGACACGCCGCTGTCGGAAAGCGCCTATGTCGGCGCGGCCATCGGTGCGGCGACGGCGGGACTGCGGCCGGTGGCGGAACTGATGTTCATCGACTTCATCGGCGTCTGCCTGGACCAGGTCTTTAACCAGGCGGCGAAGTTTCGCTACATGTTCGGCGGCAAGGCCGAGACCCCGGTGGTGATCCGCGCCATGTGCGGCGCCGGTTTCCGCGCCGCCGCCCAGCACAGCCAGATGCTGACGCCGCTGTTCACGCATATCCCCGGCCTCAAGGTGGTCTGCCCCTCGAACGCCTATGACTGCAAGGGCCTGCTGATCCAGGCGATCAGGGACAACGACCCGGTGATCTTCCTCGAACACAAGAACCTTTACGCCAGCACGGCGGATGTGCCCGAGGAGCCCTATACCATCCCCTTCGGCGAGGCGAACATCGTCCGCGAGGGCCGGGACGCAACCATCGTCACCTATGGCCAGATGGTCGGCCGCTCGGTCGAGGCTGCCGAGCTGCTGAAGAAGGACGGCGTCGATGTCGAGGTGATCGACCTGCGCACGCTGTCGCCCATCGACATGGACACGGTGCTGGAAAGCGTCGAGGCGACCGGCCGGCTGGTCTGCGTGGACGAGGCGAACCCGCGCTGTTCCATCGCCGCCGACATTGCTGCGACCGTGGCGCAGGACGCCTTCGACGCGCTCAAGGCACCCATCCGGATGGTGACGCCGCCGCATGCGCCGGTGCCTTTCTCGCCCTCGCTGGAGGATGCCTATGTGCCCTCGGCCGAGCGCATCGCCGCGGCCGTCCGCAAGACGCTGGAGAACTGACATGGCAGACATCACTCCGATCCTGATGCCGAAATGGGGCCTGTCGATGAAGGAGGGCAAGCTTGCCGCCTGGCATGTCGCCGAGGGCGCCGAGATCAAGCCCGGCGACGAGATCATGGATGTCGAGACCGACAAGATCGCCAATGTGGTCGAGGCTGCCGACGGCGGGCTCTTGCGCCGCCGCATCGGCGTCGAGGGCGAGACCTATCCGGTGCGCGCGCTTCTGGCCGTCATGGCGCCGCCTTCGGTCGCGGAGGACGAGATCGACGCCTATGTCGCGGCCTACGAGACCCCTTCGGCCGGTGACGACGAGGGCGAGGAAGGCCCGAGCTATCAGTTCGCCGACCTGCCCGCCGGCCGCATCCGCTATGCCGAGCGACCGGGCGAGGGCATGCCCCTGATCCTGATCCACGGCTTCGGCGGCGATCTGGACAACTGGCTGTTCAACATCGACGCGCTGGCGGAAAACGCGCCCGTCTATGCGCTGGACCTGCCCGGTCATGGCCAGTCGGTGAAATCGGCGCGCCCGGCAGGGCTGGAGCTGATGGTCCAGACCGTGATCGCCTTCATGGACCATCTGGGCATCGACAAGGCGCATCTGGCCGGCCATTCCATGGGCGGGCTGGTTGCCGGCACGCTGGCGGCGCAGCATCCCGCGCGCGTCGCCTCGGTCACGCTGATCTGTTCGGCGGGGCTCGGGTCCGAGATCAACTCGGACTATATCGACGGCTTCGTGAGGGCCGCCGGTCGCAAGGACCTGAAGCCGGTGCTGGCGCATCTGTTCAAGGATCAGTCGCTGGTCAGCCGCGCGATGGTCGAGGATTTGCTGAAATACAAGCGCCTCGACGGCGTGCAGGACTTCCTGACCGAACTGGCCGGCAGCCTGTTCCGCGAGGGCCGGCAGGCCCAGCAGGTGGCCGAGGCGCTGGCCGCCTCGGGCGTGCCGGCGCAGGTGATCTGGGGCGAGGCCGATGCCGTCATCCCTGCCGCCCATGCCGAAAGCCTGCAAGGCGCGTCCCGCCATGTGGTCTCTGGGGCGGGCCACATGGTGCAGATGGAGCAATCGGCCGAGGTGAACCGCCTGATCCGCGACTTCATCGCCTGAGAGCCCGGCCGTCCCCAAGGGGGCGGCCCTTTGCAATGGGAGGAGAGACATGAGCAATTCCGTCGAAGGCCGCAGCATCATCGTCACCGGCTCGGGCCGGGGCATCGGGCGCTCCATCGCCGAGGGGCTGGCCAGGGCCGGTGCGCGGGTGGTGATCGCCGACATTGCCGCCGCTACCGCAGAGGCCACCGCCGCCGAGATCCGCGAGGCGGGCGCGCAGGCCATCGGCCTTGCCGTCGACGTGACCGACCGGGCCAGCGCGCGCGACCTGATCGCCCGCACCGTCGCCGAATACGGCCGGCTCGACGCCATGTTCAACAATGCCGGCATCGCGCAGGTCAAGCAGTTCAACGACATCACCGAAGAGGACTGGCACCGCGTCATGGACGTGAATGCCATGGGCGTGCTGATCGGCATCCAGGAGGCGGCGAAGCAGTTCATCGCCCAGGGCGGCGGCGGCAAGATCGTCAACACCGCCTCGATCGCCGGCAAGCAGGGCTATGAGCCCCTGGCGCATTACTCGGCCAGCAAGTTCGCCGTGGTGGCGCTGACCCAGGCCGCCGCCCGCGCCTTCGGCAAGCACGGCATCTGCGTCAACGCCATCTGCCCCGGCGTGGTCGCGACCGACATGTGGAAGCTGATCGACAAGGGCTTCAAGGACGAGGGGCTGACCCAACGCGACAACGAGGCATTCGAGGGCTTTTCCGCCGACATCCTGCTGGGCAGGCCTTCGCGCCCAGACGATCTGGCGGGGGTTTCGATCTTTCTCGCCTCGGCCGGGTCCGATTACATGACCGGGCAAAGCCTGGTCGTCGATGGAGGGATGGTGCTGGTATGAACGCGAAACAGAAGCTGGCCGAGATGAACGCGCGCGCCGCCGCGCTCTACAAGGCCGACGGCAAGACCATGTCCGCCTTTCGCGGGCTGATGGTCGCCGCCAACCGCGAGGGCAAGGTCGGCCCGGCGATGAAGGAGATGATCGCCATCGCCGTCGCCATCGGGCGCGGCTGCGAGGATTGCATCGTCTTTCACGCCAGCGAGGCCAAGGCCCACGGCGCCAGCCGCGAGGAATTGCTGGAGGTGCTGGCCGTCGCCATCGAGATGTCGGGCGGGCCGGGCACGGTCTATGCGGCAAAGGCGCTGGCCGCCTTCGACGAGCTGTGAGGTGTCGCCATGAAAGCATTGCGTTTCCATGCCGCCAGGGATCTGCGGATCGAGGACATTCCCGAGCCGCCCCGCCCCGGACCCGGCCAGGTGCTGATCCGAAACAGCCATGTCGGCATCTGCGGCACCGACCTGCATGAATATGCCTCGGGTCCGATCTTCATCCCGACCCAGCCGCATCCCTATTCCGGCGCCCATGGCCCGCAGGTGCTGGGCCACGAGTTCGGCGGCGAGGTCGTGGCGGTGGGCGAGGGCGTGACCAAGGTGGCGCCCGGCGACCGGGTGGCGGTGCAGCCGCTGATCATGCCGCGCGGCGGCGAATATTTTGCCGACCGCGGCTGGCACAACCTCTCGGGCAGCCTGGCGCTGGTCGGGCTTTCCTGGGCCTCGGGCGGCATGGCCGAGATGGCGCTGCTGAACGACTACAATGTCGAGAAGATCCCTGACGGCATGAGCGACGAAGAGGCCGCGCTGGTCGAGCCGACCGCCGTCTGCGTCTATGCCTGCGACCGGGGCCGGATCACCGCCGGGGATTCGGTGCTGGTGACGGGCGCCGGTCCCATCGGCATCCTTGCGCTTCTGACCGCGCGGGCCTTCGGCGCGACGCGGTTGTTCGTGTCGGACGTGAACGACACGCGGCTGGCGCTTGCGGCCGAGGTCGTGCCGGGCGTCGTCACCGTCAATCCTGCGCGCGAGGATGTGGGCGAGAGGGTGCGCGCCGGCACGCAGGACGGCATCGGCTGCGACGTGGCGCTGGAATGCGTCGGCAACGAACGTGCGCTGCAATCCTGCCTCGACGCGGTGCGCAAGCAGGGGGTGATCGTGCAGACCGGGCTGCATCCCGGCAAGGGCAGCGTGGATTTCTTCCAGCTGACGTTCAAGGATGCCGAGATCCGCGGCTCGTGGTGCTATCCGACCCATAGCTGGCCGCGCACCATCGAGCTGATCGCCTCGGGCGCCATCCCGGCCAAGCGGGTGGTGACCAGGCGCATCGCGCTGGCCGACGCCGTGGCCGAGGGGTTCGAGGCACTCCTGGACCCTGCCGGCAGCCAGCTGAAGATCCTGATCGACCTCTCGCGCTGACAACCGCGCCTGCGACAAGATTTCTGCCCCGGCGCGGCCAACCCGTGCTATGGTCGCGCCGGGCTTTGGGAGGAGCCGATGCGGGGGATGCCGGATACGGGGACGCATGTCCTTGAAGTCATTCGCGTGGCCGAGGGCGAGACCTCGCCGCGCCGGGATGCCGATGTCCTGGCCTCGTGGCGGCGCTGCGTCAACGAACACCAGCTCGACCCCAGCCGCCATGCCGGGCCGCGCATCGTCACCCAGAAGGAACTGCGCCAGCATCGCCAGGAATCCGAGGAGCTGCTGGGCGTGGCCCGGCACGGCATGGAGGACCTGTATCGCCGTGTGAACGCGATGGGCTATGTGCTGCTGCTCGCGAATGCGCGCGGCGTGACCGTCGATGCCATCGGCGATGCGGAGCTGGACCGCGAGCTGCGCCATGCCGGACTGATCGCCGGTTCGGAATGGCATGAACGCCATGTCGGCACCAACGGCGTCGGCGCCTGCCTCGCCACCGGGCGGGCGATCACCGTGCATCGCACCGACCATTTCGACGTGGCGCTGACGCCGCTGTCCTGCACCGCAGTGCCGGTCCATGACACGCGCGGCGGGCTGATCGGCGTGCTGGACCTGTCGCATCTGCAGGCGCCGCAGGACAAGATGAGCCAGGCGCTGACGCTGGAGGTGATGAAATCCTGCGTCCGGCGCATCGAGATGGCCAATCTGGTGCGCCGGCATCGCGCCGACTGGATCTTGCGGCTGAACCCCTCGCCCGAGTTCCTTGACGTGGACCCGATGGCCGCGGTCGCCATCGACCCCGAGGGCCGCATCAGCGGCATGACCAACAATGCGCGCGAGCTTTTGGCTGGCGGGCCGGCCCAGGCGCTGATCGGGCGGCGCTTCGACGATATCTTCGCCTATGACATGGACGACCTGCCCAAGCTGTCGCGCGCCATGGCGCCGGTCGACGGCGCGCTGGAGATGCAGGCCGGCGGGCTGATCTTTGCCCGTGCCGTGCCGCCGACCGCGCCGCCGCGCCGGGCTGCGGAAGGCAGCCTGCCCCAGCCGCTGCGCGCGATCCATGGCGGCGATCCGGCCATGGAATGCCTGGCCGAGCGCGCCGCCAAGGTGGTGGACCGCCAGATCAGCGTCATCCTGCGCGGCGAGACGGGGACCGGCAAGGAGTTCATCGCCCGCGCCATGCACGAGTCCTCGCGCAGGCGGGGGGCCTTCGTCGCGATCAACTGCGCCGCGCTGCCCGAGGCTCTGATCGAAAGCGAGCTGTTCGGCTATACCCCGAACGCCTTTACCGGCGCCCACGCGCGCGGCAAGAAGGGCCTGATCCGCGAGGCGCATGGCGGCACGCTGTTCCTTGACGAGATCGGAGACATGCCGCTGGCCTTGCAGGCGCGGCTGCTGCGCGTGCTGTCGGAACGCGAGTTGCTGCCGGTCGGTGCCACGCGCGCCGAGCCGGTGGATATCCGCGTCATCTCGGCCTCGCATCATGACCTGGCCCAGCTGGTGGCCGAGGGGCGGTTCCGGCAGGATCTCTATTACCGGCTGAACGGGCTGGTGCTGGACATCCCGCCGGTCCGGGCGCGGGCCGACCTGGAATGGCTGATCGCCCGCATCGCCGGCGCGACCGAGGGCAAGCCGCGATTTTCCCCGCAGGCCATGGCCCTGCTGCTGGCCCATGACTGGCCCGGCAACGTCCGCGAGATCGTCAATCTTTGCGAGCTTGCCGCGGCGATGTGCGACGGTGCCCCGGTCCTGCCCGCGCATCTGCCGGCAGGGATGGCGGATCGAGCCGCCCTGTCCCGGTCGCCGGCAGGCAGCAGGCCCGAGGACGAATTGCTGCGGCTCCTGGACGAACATGGGGGCAATGTCTCGGCTGCAGCCCGTGCCGCGAAGATCGACCGCTCGACATTCTACCGGCGCTTGCGCAAGTCGAAATAGGAATTGGCGCCTCGGGTCTTTGGCCGTCGGCAGGCCGGGATGGGTTTCAAACGCCGCCAGATACGGCCCTGCGTTGCGGAATAACCCGGCGGCACGATGGCGACCGCCGGGAAAAGCGTCAGAACTTGATCGCTGCGCGCAGGCTGACCATATTGCCGTCGCCCTCGAACCGATGAATGCTGTCGATTCCACTGATATCGCCGATATCGTAATGGGTATATTTGGCGCCGACGATCAGGCGGTCGGTAACGGCATAATCCAGCCCTAGCGATACGGTCATGGCATCCTGATCCAGGATGTTGGCATAGCCCACGGCAATATACGGCAACGCGCGCTTGATCGCATAACCCGCCTGAAGTTCGGCGCCGTAGGTATCCTTGCCGAATTGCACCGTCCCTCCAAGTTCCGCGAGGTTGAATCGGTTAGAGCCGTTCCTTCCGTAGTGGACTTCGATACCACCGACAAAGTTGTTCTGCCATTGGCGGCGATAGCCCGCGAACAGGCCATAGCTATTGCCATCCTCGCTGAAACTATCGGTGAGCTGTTCGGTCCACGCTTCACGGACAACCTCGGTCCATGCTTCCTGCACCACGACAGTCCTGGCGGGTTTCACGATCTCGGTCCGGGCTTCCTGCACCACGACGGTCTCGGTGACTTCTTCGACCCATGCCTCCTGGACCACGACGGTTTCGGTGACGGTTTCGGTCCAGGCATCCTTGATCACGACCTCTTTTTCAGGCGAGATCACTTCGACCCATGCATCCTGAACTACCCGTTCCTCATAGATGGGACGATTTTCATAGACCGGAACTTCTTCATAGACGGGGACATGGCGCCAGCCGGTATGGTGATTTTCATCCCGTTGTTTTTCGCCATTTTCATCGCGGTATACGTCTTCCCTGACTTTTACCGTTTCAGTTCCGATCTGAACCTCTTCCCAGCCGACCGTTACCTTTTCCTTCACCTCTGGATGTTCTTTTGTCACCGCAGGGATTTTCTCGACGATCGCCGGATGGTCGATCTCCTTGACGACCTTTTCCTCGGTGACTTCGGGGTGTTCAATCACCTCGACAACCCGGTCTTCGGTGACTTCGGGATGTTCGATGACTTCGGCGGGGATTTCCTCGGTAATGGCGTCGTGCTCGACCGTAATGGCATCATGGTGGATTTCACCAGTCGACTTCAGATCGAGTTTGGTATTTCCGATGTAAGCGCCGACATAAGGACCAGTCCAACTGAATGCCGGGCGGGCGACTTCCACGACCGGGCTGATTTGCGGTTGGATCACCGGAGCGACGTAGCCGCCAGAAAAAGCGGGCGATGCAAGAAAAGTGGTTGCGGCCAAAATCAGAGCGATACGGTTGCTCATCTCGTCTCCTATGCACTTGTTAACTTATCTCTTAAAGCAACCACTGGCGATTTTCTGCAACCTGTCCGTTTGTACTGGTTTGGTTGATATTGCCCTTGTGCGAAGGGGCCCATTACCGGCCGCCTTGCGAGCGGTGGGTATATGTGCGCGGCGGCCCGTCTGCCCGAAAACATGCTGATAAACGTGAGAGTGATAGCTGTGTCGCTTAACCGGCTTTGCAACTTTTGATTGCAATGGACATTCTTGCAGAACTTTGTCGTTCAGGAGGATTAACAAGGCAAATCCAGCAGGTTAAGAACCTGCCATGATCCGGCCTGAACCTTCCCGCTGTTGCAGGGCAAACCGGGGTCTTACAACGCAGCATTGAAGCGGCGCGGGTTGCAGCCGATCCGGCTGCATGCGTGGCCTGAACTCAAGGCAACCTCGCGACGATGCCGGCCGGCCGGCCAGCGATCCAGATTCGCCCCGGTGCAGGCCCTTACGCGGGCGCGGATATTTCGGCAGACAGGGCCAGCAACATCCGGCGGCAGGCTTCAAGCTCTTCGTCCAGGATGAACTCGTTTGCGCGATGCGCGCGGGCGATGCTTCCCGGCCCGCAGATGATCGAGGGGATGCCGGCCGCGTGGAACAGCCCGGCCTCGGTGCCATAGCTGACGGCGGCCAGCGGTTCTTGCCCGGTCCACCGCGCCAGCAGGCGGGACAGGTCGTCGCCTTCGGGCGGTGGCAGGGCAGGATAGCTGGAAAACTCGGCAGAGGACGCCCGCACCCCCGACCGCGCCGCGACGGCGTGAAGTTCGGCCAGAACCTCGGCCGTCACCTCCTGCGGTGCCTGTCCGGGGACCGAGCGGACCTCGATGTCGATCACGGCGCGATCCGGGATGATGTTGACTGCGCTGCCGCCCCGGATCACCCCCGCTTGCAGCGTCGAATGCGGCGGGTCGAAGCGTGGGTCGAACGGCCCCTCGGTCGCCAGCCGGGCGGCCCGGTCGCGAATCCAGACCAGCAATTCGCCCGCCGGATAAAGCGCGTTCACCCCCAATGCGGGATTCGAGGAATGTCCGGCCTGTCCCTCGATCGTGATGGCGATGGCCTGCTTGCCCTTGTGGGACAGGACGGGGCGCATGTCGCTGGGCTCGCCCACGATGCAGCCCAGCGGCGGGGCGCAAAGCCCGGGCAGGCGGGCGATCATGTGGCCGACGCCCCGGCAGCCGATTTCCTCGTCATAGGACAGGGCGACATGGATCGGCCGGCGCAGGTCCATTGCGGCGAATTCCGGCACCATCGACAGGACGCAGGCCAGAAAGCCCTTCATGTCGGTGGTGCCGCGCCCGATCAGCCGGTTGCCGTCGCGGGTCAGGCGAAAGGGATCCGTGGCCCAGTCCTGCCCCTCGACCGGGACGACATCGCTGTGGCCTGACAGGACATAGCCGGGCACGTCGCGCGGGCCGATGGTGGCGAACAGGTTGAAGCGGTCGCCCTCGGGGCCGGGGATCTCGGTCACCTGCGCCCCGGCGAGGTAGTCGCGCAGGCAATCCGTCATCACCCGGTTGGGCGTCCCGGGCAGCGAGGGCACCGCGACCAGGTCGGCCAGGATCGTCTCGACATTCATGCGGACCCCCTTGTTCGTTGCGCCAGCATCGGCGCGGGTCGGACGAAGATGCTGCCGAATAAGGCCGCGCAGGCGCAATTCCCTGCCGTTGCGGGGCGGGCTTGGGCCTGTCCTTTCGCCTTGGCCGTGCCAGTCTGGCGCAAAGAAGGAGGCCCGGAATGACCATCACCCCACCCGATATCGCCCCCGTCGCATGGCGCCGGGCCGACGGCTATCTGCTGACCACCGACCGCGCGTCGGTCGACGTGGATCTGGTCGGGCGCTTTCTGGCAGAGGAGGCCTATTGGTCCGACGGCCTGCCGCGGGACCGGCTTGAGCGTGCGCTGGCCGGATCGCTGCCGATGGCGGTGATCGCGCCGGACGGGGCCATGGCGGGCTTTGCGCGGCTGGTGACGGATTACACGGTCTTTGCCTATCTGCGCGACGTCTTCGTGCTGCCGGCGCATCGCGGGCGTGGTCTGGCCGTGTGGCTGGCCAGGGTCATCCGCACCCATCCCGAACTTGCGGACATTCCCACCTGGATGCTGGCCACGCGCGACGCCCATGCGGTTTATGAAAAGGCCGGCTTCCGCCCGGTGCCGCATCCCGAATTCTACATGTCGGTGCCGAAGCCCGGTTCATAACCACTGGCTATGGATATCATGCCAATGGGAATTGGTCCGGGCCGGCCTGCCCGTGGCAGAGTGCCGCGAAACGGATAGGGAGCGGGCAATGGGCTATCGCATCGGGGTGGATGTCGGCGGGTCCTTCACGGATTTCGCGGTGCTGGAAGAGGGCAGCGGGCAGCTTCGCACGCTCAAGGTGTTCTCGCGGCCCGACCAGCCGGGGGCCGAGATCCTTGCCGGCCTCGACCGGCTTCAGGCGCGGGACGGGATCGCGCCCGGCGATGTCGGGTATTTCACCCACGGCACCACGGTCGGCATCAACACGGTGATCCAGAGGAACGGCCCGATGCTGGCGCTGTTCACCACCCGCAATTTCGAGGATGTGCTGGAAATCGCCCGGCTGAAGATCCCGCAGATCCACAACCTTTATTCCGTGCGCCCCAAGCCGTTGGTCCCGCGCGAAAACGTCTTTGGCATCGATGAGCGCACCGAGGCGACCGGCGCCATCCTGCACGCCCCCGAACGCGCGGACGTGGCCCGCGCGCTGGCGGCGGCACGGGCGGCGGGCGCGGCAGGCATCGTCGTCGCCTTCCTGCATGCCTGCCGGAACCCGGAAAACGAGCGCGCCGTCGCCGCGATGCTGGCCGAGATGGCGCCCGAGATGCCCGTCGTCACCTCATCGGGCACATGGCCGGTGATCCGCGAGTTCGAGCGCACGGTAACGGCCGTGATCTCGGGCTATGTGCAGCCGCGCGTGGCGCATTACCTTGATCGGTTCGAGGCGGCGCTGGCCGGCAAGGGCGTCCCCGTGCCCGCCCATATCACCAAGTCGAACGGCGGCGTCATGGGCATCGGGCAGGCGCGGGCGGAACCCGTGCAGATGATCCTGTCCGGCACCGCCTCGGGGGTGATCGGCGCGGGCTGGCTGGCCAGGGAATGCGGCTTTCCCAAGGTGCTGAGCCTCGATATCGGCGGGACCTCGGCCGATGTGGCGGTGATCCTCGACGGGCAGCCGCAATATGGCACGGGCGAGCTGATCGGGGATTTCCAGATCCATATCCCCTCTGTCGCGGTCAGCTCGGTCGGGCAGGGCGGCGGCTCGGTCGCCTCGGTGGACGATCTGGGCGTGTTGCGGGTGGGGCCGGAAAGTGCGGGCTCGACCCCCGGTCCGGCCTGCTATGGGCGCGGCGGGGTCAGGCCGACGATCACCGATGCGATGGCGGCGCAGAACCTGATCGGCCACGGCGACCTGGGTTATGGCGCGGTCAGCGTCGATCACGCGGCCGCCCGTGCGGCGATCCGGCCGCTGGCCGGGCGGCTGGGCGCCCCGGTCGAGGAGGTCGCGGGCCATATCGTCGATATCTCGGTCTCGGCGATGTATGCCGAGGTCTCGGGCCTGGTCTCGCGCTTCGGCATCGATCCGCGCGAGTTCCATCTTTTCGCATTCGGCGGCGCGGGCGCGATGCTGGCCTGCTATCTTGCGCGCGAGTTGGACATGAAGGGGGTTGTCGTTCCCCCGCGCCCGGGCTGCGTCTCGGCCCTAGGCGGGCTGATCGCGGATCTGAAGAACGATTTCATCCGCACGCTGTATCTGGATCTCGACGCCAAGGGGGTGGCGGCGCTGGCCGCGCCCCTGGCCGAGCTGGAGGCGACCGCCCGCGACTGGCTGGCGCGGCAAGGGCATCCGGGCAAGGGGGTGGTCGGCGTCTCGGCCGACATGCGCTATCGGGGCCAGTCCTATGAGATCGAGACGGTGCTGGAGGCCGGCTGGATCGCCTCGGGCGATGTCGCGGCCATCGCGGGGGCCTTTCATGCCGAGCATGCGCGGCTGTTCGGCCATGCCAGCGAGGGTGCGGGGGTCCAGATGGTGAACCTGCGACTGGTGATCGCGGGTGCGACGCCCAAGCCTGCGATGCCGCGTCCCGCGCCGGCGACCGATCCGGCCATGCCTTCGGATCACGTCGAGGCCTGGTTCGCGGGCCGGCCCGCGACGGTGGCGCTTTACGACCGCGAGGCGCTGGCGCCCGGCCATGCCTTCGACGGCCCGGCCATCGTGCGGCAGGACGACACCACCACCGTCGTTCCGCCCGGCTTTCATGTGCAGGTCGATGATTTCGGCAACCTCCTGATCGCGAAAGGGGCCTGACCCATGATCGACGCACGCAACCTTCAGGTTCTCGCCAATTTCTGCGGTGCTGCCGCCGATGCGATGGCCTTTACCCTGATGCGCACCGCCCATTCCGCCTTCGTCAAGGAGACCGAGGATTTTTCCTGCCAGATCGTGACGCGCGAGGGGCTGGCCTTTGCCAATCCCCGCCAGTTCGGCGCGCCCTGGTATTCCGGCATCGACTACGGCCCGTTGCTGGCCTGCATCGACGAATACAACGAAGGCGACATCTGCATCACCAACGACCCGACGGCGGGCCATGTGGCCACCCACACCCCCGACATCCATATCTGGAAGCCGGTCTTCCACGAGGGGCAACTGGCCTGCTTCGTCGTGGGCCATATCCACAATACCGACGTGGGCGGCGCGGTGCCCGCCTCGCTGTCGCGCGCGCTGACCGAGATCGCGCAGGAGGGGCTGCGCATCCCGCCGGTCAAGCTTTACGACCGGGGCGTCGAGAACCCCTTCGTCGCGCGGCTCATCCGGTCCAACGTGCGGATGCCCGAGCAGAATATCGGCGATCTGGCCGCGCAGGTCGCCAGCGTGAACGTGGGCGAGCGCAAGATGGCCGAGATCATCCGCCGCTTTGGCTTCGACACCTTCCTGGATGGCGTCGAGCAGATCCTGGACCATGCCGAGGCGCAGGTCCGCCGCATCCTGACGACCATTCCCGACGGCGATTACTTCTTTGCCGATTACGCCGACGAGGACGCGCCCCAGGGCCTGCCCGCCCGCATCGCCCTGACCCTGCGCATCCGCGGCGATCAGGTCGAGCTGGACTATACCGGCTCGGACCCGCAGCTGGGCTCGTCCCTGAACATGCCGACCGGCGGGCGCGAGCGGCATCCGCTGGTCATGGTCGGGCTGACCTATGTGCTCTACACGCTGGACAATTCGCTGTGGCTGAACGCGGGCACGCTGCGCCCGGCCCGTGCCGTGCTGCCCGAGGGCAGCGTGGTGAACTCGGCCCCCGGCGCGGCGGTGGGGATGCGCTCGCTGACCTGCGCCATGACGCAGATCGTGACGGTGGGGGCGTTTGCGCGCGCGCTGCCCGACCTGATCCCGGCGGCGGCGCCGGGCGGGAACGCGATCATGAACATCAAGACCGTGGACCGGGCGGGGCGTCCGGTCATGGCCTCGATCGGGCCGGTGGGCGGCGGCGGCGGCGCCACCCCCTTCGGGGACGGCAGCGACGGGGCGGGCGGCGCGACCGGCTTCCTGCGCAATACCCCCATCGAGATTTCCGAGGCCGAGGTGCCGATCCGCTTCCGCCGCTACGGCCTTGAACGCGACACCGGCGCGGCGGGGCGCTGGCGCGGCGGCCTTTCGGCGGTGATGGAATTCGAGGTATCAAGCCCAGGCACCGTGGTCACGGCGCGCAACCGCAACCGCTCGATCATGCCGGCATGGGGGCTGCGCGGCGCGGCCGAGGCGGGGGTTTCGACCTTTACCCGCAATCCGGGCCGCGCGGACGAGCAGGATCTGGGCAATACCGACGTCGTGCAATGTGCCCCGGGCGACGTGATCCGCGTGGTCGGGCCGGGTGCCGGCGGCTGGGGCGATCCGCTGACCCGGCCGGTCGACCTGGTCATGGCCGATGTCGCCAAGGGGGCGATCAGCGCCGAGCGGGCCGAGGCCGATTACGGCGTCGTCATCCGCGACGGCGAGGTGGACCATGCGGCGACCAGGGCCTGCCGCGCCGCGCCTCGCGCCAAGGCGCCCGACTTCACCTTCGGTGCCCGCCGCGTCGAATTCGAGCGGGTCTGGACCCCGGAACGCTATGACTTGCTGACGGAGTTCCTGGCCTCGGTTCCCGTCGGCTGGCGCTTCTTCCTCAAGCAGCAGGTCTTTGCGGCTGTGGAAAAGGCCGGCGGCACCGCGCCTGTCGGGCAAGAGATGGCGGCGATCTTTGCGGATCTGCGCGACCGCCATCCGTTGTGACACCCCCATGCGCTGCCCCTTGCCAAGGGGCAGCGCCTGTGCGCCTCTGGCCCCCATGAACACGCGGCAGCTCGAGATTTTCTGCGCCATCATGCGCGACGGTTCGGTGACGGCGGCGGCGAACAGCCTGTCGATCTCGCAGCCCGCCGCCTCGAAGCTGCTGCACCACCTTGAGGATCAGCTGGGCTATGCGCTGTTCCAGCGCATCGGCGGCCGCCTGATCCCCACGCCCGAGGCCGACCTGCTTCACGAGGATGCCGCCCGCGTGCTGCGCGAGATGGAGGTGCTGGGCGATCTGGCCCGGCGCGTGGGCGAGCGGCGGCTGGGCCTCTTGCGGCTGGGGGCCAGCCTGCCGGTGGCGTGGTCGGTGCTGCCGCCCGCGCTGGCCCGGTTCCGTGCCAGCCACCCCGAGGTCCGCATCCACCTGCACACCCTGCCCAAGCAGGAGATCGCCGAGGCGCTGCGCACCGGCGCCATCGACCTTGCCGTCACCCTGTCGCCGATCCTCGCCCCGACCGTGCGGACACAGACGCTGGCCCCCATCCCGCTGGCGGTGCTGATGCCGCAGGGCCACGCGCTTGCGGGGCTCGATGCCGTGGCCCCCGGCGATCTGGCCGGCCAGCCGCTGATCTCATATGGCAGCCATGCCGAGATCGGCCCGGCGCTGGACCAGGCCTTTCGCGCCGAGGGGCTGGTGCGGCAGGTGGCGATCCAGGTCGCCTCTTCCGTCGCCGCGGTGCCGCTGGTGCGCGCGGGGCTGGGGGTGGCGCTGGTGGACGGGCTGGTCGATTGGGCGGACATGGCGGGGCTGGCCATGCGCCCGTTCCGCCCGCGCCTTGCCATGGGGCTGGCCCTTGCCACCGACGGCGCCCGGCCGATCCCGCGCCTTGCGCAGGCGCTGATCGCGCTTTTGCGCGCGCCCGGCTAGGGCGATACAGAATTGCGCGGGCGGGGGCGCAAACGGGACAATCCGCTCCGGCCCATTGCGATCACGGCATATCTGCACGGCCCCGATGGCTAAGCTTTCGTCCAAGGCAAAACGGAAGGCGTGCCATGACCCGATCCTTCGATCCCGACACTCTGGACCTGCCGCGCGGGCATTTCATCGCCGGCGAACATGTCGCCGACCGGGGCCGGCTGGCCATGCATCGCCCCTCGGACGGGGCGGCGTTCGGCGAGAGTCCGGTCGCGGATGCGGATATGGTGGATCGCGCGGTCGCGGCCGGGCGGGCCGCGCTGGCCGCCTCGGGCTGGGGTTGCGGCGTCCCGCGCGACCGCACCCGCGCCCTGCTGAAATGGGCCGACCTGATCGAGGCCGAGGCCGAGACGCTGGCCCGGTTCGAGGCCGCCTGCTCGACCCGCCCCGTCGCGCAATTGCCGGTGGGCGACATCGCCGTGACCGCCGAGCAGATCCGCTTTTTCGCCGAGATGGCGGACAAGGAGGGCAGCGACCTGGTGCCGACCCGCGACGCCTCGCTGGGGATGACCGTGG
Organism: Paracoccus denitrificans; assembly: GCF_900100045.1. Classification (GTDB taxonomy): domain Bacteria; phylum Pseudomonadota; class Alphaproteobacteria; order Rhodobacterales; family Rhodobacteraceae; genus Paracoccus; species Paracoccus denitrificans. Next base: position 72,333 of record NZ_FNEA01000015.1, on the reverse strand, counting down.
ACGAGCCCTATGGCGTCGTGGGCGCGATCACGCCCTGGAATTTTCCGCTGTCGATGGCGGGATGGAAGCTGGCACCGGCGCTGGCGGCAGGCAATGCGGTGGTGCTGAAGCCGTCCGAGATGACGCCCTTTTCGACGCTTTACATGGCCGAGCTTTCCGTGCGCGCAGGCATTCCCGCCGGGCTGGTCAACGTGGTGCTGGGCGACGGGCCGGTCACCGGCAATGCGATCACCGGCCATCCCGGGATCGGCAAGGTCAGCTTTACCGGCTCGACCGGGGCGGGGCAGGCGATCATGGGCAATATCGCCCGCAACGGCGTCAAGCCGATGACGCTGGAACTGGGCGGCAAGTCGCCGCAGATCGTCTTTGCCGATGCCGACCTGGATCTGGCCGCCGATTGCATCGCGCGTTCCATCACCTTCAACGCCGGGCAGGCCTGCGTCGCGGGCAGCCGGGTGCTGGTCGCGGCGGAAATCGCCGAGGCGCTGGCGGAAAGGCTGATCGCGCGCATGGCCGACCACCGTCCCGGCACCACATGGGATGCCGAAACGCAATATTCCCCGATCATCTCGGAACGCCAGATCGCCCGCATAGACGGCATCGTGCAGGCTGCCGTTGCCCAAGGGGCCGAGGTGCTGGCCGGCGCGGCGCGGCTGGATCATCCGGGCTGGTTCTATGCGCCGACGCTGCTGGCGGGCGTCGCCCCCGATTCCCCCGCCGTGACCGAAGAGATCTTCGGCCCGGTCCTGACCTTGGAGCCTTTTGCGGACGAAGAGCAGGCCGTCGCCATGGCCGACCATCCGACCTATGGCCTTTGCGCCGGGATATTCACCCGCGACCTGTCGTGCGCGCTGCGCGTCATGCGCCGGATCGAGGCCGGGACGGTCTGGATCAACCGCTACGGCCGCTCGCGCGACCATATCCTGCCGACGGGGGGCTACAAGTCCTCGGGCATCGGCAAGGATCTGGGCCGCGCCGCCTATCACGCCAACCGCCGCCAGAAAAGCGTGCTGATCGACCTTTGAAGGAGCCGGACATGACCACCCACAAGATCGCCCTCATCCCCGGAGACGGCATCGGGACCGCCGTGACCGAGTCGGCCGTCGCCGTTGCCCGGGCTGCGGGCGCCGTGCTGGAAACCACGACCTTCCCGTGGTCCTGCGACCACTACCTGCAAACCGGCAAGATGATGCCCGAGGACGGGATCGAGACCCTGCGCGGCTTCGACGCCATCTTCCTTGGCGCGGTCGGCTGGCCCGCCAAGGTGCCCGACAGCGTGTCCCTGCACGGGCTGCTGCTGCCGATCCGCAAGGCCTTCGTGCAATATGCCAATATCCGCCCGCACCGCCTGCTGCCCGGTGTCGAGGGGCCGCTGAAGACCCGCGATTTCGACATCCTCTGCATCCGCGAGAATACCGAGGGCGAATATTCCGGCGCCGGCGGGCGCGTCCATGTCGGCACCCCGGACGAGGTGGCGGTGGAAACCTCGATCTTCACCCGCGCGGGCGTGGAACGGATCATCCGCTTCGGCTTCGAGCAGGCGATGCGACGGCGGGGGAAGCTGGCCTCGGTCACGAAATCCAATGCGCAGAAATATTCCATGGTGTTCTGGGACGAGATCACCGACCGGCTGGCTGCCGAATATCCGCAGGTCGAGGTGACGCATTACCATATCGACGCGATGTGCGCGCGCATGGTGATGGCGCCGGAAAGCCTGGACGTGGTGGTGGCCTCGAACCTTTTCGGCGACATCCTGACCGACCTGGGCGCGGCGATCCAGGGGGGGTTGGGCTTTGCGGCCTCGGCCAATATCAACCCCGACCGCTCGGCGCCCTCGATGTTCGAGCCGGTGCATGGCTCGGCCCCCGACATCGCGCATCTGGGCATCGCCAATCCGATGGCGGCGATCTGGTCGGTGGCGATGATGCTGGATCATCTGGGCGAGGCCGCGACCGCCGCCCGCATCATGGCGGCGATGGAGGCGGTGACCGCGCAGGGCATCGGCACCGTTCCGGGCCGCGACAAGACCGACGACATCACCAAGGCCGTTCTGGCCGCGCTGGAGGGCAAGGCATGACGGCATTGAAGGACAAGGATCTGCTTCGCCAGCAGGCGCTGATCGGCGGCAATTGGGTCGATGCGGCCAGCGGCGCCGTGGTCCAGGTCACCGACCCCGCGACCGGGCAGGTCATGGGCACCATTCCCGACCTGTCGGCCGCCGAGACCCGCGCGGCCATCGATGCCGCCGATGCCGCCTTCGCCTCGTGGAAAAAGCGCAGCCATGCCGAGCGCGCGGCGCTGCTGGAACGCTGGTTCGACCTGATGAACCAGCATGCCGAGGATCTGGCGCTGATCCTGACGCTGGAACAGGGCAAGCCGCTTTCCGAGGCACGGGGGGAAATCGCCTATGGCGCCTCTTTCGTGAAATGGTTCGCCGAGGAGGCGCGGCGCATCGACGGCACCGTGATCCCGGCGCCGACGAACGACCGCCGTATCCTGACGCTGAAGGAGCCGGTCGGCGTCTCGGCCATCATCACGCCGTGGAACTTCCCGAACGCGATGATCACCCGCAAGGTCGGCCCGGCCCTGGCGGCGGGCTGCACCGTGGTCATCAAGCCTTCCGAGTTCACGCCTTATTCCGCGCTCGCCCTGGGCGTTCTGGCCGAGCGCGCGGGGATTCCGGCGGGCGTCGTCAACATCGTCACCGGGATGCCGGCCGAGATCGGCGCGGAACTGACCGCCAACCCGACGGTGCGCAAGGTCAGCTTTACCGGCTCGACCCGCGTCGGCTCGCTTCTGATGGCGCAATCCGCGCCGACGGTAAAGCGGCTGTCGCTGGAACTGGGCGGCAACGCGCCCTTCATCGTCTTCGACGATGCCGATCTGGACGCGGCGGTCGAGGGGGCGATCGCGTCCAAGTTCCGCAATGGCGGCCAGACCTGCGTCTGCTCGAACCGGATCCTGGTGCAGGCGGGCGTCTACGACGCCTTTGCCGAAAAGCTGGGCGCCAAGGTCGCGGCGATGAAGGTCGGTCCCGGCACGCAGGCCGGCAACGACATCGGCCCGATGATCAACCGCGCTGCGCTGGACAAGATCGCGCGCCATGTCGCGGATGCCGTGGCGAAAGGCGCGACCGTTGCCGCCCGGGCCGAGATCCCCGAGGGGCAATATGCCGCCCCCGTGGTCCTGACGGGTGCCACGACCGAGATGGAGCTGGCATCCGAGGAAACCTTCGGCCCCGTCGCGCCGCTTTTCCGCTTTGAGACCGAGGACGAGGCCGTCGCCATCGCGAACGGCACCCCCTTCGGCCTTGCCGCCTATTTCTATACCGAGAATATCCGCCGTGCCTGGCGCGTGGCCGAGGCGCTGGAATTCGGCATGGTGGGGCTGAACACCGGCGCGGTCTCGACCACCGTTTCGCCTTTTGGCGGCGTCAAGTCCTCGGGCCTGGGCCGCGAGGGCGCGCGGGCGGGGATCGAGGAATATCTGGAGGTGAAGGCCTTCCACATGGGCGGGCTCTGACGCCGTAGAATTTGCCGCCCGCCCGCGCGGATACGGCGTTTCATGCTTTCCGCGTCCCGCAAACGGCAAGCGACGCCTGCGGGACGCGGCATAGGATCGAAAGAAATGGCGCCGCGCTGGCGCCGCAGACAGGGAACCCGGACCATGACCTTCCGCCCAAAATTCATCACCTTCGACTGCTACGGCACGCTGACCAATTTCGACATGGCCGGGGCGGCCCGCCGCATCTATGCCGAGCAGCTCTCCGAGTCGGCGATGGCGAAGTTCATCAGGAACTTCGCCGCCTATCGCCTGGACGAGATCCTGGGCGCGTGGAAACCCTATGCCGAGGTGGTCCACAATTCGCTGGAACGCACCTGCAAGCGCAACGGCGTCACCTTCCGCGACGAGGACGCGCTGCGCATCTATAACGAGGTGCCGACCTGGGGTCCGCATTTCGACGTCCCCGAGGGGCTGGCCAAGGTCGCCCGGGAAATCCCGCTGGTGATCCTGTCCAACGCCATGAAAAGCCAGATCATGTCCAACGTGGAAAAGTTGGGCGCGCCCTTCCATCTGGTCCTGACCGCCGAGGAGACCGGCACCTACAAGCCGCAGATGAACGGCTTCGAATGCATGCTGGACGCGCTGGGCTGCGGACCCGAGGACATCACCCATGTTTCGTCCTCGTTCCGCTACGACCTGATGACGGCCCATGACCTGGGCATCAAGTCCAAGGTCTGGGTCAATCGCGGCCACGAGCCCGCCAACCCCTATTACGAATATACCGAGATCGCGGATATCCGCGGCCTGCCGGGCGTGTTCGGTCTGTGACGATGAAATTTCAGTCCTATTGGCACGACACCGCGCCCGCATTCGCCTCGGGTGCGCCGGGGCCCGTCTCCGGCCAATACGACGTGGCGGTGATCGGCGCGGGCTTTACGGGCCTCGGGGCCGCGCGCAAGCTGGCCGCCGAAGGGCATTCGGTCGTCGTGCTGGAGGCCGAGACGGTCGGCTTCGGGGCATCGGGGCGCAATGGCGGGCACCTGAACAACGGCATCGCCCACAGCTATCTGGCTGCGCGCGAGCATTTCGGCGCGGACAGGGCACGGGCGCTTTATCATGCCTTCGACCAGGGCATCGAAACCATCGAGCGCATCATCGCCGAAGAGGGGATCGACTGTTCCTTTCGGCGCTCGGGCAAGCTGAAGCTGGCCTCGAAACCCGGCCATTACGACAGCCTTGCCCGCAATTTCGAGGCGCTGCACCGCGACGCCGATCCCGATACCGCGATGCTGTCGCGGGCGGAACTGGCGGGCGAGGTCGGCTCGGACGCCTTTCACGGCGCGATGCTGCAAAAGAAAAGCGCGATGATGCATATGGGCCGCTTCGTCGTGGGGCTGGCCGAGGCGGCCGCGCGGCGCGGCGCGGCGATCTTCGAACGCGCCCCGGTCATCGCGCGCGAGCAGGCCGGCGCGGGCTGGAAGCTGACCACGCCCAGGGGCAGCGTCACGGCGGGCAAGGTGCTGCTGGCGACCGGCGCCTATACGACCGGCGCCTTTCCATGGTTTCGCCGCCGCATCGTGCCGGTCGGCAGCTTCATCATCGCCACCCGCCCCCTGACGGATGCCGAGGTCGCGGCGACGATGCCGGGCAACCGGACCTGCGTGACCTCGATGAATATCGGCAACTATTTCCGCCTTGCGCCGGACAACCGGCTGATCTGGGGCGGGCGGGCGCGGTTCTCGGCGAGCTCGGACCAGCGCTCGGACGCCAAGAGCGGCGAGATCCTGCGCGCGGGGCTGCTGCGCACCTTTCCGCAGCTTCGCGAGGTGCCGATCGACTATTGCTGGGGCGGGCTCGTGGACATGACCGCCGATCGCTTTCCGCGCGCCGGGCAGGCGGACGGGGTTTACTTCTCGATGGGCTATTCCGGCCATGGCGCGCAGATCGCCACCCATATGGGCGAGATCATGGCCGACCTGATGACCGGCCGTGCCAATCGCAATCCCTGGGACGGGCTGCCCTGGCAGGCGGTGCCGTTCCATACCGGCAAGCCGTGGTTCCTGCCGCTGGTGGGCCTTTACTACAAAACCCTTGACCTTATCCGCTGAGGACAGACATGCCGCTTTTGCAGACCATCGACCCATCGACCCTTCCCGCCGGCGCGCCGGGCAAGGCGGCCCCCGACCGGCTGGTTTCGGGCGATCCCTCGTTCATGACCTGGGCGCTGGACGCCTCGCGGGGCGGCGAGGTGCGCACCGGCATCTGGGAGGCGACGCCGGGCGAGACCATCTCGATCAAGGGCGAGAGCTTCGAGTTCTGCCATATCCTGGACGGCGTGGTCGAACTGACCGAGGACGGCCAGCCGCCCGTCACCTATCGCAAGGGCGACAGCTTCATCATGAAGCCCGGCTATCGCGGCGTCTGGAAGACTGTCGAAACCGTCCGCAAGATCTATGTCATCGTCGGATGACCCAAGCGTGCGCGCGGCCTGATCCGCCGCGCGCACGCCCCGACCGTTCCCCGCACCGCAGATGCCGCCTGCCGCCATGCAGGCTGCGCGGGCAGAAAGACGAAGGCCATGCCATGCAGATTGCGACCGATCCCGTCCTGACGCGTTTTGAGCCCGACCACATCCCCCAGGCGGTCGAGCTGTCGCGCCTTGAGCACTGGCCGCACCGGCCCGAGGACTGGGCGCTGATCCACGGCCTCAGCCGGGGCGTGGTCGCGCTGTCCGGCGGGCGGGTCGTCGGGACGGCGATGGCGACGGTCTTCGGCCCGGTCGGCATGATGAACATGATCATCGTCGGCCCGGACATGCGGGGCAGGGGCTTGGGCCGCCGGCTGATGGAGGGCGCCATGGCCCTTGCGGCGCCGCGGGAATGGCGACTGGTCGCTACCGAGGCCGGGCTGCCGCTTTACCGCAAGCTGGGCTTTGCCGAACAGGGGCGGATCGTCCAGCACCAGGGCATCCTGACCGGGACGGCGGCGCCCGCCGGCATCGATTGGGCCGGCGAGGACGATCTGGACGCCATCGCCGGCATCGACCGCGATGCGACCGGGGCGGACCGCGCGCCGCTGATCCGCGCGCTGCCGCATGCCGGGCGCATTGCCGTCCTGCGCCGGGCGGGCGGGATTGCGGGCTATGCCGCGCTGCGCCCCTTCGGCCGCGGAGAGGTTGCGGGTCCGGTCGTTGCCACCGATGCGGACGAGGCCAGGGATCTGCTGTCCTTTCTGCTGTCCGACCGTGCGGGGCAATTCCTTCGCGTCGATACGACCGAGGACAGCGGCCTTGCGTCCTGGCTGACCGGGCTGGGACTGGCCCATGTCGGCGGCGGCATCGGCATGAGCCGGGGCACGCCCGCCGCCCGGTCCGGGGACTTTCATCGCTTCGCCCTCGCCGCGCAGGCGCTTGGCTGACTTTCAGGAGAGACGACATGCTGGCCAATTCACTGGTCGAACTCGACCGCGCCCATCTGATCCACCCCGTCGCAAGCTGGCGCGGGCACGAGGCTGCGGGCGTGCGCCTGCTGGCCTCGGGCAAGGGCGCGCGCGTGCGCGACGCGCAGGGGCATGAGCTGATCGACGGCTTTGCGGGCCTGTGGTGCGTCAATGCCGGCTACGGGCAGGACAGCGTGGTCGAGGCCGCGACGCAGCAGATGCGGGAGCTGGCCTATGCGACCGGCTATTTCGGGCTGGGTTCGGAGCCGGCCGTGCGCCTGGCCGCGCGCCTGGCCGAGGCTGCGCCGGGCGATCTGGACCATGTCTATTTCACGCTGGGCGGCTCGGACGCGGTGGACAGCACCGTGCGCTTCATCCGCTATTACTGGAACGCGCGCGGGATGCCGGGGAAGGACCAGTTCATCTCGCTGGAGCAGGGCTATCACGGTTCTTCGACCGTGGGGGCGGGGCTGACCGCGATCCCCTCGTTCCATGCGGGTTTCGGCGTGCCTTATGACTGGCAGCACAAGATTCCGTCGCATTACAGCTATCGCAACCCCGCAGGCAGCGACGATGCCGCGATCATCGAGGCGTCCAGGGCGCAGTTGCTGGCCAAGGTCGCCGAGCTGGGCGGTCCCGAACGGGTCGCGGCCTTCTATGCCGAGCCGATCCAGGGCTCGGGCGGGGTGCTGGTGCCGCCCAAGGGCTGGATGCGTGCGATGCGCGATCTGTGCGCGGAACTCGACATCCTTTTCGTCGCCGATGAGGTCATCACTGCCTTCGGCCGCACCGGCCCGCTTTTCGCCTGCGAGGAAGAGGGCATCGTCCCCGACCTGATCACCGCCGCCAAGGGGCTGACCTCGGGCTATGTGCCGATGGGCGCGGTGTTCATGTCGGATCGCGTCTATCAGGTGATCGCCGATGGCGCGGGCGCCGCGGCGGTGGGGCACGGCTATACCTATTCGGCGCATCCGGTCTCGGCCGCCGTCGGGCTGGCGGTGCTGGACCTCTACGAGGGCGGATTGCTGGAAAACGGCCGCAGGATGGGCGCCCGGCTGATGGAGGGGCTGCGCGGCCTTGGCGACCACCCGCTGGTGGGCGATGTGCGCGGGCGCGGCATGCTGGCGGCGATCGAGCTGGTGACCGACAAGGCGGCGAAGACCCCGCTGCCGGCTGCCAGCCAGCCCGCGACGCGCATTTTCGACCGCGCCTGGGATCAGGGGCTGGTCATCCGCGCCTTTGGCTGGGGCGTGATCGGCTATGCCCCGCCGCTGTGCTGCACCGAGGAAGAGATCGACCTGATCGTCGCCCGCACCCGCAAGGTGCTGGACCTGACGCTGGAGGATCCCGATATCCGCGCGGCGCTGCGCTGATGGCGGTCCTGTTCCTGTCCACCCCCGAGCGCGGCGCGGTCTTTCGCGAGGTCTTTGCCCGCGACCTGCCCGATATGCCGTTCCATGTCGGACAGGCGCCGGACCCGCATGCCGTGCGCTATCTGGTGGCATGGACCGCGCCCGAGGGGCTGGCGCGCGATTATCCGAACCTGCGGCTGATATTCTCGGTCGGGGCGGGGGTCGATCAGTTCGATCTGACCGCCTTGCCCCAAGGCGTCGGCGTGGTGCGGATGCTGGAGCCGGGCATCGCCCGGCAGATGCGCGAATATGCGACCATGGCCACGCTGGCCATGCATCGCGACCTGCCCGCCTATCTGGACCAGCAGCGGCGCGGCGAATGGTTGCCGCGCATGAATGTCGATGCCGCCGACAGGCGCGTGGGGGTGATGGGCCTGGGCAATCTGGGCCAGGCGGTGCTGGAATCGCTGCGCCCCTTCGGCTTCGACCTGGCCGGATGGAGCCGCAGCCCGCGCCGGATCGAGGGCGTCGCCTGCCATACCGATCTGGACGCCTTTCTGGCCCGCACCGACATCCTGCTGTGCCTGCTGCCCCTGACCGCGGAAACCGAGGGGATGCTGAACGCCGCCCTGTTCGACAAGCTGCCGATGGGCGCGCGGCTGGTGCATCTGGGACGCGGGCGGCAACTGGACGCGGATGCGCTGCGGCAGGCTCTGGACAGCGGCCGGATCGCGCAGGCGATGCTTGACGTGACCGAGCCTGAGCCGCTGCCGGCCGGCCATTGGCTATGGCGCCACCCGCGCGTCATCCTGACGCCGCATGTCGCCAGCCAGACGGTGGCGCATGAGGGCGCGCTGCATGTGCTGGCCGGCATCCGCGCCGATCTTCGCGGCCAGAGGCCCGAGGGGCTGGTGGACCGCGCGCGCGGTTATTGACCATATCCGCGATGCCGTAGGGTCAGCGCGGTACGAAAGATTATGCTGCGCCGGGACGGGATTTGGAGTTTTTCGCGCCCGGTTTGCCGGAAGGATGAGGGGTAAGGACGCCCATCCGGCGTGGGTGGAAAGACATGGGCCGGGGCTCGGGCAACCGGGGGCCAGCCCCCTTCGGTCGAGGGAACAAGCGCCGCGCAAGGACGCGGGAACAACGGGGAACGCACAGGATGCCAGCAAGACCGCTGTCGCAATTCAAATACATGAGCTTCGATGTCGTCGGCACGCTGATCGACTTCGAATCCGGGCTGACCGGCGCGCTGGCCGCGATCGCTGCCGAAAAGGGCGTCGATTTCGACCCCGAGCGCGCGCTGGACCTGTATCGGGCCGCCCGCTACATGCCGGGCGTCGGGCATTTCCCCGACGATCTGGTGCGCGTCTACAAGGTGATCGCGCCCGATCTGGGCCTGCCTGCGGACGACGCCCATGCCGCGCGGCTGCGCGACGCGGTGCCGGGCTGGAAACCCTTTGCCGATTCCGTCGCCGCCATGGCGAAGCTGAAGGGCAGATACCGGCTGATCGCCATGACCAACGCCCAGCGTTGGGCGTTCGAGCATTTCAGCGCCGCGCTGGGGCACCCCTTCCATGCCTCCTTCACGGTGGATGATACCGGCGTCGAAAAGCCCGATCCCGCCTTCTTCCGCCAGGTCTTCGCCTTCGTCGAAAGCGAGGGGGCCGGCAAGGACGACATCCTGCATGTCGCGCAAAGCCAGTATCACGACATCGGCGTGTCGCGCGACCTGGGCATGACCAATTGTTGGATCCAGCGCCGGCATGCCCAGAAAGGCTATGGCGGCACCATCGAGCCTGCCGAATTCACCACCCCTGACCATCACTTCACCTCGATGGCCGAACTGGCCGAGGCCGCGACCGCGTGACTTGTGCGGATCCGGGCGACCGGGTCCGTCGCAACCATTCCAGCAAGGGAAAAGAAAATGAACGACAGGGAAATCACCAACTGGACCCGCGCCGACGACGCGATGGTCGAGAACGCGATCCGCCGCGGCGCCAACCGCCGCGAATTGCTGCGCATGTTCATGGCGGGCGGCATCTCGCTGGCCGTGGGCGGCACCGTCCTGGGACGCGCGACGGCCGCGCTGGCGCAGACGCCGGTTTCGGGCGGGCATCTGAAGGCGGCGGGCTGGTCGGCATCGACCGCCGACACGCTGGACCCGGCCAAGGCCTCGCTTTCGACGGATTACACGCGCTGCTGCGCCTATTACAACCGGCTGACCTTCATGAAGGAGGACGGCTCGATCGAGATGGAACTGGCCGACAGCATCGAAAGCGGGGATGCGGCCGTATGGACCGTCAAGCTGAAATCCGGCGTGACCTTCCACGACGGCAAGACGCTGGAGGCCGAGGACGTGGTGTTCTCGCTTCAGCGCCATCTCGACCCGGCGGTGGGCTCCAAGGTCAACTCGATCGCCAAGCAGTTCAAGGAGATCAAGGCGCTGGACCCGCAGACGGTGCAGATCACGCTTGAATCGCCGAATGCCGACCTGCCGACCATCCTGGCGATGCATCACTTCATGATCATCGCGAACGGCACCACCGATTTCTCGACCGCGAACGGCACCGGCGCCTTCGTCTCGGAAGTGTTCGAGCCGGGCGTCCGCTCGATCGGCAAGCGCAACGAGAACTATTTCAAGCCGCAAAAGGCGCATCTGGACAGCTTCGAATATTTCGCCATTCCCGACGACAGCGCGCGGGTGAACGCGCTGCTGTCCGGCGACATCCAGTTCGCGGCCTCGATCAAGCCGCAATCGGTGCGGCTGGTGGAAAGCCAGCCCGATTTCGTGCTGTCCATCACCACGGGCGGCAACTACACCAACCTGAACGCGCGGATGGATCTGGCGCCGGGCGACAAGGCCGGCTTCGTGGAAGGCATGAAATACCTGATGAACCGCGAGCTGATCCAGAAATCGGCGCTGCGCGGCCTGGCCGAGATCGCCAACGACCAGCCCGTCCCGCCGATGAGCCCGTTCCACAACGCCGAGCTGAAACCGCGCGAATTCGACCCCGAGCGCGCGAAATCGCTGTTCGAAAAGGCGGGCCTGCTGGGCCAGCCGATCCCGGTGGTGGCGTCCGAGGCGGCGGCCTCGTCGCTGGACATGGCGATGATCTTCCAGCAGGCGGGCGCCGAGATCGGCATGCGCTTCGACATCCAGCGGGTGCCGTCGGACGGCTACTGGTCGAACTACTGGCTGAAGGCGCCGGTGCATTTCGGCAATATCAACCCGCGCCCGACGCCGGACATCCTGTTCTCGCTGCTTTACGCCTCGGACGCGCCCTGGAACGAAAGCCAGTACAAATCCGAGAAATTCGACCGTATGCTGGTCGAGGCGCGGGGTGAGCTGGACACCGCCAGGCGCAAGGAGATCTACGACGAGATGCAGGTCATGGTCTCGAACGAGGCGGGGACCGGCATTCCGGTCTATATCTCGAACGTCGATGCCCATGCGGGCAAGGTCAAGGGCCTGCTGCCCAACCCGCTGGGCGGGCAGATGGGCTATGCCATGGCCGAGTATCTGTGGCTGGAAGCCTGATTTCCAACGGCCCGCGATACCCTCGCGGGCCTTCACCCGATTGCGGAGACCTGACATGAATCCACAGGTCGTCTCACTGGTGCTGGGCCGCCTCGGCGTCGCCGTCATCACGCTTGTCATCGTGAGCTTCATCGTTTTCGCCGCGACCGAGATGTTGCCCGGCGACATCGCGCAGATCCTGCTGGGGCAGGCGGCGACCCCCGAGGCCGTCGCCGGCCTGCGCGAGGCCATGCATCTGAACGATCCCGCCATCCTGCGCTTCCTGCGCTGGCTGGGCGGGCTGCTGCAAGGCGATCTGGGCAAGTCCTATGCCAACAACATGCCCGTGGCCGACCTGATCGGCGGCCGGCTGGCCAATACGCTGAAGCTGGCGGCGGTGACCTCGATGTTCGCGGTTCCGGTGGCGTTGTTCCTGGGCATCACCACGGCGATGTATCGCGGCAGCCTCTACGACCGGGCGGTGAACACGCTGGTCGTCGGCGTCATCTCGGTGCCCGAGTTCATGATCGCCACCCTGGCGGTGCTGGTCTTCGCGGTCTGGCTGCACTGGCTGCCCGCCCTGTCCTTCACCGGCGACACCACCACGCTGATGGGCCTGCTGAAGGCCTATGCCATGCCGGTCATCACGCTGAGCTTCGTGATCTCGGCCCAGATGATCCGCATGACCCGCGCCGCCGTGGTCGAGACGCTGAAGATGCCCTATGCCGAGATGACGCTGCTGAAGGGCGCCTCGAAGCCGCGCATCGTGCTGCGCCATGCGCTGCCCAACGCCATCGGTCCCATCGTGAACGCGGTCGCGCTGTCGCTGTCCTATCTGCTGGGGGGCGTCATCATCGTCGAGACCGTGTTCAACTATCCCGGCATCGCCAAGCTGATGGTCGATGCGGTCTCCACTCGCGACCTGCCGCTGATCCAGACCTGCGCGATGATCTTCTGCCTTGGCTACCTGATCCTCATCACCATCGCCGATGTCATCGCCATCGTCTCGAACCCGAGGTTGCGCAAGTAATGGCCAGTTCATCCCTTTCCCGCGGCCTGCTGGGCTATCGCGTCAATGCCGTCGGACTGGTCGCCTCGGCCGTGATCCTGTTCTGGCTCTTCATCGCGCTTTTCGGCGGGCAGTTCACACCCTATCCGCCGGGCGAGATCGTCGATTTCGACTATTTCGGCCCGATGTCCGGGCAATACTGGCTTGGAACCGACTATCTGGGACGAGACATGCTGTCGCGCATCCTGATGGGCGCGCGCTATACCGTCGGGATTTCGGTGGCGGCGGTGCTGATCTCGTGCTTTCTGGGCGTGGTGCTGGGCATGATGGCGGCGGTGATCGGCGGCTGGCTGGACACCTGCCTCAGCCGGTTCCTCGATGCGCTGAACTCGATCCCGTCCAAGCTGTTCGGGCTGGTCGTCGTCGCCGGGATCGGCTCGTCCATCCCGGTGCTGATCGGGGTGCTGGCGGTGATCTATACCCCCGGCGCCTATCGTTTCGCCCGGGCGCTGGCGGTGAACATCAGCACGATGGATTTCGTCACCGTCGCGCGGGCCCGGGGCGAGCGCACGCCCTACCTGATCACGCAAGAGGTGCTGCCGAACATCCTTGGCCCGGTGCTGACCGACATGGGGCTGCGCTTCGTCTTCATCGTGCTGCTGCTCTCGGGCCTGTCCTTCCTGGGGCTGGGCGTGCAGCCGCCGAATGCCGACTGGGGCTCGCTGGTGCGCGAGAATATCGGCGGCCTGTCCTTTGGCGCGCCGGCGGTCATCATGCCCTCGATCGCCATCGCGACGTTGACGATCGCCGTCAACCTGCTGATCGACAACCTTCCCGTGCGAATCCGCGACCGGAGCGAATGATGGCCAGTTTTGTTGAAATCCGCGATCTGAAACTGGGTGCCGTGACCGATTCCGGGCGCGACATCGACATCATCAAGGGCGTCAGCTTCGACATCGCCGAGGGCGAGATCGTCGCGCTGATCGGCGAATCCGGCTCGGGCAAGACCACCATTGCCATGACGCTGATGGGGCATTGCCGGCCCGGCTGCTATGTCCAGTCCGGCGCGGTGGTGGTGGACGGCAAGGACATGGTGCAACTGTCCGAGCGCCAGCGCGCTGCGATGCGCGGCACCGAGGTGGCCTATGTCCCGCAAAGCGCCGCCGCCGCCTTCAACCCCTGCAAGCGGCTGCTGGACCAGGTGGTCGAGGTGGCGCGCATCCACAAGCTGATGCCGATGGACCAGGCCCGCGCCAAGGCGGTCGAACTGTTCCGTGCCCTGGCGCTGCCCGATCCCGAAACCATCGGCCAGCGGTATCCGCATCAGGTCTCGGGCGGGCAGTTGCAGCGGCTTTCGGCGGCGATGGCGCTGATCGGCGGTCCCAAGCTGGTGATCTTCGACGAGCCGACGACCGCGCTGGACGTGACCACCCAGATCGAGGTTCTGCGCGCCTTCAAATCCGTGATGACGGCGGGGGGCATGGCCGGGGTCTATGTCAGCCACGACCTGGCGGTGGTGGCCCAGATCGCCGACCGCATCGTCGTGCTGCGCGGCGGCGAGGTGCAGGAGGTGGGCACGACCCAGCAGATCCTGCACGATGCCCAGCACCCCTATACCCGCGAATTGCTGGCGGCCTTCCATCCCGTGCCGCATGCCGCGGTGGCACCGGCGCCCCAGGCGGCGCCCGTGCCGGCGCTGGAGGTCGTCGGCGTCACCGCCGGTTATGGTCCGGTGGATGCCAGCGGCGTGCCCCACAAGCTGGCCTTGCGCGATGTCGGCTGCGCGCTGGAAAAAGGCCGCAACCTGGGCGTGATCGGCGAATCCGGCAGCGGGAAATCCACGCTGGCGCGGGCGATCGCCGGGCTGTTGCCGCCGTCCTCGGGTTCGATCCTGCTGGGCGGAAAGGTGCTGGCCGGCGATGCGCGGCAGCGCAGCAAGGACGAATTGCGCCGCTTGCAGATCGTGTTCCAGCTTGCCGATACCGCGCTCAACCCCGCGCGGCCGGTCGGCGACATCCTGGGCCGGCCGCTGAGCTTCTATCACGGCATGAAGGGCGCTGCCCGCGAGGCGCGGATCGTCGAGCTGCTGGACATGGTGCGCCTGCCCGCCGCCATGCGCCACCGCCTGCCGGGCGAGCTGTCGGGCGGCCAGAAGCAGCGCGTCAACCTGGCCCGCGCGCTTGCCGCCAACCCCGAGGTGATCCTGTGCGACGAGATCACCTCGGCGCTGGACACGGTCGTGGCCGCCGCGGTGATCGAATTGCTGAAGGAATTGCAGCGCGAGCTGGACCTGTCCTATGTCTTCATCAGCCACGACCTGTCCACGGTCCAGGCGATCTGCGACGAGGTGATGGTCATGTTCGCCGGCGAGAAGGTCGAGCACCTGCCCGCCGACCGCATCCATGGCGGTGCGCAGCATGCCTATTCCCGGCTGCTGTTCGCCTCGGTTCCCAAGCTGGATACCGGCTGGCTGGACGGGCTGTCGCGCGACCCCGAATTCAGCGCCGCCCTTGCGCGGCGCTGAGCCATGCCCGGCCGGTCCCTAGACGTCGAACAGCGTCCTGAGCGGCAGGTGGGACTTGGCGAAGGGCGTCTTGATGACGACGAAGCTGAAATACTTGTCGATGCCGACCTCGGCGTCGATCAGCCGCTCCATGATCGACTGGTAGTCCGAGATCCCGGCGGTGACGAATTTCACCAGGTAGTCGTAGCCGCCCGAGATCAGGTGGCATTCGATGGCTTCCTCGATCTTCTCGATGGCCTGCTGAAAGCGGGAAAAGTCGATCTGGCGGTGGTTCTTCAGCGTGATCTCGGTGAATACGGTCAGGGTCGGGCCCAGCTTGGCGATGTCGATCTGGGCGGAATAGCCGGTGATATAGCCGGATTTCTGCAGCTTCTTGACGCGCATCAGGCAGGGGCTGGGGGACAGGTGAACCAGTTCGGCCAACTCGACGTTGGTGATGCGGCCGTTTTTCTGCAATTCGTGCAGGATGCGGATATCTATGCGGTCGAGCTTCACCGGACACCTGTCTGCGCCATGTCCCGCGACCGGGACTCCGAGTCGTTGCGCAGACTAGCAGAAACTGCCGCCATCTCAATCGAAAGCACGAGGGCGGCCTGCGGCGTGTCGCGAATATATCTTGTGGCATAAGGCGCTGCCGGATGGTTTTCGTGCAAAAGGAAATGCTGCAATTCCGGCAACTGCGGCAGAATTCATCCCGCCCCGCCGGTAATCTGTGCTGAAAGGAGACTGGCATGCCCGCGCCATTGCTGCATATCCGAACCCCTGACAGCCTGCCCCCGGAAGCCGACGCGGTCGTCATCGGCGGCGGGATCGTCGGCACCTGCACCGCCTATTATCTGGCCCGTCGCGGCGTCCGGGTGGCGCTGGTCGAAAAGGGCTGGATCGGGGCCGAGCAGTCCAGCCGCAACTGGGGCTGGTGCCGCCAGCAGAACCGCGATGCGCGCGAATTGCCGATGGCGACGAAAAGCCTGGACCTGTGGGACGCGCTGGCCGCCGATATCGGCGAAAGCGTGGGGTTCCGCCGCTGCGGGCTGCTGTATCTTTCCGACGACGAGGCCGAGATCGCGGGCTGGGCGCGCTGGCGCGATTTCGCGCGCGGGCAAGGGGTCGTGACCCATATGCTGACGCCCGCCGAGGCCGCCGGGCGCGGCCGCGCCACGGGCAAGGCGTGGAAGGGCGGCGTGTTCTCGCCCAGCGACGGCATCGCCGACCCGGAACGCGCGGCCCCCGTCATCGCGCGCGGGGTCGAGAAATTCGGCGGCTCGGTCCATCAGTCCTGCGCCGCGCGCGGGCTGGAGCTCGAGGCAGGCCGGGTCGCGGGCGTCGTCACCGAAAAGGGCGTGATCCGCACCCGGATCGTGATCCTGGCCGGCGGGGCCTGGGCCTCGTCCTTCTGCCGGCAATACGGGGTGGCGTTCCCGCAAGCGGCGGTGCGGTCCTCGATCCTTGCCGTGGGGCCGGGGGTCGAGGGGCCGGACGCGCTGCATACCGCCCGCGTCTCGGTCACCCGGCGGGGCGATGGCGGCTATACGCTGGCGGTCTCGGGCTATGCGCGCGTCGATCCGACGCGGCAGCAATTGCGCTTTGCCAGGCATTTCCTGCCGATGTTCGCCCGGCGCTGGCGCGTGCTGCGTCCGGGCGGGGCAGAGGGCTGGCGCTCGGGCCACGAGACGCTGGCCCGCTGGCGGCTGGACCGCCCGACCCCGATGGAGCGGATGCGTATCCTGGACCCCAGGCCCGACGCCGCGATGATCCGCGAGACGCTGGCCCGTGCCCGCGTGCTGCTGCCGGGGCTTGCGGATATTCCGGTGACGGCGCAATGGGCGGGCTATATCGATTCGACCCCCGACGGTGTTCCGGCCATCGGCGAAACCGAGGTGCCGGGCCTGATTCTGGCCGCGGGCTTCAGCGGCCACGGTTTCGGCATCGGTCCCGGTGCGGGCCATATGATCGCCGATATGGTGACCGGCGCCACGCCCATCCTTGATCCCGCGCCCTACCACCCCTCGCGCTTCCGGCAGGGAAGCTGGGGCAAGGTTTCGGATTTCTGAACGGAAAGCAGACCCATGACTCCTCCCGTCCGTGCCGTGCCATCGGATGCGCAACTGCCCGCCCGCGTCGATGTGGCGATCGTCGGGGGCGGCATCGCCGGCGCCTCGACCGCCTGGGAACTGGCACGGGCCGGCCTGCGGGTCGCGCTGCTGGAAAAGGGCCGGATCGGGGCCGAGCAGTCCTGCCGCAACTGGGGCTGGTGCCGCCAGCAGAACCGCGACGAGCGCGAATTGCCGCTGGCGATGCTGGCGCTGCGGATGTGGGAAACCCTGTCGCATGATCTGGGCGGCGATACCGGCTTTCGCCGCGCCGGGCTGGTCTATGCCAGCAATGACGAGGCCGAACTGGCGCAATGGGAGGAATGGGGCCGGATGGCGCGCGGCTATGGCGTCGATACCCGGATGATCTCGGGCGCCGAGGTTGCCGGGATGGTCCCCGGCGCTGCGCCGCGCTGGCGGGGCGGGGTGCATTCGCCGACCGACGGCCGTGCCGAGCCGGCGCTGGCCGCTCCGCTGATGGCCGAGGCCGCGCGGAGCCATGGCGCGACCGTTCACCAGTCCTGCGCGGTGCGCGAGATCGAGTTCTCGGCCGGCCGGGTCAGCGGCGTGCTGACCGAGCGCGGGCGGATCGGCTGCGATGCAGTGCTGGTCGCAGGGGGCGCATGGGCCGGGATGCTGCTGCGTCACCATGGAGTGCCTTTCCTGCAAACCTCGATCCAGTCCACCTCGTTTGCGACCGGCCCGATGCCCGAGATCACGGCAGGCGGCTTTTCGGCGCAGGACATCACCGTCCGGCGCCGGCTGGACGGCGGCTATACGGTCGGCACCTCGGGCTTCGGTCGGCTGCATGTCTCGCCGCGCGGGATCATGCAGATGCGGCCGTTCTGGAAGACCTTCGTGAAGCGCCGCGCCAAGCTCAGCTATGCCATCGGCAGCAGCTTCTTCACCGGGCCGGATTCGCTGCAACGCTGGAACGCCGCCGGTCCCTCGCCCTTCGAGCGGGTCAGGATCCTCGACCCGAGGCCCGAGCCGCGGCTGCTGAAACGCGGGCTGGCCGACCTGGCCAGGACCTTTCCTGCGCTTGCGGGCGCGCAGGTGGCGCATTCATGGGGCGGCATGGTCGATTGCACGCCCGACGCCATCGCGGTGATCGGGCCGGTTGCGTCGCGGCCTGGGCTGTTCGTCTCGGCCGGCCATAGCGGGCATGGGTTCGGCATCGGCCCCGCCGCGGGGCGGCTCGCCGCCGAGCTGATCCGCGGCGTGACGCCTTCGGTCGATCCCGCGCCGTTCCGGCATGGGCGGATGATCGACGGCAGCGACCTTGGCGAAATGGGGATGATGTGACCGCCGGGGCCGGCATGCGTCTGCCGGCGGCCCGCCCGCATCGGGTGCGGCTATCCCAGCGCCTGGCTGAACAGGCCGAAGATGCGCGGGGTTTGCTGCTGGAACCGCTCGGCGCCCCTGGACATCGAGGTCGCCGTCTCGTGCAGCTTCATTCCGCAGGCGGTCAGGTGGTCGCGCAGCGGCCCTTCGGCCTGGCGCGTATCCATCCGCACGAAGCCTCCGGCATGGGCGCGGATATGGGGCGAGATCAGCGCGATGGCCTCGGCCTCGGTATCGGCGACGACCGGGCCGATGACATGGCCGCGTCCGAAGCGGCGGCAAAAGGCGAAGCCGGCGATGTGGCCCTGACGCAGCAGGACGGTTCCCTGGCCGACGGACAGCAGATGGTCGAGGACGGCTTGCCGCTGGGCGGTGAAGGCGCGGGCATCCAGCGCACGGATCGCGGCCTCGTCCTCGGGGTGCAGCGGGCGCACCTCGGCCTCCGGCGGCGCGGTTCCGGGCGGCGCATCGGTCACGAAGCCGTTGTGCTGAAAGATCGTCGGACCCGGTTGCAGGCCCAGCGAACAGTAAAGCTTGTAGGCCGCATGCGTGGCGCTGAGCATGAGGTCGCGCCCCGTGGTCTGGCCCAGGATCTGTTCCATCAGCCAGCGGCCGGTGCCGTATTCCTGCAACCGTGGCGCCGTGATGACCATGCCGATCGAGGCGAGTTCGTCCCCCATCGGGAACCACATGGCCGAGGCGACGGCGCGGCCGATCTCGTCCACGACGAAAAGCCCCTTGCCCAGGCCAAGCACCGCCTCCCAATCCTCGGGGCGGTGCATCCAGCCGACGCCGACCGAAAGCTCGTGCAGCCGGGGAATATCGGCCCTGGTCATGGGTTGTGCGACCAGCGCAAAGGTCTCGACCGTCTTGGTGGGATTGGCCTGCATGCGATCACCTGCTCTTGCTTGCGGCTTATCTTACCGTGCGCCCTGGAAAATTTTCTACTTCATTGCCTTGTCCGGTTGGCAGGAACTGCCTTCCGGACGGGCAGCGGCGATGCGGGGACGGATCCCGCCCTTGGGAAAGGAGCCTTCGGATGGGACTGACGCGGTGGCCTCTTGGCCTCAGATGGCTGGTCGTCGTCTCTGCCGGGCTGTTGCTTGGGGGCGTTCTGGGTGGGCTGCACCTGCCCGCCGCGGCCATGGTCGGGCCGATGATCGCGGGCGTGGGCATGGCGCTCATGGGTGGCAACCTGCGCGTCGCCGCCGGCGTCGGCCAGATGGGGCAGGGCGTCGCCGGCTGCCTGATCGCGCTGAACCTTGACGCCCCCGCGTTGAGCCAGACCATCGCCATCTGGCCGGTGGCGCTGGTTTTCGTGGCCCTGACCTTTGCCGTGGCCTGCCTGACCGGGCTTGTCGCCTCGGACTGGACGGGTCTGGACCGCGAGGCCACGCTGTGGGGGTTTCTGCCCGGCATGATGAGCACCGTCATCGCCGTCGCGCATGAGCGTGGGCTGGACAGCCGGATGATCGCGCTGATCCAGATCCTGCGGCTGATGCTGGTCATCGCGGCCATGGTCATGGTGGCGATGATCGTCAGCGGCCCGGCCATGCCCCATACCGGCAGCGGCGCCGGCGCCACCCTGCAGTCGACCGCGACGGCGGTGCTGCTTTGCGTGGTCGGCACGGCGGTGGCGCGCTGGCTGCCGGTCATTCCCGCCGCGGCTTCGCTGGTGCCGCTGAGCCTTGCAACCGCGCTGACGCTGAGCGGGTTCGACCTGTCCATGCCAGGCTGGCTGGTGTCGCTGGCGTTCCTTGCCATCGGATTGCAGGTCGGGCTGCGCTTCACGCCCGAGCTCTTGCGGCGGGGCGTTTCGGCCCTGCCCGGGCTGGCCGCCGCTTGCCTGCTGCTGATCCTGCTTTGCGGCGTGACCGGGGTGGCCTTGTCCTGGATCGCCGGCGTCAGCCTGATGAGTGGCATGCTGGCCACCGTGCCGGGCAGCATCGACTCGATCGCCATCCTTGCCATCGGGACGGGCGCCGACGTTGCCTTCGTCATGACGTTGCAGACCGTCCGGCTGTTCGCCGTGGTGATCTTCGGCCCGCTGATCGCCACCGGGCTGGCGCGGATGCTGCGACGCCATGGGGAAAGGCGCGGCAGGATGTGAGCCGCGATCCCGACCGGGCCTTGAAATGCCGCCCTTCTCCTATACGCTTGGCGTATGACTTCGTTTTCCAGACTGATCCCGTCGGGCCGCAAGCTGCTGGTCTTCGAGGCCGCGGCGCGCACCGGCAGCTTTACCGCTGCGGCGCGCGAGTTCAACCTGACCCAGCCCTCGGTCAGTCGCAGCATCGCGCAGCTTGAGGACAGCCTTGGCATGGCCCTGTTCGAGCGGGGCCCCGCCGGGCTTGCACTGACGCCCGAGGGGCGCGAGTTGCATGCCGTCGTCCATGGCAGCCTCGAGCGGATCGGCGCCGTCATCCGCTCGCTGCAAGAGCGCAGGAAAACCGCGCGCCCCGTCGTCACCCTGTCGCTGTCCAGTTCCTTCGCGATGCATTGGCTGGTGCCGCGGCTGGCGGCATTCCAGGCCAGCTTTCCCGGCGTGGACCTGCGTTTCGACCTGGCCGCCGGCGTCTTGCGCGGCATTCCCGACAATGTCGACCTGGCGACGCGGATCCTGCCCGACCAGGGTTTGGACTGCCCGGCATGGGATTTCGCCCCCGAGATCATCCTGCCGGTCTGCAGCCCCGCCTATCTGCGCCGCCACGGCCGGCTGGATCCTGACGGGGACGGCCGGGGCCATGTCTTCCTGCATCTGACCGACCACGACATGGCGGCATGGGGCCGGGTCTGGGGCGGGGTTTCCGACCGCGCGGCGGGCGGGGGAAGCTGGCTGGAGTTTTCCGATTACGCGGTCATCCTGCAAGCCGCGATGAACGGCGAAGGCATCGCGCTTGGCTGGGTCAGCGTGATCGCCGATGCGCTGGTCCGGGGGGTTCTTGTCTCTGCCTCGGATTGCGTGATCCGCACCGGCAAGCAGCACCAGCTGGTCCGCCCCAAGGGGCGCCCGGCCTCGCGCGTCGTCGATGAGATCAGGGCCTGGATGACCGCCGAGATGGGCCGAAGCCTGGCCGCGCTTGCGCAGATCCTGCCCGATTTTCCCAAGGCTCCGCCCGGCTGATCGGGGCGGAGTTGGGCAGCCCCATACGCAGGACGAATACCCCCCTGCGTTTATTCGACCTTCCGGCGCTGGCGGGGATCGCCGATGCTGATGGCGGGCCGTCATGCCGGGATGTCCCGGCAAGCCCCATCAGCCGACAGGAGGAACCCCCGTGTCCGGGACAGAAGTCCGCCGCCAGCCAAGCGCGTCCGATCCGCTCTTGCAGCCGTTCCGTCTGAAGCATCTCGTGCTGCGGAACCGCGTCATCAGCACCAGCCATGCCTCGATGCTGGACGCGGGTGGCCTGCCGCTGGAACGCTACCAGCGCTATCATGAGGAAAAGGCGCGCGGCGGGCTGGCCATGACGATGATCGGCGGATCGGCCATGACCTCGTCCGATTCAAGCTGGGGCGGCGGGCAGCTGGACCTGACAAGCGACCGGATCATCCCCCATCTCCAGCAGCTTTCCGAACGCATTCACGGCCGCGGCGCGGCGGTCATGGGCCAGCTGTCGCATCTGGGGCGGCGCGCGACGGCGTTCGGCGGCAACTGGCTGCCCGTGCTGGCGCCCTCGCGGGTGCGCGAATCCCGCGGACGCGCCTTTCCGAAGGAAATGGACGCCGCCGACATCGCCCGCATCATCGGCGACTATGCCCAGGCGGCCCGCCGCTATTTCGCGGGCGGCATGGACGGGATCGAGACGCTGACCGGCGGTCACCTGATCGGCCAGTTCCTGTCGCCGCGCACCAACAAGCGAACGGATGCCTTTGGCGGTTCGCTGGAAAACCGCGCGCGTTTCGGGCTGATGGTGCATGAGGCGATCCGCAAGGCGGTGGGCGACAAGGCCATCGTCGGCATCCGCTTCGTCATCGACGAGGGGGTGGAGGACGGGCTGGGCTTCGACGACGCCGTGGCGCTGGCGCAGCTTTTCGAGCGCGAGGGCCATGTCGATTTCTTCAACTGCATTTACGGCCGCATGGACAACGACCTCGTGCTGTCCGAACACAACATGCCCGGCCTGTTCCAGCGCAGCGCGCCTTTCCTGCCCCAAGTCGCCGCCTTTCGGCGCGAGGTCCGGCTGCCCGTCATGCATGCCGCCGGCATCCGCGACGTTGCCACCGCCCGCCATGCGCTCCGCGAGAATATCGTCGATCTGGTGGGCATGACGCGCGCCCATATCGCCGACCCGGATCTGGTGAACAAGATCGTGCGGGGCGAAGAGGCGCGCATCCGTCCCTGCGTCGGGGCCTCCTATTGCCTCTACAAGAAGGTCAATTGCATCCATAACCCGGCCAGCGGGCGCGAGACGATGCTGAGCCACAGGATCGACAAGGCGCCCGCCCGCAAGAAGGTGGTGGTGATCGGCGGCGGGCCGGGCGGGCTGGAGGCGGCCCGCATCTGCGCCGAACGCGGCCATCGGGTCACGCTGTTCGAGGCCGCGCCCAGGCTGGGCGGGCAGGTCCTGGTCGCGGCTGCGGCACCGGAACGCCGCGACCTGCTGGGGATCGTCCAATGGCGCGAGGCGGAGCTGGCGCGGCTGGGGGTCGAGCTGCGCATGAACACCTATGCGGACGCCGCGGCCGTGCTGGCCGAGGGGCCGGATGTGGTGATTGCGGCGACCGGCGGCGTCCCCGACATGGACTGGCTTCGGGGCGGTGGTCTTTGCGATACGGTCTGGGACATCCTGACGGGCGCCGCCGCCCCCCGCGAGGACGTCCTGATCTATGACGGCACCGGCCGGGCGGCGGCCCTGTCCTGCGCGCTCGACCTGGCGCGAAAGGGCAAGTCGGTGACCATTGCCACCCCGGACG
The DNA here is from genome assembly GCF_900100045.1 of Paracoccus denitrificans. Classification (GTDB taxonomy): domain Bacteria; phylum Pseudomonadota; class Alphaproteobacteria; order Rhodobacterales; family Rhodobacteraceae; genus Paracoccus; species Paracoccus denitrificans. The sequence goes on along the minus strand of NZ_FNEA01000015.1, from coordinate 48,638 downwards.
AGGCGCTGGCGCTGGAAATGCCCTATCAGGACCGGACCGGCTTTCGCAAACGCGTCTCAGAGCTTGGGATCGGCGTCATGGTCGAGGCCAGGCTTGTCGGCGTCGAGCGCCGGGGCGACAGGCTGCTTGCGCAGTTCCGCCACGAGCTGACGGATCGCGCCTGCGAGATCGGCGCGGCGCAAGTGGTCATAGAGAGCGGCACGATCCCTGTGGACGACCTTTATCATGAGCTGCGTGACCGGGCGGCGAATCTGGGGGTGACCGATATTGCCGATATGATCGCTGCGGATGACAGGCCCGATATGACCGGCCCGGCCGGCAACGGCCCTGTCCTGCACCGCATCGGCGATTCGGTCGCAAGCAGAGACATCCATTCGGCCATCTACGACGCCTATCGGATTTGCGTGCGGATCTGAAAATACCAGCGCAGCCTGCCTTCACGCGGGCCGTCTTGCATGAGGACGGCCCGCCGCGCGTGGCTTTGCAGGCAGGGGTCTGGCGCTTGCCCAATCCCTGTCTGGATCGCGCGGAAAGGTGACTGCTTGGGTATGGCGATCCGACGGAAACATGGCATCCTGAGGGCAAGGCGGTTCGCGGCGCTGGCATGTCGGGGACCGCTCCTGGTGCGGGTAGCAGAGCAAGGAACGGAGTGACCACCCTGTCCCGCTGCGCCATTCATGGGTCAGGCAGAAAGCGAGGCACATCTTCATGGCGACCGGAAAGATCCGCATCGGTATCGGCGGCTGGACCTATGAGCCCTGGCGGGGCAGCTTCTATCCCGAAAAACTCGCCCAGAAGCGGGAGCTGGAATATGCCAGCCGCCAGCTCAGCTCGATCGAGGTGAACGGCACCTATTACGGCAGCCAGAAGCCCGAGAGCTTTCAGAAATGGCATGACGAGACGCCCGAAGGGTTCGTCTTCTCGCTGAAGGCTCCGCGTTATGCCACCAACCGCAAGGTGCTGGCCGATGCGGGCGAGACCATTGAGCGGTTCCTGAACAGCGGCGTGACCTTGCTTGGCGACAAGCTTGGTCCGATCAATTGGCAGTTCATGGCGACGAAGAAATTCGACCCGGTCGATTTCGAGGCTTTCCTGAAGCTCTTGCCGCCGTCGCATGAGGGCCGCGCGCTTCGCCATGTGGTCGAGGTCCGGCACGACAGCTTCCGCGTGCCCGAATTCATCGAGCTGATCCGCGCCCATCATGTGGCGGCGGTGCTGTCGGCGGACGGAGAGTTTCCCCAGATCGCCGATCCGACCGCCGATTTCGTCTATGCGCGCATCATGGGCACGGCCGAGGACGAAGCCCTGGGCTACAGCCCCGAGATGCTGGACCTCTGGGCGCAACGGGCCCGGACCTGGGCTGCGGGCGGTGCGCCCGAGGGGCTGGACCATGTCGGAAACGCCGCCGGGTCGGGGCCGCGCGATGTCTATCTTTACGTCATCAGCGGCCACAAGGTCAGGAATCCGCATGCGGCCATGGCGCTGATCGAACGGCTGGGCTGAGGGCGCTGCGACACCGCATCACGCGCTTGGGCGAACCGTCGCTACGCCTTCCGTCCCCTTGCCGGAAACTGTCGCCTATCGTTGCCGGCCCCGGCCAGCCCGGCTAACACCCTGAAAACGACAACCGGACGGGACGATCATGAAAGCTTTGCTGGCCGCCGGACTGTTGCTTTGCGCAACAGCCGCACCCGCCTTTTCCGATCAGGCGGGCTGCGATGCCGATCTGGATGCCCTGCGCGCCGCGCTTGGCGATGCGTTCGCCCCCGACGACGCGAACCCTTTCGCCGCTTTGGAGCCCGTCGACGAGGGCGGCCGCTGCGTGCTGCGCGATCTGGCGGTGCCGACACCTGACGGCGGCGCCGCGGGGTTGCTGGAGGCACAGGAAATCGCCTGGCGCTCGACATGGCCCGACGAGGCGCCGGGCGGGGTGCCGCAAAGCCTGGTCCTGGACATCAGCGGCGCGCGAATGGTGCCGCAATTCGACGGCATGGAGGAGGTCGCCTATCAGATGCGGCTGACCGCCGAACTGAGCAGCGCCGACCTGCATCTCGACTATGCCATCGATCCGGCGGCGAAACGGCTGGTCCTGACCAGCCTGGATGTGGCGCAGACCGGCGGCAACCGGCTGGCCCTGAGCGGCACGGTCGAGAATTTCGACCTGGCGGCCCTGATGGCGCAACCGCCGCAACTGGACAAGGTGATGCAGTTCCGGCTGACGGATCTGGACCTCAGGCTGCGCAATGCCGGCCTGTTCGAGGGCATGGCGATGCTGTGGCTGAGCGCGATCCAGCCGCAATTCGGCGACACGCCGGAGGTTGCGGTCGGCAATGCCAGGGCATGGCTTGCCGAACAGATCGGCGGCATGCCCGATTACCTGGTGACGCAGGACAGCCGCGCGGCCATGGCGGCGATGGTGGACACCTTGCCGCATCCCAAGGGGGTGATGCACCTGAAGCTGAGCACTGAGAACGGCATCGCCGGTCAGGACGTGATGCCGGCCTTCCTGCTGGGCCTACCGACATGGGCGATGCTGGAAAAGCCCCTGGCTGGGGTTCGGCTTTCGGCCGACTGGCGGCCGCCGAAAGAATGCGATTGCGGCGCCGACTGGTAGGGGGGCGCGACCGCCCTTCGGCATTCACATTCCGGGAGGGAACCGGCATGAAGCCCTATCTCCTGCGCCCCGGCACCGAGGTTCCAGGCGTCCGCGCATGAAAAAACCCCGCAGCCACCGCCACGGGGTCCGTTCATCGATCGGGATGGGCTCAGAGGCCGCGGGCGACGCGCTCGATATCGCCGCGGGTCAGGCCGATATCGGTCAGTTCGCGATCCGTCAGCGCGCTCAGCTCGCGGCGGGTGATGCGGGCATCGTTCCAGGCGGTGACCATCGCGGTCACGCGGGCAAAGACCTGACCCAGGCCACCGGCAGCAACACGGCTATGGCTCATTTCGACAGCGGACATCTCGGCACCTTTTTCATCTTGCCCATTCGGCGGGCATGTTTCGGACAAGGCGGATATAGTCCGGGCACCGGGTGGGAAGTAGTCGCGATCCCGGCAAACCAGCCATGCATTCCGCGCTGCAGCATGAAGCGGGATCCACCCATGCCAGGACCGGGCAGGTGCAGGATGATCGGGCGGTGCGTTCCGGCAAGCCCTTCGGGCATGGCGCCGGGAACGGCACCCTCCCGGCACGGGCCGGGAGTCGCGGCGGATGCCGTTCAGGGCGCTTGCCGTCGAGCGCCAGGCGATGCTTCTGGATGCGGTGATCGCCGCCCTTCTGGGGCTGCGCAGGTCAGGAGCGCAGGACGCGGCGCAGGCCCGCCAGCCGGTCGATGATCACCATGGCCAGCGCCGACAGCAGGATAAGCGATCCGGCCAGCGCCGCGGCCACCGCGTCATACTGGAACTTGATGTAGGAAAAGAGCTCGACCGGAAGCGGCGTCCAGCCCGGCGGCGCCAGGAAGACCGAGATCGGGAAATCGTTCCAGGACAGGATGAAACACAGCGCGAAGCTGGAGATCAGCCCGGTGCGGATGACCGGCAGCGTGATCGAGAACAGCGTGCGGGTCCGCCCGGCGCCCACGTTGCGCGCGGCCTCTTCGTAGCTGGGATCGAGATTGTGCAGGCTGGCCGTCAGGATGCGCAGCGCATAGGGCATGACGTGGATCGTATGCCCCACCAGCAGCGGCACCAGGCCCGAGCCGTAGCCCACCCGCACGAACCAGATATAGAGCGCCAGGCTGAAGATGGTGGTCGGGATCAGCAGCGGCGACATCAGGACAAGATTGACGGCGCCCTTGCCGCGGAAATCGTTCCGCACCAGCGCCATGGCGGCCGGCAGCGCCAGCGCATTCGCCAGGGTGGCGGCGACAAGGCCAAGCACCAGGCTGACGCCCATGCCGCGCAGGAAGGTCTTGGAACTCCAGGCTGCCTTGAACCAGTCCAGCGTGAAGCCGTTCGGCGGCAGGATGAACTCGCGCGGGTTGACCGCCACGACCAGCGTCACCGCGATCGGGAAGATCAGGAAGGCCATCATCAGCAGCGTGAAGAACCGCAGGGCAATCGTGCCAAGATCAGGCCGCGTCATCGCTTTGCCTCCAGCCGGTTGAGGATGATACGGCCGAAAAACGCGGCCATGCCCACAAGGATCAGCGCATTCACCGCCACCATGATCACCGACAGCGCCGAGGCAAAGGGCAGGTCGTTGTTCAGCAGCGCCTCGCGATAGATGATCAGGCCGATCATCTGCGTATTGCTGTCGCCGATCATAAGCGGCACCGCGAAGGCCGAGAAGTTCAGCGAAAAGACGATGACGAGACCGGCATAGAGCCCCGGCATGGTCATCGGGAAGACCACCTTCCAGAAGGCGGTCCAGCGGCTGGCGCCGACATTGCGCGCGGCCTCGACCAGATAGGGGCTGATGCGTTCCAGGCTGTCGAGCAGCGACAGCACCACATAGGGCGCGCCGATATAGACCAGCAGGATCACCACGCCCTTGATGTCCCACATGTAGCGCACCGGGCGGTCATAGACATGCAGCGCGATCATCAGCGAATTGAGCAGCCCGCCGCCGCGAAAGATCACGATCCAGCCATAGACCAGGGTTACCAGGCCGATCAGCAGCGGCGCCATGACCAGCGCCATCAGGATGTTGCGCTGCAATCCCGTCGTCTTCACGATGTAGAGCGCGACTGGATAGCCGCATATGACCGAGATCGCCGTCGCCACCAGCGCGATGCGGATCGAGAACCACAGCGTGTTTACCAGATACCAGGGATCGCCCAGGAAGCGGGCGTAGTTGTCGAGCGTCATCGCCTCGACGACATAGGCGCCGTCGGCCAGTTCGTTGAAGCTGGTGCGCAGCACCCAGAACATGGGCAGCGCGACGAAGATCAGCAGCGCGACCAGCGCGGGGGCAAGCGGGGGAAGCAGGCGTCGGATCATCGCTCAGCCCCGCGGGTCATGCGGGATCACCCGCAGGTGTTCGGGCAGCGTGCAGATCCAGACCCTGCTGCCGCCGGCGATGAATTCGTCGAAGTTATGCACTTCCGCGCGCAGGATCTCGCCGCTGTCGAGCCGGACGGTATAGCGCAGCACGGCGCCGAAATATTCCGAAAGCTCGACCCGGCCGGCCAGCACGTTCGGCCCCGAAAGCTCGGCCGGGGAAATCGTCACCCGCTCGGGGCGGATCAATGCGCGCACGGCGCCTCCTTGCGCGACCGGCACCCGCGCCTGGGCGTGCAGCACCTGGCCCGAGGGCAGCCGCACCCCGACCATGCCGCCGCCCATGTCGCTGGCGGTGCCTTCCAGGAAATTGGTGATGCCCACGAAATCCGCGACGAAGCGCGTGGCCGGATTTTCGTAAAGCTCGTAGGGCGCCGCGATCTGCTCGACGCGGCCGCCGTTCATGATCACGACCCGGTTCGACATCGAAAGCGCCTCTTCCTGGTCATGGGTCACATAAAGCGTGGTCATCTTCATGCGCGCCTGCAACTCCTTGAGTTCACGGCGCATGACCACCCGCAGCGCGCGGTCGAGGTTCGACAGCGGCTCGTCCATCAGCAGCACCTGCGGCTCAAGCGCCAGCGCGCGGGCCAGCGCCACCCGCTGTTGCTGCCCGCCCGAAAGCTGGCGCGGCAGCCGGTCCTCGTAACCCGAGAGGCCGGTGACGGACAGCGCCTCTTCGATCTTGTTGCGGATGACATCCCGCGGCTTGCGGCGCAGCTTCAGCCCGAAGGCCACGTTCTCGGCGACCGTCATATGCGGCCACAGCGCATAGTTCTGGAACACGAAGCCCAGGTCGCGCTTTTCGGGCGGCAGGTGGGTGACCTCGCGGCCATGCACGCGGATCGCACCGCCCGAGGTGTCGGTGAAACCGGCGATCATGCGCAGCGTGGTGGTCTTGCCGCAGCCGCTTGGGCCGAGGAGCGAGACGAACTCGCCCTCGGCGACGTTGAACGAGACATCGTCCACGGCCAGCATGGTGCCGTAGCTTTTCATGACTCGCCGGACTTGAATGGCATCATCGGACATGGGCTGCATTTCATCCTGGTTCTTGCGGCCGTCGCCGGCCCTGCGGGTCATGGCGACCTGGTCCGGTCGCCACGGGGATCGAACCGCTCAGCGCCCGATCTTCTGGTTCAGCTGCTGCTGCCAGTCGGCCTTGTTGGCGGTGATCTTTTCCTGATCCGGCAGGTAGAGGCGCTCGAAGGCGTCGCCCATCACCAGCAGGTCGCGATAGGGGGTGTCCTCGGGCACCTCGGCATTCTTCACCGTGGGCGCATAGAGGTTGCGCGTGGCAAAGGCCACCTGGACCTCGGGGCTGAGGACGTAGTCCACGAATTTCGCCGCCATGTCGGGATCGGTCGCGTCCTTGTGGATGTTGATGGTCGAGATCAGCGGGAAGGTGCCCTCCTCGGGCCGCACGAAGGCGATGTTCTCCGCCCCCTTCGACAGCAGGTCGCGCATCCGCCCGGTGGCCAGCATCCCGATCCAGGCATCGCCCGTCTCGAACAGCGACACCATCTGGCTTTCCACATCCAGCGCCCCGATCAGGTTGCCGCTCTTGAACAGCTCGGCCATGCGGTCCAGGCCCGGCTCGATATTGTCGATGCCGCCGCCGTTCTGTTCGGCCTCCATCACCGTCAGGCTCAGCGTCGGGATGTGGTCGATGCCATAGATCACCGCCGCGCTTCTGTAGTCGGGATTCCACAGCGCGTCCCAACTGGTGGGCGGCTCGGAAATCTGCTCGGTGTTATAGGCCAGCACGTAATCGCCGACATTGGCGAAGATCGTATGATCCGAATAGACGGCATTGTCGTAGAGATTGGCCATGTTCGGGATCTTCTGGGGATCGAGCGGCGCCCAGAGCCCCTCTTTCTCGCCGGCGATGGAGTTGAGCAGCGTGTTGGTCACGACGTCCACCTGCCCAAGCCGGGCCTTGATCAGGTGATCCGGGCTTGAGCCCACGACCCATTCGATGCGGCAGTTGTTGGCCTTTTCAAAGGCTTCGGCCACGGATTCATAGGTAGCCTGGTAGCTGCCGCCCCAGGTGGTGACGCGCAGCATGCAATCCTGGGCCGAGGCCGCGCCGGCCCAGGAGGCCGAAAGGGCGAGGCCGGCGAAAAGAAGCTTGGTGTTCATGGGGGGACTCCTGTTGGGGATGAAGGGGCGGCTGGAGCGTCGCCCCCGGGGGTTCTGCCGGCCCGCTTCTGCGGCGGGCGCGGCGGGTTTGCGATGCTCAGCCCTGCGCCCGCGCCGCACGCCGGGCACGAAGATCGCTGAGCGAATAGCGGCAATGGATGGCTTCGGGGTCGATCACCATCTCGATCAGGGCGGGCCTTCCGGCTGCCAGGGCGCGTTCGAAGGCCGGGGCGAACTCCTCTGTCGTGGTCACGCGTTCGCCATGGGCGCCATAGGCTTTTGCCAGCAGCACGAAGTCGGGATTGGTCAGGTCGGTGCCGTTGGTCCGCCCGTCGAGGCGGTTTTCCTCATGGATGCGGATCGTGCCGTAAAGCCCGTTATTGTAGAGCAGGATGACGATATTGGCGCCATATTGCACCGCCGTCGCCAGTTCCTCGCTGCTCATCTGGAAGCAGCCGTCCCCGACGAAATCCACCACGACCCGCTCGGGATGGGCCAGCTTGGCCGCGATGGCGGCCGGCAGGGAATAGCCCATGCTGCCGCTGATGGGGCCAAGCTGGGTATGCAGGCGGTAATGCGGGAAATAGCGCTGGCTCCAGGTGGCATAGGCGCCGACGCCATTGGTGACGATGGCATCTTCGGGCAGGCGTTCGCGCAGCCAGCCCATCACGCGGGGCAGGTCGATCGCGCCGGGGCAGGGCTGGGGCTCGCGCTCGGCCAGCAGGGTCGCCCGCAGCCTTGCGGTCCATTCCGCATGTGCCGGCAGGGGGCGGGCATCCCGGCTGGCCAGGGCGCGGGTGGTGGCGTCGTTGTCGGCCGCCAGTGCCAGGTCGACCTGGAACACCCGGTTCAGATCGCCGTGGTCGGCCATGACATGGACGATTTTCTGCTTTGGATGCGGGATCGAGAAAAGCGTGAACCCCTCCATGTAGCCCGCGCCGATGGTGTTCACGTCGCTCAACGCATCGTTGAGCATCAGCACGAAATCCGCCTCCTTGATATGGGCAAGCAGCGCGGGATTGGCGCCGATGCCGATCTCGCCCGCATAGCAATCCAGGCGGTGGTCGATGATGTCGCGGCGCCGGAACGTCGTCACCACCGGCAGGCCCAGCCGGCCGGCGAAGTCCTGGATATCCTCGCGCGCGGCCTCGCTCCAGTCCGAGCCGCCGACGACGACCAGCGGGCGCTGGGCCTGGGCGAGCATGCCGAAGATCTGCGCCATGTCCTCGTCCCGGGGTGCCCCGGCGCGCGACGGCTGCGCCGGGCGGGCCGAGGGGGGAACGTCGCTCATCTCTTCCAGCACGTCCTCGGGCACGACCAGCACCACCGGACCGCGCCGGCCGGACAGGGCTGTGGCCCAGGCGCGCTGGACGAATTCGGGAATGCGGGCGGGGTCGTCGATCTGCGCCACCCATTTCGCCATGGGCGCGAACATCGTGCGGAAGTCGTAGGACATGAAGGCTTCGCGCTCCAGGATCGCGCGTTTCACCTGGCCCACGATCAGGATCATGGGCGAGCCGTCCTGAAAGGCGGTGTGGACGCCATTGACCGCATTGGTCGCGCCGGGGCTGCGGGTGACGAAGGCCACGCCCGGCTGGCCCGTCAGCTTGCCATGCGCCTCGGCCATCTGCGCCGCGCCGTTTTCGTGGCGGCAGCTGATCGCGCGGATGTCGGGATGTCGTGTCGCCAGCGCGTCGAGCGCGACCAGAAAGCTTTCGCCCGGCACATGATAGACGATCCGCGCGCCGTTCAGCGCCAGTTCGTCGGCAAGGATTTCGGCACCTTTTCTCATGACGCTCATCCGATGACGAAGGGGTTGGCGATTTCCTCGGCGGTCGAAAGCCAGACGGCCTTGGTCTGGAGGAACTCGCGGATGCCCTCGATGCCGTTCTCGCGGCCGATGCCGCTTTTCTTGTAGCCGCCGAAGGGCGTGGTGTAGGAGACGTCGCGATAGGTGTTGACCCAGACGCTGCCAGCCTCGATCCGCTGGGACATCAGCAGCGCGCGGCGCATGTCGGCGGTCCAGACCCCGGCAGCCAACCCGAATTCGCTGTCGTTGGCGATGGCGACGGCCTCTTCGGGCTCGTCGAAGGGGATGGCCGCCAGAACGGGGCCGAAGACCTCCTCCCGGGCGATGCGCATGTCGTTGTTCACGCCGGCAAAGATCGTCGGCTCGATGAAGAAGCCGCTTGCGCATTCCTCGATGTCGGGGCGCTTGCCGCCCAGGACCAGTTCGGCACCCTCATCGCGGGCGATGTCGATATAGCCCAGCACCTTTTGATATTGCATTGCGTTGGCGATGGGGCCGATCCGGGTGTCCATGTGCCTGGGGTCGCCGATGCGGGCGGTCCTGGTGAATGCGGCCAGCTTTTCCAGGAACTGGTCATGCACCTTGCGATGCACCAGAAGCCGCGAGCCGGCGATGCAGGTCTGGCCCACGGCGCCGAAGATGCCGCCCACCACGCCGCGCACGGCATTGTCCAGGTCGGCATCGTCGAAGACGATGTTGGGGGACTTGCCGCCCAGTTCCAGGCTGACGCGCTTGATGTCCCTGGCCGCCAGCGAGTAAAGATGCGCGCCGGTCTTGGTCGAGCCGGTAAAGCCGACATGGCGCGTCAGCGGATGGGTGACCAGGGGCTCGCCCACCTCGGGGCCGTAGCCCGTGACGACGTTGATGACGCCCGGTGGAAACCCCGCCTCCTCGACCAGTTCCATCAGCTTGAGCGCCGTGGCCGAGGTATGTTCGGCCGGCTTCATCACCAGGGTGCAGCCCGCCGCCAGCGCCGGCGCGGCCTTGAGCGAGAACAGGAACAGCGGCGCGTTCCAGGGCACGATGCCGACGCAGACGCCCAGCGGCTCGTGGCGCGAAAAGCTCAGCGCCTCCTTGTCGCAGGGATGGACCGCCCCCTCGATCTTGTCGGCCAGGCCGGCGTAATAGTGATACCAGCGCGGGATATAGCGGATCTGGTGGCGCATCTCGGCCAGCAGCCGGCCGTTGTCGCGCACCTCGATCTCGGCCAGCGCATCGGCATTCGCCTCGATCAGATCGCCGAATTTCGAGATGATGCGGCCGCGCGCGCTGGGATGCATCCTGCCCCAGGGCCCCTCCCTGAAGGCGCGGTGCGCGGCCTGGATGGCCCGGTCGGCGTCCTGGGCATTGCCGCGCGGAACCAGCGCCCAGGGCTTGGCCGTATAGGGGTCCACCGTCTCGAGATATTCCCCCGACGCCGGAGCGACCCATTGGCCGTCGATATACATGGACAGTTTCGGCAGGCTTTCGGCGGGCATGGTCACTCCATTCTTGCAGGGCTGCTGCTTGCCGTGTCGCGACCTAAAGTCCTGAAATCGACTCGGCTACCATATGCCTTATCATAGAAAATGATATTGTTATTGTCTGTCAACAACAGAATCTTCGATGGTAAATCATAGCGTTATTTGCCTATAATTTAGGCAAGTATGCAAGAAAAGGCTTCTTTTGGGCGATTTTCGGTCCATGAAACGGATGAAATGACCAGATTCCACTTGCAATGCCGGGAAGTGTGGGATGATAACGGATCAATAATGATATTACTTTGGACGGTGCAGTGAATACGGATCAGCCCCTTTACGAACAGATCAAGAGCGCGATCGATCGCAGGATCGAGACCGAGGAATGGCCGGCGAACTTCCAGGTGCCTTCGGAAGAGGATCTGGCGGGCGAATTCGGCGCCTCGCGGCTGACCGTGCGCCGGGCGCTGCGAGAGTTGCAGACCGATGGCGTGCTGCTGCGCATCCAGGGGCGGGGCACCTTCGTCATCGGGCCGCGGATGCAATGCGCGGTCTTCAACCTGCCCGACATCTCCGAGGAGATCGCCTTCTCGGGCGGCGCGCATTCCTGCCGGGTGCTTCAGCATGCGATCCTGGGGCGCGACAGTCCGGGGCGCAACATGCTTCAGCTTTCGCCGGACGACACCGTCTTTCACTCGCGCCTGCTGCATCTTGAGGACGGCACGCCGATCCAGCTTGAGGATCGCTATGTGAACGCTGCCGAGGCACCGGCCTATCTTGAGCAGGATTTCTCGCGCATCACGCCGCATAACTGGCTTTTGCGCGAGACCAGCGTGACGACCGTGGACAACACGATCCGCGCCATCCGTGCCGACGAAGAGGTGCGCAAGCATCTGCAGATCGACGAGAACCAGCCCTGCCTGCTGCTGGACCGTTCGACCTGGCGGGACGGCATTCCCGTCACGCGCAGCCGCTTCATCTATCCCGGCGACCGTTATCGCCTGCGCTCGACCCATGAGGCGCGCTCCAACCGCATCGTGCCCACGCTTCAGGGCGGAAAGACCCGCTGATCCCGTGCAGGGAAACACCCCAAGGAGTCCGACATGAGAGAGTTCGTCCGCAAGCTCGAGGCCCGTGGCGACCTGCTGGTCGTCGATCGCGAGATCGATCCCGCGCATGAGCTTGCCGCCGTCACCCAGCTTGCGCAGAAGAAATGGGCCAGGCCGGTGATGTTCACCAATGTGAAGGGCACCCGCTTTCCTGTCGTGAGCAACGTCTACAGCACGCGCGAGCGGCTGGGCGAGGTGATCGGCATCGACGCCGCCGATTTCTGCCGGCAATGGAGCAGGCTCTCATCGCTGGGCGCGGCAGACATGAAGCAGCCGCTTGTTGCCGCCGCCCCGGCCAATCTGCCGGAATATGAAGAGGTCAGGCTCTCCGACCTGCCCCTCATCACCTATTCCGACCGCGATGGCGGGGCCTATTTCACCTCGGCCATGTTCATCGCGAAGGATCCCGAGACGGGGGTGGGCAACCTGTCCTATCACCGCTCGATGTATATCGACGACGGCGAGTTGCGCTGCCGCCTTGCGCCGCGCCACCATCTGACGATCTATCACGAGAAAGCCGAAAAGATGGGCCGGCCGCTGGAAGCCGCGATGCTTATCGGACCACCGGCCCATGCCTTCCTGACCGCGGCCGCGCCCTTGCCCTATGACGTGGACGAGCTCGAGGTAGCGGCCCGGCTGCGCGGCAAGCCCGTCGCCATGCGCAAGTGCAACCATATCGGCCTCGAGGTGCCGGCCGAGACCGAGGTGGTGATCGAGGGCCGCTTCCTGCCCAACGTCCGCCTGCCCGAAGGGCCATTCGGCGAATTCATGGGCTATTACGTGGCTGAGGCCCCCAATGCGGTCTTCCAGGTGCTGGGCGTCACTGTGCGCAAGGATGCGATGTTCCATTCCATCCTTTGCGGCTCGCCCGAAGAGGTGCTGACGCTGGAGCTTTCGGTTTCGGCCAACATCTACCAGCGGCTTTCCGCGGCCTTGCCGGGGATCGTCAACGTCACCTGCCAGCCCTTCGTGAACCATGCCGTCGTGCAGATCGAGCCGCAGTTCGAGGGCCATGCCCGCCAGGTCATGCTGGCCACCATCGGCGCCGAGCCGATCTGGGCCAAGCAGATCACCGTGGTCGATACCGACGTGGACATCTACGACATGGACGACGTGCAATGGGCGATCCTGACCCGCTGCCGACCCGACAAGGACATGATGATCATCCCCGAAACCCCGTCCTTCTATCGCGACGAGCAAAAGGACCACTGGGGCCGGCTTCTGGTCGATGCCACCAAGCCATGGGGCCGCGAGGCCGAGTTCGAGCGCAAGCGCCTGCGCCTTGGAGAACAGGTCCGCGCCGAAGACTGGTTCCCGGGGCACTGACATGGGCGCACGGCGGCTGGTCATCGGCATCTCCGGCGCTTCGGGTGCCGCCTATGGCATCGCGGCCCTGGCATTGGCGCGGCAGGCGGGCGTGGAAACCCATCTGGTGGTGTCCCGCTCGGCCCTGCTGACGCTGAACCAGGAGCTTGGCCTTAGAGGCGCGGACCTGGAGGGCCGCGCGGACGTGATCCATCCGGTGGCCGATATCGGCGCCAGCATCGCCTCGGGCTCGTTTCGCACCGTGGGCATGCTGGTCGCGCCCTGTTCGGTCAGAACCATGTCCGAGATCGCCACCGGCGTCACCTCGACCCTGATGAGCCGTGCCGCGGATGTCGTGCTCAAGGAACGCCGCCGGCTGGTGCTGATGCTGCGCGAGACGCCGCTGCACCTGGGCCATCTGGAGACGATGACGCGGCTGACGCAGATGGGCGCGATCATCATGCCGCCCGTGCCGGCCTTTTACGCCAGGCCGCGGGATCTGGACGAGGTGGTGGCCCATTCCACCGCGCGGGCGCTGGACCTTTTCGATATCGACACCGGGGCGGTGCGGCGCTGGAGCGGGTTGAAGGACGCCCTTGCCGGAGAGATGCCATGACCCCCGCGCGCCGCACGGTTCACGGGGTTATGCTGGGCATCATCGTGCTGGATACCGGGTTTCGCCGCCTGCCCGGCGACATCGCCCATGCCGGCACCTGGCCCTTTGCGGTGCAGTTCCGCGTGGTGCGTGGCGTCAGGCCGCGCGACGTGATCGAGGGCGATCCGCGCCATGCCCTGGACGCCTTTCGCGCCGCGATAGACGACCTGGCCGGGCTGGGCTGTTCGGCGATCACCACCAGTTGCGGTTTCCTCGCCGCGCTCCAGGACGAGCTGGTCCGGCATTCGCCGGTGCCCTTCCTGTCCTCGGCGTTGCTGCAGATCCCGATGATCCGGCGCATCCTGCCCGCAGGGCGGGTGCCGGGGCTGATCGTCTCGGACCTTTCTGCGCTGGACGAGCGGCATTTCCGCGGCGTGGGTGCGCAAGCCGGGCTGCCCATCGCGGCGCTGCCCTTCGACGGGCCGTTGCTGCGCAACATGCGCGAGCAGGCGCCCGAGGTCGACCGCGCCGCGCAAGAGGCCGACGTGATGGCCACGGTGGCGGAACTGCTGGACCGTCACCCCGAGGTCGGCGCGCTGGTCTTCGAATGCGCCAACCTGCCGCCCTATTCGGCGGCGGTCTCGCGTCGGTTCGGTCTTCCGGTCTTCGATATCGTCACGCTCCTGCGCTGGATGCACCTGTCCCTGCAACCGCCGGATTGGCCGGGATGAGCGTGGCCGGCGAACTGGTCGTCATCGGCGGTGGCCTGATCGGCGCGGCGCTTGCCTGGGGTGCTGCGCGGGCGGGTGCCGACGTGACCCTGCTGGACGAGGGCGACATCGCCTTTCGCGCCTCGCGCGGGAATTTCGGCCTGGTCTGGCTGCAGGGCAAGGGGCTTGGCCATCCCGACTACATGCATTGGTCGATCCGTGCCGGCAGGCGATGGCCCGAGCTTGCCCGCATCCTGGGCGAGGAAAGCGGGATCGACATCGGCTGGCGCGGCGGCGGCGGGCTGCATTTCTGCTGCTCGGCAGAAGAGATGGAACAGCGCCGGGCGCTGATCGCCCGCACCCGTGCTGAAGCCGCCGATATCAGCATCGAGTTGCTTGACCGCGAAGCCCTGCGCGAGAGGGCGCCGGGCATCGGTCCGCAGGTGCTTGGCGCCTCGCTTTCCGACCTCGATGGCGAGGTCAGCCCGCTGTTCGCCTTGCGCGCCTTTCACGAAGGGCTGGTCCGGCACGGCGGCCGGCTGCGGACGAATTTCTCGGCGCGCGAGATCCGGCGGGATCCGCATCGGGGCTTTGCGATCCGCGATGCCTCGGGGGCCGAGGTGACGGGCCGCCGGATCGTCATCGCGGCCGGCCTTGGCGCCGATGCGCTGGCGCGCCAGATCGGGCTGGAGCCGCGTCTGATGCCCGAGCGCGGCCAGATTGTGGTGACAGACCGGGTGGCGCCCTTCCTGCACCATCCTGCCAGCGCCATCCGCCAAAGCCGCGAGGGCACGGTGCTGCTGGGCAGCACGCATGAGGATGCCGGCTTTTCGACCGCGACCGAGGTCGAGGCCATCGCCCGGCTTTGCCGCATCGGCACGCGGCTGTTCCCGGCCCTGCGCTCGGCGCGTCTGGTCCGGGCCTGGGCCGCGCTCAGGATCATGACGCCGGACGGCCTGCCGATCTATGACGAATCGCCCGAGATGCCGGGGGCATTCCTCGTCACCTGTCACAGCGGGGTCACGCTGGCGAGCCTGCATGCGCTCGACCTCGGCCCCGCCTTGGCCCGGGGCGATCTTGGCCCCGCCCCCCGATCCATGCGGAGTGCGCGCCTTGCCGTTCATCCGACTTGACCCCCCCACCCCCGAGGCGGGTCCCGAACTGTTCTTCGAAGGCCGTCCGCTGCGCTTCCGGCCCGGAGAGACGGTGGCCGGCGCGTTGATGGCCGCTGGCGTCACGGCTTTCCGCGAAACCCCGGTTTCCGGCGCCGCGCGCGGGCCATGGTGCCTGATGGGCGCCTGTTTCGATTGCCTCGTGAGCATAGACGGCCAGGACAACCAGCGTGCCTGCATGGTGGCCGCACGAGCCGGGATGAAGGTGCGCCGCCAGATCGGCGCGCGGCGCGATGCGGCGGGGGCGGGGAAATGAGCCGCTGGGACGCGATCGTCATCGGTGCCGGCCCGGCCGGGATCGGCGGCGCCAGCCTGTTGGCCGAACGCGGCGCGCGGGTCCTGCTTGTCGACGAGACGCCCGGTCCCGGCGGCCAGATCTGGCGCGGTATCGAGACCGTTCCCGAAAGCCGGGCCGCCATCCTTGGTCCCGACTATCGGGCCGGTGCGGCCGAGGTGGCGCGGCTGCGGGCCAGCGGCGCCACGCTCGCCTTCTCGACCGAGGCGTGGCGGGTCGAACCGGACGGCACGGTCTGGCTCAGGGATGCGGGCGGCCTGCGCCGCGAAGCCGCGCGGCACCTGCTGGTCGCGACCGGCGCGATGGAGCGGCCGGTCCCGCTGCCCGGCTGGACGCTGCCCGGGGTGACCACCATCGGCGGCCTGCAGATCCTGCTCAAGCGCGAGGGGCTGCTGCCCCGGGGGCCGCTTGCGCTGGTGGGGACGGGGCCGCTTGTCTATCTTTATGCCGCGCAATGCCTGACGGCGGGCAAGCGCGATCTGGTGCTGGTCGATACCGCCCGACCGGGGGCCATGCTTGCGGCGCTGCCGCACCTGCCGCGCGCGTTGCTGGGGCACGGTCCGGCCTATCTGGCCAAGGGCGCGGGGCTCTTGTGGCAGCTGCGCCGGGCGGGGATCGCCGTCCATACCAATGCCCGTCAGATCGGAATCGAGCCCGATGGGGACGGCGGCCTTGTTCTGCGCTTTCTCGGCCGCGGCCGGCACAGGCTGCGGCTGTCCCGCATCGGCCTGCACGAAGGCGTCATCCCTGAAACCCATCTGCTGCGCAGCCTGGGATGCCGGATGCTCTGGTCCGCGGCTGCGGTCGCCTTCCATCCGGCGCGGGACCGCGATCTGTGCAGCTCGCTCGGCCATGTCCATGTCGCGGGCGATGCCGGCGGGGTCGGCGGTGCCATGGTGGCCTTGCTCGAAGGGCGCATCGCCGCCATGGCCATTCTGGAACGGCTTGGCCATCAGGTCGATCCGCTGCTTGTTTCGGCCACGCGCCGCGCGCGTCGCGCCCATCTTGCCGCGCGCCCGCTGATCGAGCGCCTTTACCGGCCTGCGCCGGAATTGCTGACGCCCCCGGACGAGGTGGTCGCCTGCCGCTGCGAAGAGGTGCGCTGCGGCGAGATCCGGGCAAGCCTTGCCGCTGGCGCTGCCGGGCCGAACCAGCTCAAGGCGTTCCTGCGCTGCGGCATGGGCCCCTGCCAGGGCCGGATCTGCGGCCCGACCCTGGCCCAGTTGACGGCCCGGATACGCGGCGTGACCATGGAGGAGGCGGGCTGGCTGACCGTCCGGCCGCCGCTTCGGCCGGTGAGTGTGGGCGAGATCGCCGCGCTGGCGAGCGAGGAGCCATGACGATGCAAGCCGGCCCCAAAGGGAAATGCGCCGCCGAGAAAGACGAGGCGACGGCACTCTGGCCCTTCATGCTGAAGATCTATGCCGCGCCGGGCGTGGCTCCGGCCTGCCTGCGCCTGCAGGAGACATATGGGCTGGACATCCCGCTGTTTCTCGCCGTCCTTCACGGCGCAGTTCTGGGCAAGGCGCTGGATGCCGCCGCCATCCGGGCACTGGACGCCTCATGCGCGCAATGGCGGCAAGACGTGATCCGTCCGCTGCGCCGCATCAGGACGGCGATGAAATCCGACGCCAGCCTGGCCTGGAACCCGCGCGTGCCCGCCCTGCGCGAGGCGATCAAGGCGCAGGAGCTCACGGCCGAGCGGATCGAGGCCGAGGTGCTGGATGCCCTGATCCGGTCGCTTCCGCCAACGGCGGGGCCTGGCGGCGAGAAACCCCTGGAGGAAGCGGCAAGCCTTGTGCTGGACCTTCAAGCCCCGGACCGTGCCGCGCTGCTGCCCGAAGATGCCCGGCATGTTTGCGAAGCCCTGGCGGGGCTGGAGAAAGGATGCGCATCGACCTGAGCCAAGCTGCGGCATCCTTGCAAACCGGCCCCCAACGGCTGGCATCTCGGAGCAAAGGCGCGCCCGGCGAAGGTCAGAAACCCGCCAGGGCTCCGCCATCCACGGCCACTGTCTGTCCCGTGATATAGGCGGCCGCGTCCGAGGCCAGGAATACGCTGGTCCAGCCGACATCCTCGACCTCGCCGATGCGTCCCATCTGGATTCGGCCAAGGGCCTTGGCCTTGCGCGCGGGATCGGCACCCGTGGCCCCGCGATAAAGCGGCGTGTCGATCCAGCCCGGCGCGATGCCGTTCACCCGGACGTTCTGGCCGGCGAACTCGGCGGAAAGGGCGCGCACGACACCCAGCAGGGCGGTCTTGGCGACGGTATATCCCATCACATAGGGCAGGCCCATGTAGGAGGCCATCGATGCGGTGAAGATGACACAGCCGCCGCCGGTTTCCGCCTGCCGCGCGATGATCGGGCGCGAGAACTCCAGCGCACCGCGCAGATGCACGTCGACCACAGCGTCTATATCCTCGTATGTCGTCTCAAGGAACGGCTTGCGGATCGTGTTCCCGGCATTGTTCACGAGGATGTCGATCTTGCCATGCCGCTCCAGGATGGCTTTCGCGGCCGCGTCGAGCGCGGCGATGTCGGCCAGGTCCACGGTTTCGACCTTGGCGCCGGGGATGCGGCCGGCCGCCTGTTCCAGCATGTCCTTGCGGCGTCCGACCAGGATGACCTTGGCGCCGGCGGCGGCCATGGCGGCGGCCATCGCCTCGCCCAGCCCGGAACCGCCGCCGGTCACCAGCGCACGCTTGCCTTCCAGGCTGAAAGCCCGCTTGAAGCTGTCGTTCATAGTGCCACCATCACCTTGAGATTGTCGCGATTGTCGTTCCAATAGGGGAATGCCTGATCCGCCTGCGAGAAGGGGAAGACCTTCGAGATCAGCAGGTCCGCCATGTCGCCGATCTTTTCCAGATGGGCGATGACGTCCCTGAAATCCTGCATCGTCGCATTGCGCGAGCCCAGGATGTCCAGTTCCTTGAGGTTGAAGAAGGCCGTGTCGTAGCTGACAGGCGCCTTGGAATAGCCGACATAGACCACGCGTCCCGCATAGCCCGCCAGCGCGATGCATTGGGTGAAGGTCGCGGGCGTGCCCACCGCCTCGAAGACCACGTCCGCGCCCAGGTCGCCGGTCAGTTCCGCGACGGTTTGCTCGACATCCTGTTCGGAGGGGTTCAGCGTGACCGCCGCGCCGAAACGGCGGGCCAGGTCCAGCTTCTGCGCGCTCATGTCCACGGCCACGATCCGGGCGCCCCGCGCCGCCGCGCCGATCAGGACGCCCATGCCGATCATGCCGCACCCCAGCACCACGACCGTATCGCCCGCGCCGACCTTGCCGCGCGCGACGGCATGGAAGCCGACGGCCAGCGGCTCGACAAGCGCCAGGTGCTGGGGCGGCAGCGTGTCGTTCGGGATAAGCTTTTCCGCCGGCACGACGATCTCGCGCGTCAGGCCGCCCTGCTGCTGGACGCCCAGGGTCTTGTTGTAGCGGCAGGCGTTCAGCCGGCCCTTGCGGCACGAGGAACATTCGCCGCAATTGGTATAGGGAACCACGACCACCCGGCGGCCGGGCGCGAACTCGGCGGGAACGGATGCGCCTGCCTCGATGATCTCGCCGCCGATCTCGTGCCCGGGCACGCGCGGCAGCGTGACGAGCGGATTGAGCCCGCGATACGAGTTGAAGTCGGTGCCGCAAAGCCCGACATGGCACACCCGGACCCGGACGTCACCCGGGCCCATCCGGGGCTCCGCGATGTCGCCGATGACCGTGTGGCCTTCCTTTTCGATGATAAGCGCCTTCATGCACCCCTCCATCTGGGTAGAAGCTGAATTGAACGTGCCGGGTGGGCGAAGCGCCACGTCAGCCCTTTTGCACCGAGCGCGCGGCAGCCGTGTAGGCCGCGACGATGCTGCGCGCCCGGGCGCCGACCTCGCTGGCCGACAGGCCGGGGCGGAAAAGGTTCGAGCCGATCCCGAAGGCCGAGACGCCCGCGGCCAGATAGCTGGCGAAATTCTCTTCTCCGACGCCGCCGACCGCCGCGATGGTGGCATCGGGCGGCAGGATGGTGCGGATCGCCGAGATGCCGGAGGGACCCAGCACGCTGGCCGGGAAGAACTTCAGCGCCGAGGCGCCAAGCCGCAGCGCCCTCAGTGCCTCGGTGGGCGTCAGGACACCGGGCATCGTCACCATGCCGAGGCCGCGCGCGGCCTCCATCACCGCATCGTCGATATTGGGCGAGACCAGCAGCCTCCCGCCCGCATCATGCAGGCTCGCGACCTCTTCGGCGCGGGTGACGGTTCCGGCGCCGATCAGCACGCCCTCGGGCGCAAGTTTCGCCGCGATCTCGATCGAGCGAAAGGCGTCGGGCGAGTTCAGCGGAACCTCGATGGCCTGCAACCCGGCGTCGAGCAGTTCGTGGGTGACCGCCTCGGCCTCGTCGGGCCGGATGCCGCGCAGGATGGCGACGATGGGCAGGTTCAGGGCAGGGAAGGACATATGCGGCACTCCGGTTTGCGTGGTCATGGCCAGATCCGGCCGGCGGCGAAGGTCAGGCCGGCAAGGGTCGCGCGGTCGGCATCCTCGACGGCGAAGGCGATGCCGAGCAGTTCGAAGGCTTCGATATAAAGATCGGCGAGCCGGCCCGAGGCGAGGATGCGGAGGGGCGATCCGCCCGCACCCTGCGCCAGCCCCGCGGCGATCTCGGCGCCGATCAGGATGCCGGAAATCCGGTCCCTTGCGGCATCGGCATCCGCCCCGAACAGGAGCTGGCGGCCGCGCACCTCGAACAACCGGCTGGACCAGCCGGCCGGCGCGGCGAACGTCTCGCGGACCCCGGCACGGAACGCGGCGTGGTCGCGCCGGCCCGTGGCGCCCTCGACCGCGTGCTTCAGCAGGGTCGCACTGGTCAGCGCCTGGAAGATCTCGCCGGTCATGTGGGTTGCGAAACCGGCCAGGGTGGTCCCCTCCAGCCGCACCCATTTCGAATGCGTCCCGGGCATCACCACCGTCAGCGCGCCCTCACCATGCGCGAGGCCCAGAAGCTGGGTTTCCTCGCCCCGGATGACGTCGGGATGATCGGCATCGCGCTGCGCCACGCCGGGCAGGATGCGGATGTCCCGGGTTTCGTGCCCGACGCGGATGGCCCGCGCCGCCAGAGCGTCCAGCGGCGCGGGGCAGTCGAGATAGCCGGCCTCGACCCAGCCCTGCCGCGCGCCGGCCATGCCGCAGATGACGACGCCCAGGTCCTGGGGGGCCTGCATCGCGGCAAGGTGGCCGTCGAGGATCTTGCGAAAGCCCGTCTCGCGGGCCACGGTCATGCCCTCGGCGCTGCGGCGTTCGGCAAGGATTTGTCCCCTTGCATCGACAAGCCAGATCCTGAAGCTGCTGGTGCCCCAATCGACCGCCGCGAAGCGGGGGGTGCTGTGAGTGGCCATGTGTAAGCCCTGCTTGCTGCGTTGGGGTCAGGTGACGACGGCGATCTGCCAGGGCACGAATTCGTCCTGGCCATAGCCGTGGATCTCGCTTTTCGAGGGCACGCCCGAGGCGCAGGACAGCATCCTGTCAAAGATCTGCCGGCCGACCTGTTCGATGGTGGCATCGCCCTCCAGGATCACGCCGCAATCGATGTCCATGTCGTCCTGCTGCCGGCGCCATGTCGCCGAGTTCGTGGCCAGCTTCAGCGAAGGCGTGGGCATGCAGCCGAAGGCCGAGCCGCGCCCGGTGGTGAAGCAGATCAGGTTCGCCCCGGACGCGACCTGCCCGGTGGCCGAGATCGGGTCGAAGCCGGGGGAGTCCATGAACACGAAGCCGCGCTGCGTCACCGGCTCGGCATATTCGTAGACCTCGGTCAGGTTCGTGGTCCCGGCCTTGGCCACCGCGCCCAGGGATTTTTCCAGGATGGTGGTCAATCCTCCGGCCTTGTTGCCGGCCGAGGGGTTGTTGTTCATCTCGGCGCCGTTCTTGGCGCAATAGGATTTCCACCAGTCGATGCGCGAGATCAGCTTCTGCGCCACCTCGGGCGAGACCGCGCGGCGGGTCAGCAGATGCTCGGCGCCGTAGACCTCGGGTGTTTCGGACAGGATGGCGGTGCCGCCGTTCCTGACCAGCAGATCGACCGCCGCGCCAAGTGCCGGGTTGGCCGAAATGCCCGAATAGCCGTCCGAGCCGCCGCATTGCAGGCCGACGGTCAGATAGGAGGCGGGCACCGGCTCGCGTTTCACGTCGTTCAGGCCGGGCAGCAGGGACTTCACCAGCTCGATCCCCTGCCGGATGGCATTGGTGGTGCCGCCGACATCCTGGATCGTGTAGCTGTGCAGGGTCGGGCTTTCCGCCAGCCCGCGCGAGGCGAGGATGTCGCCGATCTGGTTCGCCTCGCAGCCCAGGCCGACAAAGATAACGGCGGCGAAATTGGGATGCACGGCATAGCCCGACAGCGTCCGGCGGATGATCGCCATGCCTTCGCTTTTCACGTCGATGCCGCAGCCGAAGCCATGGGTCAGCGCGACGACGCCGTCGATGTTCGGATAATCCCCCAGCGCCTCGGGCCGCAGGTCGCGGCGGAAATGGTCGGCGATGGCGCGGGCGACCCGGGCCGAGCAGTTCACGCTGGTCATGATGCCGATGTAGTTCCGCGTCGCCACGCGCCCATCCGGGCGCCGGATCCCCATGAATGTGGCCGGCGGGGTGACGTATTCGGTCGGCGCGGCGTCGGTGCCGACGGCATAGTCGTTCTCGACGCTGGCCATCATGACATTCTGGACATGCACATGCTGCCCGGCCCGGATCGGCTGCGTCGCCAGGCCGATCACCTGGTTGTAGCGCCGGATCGGACCCTGGGCCGGAATGTCGCGGGTGGCGAGCTTGTGGCCCGCCGGCACGGGCTCGCGCACGTCCAGACCTTCGGCCTCGATGCGCGAACCCGGATCAAGGGGTTCAAGGGCGATAACGACGTCGTCGTCGGGATGCAGCCGGATCGTCTTAGCTTTCATCACCATGTTTCCTGTGGCTTGGTATGAAGGTCGTCATCGCCCGTTCCCGATCATTCCTCGGGGATCACGTCGGGCAGGGGCGACAGGTGATAGGTCTGGTAGATCTCGTTCAGCTTGCCGTTGGCGAGGTTCTCGTCGACCCAGTTGTCCAGCCAGTCCTTCAGTTCCGGCTCGTTCTTGCGCAGGCCGATGGCCAGCGGATAGGTGCGCAGCACGAATTGCGGCTCGATCTTGCGCGACGGATTGGCCTCGTTGATCGGCACCAGCAGCGATTGCGCCACGACATAGACGTCGTGCTGGCCGCTGAGCACGGCATTGGTGGTCATGGCGTTGTCGTCGTAGCGGACGATGGTGGCCTTCACGTCGTTTGCGGCGATC
Organism: Paracoccus denitrificans; assembly: GCF_900100045.1. Lineage (GTDB taxonomy): Bacteria > Pseudomonadota > Alphaproteobacteria > Rhodobacterales > Rhodobacteraceae > Paracoccus > Paracoccus denitrificans. Next base: position 25,722 of record NZ_FNEA01000015.1, on the reverse strand, counting down.
GCATCGGTGATCAGCGTGTCGTTGGTGGATGCGCGGGTAACCGCGATCTGACGGCCTTCCAGATCGGCCGGACCGGACAGTTCCAGCCCGCCGGTGGTCGCCACGACGACTTCGCTGACCGCGTAGGGTTTCGAGAAATCGACCTGTTTCTTGCGCTCTTCGGTGATCGAGAAGCTGGCGACGACGACATCCACCTTGCCGGTCAGCAGGAAGGGGATGCGGTTCGCCGGAGCGACCGAGACGACGTTCAGCTTGACGCCCAGATCCTCGGCCAGCTTGCGGGCGGTGTCCACGTCCGAGCCGGTCTGGTTCATCGACCCGTCCACCATGCCGAACGGCGCCTGGCCGATATCGACGCCGATATTGATGGTGCCGCGGTCGCGGATATCGCTCAGCGTATCCGCGCCGGCAGGCAGGGCCGCGGCCAGGCCGACCGCGGTCAGCGCGGCAAGCGTCAGGTTGCGAATGGTCATGATGTTCCTCCCATGAGTGCAAGTTGGGGTAAGCGCCGGCCGCCGCCGGCGGTCGGCGAATGTCACAGGCCGTTGCCGACGAACTGGCGCAGTTCCGGGGTCTGCGGCGCGGACAGCATCTCTCCGCCGCCTTCCTCCCAGACCCGGCCCTGGTGCATGAAGACGATCTTGTCGGCCACGCCCTTGGCGAAGGCCATTTCGTGCGTGACGAGGACCATCGTCATGCCGTCCCTGGCAAGGCTTTCCATCACCTTCAGCACCTCGCCCGTCAGTTCTGGATCGAGCGCCGAGGTCACTTCGTCGAAGAGCATCAGCTTGGGCTCCATCGCCAGCGAGCGCGCGATGGCCACCCGCTGCTGCTGGCCGCCGGAAAGCTGCTCGGGATAGGCGTCGAACTTTTCGGCCAGCCCGACCTTGCGCAGCACCTCGGCGGCATGTTCGTGGGCCTCGGATTTCGACTGCTTCCGAACCCAGCGCGGTGCCAGCATGATGTTCTGGCCGACGGTCAGGTGCGGGAAAAGGTTGTAGCTTTGGAAGACGATGCCCACGTCCAGATGCAGGGCGCGCAACTGGGCCCGGGTCACGTCGTGATGCAGGTGGTGGTTGCAGACGGTGATCTCGCCGCTGTTGATCTTTTCCAGCCCGTTGATGCAGCGCAGCGCGGTGCTTTTCCCCGAGCCGCTGCGACCGATGATGGCGACCACGCTGCCTGCCGCGACGTCGAAGGACACGCCTTGCAGGACATGCAGGCTGCCGAAGCTTTTGGAGACGTTGTTCAGTTTAACGATGGGCGACATTCAGTTTGTCCTCGAGTTTGCGGCTCCACCAGGCCAGCGGGTAGCACATGCAGAAGTAGAGCACGGCGACGACGCTGAAGATGATGAAGGGCTGGAACGTCGAATTGTTGATGAGCTTGCTGGTATAGGTCAGCTCGGCGACGCCGATCACCGAGGCCAGCGAGGTGTTCTTGACGATCTGGACCATGAAGCCGACCGTCGGTGGCGTCGAGATGCGCAACCCCTGCGGGATGATGACCAGCCAGAACCTCTGGACCGGATGCAGGGCCAGGCACTCGGCCGCCTCCCACTGGGTTTTCGGAACCGCAAGGATGCCGCCGCGCCAGATCTCTCCGAAATAGGCGCTGGAATAGATCACCATCGCGAAGCTTGCGGCGGCGAAGGGCGTAAGGTCGAAGCCCAGGATGGATAGGCCGAAGAAGGCCAGCATCATCATCACCAGCAGCGGCGTGCCCTGCACGATCTGGATGTATGTGAAGGCGATGCCGCGCAGCACCCGGTTGGCCGAGACCCGCATCACAGCGATGAGCAGGCCGACCGCGCCGCCCAGGACGAAGGCGATCAGCGACAGCCCGGCCGTCCAGACGGCGGCGGTCAGCAGCGCCTGCATTTGGAAAGTCGTGAGCATCGTTTGCCTCCTAAAGCGGCGTGCCGAGGCGGCGCAGGCGCGGGAAGACCAGCCGCGACAGCGCCCAGAACCCCAGCCGGAACACGAAGGCCAGGCCGATGTAGATCAGGGCGACCACCGTGTAGATCTCGAAGGAGCGGAAGGTCATCGAGTCGATGCGCGCCGCGGTCGAGGTCAGTTCCTCGGCCGAGATCTGCGAGACAAGGCTGGTGGCGAGCATGATCAGGATGAACTGGCTGACCAGCGCCGGATAGACGCGCTCGGTCGCGGGCGGCAGCACGACGAGGAACAGGGACTGAAGCCAGGTGAGGCCAAGGCAGTCCGAAGCCTCGCGCTGGCCCTTTCTCACCGATTCGATGCCGGCGCGCATGATCTCGCAGGTATAGGAGCTGACATTGATGACGATGGCCAGCACGGCGCAGAACTCGGCCGACAGCTTGAAGCCCACCGAGGCCAGCCCGAAATAGATCATGAACATCTGCACCAGCAGCGGCGTGTTGCGGATCGCCTCGACATAGATGGCGCAGATCCGGCGCAGCAGCTTGCTTTGCGCCGTGCGGCCGATCGCCAGCAGGGTTCCAAGCAGGAAGCCGAAGATGATCGACAGGAGCGAAAGCTGCGCGGTCTGGACCAGGCCCTTGAGCAACTGGGGCCAGTATTCCGCGAGAAAGCTGAAATCGAATGTGTAGGTCATGCGCAAGGCACCTGCACATCCCGTGAGGCCGGGCGGATCAAATGTGGAATGCCTGGCTGTGCGGACAAGCATGACTTATCCGGCCCCGGCCTCGCCGGGTTCATTGCTGGCAACGGAATCACGGTCGCCTCCCATATCCGATTGTTCGCTGCGTCCTCCCGGCGCAGTCAGCGTTTCATATTATGGGAACAAATCCCATGTCAAGCGAGAATCATAAAAATCTTTTAAATTATGGTTTTATGTGCCATAATATGGGACAACAGGATGGATGGGGTAGAAATGGACGCCGACAGCACCAAACCGGGCACGCAATCTCTGTCGCGAGTATTCACAGTCCTGGAGGCGGTGAGATCCGGCTGTGCCGATCTCGCCTCCATCGGCCGTCATGTGGGAACCGGCAGAAGCACGACACATCGCCTTGTAAGCTTTCTCGTGCAGCACAGCTACCTTCGTCATATCGATGGAAGGGGCTATGTCCTGGGTCCGGCGCTCATCAGCCTGGGCAGTGCCGCATTGGAGCAGATGCCCCTGACCAGTTGCGCGCGTCCGCATATCGAGCAGCTCGCCCACGAAACCGGCGACTCTATCCACCTGAGCATCCGCGAGGGCGACAACATCATCTATGTGGACAAGATCCCCGGGACGAAGGGGCTTGAGATGCGGTCGCGCATCGGCCTGCAAAAACCCATGGCGACGACGGGGACGGGAAAGGTCCAGCTCTTCGATCTGCCCGAACAGGAGTGGTTGCGGCTTTACGAACTGGCGCGGGCGGACGCCCTGGCGAACGAGATGACCCCCACGGGCTTTCTGGAGTGGGACGTCTTCAGAGCGAAGCTGGCCGAGTTCCGGGACAAGGGCTTCGCGATCGAGCGCGAGGAAAACGAAGTCGGGATCTGCTGTGTGGCGGCGCCGATCCGCGATGCCAGGGGAAAGGTCGTGGCCGGCGTCAGCGTCGCAAGTTCCGTCCATTACATGTCCGAGGAACGGCTTGGGACACTCGTCGCCCCTGTGATGCGCTGCGCCGAGGCGATTTCCGCGGAGCTTGGGTGGTGCAGGCCCGTCTGACGAAGCGAAGCCTGCGGCGCAAGGCAAGCGGACGACCGCGGCGGTCGCGCACTTTGCGGCCGGCCCGGATGCGTGGACGAATACGCGGATCCGGCCCGCGCATCGGGTAGCGTGGCCGCGCGGAGGTTGGGCGAATCTGGACCTTTTGGCTGAATTGCGCCATGGTCGCTTCTTCCGGGTGGCGCGTCGGAAGCCGGGACGCATCGCCTGCACAAGGTGGCTCGGCCGTGACCGGAGCACCATCCGAGACCCCGGCAAAGGACGACCCGAACCATTGACCTGCACGCCTAAAGCCGCCTCTCTCCAGTTCCGTCCGCCGGAGGGAGAGCGTTATCCCGCCTTCAAGCGCCACATCCCCGAACGGCTGTTCTATGTCGTCCCCGCGCTGATGTGGCTGGCGCTGGCGATCCGTTATCGCAGCCTGACGCTTCCCAGCGCCGCCAATCCCGCGATGGAGGCCGGCGGGCTGTGGGGCGAAAGCAAATCGCAGGGGCTGGACCTGTTCGGGCCGCAGGGCAGGGCGCGGCTGGCCCGCTTTGCCCGCCTTCGTTGCGACACCGGAGCGGATACCCCCGTCGATTGCGCGCTGGCCGCGATGGCCGAGGCCGGGCTGGATTTCCCGGTCGTCGCCAAGCCCGACCGCGGCTATCAGGGCTGGGGCGTCAGGCTGATCCAGCGGGCCGAGGATCTGGCGGATTATCTGGCGGTGCAGCCTCCGGGCACCATGATCCTGTTGCAGGAACTGGTCGACTTGCCCGGCGAGGCGGGGATATTCTATCTGCGCCATCCCGACCAGGTGCGGGGCCGCATCGTCTCGATGGCCTTCGTCTATCCGCCGCATGTGATCGGCGACGGCTGCCGAAGCGTGGCCGAACTGGTCCGGGCCGACAAGGTCCTGCGTCCGAACGGCGCCATCTATCGCGACCGCCATCCCGAAAGCTGGGAGACCGTGCCCGGCCCGGGTGCCTTCCATGTCCTGACCAATGCCCGCAGCGCAAGGCTCGGCGCGGTCTATCGCGACGCGCAGTCCCTGGTGACGCCGCAACTGGAAGCGCTGATCGACGAGATCTCGCGGGAGATACCGGATTTCCATTTCGGGCGCTTCGACATCCGCTTTCGCAGCGTCGAGGATCTGGGCGCGGCCAGCGATTTCAGGATATTGGAGCTGAACGGCGCCGGTGCCGAGATGCTGCATTTCTGGGCCGGCGGCAGCACGCTGCGACAGGCATACCGTGCGTTGTGGCGGCAGTATCGCTGGCTTTTCGCCATCGGCGATGTCATGCGAAAGCGCGGGGCGCGGCCCGTCGGCCTGAGCGGCATGATCCGGTTGCAGCGACAGCAAGAGGCGCTGCGGCGCGTCTATCCCCAAAGCTCGTGAACACCCCTTGCGCAGCCTCGCGCCGGGCGAGACAATCCCGCCGTCGAGCGGTGCGGCGGCCTTGGTCCTCCGCAAAGGAGTCTTGCATGATCCCCGACCTGCCCATCTGCCCGCCCCCCGGCGAAACCATCGTGATCCCCGCGCCGGAACAGACGCTGGCCGAAGGGGCGCTGGGTTTCGTGCTCGAGCCGTTCCAGCCGTTGCGCGAACAGTTCTCGGCGATCACCGGCATCGGGCTGGAGCCCGACGACGCCTGGCCCGGGGAGCAGGGCCGCACGGTCCGGCAAATGCGGCTGGCGCGCGGAGACGGGCAGGCCCAACTGGGCTATCTGGCGGCGGGCCAGCCCGGCGGGCGGCGGGTGATCTTCCTGCATGGCAGTCCCGGCACTGCCGAGGAATGGGACCGCTTCCTGCTGGACGTTCCGGTCGGGCAATATCACCTGGCCGTGGATCGCCCCGGCTTCGGCGCCAGCGGGGAAGAGCCCGAGATCGACCTGGCCGGCCAGGCCGCGGCCGTCGCGCCGCTTCTGACGGCGGGCGGGACCGGAGCCGCGGTCTTGGTCGGCTATTCCTATGGCGGCCCGGTCGCGTTGCGACTTGCCGCCGATTATCCCGACCGGATCGCGGGGGTTCTGCTGATCGGCGCCGCCGCCGATCCGGCGCTGGAGGAAACCCATCCCCTGCAGCAACTGGCGGCGCTTGATTTCTTTGCCGGGCTTCTGCCCACGGAACTGGCCAACGCCAATGCCGAGCTGATGAATCTCCGGCCGGGGCTTGAGGAGCTGACCCCCGACCTGGCGCGTATCACCGCCCCCGTCACCATCGTCCAGGGGCTGGCCGATACATTGGTGCCGCCGGAAAACGTGGGTTTCCTGCAGGCGCATCTGCCCGCCAGTCCCGGCCCGCGGGTGATCCTGATCGAAGAGGCCGACCATTTCCTGCCCTGGACGCATGCCGACCTGCTGCGTGCGGCCCTGGGTTGCGTCATCGGTGACGGAAAGCTGCCGTCTCAGTCGCCCGAGTTGCCCCCTTCGTCCTTGTCCGAGGCGAAATAATAGACCGTGAATCGATGGCTCAGCCAGACCACGCCGATGACCAGCCCGACCATGACCGGCCAGGCCCAGTTGCCCAGCAGATCGAACAGGACCAGGTTGAGGCCGAACGCGCCGAAGAACAGTGCCGCCGTATAAACTGCCGCGACCACGCCGTTCACGATCGCGAAGCGGCGAAAGTCGACGCGCACGAAACCGCTGGCCATGAAGACCGGAGGCAACAGCCGTGCCAGCAACGCCGCCGGCAGGACGCCGCGGTCCAGCAGCCGCCGCCCCCGCTCCAGCATCTTCCCGTCGACCCAGCGACGGACGAGAGGGCTGCTTCCGGCCAGCGCGCCGATTCCGTAAAGCGCCCAGTCGCTGACGATGTTCCCGGTTACCAGCGCCACCAGAGCCAGCCCGGTGCCGATCTCTCCTGCGGCGGCCAGCGCCGCACCGGCGATGATCGCCCCTTCCTCCATGACGAAATTCGCAAGAAACAGCAGGACGGCCAATATCAGCGGATTGCCCAGATATTGTTCGATAAGGGCCTCCACCGGGCGGGTCCTCCTGAGCCATGGGGCATGATGGGTCTAGCTAATGATGCCCGCCAGCATGCACAAGTCACGTTCCCGGTTCCGGCAGGAAGGGCGGGAAAACCGCGCTCGTCGGACATGACCGCGACCCGCGCGGGCCTGCTTGGGGAAAGCCGGCCGGTTTGGACAGCCGCGATCCGTGACACGGCATGATCCCGAGGTGTAATCGCTCTCGTGCCCGGGCGCGAGCATTCGGACAAGCGGAGAGGGATTCGCCGGTCCGGGTCCAAGGGACGGCTGGCACGCTCAGCCCGGCAGGGTGACGGTGATGGCCCCGCGATCCGTCGCGACGACCGTATGCTCATATTGCACGACCGGGGCCGAGGGTTGGCTGTAAAGCGTCCAGCCGTCATCCCCTTCGACCGCCCAGAGGCCACCGGCCGAAAGGAACGGCTCGACCGTCAGCACCAGCCCCTTGTCGATGCGGCGCTTTTCGCTGCGGCTGGGCCAGGTCGGGATTTCCTCGGGATATTCGTGCAGTGCCCGCCCGACGCCGTGGCTGGCAAGGTTGCGGATCAGCGTATAGCCGCGCCCCGCGGCGAAGCGGCCAATGGCACGTCCGATGCCGGCAAGCGGCCTGCCGCTGCCGACCTGTGCGATGCCGATCTGCATGGCACGCCTGCCGTCGCGGCACAGCCGATCCAGCGAGGGCCGCACGGGTGCTGTGCGATACGTCGCCCCGGTATCGGCGAAATAACCGTTCTTCGAGGCCGATACGTCGATATTGACCAGATCCCCCGGCGCGATCACCTTGTCGCCGGGAATGCCATGGGCGATTTCCTCGTTCACGCTGATGCAGGTCGCTGCGGGAAAGTCATAGGTGGATTGCGGCGCCGAGACGGCGCCCTCGCGCTCCAGCAACGCACGGCCGATCTGGTCCAGCTCGCGGGTGGTCATGCCGGGCTCCATCGCCCTGGCCATGGATTGCATGGTGTTGGCGACGATCCGGCCGATATCCTTCAGTCCGTCAAGCTCATCCTGGTTGGTGATCGTCATTCCCGGTTTCCCTGAAGCAGCGGATGGATTGGCCAAGCTAGCAGAAAGCGATCACGATGTCCCGTATTGCCGGTACCATCGGGCGTGGGGCTGGTCGGCGCCGGCGCCGTCTGAATCACCCGCCTGTCTGCCATGCCGACATTGCGCCGCCGGATTGGGTCATGTCATGGCGCGCAGACGTTCACCATCAGGTTGGTGCAGGAAAACATCCGTGGCTGGATACGGGGCCTGGGCGGGGTCAGGCTGGTGATCGGCGACGCCGCATTCACCGGAGGAGGAGCGCCCTGGCGCGAGGTCTCCAAGCAGTTGCGCCCGCGCTGGCCCAGGCTCGCCGACCTCATGGGCACCAGCAAGCACGACGTGCTGGCTTGCATGCCCTTCCCGCGCCAGCACGCACCAAACTGCATTCCAACCCCATCGAGCGTCAGAACAAGGAGGTCAAGCGGCGAGCCGACATCGTCGGGATCCTCCGCAATGAGCCTTCCATCATGCGTCTGATCGGCGCGGTGCTGTTCGAACAGAACGACGAATGACAGACCGCCAGCCGCTGCATGATGGTCGAAGCCTTCGCCCAGATCGACAAGGAAGCGATCGACTCCATTTGCGGCATAACCATGAAAGCCGCCCGATCATGCCCTCAGGCCATCCGGGGAATTACAACACCTTGACGGGCATGCCGCTAGTAAATCGGCGGCGAGACGATCCAGATGGCGACGGCAGGTTCCTTGCCATCGTTGCGCCAGGCATAGTCGGTCTCGCGGAACTGGAAGCTGTCGCCGGGCTCCAGCTGGATCTCGCGGTCGCCTATGATCAGGGTCAGGCGGCCCGAGATCAGGACGCCGCCATCCTCCTTGGGCCGCGCCTTTCGCCGTCCGCCGCTGGACGCGCCGGGCGCGAAGGTCGACTTGATCATCTCGAACGAGCCGCTGAGCGTCGGGGACAGCAGCTCCTCGACGAGACCGCTTTCCTGCGAGCCGATGGGCGTCCGGTCCGCGGCGCGCAGGACCAGCCCCCGTTCCTCGGGCGCCCGGCTGGAGGAGCGGAAGAAGAAGCTGATGTTCACCCCCAGCCGATCCGAGATCTGCCCCAGGTCGTGGACCGATGGCGTCGTCTGCCCTCGCTCGACCTGGCTCAGCCAGCCGACCGAACGCCCGACATCGCCCGCAAGCTCAAGCAGGGTCATGCCCCGCGACTTGCGCAGCGACCGGATGTCTTCACCAACGTGATGGCCCATCGGCTCTCCTTCAGAGGCTGCCGACAGGGTGCAGCAATCCTGCTGAAATCTCAACATGCTCGCAGCGGGGTGTATGAAATTTTTACCAGTCGCAGCGTTAAAATGAAAATTATAGTTGAATTTTCATTCACGGCATGAGTAGCTCCATCCTGTCGGAAGAGCAGAATCGCCTGGCCGCCCCGATCCCGTCCCCACCGGCCCTGCGCGCAGCCCACCCAGTCCAACAGCGGATAACCATCATGGTCGAACTCCCCAGCCAAGCCCGCGTCGTCATCATCGGAGGTGGCATTTCCGGCTGTTCCGTCGCCTATCACCTTGCAAAGCTGGGCTGGACCGACATCGTGCTGCTGGAACGCAAGCAGCTGACATCCGGCACCACATGGCACGCAGCGGGGCTGATCGGCCAGTTGCGCGCCAGCCAGAACATGACGCGGCTGGCGAAATACTCAGCCGACCTCTACACCAAGCTGGAGGCCGAGACGGGGCTTGCGACCGGCCTGCGGCAATGCGGTTCGATCACCGTTGCCCTGACAGAAGAGCGGCGCGAGGAGATCCTGCGCCAGGCCGCGCTGGCCCGCGCCTTCGGGGTGGACGTGAACGAGCTTTCCCCGCGCGAGGTGCTGGAGCTTTATCCGCATCTGGAGATCTCCGACGTGGTCGCCGGGGTGCACCTGCCGCTGGACGGCCAGGCCGATCCGGGCAATATCGCGCTGGCGCTGGCCAAGGGCGCGCGGATGCGCGGCGCGAGGATCGTCGAGCAGGTCAAGGTCGCGCGGATCGTCACTGCCAATGGCCGCGTGACCGGCGTCGAGTGGGAGGCCGGCGGCGAACGGGGCCATATCGCCACCGAAAACGTGGTGAACTGCGGCGGCATGTGGGGCCGCGATCTTGCCGCCGATAATGGCGTCACCCTGCCGCTGCATGCCTGCGAGCATTTCTACATCGTCACCGAGAACATCCCCGACCTGGCCCAGCTTCCGGTGCTGCGCGTCCCTGACGAATGCGCCTATTACAAGGAGGATGCCGGCAAGATCCTGCTCGGCGCCTTTGAGCCCAGGGCCAAGCCCTGGGGCATGGCGGGCATCCCCGAGGATTTCTGCTTCGACCAGTTGCCCGAGGATTTCGACCATTTCGAGCCGATCCTGGAGAAAGCCGTGGCACGGATGCCGCTGCTGGGCCAGGCGGGCATCCACACCTTCTTCAACGGCCCGGAAAGCTTTACCCCCGACGACCGCTATTACCTGGGCGAGGCGCCCGAGCTAAGGGGCTACTGGGTCGCGGCGGGCTACAATTCCATCGGCATCGTGTCGTCCGGCGGGGCCGGCATGGCGCTGGCGCAATGGATGGAGGACGGCGAGCCGCCCTTCGACTTGTGGGAGGTCGATATCCGCCGCGCCCAGCCCTTCCAGCGCAATCGCCGCTATCTGAAGGAACGGGTCAGCGAGACGCTCGGCCTGCTTTATGCCGACCATTTCCCTTATCGGCAGATGGCGACCTCGCGCGGCATCCGCCGTTCGCCCCTGCACGAACACCTCAAGGCGCGCTGCGCGGTCTTTGGCGAGGTGGCGGGCTGGGAACGCGCTAACTGGTTCGCCGCGGACGGGCAAGAACGCGAATACCGCTATGGCTGGAAGCGCCAGAACTGGTTCGACAACCAGCGCGCCGAGCATATGGCCATGCGCGAGGGCGTGGGACTGCTGGACATGACCAGCTTCGGCAAGATCCGGGTCGAGGGGCGCGATGCGGCTTCCTTCCTGCAGCGGCTTTGCGCGAATGACATGGACGTGCCGGCGGGCCGCATCGTCTATACCCAGATGCTGAACGCCCGCGGCGGCATTGAGTCCGACCTGACGGTGACGCGGCTTTCGGAAACCGCCTTCCTTCTCGTCGTGCCCGGTGCGACCTTGCAGCGCGACCTGGCCTGGCTGCGCAGGCATCTGGGCGACGAATGGGTGACGATCACCGACATCACCGCGGCCGAGGTCGTGCTGCCGCTGATGGGCCCGCGCTCGCGCGAGTTGTTGTCGCTGGTCTCGCCCGGGGATTTCTCGAACGAGGCGCATCCGTTCGGCACCGCGCGCGAGATCGAGATCGGCATGGGCCTCGCCCGCGCCCATCGCGTCACCTATGTCGGAGAATTGGGATGGGAGCTTTACGTCCCGACCGACCAGGCCGCCCATGTTTTCGAAGCCCTGGCCGAGGCGGGTGAGCAGGTGGGCCTGAAGCTATGCGGGCTGCACGCCATGGATTCATGCCGGATCGAAAAGGCCTATCGCCATTTCGGCCATGACATCACCGACGAGGATCATGTGCTGGAGGCCGGCCTGGGCTTTGCGGTCAAGACCGGCAAGGGCGATTTCATCGGTCGCGAGGCGGTGCTGAAGAAACGCGAGGCCGGGCTGGAACGCCGCCTGGTCCAGTTCCGGTTGCGCGATCCCGAGCCGCTGTTGTTCCATAACGAACCGATCCTGCGCGACGGCAGGATCGTCGGCTTCCTGAGCTCGGGCAATTACGGCCATGCCCTCAGCGCCGCGATCGGGCTGGGCTATGTGCCCTGCCGCACCGATGAAACTGCGGCCGAGATGCTTGCATCGGATTATGCCATCGACGTGGCCGGCCGCATCGTCCCCGCCGAGGCCAGCCTTGCCCCCCTCTACGATCCCAAGTCGGCTCGGGTGCGCGGCTGAGCGCATCGGCAAACGACCGGCAGTCAGGCTTGCGCCACGATCAACTGGGCGACCGTGTTTTCCAGCTCGGCAAAACCGGAACGGGCTCGTGCCTTGGCATCGACGACCAGGTAATCGATCTCGGCCGTGGGGCAGACACATTTCCGGCTGGTCACGCCTATTTTCGCATGATCGGCAAGGATCGCGGTCTTGGTCGATTGGCGGGCCATCGCCTCGGCGATCTCGGCGCCGTGGAGATGATGATAGGTCGCGCCCAATGAGGCATCTATCCCAAGGGGCGAGAGAAGCGCGACATCGGCATGATAGCTGTAAATGTCGGCAACCGTGGCGCCGCCCCAGGTCTCCAGCGGGTCGCGCCTTACCGGACCCCGCAGGAGCTGCACCCGGACGCCGCTCTCTTGCGGGCTTTGTGCAAGCCGCATGGCCGCCTCGAGGGAATTGGTGACGACGGTCAGATCCGTCAGGCTGGTCGGTCCTGCCAGCACCTCGGCCATGATCGTCATGGTCGAGCCGGCATCCATGAAGATGGTCTGGTGGCTTCTCAGAAGCTGAAGCGCCGCCACGCAGATCGCACGCTTTTCCTGCAGGCGCTGGGTGATGCGGACGCTGAACTCCATGTCCTCGGTTTCGACCGGGACGGCGCCCCCGCGGACGCGGCGCAATATTCCAGATTGTTCCATCTCGATCAGATCGCGCCGAACGGTTTGACGCGACACGCCGAAGCTTTCGACGATCCGGTCGATGGAGACCTGGCCGAACGATGCCAGCATCGCCCGTATTTTCTGATGGCGCTCTTCTTGCCACATGGCTTCTCCAATCGCTGAACAGACGTCGTCTGCTGTCCCTTACTCTCCTCGACCTGTTCCATGCAAATTACAGATTGACGCATTTGCTACAAAATGCAACATTTCCGTATCGAAGATCGAATCTCAGTCTGACGGCGGGCGCGCGGCAAGGCGCAAGCAAATCGGGAAAAGGCAAGATGCCCCGGCACGACCGGGACCGGGCCGGCATCCGCATCGGGTGCCTGATCGGCCTTGCTCTCCGACGGGCTATCGGTGCGCGACCGATGCACGGTCCGCCATGCGGTGCAGGCTATCTGGAGAAAGAACCAAGGTGTTGACGAACAGTAACAAATCGAATGACGCGATCCTTGATGGGCTTGCAAGCTTTGCCGCGGTCCTGGCCGATGAAAGCCGCCGAATGCTTCTGGACGTGGTCGCGCAGGACCGCGCGATCGAGATGAAGGCCGACCGCAGCTTCGTCACCGACATGGACCTGGCCATCGAGATGCGGTTGCGCGAGCTGATCGCTGACGCCCATCCCGACCATGGCGTCGTGGGCGAAGAGCAGGACGCCTCGGACCCGGATGCGGAGTTCGTCTGGGTGCTGGACCCCATCGACGGCACCGCACCCTTCATCGCCGGGATGCCGGTCTTTGGCACGCTGATCGCGCTGATGCATCGCGGCAAGCCGGTGATCGGCATCATCGACCACCCGTCGGGCAGCAACCGCTGGACCGGGATCGCGGGCCGGCCGACGCTGCTGAACGGCAACCCTTGCCGCACGCGGGGCTGTGCCGACATCGGCAGCGCGATCCTGTCGGTCTGCAACCCGGATTTCTTCCACCCTTCGGAATATCCCGCGCTGGACGCGCTGCGCGAGGCGACGGCATGGCGCATCTATGGCGGCGCCTGCCTCAGCTTCGGGCTGCTGGCCTCGGGCCGGACGGATGTCCATATCGACACGCAGTTCAAGATCCACGACCTGGCCCCCTATACCCCGATCATCGAGGGCGCGGGCGGCGTGGTCACCGACTGGGACGGCCAGCCGCTGACCCTGTCAAGCGGCCCGCGCATCCTGGCGGCGGGCGATCCGGCACGGCATCGCGACGCGCTGGATCTGGTCCAGCGCGCGATGCGCTAGGCGGTTTTCGGGGGAGGAGACAGACCGAATGGGGATTGATATCCAGAAACTGGGCGTCGCCTATGGCGATCACCGTGTCATCGACGGGCTTTCGCTGAAGATCGAGCCCGGATCGTTCTTCACCCTGCTGGGCCCGTCCGGTTGCGGCAAGACCACGCTGCTGCGCACCATCGCGGGCTTCATCGATGCGGCGGCGGGGCGGATCCTGTTCGGCGACAAGGATGTGACCGGGCTGCCGGCGCATCGGCGCGACATCGGCATGGTGTTCCAGGATTACGCCTTGTTTCCCGACAAGACCGTGAACGACAACGTGGCCTACGGGCTGCGGGCGCGTGGTCAGGACGGCGCGACCATCCGGCGCAAGGTCGGCGAGGCGCTGGAGCGCGTGGGACTGGGCCACCTGGGCCAGCGGCATCCGGCGGCGCTGTCGGGCGGCCAGCGCCAGCGGGTCGCGCTGGCCCGGGCGCTGGTGATCCAGCCGACGGTTCTGCTGATGGACGAGCCGCTGTCGAACCTGGACGCCAAGCTGCGGGTGCAGGTGCGCGACACCATCACCGAATTGCAGCGCGAGGCGGGGATCACCACCGTCTTCGTGACCCATGACCAGGAGGAAGCGCTGGCCATGTCCGACCGGATCGGGGTGATGAAAAGCGGCCGGCTGGAACAGGTCGGCACGCCATCCGAGATCTATCGCGACTCGGTCTCGTCCTATGTCGCGGATTTCGTCGGCGCGGCCAATACGGTCGAGATCGACGCACCCGGCGCGGCGCAGGGCATGGTCACCGTCGGGCTGGGCGGGCATTCGATTTCGGCGCGCGTTCCGGCCCCCCTGGCCGGGTCCAGGGCCGTGCTGATCGCGCGTCCCGAGGATATCGCCTTGTCCCCGCAAGGCACGGGCGGCGCCAACTGCGTGCAGGGCACCGTCAGCCGCCGGCAATACCTGGGCGGCAAGACGCATTACCTGATCGGGATCGGCGCCGATGTCGCGCTGGCGGTCGAGACCCATGGCGACGGCCATGACCGCTATATGCCCGGCGCCGATGTCGACCTGTCCTTCGACCCGATGAAGACCCTGGTGCTGGCGTCATGAGCAGGGGGATCGGCAACCGCACCGTATGGTGGTGGATCTCGCTGGCCGCGATGGTGGTCATGGTGGTGTTCCTGCTCTATCCGCTGCTGACCATCCTGACCGGCAGCCTGGGCGGCGGCGACAGGAATGGCTGGGCGCAACTCTTGGCCGATCCGCGCTATCTGGAGGCCGTGCGCAACACGCTGGTCCTTGCGGCGGCGGTGACGTCGCTGTCGGTCTGCCTGGGCGTGCCGCTGGCCTATCTGGCCTCGCGTTACGAATTTCCCGGCAAGTCGGCGCTGGCGCTCTTGCCCCTGATCGCGCTGGTGATCCCCGAGGTCATCGCCGCGCAGACCTGGCTGATGCTGGTCGGCAACAACGGCGTCGTCACCCGCGCGCTGCGCAGCGTCGACATCATCCTGCCCAGCTTCTACGGCTGGCCGGGGCTGATCGTCTCGCTGACCTTCACCTATTACGCCTATGTCTATATCAGCACGCTGGCGGCGATCCGCGGCTTCGACGTGCAGCTTGAGGAAGCCGCGCGCAGCCTTGGAACCTCGCCGGTCAGGTCGCGGCTCAAGGTGCTGGTGCCGGTCATCATGCCCTCGGTCATGGCCGGCGCGCTGCTGGTCTTTACCATGGTCATGGGCAATTTCGGCACCTCGTCGATCCTTGGCGGCAAGGTGCGGCTTCTGTCGGTGATGACCTACCAGGCCGCCGTGGCCGAGGGTGGGGCCGACCCGGTGATGCAAAGCACGCTGGCCAGCGTCGCGGTCGGGCTGATCGTGATCGTGCTGTTCCTTCAGCGCTGGATCCTGTCGCGCGGGCGCTATCAGGTGGTGCAGGGCCGCAATGCCCGGCCGGTGCCGCTGTCGGGTCGCCAGGGCTGGCTGATCGGCGGCGCGGCGGGCGCGGTGGTGATCGTGTCGCTGATGCCGCTGATCATGCTGGTCACCGGGGCCTTCACCGTCTCGCGCGGGCCGGTGATGCGCTGGGGCGAGTGGACGCTGGCGAATTTCGAGCGGCTGCTGCTGACCAATCCCACGCCGATCCTCAACACGCTGATCTATTCCGCCGTCGCCACGCTGATCGGCATCGGGATCAGCACGCTGGTCAGCTACATGATCGTCAAGAAAAAGAACCTGTTCACCCCGGCGCTGGACTATCTCAGCACCCTGCCGCTGGCGCTTTCGGGCACGGCGATCGGGATCGGGCTGGCCATGTCCTTCAACAGCGGCTGGCTGCACCTGACCGGAACCGGGGCCATCGTCGTGCTGGCCTATGTCATCCGCCGGCTGCCCTTCTCGATGCGCAGCGCCTCGTCCACGCTCTACAACATCCCCGATTCCATCGAGGAGGCGTCGATCAGCCTGGGCGTGGCGCCGGTGCCCAGCTTCTTCAAGGTGGTGCTGCCGCTGATGGTGCCGGCCATCGCCTCGGCCATGGTGCTGACCTGGGCGGTGACGGTTTCCGAACTCAGCGCCTCGATCATCGTCTATTCCGGCGGGCGCGAGACCATGCCGATCCAGATCTACAAGCTGATCGACAGCAACCTGATGGCGCAGGCCTCGGCGATGGGGGTGCTGCTGCTGGCGGTGATCCTGGTGCCGATCTTCGTCGCGACCAAGCTGTTCCGGGTCGAGCTGTTCTCGTCCCGCTAGGCACCCAAACAGGGCCGGCCCGTCCGGGGCAGGGCCGGCAGCCGTCACATCGAAACATCGCCCCGGATATGCAGAGGAGGAAAGACATGAACCCTGGATTGACCCGCCGCGTCGTGCTGTGCGGCCTTGCCGCCACGCTGCTGCCGACAGTCGGCTTCGCGCAGGACGCCGGCGGCACGGTCGTCGTCTATACGCCCTCGCCCGCGCAAGCGGTCGAGGCGGCGACCGACAGCCTGCGCCAGCTTGAGCCGAACATCTCGCTCAGCACCATCACCGGCGGCAGCGGCCAGCTCCTGCGCCGGCTGGAAGCCGAGGCGGCCGCCCCGCAGGCCGACCTGTTCTGGAGTTCCAGCGAAAACACCCTGGGCGGTTTCCGCGAGATGTTCGAGCCCTATCGCTCGACCCAGCTCGACGCGATCCCCGAGGCGCTGCACCACCCCGAGGACCTGTGGACTGCGACCTTCAGCCATGTCGTCGTCGCGATGGTGAACACCGACCAGCTTGGCGACATTCCCGCCCCGACGAAATGGGAGGATTTCCTGGACCCCGCCTGGAAGGGCAAGCTGGCCATCGCCGATCCGAACAACAGCTCGACCGCCTATACGATCCTGTGGGGGATCGACCAGCTGATGGGCCCCGAGGCGCTTGAGAAGCTGGCGCAGAACGTGACCGTGAACAGCTCGGCCTCGTCCATCCTGCGCGGCGTCGCGCAGGGCGAATTCGTGGCCGGCCTGACCTTCGAGGCCAATGCCTATGCCTATGTCGCTGGCGGCCAGTCCGAGATTTCGCTGGTTTATCCCGAGGAAGGCACCTTCGCCTCGACCGAATTCATGGCGCTGGTGAAGGGCGCGCCCAACCCCGAACTGGCGCAGCGGACGATGGACGCGATCCTGTCGAAGGAAACCCAGGTCGCGCTGCTGGAAAGCACCTTCCGTCGTCCCAGCCGCAGCGACATCGTGGTGGGCGACCATGCCGACCTGCCCGCCATCGAAGATATCAAGGTCTTTCCCACCGACGAGACCGAGGCGGCAGCTGGGCGCGATGCATTCCTGGCGCGCTGGCAAGGCTATCTGCAATCCGCCAACTGACGGCCCCTGCTCGCGACGAAATGCCGCCCGGTCCTGGTGCCGGGCGGTGTGACGGGGGAAGTCTTTTCGCCTGTTTGTTGGCTGTGATGGGCATCGGCGCCAATCCCACGCAGAGATGATGGAGGCTTCCTAAGGCTGTGATCCCGTTCGGCATCGGCTTTCCTGGTGCATCAAAATGCCAGGGCGCATTCGTTGCATCACGCCAGCCGGTCATGCGGAGCGATGGAAGGGCGCACGGGACCCGATCCGTGCAGAGCGCGGCACGGAAAACCCGCGGACCCGTTATCCGATCCGCACCGCGCCTCCTTGTCGTCCGAACAAGGCGCGCTGCGCCCGGCCGAAATAGGCGATGCCTTCTGGGATATGCTGCTCGGCGGTGTTGCGGAGCATGCTTGACCCTCGGGCCGCGCATGGTTCTGACGCCGCGATGAGGGGCTGATTCCGAACTGCGCGCGAAAGCTGCGGCTGAAATGGCTGCGGCTGGCAAAGCCGGTCGCCAACGCGATCTCGGCCAGCGGCAGGCCGGATTGCGTCAGCAGTTCCCGGGCCTTGTCCAGCCGCAGTCGGCGATAGAACTGCATCACGCTTTCGCCGAGCTGCGCCTGGGCCAGCCGCTCCAGATGGCGCGGAGTGATGTCGCAAAGCTGGCCCAGGTCCTCCAGCCCCAGCGGATCGGCGATATGGCTGGTCATCAGCTCGACCATGGCAACCAGCGCCGGATGATGAAGGTCGTATTTACGTGCCGGATCAAGCTGCTGTGGCGCCTCGGCTTCGCGGATGCCGGTATGGATGAACCAGTCGCTGACCGCCCGCGCCAGCGCGGCTCCATGCGCCGAAGCGATCAGCGCATGCATCATGTCCAAGGGCGCCATGCCCCCGGCGCAGGTGAAGCGGTCGCGGTCGATGACGAACAGGCGTCGCTCGATCAGCGCATCGGGCCAGGTCTCGCGCATGGCATCGAGATGCTGCCAGTGGATGGTAAAGCGCCGCGCCGCCATCACCCCCGCCGCAGCAAGAATCGCCGCCCCGCCCGAAATGCCGCCAAGCGCCACCCCGCGCCGCGCCAGCCGACGCACGAAGGCCAGCACCCGGGGATCGCGCTGCGCCAACGGATCGCCCCCCGCCACCACGAACAGGATGTCCAGGTTCTCGTCGGCCTCGGCCAGTGCGATGGTCTCGAACCCGCCCGCGACCGAACTGGGCATGAAGCCCCCCTCGATCGAGACGAATTGCAGGTCGTAGAGCGGACGGCCGCTTAGCAGGTTCGCCGCGCGCAGCGGCTCGACCGCCGAGGCGGCGGACATCAGCGCGTAATCCGGCAGCAGCAGGAAGCCGTAGCGGCGGGGGCGGGAATCGGGGCGCATGGTGGACCTTGGATTTCGCCGCCAGCCTGCCATCCATGTCCGAAACAGGCAAGGCAATGTCCCTTTCTGGCGCATCGCTAATGCCAGGCTGTGCCAGATTCGAGTCGAAGAAGGAGATTATCGCCATGCATTTCTCGGGCTTGCGGGTCATCAGAGAGGCGCTGACCGGGCACAAGGGGTGGAAGCCGCTATGGCGCAACCCCGAGCCGCAGCCGGCCTATGACTACATCATCGTCGGCGGCGGCGGGCATGGGCTGGCGACGGCCTATTACCTCGCCAAGACATTCGGCCGCGCGCGCATCGCCGTGCTGGAGAAAAGCTGGCTCGGCTCGGGCAATATCGGGCGGAACACCACGATCATCCGCTCGAACTACCTGCTGCCGGGCAACGAGCCCTTCTACGAGTTCTCGATGAAGCTTTGGGAGGGGTTGGAGCAGGAGTTCAACTTCAACGCCATGGTCAGCCAGCGCGGCATCCTGAACCTGTGCCATACGGATGCGCAGCGCGATGCCTTCCGCCGGCGCGGCAACGCCATGCTGCTGGCGGGCGCGGATGCCGAGTTGCTGGACCGCGAGCAGGTCCGGGCCATGGCGCCGTTCCTGAACTTCGACAATGCCCGCTTCCCGATCAAGGGTGGGTTGTTGCAGCGCCGGGCGGGGACCGCGCGCCATGACGGCGTGGCCTGGGGCTATGCCCGCGGCGCCGACATGCGCGGCGTCGACTTGATCCAGAACTGCGAGGTCACCGGCTTTCGCATCGACGGCGGCCGGATCAGCGGGGTCGAGACGACGCGCGGCTATATCGCCGCCGGCACGGTCGGCGTGGCGGTGGCGGGCTCGTCCAGCCGGGTCATGGCCATGGCGGGGATGCGGCTGCCCATCGAAAGCCATGTGTTGCAAGCCTTCGTTTCCGAGGGGCTGAAGCCCACCATCCCGGGCGTCATCACCTTCGGCGCCGGGCATTTCTACGTCAGCCAGTCCGACAAGGGCGGGTTGGTCTTTGGCGGCGACATCGACGGCTACAACTCCTATGCTCAACGCGGCAACCTGCCGGTGATCGAGGACGTGGCCGAGGGCGGCATGGCGCTGATGCCGATGATCGGCCGGGCGCGGCTGCTGCGCGTCTGGGGCGGCATCATGGACATGTCCATGGACGGCAGCCCGATCATCGACCGCACGCCCGTCGAGGGGCTCTATCTGAATGCCGGCTGGTGCTATGGCGGCTTCAAGGCGACGCCCGCCAGCGGCTATGCCTTTGCCCATCTGCTGGCCACCGGCCGCCCGCACGAAACCGCAAGCGCCTATCGCCTGGACCGTTTCACGCGCGGCTATGTCATCGACGAAAAGGGCGTGGGTGCCCAACCGAACCTGCATTGAGGTCGCCATGCTGATCCCCCATCCCCTTCTTGGCCTGCGCGACGCACAGGAATTCACCTATCTGGGCGATGCCGTGCTGCTGAACCGCCCCGACGGCATGGCCGAGGGCGCCGAGGCCGCCTTTGCCGAATACGTCTATCTGCGCGACAACCCTGCCGGTGTGCATCGCGAGCTGTGGTTTCACGAGCAGGGCGACCGCTCCTGGCTGGTCGTGACCCGCGACACCACCACGCACGAGATCCTGGGCGCCGAGCTAGCGCGCGACGTCAAGCTGAAAGGCGGTGCCGCATGACCCGGCTGACCGGAGGGCTGATCGACCGCGCCCGCAACCTGCGCTTCACCTTCGACGGCCGGACCTATGCCGGCCATCCCGGCGACACGCTGGCCTCGGCGCTGTTGGCGAACGGCGTGCGGCTGATGGGCCGCAGCTTCAAGTATCACCGGCCGCGCGGCGTCTTTTCGGCCGGGTCCGAGGAGCCGAATGCGCTGGTGGAACTGCGCAGCGGCGCCCGGAAAGAGCCCAACAGCCGTGCCACCGTGGCCGAGCTTTACGATGGGCTTGAGGCCGCCAGCCAGAACCATGTCGGCCCGCTGGGCTTCGACCTGCTGGCGGTGAACGACCTGTTCTCGTCCTTCTTCGCGGCGGGTTTCTATTACAAGACCTTCATGTGGCCGCGCGCCTTCTGGGAAAAGCTTTACGAGCCGGCGATCCGCCGGGCGGCGGGCTTGGGCAGCCTGTCGATGCAGCCCGATCCCGATGCCTATGACAAGGGCTTTTTGCATTGCGACCTGCTGGTCATCGGCGGCGGCGCGGCGGGTCTTTCGGCGGCGCTGACCGCTAGCCGGGCCGGGGCGCGGGTCATCCTGGCCGACGAGGATTTCCGCCTGGGCGGTCGGCTGCTTGCCGAAAGCCATCTGTTGGACGATGCCCCGGCGACCGAATGGGTCGCGCAGGCCGAGGCCGAGCTTGCGGCGCTGCCCAATGTCCGCATCCTGTGTCGGACCACGGTGATCGGCGCCTTCGACCACGGCGTCTATGGCGCGGTCGAGCGTGTCGCCGATCACCTGCCCGAGCCGGGGCGGCAGGTGCGCCAGACGCTTTGGCGGATCACCGCCAGCCGCGCCGTGCTGGCCGCCGGTGCCATCGAACGGCATATCCCGTTCCGGAACAACGACCGTCCCGGCATCATGCTGGCCGGCGCCATGCGCGCCTATGCCAACCGCTGGGCGGCCAGCCCGGCCAGGCGGGTGGCGATCTTTACCAATAACGACGACGGCCACCGCACGGCGCTGGACCTTGCCGCCAAGGGGATCGAGGTCGCGGCGGTGATCGACAGCCGTTCGGACGCGCAGGCGCAGGGCCACTACCGGCTGGTCCACGGCATGGTCTGCGATGCCAAGGGCCGCCTGGGCCTGCGCGGGGTCCAGATCGACAGCGACGGCCGCAGGGAATGGCTGGATTGCGGCGCGCTCGGCGTCGCGGGCGGCTGGAACCCGAACGTGCATCTGGCCTCGCACCATCGCGGCCGCCCGGTCTGGGACGCGGCGCTGCAGGCCTTCGTCCCCGGCGAGGGCGGGCCGTGCGGGCTGATCGCCGCCGGTGCCGCGAAGGGGCAGGGCAGCACCGCTGCCGCGCTGCGCTCGGGCGCCGGGGCGGCGGTCGAGGCGCTGGCCCAGCTTGGCATCGAGGCCCGGTCCGCCGAGCTGCCGGCGGCCGAGGATGCGCCGGCCGGTCTGCGCCCGCTTTGGCACGTGCCGGGCAAGGGTCGCGCCTGGGTCGATTTCCAGAACGACGTGACCGTCAAGGACATCAAGCTGGCGCATCAGGAAAACATGCGCCCGGTCGAACACCTGAAGCGCTGGACCACGCTGGGCATGGCCACAGACCAGGGCAAGACCGCGAATGTCACCGCCCTGGCGGTCATGTCGGAACTGACCGGCAAGCCGATCCCGGAAACCGGCACGACGATCTTTCGCCCGCCTTACAGCGGCGTGTCGTTGTCGGTGCTGGGCGGCGGCGACACGGGGCCGCATTTCCGCCCGCGCCGCCTGACGCCCACGCATGAATGGGCGCGTGCGCAGGGCGCCGTCTTTGTCGAGGTCGGACCCTGGGTGCGGGCGCAATACTTCCCCCGCCCGGGCGAGACGCATTGGCGCCAGACCGTGGACCGCGAGGTCCTGGCCACCCGTGCGGGCGTCGGCATCTGCGACGTGACCACGCTTGGCAAGGTGGATGTGCAGGGCGCGGATGCCGGCGAGTTTCTCGACCGGATCTATGCCAATGCCATGAAAAGCCTCAAGGTCGGCATGGTCCGCTATGGCCTCATGCTGCGCGAGGACGGGATGGCCTGGGACGACGGCACCTGCGCCCGGCTGGCCGAGGATCATTACGTCACCACCACCACCACCGCCCAGGCGGGGCCGGTCTATCGGCAGATGGAATTCGCCCGCCAATGCCTCTGGCCCGAGCTGGACGTGCAGCTGATCTCGACCACCGACGCCTGGGCGCAGATCGCCGTGGCCGGTCCCAATGCACGCCGGCTGCTGGAGCGGATCGTGGACGGGTTCGACCTGTCGAACGAGGCCTTTCCCTTCATGGCCTGCGCTGGCCTGATGGTTTGCGGCGGGCTTCGGGCGCGGCTCTTCCGCATCAGCTTCTCGGGCGAGCTGGCCTATGAGATCGCGGTGCCGGCCCGCTATGGCCAGGCGCTGGTCGAGCGGCTGATGGAGAAAGGCGCCGATCTGGGCGCCACCCCCTACGGCACCGAGGCGCTTGGCGTGATGCGCATCGAAAAGGGCCATGCCGCCGGCAACGAGCTGAACGGGCAGACCACGGCGCAGATGCTGGGACTGGGCCGCATGGTCAGCAGCAAGAAAGACGGCATCGGCGCCGTGATGTCCCGGCGCGAGGGGCTGGCGGCCGAAACCCGGGTGCTGGTGGGGCTGCAACCGGTCGATCCGGCGCAGCCCGTCCTTGCCGGCATGCATCTTTTCGCCGAGGGGGCCGAGCATCGGACCGAGACCGACCAGGGCTGGATCACCTCGGCCTGTCATTCGCCGCATGTCGGATCAAGCATCGGGCTGGGCTTCCTGGCCGATGGCGGCACCCGCATGGGCGAGACGGTGATCGCCGCCAATCCGCTGCAGGGGCAAAAGGTGGCGCTGCGCGTCGTCCCGCCGCATTTCATCGACCCGGAAGGAGGGCGCCTGCGTGACTGACCTGACCCCCATTACCGCCTTGGGCGCGCACGCCCCCGCCCGGCACGCCTTCGGTGCCCTGACCATCACCGAGAATGCCGGCTTGGCGCTGGCCTCGCTGGCGCTGCGCAGGGGTGCGACGCAGCCCGCGCCCCTGGGCCTGGCCCTGCCGGGACCGGGCGCATGGCAGGCGGGCCAAGGCGTTGCCGCTTTCTGGACCGGCCCCGGTCAATGGATGATCGAGGCCGAGGACCGCGCTGAAAGCGATTTTGCCGCCGCGCTGGCGGCCGAGGCACCGGGCTGCTCGATCACCGAGCAGAGCGACGGCTGGACCGCTTTCGAGGTCGTCTCGGACCGAGGCGGGGCGCCGATCCGGGCGCTGATGGAAAAGCTGGTGAATATCGACGCCGCGGCCTTCGGGCCGGGCTCGGCCACGCGCACCGGCCTGCATCACATGGGGGTCTTCCTGATCCGCCGGGGCGAGGACCGGCTGGCGGTGATCGGCATGCGGTCGCTGGCCGGCGCGCTCTGGCACGCGCTCGAGGAAACCGCCGGGCGCCTGAAGGGGGAAGGGGCGTGAACATGGCTGCAAGGAACGGCGGCACGATCATCGACGGCAAGGCTTTTGCTTCTGGTGTCCGGGGCCGCGTTGCGTCGGCGGTTGCCGGGCTGGAGGCCGCGCACGGGGTGGTGCCGGGGCTGGCGGTGGTGCTGGTGGGCGAGGATCCGGCGAGCCAGGTCTATGTCCGCAACAAGGGCATCCAGACCCGCGAGGCCGGCATGGCGAGCTTCGAGCACAAGCTGCCGGCCGAGACGGCGCAGGCCGAACTCATGGCGCTGATTGAACGGCTCAACGCTGATCCGGCCGTCCATGGCATCCTGGTGCAGCTGCCGCTGCCCCGGCACATGGATGCCGAGGCGGTGATCAACGCCATCGACCCGAAGAAGGACGTGGACGGCTTCCATGTCCTGAACGTGGGCCTGCTGGGGACCGGGCAGAAGGCCATGGTGCCCTGCACGCCGCTGGGCTGCCTGATGCTGTTGCGCGACACGCTGGGCGATCTGTCCGGGCTGAACGCGGTGGTGGTCGGGCGCTCGAACATCGTCGGCAAGCCGATGGCGCAGCTGCTCCTGAACGAAAGCTGCACGGTGACCATCGCGCATTCGCGCACCCGCGACCTGGCCGGGCTGTGCCGGACGGCCGACATCCTGGTCGCGGCGGTGGGCCGGCCGCGGATGATCCGCGGCGACTGGATCAAGCCGGGCGCCACGGTGATCGACGTGGGCATCAACCGCATCGAGGAGGCGGGCCGCTCGCGCCTGGTCGGCGACGTGGACTTCGACAGCGCCGCGCCGGTGGCGGGCGCCATCACCCCGGTGCCGGGCGGCGTCGGGCCGATGACCATCGCCTGCCTGCTCGCGAATACGCTGACCGCCTGCTGCCGGGCCAACGGCCTGCCCGAGCCCGATTTCGCAGAGGCGGGGGGCTGACCGCCTGACGGTTCCCCGGATATGCGCACAAGAAGGAAATCAGGGCCCTTGCCCTTTCAGTGGAGAGCCAGATGAAGAAATACACGCTGACGGTCGCCTGCCCCTCGACCCGCGGCATCGTCGCCACCGTGGCCGGCTTCCTGGCCGAGCACGGCTGCAACATCACCGATTCCAGCCAGTTCGACGACATCGAGACCGGGCGCTTCTTCATGCGCGTCAGCTTCGTCTCCGAGGAAGGCGTGGGGCTCGAGGAGTTGCGCGCGGGCCTGGCCGAGCCGGCCAAGCCCTTCGACATGGACTATGCCATCCATGACGAGGCCGAGAAGATGAAGGTGGTGATCATGGTCAGCCGCTTCGGCCATTGCCTGAACGACCTTCTGTATCGCTGGCGCATCGGGGCGCTGCCGATCGAGATCGTGGCGGTGATCTCGAACCACATGGACTACCAGAAGGTGGTGGTGAACCACGACATCCCCTTCCACTGCATCAAGGTCACGAGGGAGAACAAGCCGCAGGCCGAGGCGCAGCTGATGCAGGTGGTCGAGGATTCGGGCGCCGAACTGGTGGTTCTGGCGCGCTACATGCAGGTGCTGTCGGATGCCCTGTGCAGGAAGATGTCGGGGCGGATCATCAATATCCACCATTCCTTCCTGCCCAGCTTCAAGGGCGCCAACCCCTACAAGCAGGCCTTCGAGCGCGGGGTGAAGCTGATCGGCGCGACCAGCCATTACGTCACCGCCGACCTGGACGAGGGCCCGATCATCGAGCAGGACATCATCCGGGTAACGCATGCGCAATCGCCCGAGGACTACGTCTCGCTGGGCCGCGACGTGGAGAGCCAGGTTCTGGCCCGCGCCATCCACGCCCATATCCATCGCCGGGTGTTCCTGAACGGCAACAAGACCGTGGTCTTCCCCGCCTCGCCCGGCAGCTACGCCAGCGAGCGCATGGGCTGAGAGCGGCACGGGGC
>NZ_FNEA01000090.1 GCF_900100045.1 Paracoccus denitrificans | reverse complement strand
ACCACCGCCGTGATATCGGCGTCGTCGATGTCCTGGCGGCCATAAGGGATCATGCCATGGCCTTCGCGTTGAACTCCACGATCTCGTCCACGCTCAGGAAGTGGGTGTTGGTGCCCGAATTGTATTCGAAGCCACGCCCCACGGCCTTGCCGGACTCGCCGATGCCGTTCGAGAAATAGTCCACGTCGTGATCGTAGAAGCGGATCGAGGGCGAGAGCACGAAATGGTCATCGTATTCGACGGCCAGGTGGCTGTCATCGGCCGGGCACATGATTTCGTGCAGCTTTTCGCCGGGGCGGATGCCGATCACATGCTGTTCAAGCCCCGGCGCCATGGCGCGGGCCAGGTCGACGATGCGCACCGAGGGGATCTTCGGCACGAAGATCTCGCCGCCATGCATGCGGGTGAAGTTCTTCAGCACGAAATCCACCCCTTGCTGGAGCGAGATCCAGAAGCGGGTCATGTCGGTATCGGTGATCGGCAGGCTTTTCGCGCCCTGGTCGATCAGCCCCTGGAAGAACGGCACGACCGAACCGCGCGAGCCCACGACATTGCCGTAGCGCACCACGGCGAAACGGGTCCGGCGTTCGCCCACCATGTTGTTCGCGGCGACGAAGAGCTTGTCCGAGGCAAGCTTGGTCGCGCCATAGAGGTTGATCGGGTTCGCCGCCTTGTCGGTCGAAAGCGCGATCACCTTCTCGACATTGTTGGTGATGGCGCCATGGATGACGTTTTGCGCCCCGTCGATATTGGTCTTGATGCATTCGACGGGGTTGTATTCCGCCGCCGGCACCTGTTTCAATGCAGCGGCATGGATGATGTAATCCACCCCGCGCGTCGCCTGCAGCACCCGCTCGCGGTCGCGCACGTCGCCGATGAAGTAGCGGATGCAGGGATCGTTGAACTTCTGCTGCATCTCGAACTGCTTCAGTTCGTCGCGCGAGAAGACAATGATCTTTCGGGGCTTGAACCGCGACAGCAGCGTCTGGACATACTTCTTGCCAAAGCTGCCGGTCCCGCCTGTAATCAGGATGGATTTATTGTCGAACATGTTGGTCGTCCTGTCAAAACTTCATACGTTAGAGAACGCGATGGCCGTGTAAAAACTCGGATACATGCAAATACTCAAAACAGTAGATGGGGCAGATGCCCCGGACCGGCCAATGCACACACGGCGATCCCTTCGGCGGAACATAACCGCCGCCCCGCTCATGGCACAATGCG
>NZ_FNEA01000036.1 GCF_900100045.1 Paracoccus denitrificans | reverse complement strand
ATCGTCTACGACCCGACCAACCATGCCGAGAACCTGCTGACCGCCGCCAGGTCGCTGGAGCAGATCAACAACCAGATCGCCTCGCTGCAGAACGAGGCGCAGATGCTGATCAACCAGGCCCGCGATCTCGCCAGCCTGCCGCATAGCTCGCTGCAGCAATTGCAGCAGAACGTCACCCGCACCCAGCAGTTGCTCGACGAGGCCCAGAACATCGCCTTCGAGGTGCAGGAGGTCGATCAGGCTTTCGAGCGGGAATACGGCACGCCGGATCTCTCGACATCCGAGCAGCAACTGCTGGCCGATGCCCGGACGCGCTGGAGCAACACCATGGGCGGGCTTCAGGACGCCATGCGCGTCCAGTCCGGCGTCACCAACAACATCGAGGCGCAGCGGGCCGAGATGGCCGCGCTGGTCGAGCAGAGCCAGAATGCTGACGGCGCCTTGCAGGCCAGCCAGGCCGGCAACCAGTTGCTGGCCCTGCAATCGCAGCAACTGTCCGACCTCACCGCGCTCCTCGCCGCCACCGGCCGGGCCGAGGCACTGAGCGAGGCCGAGCGCTCGGCGGCGGCCGAACAGGGCCGCATCCAGCGCGAACGGTTTCTGACACCCGGCGCCGGCTACCAGCCCGGCAATGCCCGGATGTTCAACGACTGAAAGCCCGAGGAGGCACCATCATGGAGGGCAAGGCGATGGTCCGGCTCATTGCCATCCTGTTCCTGGCGATCGTCATGACCGTGACGCTGATCCGCATGGAACGGGCCGGCGATCTGCCGCCCCTGCCCGGTCGGCAGAGTCAATCGCAGCCGGAAGATCCGCTGCGCGAGGGGCAGCGCCGCTGCCAGCGGATGGGCGCGGCTGCGGCGGAAGATGCCGAGTGCCTGCGCATCTGGGCCGAGACCCGCGACCGGTTTCTCGGCCGGACGCCGGCGCAATCGGCCGCAACCTCGAGCAGCGAGGAATAGCAGGAACATGGGCGGATCCGGCGTCATCGACAATTTCCTGGCGGTCTTCACCAGCTATATCGACAGCGGCTTCGGTCTTCTGGGCGGCGAGGTCGCCTTCATCGCCACCACGCTGATCGTCATCGACGTGACGCTGGCCGCCCTGTTCTGGGCCTGGGGCGCCGAGGACGATATTCTGGCCCGGCTGGTGAAGAAGACCATCTTCGTCGGCGTCTTCGCCTGGCTGATCACCAACTGGAACAGTCTCGCGCGCATCGTCTTCGACAGTTTCGCCGGTCTCGGGCTCATGGCCTCCGGCACCGGCTTCACCGCCGCCGATCTCATGCGCCCCGGCCGCGTCGCCCAGACCGGGCTCGATGCCGGACGGCCGCTCCTGGAATCCATCTCCGACCTGATGGGCTGGGTCGCGGTGTTCGAGAACCTGATCCAGATCCTCTGCCTGTTCTTCGCCTGGGCGCTGGTGATCCTCGCCTTCTTCATCCTCGCCGTGCAGCTCTTCGTCACCCTGATCGAGTTCAAGCTGACCACGCTCGCGGGCTTCGTGCTGATCCCCTTCGGGCTTTTCGGCAAGACCGCCTTCATGGCCGAGCGCGTGCTGGGCAATGTCGTCTCCAGCGGTATCAAGGTTCTCGTGCTAGCCGTCATCATCGGCATCGGCAGCACCTTGTTTTCGCAGTTCACCACCGGCTTCGGCGGTGTCGCGCCGACCGTGGACGACGCCATGGCCATCGTACTCGCGGCGCTGTCGCTCTTGGGCCTCGGTATCTTCGGGCCCGGTATCGCCACCGGCTTGGTTTCCGGCGGTCCGCAGCTTGGCGCCGGGGCCGTTGCGGGGACAGGACTGGCCGTGGGCGGCGCGGCACTGGCCGCCGGCGGCGCTGCGGTGCTCGGCGCCAAGGGCGTCGCTGCCACCGCGCGGGGCGGGGCCGCGACGGCGGGGGCCGCCTCCGCCGCCTATACGCTGAACTCGGCCGGACAGTCCGGGATCGGCGGCGCCGTCTCCGGGGCCGCCGGTGTCGGCAAAGGCGCCGGCATCGCCGCCATGACCCCGCTGCGCCGGGCGGCGGCCAGTCTCAAGGCCAGCCGCGACGCCGGCGTGAAAGCCGCCTTCACCAGCACCGGGGGATCGACCACGCAAGGAACGCTCGGCGGCCCGGCCGCTGGTGTCGGCGGTGTGGCGCCAACCAGCGGCAATGCGCCCGCCTGGGCGCAGCGCCTGCGCGGCCAGTCCCTTGCCCGGGGCGCCACCGTCACCGCCCATGCGGTGCGCGCCAGTGACAGCCACGGCCCCGGCGCCTCCGTCTCCCTTTCCGAAAGCGACAAGCCATGAACCCCTTCAGACGCTCGACCACCCATTACGGCGAGACACCCGAACCCGAGACGCCCTATCAGAAGGCGGCGCAGGTCTGGGACGAGCGCATCGGCTCGGCCCGGGTGCAGGCCAGGAACTGGCGGCTGATGGCCTTCGCCTGCCTGTTCCTGGCCGCCGGCTTTGCCGGGGCGCTGGTCTGGCAATCGGCGCGTGGCACTGTCGTACCTTGGGTGGTGCAGGTCGACGATCTGGGGCAGGCGCAGACCGTGGCCGCCGCCACGGCGGATTACCGCCCGACCGATCCGCAGATCGCCTGGCATCTCGGCCGTTTCATCGAGCAGGTCCGGTCTATCCCGGCCGATCCGGTCATCCTGCGCCAGAACTGGCTCCAGGCCTATGACTGGACCACCGATCGCGGCGCCGCGGCGCTGAACGACCATGCCCGCGGCAACGATCCCTTCTCGAAGCTGGGCGAGCGGCAGATCTCGGTCGAGGTCTCCTCGGTCATCCGCGCCTCGCCGGACAGCTTCCGGGTCGCCTGGACGGAAAAGCGCTACGAGAACGGCCAGTTGTCTACGACCGAACGCTGGACCGCGATCCTGACTATCGGCATCCAGACACCCCGCACCGCCGAGGCCCTGCGCGCCAATCCGCTCGGCATCTACGTCAATGCGATCTCATGGTCGCGGGAGATGAGCCAATGACCGCAATTCGCTTCGAACGATTGGTTGGCGACAGGACGGGATCGCTGAGCAAATCCGCAATCCTTCCTGTCGTGGTACTCGCGATGACCACACTCGCCGGCTGCGCCACGACCAAAACGCCACAGTTCAGCTATGACGACCACGTGCCGCCATTGCCATCGCCGCCCGCCGCCGTTGCCGATCCGGCTCCGGAACCGCTGCATGTGCCGCCGGACTGGACCCCGGCGAAGGGTGGGAATGCAGCGGAAAGCCCGGCAGGCCAGGTTACGAACGCCAACCTCGCCGCCCGGGTGGAGCCGCGCCGGGAGGGCTATTACAACGCCATCCAGGTCTATCCGTGGAGCGAAGGCGCGCTCTATCAGATCTATGCGGCGCCGGGGCAGATCACCGATATCGCGCTGGAGCCGGGCGAGCGCCTGACCAGCACCGGTCCCATCGCCGCAGGCGACACCGCCCGCTGGATCATCGGCGATACGGAGAGCGGCAGCGGCGCGTCCCGCCGCGTGCATGTGCTGGTCAAGCCGACCCGGCCCGAGATCAGCACCAATCTGGTCATCGCCACCGACCGGCGCCGCTACATGCTGGAATTGCGCGCCGACGAAGAAACCTGGATGCCGGCGGTGTCGTGGCATTATCCGGAAAGCGCGTCTGCGGCCGCACAGCGTCGCGCGGCTCCTGCCGCGCCGGTGATTCCGGGGAAGGCTGCGCGCAACCATCGCTACGGCTTGCAGGTCCTAGGCGCGAGCCCGCCCTGGCGCCCGGTCTCGGTCTTCGACGACGGCCGCCGGGTCCATGTGGTCTTCCCGCCCGGCATCGCCCAGGGCGAGATGCCGCCCCTCTTTGTCATCGGCCCGGACGGCGCCCCCGAGATCGTCAACAGCCGTGTCCACGGCAATGTGCTGATCGTGGACCGGCTCTTCGGCGTGGCCGAACTGCGCCTCGGCTCGGGAAAACGCCAGCAGGTGGTCAGGATTATCCGTATGGAACAGACACGGGCGGCCATCCAGCCGACCCGTGCGCCGACGAAAGGATCGTCCTGATGAGCGACAGGGACACCGCCGCCGCGCCGCTGCGCCTGCGGGCAGAGCCGCCCCGTGTCACCCGGTTGTCGCGCAAGGTGCTGGCGGGCCTCGGTGGGATCGCCGCACTCGGCATCGGGGCGGCGCTGATCTTTGCCCTGCAAACCCGCGACGTCGAGCGCGGCGGCGAGGAACTGTTCTCCACCGAAAACCGCGCCACCGCCGACGGGCTGGCGGAACTGCCGCGCGACTATGCCGGTCCCGTCCTCGGCCCGGCGCTGCCCGGGGATCTCGGCAAGCCGATCCTCAATGCGCGCAATCGTGGTGAGCCGGTGCCCGCGCCCGGCACGCCCACCGTCACCGCACCCGCCATGGATGCGGCGGAGCAGCAGCGGCTGGCGGAAGAAGAGGCGGCAAGGCTCAGCGGCGTGTTCTTTCAGGGTGGGCCACGGTCTGCGGGCGGGTCGGACATGGGCGCAGGGCCAGCCGGTCAGACCCCAGGCGCGCTTGGCACCATGGGACAGCCCGGCGCCGCAGCCACGCAGGACCGGCATGCGGCGTTCCTGGGCGGCGCCGCAGATCGCATCACCGTTGCCCCGGATCGTGTCGAAGCTCCTGCCTCACCCTATCTGCTGCAGGCCGGATCGGTGATCCCGGCGGCGCTGATCACCGGCATCCGCTCCGATCTGCCCGGCCAGATCATCGCCCAGGTGACGCAGCCGGTCTACGACAGCCCTACCGGCTCGATCCTGCTGATCCCGCAGGGCACCCGCGTCATCGGCGAATACGATGCCAGTGTCACATTCGGCCAGCGCCGGGTGCTGCTCGTCTGGAACAGGCTGATCTTTCCCGATGGCCGCTCGCTGGTGCTGGAGCGCCTGCCGGGCGCCGATGCCAGCGGCTATGCCGGGCTCGAGGACGGGGTCGATTACCATTGGGGAGAGCTGATAAAGGCGGCCGGGCTGTCGACGCTGCTGGCGGTCGGCACCGAACTCACCGCCGGTGACGACGACGACCGGCTGGTCCGCGCCATCCGCGACGGCGCCCAGGATACCGTCGACCAGGCCGGCCAGCAGATCGTCCAGCGCCAGCTGCTGGTCGCCCCCACGCTGACCATCCGGCCCGGATTCCCGGTCAGGATTCTTGTCGGCAGAGACTTGGTCTTCGAGAACGCAGGAGAAAGATGATGACGAAGCTGAAGCTGGGGCCGCTCGCGGACGATACGCCGGTGAAGCTGGCTGTCGAATTGCCGGCGAGCCTGCACAGGGATCTCGTGCTTTATGGCGAACTGCTCGGCCGCATCGGACCCGGCGGGACGGGGGCGGCGGTCCCGCCGCAGAAGCTCGTCGTGCCGATGCTGGAGCGGTTTCTAGCCTCGGATCGCGGCTTCGCGAAGGCGCAGAGGAACGTGAGCGCTGGGCGTCAACTTGGCGACTGATTCATTGCGCCTTGCTGGCTTGCGCCGACAGGGTGCGTGCCAGGATGAGCAGCCGGCGCAGGGCCGGATTGTCGTTGCGCGGCGACCAGACCGCGCAGAAGGGCAGGGGCTCTGTCGCGAGCGGCCGAAAGATCACGCCGGGGAAGTTCACGCCGGTTGTCGCTTCGCTGGTGAGCGTCAACCCGTTGCCCAGGGCGACGAGCTGCATCAGCGTGTCGCGCGAAACCGGGCAGCGTTCGACACTCGGATGATGGCCGAGTTCAGACAGATGCCGGACCAGATAATCGTGGATCTCCGGCCCCGGCCCGGCCTCGCTGACGACGAAATGCCTGTCGCGCAATTCGGACCAGGCGATCCGCTTCCGCACCGTCAGGTCGTCGTCCTTCGGAAGCGCCACAAAGACCCGTTCTTTCCAGAAAACCTCCACATCGCATTCTGCCGCTTCGGGGGTGCCGGTCAGGAAGGCAACGTCCATGCAATGCTGGCGCACGGCGGCGATGTGGTCGCTTGGAACGCCTTCCACGATCACGCATCGCACACCGGGATGATCGCCATTGTAGCGGCGCAGAAGATCCGCGAGAAAGCCCGAAGCCAGCGAGGCGAAGATACCGATCCGCAACACGCCGTGTTCGACCCGGCCGGCCGCACCGACATCCTTGATCGCCAAGTCGAGTTCGCTGAATACCCGGCGGGCATGCGGCAGGAATCTCTTGCCGGCATCCGTCAATGTCACGCCGCGCTTGTGGCGAATGAAAAGCGCCGCGCCGATTTCGTCCTCGAGATCGCGGATGCGCCGGCTGATCGCGGATTCCCGCACGCCCAATTCCCCCGCTGCCGCGCTGAAGCTGCCGTGTTCTACCGCCGCGATGACATAGCGGAGATGGCGGAGTTCTATAACAATATCTTTTCGTCCGGCGCCTGCCCGGTTCCTATGTGAATTGGTCATGTCAAACTCCCCTAAGGGCACGCCGATGGAGTCTAGGCTTCACTCCGAGCCTGCCGCCGTCGGCTTTGTGTCTGCGACGGTGATGGGGCGCTAAGCAGGGCATTCAACAGCGCCGATGCTGTCGAAGGATCCTTTGCGCGACATGCGCTGACCATTTCACCGTGCAAGGCAACGATCCGTTGCCGACCGGCTGCTGTGATTTTTTCGCCTTCGAGTGTGGAGGCGGGACCACCACTCAGTTTGTCGAGAGTGGACCAGAATATATCCAGTATCTGATTTTGAGTGGCACGGGCAATCAGCAGATAAAAATGACGCAACTCTTGACGCAACTCACGGAGATCACTTGTCAATCTCATTTTCTCAACCACCGCGTCAAGCGCATCGAAATCATCAGCGGAACCCATTTCTGCCGCCTGTGCGATAAGCGCTGGTTGGAGTGCGATCAACGCCCTATGCATTGTCGTGTCGGGAATACCATGAACCCTGAGATAGACCGAAAGCCCATGAGCAACAATATCGGTGCCGGGCCGCGTAATCATGATGCCGCCACCAGGTCCTGGCCGAAGTTCAATGACCCCCTGAGTCTCGAGGATTCGCAGGCTTTCACGTAGAGTCGGACGGCTCACATTGAATTGCTGTAACAGCTCAGCTTCGGTGCCAAGATATGATCCGGAAGCTAAATTATCCGTGATGATCCGATCCAAGAGCCGCTGCGCGACGTACTCCGATTTGCTTCTTGGCATTTCGTCGCTCGATTTCGCCATCTCATACACTTTCTATCTTGTTGGCGCTGGCATATCCCGGAATGACGAAGGGACAGTGCTTTGCACCAGAGAAGTTTTTGCTTCCGGAACCGCTGCCAACTCTGGCAATTGAGCAGCGTGGTGAATTGTGTCTAGGTGCTCGACGACCGATCCGAGGCTTATCTCCAGTAACTATGCCTACGAAAGACGGCAAGTATTAAGGTTTCGGCTGCCTCCCCGCAGGCTGCGGAACCGCGAGGAGGCGAGGGAGCTACCCCGTGAGAACCAACGAAAGCTGCGGGAACGCAAGCAGCAGTGTCAGAATGATGATCTCCATCACGAGGTAGGGCAATACCCCGATGAAGCTGCGTCGCAGATCGACCTTGCTGGTGGCCGAGACAACGAAGGTCACCAAACCGAGCGGCGGCGACACGAGGCCGATCTCGGCAGTCTTGATGATGATCACCCCCCACCAGATGGGATCATAGCCAAGCCCCACCATCAGCGCAGTCGAAATCGGCGCGGTCAGGATGATGATTGCGGCCTGATCCATGACCATGCCAAGCAGCAAGTACACGAAGACCACAAGCAGCATGACCATGGTGGGCGAAATACCGCTGTCGGCGATCCATTGCAGCATCATCGTCGTTATTTGCGAGAACGAAATGAAATAGCCGAAGAGGTGGGCACCAAAGATGATCGTGATAATCATCGTGGTGATGCGCAGCGTCGTGCCGACGGCATCCAGGAAACCATGCCTGGTCATCCTCTTGGTCGATAGCGAGACGAGCAACGCTCCCGCAGCGCCGATGGCCGCGACCTCGGTTGGGGTGGCGATGCCGGCATAGAGGGCGCCGACGACGACCGCGATCAAAAGCACGACCGGCCAGACACGACCGCTGGTGCGGTGTTTGGCTGCCTCCACCTCGGCGCCCGGCTTGGGACCGAGATGGGGACGATACTTCAGCACCAGCGAGATAGTCACGATGTAACCGACTGCGGTGATGGCTCCCGGAATGATCCCGGCGATGAAGAGCTTGCCGACCGATGTGTCCGTCATCAGGCTGTAGAGGATGAAGGCCGTTGAGGGTGGGATCATCACCGCAAGCGTGCCGGCGATGGCTGCCGTTCCCACGGCAAAGCCCGGATCATAGCCTGCCCGCCGCATCGCGGGATAGGAGGCGCGCGAGAGGCTGGCCGCCGAGGCGGTGCTGGAGCCCGTCACCGCCGCATGGATCGCGCCGGCCACGATAACGGCCATCGCCATGCCACCGCGGATCTTGCGCAGGACTCGGTTGCAGGAAAGGAATAGATCCTCCGCCACTCGCCCCACGGAAAGGAATTCCGCCATCAGTACAAACATGGGGATGGTCAGGAACACGTAGCTCGCAGATGTGTCGCGGACGACCTTGGACATGAGGGCCTCGATCGTGCCGGTGGGCACCAGCATACCAAGGGAAAGTACGCCCCCCAGACCGAGTGCAAAGCCGATGGGGACGGCCAATGCGATCAGCAGAAGAAGAACCAGGACGCCAAGTCCGAATGTAGCCGCCATGTCAGGGCTTCCTTATATTTCTGATTCTGCGTGGGGATCGGCGCAAATCTCGGCAGCAGGAGCGAAAGCTGTCAGCAGAACCCGGATCGCCAGCAGGCCGCATCCGAGCGGAACCCAAATCCATGAAAGATAGACCGGCCAGTCTATCACCCCGATCCGCACTTCGCCCGTGGTCCAGACCTTCTGGAACGCCCCTCCGCTGGTCCAGGCCAAGGCAAACACGTAAAGAAAGCCTAGGACGAGACCGAGGCGGAAGACGAATGCCTGCATCCAGCCGGGCAGCATGTTGGTGATCCCGGTTATGCGGATGAAGCCACCGGTCCGGAACCCCCAGGACAGAGCCAAGCTAACGACTGCTACCATGAGGTAGTCTTCCGTCAAGGTGTATTGGAAGGCGATCGGTGCATGAAACAGGTAGCGGAAGATCGCGTCGAGTGAGACGATGACCATCATGAAGAGCAGGATGATGCCCGCCAGGATGGCGCAGATGTTTTCCAGAACGGACACGACCCGATCGACGCTTCGATAGATTGCGTTCTGCTCGCCAGCCTCGGTCCCGATCACTGGGCTAGGCCTTCGCGATAGGCGTCAAAGGTCTCGCGCGCCGCTATGCCTCGATCCTCCAGGCGCTTGATGTAGTCGTCCGCCACGACGGAAAGCTTGGACGAAATCGCCTCCAGCTCCTCTGGCGCGAACTCGAACAGGGTGATTCCCGATTCGGCGAATTCTGTCTGCAACGCGACGTTTTCCTTATCCATGTAAAGTGCGAGATCCACCTCGACTTGCCGGCCGCAATCGTCGAAAGCTGCTTTGAACTCGTCGCTGAGGGCATTGTACTTGTCGAGGTTGATCGAAAGCACCGCGGCGCCGCTGCCAAAGGATCCGTTGGTGCTCACCGATTTGACGAGTTCGGGCAGGCCATAGGTCTTGCCGCTGGCCATTGCGATAAATGCTGCATCCACCGTGCCTCGCTGCATGGCGATATACATGTCGCTCGTGCTCATCTCGACGGGAATCGCCCCCAGCGCGGTGGCCATCAGGCTGGGCGACCCGGCGCTGACGCGCGCCTTCAGGCCGCTGAACTTGGCCAGCGTATCCGCCGGTGCGCCCGAGGACATGACCTGATAGGCGGGTTGAAGGTTGAAAAGCAGCGGGTGAAGCTTGTTGGCCGTGAATTCCTGCGCGATCGCCGCACCCGCATCGCCGGCTTTGCGATATGCCGCGACCATATCCACGGCCTCGGTGCCCATGTCGGGCAGCAGCGGTATGCCATTCAGTGGCATCTGGGACGACACGTAGCCGGTGATGATCGCCGCGATGTCCGTGACACCTGAGTTCACCGAATCGATGGCAGCGTTGTGGCTGGTGATCTGGCCGGACGGGAAATGGATGAAAGTAATGGCATTTCCGGTCTTTTCTTCGACGCAGGCCATCCAGGGAACGATACCCTGTGCAACGACCGGATGAGTCGGCGGGTAGCCATGCGCTACGTTGAACGATTCCGCATATGCGGAACCGCCTGCTAGGCCGGCTGCTGTCGCTGCTATCAAGCCGGTCCACTTGATGAAGTTCATGTTGTCCTCCCTGAACTCTTTCATCCCTCATCGCTTCCGTCGGTGCTGACGCTGACATGAGGTTAGAGGGTTGTTTGCAATTGAAGATTTCGCATGCGGTCAGTCTCCGGATCGCAATCCATACTTCATATTCATGGCCTCCAGCCATCTTTCGTGCAGTATGTGATCCACCCTATTCACTGTCAATCATTTAAATCATTTTTGTCCTTGGGTTTGGCTTACTCTTTGATCTTTGAGGACGCTTCCGCACATGAGACGCGGGAGCTTCGAGGCTTTTACTTGACAGATAGCCCACGAGCGGGCATCAATGGTCGCAATTACGATCAAATGTTCATAATGACGAACAAATGGCAAGTTGTCCAGACAATGTGCGTGGCGATGGCTGTGCTGATCGAGGGAGGGGGAAATTTTGAAAGTAAAAGGATCGTTCCTGCACGACGAGCCTGCGCTCAGGGTTTCGTTTGGTTGGGACGTACACGGGAATCTTATTAAAGACATGGATCGCGCGGGGCTTAGCCGTGCGGTCGTTGTTTGTGGACGCAGCTTGGCGAAGTCTGGCTCGGAACTGGAACTGCTGCGTGAAGCGCTCGGCCCGCGTCTGGCTGGTATCCATCCCGGCGCACGCCCCCACAGCCCCGTTCCCCAGGTCATCGAGACCAGCCGTTTCCTGCGTGATGCCGGTGCCGATGCGGTCATCGCGGTCGGTGGCGGCTCAGCCATTGTGACCGCCCGTGCCGCCAGCATCCTGCTGGCTGAGGGCGAGGATGTCGCGGCGCTTGCGACCTCGGTCACAGCCGAGGGTCGCATGATCAGCCCTCGACTGATGGCGCCCAAGCTGCCGCAATTCGTGATCCCGACGACGCCGACCACCGCAATCGTCAAGGCGGGCAGCGCCATCTATGACGAGGTGGCGGACAAGCGGCGGGCGCTGTTCGATCCCAAGACGCGCAGCCAGGCCGTCTATGTCCACCCGGCGCTGCTGGCCCCCGTTCCGAAACAGGTCTTCGTCTCGGCTGGACTCAACACGCTTTGCATGGCGGTCGAAGGCCTGATCGCCACAAAGGGCGATCCTCTTGCCGACGCACAACTGACGCACGCCTTGCGACTCGCCGCCGACGGGCTTGCCCAGCTTAACGGGCCAGAGGCGGGGCAGGCGCGGGCCGATTTGATCTTTGCGGCTATTCTGTGCGGACGCGCCACGGACAGCACCAATGGCGGGCTGACGACGGCGCTGGGCCATGCCATCGGTGTCCGGCACCATGTCGAAAACGGTATCGTCAACGCCGTGGTTCTGCCCAGCGTCATTGAATTCAACGCCGATGCAGCGGCCAGCGACCTGCACAAGGTCGAACGGGCGCTGGGCTTGGCGAGGGCAGGCAGTGCGCGTGAAAGCGCCCTCGCGATCGGCCGGCATCTGGTGGCGCTGTTCGATGCTCTGGGGGTGCCGCGCACGCTTGGCGAACTGGGCGTTCCGGCAGAGGCACGGCCTGAGCTGGCACAATTGGTGACCGAGGACTGGTTCCTGCGCGGGAATCCCCGCCCGGTTCGCGACGCGACCGAGGTCGAACGAGTGATGACGACGCTTTGGTAACGCTGTCCAGGGCGCAACGCATGACGGCAGAGGAGGCCGAAGTGAAAAAGACCCATAATTTTGTGGGCGGGAAATGGATCCCTGCCCAGGCAACTGGCGAAATCGAAGTGATCAACCCGACGACGGAAGAGGTTTTCGCTGTCGTTCCCGAGGGGACAGCAGGGGATGTGGCGCCTGCGGTCGAGGCCGCCGCTACCGCCTTTCCTGGCTGGTCGGAAACCACGATCGAGCAACGCGCCGACATGCTGCGCAAGTTTGCGAGGCTGACGGAGGCACGGGCCGAAGAGCTGACCTTCACCGGCGTTAGCGAAGTCGGCCAGCCTGCGGCCGCCGCACGCGTCTTCCAGACGCAGGGTGCCGTGGGAGAGCTTGACCTGATGGCCGAGATCCTGCCCGAGATGGACTGGAATATTCCCGAGGGCAAGGCGGTGGTGCGCCGGGTGGCGGGTGGCGTCGTGGGCGCCATCACTGCATGGAATGGGCCGCTGCGGTCGGTGATCTCGAAGGCCGGGGCCGCGATGGCGGCCGGATGCACGGTCGTGGTCAAGCCAAGCGAGGTGGCTCCTATGACCGCCTATATCTTCGCCGAGATTTGCGAGGAGGCCGGCTTGCCGCCAGGTGTCTTCAATTTGGTCTCGGGGACAGGTCCGGTCGTGGGCGAGGCCATCGTCGCGCATCCGGCGGTGGATATCGTTTCGCTGACCGGTTCAGTTCGAGCCGGGCGCCGGGTGATGGAGGTGGCGGCGCAGGACATCAAGCGTGTCCATCTGGAACTGGGTGGCAAATCCGCGAACATCCTTTTCGAGGATGCCGATATCGACCACGCGATTTCAGTCGGAATCGAGGATGCGTTCCGCAATGCTGGGCAGGTCTGCGGCGGGCTGACGCGCATTCTGGTGCCCCGGACGCTACTTGCAAAGGTAGAGGAAGCGGCCAAGGCCAAGGCAGAATCCTTCGTCATCGGCGATCCCTTTGACCCGGCCACCACACTGGGCCCGGTCGCGACCGCGGCGGCGCGCGAACGTATCCGCGGCTATATCAATCTGGGTCAGCGGCAAGGCGCGCGGATGATCACCGGCGGCGCCGAGCCGCCCATGGGCCTGAATCGCGGCTTCTTCGTCAAGCCCACCGTCTTTTCCGGCGATAATTCCATGCGTATCGCGCAAGAGGAAATCTTCGGTCCGGTCGTGGTCATCATCCCCTTCGACGGCGAGGATGATGCGGTCAGGATCGCCAATGACTCGGCCTATGGCCTGGCCGGCGGTTTGTGGTGCAGGGATGTGGAACGCGCGCGCGCGATTGCCCGCCGCATCCGGACCGGGCGCGTCCGCATCAACGGCACGCCGCTCGAGAAGCGGGCGCCCCATGGTGGTTTCAAGCATTCCGGCATCGGTCGCGAATGGGGCCGCTACGGGATCGAGGAATTTCTCGAATACCAGTCAATCATTGGCTGAGAGGGCAAGGATGACGCTGGTCAAAGCCCGCTGCACCTGCGCAGCCCATGCGCCCTTCGAGCCGATGATCATCGAGCGGCGCGAACTGGGTCCGCATGATGTGATGATCGATATCGCCTTCGCTGGGATCTGTCATACCGATATCCATTACGCCTATGACGAGTTCGGTCGCACGACCTATCCGCTGGTCCCCGGGCACGAGATCGCCGGTGTCGTCTCGGGGATCGGCAGCGATGTGAGCCGCTATCAGGTGGGCGACAGGGTCGGAGTCGGCGTCATGGTCGATTCCTGCCGCAACTGCCCTGCCTGTAAGGCGGGGCAGGAACAATACTGCACCGGCAAGCGCATCATGACCTACAATTCGGTCGGCCGCGACGGTAAGCCGACCTATGGCGGTTACAGCCAGAAGATCGTCGTGGATGAAAACTATGTCGTCCGCATTCCGGAATCGATCCCGTTGGACCGTGCGGCACCGATGTTCTGCGCCGGCGTGACTGTCTATTCGCCGTTGCGCCACTGGGGTGCCGGGCCAGGAAAGAGGGTGGCGATCCTGGGCTTCGGCGGGCTGGGCCATCTGGGCGTTCAGATTGCCCATGCCATGGGAGCCGAGGTCATCGTGTTGGACATCGCGGAAAACAAGCGGGACGATGCGATGCGCCTGGGCGCAAACGAGTTCCGCCTAGCCACCGATCCCCGGACCTTTCGCGACCTCGCGGGCAGGATCGACCTGATCATTTCGACCGTGCCGGTCGATATCGATCTTGACGAATATGCCGGGCTTCTCGCGCTGGACGGCACCTTCGTGAATACGGGCGTGCCTGCGAAGCCGCTTTCGATCGACGCAATCAACCTGCTGAACAACCGGCGCTCGGTTGCCGGCACGCGCAGCGGCGGCATTGCCGAGACGCAGGAGATGATGGATTTCTGCGCCCTTCACGGCATCGGCGCCGAAGTCGAGATCATCAGCGCCGACCAGATTGACGAGGCCTATGCGCGTGTACTGCGCGGGGACGTGAAGTTCCGTTTCGTCATCGACACCAACACGTTGCAATGAGGTGAGTCACATGGCCCAAGCGAAGATTCTCACGGAACGCGAAGGCGCCGTCCTGCGGGTTACACTCAACGATCCGGCGACCCGCAACTCCCTGACGCCCGAACTGGTCGCAGGCCTACACCGGGCGCTTGTCGCGGCGGATGAGGATCAGACGGTCAGTTGCGTTGTTCTGACTGGTGCCGGCAAGGGATTTTGCGCCGGGGGGAACATCAAGGACATGCGCGACGGGAATGACCCGATGTTCCGGGGTACGCCGCACGAGATGCAGGAGGGCTATCGCAACGGCATTCAAGCCCTGCCGCGGCTGTTCAACCGGCTTGATGTGCCGGTCATCGCCGCCGTGAACGGCAGCGCCATTGGCGCCGGCTGCGATCTGGCCTGCATGTGCGACATCCGGGTCGGCGCAAGCGATACGAAATTCGCGGAAAGCTTCATGCGGGTCGGGCTGGTCTCCGGCGACGGTGGCGCATGGTATCTGCCGCGCGTAGTCGGTCTGCCGCGCGCGCTGGAAATGGCGCTGACCTGCGCGACCCTCGATGCGCAAGAAGCGCTGGCCTTCGGCTTGGTTACCCATGTCGTGGAACCCGGGGCGCTGCTCGACAAGGCCATGGACCTTGCGCACGCGATCGCGGCGCATCCTCCCCGCAGCATCCGTCTGAACAAAAGGCTGCTGAAGAGGTCGAACGAGATCGACCTGGAGGCCGCGCTTGAACTGGCGGCTTCCTACCAGGCGATCGTGCAGAACACCGCGGATCAGAAGGAAGCCGTCAGCGCGCTGCTGGAGAAACGCGCCCCTGCCTATGTCGGACGCTGAATTTTCATGGGAGGAGGAACCATGTCCCATCATCACAAGGAGCCGGGCGAAGGGTGCGGTGGTGCAGATGATTTCGATTGCGGCTGGTCGATGACCAGTCTGCTTTCGCGCTTGGCGCTGCGGGAAGTCCGTCCTTCGGCCACGATTGTCGATTTTCCCGACCTGTCGGGGCGTGCGGTCGGGCTGAGCAGACGGCGGCAGCAACCGCGGACCGCCGACCCCAGATCGCAAAGCGCTGCTGGAAATACTTGAACGTCAAACCGATTGCTCAGCGGCAACGGAGGTGGTGTCCGGGATCTTTCCGGATACGGTCGGGCGGTGACAGGGCAGGGACGCGGGCGGCTTCGTTCATTGCCCGCATCACCATGGTCCGTGCTCTGTGTCAGAGCATCTCTTTCTTGCGCAGGATTTCCTCGGCCACCCGGAACGCATCGACGGCGGCGGGCAGTCCGGCGTAAACGGCCGTATGCAGCAGGATCTCGCGCAATTCGTCCTTGGTGCAGCCGTTGTTGATCGCGCCTTCGATATGCGAACGCAACTGGTTGGGACGGCCGAGCGCGGTCAGCATCGCGATATTCAGGATCGACCGGGTTTTGCGGTCGA
The DNA here is from genome assembly GCF_900100045.1 of Paracoccus denitrificans. Classification (GTDB taxonomy): domain Bacteria; phylum Pseudomonadota; class Alphaproteobacteria; order Rhodobacterales; family Rhodobacteraceae; genus Paracoccus; species Paracoccus denitrificans. Next base: position 20,855 of record NZ_FNEA01000036.1, on the reverse strand, counting down.
TCCCGGGGCGCGACCAGACCGTGCCGAAACAGACATCGTCGGCATAGTCCTGAACCGCCGCGTTGAAATCGTTGCGCGTGGCGTCGCGCGCTTCCAGGAACGCCTCGCCCATCAATTCCCTGAGGACCTGTCGGCCGGCTTCGATTCTATCCATTTTCTTTCCTTTTCAGGTTTCATGTATTGCTTTTGCCGCCGCGCCGCCGGATGGCGGCGGGCAGCGGCCGGTTCAGAGATCGGCAAGAATCCGATCCACCTCTTCAGGGGAAAGGCGGAACGGCTCCACGCCCGCCCGTTCCTGCTGAAGCGCAAGATAGGACTGGCTGTCACGTTCGCCCCAGCCGCGATTCAGCGCCTCGCGGATATCGCTTTCCACCAGACCGCACAGCCGCATGGGAACCCCGAAGTCCCGGCCGACTTGCAGCGCCAGTGAGGCGTCCTTGTGGACTAACCGCAGGGCAAAGCTGGCCGGATCATACTTTGCCTGCATGAAGCGTCGACCGATGTTGTCATACATGCGCATCCGCCCGGCGGCGCCGGTGCGGATAGCTTCCCATAGGGGTCCTGGCTCAAGCCCGGCCTTCACCCCCATCGTCAACACTTCGGCCAGAACCGAGATGATCGCAGTGCTGGCCATGTTGTTGACCAGCTTCGCGATGGTGCCACCGCCGATCGCGCCAATATAGCGCGGTTGGTCCGCCATGGCGTCCAGAAACGGCTTGCAGCGGTGATACACCGCCTCGTCGCCGCCGCACCAGATCGCCAACTTGCGGCTGGCCGCGCCCGCCGGGCCCCCGCTGACCGGGGCGTCTATGAAATATGCCCCTTTTTCCGCCAGAAAGCCGGAAAGTTCGCGTACTACGTCCACGCTGTTGGTCGAAAGATCGACCCAGACACTATCCGGCGCCAGCCCTTCGACAAGGCCGTCGGGGCCAAGCCCGACGCGTTTGACATCGGCGGGAGTGGGCAGCGAGGTGAAGACGATCCCGCATTGCTGTGCAAGCTCGCGCGGAGTTCCGGCCCAGCTTGCCCCCGCATCCAGGAATTCCTGCGCGCTGTCGACCGACAGATCGTTGACGACCATATCGTGACCGGCCTTCTGAAGATTCAAGGCCATGCCGCGCCCCATTCTTCCCAAGCCGATGAAGCCGACTTTCATTTCCTGTCCTCCTAGTGGATTTGCCTGTCTGAGAGCGCCGGCCAAAAATGGGCCACAATGCTGTTCCGATCGGTCGCCGACGCAGGGCAAGACTAGTAGGACGGCAAGTTTTTGTCAAATCATATAGATGATTTATATTGTTTTCTCTTCGTGGCGAAATAGATGTCATCTCCGACCGGTTCCAGCCATTCCACGCTGTTGCCGTCCAGGACCCCGGCGATGGCCAGATGCGACATCGCGGTGTCAGGAGCCGCACTGTGCCAATGTTTTTCGTCCGGCGCGAACCAGATACAATCGCCAGCGGTCACCGTCTCGACCGGGCCGCCCCAGCTTTGCACGAGACCCTTGCCCTGTATGACGATCAAGGTTTGGCCCAACGGGTGTCGATGCCAATGAGTGCGCGCCCCTGGCTCGAATGTGACGTTGGCGCCTTTTCCGCGCGCCGGTGCGTCGGTGGCAAAGACCGGATCGACGCGGACTGTCCCGGTGAAATATTCTGCCGGAGCAGGTTGCGACGGTTGTGTGCCTGCTTTTGTGATGCGCATGTCAGCAATCCTGGATTGAATCAGAAATCATCGAACCGGCCCAGTTCGGCCAGGTCAATCGGGTCAGGCGTTTCGTGCAATGCGATCAGTTCGACGCCGTTCACGATGCAGGCGGGGTAATAGCGCCGGATTTTGGGATCATGTCCCGGAACGAGCCTGTCCATCCCGCCCGCAACCTTCATCAGCTTTGTATACGACGCCAGGGTGTCGCGCGTATCCACCGTAACGATGAATGGTTTGCGATGCAGCACATTGGCGAAATAGTGCGCCGCGTCCGAGGCAAGCAGGATTGGTCCGCGCACCGTATTGACGCGCACCCCCTGCACGCCGGGGCTGTGGCCGGGAAAGATGTGGAGTGAGGTGCCAGGCAGGAAGTCCCCGTCGCCGCAATGAAAGGTCACGCGGTCGGCGTAGGTCTTACGCACTACGGTGACGACATCCTCTACGTCGAAGGGATAGCGATGCAACGCGTCACACATGCATCTGCCGGTGGCAAATGCAATTTCGGTTTCCTGAAGATGTAGCCGGGCGTTGGCGAAGCGGTGGATATTGCCAGCATGATCCCAGTGCAGGTGAGTGATGACGATATCGCTGATGCTGTCGGCGGCGATGCCGATGCGCTCCAGCCCTTCGACCGGATCGAAGGCGATGGGGCGGCCGCGCTGGACAGAAGCTTCGGGGCGCATCCCGGTATCGACGAGGATTGTGCGATTTGCGTTACGCACCACCCATAGGAAATAGTCGAGCGGCATCGGCCCGTCATGCATGTCGCGCCGGATGAAGTTGTCATGGACGCGCTGGTTTTGCCCGCTGCCGTAACAGACCGCCCAGACCTGATAGACGTCGTCGTCGCGTGGTATGGCCGCACTATCCAGAAACGCGGTTTCGGGTAGGGAAATCACCTTGGCCTCCATCTTGACAACGCACCCGCACGGGATATCCGGCAGGTGCGTCCAGTTGCGGAACTCAGCGGCCCAGAGCGGCGCGATAGCTTTGCAGGGCTTCGCTGCCGGGACGGCCCAGTTGCTCGATCCGCGCGACATAATGATCCGCGACATCAGCCATGAGCGCTGAAATTTCGGTCAGCGTCTCGGGGGAGAATTCGTAGACCTCGATTCCCATTGCGGCGAGTTCGGTTTTCAGCCGTTCGTTTTCAGCATCGCCATGACGTGCCAGCGCCATTTCCGCCTCGCGGCCGCAATCGTCCAGCAGTTCCCGGGATTCCGGCGCAAGCCCGTCATATGTCGCCTTGTCCATCGAGATCACCGAGGCCCCTGATCCGAAAGACCCATTCGCGCTGACGGCATTCATGACCTCGGTCAGCGAATAGGGCTTGGCGCTGGCCAGCGTCAGGAAGGTACCGTCCACGGTCTTTCGCTGCATCGCGACATACATGTCGGCAGCGGTGATATAGACTGGGCTGGTGCCCATGCTTTCGGCCATCATCAGCTGACTGCCACCACCGATCGACGCCTTCAGGTTGCGGAACTTTTCCACTGTATCGACTACACCCACGCCGGACAGGAACTGATAGGGCGGTAGCAGGTTTACGAGGATCGGCTGCAATTGGTTCTGGTGGTATTCTTCCAGCAGTGGCCCACCCTCGTCCAGGGCCTTGCGATAGGCGGTCACCATTTCGACCGAGGAATTTCCCATGTCGGGCAACAATGTGACGCCGTTCAGAGGCATTTTTTCGCTCACGTAGGACAGGATCACTGCGGAAACCTGAGCGACACCGCTATTGAGCGAGTCGATGGCCGCCGGATGGGTGGAGATCTGGCCGCCCGGGAAATGCGTGAACGTTACGCGACCTTCGCCTTTCTGGGCGACGCATTCCATCCACGGCTCCACACCGTGCGCAAACACAACATGGGCTGGCTGGAAGCCATGGGCAAACACCAGTGTTTCTGCGTGGGCAAATGAGGCCGTGCCAAGAAGCGTGGCAACAACAGCAGCGACGGTCTTCATGTTATCTTCTCCCTCGATAACGGTGACTCCGCAGGCGCGGCATGACACCGAAAGCTCTGCATTACGTTATATATCATCTATATGATATACAGCGAAGATCTATTTTTGCGAGAAGTTCAATCTGACTTCGAGACGAGCACTTTCCAGACGCCGCGAGCCATGGCGACGATTTCGCCATCAGCAAGAATGTCCCCATCGGCAAAGGCGAGGTTGCGGGTTTCCCGTATGATCCGGCAGTGCATTTCAATAAATCCATCCATTGGGGCGGGTCTGACAAAATGCAGCTCGAGTTGCACGGTCGCCTGCACGCGGGAAGCCCGGCCCTTACGGATCGTCGTTCCCAATGCGGTATCGGCAAAGGACATCAGCATTCCGCCATGCACGACCCCACGGGAGTTGCGATGCTTCGCTTCGGCGAGGAAGCGAAAGCGGATACCGTCCGGATCATCGCGGAACTCGATCGGTCCGATCAGCTCGTTGAATCCCGGTCGTGCAATGGGCTGCCAGTTTTGTTCCAATGTGTCCCGACTTGTGGGGTCTGTCATAGGCATCCTCGCTCTGTCTGATTTCCAGCGGCCGGCGTCAAATCCAGTCGGGAAAGAGTTAGTTAACGGGTAGGCCCGCCTCTTCAACGATCTCGCGCCAGACGTCGATGTCACGCTGGATGGTCGCGCTCAACTCGTCCGGTGTCGTAGGGAAAAGAGCGACATCGACCTGCGCTGCGATCTCGGGATCGTTCATCGCGGCATGGAATGCCGCGTTCAGGACGGAAATTACCTCGTCCGGCGCCGCGGCGGGCGCGACCAGGGCGTGCCAAGCGCTGAACTCGTAACCAGGCACGACCTCGCCCAAAGTCGGAACATCCGGCAGTTCCTCCCAGCGATCGGCAGAAGACACCGCAAGCGGCCGTAGCGTTCCTTGTGCGATCTGCGGCAATGCCGAGGTGCTGCCAGCGAACATCATCGTCACCTGTCCATTGCGTACGTCGAGGAACGCCTGATCCGTTCCGGTATAGGGAATGTTGGTCAGCTCGATCTCCGCCATCGAGCGGAACAGCTCCGAGGCGACGCGCGTCGTGGTGTTGCTGCTTGCGAAGGTGATCCGGCCCGGATCGTCCTTGGCCATCTGGATCAGCTGCCCTATGTCTTGGGCAGGATGGTCGGGGCGCACCACGATGACATAGGGTTGTAGCGATATCTGCGTGATTGGCGCGAAATCGGTGACCGGATCATAGGGCAGGTTCGAGTTCAGCGCGGGCGCCGCCGCTAACGCCGAGGTGCTGGCGAGCATGATCGTATAGCCGTCGGCCTGGGCCCGTGCGGCGGTCGTCGCGCCCAAGATACTTTCCGCGCCCGGCCGGTTTTCGATGACGATGCTGGTGTTCAATTGGCGTCCGACATGATCGGCCAATACCCTGGCAAGAATGTCGGCGGAATTTCCTGCGGCAAAGGGCACGATCATCGTGATCGGCCGCTCGGGATAGGTGCCTTGGGACATCGCGGCGATGGGCAGCACGCTCAGAACGGCAGTAGCCAGAATTTTCTTGAATCTTCTCATGATTTTATTCTCCTCCTCAATCCAACAGGTTCGGTATGTTCAGCCGCCCCTTGCCCGAGTCCCCGCAGCCTTGGTCCTGATGAAGGATACCAGTGAGAACAGCAGGAACAGGGCCGTGATGGCCAGAATTCCGGCCGAGACCGGTCGTTGCAGAAACACCATCGGATCGCCGAACGAGATCGTCATGGCCCTGCGGAAATGCTCCTCCATCAGGGGGCCAAGCACAAAACCCAGGATCAGCGGTGCGACCGGAAAGGCCAGCACCCGCATCCCATAGCCCACCAGTCCGAACACCATGATCGAGAACACGTCGAAAGGGTTGTTGTGGATCGTGAAGGCACCGATGCACATGAACATCACCACCGCCGGATAGAGGTAGCCATAGGGCACCTGCAGGAGCCGCACCCAGATGCCGATCAGCGGGATATTGATGATCAAAAGCAGAATGTTCCCGATCCAGAAGCTCATGATGAGTCCCCAGAACAGGTCCGGTCGCTCGGTCACCAGCGTCGGTCCGGGCGTGATGCCGTGGATGATCAGGACGCCGATGATCAGTGCCATGGTCGGGCTGCCGGGAATGCCCAGCGTCATCGTCGGGATGAACGCGGCCTGGTCGGCGGCGTTGTTCGCCGCTTCGGGCGCAATGATGCCTTCGATGGCACCATGGCCGAAGCGTTGCGGTTCGTCAGCGACCTTGCGCTCCCAGGCATAGGCCAGGAAGGATGCGATCGACGGTCCGATGCCGGGAAGGATGCCGAAGAAGGCCCCGACCCCTGAACCGCGCACCATCGGCATGAGTGAACGGCGCCGGTCGTCCTGGGTCGGGATCATCGACCTGAAGGTGACCTTGCTCATCAGCGTTCCGCTTTGATCGATGCGCGCGCTGGCGATGATCTCGGCGACCCCGAAGATGCCCAGAGCCAGCGCGACCAGACTGATCCCTTCCAGCAATTCGTAAAAGCCAAGGGTAAAGCGCGGCACGCTGGCATAAAGGTCCATGCCGACCAAGCCCAGCAGGATGCCGATCCCCACCATGGCAAGCCCCTTGACCGGCGATTCCGCCGATATGGTGGATGCGGCGATCAGCCCCAGAACCATCAGCGAGAAATATTCGGCCGAGGTGAAGTTGAAGGCGACGTTCACGATGACGGGCGAGAACAGCATCATCAGGACGATGCCCACGCTTGCGCCGAAGAAGGAGGCGACTGTGGTCATGAACAGCGCGATCCCGGCGCGTCCCTGCCGCGCCATGGGATAGCCGTCCAGGCAGGTCACGGCGGTGGAGGGCGTGCCGGGCAGGTTCAGCAGGATCGAGGCGATGCTGCCGCCATAAGCCGTGCCGTACCAGATCCCGCCCAACATGATCAGGGCGGAAGTCGGGTCGAGGTGATAGACCAGTGGCATCAGCATCGAGATCGCGGTCATCGCGCCGATGCCGGGCAGCACACCCACAAACATGCCCAGAAGGACGCCGCCCAGGCAGAAGCCAAGGTTCGACCAGGTGAGCGCTGTCGCCAATCCGATCGAGATGCTGGAGATCAGGTCATTTTCCATGATAATCACCAAGGCCAGTTCGCGATGGGCACTTGCAGGCCGAAGCCCAGCTTGAAGATCAGCGTCGCAAGGGTGCACAGGAGAAGGCACAGCATCGCTATCTCGCGCCACGAACGCTTGCCGTCGGCGAGCGAAGCGACGACGGTCTGCGCTATCACTGCGGGTACCAGCCCAAAGGGCCGGATCATCAACCCGAAGACTAGGATCGACAGAAGGATCATCGCCGTTGATCGCAAGTCAAAGCTGATGGGCTGTCCCGACCGGAAGAAGGCGGGAACCATGATCAGCAGACCCATGACGGCGATGAAAACACCGATGATTGTGGGAAACATCCCCGGCCCCATCCGTCCAACCGTGCCGGTACTGAGCTCGGCCAACGAATGGAGCGCCGCATAACCGCCAATCATCAGCAGAATTGCACCGCCGGCGATGTCTTGGAAGTCTCGATTCTGCATGTTCCTCTCTCCTCCGACGCTGCTTCGCCCTGTGGCGCTTCCTTGCCTTCCCTTTGACCGTATTCACTCAGTCCTTCAGGAAAGATCGACGGCCATCAGTGTATCGGGACCGGCCAGAAGCATGTTTTCCAATCCGATGGTCTGAGGCAGGACACGCGCGGCGAAATAATTCGCCAATCCGACACGGCGGCGCTGCGTCTCTGAAACCTCGGGGTCCGCCGCCCCAACCATGCGAGCCCACATCCAGCCGCAGGCGGTCAGCGCGAACAGGCGCAGGTAGTCTGTGGCGGCTGCTCCGGCGGTGGCGGGGTTGCCCTGACCGGCAAGGACTTCCGCCGTCACCCGCTCCAGCCTCGCCAGCGCAGCTTCGGTCGCTTCCCGGATTAGGCGGCTGTGGCTGTTGCCCGCAGGGGTCGAAAGGTCGGCTCGGATGGCAGCAAAGAACCGCGCCGCGACCGTGCCACCTTTTGCGGTGACCTTGCGGGTGACCAGATCCATGGCCTGCACGCCGTTTGTGCCCTCATAGATCTGCGCGATGCGCACGTCGCGTACGAACTGCTCCATGCCCCATTCGCGGATATAGCCGTGGCCACCCAGCACCTGCTGCGAGGCCACGGCCGTCTCGAAGCCGAAATCGGTGAAGGCGGCCTTGATGACGGGGGTCAGCAGTGCAACCAGATCCCCGGCGTCGGCCCGGACCTGCGCATCGGGATGGCGTGCAGCGATGTCCATCTGCATCGCCGTCCACACCGCCAGACCCCGTGAGGCATCGGTCAGACTGCGCCCGGTCAGCAGCAGCTTGCGCACGTCGGGATGCTCGATGATCGGGACAGGGCTGCGCGTACCGTCGAGCGATCGGCCCTGCTTGCGATCGTGCGCATAGGCGATGGCCTTTTGGTTGGCGATTTCCGAGATGCCCAGACCCTGGATGCCGACGAACAGGCGCTCGGCGTTCATCATGGTGAACATCGCGTTCAGCCCGCGACCTTCCTCGCCAACGAGCCAGCCGATAGCACCATCGTAGTTCATCACGCAGGTTGGCTGCGCGTGGATGCCCATCTTATGCTCCAGTGATCCCACAGCCATGGCATTGCGCTCCCCGAGCGTACCATCCGGGTTCACGAGAAACTTGGGCACCAGGAACAGGCTGATCCCTTTCACCCCTTTAGGGGCATCAGGCAGGCGGGCCAACACCAGATGGATTACGTTGCCCCCGAAATCGTGGTCGCCCGACGAGATGAAGATTTTCGTTCCGGTAATACGAAATGATCCATCCCCCACAGGTTCTGCGCGGCTGGTAAGCAGGCCAAGATCGGTTCCCGCCGAGGCTTCGGTCAGCGCCATGACGCCGCTCCACTCGCTGGAAATAAGTCTGGGCAGATAGGTCCGGCGCAATTCGTCGCTCGCGTGGCTGGCCAGTGCCTCCGCCGCGCCGCGCGTCAGGCCGGTGAACAGGCCGAAGGACAGATGCGTGGACGAAAGCATCTCGTCCAGCAGGATCTGGACCACGCGAGGCAGCCCCTGGCCGCCGAATTCCAACTCGCCGGACAGGGCACCCCAGCCCGCTTCGACGAAAGCGCAATATGCCTCTTTCGTGCCGCGCGGGGTGACCACCTCGCCGTTTTCCAGGCGGCAGCCTTCCTCGTCACCAGAACGGTTGAGCGGTTCAAGAATGCCAGTGCAGAATTTCCCCGCCTCTTCCAGAACCGAAAGAGCCAGTTCTGCATCTGTCCCGTCATGGGCAGGCAATGCGGCCATCGTCTGATCGAAGTCGAATACCTCTTTCAGAAGAAAGCCATATTCTTCTAGTGGGGGGGTATAGGTGGCCATCGTGGTTTATTCCTCGGTCAGTTCCGCAAAGGTTTTCCGGTTGCAAGCATATGGTCGATGCGATCACGGGTTTGCGGTGTGTAGAACAGTTCGATGAATGCCTCGGCTTCCAGCGCCAGCAGCTCATCCTCAGACAGCGGGCGGATCGGGTCAGCGAGGGCACCGCCGGTCAGGATACCTACGAGTGCGAGGCCGATCTGCCTGTCATGGGCGGTCATCCGACCGCTCAGAACCCCGCTGTCGATCTGGGCCTCGAGACCGGACAGACCCGAAGGGCCTGCCAAGGCAAGCGTTTCCGCTTGCGGCGCGGCGTATCCGTCTGCCAGTTCAAGCGCGCATTGCCGTGCATCGGCCAGCAACCGGTCGAGGTTCATCGTGATGTTGTCCGAAGGGCGCAGGTATCCAAGCTTGCGCGCGTCGAATGCGCTTGATGACACGCGTGCATTGGCGATCACATCAAACACGCTGGCTGCAATCGCCGCCGGTCCACGCCCCCCGGAAGGTGCGGCGGTGGTGCGCAGCAAAAGCTCCTTGCATCCTCCCCAGCCTGGAACCAACCCTACTTTCGTCTCGACAAGGCCCATCTGAAGGTCCGCATGGGCTTGGATCGCGTCGCAGTGCAAAAGCAGCTCGCACCCGCCGCCAAGTGCGATGCCGGTGGCCGCTCCGACGACAGGGAAGGGCGCCCGCTTGATGGCCGCGAAGACCCGTTGTCCCGCGTGGATGGTCCTGAGAAGTTCATCCGGTCCGCCCGCCTCGACAGCGCGAAGCAGCGCCGACAGGTCTGCCCCGGCGCTGAACCGAGGCGCGTCACTGCCGATGACCAAGGCCCTGAAGTTCTGGCCCACGGCGTCAAGAGCCTTGTCGATAGCCTCCAGCAGAGGCGGCGACAGGGTGTTCATCTTGGTGCGGATTTCCAGGCAAGCGACGCCTTCGCCTATATCCCACAACGCCGCGCAGCCGTTATCCGCAAAGGGCTTGCCCGACTGGGTCAGTTCGCCAAGGCTCAGGGCGCCTTCGGTGCGACGGCGGGGCGCCGTGCCTCCATCCGGCAGAAGTGCGGTTCTGATGCGGTCGCGGATCGAATGGAAGCCGCCGCGTTCCGCCGCTAGGGCAAGATAGGGCGGCAAGGTTTCGCCGCTTGCCGCAATAACGCCGGCGAGCCAATCCGGTCCAAGCCGGTCGATCATTTCGAAGGGCCCTATACTCCAGCCATAGCCGCCGCGCATCGCGTCATCGACCGCATCGGGGCCGTCGGCGATCTTGGGCGCAAGGCTCGCCGCATAGGCAAGCGTACCCTGCATCACGCGCAGGGCATATTCGCCACCCGTAGAATCGTGCTCCATCAGCTTTCGCGGATCGCCGTGGGTTTCTGCAACGCATGCCGGGATGCCGTCCCGCTTCGCACGGTAGTCGCCGGTCTTCAGATCCATCACCTCTTGCACCCGCCCGGCAGAACGCCGGAAATAGCCGGCGCCCGCCTTGCGCCCCGTGCGTCCTTCGGCGATCAGCCGGCCGACGATTGGTGGTTCGGCCTCATAGGCGTTGATCGCATCTTCGGGCGGCAGTGCGTCTTGCAAGCTGCGAATAACGGTAGGGACGAGGTCGATGCCGACCAGATCCATCAGGCCAAAGATTCCCGTCGCCGGAATGCCGAATGGACGCCCGATGATCGCATCCGCGTCCTCGATGTCCAATCCCAGCCGGATCGCTTCGTTCTGGGCGGCGATCATCCAGTAATTGCCGATCCGGTTGGCGATGAATCCCGGAGTGTCGCGGCAGGACACCACGTCCTTGCCCAGCCTGCGGTCGCAGAAGTCCGTGATCAGGGCGACGATCTCGGGGCGGGTGGCCGGACCCGCGACCAGTTCCAGCAGCCGCATCCGCCGCGGTGGGTTGAAGAAATGGGTGATCAGGAAATCGGCCGCGAAGTCCCCGGCCATGCCGCCGACCAGCGCGGCAAGCGGTATCGTCGAGGTGTTCGATGACAAGATCGAGCCGGGTTTGCGTATGCCTTGAAGCTGCCGGTAAAGGCTTTGCTTCAGCGCCAACCGCTCGGGCAAGGCCTCGACGATCCAATCCGCGTCCGCGAGAAGGGAAAGGTCCCTGACGGTCGATCCCGTCGCGATGCGGGCCGCGAATGCCGGGTCCATGAAACCACCCTCGTCGCGCGCGCGCCGGATGCCGGCATCGGCTGCCGCCTTGTCGACATCCAGCAGAACGACCCGCACACCCGCATTCGCCAGATGCGCGGCAATGCCTGCGCCCATGACGCCAGCGCCAAGTACGGCTACCTTTTCGATGGCGGTTATCATGCGGCCTCCAGCACCATGGCTATACCTTGGCCGCCACCGATGCATTGCGTCGCAAGGCCGTAACGACCGCCACCCCGCACCAGTAGACGTGCCGCCTTGCCTGCCAGACGCGCGCCGGTCGCGCCCAGAGGATGGCCGAGCGCAATCGCGCCGCCATCTGGATTGAGTCTGGCGGGATCGATATCCAGCTCGCGGCAGCAGGCCAGCACCTGGGCAGCGAAGGCTTCGTTCATCTCGATCACATCGAGATCGGCAGCCGAAATGGCGGATCTGGCCAATGCCTTGCGCGTGGCCTCGACTGGTCCGATTCCCATTATTTCGGGCGCGCAGCCAGAGACGGCGTAGCCGACGATGCGGGCCAGCGGGACAAGGCTATGCCGTTTGACGAAGTTTTCCGAGCATATCAGCGTTAGCGAGGCGCCATCGGTCAGGGGCGAGGAATTGCCGGCGGTTACCGATCCGTCGGCCCGGAACACGGGCTGCAAACCGGCAAGCTTCTCGACGCTGGTCTGGCGTGGGCAGCCGTCCTTGTCGGTATCGGCGGAGCTGGCGATTTCGTCCGACAGGCGGCCTTCGGACTGGGCGGCGAGGGCTTTGGACTGGCTCTTTGCCGCATAATCGTCCTGTTCGGCCCGCGTGATCCCGTATCGGTCTGCCAGGATTTCCGCCGTCAGGCCCATGTTCAAAAGCGACATCCGGCGATCGGAGGGCCACGCAGGATTTGGCAGGGGATTGAACCCCATCATCGGCACGCGGGTCATGGATTCCACGCCGCCGGCCAGAAAGGCATCGCCCGCACCCATGGCGATGGCGCCAGCGGCCATTTGTATGGCTTGCATGGACGAACCACACCAGCGGTTGACGGTGGAACCAGCAATTGTCTGCGGCAATCCGGCATGCAGTGCGGCGCAACGGGCGATATTCAGTCCTTGTTCACCCTCGGGGAACGCACAGCCAAGGATGATGTCCTCGATCTCTTCGGCGGGAAAACCGCTGCGCTCCACCATCGTGGAAAGCAGACCACCTGCCAGTTCGTCCGGGCGCGTTGCTGCCAGGGCGCCTTTGCGGGCCGGCGTGAACGGAGTGCGAATGTAGTCGACGATATAGGCGCCCTGCATCTGCAATATCCTCAAGACATGTGTTGAAAACTGGTTTGCCAGCTATCCCGGTAAGGCCTCCAGACTCCGGTAGGGATAGTGGCAAGGCCGTACCGCGAGGCCTGGCGATAGCCAGGTGGTTAGACGATCTTTTGCTGTACGAGCCTGTCGAATTCCTCTTTCGAATAGCCCAGCATGCCGACGATCACCTCTTCGTTGCTTGCCCCCAACGGCAGGCTTGGCTCCAGCGGGCGTCGTGGCACGCCCTCGAAGTTCAGCGGAGTGTGCGGCAGGACGACCCGGCCCAATTCGGGATGATCCACCCATTGTAAGCTGCCGCGTGCGTGCATGTTTTCATCGTTCATTACTTCGCGCAGGTTGCGCACAGGTGCGCATGGCACACCGGCCTTCAGCATCTGGTCCGCTACCTCGTTTTTGGTGCGGTCACGTGTCCATGTTTCCAGCAATTCATCCACTAGCTGGAAGTTCTGCACCCTCGCGCCGCGAGAGTTCAGGCGGGGATCCTCTTTCAGTTCCGGTCGGCCAATCACGTCCAGGATGGCGTTGAAATGCCGGTCGCCAGGCGAGTTGACCACCACATAGCCGTCCTTCGTGGGATAGGCGTTGTAGGGTGAAACGCCCAGGCCGCCGTGACGATTCCCTGTCCGCTCGGGAGCGGCATCGCCGCGGGCATTCAGCATCCCGTAGTTCGAAGCGAGTGAACAATACGTCGCATCCTGCATCGACACCTCGACCGTTTGGCCCCGGCCTGTACGTTCGCGCGCAAAAAGCGCCGTCATGATGGCGGAATACAGATGGATCCCGGCAAAGAAATCGCACAGTGCCGCGCCCGATTTCACCGGGGGATGATCAGGATGGCCTGTCGAGTTGATGACACCCGACATCGCCTGCATGACCAGATCCATTGCCGGGTAGTTACGATAAGGACCGTCCTTGCCATAGCCGGAACTCGACCCATAAATCAGACGGGGATTGATTTGGCGCAGTGCTGCCGAACCCAAGCCCAGTCTCTCCATGACGCCTGGGGCGAAGTTCTCGACGAGAATATCGGCCTTCTTTACCAGTTTGCGCAGAATCTCCTTGCCCTGCTCAGACTTGAGATCAAGCGTTATCGGCTTTTTGTTCGAATTCAGCATGGCGAAGGGCAGGGCGGCCCCCCCCATGTCGCCCCTGCTGCGCAGATGCTCGCCGGTATGCGGTTCGACCTTGATAACCTCGGCTCCGGCCAGCGCCATCAGAAAGGTGGCATAGGGGCCGTTATAAACATGCGAAAGGTCGATGACCGTGACGCCCGACAGGGGCGCTTCCCCGACCACGGCGCCTGCGTCAGAGGGAGAGAGAGTTGTCGTCATGAAAAACTCCGATTGTCGTGCCCAATGGCCGATTGCGGTTTCCGCCCGGTCGATGACCGGCCGGTGACATGAGAGGAGGCCTCAACCATCGAGGTTGATGGCCACGGTCTTGATTTCGGTGAACGCATCGATCGAGGCCCAGCCACCTTCGCGGCCCAGGCCGGAGCGCTTGACCCCACCCATCGGGGCATTGGCGACGCTGGCATAGCCATTGATGCCAATCGCGCCAGTGCGAATCGAGCGGGCGACGCGCATCCCTTGGGCAATGTCAGTGGTGAAGATGCAGCCAGCCAAGCCATATTCGCTGTCATTGGCCAGACGGATTGCCTCCTCCTCGCTGTCGAAGGGGATGGCGCACAAGACCGGCCCGAAGAATTCTTCGCGCGCGATGCGCATTCCGGGATCGACATCGAGAAATAGGGCCGGGGCGATCCAGTTGCCGCCTCCGGGGATGTCGTCGCACTCCTCGCCCCCGAAAGCCAGGCGAGCGCCCTGTTCGATCCCGCTATCGATTAGGTTGCGGATGCGTTCGACCTGCGCGCGAGAGATGATTGGCGCAGATGTCGTGGCGGGATCGAATGGGTCGCCGAAGCGGACCTGCTTCACCTGCTCGCTGGCATGATGGACGAATTCATCAAAGATCGAACGATGCACCAGCGCACGGCTTGGCGTGGTGCAGACCTGGCCCGACAGGAAGGTCGAGCAAAGACCCATCATGGTGGTGGCGGCGCTCGCCACGCTGCGCGCCTCCGGGAACACGATGCCCGCGCTTTTGCCTCCCAGTTCCAAAGACAGCCGCTTCATGTTGGCGCCGCTGACGGAGACGATCCGCTCACCCACTGCCGCGCTGCCGGTAAATGTCACCTTGTCAACGCCTGGATGGCCTGCAAGCGCGGCCCCGGTCTCGGCCCCGCCGGTGACGAAGTTGACGACTCCGGGCGGCAGATCGCTTTCGGCAAAGATCTCGACCAGCCGGGTCACCGCGAGGTTGGTGTATTCCGACGGCTTCAGCACGACGGTGCAGCCGCTTGCAAGGGCCGGTCCCACCTTGATTGCAAACATGTTCAGGGGCACGTTCCACGCAAGGATCGCGCCCACGACGCCGACCGGATCGCGGTAGGTCAGATATTGCAGGTTCGAACTGGATGAATGGCGCGGAAACGTCTCGCCGGTGATCTTGTCACACCAGCCCGCATGATGGTCCAGGATGTCGGCGCAGGACTTGCCCGAGGCGCGCGAATGGCGGCTGAAGCTGTAGGGCATCCCGTTGTCGAGCGTCTGGAGCGTGGCAAGCTCGGCTTCAAGTTCATAGATCCGCTCGATGATGGGTTGGAGGATGCGCTTGCGGTCCTGCGCGGGCAGGGTAGGCCAAGGGCCGTCATCAAATGCATGGCGGGCGGCGGCGACAGCGAGATCCACGCCACGTTGTCCGGCCTCGGCGAAGGTGCCAATGATCTGGTTATCATTGGGATTGATCTGATCGAAGCGAGCCCCGTCCCAATCCAGCCACTGGCCGCCGATGAAAAGGCGGCCGGGGCGGATTTCCAGCTTCGCACGAATCGAGTTCAGATTGGCATTCATCCCAGAGGCTCCTGTTTCAAAGTGCAGTGTCGGAGCTGCCGCAACGGCCGCGTCTGCGGTGGGAGGGTTGTTCGAGGCAACCGAACTGGCAGCTGTGTCAGTCGCGACATTGACATATCATCTCGCATCAGTAAATCATTTATATTATTTAGATCATCACTTGGGCGGCGCGTGCCTAGGCCCGGCTTAGCTGACGCGGGGTGTTGACCGAGGGGTCGAATCACAATATACACATATACGAACGATCATTCAATATTATGAACAATGACTGCTCTGGCAAGATCGAGCCGACGAGGAGGGAGAACCCGTGACTGCTGCGACCGAAATCACTCAGGAGCTCGCCAAGGCGACGCTTAGCGAAGAAATGCTCCAGAACATGCGCAACCTGATCGGGACAGATCTGCGCACCGATCATTGCGTGAACAACGAGTACGCAACGCGTCACGCGATTACGCGCTTTTGTGAAGGGATAGGCGACGACAACCCGCTTTGGACGGATCGCGATTATGCGGGTGAAAGCCCGTATGGAGGCCTGATTGCGCCGCCCAGCTTCATCTTCGCGTGCCTTGCTTCGATCCAGGTGGGCTGGCCGGGTCTGGGCGGGTTCCATGCGGAAACCAAGCTGGACTTCTACAAGCCGATCCGCGAGGGTGACCGCATCCTTGCCAAGGTGACCTTTGACGGTTTCGACGGACCCAAGGACAGCGCATTCGGTGGTCGCAGCATCAAGGATTATCTGCGTCAGGAATACTTCAACCAGGATGACGAACTGGTCGCGCGCTTCATCTGTTCGCGTATGCGCTTCGAGCGTGGTGAGATGCAGAAGCGCCGCGAGAGCCGCAAGATCGAGCTGCCCCATCCGTGGACGCCCGAGCAACTGGAGCAGATCGAGAACGACATCCTTTCAGAGGAGATCCGCGGCTCGGTCCCGCGCTATTGGGAGGACGTGAATGTCGGCGATGAGATGGGTTCGCTTACCAAGGGGCCCATCGGACTGACGGACGAAGTCGCCTTCGTCGCCTCCGGTGCCGCGCCGATCCCGCGGATCTGTGCCCACAAAGTCGCGCTGAAGCGCTATCGCAAGCATCCCAAATGGGCATTCCGCGATCCGTCTACCCATGCTCTCGAGCCGGTTTACTCGGTCCACTACAACGACTATGCCGCCCGACTTCAGGGGGCGCAGGCGGCCTATGACGTCGGTATCCAGCGAACCTGCTGGCAGATCCACTCGTTGACGAACTGGATGGGCGACGCCGGGCGGCTGAAGGTGGCCAACTCGCAATATCGCGCGCATGTCTACCTGTCCGATGTTCTAAGGCTGGGCGGCCGGGTCACCGCTAAGGAGATCGATGCGGACGGTGATCATGTGGTGCGGATCGAAACCTGGGCGATGAACCAGCGCGATCAGAACTGCATGCCTGGCGAAGCTGTGGTCGCGCTTCCCACCAAAGGGTGATCGCCGCCGCAGCAAGCACCACCTGTCCGGTGTCGCCGCCATCCCGGTGCCGGACAGGGATGGATGGATGCCATAGGGCTTTGTGCACATGTCGCCCCGTTGAAGATAAGGTCAGTGAAAAATGACGCCTGAATCCCGACAGTTTTGGAGCAAGTCGATCGTCACCGAAGCGATTGGCGGAATCCCCTACCGGATCTATGCTGATCGGCCGCACCGGATCAGTGAATTGTTTTCCTTTGCCAGCTTCTGGGGCGACCGCCCTTACGTGATCCAGGGTGACCGGGTCCTTACTTTCGCGGGGTTGCGAGATGCGTCCGGATCGAAGGCTCTGCAGCTGCAGCGCTCGGGGATCGCCGCCGGCGACCGGGTGATGATCCTCGGCTGGAACAGCCCGGACTGGGTCGTCAATTTCTGGGCGGTTGTAAGGCTGGGGGCGGTTCCGGTCCTGGGCAATGCTTGGTGGAGCCCCGAGGAAATCGAATATGCCATCTACTTCACCGAACCAAAGCTAGTGCTTGCCGATGACCGCTGCGCCGGCAGGGTCTCGCAATCGCTACTGACCGAAGCCTGGGGCGGAGAGGCCGGGACGGGCGAGGCCCCGGATGTGACGGTCCCCGATGACGAGAACGCCCCGGCCGTCATCATCTTCACCTCGGGAACCGAGGGTCGAGCCAAAGCCGTCGTCCTGGCGCATCGGTCGTTCATCGCGTCGATGATGATGATGATGCATATCACGCGGCGCCTGCCTTATGACGTAAGTGCGCCCAAATCCGAGATTTGCCTGCACACCGGCCCGCTTTTCCATATCGGCGGTCCGCATGCTATGATGCGTGGCGTGGTCTCCGGCAACACGCTGGTGTTCCCCTCGGGCCGGTTCAGCACCTCCGAGGCGCTTGAACTGATCGAGAAGCACCGGATCGAGCGCTGGACAGCCGTGCCCACGATGCTGACGCGCTTGCTGGACGACGAAGGGATCGCGACCCGCGACCTTGGCAGCCTGCGCTCGATCGGTATGGGCGGCGCGCCGGTCCATCGCGAATTGCTGGACCGGGTACGTAAGCAGCTACCGGGCGTCGATGCGCGGGTGGCCATCGGCTACGGGCTCAGCGAAAATGCCGGCCAGGCGACCGCCGCCTCGGCTGAAAATGCACTGCGCAAGCCTGGCTCCAGCGGTCGGCCATTGCCTCTGGTCGAGATCAGTTTCAAAGAGCGCGAGGGCCTGCCCGACGGCGAGATCCTTCTGCGTTCGCCGACGCAGATGCTGGGCTATTTCGGCAATCCGAATTCTCCGATAGATGCTGATGGCTGGCTGCATACCGGCGATCTGGGGAAACTGGATGACGAGGGCTTGCTGTGGATCACCGGGCGCTGCAAGGACATCATCATCCGGGGGGGCGAAAATATCGCGCCCGCGGCGGTCGAGCGCGCCCTGACCGGCATTTCCGCCGTGGCAGAGGCGGCAGTCCTTGGCATCCCGCATCCCGACCTGGGCGAAGAGGTCGCGGCCTTCGTGGTCATCCGCGAGGATTCGGAGGCGACGGCCGAAACGCTTTCCGCCGAATTGCGCCGGACGCTTGCCTCCTTCGCTGTTCCCAGCCGGTGGCACATCCAATATGAGCCGCTTCCGACCAACCAGACCGGAAAGGTGGAAAGAAAAGCGCTGCTGGAGCTTCTGCGTGAGGGGCCGCAGCCCGAGGAGTGAGGGTCGCTCCGGGTTTGTCGTCGTTCGGATATTCAGATTGTGATCCATCTATACGATCTCTATGATCGTGAAAAAGGCTCATACAGTCGGATCGCAAAGCGGGAGAACAGGATGAAGGCCCCGGCCGCCGCAAGTGACGAGCGCACGCACAATCATCACCGAACGATCGACAGGGTCGTTCGGATACTTGAGGAGGTTGTGCATCGTCCGGGGACGACATTCGGCGAGCTGGCACGCATACTCGAAATGCCTAAAAGCAGCCTTCACGGCTTTGTAAAGGGGTTGCTTGCCAACGGCTGGCTGCATGAACAGCAGGACGGATCTCAGTATCGGCTCTTTTTAGGGCCGGGGGTTTACAGCCTTATATTAACGAGCGGGCAGATCCGCGCGGGCATGGTCAGCAATGCAGATCTGCACGAGCTTCAGGAAAAGGTGCGCGCCGAGGTATATCTTGGCGTGTTGGTCGGCGACCAACTGGTTTATGTGGCAGAGGCGGGCTCTGACCCCGTGGCAGGATTCCATCCTCGTCACATCATCCGACGGGAACTTTTGCAGTCTGCCGGAGGCAAGGCGCTTCTGGCAAGCAAAGCTGAAGGCTGGCTTACCGATTTCCTGAGACGCAGGCCAGATGCGGAGAGCGATCTCATCAGTGAATTTCTTTCGGAAGTGCGCGACATTCGCAACTCTCGCGTCGCGAAGAACTATACTCAGAACCGGACTCGCTATGCACTTGCGTCAGTCCTGTGCAACAGCGCCGGAAAATCGGTCGCATCGGTTACCGTGGTGGGCTCGGCTGAGGATCTCCTACCCCGGCAGGAAGAGATAGCTGCCGAGCTGTTGAAGCATATTGATATATGGCAGAGACGGGATGTTCAGCCACGTGAAGCGATCTGACGAAAGACGATCTTATAGTCAGGCGCCCTACACATTCGGGCCGAAGTCAGAGAAGTGGCGGATGACGAGGGCGGAGGGGCGCCATTGTGCTCATCATGCGCTTGACCTGGGGTATAGAGCCCTCGGGCAAGGACAGTATGCGTCGTAAGATCTCTGCGAAGGGCGAGGAATAGCGGCAGAATAGTCGTAAGCGTTCTATCTGACCGTTCCGCTGTTCGGTGAGAGTGCGGGATAGGGCGCATGATCGATAGTGGACCTTTGGACGCCCGGTTGGATCCGAGAAGAGTTTATCGAAATAGTATCAGCGGACGTCGTATAGGAGTTCATTTTATAGTATCGTTGGCAGGCTGATCGTCACCCTGAAACACGGATTATCGTTCGAGAAGACGATGTCGCCGCCGTGATGGCGGATGATCGTTCGTGCGATGGCCAGCCCCAAGCCGACCCCTCCGGTTTCGCGGTTGCGGGAGGTTTCGATACGGCAGAAGGGTGCGAATACCTGCTCGTGCATGTCCTCGGGGATGCCCGGGCCATTGTCCTCGACGGTGATATCGACGGAGTGGCTACCACGATACAAGCGCACCCTCGCCTCGCCACCATAGCGCAGGGCGTTTTCGATGATGTTGCGAAGGGCGCGGCGAAGGCTGTCGGGACGGCAGCGATAGATCATTTTCTTCCCCTCGGCGTAGGCGACGGGCTGGTCCATTTCCGCAAGATCGTCGCACAGGCTGCCAATCAGGGCGTTCAGATCGACGGTTCGGGTCTCCTCGATCGTTGCCTCGCCGCGGGCGAAGGCGATCGTCGCCTCGGTCATGGCCTGGATCTCGTCGATCGTCGCCAGCATGCGCTGTTGGATCTCGGGATCGGTCACGAATTCGGCGCGCAGCCGCAGCGAGGTCAGGGGCGTGCGAAGATCGTGGCCGATGGCCGCGAGCATCCGCGTGCGGTCCTCGATGAAACGAAAGAGGCGAGTTTGCATTCGATTGAACGCCGCCGTGGTTTGCCGGATATCGTCGGTTCCCTCCTCGGGCAGGGGCGGAAGGTTTGAACCGCTCCGGGTTTGCCGGAGGCTCCATGTGTGGATGCCCCGGTTCATGCAAGGGCAAATTCGTGCCGCCGGGCATGTGATCGGTGCGGTCATGTGTCAGGCCTGTCGATACGGCGATGTGATTGCCGCCGGCCGTCATGGAGATACGCGGAACAGGCGCAAATCAACTCAGCGAGCTTTTCGCTCTTGGAGCCTCGGTGCTTTTCCTGGTCCCGATCAGTCCGATCATTTGCCCTTGACGTTCACGACCTCCTCACATGCCCACCTCTCCTGATCCCGCGGCGACCGAGCGCTTGCTCAAGCGGCTGCGAGACCGGGATCCCG
>NZ_FNEA01000032.1 GCF_900100045.1 Paracoccus denitrificans | reverse complement strand
AACGGCCTCACCGGCTGGCGCATTATCTCGGCCAGCTTGCGCACGAAAGCGCGGGATGGCGATACGACCGGGAAATCTGGGGCCCCACCGCAGCGCAGAAGCGATACGAGGGCCGCGCCGATCTGGGCAACACGCAACCCGGCGACGGATCGCGTTTCCGGGGCAGGGGGCCCATTCAGATCACCGGCCGGGCGAACTACCGCTCCTTCGCAGCATGGGCCCAGAAACTGGACAGGCGCGCCCCTGACTTCGAATCCGATCCCGAGGCGGTCAATACCGATCCATGGGAAGGGTTGGGCCCCATCTGGTATTGGTCTACCGGCAACCCGACGCGCGCGAGCCTGAACGGCCTTGCCGACGCGAACGACCTTACCATGATCACCCGACGCATCAACGGCGGCACCAATGGGATGGCCGACCGGCAGGCGCGCTATGTGCGGGCTGCCCTGGTGCTGGCCGGCTATGGCGCAACCGAGGTGCGACGGTTCCAGAAAGAGGCGGGGCTGACGGCTGACGGCATCGCGGGGCCCAAGACGTTGGCCGCGCTGCACGCGAAGCTCAAGGCAATGCCGGTGGTGCAGTTCTCGGCGACGACGCCGAATGCCACCAAGCCTGCGGCGCCGTCAGCGGGCATCATCGCCGCGCTTCTGGCGCTTTTCAAGTCCCCGTTCGGAGGCAAAGCATGAACCCCGTCTATCTGCGCATGGCGCTTTACACGTTGGCAATCGCCTTGTCCTCGCTGGGAATCGGCACGTTCGATCCCGAGGCCGGGACGTTCACCATCGACCTGGAACAGGCGGCAATCGCGCTGGCTGGGGCAGGGGTGCTGAATGCGCTGGTGTTCTGGCGCTGGGGGAAGAAATGACCGCGTGGCTTCTCACCATCCTCGGGGCCGTCGCCGCCGCTGTGGCTGCTTTCCTGCGCGGCCGGTCGCGGGGCAGGGCGGACGCACAGGCGCGAGAGGATGCGGCTTATCGTGAGACGCGCAGGAGGATGGACGATGTATCGACTGATGATCTGGACGACGCTGCTGTGGCTGACCGCCTGCGCCAGCACGCCGGTAAGCCAAACCGCGATCTGTGACGGCACCGAGGCGTCCCGCAGGGCGCTGGCCGCCGCGCTGATCGAGGACGGCGGGGCGCAGTCCCAGCGGGCAGGGCTGGTGCTGCTGGACCAGATGGCGGCGGGCTGTCACCCCTGACGCCGTGCCCTGCATACAAAAACCGGCCCCGAAGGACCGGCTTTCGTGGCGGAAATCGGAGCGGGCCGCAGGCCGTGGAAATCCTCCGTGTGCAAACTGAGTATTCCATAAATCGCGGCCCGCATCAAGGCAACGTCACCCCTGACGCCGGGCGCGGTGGGCAGTTACGCCCTTGATCGCCCGGACGAGGTTTTCAGCAGCCGCAACATGTCCAATGACATTGCAGTCCAGCATAAACCCGGCAATTAGGCGCCGTGACGCTCGGTTAACCTCGCCTTCCTCCGCATGCGCCCGCTCGTCGGATAGGGCGGCGGTCAGCCTCTCCACCTCGGCGCGGAGACTGTCCAGTTCCGCTTCACGCCTGATGCGCAGACGGCGTTCCCCTTGGACCATGGCTTTCTGCAAGCCGAGTTGCGTGTGGAGGCGGGCGAGTTCGGCGGCGGCTTCGTGGCACGCAGAATATGGATTGCAGCCGCTGCTTGTGATGGTGCGCAGCCGGGTAATCAGGTCGTCACTCATCTCGCGTCCTCCGGGGGCTGGGGCAGGGGGGACCATCCCGAGAATACGTCATCGCATCCCAGGCCGTGGCCGAACGGGCCGTTCAGTGACCAGCCGGGGTCAAATCCATCAGGCGCAAGCCCCTGGTGCCGGATCACGACATATAGGCCGGCGAACCGCCCCGGCTCGCTCCATCCATAGTGCGGCCGGTGTTCGGCGAGGTCCGGTCGGATTCGCGCGAGGATCGGCGTGCCATCCTTCGGCGCAGTCTCAATCGGTTGCCAGTCGCTCATGTCCTCTCCTTCTGGTCGCGGGGGCGGGTGGCAAGGCTGTCCTCAAGCAGCTTTGCCAGTTGCAGGTATTCCGTCGCCTTCACGGCCAGCGCGAGAGACGCGACGGTATCACCAGCTAGGCGCGCTCGCTCTGCGGCATCGGCCAGTTCGTGCGCGATCTGGACTGCGCCCTTCTTCATGGCGTCATTCCTCTGTGGTGGGGCGTGGAGAATCGCGCGCTGAATTGCGCGAGTTCTGTGATTGCGTCCGCAGGGGAAGGTTCAATCGACTTAGGCGCGCTTCGTATGCGCTGGCCTAAGTCGTTGAAAATAATGGTGGGCGATAACGGATTTGAACCGCTGACATCTTCGATGTGAACGAAGCGCTCTACCGCTGAGCTAATCGCCCGATGCGCGCTAGATAGCTGCAGCCGCGGCGGGCTGCAAGAGGATTCGGGTGAAAAATCACGCCTCGTCGGCGGCGCGGCGGCGCAGGCGCAGGGTGATGACCTCGCCGCCGGAACTGTCGTTGCGCCGGCTGATCCGGGCGCGGCCAAGCGGTGGCAGGGCCAGCGTCATGCCTGCGGCGATGGCCTCGTCCAACTCGGCCAGGGTCGCCTCGACCACAGCCTTGACCTCGCTGTTGCGCAGGCCGGTCCGGCGCGCCACCTGGGCCAGAAGCTGCCGCTTTTGCAGAACTTTCGCCGGTTCCGGCTCGGCGATGCTTTTTCCTTCCGGTTTCCTCTCCGATCTTGCCATGAGCGAACTCCTTTCTGTTGGAGCCTCGGTCAAGAAAAAACCGCGCGGGATGGCCCGCGCGGTTCCGGTGTCAGTGGGCGACCGCCGCGCCGCCGCTTCCCTGGTCGCGGGTCGCGGCAAGCCGGGTGGCCTCGGCCGCCTCCTCGGCGGCCTCGTCCCATTCGATGGGCTCGGGCATCCGCACCAGCGCGTGCTGCAAGACCTCGCGCACATGGCTGACCGGGATGATCTTCAGCCCTTCCTTCACATTGGCCGGAATCTCGGCCAGGTCCTTCTCGTTATCGGCCGGGATCAGCACGGTCTTGATGCCTCCGCGCAGCGCCGCCAGCAGCTTTTCCTTGAGCCCGCCGATGGCCAGCACATTGCCGCGCAAGGTGACCTCGCCGGTCATGGCGACATCCTTGCGGACCGGGATCTGCGTCAGCACCGAGACGATCGAGGTCACCATGGCGACCCCCGCCGAAGGCCCGTCCTTGGGCGTCGCGCCTTCGGGGACGTGGACATGGATGTCCACCGTCTCGAACTTCGGCGGCTTCACCCCGATGAGGGGGCTGATCGAGCGGACGAAGGAGGACGCGGCGTCGATCGATTCCTTCATTACGTCGCCCAGTTTCCCGGTCGTCTTCATGCGGCCCTTGCCCGGAAGCTTCAGTGCCTCGATCTGCAACAGATCGCCGCCGACCTGGGTCCAGGCCAGGCCCGTCACCACGCCGACCTGGTCGTCCTTTTCGGCCAGGCCATAGCGATGGCGGCGCACGCCCAGGTATTCCTCGGCCTTCTCGGGCGTGACCTCGACCGTCTTGACCTTGCCCTTGAGGATATCGGTCACGGCCTTGCGGGCCAGCTTGGCGATCTCGCGCTCCAGGGACCGCACGCCCGCCTCGCGGGTGTAGTAGCGGATCACATGGGTCAGTGCCTCGTCCGTCACCGAGAACTCGCCCTTGCGCAGCCCGTTCGCCTTGATCTGCTTGGGCAGCAGGTGCTGGCGCGCGATCTCGCGCTTTTCGTCCTCGGTATAGCCGGCCAGCGGGATGATCTCCATCCGGTCGAGCAGGGGCCCCGGCATGTTGTAGCTGTTGGCCGTGGTCACGAACATCACGTTCGACAGGTCGTATTCCACTTCCAGATAGTGGTCCACGAAGGTCGCGTTCTGTTCGGGGTCCAGCACCTCCAGCATGGCCGAGGCCGGGTCGCCGCGGAAGTCCTGGCCCATCTTGTCGATCTCGTCGAGCAGGATCAGCGGGTTGGTGGTCTTGGCTTTCTTCAGCGCCTGGATGATCTTGCCGGGCATCGAGCCGATATAGGTCCGGCGGTGGCCGCGGATCTCGGATTCGTCACGCACCCCGCCAAGGCTGATGCGGATGAATTCGCGGCCCGTGGCGCGCGCCACCGAACGCCCCAGCGAGGTCTTGCCGACGCCCGGAGGGCCGACGAGGCACAGGATCGGCCCCTTCAGCTTGGCCGAACGGTTCTGCACCGCCAGGTATTCGACGATCCGTTCCTTGACCTTTTCCAGGCCGTAATGATCGGCATCCAAGACCTCCTCGGCCTTGCCGAGGTCCTTGCGGATACGCGACTTGACGCCCCAGGGCAGCGACAGCAGCCAGTCGAGATAGTTGCGGCTGACCGTGGCCTCGGCCGACATCGGCGACATCGACTTCAGCTTCTTCAACTCGGCCTCGGCCTTTTCGCGGGCCTCCTTGCTGAACTTGGTCTGCCGGATCTTTTCTTCCAGCTCGGTGATCTCGTTCGAGCCGTCCTCGCCGTCGCCCAACTCGCGCTGAATGGCCTTCATCTGCTCATTCAGGTAGTATTCGCGCTGGGTCTTCTCCATCTGGGTCTTGACGCGGGACTTGATCTTCTTCTCGACCTGCAGGACCGACATCTCGCCTTGCATCAGGCCATAGACCTTTTCCAGCCGTTCGGCGGTGACCAGCGTTTCCAGAAGTTCCTGCTTCTTGTCCAGCGCGATGCCCAGATGGCCGCTGACCAGGTCGGCCAGGCGTTCCGCATCGCGCGCCTCGGCCACGGCCGAGACGACTTCTTCGGGGATGTTCTTGCGCACCTTGACGTAACGCTCGAACTCCTCGGCGACGGCGCGGGTCAGGGCGGTCAGCGTATCCTCGTCGCCCGGCTGTTCGGCCAGCGTTTCGCAGCGGGCCTCGAAATAGGCGTCGTTCGGCACGAATTCGGTGATGCGCACGCGTTCGCGCCCTTCGACCAGAACCTTGACGGTCCCGTCGGGCAGTTTCAACAGTTGCAGCACATTGGCCAGCACGCCGGTGCGGAAGATCCCATCGGCGGCGGGCTCGTCGACCGCGGCATCCTTCTGCGCTGCGAGAAGGATCGGGCGATCCTGTTCCATCACGGCTTCGAGCGCCCGCACCGATTTCTCGCGCCCGACGAACAGCGGCACGATCATGTGCGGGAACACCACGATATCCCGCAAGGGCAGGACCGGATGGGTGGTTTGGGCGAATTCGTTCATGGAATCAGTCCTTTCTCGCCAAGAGGCGCAACCCCTAAGACAGGCAGTCTGCGCCCCCTGCTGGCTGACAAGATAGGAAGCCGGCGCAGGAGGTTCAATGGGGGATTGGTTCGTCCTTTGTTCCCGGCCTGGCGGATGGAAAAGAGCCCCCGGCGCGAACCGGGGGCCTTGGCAGTCGTCTAACCTGGGTGATTGACGCGTTCAGACCTTGTCCTTGAAGAAGCTGTTGATCTGCTCGTCGGCCTTTTCCTTGGTCCAGCCGTATTTTTCCTGAAGCTTGCCGGCAAGCTTGTCCTTCTTGCCCGCGACCTCGGTCAATTCGTCATCGGTGAAATCGCCCCATTTCTCCTTGACGCTGCCCTTGAGCTGGTTCCACTTGCCTTCGATGATATCCCAGTTCATCGGCTCTCCTTTCGATCGGATTGCATTTGCATATGGGAATTGAACACCCGTTCCGGGCCGGGGGTTCCCGGGCCGATGCGGAAATCCTGTCGCGGATCGGTCCCCGATGGCCTGGCGCGCCGGCATCCCGGCCGAAGCGGCCTGATCCGGAAGGGGAAAATCCCGGGCAGGGAAAATGCAAGAATCCGCTTCGGCCGAGCCGGCCGGCCTTGCCCGGCGATCCCGCGCCCTCCGAAGAGCGCTATTGCCGAATTCCGAAGCCTTGACGGGGTTGCGGCTGCATCCGCCGCCCTTACAGGGCGAGGTGGCATGGCCCGGATGCGCGGGAATCGGCGGTCCCGGCCGGCCATGTTCCAGAGCGATTTTCGGAGGTTCGCAGCAAGTCGGGCGCATTTTCCGAGATCATCTTTTGGGCGATCAATATTACCAAATGCACGCCATGAGGGAATGCCAAGCAATTCCCGTTGGTTTGGCCGGTAAATCTGATCATTTAACGAAACTTTCCCTTAGGGCATCGGCGGAAAAGCGCCATGGCTTTGTCGAAGTGATCGACAAGTCTTTGGCGGAATGTCAAATTTGAGGTCTAGAGTGACCGGGTGAGGACGGTGCCCACGTCTCACCCGGTCTTGCCGAACCTGTAAAAGTGGAAATCGTTCAACGGCTGAAACTAACCCTGCAATGAAAGCCGTTTAGCGGGAACCTGCCTTTTTGGTGAGGTTCATTGCGAATTTTTCCTGCCCGCACAATTCAGACGTGTTTACGGTGCCTGTTTTCGAGCTTTCTCGCATTCAGGTTGAATACGGGAATCTGAATTCATCTCTGGAATGAGATGCCGTCTTGTTGCTAAGACCTGTCGCGGTAAAGATTCGCATGATAGGTGTGCCATGACGGACGAGGGCAAGGATCAGGACCAGAGGGATATGTCCCCCGTGTCCCGGGCGGCCGAAAGAGCCGCGCGCCAGGCGGCCAACCGAGCCGAGCGCGAGGCGCGACGCCAGGCCCGCCAGGCCGAACGCAAGGGGCGCAGGGCCGATGCGGCCGCCGGGGTTCTGGCAGCCGACCCCGCCCCAGCACAGGCAACTTCCTTCAATATCCTGTTGGTCGGGCAGGGCATGCGCCTGGGCATGGAGGCGGTGCTGTTCGCCGCCAGCCTGCGCCGCCATGCCCCGGACTGGCAGGGACGGCTGATCGTCGCGGAGCCTCGGCCCGAGGGCGCCTGGGCCGGCACGCAGACCCTGATGCCCGATGCCATCCGCCACGCGCTTGCCGGCTTCGACGCCGAGATCCTGCCCTTTGCCGCCCGGCATTTCGGCGCCAGCTATCCCTACGGCAACAAGATCGAGGCCCTGGCGGTCCTGCCGCCGCATGAACCGTTCATCTTCTTCGACAGCGATACGCTGGTGACGGGACCGCTGGACCGGCTGCCCTTCGACTTTTCGCGCCCCTCGGCCTCGATGCGCCGGACCGGAACCTGGCCCGAGCCGCCGCTCTACGGTCCAGGCTACGGTGCGATCTGGAAATCGCTCTATGACCGTTTCGGGCTGGATTACGAAGGCTCGCTGGACCGCAGCCACCCGGACGAGCATTGGGAGCGCTACCTCTATTTCAATGCCGGCTGGTTCTTCGGCGCCGATGCGCAGGAGTTCGGCCGGCGTTTCCTGGACTGGACGCTGGCGATCCGCACCGATCCGGGCGAGGCGCTGGCCTGCCAGAAGCTCGATGTGTTGCTGGACCAGGTGGCGCTTCCGCTGGTGATCCACGCGCTTGGCGGCGGGCGCCCGGGGCCAGGTCTGGCCGGTCTCGACGGCGACGTGACCTGTCATTACCGCGATCTGCCCCTGCTCTATGCCCGGGAAAGCGACCATGCCGTCGAGACGGTCGAGGCACTTTTGCGCGATCCGCGCCTGGGACCGCTGGCCGAAGCATGGGAGCCGGCAAGGAAGATCGTGCTGGAGGGCGTGGGGCGCAACAGCATCCGCCCCATGTTCGACCGCCGCGCCCCGCTGATCGAAGGGCGGACGCGGCAGATCCTGAAGAAGGCCGGCCTCTGGCTGCGCTGACGGCGGCTGCGGGCCGGGGATGCGCCATCCCGGCCCGGCTGTGTTTTCCTTAGCCCGCGCTCAGCACCGCGTCGCAGCGGGCGCAGGTGCCCGGATGCTTGTGGCTGCCGACATCGGGCAGGATCTTCCAGCAGCGCTGGCATTTCTCGCCCTCGGCCGGCTCGAAAACCACGCCGACGCCCGGCACGTCCGACAGCCGGAACGCCTCGCCCGGCGCCGGATCGCCGGTCAGGCTCAGGTCCGAGGTGATGCAGATATCGGCGAAATCCACCGATTTCAGCGCCTTGAGCTCATCGGCCTCATCGACATGCACCACCGGCGCGGCTTCCAGGCTGGCGCCGATCACCTTGTCGGTGCGCTTGATCTCCAGCGCGGCGGTCACCACGCGGCGGATGCGGCGGATGGTTTCCCATTTCCGGGCCAGCGGATCGTTCAGCCATGCGGCGGGCGTGGCCGGGAAATCCTGCAAATGCACCGAGCCGTCCTCGGACGGGAAGCGGCTCAGCCAGACATCCTCCATGGTGAAGGGCAGGATCGGCGCCAGCCAGGTCACCAGCCGATGGAACAGCAGGTCCAATACCGTCCGCACGGCCCGCCGCCGCAGCGCATCGGGCGCGTCGCAGTAAAGCGCATCCTTGCGGATGTCGAAATAAAAGGCCGACAGGTCCACCGTGGCGAACTGGAACACGGCCTGGAACACGCCCTGGAAGTCGAAGCTGTCATAGCCATGGCGCAACTGCCGGTCGATCTGCGCAAGACGATGCAGCACCCATTGCTCCAGCTCCGGCATCTCGGCCACGTCGATGCGCTCGGCTTCGGTAAAGCCGGCAAGGTTGCCCAGGATGAAGCGCAGCGTGTTGCGCAGCCGGCGATAGCTGTCGGCGGTGCCCTTCAGGATCTCCGGCCCGATGCGCTGGTCGGCGGTGTAGTCGGTCTGCGCCACCCACAGCCGCAGGATGTCGGCGCCGTATTGCTTGATGACCTCGGCCGGCACGATGGTATTGCCGAGCGACTTGGACATCTTCATGCCCTTCTCGTCCAGCGTGAAGCCATGCGTCACCACGTTGCGATAGGGCGCCCGGCCCTTGGTCGCACAGGCCTGCAAGAGCGAGGACTGGAACCAGCCGCGATGCTGGTCGGTGCCCTCCAGATAGACGTCGGCGATGCCGTCCGGCGCCCCGTCGGCGCGGTCGCGCAGCACGAAGGCATGGGTCGAGCCGCTGTCGAACCACACGTCCAGCACGTCCATGACCTGCTCGTAATCCTCGGGGGCGACGATGCCCGCCAGCACCTCGTCCTTGAAGCCGGCGCGATACCAGTCATCGGCGCCGTCCCGCTCGAATGCGGCGATGATGCGGTCGTTCACGCGCTGGTCGCGCAGCAGGAAGTCCGCATCCGTCGGCTTGGCGCCCTTCTTGACGAAACAGGTCAGCGGCACGCCCCAGGCGCGCTGGCGCGACAGCACCCAGTCGGGCCGGTTCTCGATCATCGAATGGATGCGGTTGCGCCCCGATTGTGGCCACCATTTCACCAGCCTGTCGATGCTGGTCAGCGCGCGCGTGCGGATGGTTCCGCCGTATTCGCCCATGCCGTCGGTCAGTTCGTGGTCGATGGCGGCGAACCATTGCGGCGTGTTGCGATAGATCAGCGGCGCCTTGGAACGCCAGCTATGCGGGTAGGAGTGCTTGATCTTGCCCTTGGCCAGCAACGCGCCCGCCCAGGCAAGCTGCTTGATCACGCTGACATTGGCCGGGCCTTCCTTGCCGTCCGGGCCGATGATCGCCTGCCCGCCGAAGATCGGCAGGTCGGCGCGATAGGACCCGTCCGGCTCGACGTTATAGGTCATCGGCAGCCGGTATTTCAGGCCAAGCTGATAGTCGTCGTCGCCATGGCTGGGCGCGGTATGCACGAAGCCGGTGCCGGCGTCGTCGGTGACGTGATCGCCCGGCAGCATGGGCACGTCATAGTCCCACTCGCCGGCGCCGCCCTCGACGCCGCGCAGCGGATGCGCCAGCACCAGCCCCTCCAGGTCGGCCGCCGCGACGTCGCGGACGCGCTGCCAATCCTCGACCTTCGCGGCCTGCCGCAGGCTTTCGGCCAGCGCGTCGGCCAGCACCAGCAATTCGCCGGGCTTCGCGGTCGCGTTCTCGGCCACCGCGCCGACCCGGTAAAGCCCGTAACCGATGCCCGGATTATAGGCCACTGCCCGGTTCTGCGGGATGGTCCAGGGGGTCGTGGTCCAGATCACCACGCTGGCGTCCTTTTCCGTTTC
This sequence comes from Paracoccus denitrificans, assembly GCF_900100045.1. Taxonomy (GTDB): domain Bacteria; phylum Pseudomonadota; class Alphaproteobacteria; order Rhodobacterales; family Rhodobacteraceae; genus Paracoccus; species Paracoccus denitrificans. The sequence goes on along the minus strand of NZ_FNEA01000032.1, from coordinate 38,311 downwards.
CCAAATACCCTGCGACGATGCCACCCGGAACCGCACCCAGATGGTGTGGCTGGTATGGTCGTGATATTCGACCTCGGCCTCGGCCAGCGCGGTCTTCTCGACCGGCGACCACATCACCGGCTTCGAACCCTGGTAGAGCGAGCCGTTCATCAGCAGCTTCATGAAATCGGCTGCGATCACCGCCTCGGCATGGTAGTCCATGGTCAGGTAGGGATCGTCCCATTTGCCGGTGATGCCCAGCCGCTTGAACTCCTCGCGCTGGATATCGACCCATCCCTGGGCAAAGCGGCGGCATTCCTGGCGGAACTCGATCATGTCGACCGCATCCTTGTCCAGGCCGGCCTTGCGGTATTTCTCCTCGATCTTCCATTCGATCGGCAGGCCGTGGCAGTCCCAGCCCGGCACATAGCGCGCATCCCGGCCCATCATCTGGTGGCTGCGCACCACGATGTCCTTGATCGTCTTGTTCAGCGCGTGGCCGATATGCAGGTTGCCGTTCGCATAGGGCGGGCCGTCATGCAGGATGAAGGGCGTGCGGCCCGCGGCGCGCTCGCGCAGCCGGTCGTAGATCCCGATGCGCTCCCAGCGGGCCAGCCATTCCGGCTCGCGCTGCGGCAGGCCGGCGCGCATCGGGAAATCGGTCTGGGGCAGGAAGACGGTGTCGCGGTAATCGGGCGCGGCTTGGGTATCGGTGGTCGTATCGCTCATCTGGCGGGAATCCTTCGGTGGCTGGGCAGGCATGCATTACCCGGCGGCGAGGGACGCTCCTACGCCGCCGGGCGGATAATTCGAAAGATCCCGGCCCTGCTGAACATGCGCGGGTTATAGGAAACCGCCCGGACCCCTGCAAGCGCGGCTTGCACCTGCGGCCGGCCTGGGGCAGCAAGCGGCCATGAGCTACAGGATCGCCATCGCGGGCGCCGGGATCGGCGGCCTCGCCGCTGCCGCGCTGCTGGCCCGCGAGGGCCACGACGTCACTCTGTTCGAGCGTTTCGCCGCGCCGCGTCCCCTGGGCTCGGGGCTGGTGGTCCAGCCGGTCGGGCTGGCCGTGCTGGACCGGATCGGCGCGGGCGGGGACACGCGCCGCCTCTCCAGCCCCATCGCCCGCATGCTCGGGCACGAGGCGCGGGGCAGCAAGGTGCTGGACGTCTCCTATCCCGTCGCCGCGCCGGGCCGCGGCATCCACCGCGCCACGTTGTTCCAACTGCTCTGGGACCGGGTTGTTGCGCTCGGCCTGCCGGTGGTGACCTCGGCCGAGATCGTCTCGGCCGGCCCGGACGGGGCCGGGCGGCGCCTCATGCTGGCCGACGGGCGCGATTTCGGCCCTTTCGACCTGGTCGTCGATGCCAGCGGCGCGGGTTCGCGACTGTCGCCCCTGCAGGCGCGGCCGCTGGGCTATGGCGCGATCTGGGGCACGGTGCCCTGGCCCGAAACGGATTTCCCGCGCAGCGAACTGTGGCAGCGTTACCGCGCCGCCAGCCGGATGGCGGGCGTGCTGCCCATCGGCTGCCTGCCCGGCGATCCGACGCCCCGCGCCGCCGTCTTCTGGTCCATGCCGCTGGCCGAACTGGACCGCTGGCCGCAGGCGCCGATGGCCCACTGGCGCGACGGGGTTGCCGCGCTCTGGCCGCAGATGGCGCCGTTCCTGGAAACCATCCGCGAGAATGCGCAGATGACCCAGGCGCGCTACAGCCACGGCACCCTGCGCCGCCCCTGGGCGCCGGGCCTGGTCCATATCGGCGACGCCGCGCATCGCGCCAGCCCGCAACTGGGGCAGGGGGCGAACATGGCGCTGCTCGATGCCTTCGCGCTGGCCCATGCGCTGCGCCGTCCGCTCGAAGAGGCCCTGCCGGATTACGCCGCCATGCGCCGCTGGCATGTCCGTATCTACCAGGGGATGAGCGCCGCCTTCACCCCGATGTATCAGTCGGGCAGCCGTAGCCTGCCCTGGCTGCGCGACCTGGTGCTCGCGCCGCTCTCTACCTTGCCGCTGCTGCGGGGCGGGCTGACGCATCTTGTCGCGGGCACCATGATCCCGCCGCTTTCGGGGGTGCGCGATCCGTGACGGGCTTGCAGGACCGGCCGTGCGGGTCCATATCCGCCGCATGATCCCGCCGCGCTTTGACGTCACCCCCGAACAGATCGACCGCGTCGTCGCCACCTTCTACGCCGCGATCCGCCGGCACGAGGTGCTGGGCCCGGTCTTTGCCGGCCATGTCGCCGACTGGCCCGAGCACGAGGCCAAGATCGCCCGCTTCTGGCGCAACGCCATCCTGTACGAGCGCGGCTATGACGGCAATCCGATGCAGGTGCACATGCGTGCCGGAGACGTGAAGGCCCAGCATTTCGCGCCCTGGCTCATGCTTTTCGACGAAACCCTGCGCCGGACGCTGCCGGCCGAGACGGCCCGGGCCTGGTCGGCGCTGGCGCATCGCATCGGCGCGGGGCTGCGCATGGGGGTCGAGGACCTGCGCGAGCGCCGCCCCGGCCCGCCGGTCTTGCGCTGAGCCGGTCAGCGATGTAGACAAAACGGGAACATCCGAAAGGGCTTCCCGATGAAGATCGACTATCTCGAATTTTCCTCGCCCGATCTGCCGGCCACGAAGGCTTTCTTCGCCCGCGCCTTCGGCTGGAGCTTCAACGATTACGGCCCGGACTATCAGGAGATGGCCGATGCCGGCCTTGCGGGCGGCATTGCCGCCGGGACGCTGACCCCGCCGCTGGTGATCCTGAAGGCCGAGGATCTGGAGGCGGCCCTGGCCCGGGTGACCGAAGCCGGGGCAACGATCACCCGGCCGATCTTCAGCTTTCCCGGCGGCCGCCGTTTCCAGTTCCGCGAGCCGGGCGGAACCGAAATGGCCGTTTGGTCCGAACGCTAGCGCCGCGGTGGCCGCGCCTTGTAGACCGGCAGCCGCCATCCGAAGCTCATGCCCCCGGCACGCAACAGCAGCACCACCGCCGCGCAGCCGATCAGCGCCCAGCCGCGCTCGGTGCCAAGCGTCAGCAACAGCAGCGCCGCCACCGCTCCGCCAAAGGCGGCGGTGACGTAAAGCTCGCCCTGTTTCAGCACCAGCGGCACCTCGTTGCCGACCACGTCGCGCATCAGCCCGCCGAAGGTGCCGGTCATTACCCCCATCAGCACCGTGACCACCGGGCTGACCCCCGCCTCCAGCGCCACGCCGACCCCGGCCGGCACCGCGACCGCCAGGGCAAAGGCATCCAGCCACAGGATGGCGCGATAACGGCTCTCCAGCCGATGCGCGGTAAAGAACACCATGATCGCAGCCCCGGCGGTCAGCAGCAAAAGCTCGGGCCGCCCGACCCAGAAGACCGGCGCCCGGCCCAGCACCAGGTCGCGCAAGGTGCCGCCGCCGATCCCGGTCAGCGTGGCGAAGAAGATGAAGCCGACCACATCAAGCTGCCCGCGGCTCGCCACCAGCGCGCCGGTCAGCGCAAAGACCAGTACGCTGGCGTAATCCAGCAGCGGGACCAGCGCCTCGACGTTCATCCCGAGACCCGTGCGGGCTTGAAGGGCGCCATGCCCGCCCGCGCCAACTCATCGGCGCGCTCGTTCTCGGGATGGCCGGCATGGCCCTTGATCCATTCCCAGCGCACTTGGTGCCGGGCCTGCGCCGCGTCCAGCCGCTGCCACAGATCGGCATTCTTCACCGGCTTGCGGTCGGCGGTGCGCCAGCCGTTCTTCTTCCAGCCATGGATCCATTGCGTGACGCCGTTCTTCACATAGGCGCTGTCGGTGGTCACGGTGATCTCGCTCGGCCGGGTCAGCGCCTCCAGGGCCGAGATCGCCGCCATCAGTTCCATGCGGTTGTTGGTGGTCTCGGCCTCGCCACCCGACAGCTCGCGCTCCTTCAGCATCCGGTCCCCGTCCATGGCGCGCATCAGGACGCCCCAGCCCCCCGGGCCGGGATTGCCGCTGCAAGCCCCGTCGGTCCAGGCAAAGAGCGCATTCATGCCTCGATCCCCCTGTAGCCGGGCAGGGCGGCGATGCGGTCGAGCCAGCGCCCGATGCCGGGAAAACGCTCCATCTCGAAGCCGCCCCGGCTGCCCGCCGTATGGGTATAGCCGTAAAGGCAGATATCGGCGAGGCTGGGGGCATCGCCCACCAGCCAGTCATGCGCCGCCAGCCGGTCCTCCATCACCTGCAGCAGGACATGGCCCCGGTCGAGCAACTCGGCCATGCGCTCGGGCGTCGCCTGCGCGCGGCGATGCGGATAGACCTGCAAGGCCGCCCGCACGGCGATCACGCCCTCGTGCTGGTTCTGCTCCCAGAACATCCAGCCCAGCATGGCGGCGCGATCGAAGGCATCGCCCGGCACGAAGCGGGTGCCCTCTCCCAGCCAGCACAGGATGGCATTCGATTCCGGCAAGAGCCGCCCGTCGTCCAGTTCCAGCACCGGCGCCTTGCCGAAGGGCAGCCGCCTCGCTGCCTTGGCCGCCTCCAGCGCTTCGGTCAGGTATTCGACATCCACGATCTCGCAATCGCGACCCAGGAGCGCCAGCAGCAGCCGCACCTTGTAACTGTTGCCCGAGGACGGCATCGACCAGAGCTTCATCCCGACCCTTTCTCCGTTTCAAAAATACTCCGGGGGAGGCCCGCAGGGCCGGGGGCAGCGCCCCCTGCGACGGTGCCGCCCCGAAAACCCGGCTCAGGCCTCGCGCAAGACCCGCGGCACCTTGAACTCGACATTCTCGCGCGCCGTCTCGACCATCTCGACCGTCAGGTCATAACGCGCATGAAAGGCCGCGACCACCTCGTCGACCAGCACCTCGGGGGCCGATGCGCCGGCGGTCACGCCCACCGCACGCGCGCCCGCGATGGCCCGCCAGTCGATCTGGTCGGCCCGCATCACCAGTTGCGAATAGGCGCAGCCGGCGGCGCTGCCCACCTCGACCAGCCGGCGCGAGTTGGAACTGTTCGGCGCCCCGATCACCAGCAGCGCGTCGATCCGCCCGGCGATGGCCTTGACCGAGGCCTGCCGGTTCGTCGTCGCATAGCAGATATCCTCCTTGGCCGGGCCCCTGATGCCCGGAAACCGCGCCTGCAAGGCGGCGACGATGGCGGCGGTGTCGTCGACCGAGAGCGTGGTCTGGGTGATGAAGGCCAGTCGCCCGGGGTCGCGCGGTTCGATCCGCGCCACGTCCTCGACTGTCTCGACCAGCAGCACCTCGCCCTCGGGCAGTTGCCCCATGGTGCCCAGCACCTCGGGATGGCCGGCATGGCCGATCATCACCATCTGCAAGCCCTCGGCGTGATGGCGCTCGGCCTCGACATGGACCTTGCTGACCAGCGGGCAGGTGGCGTCGACGAAGACCATCTCGCGCCGCCGTGCCTCGGCCGGCACCGCCTTGGGCACGCCATGGGCCGAGAAGATCACCGGCCGGTCGGAGGGCACATCGTCCAGTTCCTCGACGAAGACCGCGCCCTTGTCGCGCAGGGAGTCCACGACGAACTTGTTATGCACGATCTCGTGGCGCACATAGACCGGCGCGCCCCATTTCTGCAGCGCCATCTCGACGATCTTGATGGCGCGGTCCACGCCGGCGCAGAATCCGCGCGGCGCGGCGAGATAGAGGGTCAGGGGCGGTTTCTTGTCCATGGGCTTCACCTAACCCCGGGAAAGGCGCCTCGCAAGGGATCAGGCGCCCTCGAAGGCGGTCAGGGCGTGGACCTCGTGGCCCAGCCCCTCCAGCAGCGCCCGTCCGCCCAGCTCGGGCAGCTCGATCACGAAGGCGCAGCCCACGACCTCGGCCCCCAGCCGTCCGCAAAGCGAGATGCCGGCCGCCGCGGTGCCGCCGGTGGCCAGCAGGTCGTCGACGATCAGCACCCGCTCGCCCGGTTTCAGCGCGTCGTCATGGATTTCCATCACCGCCTTGCCATATTCCAGCGCATAGGCCTGGCTGATCACGGCGCCGGGCAGCTTGCCCTTCTTGCGGATCGGCACGAAGCCTACCGAAAGCTGATGCGCCACCGCGCCGCCCAGGATGAAGCCGCGCGCCTCCAGTCCCACCACCTTGTCGATATCCTCGCCGGCATAGGCGGCCAGAAGCTGGTCCACCGCCATGCGAAAGCCGCGCGCATCGGCGAAAAGCGTGGTCACGTCGCGAAACAGGATCCCCTCATGCGGGAAATCGACGATGGTGCGGATGTAGTCGCGCACCGTGCGGCTGTCGCGGCGGCGCTTTCCGGCGGGCGTTTCCATCAGGGGCGCTCCATCTCGAAGGTCTCGGTGGTGATGGTGTAGTCCTTGTAGCCCAGCCGCGACAGCCAGCCGATCCCACGCAGGTCGAAGCGGCCGTCCTTCAGGCAGTCCTCGCGCAGGTGGATGCCGGTGACGACGCCCAGCACCATGTAGTTCGCCTCGCCCGCCAGCCGCAGGATGCGCGTGGCGCGGCATTCCAGCGCGGCGGCGGCGCCGGCGACGCGGGGGCAGTCGATGGTCTCGCATTCGGCCGCCTCGATGCCGGCCGCCTCGAATTCGTTCACCCCGGCGGACAATGCGGCGGAACTGGCGTTCACCTGATCCTTCAGCGATCCGTCGGCGATGTTGACGCAGAACACCCGCGATTGCGCGATCTGGGCCACGCTGTCCTTGGTCCCGGGCCGATCCGGCTTGGCCGAGGTCGATGCGAACATCAGCTGCGGCGGCACATAGGCGGTCAGGTTGAAGAAGGAATAGGGCGCCAGGTTGTCGCCCTGCCGGCCGCGGGTCGAGATCCAGCCGATGGGGCGCGGCGCGACGATGGCGCTCAGCGGGTTATGCGGCAGCCCGTGGCCGTCCTGGGGTCGGTAGAACATGGCGTGCCTCGCTGATCCATCCCTGATGCGGGGCCCAGAAGTGACCCCATGCGCGCGGCGCGTCAAGCATTCTCGCAGCTTCGCCCGTCCCGCCCGGCCATGGGACGGCGAAATTTGCCCTTCGGGTCCCGCAGGCGGTTTTCGCGGCCGCGCCCGCATGTTACGCGGTCCCTGCGCCGCGCCGAGACCACCCGAATCCCGACCCCAGAACCGGAGGCAGGATGTACGAACTTTGCCCCGAAACCCCCGCCGACACGCCCGAGGTCGAGGCGCTGCTGGACCTGTGCTTTGCGCCGGGACGCACGGCGCTGTCCTCCTATCGGCTGCGCGAGGGGGTTGCGCCGGTCAGGCCGCTTTGCCTGATGCTGCGCGACGATTTCGGCGCGCTGATGGGTGCGATCCGCTATTGGCCGGTGCGCGTGGGCGGGCGGCCGGTGCTGTTGCTGGGGCCGGTCGCGGTGCATCCCACGGCGCAGGGCGAGGGGCTGGGCGGCCTTCTGATGCGCGAAAGCCTGACGCGGGCGGCCGAGATGGGCTGGCAGCGGGCAATGCTGGTCGGCGATCTGCCCTATTATCAGCGCTTTGGCTTCTGGAAGCTCGAAGATGTCGAGATGCCGCCGCCCACCAATCCCGACCGGATCCTGGGGCTGGAACTGGTGCCCGATGCCTGGTCCGGCATCGCGGGCCCGGTCGAGCGAGAGACCGGCGACACCGCCGCCGGCCTGCGCGAGATGCGCCGCGAGGGCTGCACCCAGGTCGAGCCGCCCGATCACTCGGCGTAGGTGAAATCCTGCGGGTGGTTGGCCAGGCTGCCGGTCAGCGCCGCATAAAGGATGGTGCGGCCGTCGATGGTTTCGGGCCCGCCGGCCATGCCAAGCCATGTCAGCAGCTCCGCCCCCTCGCCGTCGCGCACCGAAAGCACGCCATGGGCGGTGCCGCTGCCGGGCGCGTAAAGCACCGCGAACTGGTTCGCCGCGCAGTCATGCTGCTTGCAGGCGGTCATGGCCAGGTATTCCTGGCCGCCGAAGCCGACCTTCTGGCTGGGCGAGATCACCGCGCCCTCGCGCAGCCATTCGGGCATCTGGTGCCCCTCGGCCATCTTCTCGACGGCGGCGGTCAACCCCTCGTCCTTGCCCAGGTCGGCGAGGGTCAACCCGACATCGGAGGCCGCAGCCTGGGCCGCCCCGGGCGTTTCGCCCTGCGCCGTCTCCTGCGCGGCGGCCTGGGCGGGTTCCTGCGCCGGTTGCGTCGGCGGGTCGGCCTCTTGCGCCAACCCGGCCTGCCCCAGGGCCAGGGCAGCGGTCAATGTCAGGGCCGGGATCATGCGGCGGATGCTCATTCCAGTCTTCCTTGTCCTTGTCCCGCCGCCATGCGGCAGGTTTGCATTCTTCCGTCGGAACCCCGGCGACGCCTTGCGGGTTCCCTTGCCGATGCCCAGTTCTGGCGCAGGCCAGACAACCCAGAGAAGCCGCAGGATGACCGAACAAAGCCAGATCCCCGTCCGCCAGGCCGTGCTGCCTCCGATCGACGACCCGACCGTGCATGCCGCGATCGACCGGCTGGCGCGGCGCTATCTTCAGGCGGGCGGCGTGGCGATGGAGTTGCTGACCGCTGTCGGCGGCAAGGCCGAGGGGCTGATCGAACGCCTGCCGGCCCCGGTGCGCGGGCGCATGGACCGGATCACCCTGGCGGCGCTGAACCGCGCCTTCGACGCGGCATCGCGCTCGCGCGGGGTGTTGCGGGATCGCGGCGACCTGTTCAACCGCATGCTGTCGACCACCTCGGGCGCGGTGGGTGGGCTCGCGGGGATCGGCGGCGCCATGCTGGAATTGCCGGTGACGGTCACGCTGCTTTTGCGCGCGATCATGGACATTGCCGCCGAGCACGGCTTCGACCCGGTTTCGGACGAGGCGCGGCGCGAGGCGTTGCATGTCTTCGCCTCGGCCGGGCCGCTTGCCGATGACGACGGCACCGACCTGGGCCTGCTGGCGGCGCGCATGACCATCACCGGCCAGACCGTGCAGGCGCTGATCGCGCGGGTGGCGCCGCGGCTTTCCGCCTCGCTGGCGCAGAAGCTGGCGGCGCAGGCGGTGCCGGTGCTGGGCGCGCTTGCGGGGGCCTCGATCAATTACAGCTTCACCCGCTATTATCAGGAACTGGCGCGAGTGCATTTCGGCCTGCTGCGGCTGTCTCAGGAAACCGGCATCCCGCGCGAGGCGCTGGCCGAGGCGCTGGAGTTGCGCATGATCCAGCTGCGCCCGAATACCGCGGCGCGCAAGCTGTCGCGGCGCGGCTAGCCCCCCTTCGGCTATTCCCCGGGTTCGGCGGCGAGCTCCAGCACGCTGGCCGGGGCCTCCAGGTGATCGGTCCGCAAGGGGCCCGAGGGCCGGGCCAGCCGCGATTTCACCACCCAATGCAGCCGCTCCTGCGCGCGGGTGATGGCGACATAGGCCAACCGCTTCCACAGCGCGATGCCGGCTTCCGAGCGGCCCGACCACGCGGCGGCGGCGATGTCGGGGGCAAAGACCTGCACATCGGGCCATTGCGAACCCTGCGCCTTGTGGATCGTCACCGCCGCGCCGTGCAGGAAGGCCGCGCCCATGCGGGCGGCAAAGGGGATGAAGGGCTCCTCGACATCCGGCATCTCGATCTTGACGATGCTGGCGGCGGAAAGCCGCGGCTCTTCGGCGCCCACGACATGCAGGCGCGAAAAGCCGGGCTTGCGCCCCGGTCCCAGATAAACCACCTGCGCGCCCTTGATCAGCCCGCGCGCCTCCAGGTCGATGCGCTTCTTGCGGTGCTTCAGGGGCAGTTCCAGCCCGTCGCAGATCAGGGGCTCGCCCGGCAGCAGCGCATCGCCCGGCGCGCCATAGGCCGAGCGGAACGCCTGGATCAGCTTGATGCGGGTGATATTGCGCCAGACCAGGACCGGGCTTTGCGCCATCAGGTCGCTTTCCACCCGCTCGGCCCAGATCACGCGCGGATCGCTGGCTGCCGCCTCGCGGATCATGCGCTCGAAGGCGTCGAATTCCAGCCTGGGATCGGCCAGCGCATGGGCAAGGTCTAGGATCGGGCTGTCACCCTCCTGCCGGTGGATGCGGCTCAGCGTCAGCCGCTGCGAGGCGGCCAGCCGGTCGAAGACCATCTCGCCCGACTGCCCGACCGGGGCCAATTGCGCGGGATCGCCGAACAGGATCAGGATCGGGAAGATCTCGCGCAGGTCCTCGAACTGGCGCTCGTCCAGCATCGACGCCTCGTCGATCAGCCCGATGTCCAGCCCCTCCTCGCGCCGTTTCCAGCCGCGGATGAAGTCCGAACCGCGCAGGCCGGCGGCGGCCAGGGCGCCGGGAATCGAGGCATGCTGGTCGTAAAAGGCCTTCGCCCGGTCCAGCGCGGCCTCGGTCAGCCCCTCCATCAGCCCGTCGACCGAGGGCCGCTCGCCCACGCCGGTCAGCCAATCGGCGATGCGCTCGTATTCCGGGTCGTAGACCGGTGTATAGAGGATGCGGTGGATCGTCGTCGCCGGCACGCCGCGCATGCGCAGCACGAAGGCCGCCTTGTTGGTGGGCGCAAGGATGGCGACGGTGCGGCGGTCCTTGCGCTTCTTGCCCTCGTAATCGCCCGAAACGATATCGACCCCGGCTGCCTTCAATGCCTTGGTCAGTTCGGCGAGCAGCAGCGTCTTGCCCGAGCCGGCCTTGCCGATCACCGCCATGACGCGGCCCTTGCCGGGCTTCGGCGGCGCGATCTCTTCCGAAACCAGGTCGATGCCGGATTCTTCGAGTACGGCGGCAAGCGCGTCCCAGGCTTCGGCCTGATCGGGGGAAAGGGCGGGCAGGGTCATGAGCCCTTGTTAGCCCGCCGCGCGAGAGGCTGAAAGGCCGATCCGGTGGTGCCGCCGCGATTTGAGTATTTGGAGAACGAAGAAGGCCGACAGGGTGCCCGCCGCTTCTCTGTTCCCCAAATACTCATGCCCCGGTGCAGCATTCAGGCCCGTTCGTCCTTGGGCGAGCCCATGACGACATGGGTGGTGATGGTGGCGATCTGCGGAAAGGCGCCCAGCACCTCGGTATGAAAGCGGCGATAGGCGTCCAGATCGCGCACCTCGACGCGCAGCAGGTATTCCACCGAGCCGGTGATGTTGTGGCATTCCCGGACCTGGGGTGCCGCAAGGCAGGCGCGCTCGAAAGCCTGCTGCGCCTCGCTCGAATGGCGGGCGAGGCCCACGGTGACATAGGCGGTGAAGCCCGCCGCGCGGGCGGACGGGGCGATGATGGCGCGGTAGCCCTGGATGGCGCCGCGCCGTTCGAGGTCCTGCACGCGGCGCAGGCAGGCCGAGGGCGAGAGCCCGACCTCGGCGGCGAGTTGCTGATTCGGAATGCGGCCGTTCCGCGCAAGAATGCGCAAGATTCGCGCGGAGATAGTATCAATTTCGAACTCTGATTGTTGATCTATGCTGTTCATCTTCAAACTTGATCGGAAATTGCGCCTGGCCCGCAGTATCATTGTGGCTTCTTTCGGGAAATCCGCAATGTCGCATCAGATACTCGTGGCGCTTGTCGCCTTCGCCTTCGTCACCTCGGTCACGCCGGGGCCCAACAACCTGATGCTGATGGCCTCGGGTGCGAATTTCGGCATCCGCCGCAGCATTCCGCATCTTCTGGGCGTGGCGCTGGGATTTGGCGCCATGGTGGCGCTGTTGGGGCTGGGCGTGGACCGGCTGATCGCGGGCGCGCCGCGGCTGGCCGAGGCGTTGAAATGGATCAGCATGGCTTACGTCCTGTGGCTTGCGTGGAAGATCGCCTATGCTGCGGCGCCCGGAACCGAAGGGGCGGCGGCGCGGCCGATGAGCTTCCTGGCCGCCTGCGCCTTTCAATGGGTGAATCCCAAGGCGTGGATGATGGCGCTGGGGGCGCTTTCGGCCTATTCGGCCGGGGTGGGCGGCACGCTGGTGGTGGCGCTGGTCTTTACCCTGGTGAACCTGCCCTCGGTCGCGCTTTGGGCGGCGATGGGGCAGGGGTTGCGCGGCGCCTTGCAGGACCCGGCGCGGCTCATGCTGTTCAACCGGGCGATGGCGGTGCTGCTGGTCGGCTCGATGCTGCCGGTCGTCACCGGGCACTGACCGCGATCAGCGTCGCGACGCCGGCGACGATCAGAGCCATCCCGCCAAGCTGGCGCGGGCTGGCGCCTTCGCGGAAGACCCGGCCCGAAACCAGTTGCGCCATCACCACCTCGACCAGCGCCAGCGTACGGACATTGGCCGCCGCCGTCAGCGCGAAGCCCAGGAACCAGAACAGCGAGGCCAGCGCGCCCAGGGCGCCGGCACCCAGCGAGCCGCGCCAGTGCCGGGCGATGCCGGCCAGTGCCGAGCGGTCGAGCGTGCCCAGCCAGATCAGCATGATCGCGCTTTGCATGGCGAGGGCCAGGACCAGGACGGTCGCGGCCCGCACCGGCTCGGCGCCGAAGGGCAGGGCCAGGATCGCGCCGCGAAAGCCGATGGCCGAGAGGCCGAACAGCGCCCCCGCCGCGACGCCGAGGCCGGCCGTGCGCCAGGTGCTGCGCCGCCAGTCCGCGCCCGACATCAGCACCACGCCCAGCGTCGCCGTGGCAATCGCCGCCATGCGGGCGGGACCCAGCGGCTCGGCCAGGATCAGCGTGCCGATCAGCGCCAGCGTCACCGGCTCGGTCTTGATCAGCGCGGTGGTGACGCCGAAGCCGCGGCTTTCCATCGTCACCAGCATCAGCGCGGTGGCGGCGATCTGCGAGGCGGCCCCCAGCGCCGCCCAGCCCAGCACCGCCGCATCGGGCCGGGGCACCGGCACCAGCGCTGCCATGCCCGCCAGGACCAGCGCGGCGAAGGGCAGGCCGAAGAGAAATCGCACGGCAGTCGCGCCCATCGTGCCCAGTTCGGCGGTCAGCCGCCGCTGCGCCGCGTTGCGCCCGGTCTGGGCCGCGGCGGCGATCAGCGTGGCGACGATCCAGCTCAAGCCCCGACCCCGCCCATCAGCCCCGGATCGCCTCCAGCATCCGCGCGACGTTCTCGGGATCGGCCTCGGGGGTGATGCCATGGCCGAGGTTGAAGATATGCGGACCCCGCGAGAAGGCCTGCACGATCCGGCGCGTTTCGGAGACGAGCTCCTCGCCGCCGCTGACCAGCAGGCGCGGGTCGAGATTGCCCTGCACGCAGCCGTCCTTTTGCACCTCGGCGGCCGCCCAGTCGGCGCTGACCGAATTGTCCAGCGCCACGCAATCGGCCCCCGTCGCGCGGGCGAAGCCGGCATAGCGCGGCCCGGCCTCGCGCGGGAAGGCGATCACCGGGATGCCGGGATGGCGCGCCTTGAGCGCGGCGATGATCCGGCGCGCGGGCTCGACCGCGAAATCGTCGAAGTCCCGGCCCTTGAGCGAACCGGCCCAGCTGTCGAACAGCTTCACCACCTCGGCCCCGGCCTCGATCTGGGCCGAGAGATAGTCGATGGTCGCCTCGGTGATCCGGTCGATCAGGGCGGCGAAGGCGGCGCGGTCCTCGGCCTTGAAGGCGTGGGCGGGGGCCTGGTCGGGGGTGCCGCGGCCGGCGACCATGTAGGTCGCGACGGTCCAGGGCGCGCCGGCAAAGCCGATCAGCGTGGTCTCGCGCGGCAGTTCGCGCGCCAGGATGCGGACGGTTTCATAGACCGGCGACAGCGTGTCGTGGATCGCGGCGGCGGGTTTCAGGGCCGCGACCCCTGCGGCGCTGGTCACGGTCGAGAGCCGCGGCCCCTCGCCGGTCACGAACCACAGGTCGAGCCCCAGCGCCTGCGGCAGCAGCAGGATGTCGGCAAAGAGAATCGCCGCGTCGAAACCATAGCGGCGGATCGGTTGCAGCGTCACCTCGGCCGCCAGGTCCGGCGTGTAGCACAGCGACAAAAAGTCGCCGGCCTGGGCGCGGGTGGCGCGGTATTCCGGCAGGTAGCGGCCGGCCTGGCGCATCATCCAGACAGGCGGGACGGGCAAACGCTCGCCCTTCAGCGCGCGCAGGATGGTTTTTTCGGACATAATTCACCTCTCGCCCCTTTCATGGCGCGCGCGTCCCCGTTGTCAAGGCCGAGGGGGGGCGCTAAGCCCTGTGTCATGACCCAGATGCCCGACCCCCAGAACCCCATCCGCATCGGCACCCGAGGCTCGGCCCTGGCGCTGGCGCAGGCGCATGAAACCCGCGACCGGCTGATGGCCGCGCATGGCCTTGCCGCCGACGCCTTCCGGATCGTGGTGATCAAGACCACCGGCGACCGCGTGCTGGACCGGCCGCTGAAAGAGATCGGCGGCAAGGGTCTGTTCACCCGCGAGATCGAGGATGCGCTGCTGGCGCACGAGATCGACATCGCCGTGCATTCCATGAAGGACATGCCGACGATCCAGCCCGAGGGGTTGGTGATCGACTGCTACCTGCCGCGCGAGGATGTGCGCGACGCCTTTGTCAGCGCGCAGTTCGCGGCGATTTCCGAGCTTCCCCAAGGGGCTGTCGTCGGTTCCTCGAGCTTGCGGCGGCGGGCGCAACTGGCGGCGCGGCGGCCCGACCTGAAGCTTGTGGAGTTTCGAGGAAACGTGCAGACGCGCCTGAAAAAGCTGGAAGACGGCGTTGCTGTAGCGACCTTCCTGGCCATGGCCGGGCTGACGCGGCTGGGCATGCTGCATGTCGCGCGCGGCGCGGTCGAACCCGACGAGATGCTGCCTGCCGTGGCGCAAGGCTGCATCGGGGTCGAGCGGCGCGCCGACGATGCGCGCACCGCCTCGCTACTGGCCGCGATTTCGGACCGGGACAGCGCGCTGCGGGTGACGGCCGAGCGGGCCTTCCTGGCGCGGCTCGACGGTTCCTGCCAGACGCCCATCGCCGGGCTGGCGGAACTGCAGGGCGACCGGCTGCGGCTGCGCGGCGAGATCCTGCGCCCCGACGGCAGCGAGGTCATCGCGGCCGAGCGCGTCGGTCCGGCCGCGGACGGCGCGGCCATGGGCACCGATCTGGCCGAGGAATTGCGCGGCCGGGCGCCTGCCGACTTCTTCGACTGGTCCTAAAGCGCCAGCCCCAGCGCCAGCCCAAGTCCCAGCAGAACCATTGCCCGGCGATAAAGCGCCAGCCCGTGCAGCAGATCCTGCGCCAGAGGGTCGCGGGCGCTCCCGTTCAGCCAGGGCTCGGGGCTTTCCACGCCGTGATAGCGGCGCGGACCGGACAGGCGCACATCCAGCGCGCCGGCCATGGCACCCTCGGGCCAGCCGGCATTGGGCGAGCGGTGGCGGCCTGCGTCGCGGCGCATCACCCGCCAGGACCGTCGCGATCCCGCTGCGGCCACGAACAGCAGTCCGGTCAGGCGCGAGGCCGGCAGGTTCACCAGATCGTCCAGCCGCGCCGCCACCCGCCCGAACAGTGCATGGCGCGGGCTCATATGGCCGATCATCGAATCGAGCGTGTTGATCGCCTTGTAGGCGGCGATCCCCGGCAACCCGGCCACTGCCGCCCAGAACAGCGGCGCGACCACGCCGTCGGACGTGTTCTCGGCCAGGCTTTCCAGCGCGGCGCGGGCGATGGGCTCGGGCCGGCCGTCGTCCAGGTCGCGGCCCACGATCATCGCCACGGCCGCCCTTGCCGCCGGGATGTCGCCCGAGGCCAGGGGCTGCGCGACGGCGGCGACGTGATCGTGAAGCGAGCGGGCGGCGACCAGCGGCCAGGCCAGCACGCCCAGCACCACCGGGCCGAAGGGCAGCGGCGCCAGCGCCCATGTCAGCAGCAGCGCCGGGATCACCGCCGCGCCGACCGTCACCACCACCGCCAGCGCGCCGCGCGCGATGCGGCTTGCGCCCCGGTTCCAGCGCCGGTCGAGCGTCGAGATGAGCCCGCCGATCCAGACCACCGGATGCGAGATGCGGCGATAAAGCGCATCGGGCCAGCCGATCAGCGCATCGATCAACAGGGCGATCAGCGCGATCACCAGCGTGTCCTGCGTCATGGCGCGACCCGGTTGACGGCCTCGACAGCCCAGCCGGCGGGGCTGCGCGACAGGATGGTCAGCGACAGAGGCGCCACCGAAAAGGACAGCGCCGCCGGGCCGACCGCCAGGGCCAGCGCGGCGCGAACCGTGCCTGCATGGGCAACGATGGCCACCGTGCCGCGCGCCCGGTCCAGGAGCGGCTGCACCCGCGCGGCCATGTCGAGGAAGCTTTCGCCACCGGGCGGGCGCTGGCGGGCCAGTTCCCCGGGCGGCAGCGGGCCGAGGTCGGGGATGGCGGCGCCGGGCTGTTCCCAGGCGCCGAAATCCTGTTCCCACAAGGCGGCGTGCCATTCGGGGGTCAGCCCCAGCGCCGCGCAGGTCTGCCGGCAGCGCAGGGCGGGACTGGACCAATGGCTCTCGGCCCCGCGCAGCGTTTCGCGCGCCCAGCCGAGCGCCGCGAGGTCGCTGCAATCCGCCGCCACGTCGCGCCGCCCGGCCAGCCCGGGGTGGGCCAGCGGCGCATGGCGCAGAATCAGCAGCCGCGCGGCGGCATCGGGGGCGGGGCTCATCGGGCATCCTTGCGGCATTGCGCGGCATGGATGGCGCGGGGGCACGGGCTTGTCAACGAAGCCCAGCCCGGCGCAGGATCGATGGCAGGGGAGATGCCGCGACAGAAGGCTTGACGCAGGCCACGCTCCGGCGGCATAAGACAGTTAAATGAACACTTGTTCAATAAATGGAGGAGATCGCCGATGTTCAACGCGGGAATGCAGTTCGATCTGGGCGAGGACGTGAACGCGCTGCGCGAGACCGTGCACCGCTGGGCGCAGGAGCGGGTGAAGCCCATCGCGGCCGAGGTGGATCGCAAGAACGCATTCCCGAACGAGCTGTGGCGCGAGATGGGCGATCTGGGCCTTCTGGGCATCACCGTGTCCGAAGAACTTGGCGGCAGCGGCATGGGCTATCTGGCCCATGTCGTCGCGACCGAGGAGATCGCCCGCGCCTCGGCCTCGGTCAGCCTGTCCTATGGCGCGCATTCGAATCTTTGCGTGAACCAGATCAAGCTGAACGGCACCGATGAGCAGCGGGCGAAATACCTGCCCAAGCTTTGCTCGGGCGAGCATGTCGGCGCGCTGGCCATGTCCGAGGAGGGTGCGGGCAGCGACGTCGTCGGCATGAAGCTGCGCGCCGAAAAGCGCAACGACCGCTATGTGCTGAACGGCAACAAATACTGGATCACCAACGCGCCGGACGCCCATACGCTGGTGGTCTATGCCAAGACCGATCCCGAGGCGGGCAGCAAGGGCATCACCGCCTTCATCGTCGAGCGCGGCATGAAGGGTTTCTCGACCAGCCCGCATTTCGACAAGCTGGGCATGCGCGGCTCGAACACCGGCGAGCTGATCTTCGAGGATTGCGAGGTGCCCTTCGAGAACGTGCTGGGCGCCGAGGGCAAGGGCGTGCGCGTGCTGATGTCGGGCCTCGACTACGAGCGGCTGGTGCTGTCGGGCATCGGCACCGGCATCATGGCCGCCTGCCTCGACGAGGTCATGCCCTATGTCAAGGAGCGCAAGCAGTTCGGCCAGCCTATCGGGTCGTTCCAGCTGATGCAGGGCAAGATCGCCGACATGTATGTCGCGCTGAACACGGCGCGGGCCTATGTCTACGAGGTGGCGAAGGCTTGCGACGCGGGCAAGGTTACCCGGCAAGACGCGGCGGGCGCGGTGCTTTACGCCAGCGAGCAGGCCATGGTGCAGGCGCATCAGGCGGTGCAGGCGCTGGGGGGTGCGGGTTTCCTCAACGATTCGGTGGTCAGCCGGCTGTTCCGCGATGCCAAGCTGATGGAGATCGGTGCCGGCACCAGCGAGATCCGCCGCATGCTGATCGGCCGCGAGCTTCTGGGGCTGGCCTGATGGCCGGCTTGCGGCGCGTGCTGGTCCTTGGTGCGCTGGTGGTGCTTGGCACCGGCACCGCCGTGGCGCAGCAACAGAATGGCGGGCCGGCCTTCGACGCCGCGCTTCTGGAGCGATGCCTGTCGGGGACGGAACGCGGCGACGGCCCGGTCGATGCGCGCGAGACCTGCATAGGCGCTGCCGCCGATCCCTGCATGGACAGCCAGGGCGGCTCGACGACGGTCGGCATGTCGGCCTGTCTCGGGAACGAGTTGGACTTGTGGGACGCAAGGCTGAACGAGACCTATCGCGAGGTCATGGCGCAGTCCGAGGCCACGGACGGGAACATGGCCGAACTGGGCTCGGCCGCCGAAAAGGAATCGCCGCTGCTGCGCGACATGCAACGCAACTGGATCGCTTTCCGCGATACCGCCTGCGGGTTCGAACGCAGCCGCTGGGGCGGCGGCACCGACGGCGGTCCGGCCGGGCTGCATTGTGCGCTGACCCTGACCGCGCGGCAATATCTGTGGCTGGACCAGTATCGCGGCAAGGACATGTAGGCACCGGGGAGGAGAGGATGCGCAAGGCAGGACTGCTTTTCTGGCTGGCCGCGACCATGGCCGCCCCCGCCGCCTTGGCAGGCGATGCCTCGGGATTCGATCCGGCGGCGATCGACCAATGCCTGGCCGCGGCCGAAACGCAGGGCGCGCGCGCCGATTGCGCCACGGCGGGGATGGATGCCTGCCTGGATTATGTCCGGCAGAAATACACCGGCGACGACCCGGATTTCCCGATGGCGAACTGCCTCGACGCCTCGCACCAGGCATGGGAGGTGAAGCTGACCGCCGTCTATCAGGCGGCGCTGGAGGGCGGCGAGGCGCAGGAGACGCTGCGCCGGGTCGAACGCAGCTGGATCGACTTCCGTGAGATCCTTTGCGAGCGGGCGCGGGAAACGGGCGGCGACCTGGCCCATGGCCGCTGCATCCGGGACGAAACGGCGCGGCAGGCGGCGCTGCTGACCTCGCTGGCGGAACCGCAATGAGCGGGGCCGCGGAAAACGGGCGCCACCAGCGGCGGCGCCCCCTTGGCGGTGACGAGGGCCTAGAACTTCATCACATAGCTGATGCCGACCACGACCGGATCGACATCGACCGTGCCGATGTTCTGGCCGTTCAGCTCGACATCGGCGCCGATGTCGATCCAGCGCAGGTCGGCGCGCAGGGCCGAGCGCTCGTTGATCCAGTGATCCACGCCCAGATGCGCGGCCAGGCCCCAGCTGTTCTTGACCCGCAGATCGCTGCCGGCCAGCGGACCCTTGGCTTCGCCGTCCCAGAAGCCGGTGAAGTTCACGCCCAGGCCGACAAAGGGCTTCCAGCGCGGATGCGCGTCAAAGTGATATTGCAGCGAAACGACCGGAGGCAGGTGCTTGACCGTGCCGATCTCGGTCCCGTTCGACTTGATCGAATGCTTGAAGGGCAGGGCGCCCAGCACCTCGATGCCGATATTGTCGCGGATGAAGTATTCGAAGGTGATGCTGGGGCGCGTGTTGTCGTCGATGCTGACCGGCACCGTGCCCCCCGCCAGCGTCCCGTTGTCCGATTTCGGGTTCACGTTTGCGATCCCGAAGCCGAGCGTCCAATCACCCTGCGATTGCGCAAGCGCGGGCGAAGCAAGCACGGCGAGCGCCGCGGCAATGGCAAGCTTGTGTCTCATGGCGATCCTCTCTTCTTGTCGCATGCCCGCTCATGGCTCCTTGTCCCGGGCTTCGACGTTGATCTGGATCAAGATTTTCCCGCCTTTGGCAGGGATGCGACAAACTGGCGCAGCAGCGCCGGCACTTCGACCGAAAGGATGATGCGATGAAGCTTGGCACCTCGGCCCTGCCGTCCTCGGAGGCGTTCCGCGCCAACCGCACGGCGCATCTCGCCATGCTGGAGACGGTGCGCGAGGCGGCGCTGGCCGCGGCGTCGGGCGGCGGCCCCAAGGCTGTCGAGCGCCATGTCGCGCGCGGCAAGATGCCGCCGCGCGAACGGGTGGCGAACCTGCTCGACCCCGGCTCGCCCTTCCTGGAGATCGGCGCCACGGCGGCGCATGGCATGTATGGCGCCGCCGCGCCCTGCGCCGGGGTGATCGCCGGCATCGGCCGCGTGCACGGGCAAGAGGTGATGGTCGTGGCCAACGACGCGACCGTCAAGGGCGGCACCTATTACCCGATGACGGTGAAAAAGCACCTGCGCGCGCAGGAGATCGCCGAGGAATGCCAGCTGCCCTGCGTCTATCTGGTCGATTCGGGCGGCGCGAACCTGCCCAACCAGGACGAGGTCTTTCCCGACCGCGACCATTTCGGCCGCATCTTCTACAACCAGGCGCGGATGTCGGCCAAGGGCATCGCGCAGATCGCCGTGGTCATGGGCTCCTGCACGGCGGGCGGCGCCTATGTGCCGGCCATGTCCGACGTGACCATCATCGTCCGCAACCAGGGCACGATCTTCCTGGCCGGCCCTCCCTTGGTGCGCGCCGCCACCGGCGAGGTGGTCTCGGCCGAGGATCTGGGCGGCGGCGACGTCCACACCCGGCTTTCGGGCGTGGCCGACTACCTGGCCGAGGACGACGCCCATGCGCTGGCCCTTGCCCGCCGCGCCATCGGGAACCTCAACCGCAGCCTGCCGGCGACCGTGCAATGGCAATCCCCCGAGCCTCCGGCCCATGACCCGGAAGACATCCTGGGCATCGTCCCCGCCGACCTGAAGATCCCCTACGACATCCGCGAGGTCATCGCGCGCGTCGTGGACGGCTCGCGCTTCGACGAGTTCAAGGCCCGCTTCGGCGAGACGCTGGTGACGGGCTTCGCCCATCTCGAAGGCTGCCCCATCGGCATCGTCGCGAATAACGGCGTGATCTTCTCGGAGGCTGCGCAGAAGGGCGCGCATTTCATCGAACTCTGCTCGATGCGGGGCATCCCGCTGGTCTTCCTGCAGAACGTCACCGGCTTCATGGTGGGCCGCAAATACGAGAACGAGGGCATCGCGCGGCACGGCGCCAAGATGGTGACGGCGGTGGCGACGACCAGCGTGCCCAAGATCACCATGCTGGTCGGCGGCAGCTTCGGCGCCGGCAATTACGGCATGGCCGGCCGCGCCTACGGGCCGCGCTTCCTCTGGACCTGGCCCAATTCCCGCATCTCGGTGATGGGCGGCGAACAGGCGGCCGGCGTGCTCGCCACCGTGCGCCGCGAGGGGATCGAGCGCCAGGGCGGCACCTGGACCGCCGAGGAGGAGGCCGAGTTCAAGCGTCCCACCATCGAGATGTTCGAGCGCCAGTCGCACCCGCTCTACGCCTCGGCCCGGCTCTGGGACGACGGCATCATCGACCCCAGGAAGACCCGCGACGTGCTGGCGCTGAGCCTGCGCGCCAGCCTCAACGCGCCGGTCGAGCCGACCCGCTTCGGCATCTTCAGGATGTGACGGCCATGCGCATCTCCACCCGGCAAGGCGACATCACCCGGCTCGCCGTCGATGCCATCGTCAATGCGGCCAATCGCACGCTGCTGGGCGGCGGCGGCGTCGACGGCGCCATCCACCGCGCGGCCGGCCCGTTACTCCTCGAGGAATGCCGCACCCTGGGCGGCTGCCCCACCGGCGAGGCCCGGATCACCGGGGGCTACGACCTGCCGGCAAGATACGTCATCCACGCCGTCGGCCCGGTCTGGCAAGGCGGCATGGCGGGCGAGGACGCGCTGCTCGCCGGCGCCTACCGCCACAGCCTGCTGCTTGCGCAGGCCCACGACCTTGCCCGGATCGCCTTCCCGGCGATCTCGACCGGCATCTACGGTTTTCCGGCCGAACGTGCCGCTCGCATCGCCGTCGCGACCATCCTCGACCATGCCGCCGATATCGAGGTGATCCTGGTCGGCTTCGACGGCCCCGGCCATGCGACGCTCCGGCAAGCCGTGGAAGAGGCCCGCCGATGATTTCTCCGTTTTCCAAATACTCCACGGGGGTCCGGGGGTGTGAAACCCCCGGTGCCTCGCCCGCCACAAGAGGTGCCGGATGTTCCAGAAAATCCTGATCGCCAACCGGGGCGAGATCGCCTGCCGGGTCATCGATACCGCCCGCAAGCTGGGCGTGCGCACGGTCGCGGTCTATTCCGAGGCCGACCGCGCTGCGCGTCATGTCACCATCGCCGACGAGGCCGTTCCCATCGGCGGTCCCGCACCCAAGGACAGCTACCTGCGCGGCGATGCCATCATCCGGGCTGCGCTCGACACCGGGGCGCAGGCCATCCATCCCGGCTACGGCTTTCTCAGCGAGAACCCCGACTTCGTCGATGCAGTGACGGCCGCGGGCCTGACCTTCATCGGCCCTTCGGCCGATGCCATCCGCAAGATGGGCCTCAAGGACGCAGCCAAGGCGCTGATGGCCGAGGCGGGCGTCCCGGTCGTCCCCGGCTATCACGGCGAGAACCAGGACGCCGGCCATCTTGCGGCGCAGGCGGACAAGATCGGCTATCCCGTGCTGATCAAGGCGGTGGCCGGCGGCGGCGGCAAGGGCATGCGCCTGGTCGAGCGTGCAGGGGACTTCGCCGCTGCGCTGCAATCCGCGCAGGGCGAGGCCGCCACCGCCTTCGGCAACCCGGCCGTACTGGTCGAGAAATACATCCAGCAGCCCCGCCATATCGAGGTGCAGGTCTTCGGCGACGGCCATCGCGCCGTCCACCTGTTCGAGCGCGACTGTTCGCTGCAACGCCGCCACCAGAAGGTGATCGAGGAGGCTCCGGCGCCCGGCATGACGCCCGAGATGCGTGCCGCCATGGGCGCCGCCGCCGTCCGCGCCGCCGAGGCGATCGGCTATGCCGGCGCCGGCACCATCGAATTCATCGTCGATGGCAGCCGGGGCCTGCGCTCCGACGGCTTCTGGTTCATGGAGATGAACACCCGCCTTCAGGTCGAGCATCCGGTGACCGAACTCGTCACCGGCGTCGATCTGGTGGAATGGCAGCTGCGCGTCGCCAGCGGAGAGCCGCTGCCGGCCAGGCAGGAGGATCTGGCGATCACCGGTCATGCCTTCGAGGCGCGGCTTTATGCCGAGGACGTGCCCGCGGGCTTCCTGCCCGCCACCGGCCGGCTTGCGCATCTGCGTTTTCCCGACCATGCCCGGATCGAGACCGGGGTGCGTCCCGGCGACGCGATCTCGCCCTGGTACGACCCGATGATCGCCAAGATCGTCACCCATGGCGCCACCCGCGCCATCGCGCTGCGCGCGCTCGAGGCGGCGCTGGTCGATACCGAGGTGGCGGGCTCGGTCACCAATGTCGATTTCCTGATTGCGCTGGCCCGGCACGAGGGTTTCGGCAAGGGCGAGGTCGATACCGGCCTGATCGCCCGCGACCTTCAGGCGCTGATCGCCGCTGCCGAGCCCGATCCGCGGGCCAAGGCGCTGGCGGTGCTGGGCCTTGCCGGACTGGACGACCCCATGGTGCGCGGCGGCATCACGCTGTGGCAGCCGCTGAGCCGTACCATCGCCTGGGAAGGCGGCGAGGCGGTGCTGGAGGTGCTCGGCCCCGGCGCCGCCCGCGTCACGCTGGACGGCAGCAGCCACGAGATCGCCTATGAAGGCGGGCGCTGGTGGGTGGATGGCAGCCCGCGCCGCTCGCGCATCGTCAACCATGCGGCCGGCACCAGCGTCTTCGGCGGCCGCTCGCTGACGCTTGCGCCGCTCGACCCGCTGGCGCGCGGCGGCGAAGAGGCGGGCGGCGGCATGACGCTTTCGCCCATGCCGGGGCTCGTCAAGGCGATCTTCGTCGAACCGGGGCAGGAGGTCGCGGCGGGCGCGCGGCTGGCGATCCTCGAGGCGATGAAGATGGAACATACGCTGACCGCCGCCCGCGACGGTCGCGTGGCCGAGGTCTTTGCCCGGGCCGGCGACCAGGTCGAGGCCGGCGCGGCGCTGATCCGGCTGGAGGAGGAAGGGGACGCATGATCCTGCACCATGTCCCCGGCTCGCGCTCGATGCGCGTCCTCTGGCTGATCGAGGAACTGGGGCTCGATTGCGAATTGCGGCTCTGGTCGCTGACCGATGGCGGCCTGCGCAGCCCCGAATTCCGCGCGCTTTCGCCCGCGGGCCGCATCCCGGCGCTCGAGGTGGACGGCCGAGCCATCTTCGAATCCGGCGCCATCGTGCAATACCTGGCCGAGCGCGAGGGCAGGCTTGCCCCAGGGCCGGGCGAGCCCGAGCGCGCCGATTTCCTGGAATGGGTCAATTTTGCCGAAACCCAGGCGAATATCCTGCAAGCCCTGAACATCCACCACATCTTCCTGCGGCCGGAAAGCGCGCGCTCGATCCCGCTGATGCGGCTCGACACGAAACGGCTTGCCGTAACCGCCCGGGCGCTGGACGATCACCTGGCGGGGCGCGGGACGCTGCTGTCCGAATTCTCGGCCGCCGATTGCATGCTGGGCTTCAACATCGAGGCGCTGTTCCGCTTTCTGGCAACTGCCGACTATCCGGCGCTGGCGGCCTATCGCGACCGCATGACGGTGCGGCCGGCCTATCGCCGTGCCTTGGCCCGCGCCGGGGGCGATGCGATCTATGAACGCGATTTCTATGAGGTGCCGGATGTCCCGGGTTGAGATCTTCGAGGTCGGGCCGCGCGACGGCCTGCAGAACGAAAAGCGCCTGATCCCGGCGGCGGAAAAGGTCGCGCTGGTCGACCTGCTGTCGCAGGCCGGCTTCCGGCGCATCGAGGTGACCAGCTTCGTGCCGCCGAAATGGGTGCCGCAGATGGCGGATGCCGCCGAGGTCATGGCCGGCATCACCCGGCATGCCGGCATCCGCTATGCGGTGCTGACCCCCAACCTCAGGGGCTACGAGGCCGCGAAGGCGGCCGGCGCGGACGAGGTGGCGATCTTCGCCTCGGCCTCGGAGGGGTTTTCCAGGGCGAACCTGAACGCGACCATCGCCGAAAGCCTGGAACGCTTCGCCCCGGTGGCCGAGGCGGCGCGGGCCGACGGCATTCCGTTGCGCGGCTATGTCTCGGTGGTGACGGATTGCCCCTTCGACGGGCCGGTGCCGCCCGCGAACGTCGCCCGGGTGACCGCCGCGCTTCGCGACATGGGTTGCTATGAGGTCAGCCTGGGCGACACCATCGGCCAGGGCCGGCCCGAGACCATCGACGCCATGCTCTCTGCCGTGCTGGAGGAACTGCCGCCCGAAAACCTCGCCGGCCATTACCACGATACCGCAGGCCGGGCGCTGGAGAATGTCGATGCAAGCCTTTCGCGCGGCTTGCGGGTCTTCGACGCCGCTGTCGGCGGGCTGGGCGGTTGCCCCTATGCACCGGGCGCGGCGGGCAATGTCGCGACCGAAAAACTTGCCGCGCATCTGGCCGCGCACGGCCACGACACCGGGCTGGACATGGCGGTGATCGAACAGGCCGCCGCCATGGCCCGCACCATGAGGGCCCGCACCATGAGGGGAGGAGCATGATGGAAACGATCCGCATCGACACCGACGCCCGCGGCGTGGCGCATCTGTGGCTCGCGCGCCCCGAGAAGCACAATGCGCTTTCGGCGCAGATGATCCGCGAATTGACCCGGGCGGCGCAGGCGCTCGGGGCCGATCCGGCGGTGCGCGTCGTTGTGCTGGCGGCCGAGGGGCGCAGTTTCTGCGCCGGCGGCGATCTGGGCTGGATGCAGGAGCAGATGCGCGCCGATGCCGAAACCCGCCGCCAGGGCGCGCGCGAGCTTGCCATGATGCTGAACGCGCTCAACACCCTGCCCAAGCCGTTGATCGGCCGGGTGCAGGGCAATGCCTTCGGCGGCGGGATCGGCATGATCTCGGTCTGCGACGTGGCCGTGGCGGTGCCCGAGGCGCGCTTCGGCCTGACCGAGACGCGGCTGGGCCTCATCCCCGCCACCATCGGCCCCTATGTCCTGGCCCGCATGGGCGAGGACAAGGCGCGGCGCGTCTTCATGTCCGCGCGGCTGTTCGGCGCCGAGGAGGCGTTGCGGCTGAACCTGCTGGCAAGCCTTGCCGATGCCGAGACGCTGGACGCCGCCGTCGAGGCCGAGGTCGTGCCCTATCTCTCCTGCGCCCCGGGCGCGGTGGCGGCCGCCAAGCGCCTGGCCCGCCGCCTCGGCTCCCCCATCGGCGAGGCCGAAATCGAGGCCAGCATCCAGGCCCTCGTCGAAGTCTGGGAGGGCGACGAGGCCCCCGAGGGCATCGCCGCCTTCTTCGACAAGCGCAAACCGCGCTGGCATGTCGGCTGAGGCGCCGACCTTCGTCTTCTTCGTTCTGGAAATACTCATCGGCAGGCGTCCCGCAGCGCCCAGGTTGCGGATTTGGTCCCCATATCGACGTCGCGCCCGCCCGCATTGCGGGATTCGAGTATTTGAGGAACGAAGAAGACGCGGGCCGGCGCGGCGTCGGAGCCTTGCGCCCTTTGCATGTCAGGGCTTCGCGGCGGGCGGCTTGGCGACATATGGTCGCATCTGTTAACGCTAGCGGGCCTGTTTCCCCCATCCGCCAGCCCGAAGGTGCCGCCATGTCGCCGCAGCCCAATCTCAAGCTTGCCATCCTTGCCCTTGGCCTTGGCGCCTTTGCCATCGGCACTTCGGAATTCGCCGCCATGGGGCTGCTGCCCTGGTATGCCAGCGACCTCGGCATCACCGAGCCGCAGGCGGGCCATGTGGTTTCCGCCTATGCGCTTGGCGTGGTCGTGGGGGCGCCCGTCACCTCGATCCTGGGCGCGCGGCTGCCGCGGCGGCGCTATCTTGCGGCGCTGATCGCGGTTTATGGCGCGATGAACCTGCTGGCGGCGGTGCTGCCGGGTTACGGCACGCTGGTCGGCATGCGCTTTCTGGCCGGCTTGCCGCATGGCGGCTTTCTGGGCGTGGCCATGCTGTTTGCCGCCGATGCCCTGCCGCGCGAACAGCGTGCCAAGGGCGTGACGCAGGTGCTGCTGGGGCTGACCATCGCCAATATCGCCGGGGTGCCCTTGGCCGGTATCCTGGGGCAGGGCTTCGGCTGGCGCTGGGGTTTCGCGCTGCCCGGCGTGCTGGCGCTGTTGGCGGGCTGGCTGATCCTGCGGCTGGCGCCCCGGGTCGGCGCGCCCAAGGACGCGCGGCCGCTGGCCGAACTGAGGGCGCTGCGCAATCCGGCGGTCATGCTGATCCTGCTGGTCGGCGCCATCGGCTTCGGCGGGCTTTTCGCGGTCTATTCCTATCTTTCCGCCGCGATGCTGGCGACGGCCCAGCCGCCGGGCTGGGCCATACCGGCTGCGCTTTCGGCCTTTGGCATCGGCGGCACGCTAGGCAGCATTCTGGCCGCCCGCCTGACCATCCGGCACGGCACCTGGGGCGCGGCCTTGCGGCTGATGCTGTTCATGGCCGTGACCCAGGGCTTTGCGGCCTGGGCGGTGGGCAATTGGGGGCTGATGCTGGTCTCGTCCTTCCTGCTGGGTCTGGGCTCGGGCATGGTGGTGCCCTTGCAGACCCGGCTGATGGATGTCGCGGGCGAGGCGCAAAGCATGGCCGCGGCGATGAACCATGCGGCCTTCAACGCCGCCAATGCGCTGGGGCCGTGGCTGGCCGGGCTGGCGCTGGCGGCGGGCTGGGGCTGGCGTTCCTCGGGCCTGGTGGCGGTGGCGCTGTCAGGGGCCGGTCTGCTCGCCCTCGGCCTTGCCTGGCGGCAGGCCCGTCTCTCCGGGTACCAACTGCATGATCGCCCGGCGCGAGTGTGACGCGAATTCCCGCCGCCACGAGATGAGCAGCACATAGCTGGTGGCAAGGAACAGCCCCAGCGGTCCTGCCAGCCAGCCAAGTGCCCCCAGCGCGAAATAGACGCAGCGCAGCCCCGAGTTGAAGCTTTTCGCCGCGGTGATGTTGATGTCGGCCGCCTGCATCGCCAGCGGCATGGCGCGTGCGTCTTCGGGCTCGTTGGGGACCGAGGCCATGATGATCGCGCAATAGCCGAACAGCCGGTGCGACCAGACGAAGCGCAAGAGCGCGTTGGCCACGAAGAACAGCACCACGACGATCTTGATTTCCCATTTCAGCGTCGGCACATGGCCCAGGTCGAACTGCCGCGCCACGCCGGCAAGCTGGTCGGTATTGCCGATCAGC
The DNA here is from genome assembly GCF_900100045.1 of Paracoccus denitrificans. Lineage (GTDB taxonomy): Bacteria > Pseudomonadota > Alphaproteobacteria > Rhodobacterales > Rhodobacteraceae > Paracoccus > Paracoccus denitrificans. The sequence continues at coordinate 10,522 of NZ_FNEA01000032.1, read as the reverse complement.
GCCAGCCCGCCGCCCACCGCGATCAGGCAGGCCGAGGCAAAGAAGGACGTGCCCTCGCGCAGCGTGGTCAGGATGGCGCTGTCGAAGATGCGCGGATTGCGTGTGATGAATTGTCGCATCCATTCGCGGCGATGCGCCTTCATCAGCACCGTGACCGAAGGATGGGCCCGGGGCGGATGCTCGGTGATCCAGCCGATGCCGAACCAAGCCAGGAACAGCCATAGCAGGGCTGCGAGGTCGGCCAGCGAGAGGGGGCCGAAGATGGCGGGGTCGAAGATCGGCGGGCCGGGCAGGGATGTATTCGGGTCCATGGCGCGATTCTACCCTTGCGGTCCGGATGTTGCCAGCCACTGTCCCGGCGGCTATCCAGCAGGCTGGTCAACTTTGTTCCGGAGTAAAGACAATGGCAGCACCCCACGCCATCCACGAGGAATTTCCCAACGACGCCGCGCGCATCCACGAGTTGAAGGTCTCGGATGCGCATTTCGCGCGCCTGCTCGAGGAATATGACGAGATCAACGATCAGGTCGCGGGGGCCGAAAGCCGCCATACGCCGATGTCGGAAGAGGCCGAGATCGCCCTGCGCAAGCAGCGCGCCGCGCTGAAGGACGAGATTGCCCGCATGCTGGCCGGCGCGCGCGCCTGATGTGGCGCCTGCCCCGGGGCCGTCAGGCGGTCCATTTGGGGGGCGTGATGAACGTCGGGCGCGCGGTGGCATCGCGCGCCCTGGTCCGGCCGCCCCGCGGGGTCGCGGCGGGGACTTGAAAGCCATCGGGCGCATTCCTACCTCAACGCTGTCGGAGGGCCCTTGCGGCACCGACGGACCTGCCCGCCCGGATCGGGGGGCAAGCCTTTGTATCGCTTGAGAAAGGATGCGAAAAATGCGCAACTTCGACCTGACCCCGCTTTATCGTGCCTCGGTCGGCTTCGACCGCATGGCCGATGTCATGGATCGTGCCCTGTCGGCCGATATCGCCAGCTATCCGCCCTATAACATCGAAAAGACCGGCGAGAATGCCTATCGCATCTCGCTTGCCGTTGCCGGCTTTTCCGCCGACGACCTGACCGTCGAGGTCAAGGACGGGGCCGTCATCGTCTCGGGCAAGAAGGCCGCCGAGGACGAGAGCCGCACCTATCTGCATCGCGGCATCGCGACCCGTGCATTCGAGCGCCGCTTCACCCTGGCCGATCATGTCCGCGTCAGCGGTGCGAGCCACGAGGACGGCATGCTGAACATCGACCTGGTGCGCGAGATCCCCGAGGCGCTGAAACCGCGCCGCATCGAGATCGCGAAACCGGCCAAGGCGGTCGAAAAGCTGGACGCCTGACGGCACGGCCGGACCGGGGCTCTGCCCCGGACCCCGGGGTATTTGGAAAACGGAAAACGCAGGGCGTGGCCGCAGGGTCGCGCCCGTTGTCTTTTCAGAGTCCCTTCAGAGCTTGCGGCGGGCGCGCAGCGCGGCGGTGATGGTGCCGTCGTCCAGATAGTCGAGTTCGCCGCCGATCGGCACGCCTTGCGCCAGGCCGGTGACGGCGACGCCAGTCGGCGCCAGCGCCTCGGCGATGTAATGCGCCGTGGTCTGGCCCTCGACCGTGGCCGAGAGGGCGAGGATGACCTCGGTGATGCCTTCCTCGGCGATGCGGGCGATGAGTTGCGGGATGCGCAGGTCCTCGGGTCCGACCTCGTCCAGTGCCGAGAGGCTGCCGCCGAGCACATGGTAGCGGCCGTGAAAGGCGCGGCCGCGTTCCAGCGCCCAGAGGTCGGCCACGTCGGTCACGACGCAGATCTCGCCGGTGGCGCGATCCGGGTCCTCGCAGATCGGGCAGATGTCGGAGCCGGTGACGTTGCCGCAGACCAGGCATTCGCGGGCATGCTCCGCCACATTGGCCATCAGCCCCGCCAATTGCGCCATCTGTCCGGTGCGGCGGCGGATCAGGTGCAGCACGATGCGCCGCGCCGAGCGGGGGCCGAGCCCCGGCAGGCGCGCCATGGTGGCGATCAGCGTCTCGATCTCGTCGCCGGCAGCGGCCATTCAGAAGGGCATCTTCATGTCGCCGGGCAGGCCGAGCTCGCGGGTCAGGCGGGCCATTTCCTCGGCGGCCTTGTCCTGGGCGCGGCGCTGCGCGTCCTTGATCGCGGCGAGGATCAGGTCCTCGACCACCTCCTTGTCCTCGGCCTTGAAGATCGAGGGGTCGATGTCGAGCGCCGTCAGCTCGCCCTTGGCCGTCGCCGTGGCCTTGACCAGTCCGGCCCCGGCCTCGCCGGTGACGGTCAGGCGAGCCAGCCCCTCTTGCATCTCGGCCATCTTGCCCTGCATCTGCTGGGCTGCTTCCATCATTTTCGACAGGTCCATATCGCCAAGGCCCTTGAACATCGCCTAATCCTCGTCCTCGAAGGGGTCCCATTCCTCGACCTCGGCCACCGGGCCTTCGGTCAGCTCATGCGGGGATGTATCCTCGCCCGCGGGCATTTCAACCGCGGCCGGCGCCGGGATGGGCCGGATCTGCGTGATCTTCGCGCCGGGGAAGGCGGCGAAGATCGCCTGCACGGTCGGGTTCTGCATGGCGCGGGCGCGGGCCTCGGCCTCGCGCGCCGCGCGTTGCTCGCTGATCGTGGGCCGGCCGGCCTCCGAGGTCACGGTCACGGCCCAGCGTTGGCCGCCCGTCCAGCCGCGCAGCCGCTCCGCCAACCGCTGGGCGAAGTCGCGCGGGGCCTTGTCGGTCGGCTGGAACTCGATCCGGCCGGGCGAATAGCGCACGAGGCGCAGGTGATCCTCGACATCCAGCAGCAGCTTCATGTCGCGCATGCGCCGGATCAGTTCGATCACCGATTCGAAATCGGGAAACCCCGCCAGCGCATCGGGCGAGACCGCGAGCGCCGCGGCGCTGCCGTCCTGGCGGACTGCCACGGGGGTGCGGGGGGCGGCGGCCCGGGGCGGCGCTTCGCCGCGCGCGGCGGAGGGGGCGGCGTTGCGGCTGAATTCGCCCGCCGCGGCGCTGGCCTGCACCTTGCGGATCAGCGTCTCGGGGTCGGGCAGGTCGGCGACATGGGTCAGGCGGATGATCGCCATCTCGGCCGCCATCATCGCGTTGGGGGCCTGGCCCACCTCGTCCAGCGCCTTGAGCAGCATCTGCCACAGCCGGGTCAGCGCCCGCATCGGCACCTTTTCGGCAATGGCCTGCCCGCGGGCGCGTTCATCCGGGCCGATGGTCGGGTCGTCCAGCGCCTCGGGGGTGATCTTCACGATCGAGACCCAATGCGTGATCTCGGCCAGGTCGCGCAAGACCGCCATCGGGTCGGCGCCATCGGCATATTGCGCCTGCAATTCGGCCAGGGCCTCGGCCGCGGCACCGCGCAGGATCATGTCGAAGAGGTCCAGCACCCGGCCACGATCCGCCAGCCCCAGCATGGCGCGAACCTGCGTCGCCGTCGTCTCGCCCGCGCCATGGCTGATCGCCTGGTCCAGAAGCGAGGTCGCGTCGCGGGCCGAGCCCTCGGCGGCGCGCGTGATCAGCGCCAACGCGTCGTCGGTGATCTGGGCGCCTTCGGTCGTCGCGATGCGGCGCAGCAGCGCGATCATCACCTCGGGCTCGATGCGGCGCAGGTCGAAGCGCTGGCAGCGCGACAGAACCGTCACCGGCACCTTGCGGATTTCCGTGGTGGCAAAGATGAACTTCACATGCGGCGGCGGCTCCTCCAGCGTCTTCAGAAGCGCGTTGAAGGCGCTGGTCGAGAGCATGTGGACTTCGTCGATGATATAGATCTTGTAGCGGGCCGAAGCCGCGCGATAGTGAACCGATTCAATGATTTCGCGGATGTCGTTGACGCCGGTTCGAGAAGCCGCGTCCATCTCCATCACGTCGACATGGCGGCCCTCGGAGATCGCGACGCAATGCTCGCAAACCCCGCAGGGCTCGGTCGTGGGGCCGCCCTGGCCGTCGGGGCCGGTGCAGTTCAGGCCCTTGGCGATGATGCGGGCGGTGGTGGTCTTGCCGGTGCCGCGGATGCCGGTCATCACGAAGGCCTGCGCGATCCGGTCTGCCGCGAAGGCGTTCTTCAGCGTCCGCACCATCGCGTCCTGGCCGACCAGGTCGGCGAAGGTCTCGGGGCGGTATTTCCGCGCCAGCACCTGATAGTTCCGTTCGCTCTCGCTCATCGTCCGGCCCTTGTTGACCGGCGCAGATTAGCGGCGCTGGCGGGGGGCGGCAACCGCCCTTAGGCAGGCTGCCAGTCGAAGGCCAGTTCCTCGCGGAAGGCGAAGCGGGCGATGTGGCTGTCCACGATGTGGCGCATGTGGGCGGTGGTTTCCTCGGGCGCTTCCAGCCGGATCTCCAGCGCCTCGGGCGTGGCCGTCAGCGTGACCGTGCGGTCCTCGGGCATGGCGATGCGGCCGTGGCCGGGGTCGAACTCGACCTCGAACTTGTGGGCCCAATGCTTGCAGAGCTGTTGCAGATAGCGGCTGCCGTTCGGCGTCGCCACGCGGCAGGTCGAAAGAATGACGGTTTGTGACATGTCTTTCCTGTCTTGCAGGTCCGGCTGGCGGGCGGCTGGCGGACGGATTGGGATGGTTCGGGACCGGAGGTCCGCCGGGCAAGGGCCCGCGCCCCGTGCATATAGGCACGATGCCGGGGCATGCAATCGCTGCCGGGTGCCGTTGGGGGCAATCCCGCAAGGGATGCCCCCGGTGAGTGTCTTGGGGCGTGTCCTCAGTCGTGCTCGCCCACCACCTTCCACAGAAGGCCGCCCAGGACGGCGCCGGCGATCGGCGCGACCCAGAACAGCCAGAGCTGTTGCAGCGCCCAGCCCCCGGCGAAAAGCGCCTGGCTGGTCGAGCGGGCCGGGTTGACCGAAGTGTTGGTCACCGGGATCGAGATCAGGTGGATCAGCGTCAGCGCCAGGCCGATGGCAAGCGGGGCGAAGCCCGCCGGCACGCGGCCATGGGTGGCGCCCAGGATCACGATCAGGAAGCCGGCCGTCAGCACGACTTCGATCAGCAGCGCCGAGAACATCGGATAGCCGCCCGGCGAATGCTCGCCATAGCCGTTGGCGGCGAACCCGCCCAGATCGACGCCGGCCTTGCCGCTGGCGATCAGGTAAAGGATGACGGCGGCGATGATGGCGCCGGCAAGCTGGGCGAGGATATAGGGCAGCAGGCTTGCCGCCGGAAAGCGCCCCGCGACCGTCAGGCCCACCGAGACCGCCGGGTTGAAATGGCCGCCCGAGATGCCGCCCAACGCATAGGCCATGGTCAGCACCGTCAGGCCGAAGGCCAGGGCGACGCCAGCAAAACCGATTCCGAGTTCTGGGAAAGCCGCCGCGAGGACGGCGCTGCCGCAGCCGCCGAACACGAGCCAGAACGTGCCGATGCCTTCGGCCAGGAGTTTCTTTTGCATTGTAAACCTGTTCACTGAGACGAGTGGAGCAACGGTCTACCTGGGAACCGGATTGTCAATCTCTCATGATGGCTGGGCCGGCAATTCCCTTGCGGCACCCGGGCGCTGCCCGTTGACCGCCGCCCCGGCGCGGCCTATCTGCGGGCCATGGCACGCGCACCGCTTTTGCAACTCACCGATATCTCCCTGACCTTCGGCGGCAATCCCGTCTTCGACGGGCTGAACCTGACCGTCCAGCAAGGCGACCGGCTGGCGCTGGTCGGCCGCAACGGCTCGGGCAAGTCCACGCTGATGAAGGTCATGGCCGGGCTGGTCGAGCCCGACAGCGGCGAGGTCGTCACACCTGCCGGCATCCATGTCGGCTATATGGAACAGGATCCCGACCTGTCGGGCTTTGCCACGCTGGGCGACTTCGCCCGCGCCGGCCTTGGCGACAGCGAAGGCTACCGCGTGGAGATGGCGGCCGAGGGGCTGAAATTCGACCCCGACCGCCCGGTCGCCACCGCTTCGGGCGGCGAGCGGCGGCGTGCGGCGCTGGCCCGGCTGCTGGCCGAGGCGCCCGAGCTGATGCTGCTCGACGAGCCGACGAACCACCTGGACATCGAAGCCATCGGCTGGCTGGAAGATCAGCTTTCGACGACCAGGACGGCTTTCGTGCTGATCTCGCACGACCGGGCCTTTCTGCGGGCGCTGACGCGCGCGACGCTGTGGATCGACCGCGGCGAGGTGCGCCGGCAGGACAAGGGCTTCGAGCATTTCGAGGACTGGCGCGAAACGCTCTGGGCGGCCGAGGACGAGGCCCGCCACAAGCTCGACCGCAAGATCAAGGCCGAGGCCCGCTGGGCGGTCGAGGGCATCAGCGCCCGGCGCAAGCGCAACCAGGGCCGGGTGCGCGCACTGGCCGCGCTGCGCGAGGAACGCGCCGGCCAGATCCGCCGCCAGGGCACTGCGGCGATGGAACTGGACGCGGGGCCGCAATCGGGCAAGCGGGTGATCGACGCCAAGGGGATTTCCAAGTCCTTCGGCGAGCGGGTGATCCTGAAACCCTTCGACCTGCGGGTGCTGCGCGGCGACCGCGTGGCCTTCGTCGGCCCGAACGGCGCCGGCAAGACCACGCTGATCAAGATGCTGACCGGCGAGATCGCCCCCGATACCGGCACCGTCAAGCACGGCACCAATCTGGAGATCGCGGTCTTCGACCAGGCGCGCTCGGCCATCGACGAGACGGTGACGCTGTGGGACGCGCTGGCGGGCGATCCGTCCATGCGGGTCTCGGGACGGTCGGACCAGGTCATGGTGCGCGGCAATCCGCGCCATGTCGTGGCCTATCTCAAGGATTTCCTGTTCGACGAGGCGCAGGCCCGCGCCCCGGTTGGCAGCCTTTCGGGCGGGGAAAAGGCGCGGCTTCTGCTGGCGCGGATCATGGCCAGGCCCTCGAACCTGCTGGTGCTGGACGAGCCGACCAACGATCTGGACGTCGAGACGCTGGACCTGCTGCAGGACATCCTGGGCGATTACGACGGCACCGTGCTGCTGGTCAGCCACGACCGCGACTTCATCGACCGCGTGGCCACCACCACCGTGGCGATGGAGGGCGACGGCTGCGCCACGATCTATCCCGGCGGCTGGTCGGATTATCGTGCGCAACGCCCCGAGGCGTCGCCTGCGCCCGAGGTGCCGAAGCCTATCGCGTCCTCGCCGGCCAAGCCCGCCCCCAGGCCCAGGGCAGAGCGCACCGGCCTGAGCTTCAGCGAAAGAAAGCGCCTGGAGACGCTGCCCGCCATCATCGAGCGGCTGGAGGCCGAGATCGGCAAGCTGGCCGAATTCCTGGCCCAGCCCGACCTGTTCCAGACCGCCCCGGCCAAGTTCGCCAAGGCCAGCGAAGGCCTGGCCGAGCGCCAGAACGCACTGGCCGCGGCCGAGGAGGAATGGCTGGAACTGGCAGAAAAGGACCAGGGCTGAGCGATTCTTGACCCGCCTGGCTGGGAAAGATCGCCTCGGGCCTTGCATTTTGGCCCGAGCTGCCCCATCTTGCGGGGGCTACGTTATTTCTTCGCATCCTGTCTCCTTCCCGGCTTCAGACTGTGTTTCGATCTGACTAGGCCGGGTCGCCGCAATGTCGTGGGCGACATCATCTGAAGGAGATATCACGATGGCCAATGGCACCGTGAAATGGTTCAACGCCACCAAAGGCTTCGGTTTCATCGCCCCCGCGAACGGCGGCAAGGATGTGTTCGTGCACATCTCGGCGCTGGAAAGGGCCAATATCAGCCACCTCGCTGACGGCCAGGCCGTGAGCTTCGAAATCGAGACCGGCCGCGACGGCCGTCAATCGGCGCGCGATCTGGCGCTGGCCTGATTTCGACAGCAGGTCCGACCGATCCTGGTCGGACCTATCCCTTCCCGGAGGTCCGCATGGCACCCAAGGACAGGCTGAAGGAACTTTTTCGCGCGCCGGCACCGCTGACCGCGATGGACCGGACGACGCAGGAGGCCAAGCTGATCATCAGCGAGCAGGCCGAACGCCGTCGGGAACTGACCGCCAACCTGCGCGCGGCGCGGCTGGCCAAGGAAGCGTCCGAAACCGGCAAGGGCGCATCTTCGCCCAAAAAGCGCAAGCCATAGGCGCATAGACATCACGGGCCTCGCGTCGGCTTTTGCTCGCGTCGGCAGGCTCGGTTTTTGCAGACAATCTCATCGCGGCTCGTTCCGTCGGAATTCTGTCCGGTCATCCGGCCGGAAGCCGGGCGGGGCTGCCCAATAACCAAAAAAAGAAAGACTGAAGAATGGCCAGAACATCGAACAGACGCGCGAACCGCAGAAGGATCACGCAAAAGCACCAGGACAGGCGCCGGCTGGCGATCATGTTCCTGAACAAGCAGGGCGAAACCGTGGCGGTTGCCGAAGGCAGTCGCAAGGAAGCGGCCGGGTCCTGACAGAAAAACCAGACGCGAGACCCGGGAATTTCAACGGCTCGCGCGGATCGGATATATCTTTCGACGGCAGGTTTTCGACCGTGATCGGTTCTTGTCAAAAGGGCAGATGTCGGGTCACGGCGGTTTTCCGATCATGGGGCAAGCCCGGGCAACGATCGCCGCCCGTCGCATTTCCCCTTGCTTGCCATTACAAAGGCCGCCCCATTTGGGGCGGCCTGCTTTTTTCACCCGGTTGTGGGCTTGTTTACATCATGCCGCCCATGCCGCCCATGTCGGGCATGCCGCCTGCGGGGGCCTTGGGCTCGGGCTTTTCGGCGATCATCGCCTCGGTGGTGATCAGCAGGCCGGCCACGGACGCGGCGTCCTCCAGCGCGGTGCGCACCACCTTGGCCGGGTCGATGACGCCGAACTTGAACATGTCGCCATATTCCTCGGTCTGGGCGTTGAAGCCGAAGGCCTTGTCCGAGGACTCGCGCACCTTGCCGGCCACCACGGCGCCGTCGACGCCGGCATTCTCGGCGATCTGGCGCATCGGCGCCTCCAGCGCGCGGCGGATGATGGCGATGCCGGCATCCTGGTCCGAGTTCGCGCCGCTCAGGCCCTCGAGCACCTTGGCACCCTGCACCAGCGCCACGCCGCCGCCGACCACGATGCCTTCCTGCACCGCCGCCCGGGTCGCGTTCAGCGCGTCGTCGACGCGGTCCTTGCGCTCCTTGACCTCGATCTCGGTCATGCCGCCGACGCGGATGACGGCGACGCCGCCGGCCAGCTTGGCCACGCGCTCCTGCAGCTTCTCGCGGTCGTAGTCCGAGGTGGTCTCCTCGATCTGCTGGCGGATCTGCGACACCCGCGCCTCGATCTCGGCCTTCTCGCCGGCGCCGTCGACGATGGTGGTGTTGTCCTTGTTGATCGAGACCTTCTTGGCCCGGCCCAGCATGTCGATGGTGACGTTCTCAAGCTTCATGCCCAGGTCTTCCGAGATCACCTGGCCGCCGGTCAGGATGGCGATGTCCTGCAGCATGGCCTTGCGGCGGTCGCCGAAGCCCGGAGCCTTGACGGCGGCGATCTTCAGCCCGCCGCGCAGCTTGTTCACGACCAGCGTCGCCAGCGCCTCGCCCTCGACGTCCTCGGCCACGATCAGCAGCGGCTTCTGCGACTGGATCACCGATTCCAGCAGCGGCACCATCGGCTGCAGCGAGCTGAGCTTCTTCTCGTGCAGCAGGATGTAGGCATCCTCCAGCTCGGCGATCATCTTGTCGGCATTGGTCACGAAATAGGGCGAGAGGTAGCCGCGGTCGAACTGCATGCCTTCGACGACCTCGACCTCGGTCTCCATGCCCTTGTTTTCCTCGACGGTGATCACGCCCTCGTTGCCGACGCGCTGCATCGCCTCGGCGATCTGCTGGCCGATGAAGCTCTCGCCGTTGGCCGAGATGGTGCCGACCTGCGCCACTTCCGAGCTGTCGTTCACCGGGCGGGCGGCGGATTTGATCGCCTCGACCACCTTGGCGGTCGCCACGTCGATGCCGCGCTTGAGGTCCATCGGGTTCATGCCGGCGGCAACCGCCTTCAGGCCCTCGCGCACGATGGCCTGGGCCAGAACGGTGGCGGTGGTGGTGCCGTCGCCGGCCTCGTCATTGGTGCGCGACGCGACTTCGCGCACCATCTGCGCGCCCATGTTCTCGAACTTGTCGGAAAGCTCGATCTCCTTGGCGACCGAGACGCCGTCCTTGGTGATCCGCGGCGCCCCGAAGGACTTGTCGATCACCACGTTGCGCCCCTTCGGGCCAAGCGTCACCTTGACCGCATCGGCCAGGATGTTCACGCCCTTCAGCATCCGGTCACGCGCGTCGCTGTTGAACTTAACTTCTTTCGCAGCCATTTCGAAATCGCTCCTAGAATGGGTTATCGGAAGGGGACGATCAGGCGATGATGCCCAGGATGTCGCTTTCCTTCATGATCAGCAGCTCTTCGCCGTCGACCGTGACCTCGGTGCCCGACCATTTGCCGAAGAGCACCCGGTCGCCGGCCTTGACCGCGGGCGCGATCAGTTCGCCAGAATCCTTGCGCGCGCCTTCGCCAACGGCGATGATTTCGCCCTCGGCCGGTTTCTCCTTGGCGCTGTCGGGGATGATCAGCCCGCCCTTGGTCTTTTCGTCCGACTGGACGCGACGGACCAGAACACGGTCATG
>NZ_FNEA01000019.1 GCF_900100045.1 Paracoccus denitrificans | reverse complement strand
CGGCAAGTATTCCAACCCGGAATTCGACAGGCTGATGGATCAGTCCAAGACCTCGGAAGACCCGAACGCGCAATATACCGCGGCCGAGAAGATCCTGGCCGAGGACATGCCGCTGGTCCCGGTCTATCAATATTCCAAGGTCGACATGATCCGCGACGACATCAAGGGCCTGCCGACCGAGAACGTGATGAACGACTGGTATGCCAAGGACATCTACCGCATCCAGAAATAAGCCTCGGGGGCGGCCCGTGCGCCGCCCTTCCGATCCTGTCCGGCACCTGCCCCTGGGAACCTGCGCATGTTCGGCTTCATGCTGCGGCGGCTTGCGGTCGCCATTCCGACGCTGCTTTTGCTGATCGTCGTCTCGTTCCTGCTGATGCATGCCGCGCCCGGCGGCCCCTTCACGCAGGAACGCGCCCTGCCGCCGCAGGTGCTGGCCAACCTGAACGCGAAATACGGGCTGGACGAGCCGCTGTGGCGGCAGATCGCGGGCTATGTCTGGGGGATCGTGGCGCATTTCGATTTCGGCCCCAGCTTCGTCTATCCCGACCGTTCGGTGAACCAGATCATCGCCGCCGGCTTTCCGGTGACGCTGACCTATGGCGGCGTCGCCTTCGTCGTCGCGGTGGCGGTCGGCGTGGCCCTGGGCGTGGCGGCGGCGATCCGGCAGAACAGCTGGATGGACTACCTCGCCGTCGGCATCTCGATCGGCGCGCAGGTGCTGCCGAACTTCGTCATGGCGCCGATCCTGGTGCTGGTCTTCACGCTGTGGCTCGGCTGGCTGCCGGGCGGCGGCTGGGGCGGGCCGATCTACTGGATCATGCCGGTGGTGGCGCTGTCCACCAGCTTCATGGCCTCGATCGCGCGCATCACACGGTCCTCGATGCTGGAGGTGCTGGGCTCGAACCATATCCGCACCGCCCGCGCCAAGGGCCTGCCCGAGCGCGCGGTGATCCTGCGCCATGCGCTCAAGCCCGCCATGCTGCCGGTCATCAGCTATCTCGGCCCGGCCTTCGTCACCATGATCACCGGCTCGGTGGTGATCGACATGTATTTCTCGACCGGCGGCATCGGCCGCAGCTTCGTCGATTCGGCGCTGAACCGCGACTATGCGGTGATGATGGGGATCACCATCCTCGTCGGTGCGCTGACCATCCTTTTCAGCCTCGTGGTCGATGTGCTCTACGCCTGGATCGACCCGAAGATCCGGTATTGAGCCATGATCGACGCCCGTCAGATGCAATCGCTGGCCGCGCGCCTGGCCCAGCCCGAGGTCAAGGGCCGCAGCCCCTGGGCCGACGCCCGCCGCCGCTTTCGCCGCAACAAGGCCGCCATGGTCAGCCTGGTGGTGCTGATCCTGGTCGGGCTGTTCGCGCTGCTGGGCAGCCAGCTTGCCGCATGGTCGAACGAAGAAATGGATTTCTCGATCATGGGCCAGGCCGCGCTGCTGGGCGCCCCAAGCTGGGAGAACGGGCATTACTTCGGCACCGACGACCTGGGCCGCGACCTGTTCTCGCGCACCGTGCAGGGCACGCAGGTCAGCCTAATGGTCGGGCTGATCGGCGCCGGCATCGCGGTCGTGGTCGGCACGCTTTACGGCGCGACGGCCGGCTATGTCGGCGGACGCACCGATGCGGTGATGATGCGCATGGTCGACGTGCTGATGTCGATCCCCTACATGTTCGTGCTGATCCTGCTGCTGGTCATCTTCGGCCGCTCGATGTCGATGCTGTTCCTGGGCATCGGCCTGATTTCCTGGCTCGACATGTCCCGCATCGTGCGCGGCCAGACCCTGAGCCTGAAGAACCGCGAATTCATCGAGGCCGCCCGCGCCACCGGCGTGCCGGCATGGCGGATCATCCTGCGCCATATCGTGCCGAACCTGATGGGGGTGGTCGCGGTCTATGCGACGCTGCTGGTGCCGCTGATGATCCTGTCGGAAAGCTTCATCAGCTTTCTCGGCCTCGGCTTGCAGGAACCGCTGACCTCATGGGGCGCGCTGATCTCCGAGGGCGCGGGGACGATGAACTACGGCACCTTGTGGCAACTGGCCTTTCCGCTGTTCTTCTTCTGCATCACGCTGTTTGCCTTCTTCTTCGTCGGCGACGGCCTGCGCGATGCGCTGGACCCCAAGGATCGCTGACATGGCCCTGCTGGAAATCCGCGACCTGAACGTGCGCTTCGCCACCACCGACGGCGAGGTCTCGGCCGTGAACGGCATCGACCTGGACGTGGAACGCGGCCAGACGCTGGGCATCGTCGGCGAGTCGGGCTCGGGCAAGTCGCAGCTTGCCTTTGCCGTCATGGGCCTGCTGGCCAGGAACGGCCGCGCCGCGGGCTCGGTCCGCTTCGACGGGGCCGAGATCCTGAACGCGACCCCGAAGGTGCTGAACAGGATCCGCGCCCGCCGCATCGCCATGGTGTTCCAGGACCCGATGACCAGCCTGAACTCCTATATGCGCGTCTCGGACCAGATGGCCGAGGTCTTGATGCTGCACAAGGGCATGGGCAAGCGCGAAGCGGTGGCCGAGGCCGCGCGCATGCTCGACGCCGTGAAGATCCCCGATGCGCGGGGCCGCATCCGGCTTTACCCGCACGAGTTTTCCGGCGGGATGCGCCAGCGGGTGATGATCGCCATGGCGCTGCTCTGCCGCCCCGAACTGCTGATCGCGGACGAGCCGACCACGGCGCTGGACGTGACCGTGCAGGCGCAGATCATGGAGCTGCTGGCCGATCTGCGCCGCGAATTCGGCATGGCGATGATCCTGATCACCCATGACCTGGGCGTGGTCGCGGGCGCTTGCGAACGGGTGATGGTCATGTATGGCGGCAGGGTGATGGAGCGCGCGCCGGTCGGGCCGGTCTTTGCCGATCCCGCGCATCCCTATACCCAGGGTCTGCTGGCGGCGATCCCGCGACTGGACCAGCAGGGCGAGCAGTTGGCCGCGATTCCCGGCAGCCCGCCCAACATGACCAACCCGCCCCCCGGCTGCCCCTTTGCGCCGCGCTGCGCCTATGTCATGCCGGTTTGCGAAACCATGCCGCCGTTCGACCCCTTTGCGCCGGGGCGCGAGCGCGCCTGTCATGCCGGCCTTGCCACGGTGCGCGCCGGCCATGCGCCGCAGCCCGACCTGCCCGAACCCGCCGCCGCCGATCTGGACGAGATGCCGGCAAGCGTCCTCCAGGAGGCCCGGCCATGACCGCCAAGCCGCTGATCCAGGCGCGCGACCTGCGCGTCAGCTTCCAGCTTCCCGCGCAAGGCGCGCTCCCTTGGGCCAGGCCGCGGCTGCTGCATGCCGTGGGCGGGGTGGATTTCACCCTGATGCCGGGCGAGACGCTGGGCATCGTCGGCGAATCCGGCTCGGGCAAATCGACCCTTGCCCGGGCGCTGATCGGCCTTGTCCCGGCGACGGGACAGGCGATCTGGCAGGACGGCACCGACCTGATCGGCCTTTCCGCGCGCAGGATGCTGAAATATCGCAGCCAGATCCAGATGGTGTTCCAGGACCCGCTGGCCAGCCTGAACCCGCGCATGACCGTCGGCCAGATCATCGCCGAGCCGCTGACCACCCATCACAAGGGCCTGGGCCGCGACGAGGTCAAGGTCCGGGTCAAGGACATGATGGACCGCGTCGGCCTGCTGCCGAACCAGATCAACCGCTATCCGCACGAGTTCAGCGGCGGCCAGTGCCAGCGCATCGGTATCGCCCGGGCGCTGATCGTCCAGCCCAAGCTGGTGATCTGCGACGAGCCGGTCTCGGCGCTGGACGTCTCGATCCAAGCGCAGGTCATCAACCTGCTGGACGAGTTGCAGCGCGATCTTGGCCTGGCGCTGATCTTCATCGCCCATGACCTGTCGGTGGTAAAGCATATCAGCGACCGGGTGCTGGTGATGTATCTTGGCCGGGTGATGGAACTGGCCGAATCGCAGGCGCTTTACGCCGAGCCGCGCCATCCCTATACGCAGGCGCTGCTTTCGGCCGTGCCGATCCCCGACCCCCAGCTTGAGCGCGACAAGCGGATGATCCCGCTGCGGGGCGAGCTGCCCTCGCCGATGAGCCCGCCCTCGGGTTGCGTCTTCCGCACCCGCTGTCCGCGCGCCGAGGCCCTTTGTGCCAGCGAAAGGCCGGCGCTAGGGAGCGGCGCGCATCTGACCGCCTGCCATTTCCCCGGCGCGCTGCGCCCCGAGGAACTGGCGATCAAAGCCTGACAGATTTCGTTGAAAACCCGCTTGCCGGCCGCGACATGGCCGGCGCAGCATGGCGCCATGAAGATCGACCCGATTCGCGAAACCACCGACGAGGCCCGCGCCCTCGCCCGGCAATTGCTGGAGGCAGCGCGCCATGCCAGCCTCGGCACGCTCGACCCCGAGACGGGCGTGCCCCTGGTAACCCGCATCGCACTGCAAACCGATGCGGACGGCGTGCCGCTTGCCCTGCTGGCGGGGCTTGCCGCCCATGCGCGCGCGCTGGCCGTCGACCCCCGCGCCGGGCTGCTGATCGCCGCCGAGGCCGCCAAGGGCGACGCCATGACCCATGCCCGCCTGTCGATCCTGGGCCGTGCCGTCCCGGCCGAGCCGGACGAGAACCGCCGCGCCCGCTGGCTGGAACGCGATCCCAAGGCCAAGGTCTATCTGGACCTGCCGGATTTCCGCTTCTGGCGGATCGAGCCGGTCTCGGGCCTGCTCAATGCCGGATTCGGCCAGGCGTTCAAGCTGACGGCGTCGGACATGCTGAAACCCCCGGCGGAGTGATCCGCCGAGGGCCGCAGGAAAGCCGGCAATCCTGCCTCAGTCCGGGTTGTCCATCCGCGCCCGGATGCTGACCGAGCCGCGCGCCGCCGTATTCCAGTTCACCGCGATCTGGCGCTGGTTCGCCACCAGCTGCGTCTGCACCCAGGGCATCTCGGAGATGCGGGCATTGGCGGCATTGGTGATGGCGCTGGTGGCGACCACGGATTCGACATTGCGCACCCAGCCGTTGAAAGGCAGCGCCTTGTCCACCGTGATCAGCCAGCGGTTCGAGGCCGTGGCCTGGCTGTGGGTGATATCGATCGGATTGGCGACAAAGATGTTCACACCGTTGAACATGTTGCCCTGGAACTGGATGTTGCGCATGCGCTGATAGTTCAGGTCGGCGAAAGTGGTGTCCACCCGGTCGATGCGGGTGATCTTGTTGAACAGCGACTTGAACACATTGCCCATCACCGCCAGGCCGTGCAGGAAATGCCCGTTGCCATAGGGCTTGACCACCAGCCAGTTGAAGCCCGGCGTCGTATTCGAGGCCAGGAAGGTGTTGCCGGTGATCGTCAGCCCACCGAAGGAATATTCCTCGCCGTCGAAATTCGGATGGGGATCGTGCTCGTTGGTCCATTCGATCGAGCAATTGTCGACATAGTTCCCGGTGACGGTCGCCTGCACATTGGTCTGGGTCAGCACCAGCCCGCCGAAGCGCACGCCGTTCTGGGCATTGTCGCCCTGGAACCAGTGGTTGCCCTCGATCATGTGGCCGCCGCCGTTCATCACCGCGAAATGCGCGAAGCGGATAAAGCGGCTGTGGCGGATCTTGCTGTCGTTGTTGTTGACGTTCAGCGCGACGGTCGTGCGGTTCTGCGCCAGATCGCCCATCTCGTTCGACAGGAACTCGCAGCGGTCCACCAGCATGCCCTGGCAGGCCGTGCCGATCGAGGTGATGCCGCGATCCCTGGGCCGGGTGAAATAGCAGTCGCGGAAACAGTTCATGTTGCCGGTCTTGGCCAGCATGACGCCGCTGGCATTGCCCTCCAGCAGGAACTCGACATCGTCGAAATTGAAGCGGCTCAGATGCTCCATGCCGGAGAAGTCGACGGCATAGCGATAACGGGTAAAGCTGTAGCTGCGCGTCCCCGCGCCCCCGTAAAGCGGCAGCGACAGCGTCAGCGTGCCGGCCGCCACGTTCTTGGCCATGACATAGACTTCGCGCCCGACGCCGTTGCCGGTCACGCGCGCGCCGACCTCGATATTGGCGATGTTGCCGACGGCGGAAAGCACCTGCGACTGCGCCGGGTTATAGGTCGCGGTCGAGGTCACCACCCGGCTGTCCCAGGCCGCGCCGGGCACGATGCTGATCTGGCCGTTGGCGATCACCCGGCGGTTGGCAAAGCTGGTCATGCCCGGCACCGCGTCGGCGATGGTGATCGGCTCGGACAGATGCACGTTGCGGCCGCACAGATCCAGCACCGAATGGTCGGTAAAGCCCAGAAGCGCCTGCAACGCGCGCTTCATCCCCTCGGTCTCGTCGCCGAAGGCGGCGGCATAGGTCGGAAAGTCGAAGCTGCGCGTCAGCGCCAGCCGCGCCGTGCGCGGCATGCTCAGCGTGCCGACGAAGCGCATGGGCGAGGACATGCTCAGGTCCGAACCGATGAAATAGCTGCCCTCGGGCACCAGCACCTGACGACCGGCAGCGGCCTGGTCGGCGGCGACGAAGGCGCCGCGGTCATTGGCCGTCCCGTCCCCGATGGCGCCGAAATCGCGCACGTCGACCCAATCCAGCATCCCCGGGACGAAGGCGGCGGTCACGTCCTCGATCACGATGCTCTCGATGCGGATCGAGCCGTTGTTGTCGCCGGTCAGGTCCAGGCCGAAATGGCCGAAGGTCGCATTGCGCCCCCAGGGCATATCCACGCCCTCGCGCCGGCCGGTGCCGACGATGGCCGCCACCTCGACCACCTGGCCGTAGCCTGGCAGCGTGACCGAAGGCCCGGTCTGCGGCACGCCCGCCACGTTGTTGCCGGCGGCATTGCCGGCGAAGGCGGCGATGCGCACCTGCGGCAGGTTGCCCGCGATGGCCTTGACCCTGGCCGAGATGCGCAGATAGCTGCCCGGATTGATCGGCGTGCGCTGCATGTAGCGGACCTGCGTCACCGCCTCCTGCTTGAGGATCTCGAGGCAGCTTCCGAAATCCTCGTCCGCCGGCACGATCGCCGCGTTCGCCGCCCCCGCCCAGGTCGGAGACCCTGCCCGGCCATCGGTCCGGGACCATTGATTCAGGCCCAGTCGAAAGGCGCGCGGCATCAACGACTGGTTGCCGATAATCGCAATGGTCATGCCAATTCTCCCTCATCCAGAACTTGCGGGGCTGATGCCCGCGCGGTCCGGTAGGAAACTGGCAATGTCGCGTTAACCGGCCGTTAACCATGCGCGCGCGACAACGCGGCCGCGCGCAACATGGCATTTCCGGTGCCGGATCAGGCGGTCGTCTCGGCCGCCAGTTCGCCGGCCAGCGCGCGTTCGATCAGCGCGCGGGTCTCGTCCACGCCGTAAAGCGCGATGAAACCGCCAAAGCGCGGCCCCTGATCGGCACCCAGCAGCACCTGGTAAAGCGCCTGGAACCAGTCCTTCATCGGCTCGAACCCGTGTTCGCGGCCGATGGCAAAGACCATGGTCTGCAGCGCCTCGGCATCGGCGGGCTGGGCCCATGCCGCCAGCCGCCCGGCCAGGTCCTCCAGCGCCCGGCGCTCGATTTCCGTGGGCGCGCGGAAGCTGCGCGTCGGGGCCACGAAATCGTTGAAATAGCGCACGGCGAATTCGGCGGCCTGGTCCAGCGTCGGGTTCGTCTCGGGGCTGGCCTCGGGCGCATAGCGGCGGATGAAGCCCCAAAGCCCGGTCTTGTCCTTGGCCCCCGCGACCGAGGCGAGGTTCAGGAGCATCTGGAACGGCACCACCATGTCCGAGGCCGGAACCTCGCCGCCATGGATGTGCCAGACCGGGTTGGCCAACTGCTGCTCGACCGTCTGGTCGGGATAGGCGCGCAGCTGCTGGTGATATTCGTCCACCGCCTTGGGGATGACGTCGAAATACATCCGCTTCGCCGTCTTGGGCTTCTGGAACATGAAATAGGACAGGCTCTCGGTCGCGGCATAGGTCAGCCATTCGTCGATCGAAAGCCCGTTGCCCTTGGACTTGCTGATCTTCTGGCCGTGCTGGTCCAGGAACAGCTCATAGGTGAAATGCTCGGGCGCCCGCCCGCCCAGGATCCTGCAAATGCCGTCATAGATCGGGGTGTTGGTGGAGTGATCCTTGCCATACATCTCGAAATCCACGTCCAGCGCCGCCCAACGGGCACCGAAATCCGGCTTCCATTGCAGCTTGACCTGGCCGCCGGTGACCGGCAGCGTCAGTTCCTCGCCGTCCTCGTCGTCGAAGGTGATGGTGCCGGCCTTGGCATCGACATGCTTGATCGGCACGTAAAGCACCTTGCCGGTCTTGGGGCTGATCGGCAGGAAGCAGGAATAGGTCTGCTGGCGCTCCTCGCGCAGCGAGGCCAGCATCACCTCCATGATGGCGTCGTATTTCTCGGCCGCCTTCAGCAGCGTCTCGTCGAATTGGCCGGACTTGTAGAACTCGGTCGCGCTGATGAATTCGTATTCGAACCCGAAGGTGTCCAGGAACCGGCGCAGCATGGCGTTGTTATGCGCGCCGAAGCTGCCATATTCGCCGAACGGATCGGGCACCGTGGTCAGCGGCTCTTGCAGGTGTTGGCGCAGCATCTCTTGCTGCGGCACGTTGTCGGGCACCTTGCGCATGCCGTCCATGTCGTCGGAAAAGCAGAACAGCCGCGTCGGGATGTCCGAGATGATCTGGAAGGCGCGGCGGATCATCGTCGTGCGCGCCACCTCGCCGAAGGTGCCGATATGCGGCAGGCCCGAGGGGCCGTAGCCGGTCTCGAACAGCACATAGCCCTTTTCTGGGTCCTTCTTCTCATAGCGTTTCAGCACGCGGCGGGCCTCCTCGAAAGGCCAGGCCTTGGATTTCATCGCGGCATCACGCAGGGCGGTCATCGGGAGTTCTCCATTTCTCGGAACTTTCCCCGTATTGAAACGCGGCGGTTTGGTCAATAATTACGCCCTCGAACCGATGGAGAGAAATACCATGCCCGACAGCCTGCCCTCGTTCTCGCCCTGCGACGCGCTGGTCGCGGTGATGGTGGCGGTCTCGGCCTCGGACCAGAACCCGCGCACCGCCGAACTGCTCGCCATCGAGCGCGCGGTGAACCATACCCCGGTCTTTGCCGATTACGACATCGACCGCATCCGCGCCGTGTCGCAGACCGTAGTCACGCTGTTCGAGGAAGAGGACGGGCTGGACGCGTTGTTCGGCCTGGTCCGCGATGCGCTGCCCCAAAAGCTGTTCGACACCGCCTATGTGCTGGCCTGCGACGTCGCGGCATCCGACGGCCGGCTGGGCGAGATCGAGGCCGAGATGCTGGCCGAGATCCGCGACCAGCTCGAGATCGCGCGCCTGCACGCCGCCGCCATCGAGCTTGCCGCCCGCGCCCGCCACCGCGTGCTCTAGACCGCCTGCCTTAAAGCGTCGCCCCCTGCACCGAGGCGACGGGGGCCTGCCCGGCGAATTCGCCCAGCCAGCCCTCGATCAGCGCCTGCTGCAACGCCTTGGAACGCTTGGTCCAGCCGGCGACGCCCTCGGGCAGCTCCTGGCCCTCGCTTGCGGCACGGCGATCCTCGTCGGCGGTCAGGATGGCAAAGCCCAGTTCCCGGCCGTCGGGGGCCTGTGCATAACCCGCCAGGTTCGAGACGAAGTTCAGCGTCCCGGTCTTGGCCTCGATGCGGATGTCGCTGTCCTTGCGCTTGCCGCGCGCGTCCCGCAGCGGGATCAGCTTCATCAGCCCGCGCAGATCGCGCGTCCGGCCCGGCCCGGCCACCAGCGCGGCCAGCATGCCCGCGTTGACGCGGTTCAGGGGCGACAGGCCGGAATGGTCGTGAAAGGCGAAGTCGCCGCCGATCCCCTGCCCGCGCAGCCAATCCGCCATGGCCGCGGCCGAGGCCCCCACGTCGCCCGCGCGGCTGGCGGCAAGGCCGATCACCTCGGCGGTCAGGTTGGTCGAATATTCCATCATGTCCCGCACGATCCGGCGCAGGTCCGGGCTTTCGTGGCGCGCGATCTCGGCCCCTTCGGGCAGGATCTCGATCACCTCGGGATTGGGCAGCGCCAGACCGCGCGCGCGGCAAAGCGTCTGGAACACGTCGCCGGCGTAAAGCTCGGGGCGGCGGACGGGCAGCCAGCGGCTGCCGGACTTGCCCAGGCTGCTGCGCGCGATGGTCCAGCTTTCCAACTTGCCCGCCTCATAGGTGAACAGCGGCAGCCCGCGGTCCACCGCCGCGATGGCGGTCGTATAGGCCCGGGGCGAAAGCTTGCGGCCCCGCGCCTGCAACGAAAGCTGATAGCCCTTGTCGCCGCGCCGCCAGTCCAGATGCACGCGGTTGAAGTTCAGGATCATCCCCGAGATCGAGGGGTTGTAGGGCAGATGCTCGTCCTGCGCCGGGTCCAGCCGGCCGATACGCGGCAGCGCCCCGCCCCAGACGGCGAATGCGGTCGGTGCCGGGCGGCCGGCGGCCTGTTCATCCGCGACGGCCGCGGCGGCGAGTTCGTCCAGCGCATCGGTGTCCAGCACCGGATCGCCCCCACCCGCCAGGATCAGCGTATTGCCGGCCCGGATGACGCGGGTGGCAAAACGGTGCCTCTCGCCCAGCCGGTCCAGCGCGTAAAGCGCCGTCACGGCCTTCAGCGTGCTTGCCGGCGCCATGGAAGGCTCGGGCTGGCGCTCGGCCAGCACCTGCCCCGAGGCCGGGTCGATCACCGCATAGGCCACCGCTCCGCCAAGGCCCGCGGCAGCGATCAGCGCCTCGGGGTCGAAGCCCGTGGGCCGCACCGCCGGCCTTTGCTGCGCCGGCGCCATGCGCGGCGCCAGGGCCAGAAGCCCCAGCCCCGCCATGAAGCCGCGCCGCGTCCATCCGTTCATCAGCGTCCTTTCGGCCCCAGCACGCGGATCGCGGTGGAGCTCAGCTTGTTCAGCGGCAGGTTTATCATCACCCAGGCCGGCGGCCTAGCGCGGGCGAGTTCACGGGCTCGCGACTCGGGCAGGCGCGCGCGCCACAGCAGCCGCGCCGCGCGCGAGAACCGCGCCGGCATCCGCCAGCCGGGCCGGGCGATCACGCCGATCGGCACCCGCGCCGCGATGTCTTGCCAGCGATCCCAGCGGTCGAACTGCACCAGGTTGTCGGCCCCCATCAGCCAGACGAAGCGCACGCCGGGATAAAGCCGTTGCAGTGCGGCGATGGTGTCGCGGGTCATGCGCGTGCCCAGCCGCGCCTCGATGCCGGTGATCTCGACCCTTGGGTCGCGCATGATGCGCCGCGCGCGCGCGATGCGTTCGTCCAGCGGCGCCGGGCCATGCGGCTTCAGCGGATTGCCGGGACTGACCAGCCACCAGATCCGGTCCAGGCCGAAACGGCGCAGCGCCTCGTCGGTGATATGCACATGGCCTTCATGCGCGGGATCGAAGGAACCGCCCAGCAGCCCGACGGTCATGCCGGGCGGCGCAAAGGGAAAGCCTGCGCGCATCGGCTAGAACAGGCCCTGCACATGGCCGTCCGCATCAACCCCGATGCGCAGCGCCGAAGGCTCGCGCGGCAGGCCGGGCATGGTCATGATGTCGCCGCAGATCGCCACCACGAATCCCGCCCCGGCGGCCAGCCGCACCTCGCGCACCGGGATGGTAAAGCCCTCGGGCGCGCCAAGCGCCGCCGGGTTGGCGGAAAAGGAATATTGCGTCTTGGCCATGCAGACCGGCAGGTGGCCATGCCCGGCCGCCTGCCATTCCTCCAGCCGCTCGACGATATGGGGCAGGAACTCGACCTGGCCGGCGCCATAGATGCGGTGGCAGATGGTCTCGATCTTTTCGGCCAGCGGCATCTCGTCGGGATAGAGAGGCGTGAAATCCGCGCCACCCTCGGCCAGCGCGACCACGGCGCGGGCCAGATCCTCGGCGCCCTTGCCGCCCTCGGCCCAATGCCGGCACAGCACCGCCTGCACGCCCCGCTCGCGGCAATAATCGGCAAGCGCGGCGATCTCGGCCTCGGTATCGCCCGAGAAATGGTTGATCGCCACCACCACCGGCAGGCCGAAGCGGCGCAGGTTCTGGATATGGCGGCCCAGATTGGCGCAGCCCGCCCGCAGCGCCGCGACATTCTCGGCCCCCAGGTCGGTGCGGGCGACGCCGCCGTTCATCTTGAGCGCCCGCACCGTGGCCACCAGCACGGCGGCGGCGGGTTGCAGGCCAGCGAGCCGGCACTTGATGTTGAGGAACTTCTCGGCCCCCAGATCGGCGCCGAAGCCGGCCTCGGTCACCACGTAATCCGACAACGCCAGGGCGGTGCGCGTCGCCATGACCGAATTGCAGCCATGCGCGATATTGGCAAAGGGCCCGCCATGGACCAGCGCCGGGTTGTTTTCCAGCGTCTGCACCAGATTCGGCTGCAAGGCGTCGCGTAGCAGCACGGTCATCGCGCCCTCGGCGCCCAGGTCATGCGCGGTCACCGGCCTGCGGTCGAAGGTCTGGCCGATGACGATGCGACCCAGCCGCGCCTGCAGATCGGCGAGATCCGAGGCAAGGCACAGGATCGCCATCACCTCGGAGGCGACGGTGATGTCAAAGCCGCATTCGCGCGGCACGCCGTTGGCCGGCCCGCCAAGCGCCACAACCACCTGACGCAGCACCCGGTCGTTCATGTCCATGACCCGCCGCCAGGTCACCCGCCGCGGGTCGATGCGCAGCGCGTTGCCCCAATGGATATGGTTGTCGATCATCGCCGCCAGCAGGTTGTGCGCGCTGGTGACGGCATGGAAATCGCCGGTGAAATGCAGGTTCATGTCTTCCATCGGCACGATCTGCGCATGACCGCCGCCCGCGGCCCCGCCCTTCATGCCGAAATTCGGCCCCAGCGAGGCCTCGCGGATGCAGACCGTGGCCCGCTTGCCGATCCGGTTCAGCGCGTCGCCCAGGCCGACGGTGGTCGTGGTCTTGCCCTCGCCCGCAGGGGTCGGGTTGATCGCCGTGACCAGGATCAGCCGGCCCTGCGGCCGCCCGGCCAGCGCGGCGATGGCCTCATGCGCGATCTTGGCCTTGTCGTGGCCATAGGGCAGGAAATCGGCCTCGGCCAGGCCCAGCCGTCCGGCGATCTGCGCGATGGGCAGCTTCTGCGCCTCGCGGGCGATCTGGATATCCGATTTCATGATCCCTCCTCGGCTTTGCAGCGGACAGTTGAGCGGTTGGGGCCGCACGAGGCAAGCCCCGCCCCGCCCCCTAGCCCAACCCGAGGCGCGTCCGCAACGGTGGCAGCCAGGTTTCGCGCCGCATCCACAGCGCGGCGATCACCCAGAAGGCGGTGACCAGCCAGATGTCGATGGCCAGCCGCAGCCACAGGTTCGCCGGCCCCGGCGGCACGGTCATGTCCAGCGCATCGCCCCAGATCGACAGCATCACGCAGACGATAAAGGAAAACAGCCCGCCGCGCCCGATCTCGGCCAGCGCCTCGCCCGGAGCGGTCGCGGCCATCCAGGCGAAAGGCCGCGCCAGGGGCACCGCCACGATCCAGCTTGCCGCCAGGATGGCGATGAAGCGCATGAAATCCAGCGACCATTTGTCGATGCCGCCGGTGATCTGGCGCAGGAACTGGCTGACCGGCTTGGCCGGAGCACCGATCTTCAAGGCGATCACGATGGTCAGGCTGAACAGCAGCACGCCCACCGAAATCCAGGTCAGCAGTGCCGCATGGCGCCGCAGCACCGGCATGATCCGGTCGCGAAAGGCCCCCATGGCGACGCCGGCAAAGAACAGCATCTGCCAGCCGAAGGGATTGAACAGCAGCCCCGGCCCCGGGCGCTGGTTGGGGATCAGCGCGTTCAGCGGCTGGGCAAGGATCCACACCAGCACCGAGACCGCCATGGCAAGCCAGGGCCAGCGCAGCATGAAGGGCACCGTCACCGGCACGGTCGCGATCAGCAGCACGTAAAGCGCCAGCACGTCCAGCAGGTTCGGCTGCATCCACATCAGCGCCACCGTGGCGACATAGCCGATGGGATGTTCGACGATCCAGCGCGCGTACTGGAACCAGACCGCGGTATGGTTCATCTGCAGCTTGAACAGCAGCGCCGAGAACAGCGCCAGCAGGATCGCCCCCGCGATCAGCGCCAGCCAGACCTGAGCGGCGCGGCGCAGGAAACGGATCTGCGCGGCAGGCCGGCCCTCGCGCGCCTCGACCTTGATCCAGACCATGCCGACCAGAAAGCCCGACAGCAGAACGAACAGCTCGGCCGCGTCGAAGACGGCGAAATTGGTCAGCGTCAGCTTGCGCAGCACGCCGATCGGCATGTGGTCCAGCATGATGCAGACCAGCGCATAACCGCGCAGCATATCCAGAGCGACGATGCGTTTCATTGCGGCAGCTTCGAGAAGGCTTCGATCAGCGCGCGGTTCTCGATCACCGCAAGCTGCTCGGCGGGGCTGAGGAAGCGCAGCGCCTGTTCCTGCGAGCCGGCATGGCGGATCTTGGCCTCGGCCGAGATCGCATCCAGCCGCTCTTCGATGGGCGCGCGCGGGTTTTCAGGCAGAAGCGCTGCGATGCGCGCACGCAGGGCCGGATCGCGGCCCAGGACGTCCAGCCCGGCGCGCGGCAGCATGCCGGCGATGCGGAAATCCAGCGCATTGGCGGCGGTCAGCAGTTCGGGCGCCTCGCGCTCCTCGGGGGTGACCAGCAGGCCCTGCCGCCGCGCCCAGCGGCCGAAGACCGGGCTTGCGGACCAGCGCGAGGTCAGGGGCGACAGGATCAGCCCGGCCAGGATCGGCGACAGCCAGACCAGTTGCCAGGGCGCCAGGAAGGCCAGCACCAGCAGCGTGGCACCCCCCAGGGCGACATGCAGCGCGTGGCGGCGCAGCACCACATGCCAGGGCGGCACCTGGCCGGCACGGACCTGCGCCTCCCAGCCGGAATCGCGGCCGCGCAGGATCTCGATGATCTGGCGGGTCTGGATCAGCATCTGCACCGGCGCGATCAGCGCGGAAAGCACGATCTCGAACATGGCCGAGGCCAGAAGCCGCACATTGCCGCCCGAATCCTTGGCCAGGGGCCGCAGCCAGGCGCGGAAGATGGCGATGAACTTGGGCACCAGCAGAAAGGACATGGCGGCGACGAACAGCCACAGCATCCGCACCGGGTCGAAGATCGGCCAGGTCGGGAACAGCTGATAGGTCTGCGGAAAGTAGTCTGGCCGCGACAACAGCACATTGGCCGACAGCGCAAGGCCCACCAGGATCATCATCAGCCAGATCGGCGACATCAGAAAGCCCAGCATGCCGATGACGAAATGCGCCCGGCTGATCCAGGCGAAACCGCGCGAAAAGATCAGCCGCGCATGTTGCAGGTTGCCCTGCGCCCAGCGGCGCTCGCGCACGGCCATGTCCAGCAGCGTGGGCGGGCACCCCTCGAAGCTCTGGCGCAGGTCGTGGTCCAGCCGCACCTTCCAGCCGGCGCGGCGCAGCAGCGCGGCCTCGACGAAGTCGTGGCTCAGGATGGTGCCGCCGAAGGGCGGCTTGCCCGGCAGTTCCGGCAGCCCGCAGCATTGTGCAAAGGCCTCGACACGGATGATCGCGTTATGGCCCCAGAAATTGCCGCTGTCGCCCGACCATGCGGCGACGCCGCGGGCGACGGCCGGGCCATAGATGCGGCCGGCGAATTGCGTCAGCCGGGCGAATATGGTCTGGCCGCCGACCAGCATCGGCATGGTCTGGATCAGGCCGATCGCCGGGTCGGCATTCATCCGCGCCGACAGCGTCCTGATGGTGGCGGCGCCGACCACGCTGTCGGCATCCAGCACCACCATCTGATCGTAGCGCCCGCCCCAGCGGCGAACGAATTCGCCGACATTGCCGGCCTTGCGGCCCTTGTTGCTGCTGCGGCGCCGATACCAGACCGGCACCGGAGAGATGTCGCGCAACCGGCTGATCGCCGCCATCTCCTCGAAGACGGCCCGCGGCTCGCGACTGTCGGAAAGCACGAAGATCTCGGCCCGGTCGGCCAGGCCCACGCGATAGAGGTCGCGCGCCAGGGCGGCCAGCAGCCCGGTCGTCGCCGCCGCATCCTCGTGATAGACCGGCATGACCACGGCGATCTTGGCCTCGTTCGGGCCGTCCGGCGTGCGCAACCGGCGCGCGAAAAGCCCCGAAACCATCGAGGTAAAGGAAAACCCGACCCAGGTGAAGGTCAGCGCGAACAGCACCAGCAGCACCGATTGCAGCCAGGTCACGTTCGAGCCGAAGGTCAGGATCATCTGCCGCCAGCCCACCCAGGCGATCGCCGCCGCGCCGCCAAAGGCGACCAGCCGCGCGGCGATGGTGCCAAGCGAGGGCCAGCGGCTGTCCGGCCCCAGCGGCGGGCGGCCGCGGAAATCCTGCTCGGGCATGTCCAGCGGCGCCTCGGGCGGCGTGGCCGGGCCTTCGGGCAGCGACAGGTCCAGCGCCTCCCAGCCCTCCTCCGCGGAAAGCAGCAGGGGGCGGCCCTGGCTGGCGGGACGCGGACCCGGCTGGCTGCTTGTCGCGATCATGTCGCTCATTCTCGGGTCCAGCGGGCGATCCAGGTTTCGCTGAGCGGGCCATTCGGACCGTTGAGCACCGCCGACAGATCGGCCAGCTTGGCGCCTTCGGGCAGGTATTCGAAAGCCAGCCGCATCCGGCCCTGTTCCGGCAGGCGCAGCAGATAGCTGTGCCCGATCCGACCGGCCGAGGCACGCAGCTGCGGCACCGGATCGTCCGAGCCGAACAGGCCCAGGTCGAAATCGACGATATAGGTGCGGGCGTTGACATTGTTGACCGCCCTGCCCGACATGGTCTCGATCACACGGGAAATCGGTGCGCTGTCAGGCACTTCCGCCGCAAAGGTCAGAATGTAGTTGAAATCGTAGCGATTGCCCTTGAGCAGCGTGTCGGCCGGCTGCCAGAACGAGACGATATTGTCGTTGAACTCGTTCTCGACCGGGATCTCGACCAGCGTCACCGTACCCTTGCCCCAGTTGTCCTGCGGCGCGATCCAGGCCGAGGGGCGCTTTTCATACCGCGCTTCGGCATCCTTGTAGGATTCGAAGTCGCGGGCCCGCTGCGCCAGACCGAATCCCAGCGGATCGTTGTCCATGAAAGCCGAGACCTGTAGGGTGCTGTGCCCCGACAGCACCCGCCAGAGCCGCTGCTCTCCCCCGGTCAGCATCTGCAGCCCGTCGCTGTCATGCACGGCGGGACGGTAATCGTCCACGCGCGACCGATCGGTGGGGCCGAACCAATACATCGAGGTCAGCGGCGCGATGCCGGCATTGCGCATGTCCTGGCGCGGGAACAGCGCGACGCGGGTGTCGAACACCGTCTCGGCCCCCGGCGTGATGCGGAACTCGAAGGCGCCCGAGACCGAGCGGCTGTCCAGCAGCGCATGGACCAGCACCGAGCGATCCTGCGGCCCGGGCTTGTGGATCCAGAAGCCGCGGAACAGCGGGAACTCCTCGCCCTCGGCGCTGCCGGTGCCGATGGCCAGGCCGCGCGCCGACAGCCCGTAGAGCGTGCCGCGGGCCACGGCGCGGAAATAGCTCGCGCCCTGAAAGACCGCGATCTCGTCCATGACGTCGGGCCGGTTCAGCGGCGCGCGCAGGCGGAACCCCGACCAGCCCATGTTGCCCAGCGTCTCGTAATCGACGCCGTCGGGAAACTGCGCCGGGTTGAAATCGAACATATGCGGGTCGAACCTGACCGGAATGACCACGCCGTCATCGACCAGGCTGATATCCACCGGCTCGTGGAAGATGGCGCCCGGCGGCAGCAGGTCCAGCGCGAAATCGCGGCTGCCGGCCCATGGGTCGCGGTCGCGGCGGAAGCGGATTCCCCGATACTGGTCATAGCTCAGGTTGGCGAAGCTGCCGACCAGCTCGGCATCGCGATATTCATAGGCATTGGCGGCCAATTCCCTGGCCATCTCCGCCACATCCTCGAAGCCGAAGGGCTTGGGCGCGGGCTGCTCGGCCGGCTCGGCCGCCGCTTCCGGCTCGGCCGCCGGTTCCGGTTCGGCCTCGGGGCCCTCCTGCGCAAGGGCCGCCCCCAGCGAGGATGACAGCGCGGTGACGGCCGACATGGCCGCACCGGCAGAGATGACAAATTCGCGACGACGCATCGATCGATCCCATGTTTCGGGCAAGAAAACCCGGAAATTCCGAGGGGATTTCGCATTGCCGCGCGGATCAGGCAAGCCTTTTCGCGCCGGAAGGCAGGCTCTTGCCGAGAGTTGATCGAAAAGCTCCGCCGAAACGGGCCGCGCCGGCTGGAAAGCCCGCGCGGCCCGATCCGCCTGCAACCTGCCTTAGCGGTTGATTTCCCGCATGACCTGCCCCTTCGGGTTCAGTTCGACCGCGACGGGCTCGCCCTCGGGGTTCACCGCCTGCGCCACGACGCGCGGGCCGTCCTGCAGGATCTCGCCGATACGGCTGTAGCCGGCCGAGGTCAGCGCCATGCGCACCTCGCCCCGGTCGAGTCGCGTCGGAGACAGCGCACCCTGGCGCTGCGGCGCATCCGCGGCGGGAGCCTCGGGCGCGGCGCCAGCGGGCGGCGGCGCGCCCTTCTCGCCACTGCGGTCCCCGCGCGGGCCGTGGTGCCAGCCGCGATGGCCGTCGCGCTTGTCGTGGCCGCGGTGATGGTAGCCCTTGTCCCGGCGGTCGTCCTGGCGCTTGCCATGCCGTTCACCGTCGCGCCCCGCATCGCCCCGGCCAAAGCGCAGCAGGGTGCCGTCCTGGGCAAAGGCGGCGCGCAGCTTGTTTCCGTCGGCATCCTGCCCGGCCAGCATCACCCCGCGCTCGCCCGTGAACACCGCCTTCAGCGTGCCCAGCTCGCCAAAGACCGCGCTGTCGCGCACGGCCTGCGGCACCAACTGGTCGATAAGCGCCTGCGGCAGCGCCGCATCGCCCCGGGCACGCAGGCCGCGCAACTGGCCCTTGGCGTCCAGCATGGCGTCGATCTGCGTGCCGTCGGGCAGCTTGCCCTCGATCCGGGTCGCGCCGCGCGGACCGCGCTTGCTGGTCACATCGCTCAGCCCCGCATCCTGCAATGCCTGGGGCAGCACGACCGGCGCCGGGGCCTCGGCCGCGGGCGGCGGGGCGGCGGGCGTGTCTTGCGCAAGCACCGGGGCCCCCAGCACCGCCAGCAGTGCCGAAAGCGCGATCGAGGTCGAGAGTTTTCTGCTCATCTCTGGTTCCTTCCTTATCGGGGCGTCTTCTGCGGCCCCGGACGAATCGGGTGATAGCCCCCCTCTGGCCAACCAAAGACCAACGACCCGTTTGGCTTTCGTTTGGATTTCCCCCATTACATAGGGCCGATGAACCGCCTGCGCATCATATCCCTGCCGCTTCTTGCCGCGCTTGCGCTGGCGCTGCCCGCATCGGGCGACGACCGCGGCCACGATCACGCCCCGCCCAGGCCCGAGGACTGGGCACCCGAGTTCGAAAGCCTCCAGCGCCGCGATTTCCGCATCCTGCCGCTCAATCGCGCCGCCGAGATCGTCGGCGAACGGTTTCGCGGCCGGCTGATCGCGGCGCGCATCGTGCCGCCCACCCCCGAGGAACGCACGCGCGGCGTGGTGCTGGTGCATGAGTTGCGCCTGCTGACGCCAAGGCGCGACGTGCTGCTGATCCGGCTGGACGCGCATAGCGGCGATTTTCTGGAAGTGGCGGGCGCGGGGCTGACCGATGCCCGCCGAAAGGGGCCCAAGCCATGAAATGCCTGATCGTCGAGGATGATCCGATGCTGTCCACCCAGCTTGCCGCCGCCATGCGCGACGGCGGCTTTGCCTGCGACATTGCCGCCGACGGCACGCAGGGCGAATTCCTCGGCTCGACCGAGGCATACGACCTGGCGATCCTGGACCTGGGCCTGCCCGGCCTGCCGGGGATCGAGGTGCTGACGCGTTGGCGCGAGGGCGGCGTGACC
Organism: Paracoccus denitrificans; assembly: GCF_900100045.1. Classification (GTDB taxonomy): domain Bacteria; phylum Pseudomonadota; class Alphaproteobacteria; order Rhodobacterales; family Rhodobacteraceae; genus Paracoccus; species Paracoccus denitrificans. The sequence continues at coordinate 87,789 of NZ_FNEA01000019.1, read as the reverse complement.
ATGCCGGTGCTGATCCTGACCGCGCGGGGCGACTGGACCGACAAGGTGGCGGGCTTTCGCGCCGGCGCCGACGACTACGCCGTCAAGCCCTTCCGCCTGGAAGAGGTGGTGATCCGCGCGCAGACGCTGCTCCGCCGCGCCGCCGGCCATGCCCAGGCGGTGATCAAGGCCGGGCCGCTGCGGCTCGACACTCAGCTGGGCGTCATCACCCGCAACGGGCTGGCGCTGAAGCTGACGGCGTTCGAGACCCGCATCCTCGCCTATCTGATCCATCACCAGAACCGCGTGGTCAGCCGCAGCGAACTGTCGGACCACCTTTACGATTCCGCCGCCGACCGCGATTTCAAGTCCATCGAGGTGGTGATCGGCCGGCTGCGCAAGAAGATCGGCGACGGCCTGATCGAGACCCGGCGCGGCGAGGGCTATGTGCTGAGGACCGCGGCTTGATCCTGCCGCGCGATTCGATCCGCGCGCGGCTGATCGCGCTGGCGGCGCTGCTGACCGGCGTGGCGCTGGTCGGCGGCTACCTGGCCATCGCCGCGATCCTCGAGGATTTCATCACCGGCCGCTTCGACGCCGAGACCGAGGCGGTGGCCGATGCGCTGATCGCCGGGGCCACCATCGACGCCGAGGGCAGGCTGGCCGCCGGTCCCGGCCCGGCCGATCCGCGTTTCCAGATGCCGCTTTCGGGCTGGTTCTGGCAGTTGACGCAGGACGGCCAGGTGATGGCGAAATCGCCCTCGCTTTTCGACAACGTGCTGAACCCGCCCGAGGCGGATTTCCAGGGTGGCCCCGGCCTTGGCCCGGCGGGAGAGCCGCTGCGGGTTGCGCGCCACGCCTTCACCCTGCCCGATTCCGCCTCGGCGCTGGCCGTGACCGTGACCGCCCCCCGGGCCGAGATCGACGCCGCCATGGCGCGGCTGCGCCGGCCGCTGGCGGTCTCGCTTGCCGTGCTGGGGCTGGCCCTGGCGGCGGCAAGCGTGCTGCAGGTCGTGGCGGGGCTGCAAAGCCTCGACCGGCTGGGCCGCGACCTGCGCCGCATCCGCTCGGGCCAGGCCGAGGCGCTGCCCCTGCCCGCCGTGGCCGAGCTGCGCCCCGTCGCCACCGAGATCAACGCGCTCCTGGAACAGAACCGCGCCGTGCTGGCGCGCGCACGCGAACATGTCGGCAATCTGGCGCATTCGCTCAAGACGCCGCTGGCGGCGCTGGACAATGCGCTGCCGTCCGAGCATCCGGGCCATGGGCTGATCGCGCGCATGGACCGCCAGATCGGCTGGCACCTGCGGCGCGCCCGCAGTTCGGCCGCGCCGCGGCTGCTGGGCCAGCGCACGCCGGTCGCGCCGGTGATCCAGGACATCCTTCTGGTGCTGGGCGGTCCGATCCGCGATTCGGGCCTGCGGGCCGAGATCCGGGCCGATGCCGACCCCGCCTTTGCCGGTGAGCGGCAGGATCTTGAGGAAATGATCGGCAACCTGGTCGAGAACGCGGTGAAATGGGCCAAGGACCGGGTCCGCATCACCGTCCTGCTCCAGGGCGACCAGTTACGCATCCTGATCGAGGACGACGGCCCGGGCATGTCGGACGAGGATCACGCGCGCGCCCTGACCCGCGGCGCACGGCTTGACGAGACCGGCCCTCCGGGCACCGGCCTCGGCCTTGCCATCGTCGCCGATCTGGCCGCGCTGCATGGTGGGGCACTGGTGCTGGAGGGCTCGGACCTGGGCGGGCTTTGTGCCGGGCTGCGGCTGCCGGCCGCCGCCCCGCCGGTTGCACGGCGCGGCTAGTTTCCCCTTGCCTCGCCCTGCACGCCGGCCTATCCCGACCCGGCTGGAAGCGTGGCCGAGTGGTTTAAGGCTCTGGTCTTGAAAACCAGCGTGGGGGAGACCCCACCGTGGGTTCGAATCCCACCGCTTCCGCCATTTCACCAAATATTTGCAAAGATTTGCGGGGAAATGCGCTTTCCTCGATGCCGGGCCGCCCGACCTGTAACGCCGCCTTGCGCGACAAGACAAGGCCGGCAATCGCCGGCCCTTGGAAGGATCGAGAAATGCCGTGCCGGGTGCGGCGGTGCGCTGGCTCAATGCGTCCAGGGCGCGCGCCGGTCGCTGGCGAAATTCTCGCCATAGCCGCGGGGACGGATGTTCGCAGCGCGGGTATGCGGCTCGATCACCTCGTAGTCCAGCCCATGCTCGCGGGCGTAATCCTCGGCCTGCTTGCGGGTCTCGAAGCGCAGGCGGACCTGGCTCTGGGTGTCGTCGCTGCTGGTCCAGCCCATCAGCGGGTCGATGGCGCGCGGATCGGCCGGCGGAAAGTCCAGCACCCAGTTCCTGGTGCGGGCCGTGCCGGATTGCATGGCGTTGCGGGCGGGCTTGTAGATGCGGACACGCATGGCGGGAACCCTCTGTTCTTGCTTGTCGCCTTATCCCCGATGCCGGCCGGGCGATCAAGATGCACGTCGCGCGATTTCCCGCCATTCCGGCCGGATTGCCGCCCCCGCATGGCCCATTTTCCCGCGCCGGGCTTGCATTGGGGCGCGAATGCGCCAGATTGACCCAGGCAGGAACAAAGGTGAAACCATGGGCCACAACAACACCAACGCCCCCGTCGCGCGCTTTCCCGAGGTGAGCCGGCCCAAGCTCGAGGGCGGCAAGCGCTTCGTCATGCGTTCCGAGTTCCAGCCGGCGGGCGACCAGCCCACCGCCATCGCCGAACTGTCGCAGGGCGTGCGGGCGGGCGAACGCGACCAGGTGCTGCTGGGCGCCACCGGCACCGGCAAGACCTTCACCATGGCCAAGGTAATCGAGCAAACCCAGCGCCCGGCGATCATCCTGGCGCCCAACAAGACGCTGGCCGCGCAATTATACGGCGAGTTCAAGGGCTTCTTCCCCGAAAATGCCGTGGAATATTTCGTCAGCTATTACGACTACTACCAGCCCGAAGCCTATGTCGCGCGTTCCGACACCTATATCGAGAAGGAATCGCAGATCAACGAGGCCATCGACCGGATGCGCCACTCGGCCACGCGGGCGCTGCTGGAACGCGACGACGTGATCATCGTCGCCTCGGTCTCCTGCATCTACGGCATCGGCTCGGTCGAGACCTATTCGGCGATGACGCAGGACATGGTGGTCGGCCAGCTCTACGACCAGCGCGAATTCCTGGCAGAACTGGTGGCGCAGCAATATCGCCGCCTCGACGCCGCCTTCCAGCGCGGTGGCTTCCGCGTGCGAGGCGATCTGGTCGAGGTCTGGCCGGCCCACTTGGAAGACCGGGCCTGGCGCTTTGACTTCTTCGGAAACGAACTTGAATCGATTACCGAATTCGATCCGCTGACCGGCGCCAAGACCGACAGCTTCAAGCAGATCCGCATCTATGCCAACAGCCACTACGTCACTCCGCGGCCGACTTTGCAGCAGGCAATCAAGGGGATACGGACAGAACTTCAGACACGGCTGAAGCAACTTGCCGACGAGGGCAAGCTGCTGGAGGCGCAGCGGCTTGAACAGCGCACGAACTTCGACCTGGAAATGCTTGAAGCTACTGGAGTTTGCAACGGGATCGAGAACTATTCCCGCTATCTGACCGGCCGGGCGCCCGGCGAGCCGCCGCCGACGCTGTTCGAGTTCATCCCCGACAATGCCATCGTCTTTGCCGACGAATCCCATGTCAGCGTGCCGCAGATCGGCGGCATGTATCGCGGCGACTTCCGGCGCAAGTTCACGCTGGCCGAGCATGGCTTCCGCCTGCCCAGCTGCATGGACAACCGGCCGCTGAAATTCGAGGAATGGGACGCGATGCGCCCGCAATCGGTCTTTGTCAGCGCCACGCCTGCGCAATGGGAGCTGGACCAGACCGGCGGCGTCTTCACCGAACAGGTCATCCGCCCCACGGGCCTGCTGGACCCGCAGGTCGAGATCCGCCCGGTCGAGATGCAGGTGGACGACCTCTTGGACGAGGTGCGCAAGGTCGCCGCCGCCGGCATGCGCACGCTGGTCACCACCCTGACCAAGCGCATGGCCGAGGACCTGACCGAATACCTGCACGAACAGGGCATCCGCGTGCGCTACATGCACAGCGACATCGACACCATCGAGCGCATCGAGATCCTGCGCGACCTGCGGCTGGGGGCCTTCGACGTTCTGGTGGGCATCAACCTGCTGCGCGAGGGGCTGGACATCCCCGAATGCGGGCTGGTGGCGATCCTCGATGCCGACAAGGAGGGCTTCCTGCGCTCGGAAACATCACTGATCCAGACCATCGGCCGGGCGGCGCGGAACGCCGACGGCCGCGTCATCATGTATGCCGACCGCATCACCGGCAGCATGGAGCGCGCCATGGCCGAGACCGAGCGCCGGCGCCAGAAGCAGGTCGCCTATAACGAAGCGCACGGCATCACGCCGCAGACCGTGCGCAAGAATGTCGAGGACGTGCTGGCCGGGCTGTGGCAAGGCGATACCGATCAGGCGCGCATCACCACCCGGGTCGAGAAACCGATGGTCGGCGCCAACCTGGCGGCGCATTTGGACGCGCTGCGGGCGCAGATGCGCAAGGCGGCCGAGAACCTGGAATTCGAGGAGGCCGCGCGGCTGCGCGACGAGGTGAAGCGGCTGGAGGCGGTCGAACTGGCGATCGCCGACGACCCGCTGGCCCGGCAATCCGCCATCGAGGAGGCGGCCGAGGCGGCGGTCAAGTCATCGGGACGCTCGACCGCGGGGCGGGCCGGACAGCGCGGCGGCAACAAACGGTCGCGCCGCCGCGGCTGATCGCGGGCGGATAGCGCGGAAGGCAGCGCTCCTGCGTCCCGGTCAGCTACAGCTGACCGAAAGCAGCTTGCCCCGGCTGTCGACGATGAAGGTCAGCCGGTCCTGGATCATCTCCATCGTCATCGGCCGATCCTCGCGGGCGATGCGATACATCTGCCCCTCGGGCACCGAGATGGTGGGCGAGGTCTGGCCGATCAGATGGCTGTAGCGCGCCGCGCCGCAGGGATCGACGGAGACGGTTTCGGGTTCAGGGGGCGGCGGAGCCTCGGGCGTGCAGGCGGCCAAGGCGAAGGGGGTTGCCAGAACGGCAAGGGAAAGCGGCAGTTTCATCTCGACCTCATGAGTCTGGACTTGCTGTCCACGCAACCCATCAACCGACGGTTGGTTTCCCCGGCTCCGGCCGATCGGCGGATTTCCGCGAATCGCGGCCTAGCCCAACGTGTCAAGCACTTCCTCGGCCAGCGCCTCGACCTCGGCCCGGGCGGTAGCATTGCGCGCCGCCTCGCCGGCGCCCAGCCCCTGCCCCAGCGCCTCGGCATAGGCGACGCGGTTGGCAAGCTGCGCGGCCGCCACCTCGGCCCCCAGCGCGGCGGCGGCCTCGGCCACCTCGCCGGTCAGCCGGGCGTGCGAGCGGGTGCGGTTCAGCACGATCAGCGTGTCGCATCTCTCGCGCCGGGCCAGATCCAGCACGCCCTCGGTCGCCCACAGGTCGACATGGCTGGTTGCCACCGGCACCAGCACCAGGTCGGCCACGCGCAGCGCCGGACGCAGGTCGCTGTCGATCTTGGGCGGCGTGTCGATGATGACGAAATCGAAGCGTTTCTTCAGCTTGTCGGATTCGTAGCTGGCGCCCCAGGCCGACGAGGTGGTGAATTCCAGCGCCTCGTCCTCGCCCCGCCGCTCCAGCCGTTCCAGGAACCAGCGTCCCATGCTGCCCTGCGGATCGGTGTCCAGAAGCGCGACCGAATGGCCGCGCCCGCGCAGGGCCACCGCCAGATTGACCGCGATCGTTGTCTTGCCCGAGCCGCCCTTTTGCTGGGCAATCGTGATGATGCGTCCTGCCATGCGCCCCTCCGTTCCGGCAATCGCCCGACTGCTTTTCGCCAGACTAGGGGCTAAGCTTGCGCAATGCACGGGCTTTTCGCAGTCGCAGCATGGGTTTCGCGCTCAGCCCGGCCAGCAATCGACCACTTCGTACATCACCGGCTCGAAATGGCGGCACATGGCGTTGATGGCGCGGTTGCGTTCGCGCATCTCGGGACTGCGCAGCATGGCCTGGTAGTCGCGCCGGTCGCGCCATTGCGAATAGGTGCAGATCCGGGTCTGGGCATCGTTCAGGTGGACCGCACCCGAGACATAGCCGGGCTGCCGGCTGATCACCTCGTCATAGGCGGTGGTCAGCGCGTCCAGCACGTCATGCGCGCTGCCGGGGGTGACATCGAAGGTGCAGATGACGGTCTGGCCGTCGAAATCCTTGGCGATCCGGGTCATGGCTGGGTCTCCTTCCCTCGCTGTTTTCCCAGCTTAGCGCAGCGACGGCGCGGGGAAAGAGGGTTTTCGCTTCTGAAGCGGCGCAGGCAACCCGCCCCCGGATGAGGCCGGCTTGCACCCCCGCCGCTTGCGGCACGCGCATAAGCGGCGCATGTTGCGCCGCGCAATGCGAAAGGACATGAGCATGATTCCGGTTTTTGACGGTCACAACGATTTCTTGCAGCGCATGGTGGCTGCGGGGCCCGGCCGCGACCGGCTTTGGCTGGAAGGCGACGGCAGCGGGCATCTGGACCTGCCGCGGATGAAGGCGGGCGGCTTTGCCGGCGGTTTCTTCGCCATCTGGACGCCCTCGCCCCCCGGCCCCGACGATGCGATGGCAGCGATGCTCAAGAAGAACCCGCCCTTCGCCCTGCCGCTGCCGCCCGAGGTGGCGCCTGCCCAGGCCCTGCCCCATGCGCTGGCCCAGGCCGGCCATCTGATGGCGATGGAGCGGACCGGCACGCTGGCGATCTGCAGGACCGCCGCCGATCTGCGCGCGGCCATCGCCGATGGCCAAATCGCCGCCATCCTGCATATCGAGGGCGCCGAGCCGATCCCCGACCTGGATGCGCTGCATGCCTGGCACGCCATGGGCCTGCGCTCGCTGGGGCCGGTCTGGTCGCGACCGACGCGCTATGCCCATGGCGTGCCCTTCGCTTTCCCTTCGTCGCCCGATACAGGGCCGGGGCTGACGGCCGAGGGCGAGGATCTGGTGCGCGAATGCAACCGGCTGCGCATCATGCTGGACCTGTCGCACCTGAACGAAAAGGGCTTCGACGATGTGGCGCGGCTCTCGGACGCACCGCTGGTCGCCAGCCACAGCTGCGCCCATGCCGTTGCACCCAGCTCGCGCAACCTGACCGACCGGCAGTTGCGGGTGATCGCCGAATCGCGGGGCCTCGTCGGGCTGAATTTCGCCGTGGGCTTCCTGCATCCCGAGGGCCGGCGCGACCCGATGCACGGGTTCGAGATCATGCTGCGCCACCTTGACCACCTGCTTGCGTTCCTGGGCGAGGATGGCGTCGCGCTCGGCTCGGATTTCGACGGTGCCGAGATGCCCGCGGATCTGGCCGATGCCTCGGCCCTGCAGAATCTTTTGCAGGCCATGCTGGACCATGGCTATGGCCGCGAGTTGGTCGAAAAGATCGCCTGCAAGAACTGGCTGAACCTGCTGGAGCGGACCTGGGGCGCCTGAGCCCCGCCCCTTTCATCCGGCCGGACAAGACGGAGGGCGGCGATCCGGAACCGGACACCGGATAAAACCACACAAGGACCGCCGCCCTCCGTGAGCAGCGGAATGCCACGATTCTTTCACACGGAAAAGTTGTTCATTTGGACAGCTACTCCCCCATAAGGAGAATACCGTCCAAGGGCAAATCGCTCGGCCCGCCGCTCGGCCCGCCGCTTAGCCCTCGGTCACCACCGGCGCGACGCCCATGGCTTCGGCAAGCGCGCGGAACCGCGCCTCGGCCACCTCGCCCAGCAGCGCCCGCCCGGTCCTCGTCAGCTTCAGTTCCAGCTGCTTCTTCTTGCGCTGAAGCTTCAGCGTCCCCGCCTCGGCCGGATCCTTGACCGAGAACATGGCGCCGAAACGCAGGGCCTTGCCCAGCACCTCCGCCTCGCGGATCTCCTTCTCGGAAAGCAGGGCGAAAAGCGGCGCCATGGGCGAATTGGCGCGGCTGTTCTTGTAGCGATGCAGCAGCGACAGGCCCAGGAACACCCGCTCGGGATGCGACAGCGCCGCCATGTTGGCCCGCGTCACGTTGTCGAAGCAGGCATCGGCGCGATAATCGGGATGGGTCCGCCAGGTCGTGTCGTGAAGCAGGCAGGCCGCCTTGACCAGCCGGTCGCGCTCGGGCGGCAGGTCGCCGAACAGCGGCTCCAGGAAGTGATAGAGCTTCTTGCCGAAGCCCGGCATCCGCGCCATCTGCCGCTCGGCAAAGCGCGCCGCCTCGATCAGCGGATCGCGAGAGCGCAAGCCGGTCGGCATCTGTTCGTAAAGCAGCCCCTCGCGGATGCCATAGGAGGACACGGCCAGCGATTTCGGCTTGAGGCTTTGCACCAGTTGGCGCAGCACCTGGCTGGCCAGCGGCACCAGCTCCATCCGGCCTTGCGAAATGCCGGTCATCGTCCGCATTTCCGTGACGGTCTTGTCGCCGATCCATTTCACCGTATCGGCGACGGCCTGGGGCGACATGCGGTATTCGTGCAGCACGGTCATGGGGTATTTCGCCCGTTCCATGTCCAGCCGCGAGATGGCCCGCCACGAGCCGCCGACCAGATAGATCTGCTCGTGCCCGCGCCCCAGCCGCTCTGCTGCGGCCTCGATGGTATCGCGGATATGGTCGCGCAGGCCCGAGGCGCCACCCTTGACCTGTTGCAGCCGGAACGGACCCAGCGGCGTCGAGATGCGGCGGCCGACCTTGCCGTTCGCCACCTCGGCCAGTTCCATCGAGTTGCCGCCGATGTCGCAGACCAGCCCCTTGGCCTCCGGCCAGCCCAGCAGGACGCCCTGCGCGGAAAGCCGCGCCTCCTCCTCACCGTCGATGACCAGAAGCTTCAGCCCGGTCTCCTTCTCGACCGCCTTGCGAAAGGCCGGGCCGTCCTCGGCCTCGCGCACGGCGGCGGTGGCGACGCAGGTCAGCGGCTTGATCCCCATGCTGTCGGCCAGGACCGCAAAACGGCGCAGCGCCGCCATGCCGCGGCGCACCCCCTCGGGGTTCAGCCGGCCGGTGGTGGCAAGGCCCGAGCCCAGCCCGGCCATGACCTTTTCGTTGTAGAAATAGGCCGGCGAACGCGCCGCCCCGTCAAAGACCACCATGCGGATCGAGTTCGAGCCCACGTCGACCACGCCGACCCGGCTCAATGCCCGTTCCGAGGCGCGCTCGAACAGCGAGCGCCCGAAGGGTTCGATGGTTTCTCCGCTTGCGGTCACGATGCCGTTCATCGGGTTCCTCTCGATTCCGTTACCACGCCTGGGCGCGCGCCTTGGATGGGGCAAATGCCCCCCTTGCGTCAATCCGTCGAGTGCATGAGCGCCGGAACGTCGCGGGCACCCGCACTGCCGCGTCCCGACAGTGACGGGTTTTCCATGAAGAACTTGTGACAGGAAAACAGGTCGTCCCGTCCCGCCGGCAGATAACGCAGATAGCGCCCGTCGGGCTGCAAGAGCCAGCTTTGCGCCTCGTCGGCCATGTTCGCGGCCATGACCTGGCTGGTGATCTGGGCCTTCACCGTCTCGTTGAAGCATTCGATCAGCGTCTCGACCCGGCGATTCAGGTTGCGGCCCATCCAGTCGGCCGAGCTGATGAAGACCCGGGCGCGCTTGGATGGCAGGCCGAAGCCGTTGCCGAAGCAGACGATCCGTGAATGCTCCAGAAAGCGCCCGACGATGGATTTCACCCGGATGTTCTCGGACAGGCCGGCGATGCCGGGGCGCAGCCCGCAGATGCCGCGGATCACCAGGTTGATCCTGACGTCCGCCTGGCTCGCGGCATAAAGCGCCTCGATCACGTCCTTGTCGATCAGGCTGTTCATCTTGGCCCAGATCTCGGCCTGCCGGCCGCGGCGGGCGAATTCGGCCTCGCGGGCGATCAGCTCCAGCAGGGTCTCCTTGAGGTCGATGGGCGAGATCGCCATGTTCTCCAGCCCGTCGGGCTGCACATAGCCCGACAGGAAATTGAACACCTTGGACGCATCGCGCCCCAGCGCCGGATCGCAGGTGAAAAGCGACAGGTCGGTATAGATCCGCGCGGTGATCGGGTGATAGTTGCCGGTGCCGAAATGGGTATAGGTCACCAGCTGGTCGCCCTCGCGCCGGACCACGGCGCTGATCTTGGCATGGGTCTTGTATTGCACGAAGCCATAGACGACATGCGCGCCCGAACGCTCCAGCCGGCGCGACTGGCGGATGTTGGCGGCCTCGTCGAAACGCGCCTTGAGCTCGACCAGCGCCGTCACCGACTTGCCCGACTCGGCGGCCTCGCACAGCGCATCGACGATGGGGCTGTCGCGCGAGGTGCGGTAAAGCGTCTGCTTGATCGCCAGCACGTCCGGGTCGCGCGCCGCCTGCGCCAGAAAGCGCACCACCATGTCGAATGTCTCGTAGGGGTGGTGCAGCAGCATGTCCTTTTGCCGGATGGCGGCGAACATGTCGCCGTCATGGTCCTGCACCCGTTCCGGCACGCGCGGGGTGAAGCTGGGCCATTGCAGGTCACGGCGCGAGTCCAGCACCAGTTCGCGCAGGTCGGCGACGCCCAGCAGGCCCTCGACCTCGACCACCTCCTCGGGATCGACCTCCAGTTCCTCCATGATCAGCCGGCGCAGCCGGTCGGGCGCGCCGGCGGTGATCTTCAGCCGGATGACGCTGCCGCGCCGGCGACGCTTCAGCGCGGTCTCGAACTCGCGCACCAGGTCCTCGGCCTCTTCCTCGACCTCCAGGTCGCTGTCGCGCAGCACGCGAAAGGCGCAATGGCCGATGTCGCGATAGCCGGGGAACAGGCTCGGCAGATGCATCAGCAGCAGGTCTTCCAGCCGCAGGAACCGCTTGCCGCCCGGCAGCGGGATGAAGCGCGCGATCTGCTGCGGGATCGGCAGCAGCGCCTGCATCTGCTGGCCATCGCTTTCCCGAGCCAGTTCCAGCGCCAGCGAAAAGCCCGCGTTCGGGATGAAGGGAAAGGGGTGCGCCGGATCTATCGCCAGCGGCGAAAGCACGGGAAACACCTGGTCCATGAAGTGGCGGCGCAGGAACTCGTCCTCGGCGCGGGTCACGCGCCCGCGCGACAGGATGGTGATCTCGGCCTGCTCCATCTCGCGGCGCAGCCCGTTCCAGACCGCCTGCTGCGCGCCCATCAGCCGGCGGGCATCGGCGTTGACCAGCGCCAGTTGTTCGGCCGGGGTCAGCCCGTCGTCGGAAAGCGTCGTGTTGCCCTCGCGCACCAGTTCGCGCAGGCCCGCGACGCGCACGGTATAGAACTCGTCCAGATTGGTGGCCGAGATCGACAGGAAGCGCAGCCGTTCCAGCAGCGGCACGCGCGGATTGCGCGCCTCGTCCAGCACGCGCCAGTTGAAGGCGAGCCAGCTGATCTCGCGGTTGAAGAATCGCGTCGGCCCCTCGGGCGGGCCGTCGGGCAGCTCGCGCGGGGCGGGAAAGGGGGATTTCAGGAAATCGGCCTGGGTCATGTCACGGGACTTTGGAAAAATGCGGTAAGGATCATGCGTCGACGGGGGCCAGCTTGTCCAGAAGCTCGGCGGCGAGGCGACGGGTGATGGCGCGGCGGTCGGCCAGCGATTCGCGGTCGATGGCCGCGACCAGCCGGCGGGCCATGTCCAGGTCGCGCTCCATGCGCAGCACCAGCCAGTCCACCACCTCGGGCGCGACCTGGATCTGGCGGTCGGCGAACAGCTTGACCAGCACGGCGGTCAGCATCGCATCGTCGGGCGGGCCGAGGATCGCCTGCGCCGCCGTCTCCAGCCGCGAGCGCAGGTCGGGCAGCGCCACGCCCCAGTCGCGCGGCGCCGACCGCGCGGTGATGAGCAAAAGCGCCCCCCGCGCACCGGCAAGGTTCCACAGGTGGAACAGGCCCTGCTCGGCGGTCGGGTTGCCGCCGATCTCATGCGCGTCCTCGACGACCAGCGCGGCGCCGGGCTGGACCAGCTCGTCCACGCCTTCGGGCGCCAGCGTCCAGCCGTGGCAGATCTGCGCACCATGTTCCGCCGCCCAGAAGCCGACCAGATGCGACTTGCCCGAACCGGGACCGCCGATCAGCAAGAGCCGCCCCTGCGGCCAGCACCCCGGCGCATCCAGCATCGCCAGCGCGTCGCGATTGGCCGCGGTGATCAGGAAATCGTCGCGCGACGAGGCCGGCGGCATCGTCAGGTCCAGGGTCAGCTGTCTGGCCACCGCTCAGCCGTCCTTGCCGGGCAGGTTCTCGCGCGCCTCGGCCCAAAGCGCGGATGGCGAGGGCGGCCCCTCGGCATCGGGGATCCTGCCGGCCTCCTGGCGGTGCTGGTGCTCTTCCAGCAGATGCGCCAGATGCTCGTCGCGCTGGATCTGCGCCACCGCCACGTCGCGCGACATCTGCGCCAGTTGGCGCGCTCGCTCGGTGGAGCCGCGCGGCACCAGTTCGACCATGGTGGGCGGCGCCGGCGGCGAGGGCACCTCGCGCCCGGTATAGAGCGCGCTTTCCTTGTAGCGCGCGACGGCAAAGCGCACCAGCACGCCAAGCGCCGCGGCGGCCGGCACCGCGATCAGCAGGCCGACGAAGCCGAACAGCGTGCCGAAGACGGTCAGGGCCAGCATCAGCCAGACCGGGTGCAGCCCGACATGGCCGCCGACGATCTTGGGTTGCAGGTAATTGCCCTCGGCCACCTGGCCGATGACGAAGACCGCGATCACCGCGCCGATCCAGACCGGCTCGCCCCAGAACGAGAACAGCGCCACGCCGATGGCGGTCACGCCGCCGATCACCACGCCGACATAGGGAATGAACGAGAGCGAGGCGGCGATCACCCCGATCGCCACGCCGAACGGCAGGCCGATCAGGCCCAGGCAGACCGAATAGAAGGTGCCCAGGATCAGGATCACCATGCCCTGCCCGCGCACGAATCCCGACAGCGCCGCGTCGATCTCATGTCCCAGGCGACGGATGGTCCCCGCATGTTCGCGCGGCAGCAGGTCGTCCAGCCGGTCCACCATGTTGTCCCAGTCGAGCAGCAGGTAGAAGGCGACGACCGGCACGATCACGATCAGCATGACCATGCTGACCACGCCCATCACCGAGCCCAGGACGGTGCTGACCAGTTGCCCGCCCCGCTCGCTGATCTGCTGGCCCATGTTGGTCAGCGCGGTATTGACCGGGTTGCCCTCGGTAAAGATCTCGGGAAAGCGCGTCATCAGGAATTGCTGGAGCTGCTGGAGCATCTCGGGCGCCGTCTCGATCAGCGCCGTGGTCTGGCGCACCAGCACCGGCACCAGCAGCAGGAACAGCGCCACCACCAGCAAGAGCCCGCAAAGCGTGAGGATAACCACCGCGGCGGTGCGTGACAGGCTCAGCCGCTCGAGCCGGTCGGCCAGCGGGTCGAAGAGATAGGCCACCGCCGCGCCCATGATGAAGGGCGTGACGGCATTGCCCAGCCCCCAAAGCGCCAGCAGCAGGACGGCCAGCGCGCCGCCCCAATACAGGATCTGCTTCTGCACCGGCAATTGCATGGGTCTCGTCGCTCCTGTCCCCGCGTTCGCGTTCCTATGTGGACGGTCGCGGCGCGGCTTGCAAGGAATGGCGTTGCCCCGCTGGGCGCTCTGCGCTAACTCGTGCCGGCCCATATCGAGGATTTCGCCATGCGTCTGTCGCGCTATTTCATGCCCGTTCTGAAGGAAGACCCCAAAGAGGCCCAGATCGTCAGCCACCGGCTGATGCTGCGCGCCGGCATGATCAAGCAGCAGGCGGCGGGCATCTATTCCTGGCTGCCGCTGGGCTACAAGGTGCTCAGGCGCATCGAGCAGATCGTGCATGAGGAACAGGCCCGCGCCGGCCATATCGCCATGCTGATGCCGACGCTGCAATCGGCCGACCTGTGGCGCGAAAGCGGCCGCTATGACGATTACGGCGAAGAGATGCTGCGCATCAAGGACCGCCACAAGCGCGACCTGCTTTACGGCCCCACAAACGAGGAGATGATCACCGACATCTTCCGCAGCCATGTGAACAGCTACAAGGACCTGCCGCTGACGCTGTATCATGTCCAGTGGAAGTTCCGCGACGAGATCCGCCCGCGCTTCGGCGTCATGCGCGGCCGCGAATTCCTGATGAAGGACGGCTACAATTTCGACCTCACGAAAGAGGACGCGCTGCACGCCTATAACCGCCACCTGGTCAGCTATCTGCGCACCTATGAGCGCATGGGCCTGCAGGCCATTCCCATGCGTGCCGACGGCGGCCCCATCGGCGGCGACTATACCCATGAATTCCTGGTGCTGGCCGAGACCGGCGAATCCGAGGTCTTCTATGACAGCGAGATCACCGACCTGAAATTCGGCGACCGCCGGATCGACTACGACGATGTCGCGCAATGCCGGGCGGTGCTGGAGGAATTCACCAGCCGCTATGCCCGCACAGACGAGACCCATGACGCGGCGCTGTTCGAGCAGATCCCCAAGGAGCGCCGCCGCGTCGCGCGCGGTATCGAGGTCGGCCAGATCTTCTATTTCGGCACGAAATATTCCGAGCCGATGGGCGCGACCGTGGTCGGCCCGGACGGCAGCCGGGTGCCAGTGCACATGGGCTCGCACGGCATCGGCGTCAGCCGCCTGCTGGGCGCGATCATCGAGGCCAGCCATGACGACAGGGGCATCATCTGGCCCGAGGGCGTCACCCCGTTCCATGTCGGCATCGTCAACCTGAAACAGGGCGACGCCTCGACCGATGGCGCCTGCGAAGCGCTTTATGCCGAATTGAAGGCGCAGGGGCTGGACGCGCTCTATGACGACCGCGACGAGCGGGCGGGCGCGAAATTCGCCACCATGGACCTGGTCGGCCTGCCCTGGCGCATCACCGTCGGCCCGCGCGGCCTGGCGGCCAACAAGGTCGAGCTGACCTCGCGCCGGACGGGCGAGTCGGTCGAGATGTCGCCGCAAGAGGCGGTGGTGCGACTGAGGGAGATCTATCAGCCGGTCTTCGACGCGGCGAAGTAAGGCGCGGCCGCGCCCGGACGCGCGGTTGCCGGAGTAGTTGAAAACGGTGAGATCGGGCGCGGCGCCATTGCGGCGGTGCCGGCCCGGGCGGCATGGCCGCATGAGTATTTGAAGAACGAAGAAGCCGCTTGCGGCTGCTATGGTGTTGATAAGGTTCGGTGGCGCGGTTTTCCTTCCGCGCGGTTAAATGGTGCGAGGGTGCGGTCGTGGCAAGGAAGGCGCTGATCACGGGGGTGACGGGGCAGGATGGCTCTTATCTGGCCGAGTTCCTGCTGAAAAAGGGCTATGAGGTGCATGGCATCAAGCGCCGCGCCTCGTCCTTCAATACCCAGCGGGTCGATCACATCTTCCAGGACCCGCACGAGGTCCAGCCACGCTTCTTCCTGCATTACGGCGACCTGACCGATACCTCGAACCTGACCCGGATCATGGCCGAGGTGCGCCCGGACGAGGTCTACAACCTGGGCGCACAATCCCATGTCGCTGTCAGCTTCGAGGCGCCGGAATATACCGCCGATGTCGACGGGCTGGGCGCGCTGCGGCTTCTGGAGGCGATCCGCTTCCTGGGGCTGGAGGGGGTGACGCGCTTCTACCAGGCGTCGAGCTCCGAGCTTTACGGGCTGGTGCGCGAGACACCGCAGACCGAGCGCACGCCCTTTCATCCCCGCAGCCCCTATGCCGCGGCCAAGCTTTACGCCTATTGGATCACGGTGAATTATCGCGAAGCCTACGGGCTGTTCGCCTGCAACGGCATCCTGTTCAACCATGAGAGCCCGCGTCGCGGCGAGACCTTCGTCACCCGCAAGATCACCCGCGGGCTGGCCAATATCGCGCAGGGGGTCGGGAGTTGTCTCTATCTCGGCAATCTGGACGCTCTGCGCGACTGGGGCCATGCCCGCGACTATGTGCGCATGCAATGGTTGATGCTGCAATGCGACGAGCCCGACGACTACGTCATCGCCACCGGCGAGCAGCACAGCGTGCGCCAGTTCCTGGCCTGGACGGCCGAGGAGCTGGGCATCACGCTGGAGTTTCGCGGCTCGGGCGTGGACGAGATCGCCGTGGCCGCCTCGGTCGAGGGCGATCTGGCTCCGGCCGTAAGGCCGGGCGACGTGGTGATGCGGGTCGATCCGAAATACTTCCGCCCCGCCGAGGTGGCGAGCCTTCTGGGCGATGCCTTCAAGGCGCATCAGCGGCTGGGATGGCGGCCCGAGACCGGGTTGCGCGAAATGATCGCCGAGATGGTCGCCGCCGATCTGCGCTGCGCCCGGCAGCATGCGCTGCTGAAGCATCACGGGCTCGGGCAGCCGGTCCCGGCCGGGGGGCGCTAGATGGCGCGGCTGTTCATCACCGGCGGGCACGGCATGGTCGGGCTGAACCTGCGCGCCCATCCCGGCATCGCGGACTGGGAGGTGCTGGCCCCCTCGCGGGCCGAGCTGGACCTGTGCGACGCCCGCGCCTTGCGCGACTGGCTGGCCCGGCAGCGCCCGGATGCGGTCGTGCATGCGGCCGGCGCGGTCGGCGGCATCCAGGCCAACATGGCCGAGCCGGTGCGGTATCTTGCCGGGAACGCCCTGATCGGGCTGAACCTGATCACCGCCTGCCGCGATGCAGGCATCCCGGTGCTGATCAACCTGAGTTCGAGCTGCGTCTATCCGCGCGACCTGGGCCGCGACCTGTCCGAGGAGCAGATCCTGACCGGCGCGCTGGAGCCCAGCAACGAGGGCTATGCGCTGGCCAAGATCATGGCTATGCGGCTGGTGGACTATACCTGCCGCGAAGATCGCAGCCTGCAATGGCGCACGCTGATCCCCTGCAATCTCTATGGCCCGCACGACAAGTTCGACCCCCGCCGGTCGCATTTGCTGCCGGCGATCATCCACAAGATCCATCGCGCCAGGGTCGAGGGCCATGAGACGGTCGAGATCTGGGGCGACGGCACGGCGCGGCGCGAGTTCATGTATGCCGGCGACCTGGCGGATGCGATCCTGCGCGCGCTGGCCGATCCCTCGGCGCTGCCGCAGGTGATGAATGTCGGGCCGGGTGTCGACCATACGATCGACGACTATTACCGCACCGTGGCCGAGGTGATCGGGTGGCGGGGGCGTTTTACCCATGAACTGGGCAAGCCGGCCGGCATGCGGCGCAAGCTTCTCTCTGTGGCGCGGCAGGCGGAATGGGGCTGGGCGCCGCGGACCGGGCTGCGCGAGGGCATCGCCGCCACCTATGCCTGGTATCTGGAGCACCAGCCATGAGCCGCTTTCCCCTTGCCACCTCTACTTGGGACGAGGAGGAGCAGGATGCCTTGCAGCGGGTGATCGGCTCGGGCCGGTTTTCCATGGGACCGGAGGTGGCGGCATTCGAGGCCGAATTCGCCCGCTTTGCCGGCAGCCGCCATGCGGTGATGGTCAATTCCGGTTCGTCGGCCAATCTCGCCATGGTGGCGGCGCTGCGCCATACGCAGAACCCCGCGCTGCGGCTGATGCCGGGCGACGAGGTGATCGTGCCGGCGGTGTCCTGGTCCACCACCTTCTTCCCGCTGCACCAATACGGGCTGCACCTGAAATTCGTCGATATCGACCGCGAGACGCTGAACTACGACCTGACCGCGCTGGCCGGGGCGATCGGCGAGCGCACCCGCGCCGTCATGGCGGTGAACCTGCTGGGCAACCCCAACGATTTCGACGCGATCCGCACCATCATCGGGACGCGGCAGGTCGTGCTGATCGAGGATAACTGCGAATCGATGGGCGCGACGTTCGGCGGCCGCCAATGCGGCACGTTCGGGGTGATGGGGACGTTCTCGACCTTCTTCTCGCATCACATCTCGACCATGGAGGGCGGGCTGGTCGTCACCGATGACGAGGAGCTTTACCACATCCTGCTGGCGCTGCGGGCGCATGGCTGGACGCGCAACCTGCCGAAACTCAACCGGGTGACGGGCGAGAAAAGCGATGATCCCTTCGAGGAAAGCTTTCGCTTCGTCCTGCCCGGCTACAACCTGCGCCCGCTGGAGATGTCGGGTGCGCTGGGTCGGGCGCAGCTGGCGAAACTGCCCCGGCTGGTCGAGGGCCGGCGCGCAAACGGCGCAGGCTGGGCCGAGGCGATGGCGGGTCATCCGCTGTTCCGCATCCAGCGCGAGATCGGCGAAAGCAGCTGGTTCGGCTTTTCGCTGGTGCTGCGCCCCGAAACCGGCCTGACGCGGCGCGAGGTTCTGGCACGGCTCGATGCGCTGGGGTTCGAGACCCGGCCCATCGTCAGCGGCAATTTCACGAAGAACCCGGTGCTGCGGCTGATGGATCACAGCCTGCACGGATCGATGAGCCATGCCGAAGAGATCGATACCCATGGCTTCTTCATCGGCAATCATCATTATGACATGCAGGAAGCGATCGCGATTCTGGCCGGGTTTCGCGGCTGACCGGCCGCCGGGGGCGCCAGTCGGGATCGGCGGCGGGTTTTCTGGCGGGTGGTCATGGGTGCAGGCTGGGCGAAACGAATCGGCATCGGGATGGCGGCCATCGCCCTGGCCGCCGCAATGGCCTTCCTTGCCTGGCCCGCGCCGCCGCGTCCCCTGACGCCGGTGCCGATGCTCAGCCTTGCCGAAGATGCGGGTTTGCAAGCGCAGCTTGTTGCGCCGCAACCGGGCCTGGCCGCCCTGCCCGCCGCGGTGACGGGCCGCGCGGCGGCTGGTCCCTCGGGCGAAGGCTATCGCCACGAATGGCCGGGATTTCATGCCTCTGCCCGGTTCGAGGGCACGGGCGTCACCCTGCGCTTCGACGATTCGCTCAATCGCTGGCGCGTGATGCTGGACGGCAAGGCGGTCGAGGTCTCGCGCCCCGGACGGCAGGATTTGCGAATCGAGGGCCTCGCGCCCGGCCCGCATGAGATCCGCGCCGAAAAGATCAGCGAACCAAGTGGCCCGGCGCTTTTCGGCGGCTTCTTCCTGGGCGATCCGGCGCAGGCGCTGCCGCCGCCCGATCCGGTGCCGCGGCTGATCGAGTTCATCGGCGATTCCGACACCGTCGGCTTTGCCAATACCGCCGAGCGCCGCGATTGCGACGCCGAGGAAATCTATGCCGCCACCGATACCAGCCGCAGCTTCGGGCCGCAGGTCGCGGCGGCTCTGGGCGCGGATTACCGGATCGTCGCCCGCTCGGGGATCGGGCTCTTGCGCAATTACGGCGGGGCCGAACCCGACCGCACCATGGACCGGCTTTATCCGCTGGCCCTGCCGGGGGATGGGGATGCCGTGGCCCTGCCCCAGCGCCCGGCGGATATCGTCGTCGTCGGGCTTGGCTCCAATGTCTTCGGCTCGGACCTCGCCCCCGGCGAAGCGTGGCGCGACAAGGCCGAGTTGCGCCGCGATTTCGGCCCGGCTCTGGCCGATTTCGCCGCGGCGCGCATGCAGGAAAATCCCGGCGCGGCCATGGTGTTGCTGGCCTTTGGCGAATACGGCCCCGAACTGGTCGAGGCGCATCGAGCCGCATCGGAACTGCTGGCCGCCCGCGGCCTTGCCAACCAGCTGGTGATCCTGGGCGATCCGCGGCGCAATGCCTGCCTGTGGCACCCCTCGGCGCAGGACCATGCCATGATCGCCCAGACGCTGATCGAGGCATTGAAAGGGCCGGTTCCGAACTGAACCGGCCGTTCTGCCCCTTGCGCCCGCCGCCTTGCGCCCGCAAACTCCGCCCGACCAGCCAGCCGAGCCGCCATGCATTCCCTCAGACCGATCCATAACCGCCTGCATCGCCTTTTCGGCAGGGGCCATGCGGATTTCTTCGACACCGCCGCCGAGCGGTGGGAGATCTGTCCGGCCGAAACGGTCGAGATCATGCCGGGGATCTGGCTGCCCGACCAGATCGAGCATATCTCGCGCACCGAATTCGGCGCCCTGCCCGACATCCTGGCGCAGATGCAGGGCAATCCGGCCGAGCGCACGCCGCCGACCATGGGCTATCGGTTTCGCGACGTGGATTTCGTCGATGGCGTGCTTCACGCGCGCGGGGCCGAGCGCCACCTGCGCCAGCGCAAGCGTTCCGGCCTGACCTATTCCCGGCCGCGCGAAAGCTTGTCGGGCGCGCTTTACGAAAGCTGGATCGGCAATCGCTGGTTCGGCAACTGGCTTCTGAACGACTGCCTTGCCTATCGCCTGGCCGAAGCGGCCGGCATGCCCGTGACCTCGGCCCCGGTGCGGGGCGGCCATATCGCCCGCTACGAGGAATTGCTGGGCATGGCGCCGCGCCGCATCGGCGAGGTGCATTTCGACGAGCTGGTCCTGTTCGACGACCTGCACAACAACAGCCACCGCCGCGCCCGCGCGCAGGAAAACCGCGCCCGCATCCTGAAGGACCGCCCGCTGGAGCCGCTGCCCGGCGTCTTCATCTTCCGCGGCGCCAGCGGCGATGCCCGCATCCTGGAGAACGAGGCTAAGATCGCCGAGCGGCTGGAGGCCGAATACGGTTTCCGCACGCTCTATATCGACCGCCACGATGCCGACCAACTGGCCGAGGCGGCCGGCGCGGCCCGGCTGGTGGTGGGCGTCGAGGGCAGCCAGCTTGCCCATGGCGTGATCGCCATGGCGCCGGGCGGCACGGTGCTGACGCTTCAGCCGGCGGACCGGGTGACCACCTCGCTCAAGCTGCTGACGGATTGCTGGCAGCAACATTATGCCATGGTGGTGGGGTCGGGAACCGCCCGCGGCTACCGGGTGGAATGGGACCAGATCCGGCGCACACTCGACCTGATCGCGGCCCAAAACCCCCAAAACCCGTCCTAACAGTCAGGTTGAGTTTGCCGCAAGAGATCGGAATATGGGGGCGGGCGACCTTTATTTCCCGCCGAAGTGATTAAGCAAGTGCATGGTGATGTTCGAAACTCTCCGGGATGACTACGTAAGACACGGCCGTTCGCTGACCGAGCCCGCCTTCGTCTCGCTTGCCGTCTATCGCTATGGCCGCTGGGCCCTTGGGCTGAAGAACCCAGGGGCGCGCTGGCTGGCCGGCAAGCTCTACGCGCTGATGAAGACCCTGATCCTGAACGTGACCAAGGTCTGGATCCCGCCGCAGGTGCGGCTGGGCCGCGATTTCCACATCATCCATGCCGAGGGTTCGCTGTCGATCCATCCCGACGTGGTGATCGGCGACCGTTGCGGGGTGATGCACAACGTCACCATCGGCACCAACATGGGCCCGGGCGCGCCGGTGATCGGCGACGACGTGTTCATCGGCGTGAATTCCTGCGTGCTGGGACCGATCACCATCGGCGACCGGGTGCGGATCGGCGCCAATACCGCGGTGACGACCAATGTGCCGCCGGATTCGGTGGTGATCGGCTCGCCCGCCAAGATCTATCCCAGCCTGCCGATCTTTGCCGCCAAGAAGAAGGCCCCTGCCCATGAGTGACGATTTCGACCGCAGCATGTGGCGCCTGCTGGCCGACAACCTTCCCGCCCGCGCGGACAAGATCGCCGCCGTGGACCAGGGCCGCTCGGTCACCTATGCCGAGCTTGCGGCCGAGGCCGGGCGCGTGGCCGACTGGCTCGCCCGACGCGGCATCCGGCCCGGCGACCGGGTGATCGTGCATCTGCGCAAGGGCATCGACGAGGTTGCGGCCATGTTCGGCGCCTGGAAGATGGGCGCCGTGGTCGTCAACGTGAACATCCGCTGGACCCCCGCGCAGCTGGCCTATGTCGCCGGCGACAGCCGGGCGCGCGCGGTGATCCTGCCCCGAAACGCGCTGGAGGCGCTTGTGGGCGAACATGCCTTGCCCGAGGGCACGGCCTATCTTGTTCAGGGCAAGGCCGAGGGCCTTGTCCAGGGCGCGGACCCCTGGGGGGCGCTTGCCGCCGACCAGGCTTCCGCGCCCGACGAATCCGACCCGCGCGGGTTGGCGATAATCATCTACACCTCGGGCTCGACCGGCGCGCCCAAGGGGGTGATGCTCAGCCATCGCAATATCCGCGTGGGCGCCATCTCGGTCGCGGATTATCTGGGGCTGGACGAAAGCGACCGCCTGCTGTCGGTGCTGCCCTACAGCTTCGATGCCGGGCTGAACCAGTTGACCACCATGCTGCTGACGGGCGGGACGGTGGTGCATCAGCCGCTGACCATGCCAGCCGAGATCATCCGCATGGCCCAGGCCGAATCGGTGACGGGGATCGCCGGCGTGCCGCCCTTGTGGAACCAGATCGTGCGGCTGCTGGTGGACCGCCCGACCGAGTTGCCGGCACTGCGGCGCATCACCAATACCGGCGGCAAGATCCCCCCGAACATCCTGGAACTGCTGCCGCAGGTGTTTCCGGGCGTCGACATCTACCTGATGTATGGCCTGACCGAGGCCTTCCGCTCGACCTATCTGCCGCCTTCGAAATTCGCGGCCAAGATGGGCTCGATCGGCCGGCAGATCCCGAACGCGCAGGTCTTCGCCATCAAGCATGGCGAGGGCGTCGCCGGTCCCGGCGAACAGGGCGAACTGGTCCATGCCGGCCCGCTGGTCAGCATGGGCTATTGGGAAAAGCCCGAGGTGACGGCGCAGAAGATCCGCCCCTGCCCGGAACTGGCGCATCTGCTGGGCGACGAGCCCGTGGTCTGGTCGGGCGATCTGGTCCGCGTCGACCAGGACGGCGACCTGTGGTTCGTCAGCCGCATGGACGAGATGATCAAGACGCTGGGCTTCCGCCTGTCGCCGACCGAGGTCGAGGATGCGATCTCGCAAAGCGGGCTTGTCACCGACGTCGTGGCCTTCGGGGTCGAGGATGCCGATCTGGGCCAGGCGGTCCATGCGGTCGTGACCTATCTGCCGCAAGCCGACGAGGCCGCGCTGGCCGCGCATTGCGTCCGGGCGATGCCGCATTACATGCGTCCGCAGCACTATCATTCCTGGCAAGGCGCGATGCCGCGGACCGCCAGCGGCAAGCTGGACCGTCCCGCCATCATTTCCGCGGCCAGGGCCGCATTGCAGAACTGACCAGAAAGGCATTGAATCCATGAGCTTGAGCAAGGACGAGCTGATCCGCTACATCCGCAGCGAACTGAACATCGACACGGTGCTGGAGGGCGATACCGAACTTTTCTCGACCGGGATGCTGGATTCGGTGGCGATGGTAGGGCTGATTTCCTTCGTCGAGCAGCATGCCGGCGTGCGGGTGCAGCCGGGCGACGTGACGCTGGAGAATTTCGACAGCGTGGACGCGATCCTCGCCTATGTGCAGTCCCTTGACTGACCTGGACCGCCACCTGGCCGAGGCGGCGGCGCGCTTCGGCACCCCGGCCTATGTCTATGCCACCGACGTGGTCGAGGAACGGCTGGCCCATCTGCGCGCGCATCTGGGTCGCTGGTTCGCCGTCAGCTTCGCGGTGAAAAGCAATCCGAACCCCGCCCTGCTGGGCTGGATGCGGGACCGGCTGGATTACCTCGACATTTCCTCGGGCGGCGAGCTGGCCCTGGGGCGCGAGGCGGGTTGGGATGCGGCCAGGATCAGCTTCACCGGCCCGGCCAAGCGCGAGGCGGAACTGCGCGCCGCCATCGAGGCGGGCCTGGGCGAGCTGGTGCTGGAAAGCCTGCGCGAGGCGCGGCTGGCCGATGCCGTCGCGGCCGAGATGGGCCGCGTCCAGCCGGTGCTGGTCCGCCTTGCGCCGGCGCGGGTGCCCAAGGGCTTCGGCGACCAGATGGCCGGGCGGCCCAGCCCCTTCGGCGTCGATGTCGAGGACGCGGCCGAGATCCTGCCGCAGATCGCCGCCCTGCCGAACCTGCGCATCATCGGGCTGCACATCTATTCCGGCACGCAATGCCTCAAGCCCGAGGCGATCTGCGAGAACTGGCGCATCTTCATGCAGGTGTTCCGCGACACCTGCGCCGCGCTGGACCTGCGCCCGGAAAAGCTGATCTTCGGCGCCGGGCTCGGCATCCCCTACCACCCCGGGGACAGCGCGCTGGACCTTGCGGCCATCGCGGCCGAGATCGGCCCCGAACTCGACGCCTTCCGCGCCGAGCCGCGCCTTGCCGACGCCCGGCTGGTGCTGGAGCTGGGCCGCTACCTGGTCGGGCCGGCGGGCTGGTTCGTGACCCGTGTCCTGTCGGTCAAGCAATCGCGCGGCACCCGAATCGCCATCTGCGACGGCGGGCTGAACGACAACCTGGCGGCCTCGGGCAATTTCGGCATGGTCTTGCGGCGCAATTACGTCATGCACCGCGTCGGCGGCGACGAAGACGGCACCCGACCCGAGGAAAAGCAGGATATTTCCGGCCCGCTCTGCACCTCGATCGACAAGCTGGGCGGCGGCGTCGCGCTGCCTCGGCTGGAGGAAGGCGACCTGATCGCCATCCATGCCTGCGGCGCCTATGGGCCGACGGCGAGCCCGCTGCATTTCATCAGCCACCCCATGCCGGCCGAGGTGTTGCTGACCGGCGGGCAGATGCAGGACGTGACGCGAATCCGGGACAGGTGAGGCCCGGTTTCGCATCCGGCCCGGCGGCGCGATAAAATATTGCTGATCCCCGGATTTTTGCGTCGTTTTTCTCGACCGGGTCGGTTGTGTTTTCCCGCATCGCCCGGCTATTATCTGCGCACACCCCGAACCGGAAAAGGAACACGATGGTCGAACAGAACCTGTTGCTCTTGCTTGTTCTGACGCCATTCGTGTCGGCCGCCCTGGCGGCCACGCTTCCCATAGGGGCGCGCAACGCCGAAGCCTGGCTGGCCGGGCTGACGATGATCGTCGCGCTGGTGATCCTGGGCGTGCTCTATCCCGCCGTGACCGAGGGGCGAAGCATCACCGGCACCTTCCGATGGGTCAGTTCCATCGGGCTTGACCTGACCTTCCGCATCGACGGGTTTTCCTGGCTGTTCATGGTGCTGGTGGCGGGGATAGGCTTCCTCGTCATCCTTTACGCGCGCTATTACATGTCGCCCGACGACCCGGTGCCGCGGCTTTATTCCTGCCTGCTGGCCTTTGCCGGCGCCATGTCGGGGCTGCTGCTGTCGGGCAACATCATCATGCTGGTGGTGTTCTGGGAACTGACCAGCATCGTGTCCTTCCTGCTGATCGGCTATTGGTTCCAGCGCCAGGATGCGCGCGACGGGGCGCGGATGTCGCTGATCGTCACCGCCTCGGGCGGGCTGTGCCTGATGGTGGCGATGATCATCCTGGGCCAGATCGCCGGCAGCTACGATCTCGACGCCGTGCTGGCCGCCGGGCCGCAGATCACCAGCCATCGGCTTTATCCGGCGGTGCTGATCCTGTTCGTGCTGGGCGCCTTCACCAAATCGGCGCAGTTCCCGTTCCATTTCTGGCTGCCGAACGCCATGGCGGCGCCGACCCCGGTTTCCTCCTACCTGCATTCGGCGACCATGGTGAAGGCCGGGGTCTTCGTGCTCTTGCGCTTTCACCCGGCGCTGGGGGGCACGGATGCCTGGTTCCAGATCGTCACCGGCATCGGCCTGACCACGCTGCTCCTCGGGGCGGTGACGGCGCTGTTCCGCCACGACCTCAAGGGCCTTCTGGCCTATTCCACCATCAGCCATCTGGGGCTGATCACCGCGCTGGCGGGGATCGGCACGCCCTTTGCGCTGGTCGCGGCGGTGTTCCACATCGTTAACCACGCGGTCTTCAAGGCCTCGCTGTTCATGGCCGCAGGGATCATCGACCACGAGACGGGCACCCGCGACATGCGCCGCCTGTCGGGCCTGGCCCGGGTGATGCCGGTCACGGCAGCGCTGGCGATCATCGCCTCGGGCGCCATGGCCGGGGTGCCGCTGCTCAACGGGTTCCTGTCCAAGGAGATGTTCTTCGAGGCGACCTATGTCTGGAACAACGGCGGCTCGCTCGACAGTTTCGCACCCTATGTCGCGGTGCTGGCCGGGGCGTTCAGCGCCGCCTATTCGCTGCGCTTCATCGTGAAGGTGTTCTTCGGCCCCCCCGCCACCGACCTGCCGCAGGAGCCGCACGAACCGCCGCTGCTGATGCGCCTGCCGGTGGCGATCCTGGTCGCGATCTGCCTTGCCGTCGGCATGTTCCCGCAGCAGGTGCTGGGCACCTGGCTGCAGACCGCCAGCCTGGCCGTGGTCGGCCCCGAACTGCCGCATTTCAGCCTGAAGATCTGGCACGGCGTGAACCCGCCGCTGATCATGAGCCTGATCGCCATGACGCTGGGCGCGCTGATCTATCTGCTGCCGCGCCGGCTGATCGATTCGGGCGAGGACGGCACGCGGCTGATGCGCCGGCTGGACTTCGCGCGCGGCTTCGACTGGCTGTTGCAGAACCTGACCATCCGCCTGCCGCGCTTCGCGCTGCGGGTGCTGTCGGCGAACGGCCTTCAGTCGCAGCTGCGCGCCATGGTGCTGCTGTCGCTGGCCGGGGCCTGGTTCGTGCTGCGGACGCTGGACTGGAACGTGCCCATGCCCGAATTGGGTGCCAGCGAGCTGGTCTTTGCCTTGCTCTGGGTCGTCGGCGGCACCTGCGCCATCGGCGCCGCCTGGCAGGCCAAGTATCACCGCTTCGCCGCCCTGGTGCTGATGGGCGGCGCGGGGCTGGTGACCTGCGCGACCTTCGTCTGGCTGTCGGCCCCCGACCTAGCCGTGACCCAGTTGCTGGTCGAGATCGCGACCACCGCATTGCTGCTTCTGGGCCTGCGCTGGCTGCCCAAGCGCAACGAAGAAATCGCCGGGGACAACAACCTGGTCGCCCGGTCGCGCCGCAGCCGCGATCTGCTGATCGCGCTGGCCTGCGGCTCGGGCATGACGGCGCTGGCGCTGGCGGTGCTGCTGACCCCGCCCGGCGCCTCGGTCGGCGACTGGTTCCTGCGCAACGCCTATGTCGAAGGCGGCGGCACCAATGTCGTCAACGTCATCCTGGTCGATTTCCGCGCCTTCGACACCTTCGGCGAGATCACCGTTCTGGCCATCGTCGGGCTGACCGTCTATGCGCTCTTGCGCCGCTTCCGCCCCGCGCCCGAAAGCGTCGAGCGCCCGCGCCCGCAGCTCGATGCCGAGGAGCAGGCGCTAGAAGCCTATCTCTTCGTGCCCTCGGTGCTGATGCAATGGCTGTTCGCGCCGATCATCGCGCTGTCGGCCTATCTGTTCTTCCGCGGCCATGACCTGCCGGGCGGGGGCTTTGCCGCCGGCGTCACGCTGGCCGTCGGCCTGCTGCTGCAATATGTCGCGGCCAATGTGCGCTGGGTCGAGGCGCGGATCATCGTGCTGCCGGTGCGCTGGATGGCCTCGGGCCTGACCATCTCGGCGGCGGTGGGGGCCGGGTCCTGGATCTTCGGCTATCCGTTCCTCAGCGCGCATGCACAGTATCTGGACATCCCGATCATCGGCAAGGTGCCCTTCTCGACCGCGATGCTGTTCGATTTCGGCGTGTTCTCGCTGGTGATGGGTGCCATCGTGCTGATGTTGATCGCCATTGCCCACCAGTCGCTGCGCGTCGCCCCGCGCGCCCGCCCGGTCGAACCCAGCGAGGAGACGAACTGATGGAACTGATCCTTGCCCTTGCCATCGGCATCCTGGTCGGCTCAGGCGTCTGGCTGATGCTGCGCCCGCGTTCCTATCAGGTCATCATCGGCCTGTGCCTGCTGGCCTATGGGGTGAACCTGTTCATCTTCGCCATGGGCCGGCTCTATATCGGCGGGGCGCCCATCATGCCCAAGGGCGGCTTCGTCGATCCGTCCGCCTATGCCGACCCGATGCCGCAGGCGCTGGTGCTGACCGCCATCGTCATCAGCTTCGCCACCACGGCGCTGTTCCTTGTCCTGATGATCGCCGCGCGCGGTGCCACCGGCACCGACCATGTCGACGGCCGGGAGCGCCATTCATGATGAACGACGGCACCATGCCCGATCACCTGATGATCGCGCCGATCCTGATCCCGCTGGTGGCGGGGGCGATCATGCTGTTCTACAACGACCGCAACCGGCAGACCAAGCTGATCATGGGGCTGGTGGCGGTCGGGCTGACCTTCCTGGCCTCGGTCGAGCTGATGTCAGGCGTGAAATCCGTGACCGAACAGGGCGGCACCGTCGTCGGGCTTTACCGCCTGGGCGACTGGCCGGTGCCGATCGGCATCGTGCTGGTGCTGGACCGGCTTTCGGCGATGATGGTGATGCTGACCGCGCTGCTGGCCGCGCCCTCGCTGATCTATGCCGCGGCCGGCTGGCACGGCAAGGGCCAGCATTACCACAGCATGTTCCAGTTCCTGCTGGCCGGGGTCAACGGCTCGTTCCTGACCGGCGACCTGTTCAACCTCTTCGTCTTTTTCGAGGTGATGCTGGCGGCCTCCTACGGGCTGATGCTGCACGGCTCGGGTCCCGAACGGATCAAGGCCGGGCTGCATTACCTTGCCGTGAACCTTGCGGCCTCGCTGTTCTTCCTGATCGGGGTGGCGCTGGTCTATGGCACCACCGGCACGCTGAACATGGCCGATATCGGCCGGGCGCTCTATTGGCTCGACGATGCCGAGCGGCTGCTGTTCCATGCCGCCGCGACCTTCCTCGGCCTCGCCTTCCTGATCAAGGCCGCGGCCTGGCCGCTGTGCTTCTGGCTGCCGCCGACCTATGGCGCCGCCTCGCCGCCGGCCGCCGCGATCATGGCGATCATGACCAAGGTCGGGATCTATGTCATCCTGCGGCTGTCGCTGCTGGTGCTGGGGCCGGATGCCGGGCCCTCGGCGGGTTTCGGCGCCCCGGTGCTGATGATCGGCGGCGTGCTGACCATGGGCTTCGGCATGATCGGCATCCTCGGCACGCCGGAACTGGTGCGCAAGGGCGGCTATCTGGCGATCATCTCGTCGGGCACGGTGCTGGCCTCGATCGGCTTCGCGCAGGCCGGGGGCGGCAGTTCGATGCTGGGCGGCGCGCTTTACTACATGGTGGGCTCGACCGCCGCCATCTCGGCCTTCTTCCTGATCGCCGATCCCGTGAGCCGCAACGACGAGGGCGACGACGACGCCCCGGTCGAGACTGACGGCTTCGACCCGCTTTCGGAACGCTGGGCGCCGATGGGCCTCGGCACGGTCGAGGACACCACCGCCCCGGCCAGCCATCGCACGGTCAGCTGGCTGACCATGGCGATCTGCTTCAGCCTGGTCGCGGCGATGATCGCCGGCTTGCCGCCGATGCCGGGCTTCATCGGCAAGTTCGCCATCCTGCGCGGCGCGGTCCAGGACAACCTGCCCACCTCGGGCCATCTGCCGGTGATCCTGTGGGCCTATGCCGCCATGTTGATCCTGTCGGGCCTGGGGGCGCTGATCGCGCTGATGCGCTTCGGCATCCGCCGCTTCTGGGCCGAGGAAGGCCCGGCCCCGCGCATCCTGGCGCTGGAGGTGGTGCCGGTGGTCCTGCTGCTGGGCATGATCGGCTTGCAGACCGTGCGCTCGGATGCGCTGCTCGGCTATACCAATGCCACCGCGAGCGCGCTGCTTGAGCCCGGCGTCTATCGCAGGGCGGTGCTGGCCGGCGCCCAGGACGTGCGCGCCGCACCCGTGCAAAGCCTCGCCCCCGATCCCCAGCCCCAGACCCAAACCCAGACCACGCAGGAGGAGGCGGAATGAGCCGGCTGGTGCCCCATCCCGTGCTTTCGGCCGCGCTGGTGGTGATGTGGCTGTTTCTGACCGCATTCACGCTGGGCCACCTGCTGCTTGGCACGCTGATCGCGCTGTGGGCGGGCTGGTCGGTCGAGCATCTGCACCCGCCGAAGCCGGTCTTTCGGCGCTGGCTGGCGATCCCCAAGCTGATGGCGATCGTGGCGGTGGACATCCTGCGCTCGAACATCACCGTGGCGCGGGTGCTGATCCTGGGCCCCGACCATCCGAAATACCATTCGGGCTTCGTCGAGCTGACGTTGCGCATGCGCGATCCCAACGCCATCGCGGTGCTGGCGATCATCCTGACCGGCACCCCCGGCACCGCCTGGATCGAGTTCGACCAGGAGGAAGGCCGGCTTCTGCTGCATGTCCTCGACCTGCGCAGCGACGACGACTGGCAAACCCTGATCCGCGACCGCTACGAGGCCCTGCTCATGGAGATATTCGAATGACGGCCGAGATCCTGCGTTTCGCCCTGGGCTATGCCCAGATCGCCCTGATCCTGGCCTTGGCGCTGGCCTGCTGGCGCATGCTGCTGGGTCCGCGCGCGCAGGACCGCGTGCTGGGGCTGGACACCATGTATATCAACGCCATGCTGCTGTTTCTGGTCATCGGCATGGGCAATGGCAACGTCTTCTTCTTCGAAGGCGCGCTGGTTATCGCCGTGCTGGGCTTCGTCACCACGGTCTGCGCGGCCAAGTTCCTGATGCGGGGCGAGGTGATCGAATGATGCATCTGGAGCAGCTGCCGCCCTGGGCCGCGCTCATCGTGGCGCTGTTCGTGGTGATCGGCGCCACGCTGACGCTGCTGGGCGGGGTCGGGCTGGTGCGGCTGAAAAGCTTCTACCAGCGGCTGCATGCGCCGACGCTGGGCTACAGCTACGGCACGCTGCTGATCATCCTGGCATCGATGCTGATGTTCTCGCTGCTCGAGGGCCGCGCGGTGGTGCACGAACTGATGATCGGCATCTTCATCATGATCACCACGCCGATCACGCTCTTGATGCTGGGCCGGGCCGCATTGCGCCGCGACCGCGACCGCAAGCTGGGCCATGACGAGGTGGTGCCGCCCCGCAACCGCACCGAGCCGCCCATCGAAACCGAGGACGAGGACGAAACCAAGGCCGAAACCGGCGGCCCGCAGCCCTAGCGCGACTGCGCCAGCACCTGCCGCAGCAAGGCGGGATCGACCGCATCGGTAACGAAGGCCCGGCCGATGCCGTGCGCCAGCACGAAGCGCAGCCGGCCGTCCTGCACCTTCTTGTCCTGGGCCATCAGCCCGATCAGCGCCTCGTCATCGGGCAGGTCGCCCGGAATGTCGGCGATGCGCGCGGGCATGCCCATGGCGGCAAGATGTGCGGCGACGCGCGACGGCGCCTCCTGGCTGCAAAGCCCCATCTTCGCCGAAAGCTCGAAGGCCAGCGCGCAGCCGATCGCCACTCCCTCGCCATGCAGCAGCCGGTCGGAATAGCCGGTCGCCGATTCCAGCGCATGGCCGAAAGTATGGCCGAGGTTCAACAGCGCACGCTCGCCCTGCTCGGTTTCGTCGCGTTGCACGATGCCGGCCTTCATCTCGACCGAATGGCGCACGGCGCGCTGGCGCAGCGCCGGGTCGCTTGCCAGCCCCGCGGCATTGGCCTCGAGCCATTCGAAGAAACCCTCGTCGCCCAGCAGCCCGTATTTCGCCACCTCGCCATAACCGGCCCGGAAGTCGCGCGGGCTCAGCGTGGTCAGCACGTCGATATCGGCCAGAACCAGCGCCGGCTGGTGAAAGGCGCCGATCAGGTTCTTGCCCTGCGGGCTGTTGATGCCGGTCTTGCCGCCGACCGAGCTGTCCACCTGCGCCAGAAGCGTCGTCGGGATCTGCACGAAGCGCACGCCGCGACGCAGGATCGCGGCGGCAAAGCCGGCCAGATCGCCGATCACCCCGCCACCCAGCGCGATCACCAGATCCTTGCGCTCGATCCTCTGGGCCAGCAGCCATTCCACGGCGCGGCCAAGCTCGGCCCAGCATTTCGTCGCCTCGCCCGCCGGCAAGGCCAGCGCCGGCGCCTCGATCCCCTGCCCGGCCAGGGATTCGCGCAATGCCGGCAGGTGCAGCGCCGCCACCGTCTCGTCGGTCAGGATGGCGACGCGGCGCGGTCCGGCCAGCGCCACGATCTCTTCGCCCGCCCGCGCCAGCAGGCCCTGACCGATGCGCACGTCATAGGAACGCGCGCCCAGATCAACGTGAACGGTGTCGATGCTCATTTGCCCTCCAGGATCGCCGGATCATGCGCGCGGATCGCGTCCAGCACGCGGTCCGCCGTCTGTTCGATGCTGTCGCCGCGCTGCGCGGGGACGCGGATGTCGGCCAGCGCATAGACCGGGCTGCGCTCGTCCAGCAGCCGCTCCAGCGTGCCGCGCGGATCGGGGGTCTGAAGCAGCGGCCGGGTCGGGCGGTGCCGGACCCGGTGCCAGAGCGTCTCCAGATCGCAGTCCAGCCAGACCGAGACGCCGTCTTCGCCGATGCGGGCGCGGTTCTCGGGACGCAGCCAGGCGCCGCCGCCGGTCGAGACGACGCCCGGCCCCGAGGCCAGGACCCGGCCCAGCACCTCCGATTCGCGGGCGCGAAAGAATTCCTCGCCGTCGCGGGCAAAGATTTCGGGGATGGTCATGGCGGCGGCGCGCTCGATCTCGGCATCGGTATCCGAGAACGGCCTACGCAACCGGCGGGCAAGTTCGCCCCCGATCGCGGTCTTGCCCGCCCCCATCATTCCGATCAGCACGATGTTACGCCGCATCACCACCCGGATCCCGCCTCTTGCAACCGGAGAGACTGATGGCGTGATCTTTCGGGAAATGCCATATATATTTCGCACGAGCCGGCGACAGACCGGCACGGGCATATCGAGGCGGAAGGGACGTTTCATGCGGCTTTTGAAGGTGGTGGTGGTTCTGGTCATCCTGATTCTGGCGGGCCTGACCGGCTATGCCTATTTCGGCGACATGAGCTCGGACCCCCGCGAAATGCGGATGCCGGTCGAGCTGAACCTGGGTGCGGAACGCCCGGCGCCGATCTCGGCCACCGTCCAGACCGCCCCCACGGCAGCCCCGGAAGACAGTGATGCCGTCCAGCCCGCCCCGGCGGCCGACGGCGCGGAAGCGGGGCAGAATGACCTCGACTGACGGCCTTCGCCTCGCCTGCGCCCTGGCGGCGGGGCTGGGGCTTGCCCTGCCGGCCGCCGCCAAGCCGCCGCTTTCGGCCAGCGACTGGCTGTCGGGCAGCGTGCAGGAACCCGACAACATCTCGTCCTGGCGGCCCGGCGATCCGCGCCCGCCCGAACTTCAGCGCCGGTCCAAGCGCGACATCGCCCCCACCGGCGCGGTCGAGCCGGTCGGCGTCACCCGGCTGGGCGAGGGCAATCCCGACGGCAAGGGCACGGTCTCGCCCCGCGCCGCCGGATTGCCGCCGGACCTTTGGGGCGACAGCGACGCGGCGGTGCTGGTGCGGCAGATCCGCGGCTCGAACCCGCGCCTGCCGGCGCTGCGCCGGCTGGAACGGCGGCTGCTGGCCGCGCAACTGCGCCCGCCGCGGACCGAGGCCGGGCAAGAAGGCGCGCTGTTCCTGGCCCGCGTCGACAAGCTTCTGGACATGGGCGCCACGGGCGCCGCCAAGGAACTGCTGAAAGCCGCCGGCCCCGGCGACCCCGAGCGGTTCCGGCGCCTTTTCGACATCGCCCTGCTTTCCGGCGACGAGGCCCATGCCTGCGAGATCATGGACCGCACCCCCGGCGTCGCGCCCAGCTTTCCGGCCCGCATCTTCTGCCTGGCGCTTGGCGGCGACTGGGCGGCGGCGGCGCTGGTCTTTCACGGCGCCCATGCCATGGGGCGGATCGATCCGCAGATGGCCGAACTGCTGGCGCAATATCTGGACGACAGCTATTCCGACGGCGCCGAGGAACTCGTTCCGCCGACGGTGGTCACGCCGCTGGAACTGCGCCTGCACGAGGCGATCGGCCAGCCCTTGCCCTCCTCCAACCTGCCTTTGGCCTTCGCGCTGGCCGACCTGGACCAGAACGAGGGCTGGAAGGCCCGGCTGGACGCGGCCGAGCGGCTGGCGCGGGCGGGGGCGATCCCGGCCTCGCAGCTGCGCATGATCTACCTGGAACAGAAGCCCGCCGCCTCGGGCGGGGTCTGGGATCGCGCCGGTGCCGTGCAGGCGCTGGCCGATGCGCTGCTGCTGCGCGATGCCGGGGCCGTGGCGCGAACCCTGCCGCCCGCCTTCGACGCCATGGTCCCCGCGGGGCTGGGCCCGGCGCTGGCCGAAATGGTCGGGGCCGAGGTCGGCGCCCTGGGGATGGAAGGCCGCGCCGGCCGGATCGCGCTGTGGCTGGCCTTGCAGGCCGCACAGCCGCAGGTGGTGCAGGCTCCGCCCGCCGATGCCCAGCCCTTCGACCTGTGGCTCTTGCGCTTTGCCGAGGGCGAGCCCGAATCCGCGCCGCCCCCGGGCGAGGGAGAGCCGCTTGCAGCCGATCTTTTCCCAGCCTTCCTGGGCCCTTCGGAGCGAAACCTGCCGCAGAATGCGGCGCAGTTGATCCTGGCCGGCCGGCGGGGCGAGGCGCTGCTTGCCGCCATCGCGGATGTCGATGCCGGGCTTGACGGCGACCTGCCGCGCGCCGCGCAGGGCCTGCGCGTGCTGCGGGTGCTGGGCCAGCAGGAGATCGCGCGCCAGGCCGCGGTCGAGCTGATCCTGGCCCCGATGATGGCGCCCGCGCCCGGCGCCGGGATGCCATGAGCCGCGGCCGCCTCGACGACCGGGGCCGGATCTCGGCCTTTCTCGACGCGCAGGCAGCCGAGGCGGGGGCGGCGCGCAACACGCTTCTGGCCTATGGCCGCGACCTGCGGGATTTCGTGGACTGGCTGGCCGCCCGGGACGAAACGCTGCTGACCGTCCCGCGCGAGGGGGTCGAGGACTACCTGTCCCATTGCGATGCCCAGGGCCTGTCGCGGGCGACGCGGGCGCGGCGGCTGTCCGCGATCCGGCAACTGACCCGCTTCGCGCTGGACGAGGGCTGGCGCGAGGACGACCCCGCCGGCCGCATCAGCGGGCCGGGGCGTGCGCAGCGCCTGCCCAAGGTCCTGGACCGCGCCGAGGTGCAGGCCATGCTGGACGCCCTGCCCCGCATCGGCCGCAACGAAACCGAGCGCGCCCGCAACCTGGTGCTGGTCGAACTGGTCTATGCCACCGGCATGCGGGTCAGCGAGCTGGTCTCGCTGCCGGTCGGGGCCTGCCGCGGCGATCCGGCGCTGCTGCTCATCCGCGGCAAGGGCGGCAAGGAACGCATGGTGCCACTCAGCGACCCCGCCCGCCGGGCACTGGCCGCCTGGCTGAAGCGGCGCGACGACGCGCCGGCGGAAAGCCCGCTGGGCCGGCTAGTCGCCGGCAAGGGCGCACGCTGGCTGTTTCCCGCCCCCAGCCGCGAAGGGCACATGACCCGGCAGGCGATGAACGCGCTGCTGGGGCAATTGGCGCTGGCGGCGGGGATCGACCCCGCCCGCGTCTCGCCCCACGTCATCCGCCACGCCTTTGCCACGCATCTGCTGGAAGGCGGCGCCGATCTGCGCGCCATCCAGACGCTCTTGGGCCATGCCGATCTGGGCACGACCGAGATCTATACCCATGTCATGGACACGCGGATGCGCGATCTGGTGCTGAACCACCATCCGCTGGCCAAGGGCCGCGGGGACGAGAACGAGCAATGATGTCCCCGACTGTCCCGGACGCCCTGCCCGCCCATGATCCGGCCTTCTGGCCGATCGTCGCGGCGATCCTGCTGCTTCTGGCGCTTTCGGCCTTTTTCTCGGGCGCCGAGACGGCGCTGGGTGCCGCAAGCCGCAGCAAGCTGCGCGCCCGCGCCGACAAGGGCGACCAGCGGGCGGCCGATGCGCTGGAGGCCAGGGAGAACAGCGAAAACCTGAACGGCGCGATCCTTGTCGGCAACAATCTGGTCAAGCTGCTGGCCACCAGCCTTGCCGCCGCGCTTGGCCTGCGCATCTCGGGTTGGGGCGGGATGGCGCTTGCGGTGCTGGTCCTGGCGCTTTTGCTGCTGGTGCTGGCCGAGGTGCTGCCCCGCAGCCTGGCCCGCATCGCCCCCGAGGAAATGGCCGGCCGCATCGCCCGGCCGCTGGGGGTGCTGGCCCGGATCCTTGCGCCCGTGGTCTGGACGGTGCGGCTGATCGCGCGCGGCCTGCTGGCGCCCCTGGGCATCCGCGCCGGCGGCACGGGCCCGGTCTTTTCGGTCCAGGACGAGATCGCCGACGCGCTGGCCGTCGCACAATCCAGCGGAGCCGTGCAAAAGGAAGAGCGCGACCTGCTGATGGGCGCGCTGGACCTGAGCGAGCGTTCGGTCGAGGAGATCATGCTGCACCGCTCGAACATCGAGATGATCGATGCCGGCCTGTCCGCCGACGCGGTGCTGGATCTGGTGCTGAAAAGCCCGCATACCCGCCTGCCCGTCTATCGCGGCGAGCGCGAGAACGTCGTGGGCGTGATCCATGCCAAGGATCTGCTGCGCGGCGTGCGCCGGGCCATGCAGGAGGGCGGCCCCGAGGCGTTGCGCGGCTTCGACGTTCTCAGCATCGCCATGCCGCCCTATTTCGTGCCCGACACCACGCCGCTGGACGAGCAGATGCAGGAGTTCATGAAGCGGCGCACGCATTTCGCGCTGGTGGTGGACGAATATGGCAGCCTGCGCGGGCTGATCACGCTGGAGGACATCCTGGAAGAGATCGTCGGCGAGATCACCGACGAGCACGACATGGACGCCGCGCAGACCCTGGTGCCGAACGCGCAGGGCGATTACCTGGTCGACGGCGCGATGACCATCCGCGACCTGAACCGGGCGCTGGACTGGACCCTGCCCGACGACGAGGCCAATACCGTCGCCGGCCTGGTGATCCACATGGCCCAGTCGATCCCCTCGGCGGGCCAGGTGTTCTCGTTCCATGGCTACCGCTTCGAGGTGCTGTCGCGGCGGGAAAACCGCATCACCCGGCTGCGCATCCGCCCGCTGGAGCTGCCCCCAGCGAGCGAGCCCGCCCCCGATCAGTGATCGGCCATGCCGGCGGCGCGCTTGGCGTCCTCGACGCTGCCGCCGGTGCCGTTGAAAAAGGCGTTCAGCGCCACCGCCGCGATGGTCGCCAGCAGGATGCCCGATTCGACCAGCGGGTGGATGGCATGCGGCATCCATTGCTTGAAGTCCGGGGCGATCAGCGGGATCATCCCGAAGCCGAGCGCCACCGCCACCACGAACAGGTTGTTGCGGTTGCCGGCGAAATCCACCGTCGAGAGGATGCGGATCCCGGTCGCGGCGACCATGCCGAACATGACGAGCCCCGCGCCGCCCAGCACCGGGGTCGGCAGCGATTCGACCGCCGCACCCATCTTCGGCACCAGCCCGA
The DNA here is from genome assembly GCF_900100045.1 of Paracoccus denitrificans. Taxonomy (GTDB): domain Bacteria; phylum Pseudomonadota; class Alphaproteobacteria; order Rhodobacterales; family Rhodobacteraceae; genus Paracoccus; species Paracoccus denitrificans. Next base: position 50,780 of record NZ_FNEA01000019.1, on the reverse strand, counting down.
ACAGGATCAGGATCAGCCCGCCCGCGACGCAGATGAAGCGGCTCTTGATCCCCGTGACGCCGACAAGGCCGACGTTCTGGCTGAAGGAGGTATAAGGGAAGGTGTTGAAGATGCCGCCGATCAGCGTCCCCAACCCGTCGGTGCGCAGGCCGGCGGTCAGGCGCTGCGGCGTGATCTCGCGCCCGGTCATCTCACCCAGAGCCAGGAACATGCCGGTCGATTCGATCATCACCACGATCATCACCAGCACCATGGTCACGATCAGCACCGGATCGAAGATCGGCGTGCCGAAATGAAAGGGCGCGACGATGCCGAACCAATGCGCCTCGGCCACCTTCTCGAAGGTCATCTGACCCAGCACGATGGTCAGCGCGGCGCCGATCAGCATGCCCAGGAGCACCGCGATATTGGCGACGAAACCGCGGCCAAAGCGCGCGATCACCAGGATCGCGACCAGAACCACGCCCGAGATGACGATGTTCACCGGTTGGGCATAAAGCGGGTTCTGCACGCTGGGCGCGGGGGCAAAGCCCTCGGGCAGCGCCGGCACGGCGCCGGTTCCGGCCAGTTCGCGCAGCTGGTTCAGCCAGCCCATGGCAACCGGATCGACGACCTTGGGCGCGGTCGGGCCGACCGGGTTGCCGAAGATCCAGTTGATCCCCACCCGCATCAGCGTGACGCCGATCACCAGGATGATGGTGCCGGTGACCAGCGGCGGAAAGAATTTCAGCATCCGCCCGACAAAGGGCGCGATCAGCATGGCGACGATCCCCGCCCCGATGATGGCGCCAAAGATCATCCGCGCGCCCTCCGGCCCCGGATAGGCATTGGCCATGGCGACCATCGGCCCGACCGAGGCGAAGGTGACGCCCATCATCACCGGCAACTGGATGCCGAACCAGCGCGTGACGCCCAGCGACTGGATGATGGTGGCGATGCCGCAGCAAAACAGGTCGGCCGAGATCAGGAAGGCCACGTCCTCGGGCGAAAGCCGCAGCGCCCGCCCGACGATCAGCGGCACGGCGACCGCGCCGGCATACATGACCAGAACGTGCTGCAAGCCCAGGGTCGTCATGCGCAGCGGCGGCAGGATCTCGTCTACCGGATCGACCACCGGAGTTGCGGTTTTGGCCATGATGCCCCCATCGTTGGAAAATTCGCTGCTTTTCCTGCAAGGGTGCGACGGCGGCCGGCTTTTGGCAAATGCTTTATGACGATCGCGTGATCATCCGGCGCACGCGACATCGGCTGCGGCATCCGCCGGCGCCCCGGCCCGCATCTGCCTGCGCAATGCGCGGTGCAGGGTTTCGGTCAGGCGCAGGTCCGGCCAGACCGCCTCGGCCGCGCGCAAATGCGCCTCGGCCCTTGCGCGGTCCTGCCCTTCCACCGCGCGCAGCGCCGCCGACAGCCGCAAGAGCGGCTGGTCGGGCGCCGTCTCCAGCGCCGCATCCAGCCAGCGCCAGCCGGCCTTGCGATTCCCGGCAGCGAAACAGGCATCGGCCAGCCGCTTGCGCGTCAGCATCCTGCCGGGTCGCGCCGCGTCCGGCCAGTGCAGGATCGCAAAGGCGCGATTCAGCCGGCCATGCAGCCTCAGGACCGAGGCGCAAAAGCCCAGCCATGCCGCATCCTTGTCATCCAGCACGGGATTGCCGCCCTTGGCCAGCCCCGCCTCGATCCCCGCCAGACGCTCGCCAAAGGGCTCAAGCTTGCGCCACAGGTCGGGCCAGAGCAGCATTTCGCGCTGCGGCCCCGGATCGCGCACGAATTCCGACCAATCGATTCGCAGCACCCAAAGCGGCAGGATCCGGCCCTTGCCGCGAACCGGATCGGGCTGGGCATGAACCGCCAGCAGTTCGGGCGCAAAGCCAAGTGCCCGGCCCGCGGCGGCGCCCTCGCGCATCAGCCGATGCGCCAGCCCCGGCATGATCGGCCCCTCGGCCGCGCGCCCGGCAAAGAGCATGTCCAGAAAACCCGCGTCCAGACCGCCGCCGGACCCGTCCGCATCCCCGCCCCGCCCACCGGTCACCAGCAGCACCTGCCGGCATTGCGGCTTGTCGCGGTTGCGCATCGACGGCACCGCCAGGCCCCGCTGCGCCAGTTCCCGCGCCTGTCGCCTGCGCCCTGCCAACCAGGCCAGCAGCGCAAGCTCGCGATAAAGAAACGGGAAGCGCTCCAATAGATCGAGGCGACCGGCCAGCGCATCGACCAGTTCGGTGCCTCGCCCGCAGCTTGCGGCGTAGCGCGCGGCATAGCTTACGCTTTGCGCCAGGTCGCCGGGCGCAAAGAAGCTGTCAGGCTGCGCGATCACCCGGTCCAGCAGCGCATCATGGTTTTCAAGCTGCGCATCGGCGGGCAGCGCGCCGGGCAACGCCACGATCCGGCAGTGCCCGATCATCGCCGCCGCGCGCGAAAAGGCGCTGTGGCTGGGCGCCCCCACCTCGGCGCAACCGGCCATCAGCAGCAGTTCCAGCAGGTCCCGCTCGGCCGCCGAGAGCCGGCCATGGTCGAGCAACTCGTTCACGGGCAGGATGCGCGGATCGCCGCGACGCAGATGCCCGACCGCCGCAGGGGTGTCGGAAAAGGCGATCACCGGCCCCTCCCTGTCCGCGACGAAGGCGCGGAAGAATTCGTCGGGCACATATTTCGACGCCCAGGAGGAATAGGACCACGGATCGCCGTCCAGGATGTCGCCGCGCCGCACATGGATGGCCAGCGGCTGGCCGCCGCCCACCCCCGCCAGGATGCGCCGCGCCCGCGCCAGCGCCCGTGTCAGGCGCGGCGACAGGGCAAGCTCGGCCGCCGCCGCGCGCAGCCCCTCCGCCGCCTCGGCCTCGGATTCGTCCATGAAGCGCACGATCTCGGACATGGCGTCGCATTCATAGCGCTGCCCCTCGGCCAGGGTGCGGGCGAAGCCGGCGCCGTTCATGCCTGGCGCCGCGGCGGGCAGGTTGCGCAGGCCCGACCGCTCGGGCGCATGCGCGACGATATCGATATGCGCGGCCACGAATTCGGAGGCCAGGAAGTCGCGCGGGTCGACCAGCTCGGGATAGGGGCCGTCGGGCTGCGAAAGCCAGAGATAGCGGCCGGGGACGCCGAACTTGCGCGACAGGCGCATGACGTTGAGCATGCAGATCAGCCGCGCCCCGATCCGATCCTGCCGGAAACCGACGATGGCCTGGCCCTGTGTCATGCGAAACCGTCCCCTCCGATCCCGTGGCGGGTTGCAACCGCGCGCCCTCCTGCCTATCAGGACGTGCCGCCATACAACAGCACGGAATCCCGATATGGACATCGCCGACCGCCGCAAGGCCGATCCCGCTCACTGGCGCCTCGCCACCGCGATCCGCGCCCTTTCCATGGACGCCGTCGAGGCCGCGAACTCGGGCCATCCCGGCATGCCGATGGGCATGGCCGACGTCGCCACGGTCCTGTTCCGCAACCATCTGAAATTCGACGCCGCCGCACCGAACTGGTTCGACCGCGACCGCTTCGTGCTGTCGGCCGGCCACGGCTCGATGCTGATCTATTCGCTGCTCTACCTGACCGGCTACGAGCAGATGTCGATCGACCAGATCCGCAATTTCCGGCAATGGGGCTCGATCACCGCCGGCCACCCGGAATTCGGCCATGCCGAGGGCGTCGAGACGACGACCGGCCCGCTGGGCCAGGGCATCGCCACCGCCGTCGGCTTCGCCATCGCCGAAGAGGCGATGCGCGCCCAGTTCGGCGAGGGGCTGTGCAGCCACAAGACCTGGGTCATCGCCGGCGACGGCTGCCTGATGGAGGGCATCAGCCAGGAGGCCGTCGGCCTGGCCGGCCACCAGAAGCTCGGAAACCTGATCGTGCTCTGGGACAACAACGACATCACCATCGACGGCCGGGTGTCGCTGTCGGATTCGACCGACCAGCTGAAACGCTTCGAGGCCTCGGGCTGGCGCACGCTGTCCTGCGACGGCCACGACCCGGCCGATATCGAGCGCGCGCTGGCCGATGCCGCCAGCGGCAAGGACGACCGCCCGGTGCTGGTCGCCTGCAAGACCATCATCGGCTACGGCGCGCCGAACAAGCAGGACAGCTCGGGCGTGCACGGCTCGGCGCTGGGGGCGGCGGAAATCGTCGCCGCGCGCGAGGTGCTGGGCTGGGATTCGCCCGCCTTCGTCATCCCCGAGGACATCCTGGCCGAATGGCGCGCCATCGGCGCCAAGGGCCGCGAGGCACGCGAAGCCTGGGCCGCCCGCGTCGATGCGGCAGAGAACCGCGACGAATTCGCCCGCCGCATCTCGGGCGGCGTCAGCGAACGGCTTGCCCCGACCATCGCGGCGCTGAAACAGCAGGCGCTGGACAGCAAGCCCAAGGTCGCCACCCGCAAGGCCAGCGAGATGGTGCTGGAGGTGGTGAACCCCGAACTGCCCGAAACCATCGGCGGCTCGGCCGACCTGACCGGCTCGAACAACACCAGGACCAAGGATCTGGGCACCTTCTCGCCGGAAAACCGCAAGGGCCGCTATATCAACTACGGCATCCGCGAACACGGCATGGCGGCAGCGATGAACGGCCTCTGGCTGCATGGCGGGCTGCGCCCCTATGGCGGCACCTTCATGTGCTTCACCGATTACGCGCGCGGCGCCATGCGGCTCTCGGCGCTGATGGGCCTGCCGGTGACCTATGTCATGACCCATGACAGTATCGGCCTGGGCGAGGACGGCCCGACCCACCAGCCGGTCGAGCATCTGGCGATCTGCCGCGCCACGCCCAACACGCTGACCCTGCGCCCCTGCGACCTGATCGAGACCGCCGAGGCCTGGGAAATCGCGCTGTCGAGCGAATCCACCCCGGCCGTGCTGGCGCTGTCGCGCCAGAACCTGCCGATGCTGCGCGAACAGGCGGGCGAGAACCTGACCGCCCGCGGCGCCTATGTCCTGCGCGAGGCCAGCGCCGCGCCCAAGGTGATCCTGATGGCCTCGGGCTCCGAGGTCGAGATCGCCGTCGCCGCACGCGATGCGCTGGAGGCCGAGGGCGTGCCCACCCGCGTCGTCTCGGTCCCGTCGATGGAGCTGTTCCGCGACCAGGATGCCGAATACCGCCGGCAAGTCCTGCCCGCCGGCACGGTGCGCGTCGCCATCGAGGCCGCCGTGCGCCAGCCCTGGGACTGGCTGCTCCTGGGCGAGCGCGGGCGCGAGGAGACCTCGGGCTTCATCGGCATGATCGGCTTCGGCGCCTCTGCCCCGGCGCCGGTGCTCTACAAGGAGTTCGGCATCACCGCCGAGGCGGCCGCCGCCGAAGCCCGCCGCCTGCTGGGCTGATCCAGACACCGGGCCGCGCTCTCCAGGGTGCGGCCCGCACGCTTCTTCGTTCCTCAAATACTCATGCGACAGCGCCCAGGGGCGCCCGGCTCGCCCGGTTTTTCACCGTTTCCCAAATACTCATGCGACGGCACCCGGGGCGCGCACCAGCCCGCCCCAAGGCGCCCAGGCCCAAGGAAGCAGCATGACCCCGCCAAAAGCCGATCCCGGCGCAGTGGCACCGATCCTCGCGCCCGCCGGCGATCCGGCCCGCTCGACGCAATTGCGCGGCATCCTGCTTCTGCTGCTGGCGATCCTGCTGTTCACGCTGATGGATGCGACCGGCAAGCATCTCTCGACGCTCTACCATCCGGTGCAGGTGGTCTGGGTGCGCTTCGTCACCAACCTGGCCATCGTCGCGGTAATCTTCGCGCCCAGGCTGCGCAGCACCCTGGCCACCCGCCGCCCGGTGGTGCAGTTCTTTCGCGGCGTGACGCAACTGGCCTCGATCCTGCTGTTCTTCAGTGCATTGCAGTTCATCGGCCTGGCCGAGGCCACGGCGATCATGGACATCAACCCGGTGCTGATTACGCTGGGCGCGGCGATCTTCCTGGGCGAATCGATCGGCATCCGCCGCGTCCTCGGCATTCTCGCCGCGCTGTGCGGCGCCATGATCATCATCCGCCCCGGCGCGGGCGTGTTCCATCCCGCCGCGCTGCTGGCGCTGGTCGCCGCCTTCACCTATGCGGCCGGCGCCCTGCTGACCCGCATCGCGCGCAGCGATTCCACCGCGACCTCGGTGCTGTGGTCGGCGCTGGTCGGCTCGATCCTCTCCTCGCTCGCGGTGCCCTTCTTCTGGCAGCCCGTCGCGGCCGGGGACATCTGGGCCTTCCTGCTGCTCGGCGGGCTCGGTACGGCGGCGCAGGCTCTGTTGATCCGGGCCTTCTCGCTGGCCGAGGCCGCAGCCATCGCCCCCTTCGGCTATACCGGGCTGATCTGGGCCGGGTTCTGGGGCTGGCTCTTCTGGGGCACCCTGCCCGACCTCTGGACCTTTGTCGGTGCGTTGATCATCGTGGTCGCGGGCATATATGTCTGGATGCGCGAGGCCCGCGCCATGCACCGGCCCGCATGAACCGAAGCCCAGAAGCAGGACCGCGATGAGCGAGACCGAAACCCAGGACGCCGCGCCGCTGCGCGACCGCATCGCCAACGGCGCCTTCCTTGCCATCATGGGCCTGGCCCGCATCCTGCCCTATGAGCGGCGCATCCCCGCCATGGGCTGGTTCTTCGCCCATGTGCTGGGCCCCCTCGCCGGCTGGCGCAGGCGCATCCGCGCCAACCTGGCCATGGCGCGCCCCGACCTTTCGGCCTCCGAGGTCCGCCGCCTGACCCGCGCGGTGCCGGACAATGCCGGCCGCTCGCTGGCCGAGATCTATTCCGGCACCGAGTTCACCGACCGCATCCACCGGACCGATCCCCTGACCGGCCCCGGCCTGCCGGCGCTGGAACAGGCCGCGCAGGCAGGCCGGCCGGTCATTCTGGCCGTGGCGCATTTCGGCAACTACGATGCCATGCGCGCGGCGCTGACCGGGCGCGGCTGGCCGGTAGGCGCGCTTTACCGGCCGATGAACAACGAGGCCTTCAACCGCCATTACATCCCCGCCATGCGCGCCATCGCCGAGCCGATGTTCCCGCGCGGCCGCGCCGGGCTGGCCGCCATGCTGCGCTTTCTCAAGGGCGGCGGCTGGCTTTCGCTGGGCTTCGACCAGTTCGACGGCCACGGCACCGAGCTGCGCTTTTTCGGCCTGCCGTCGAAGACCGTGCTGACCCCGGCGGAACTGGCGCTGCGCTACGACGCGCTGATCCTGCCCATCGCCGGGGTGCGCCAGCCCGACGGGCTGAGCTTTCGCGTCGAGGTCGGCGAACCCGTTCCGCACAGCGATCCGATAACCATGATGCAGGCGCTGAACGACGATCTGGAGCGGCTGGTCCGTGCGCATATGGAGCAATGGTTCTGGGTGCATCGGCGCTGGAAACGCAGGGGCTAGGCGGCGAATCCCTTTCCCTTGGGTTGTCCGACGGTCTATAAGTGCGCCCAAATCCGCCGCGCAAGCAGAACGCGGGCCCCGAAAACGACATCCAGAGGACGGCATGAGCGACGAATCCAAAAACGCTGGTCACGAAAAACGTCATCACGAGGGCGATGTCGCCTTCATCCAGGCGCTGGCCGAATTGCTCAATCGCAACGAGCTGACCGAACTGACCGTCAAGCGCGAATATGACGAGAACGACCGGCTGACCGTCAGCCTTTCCAAGCAGAACAAGCAGATCATCCAGACCGTGGCCGCGCCCGCCGCCGCCCCGGCACCCGCCGCGCCCGCTGCCCCGGCGGCGCCTGCCGCCCCGGTCCCGGCCGCCAGCGAGGATCCGGCCAGCCTGCCCGGCGTCGTGGCCTCGCCCATGGTCGGCACCGCCTATCTGGCGCCGGAGCCCGGCGCCACGCCCTTCGTCACCATCGGCCAGCAGGTCAAGGAGGGCGAGACGCTGATGATCGTCGAGGCGATGAAGACGATGAATCACATCCCCTCGCCCCGCTCGGGCACGGTCAAGCGCATCCTGGTCGACGACGGCAGCCCGGTCGAGTTCGGCGCGCCCCTGATGGTCGTCGAGTGAGGCGCGGATGTTCGACAAGATCCTGATCGCCAACCGAGGCGAGATCGCGCTGCGCGTGATCCGCGCCTGCCGCGAAATGGGCATCGCCTCGGTCGCGGTGCATTCCACCGCCGATGCCGATGCCATGCATGTGCGCATGGCCGACGAATCCGTCTGCATCGGCCCGCCGCCCTCGACCGACAGCTACCTGTCGCAACCCGCCATCATCTCGGCCTGCGAGATCACCGGCGCCCAGGCCGTGCATCCCGGCTATGGCTTCCTGTCGGAAAACGCCAGCTTCGTGCAGATGGTCGAGGATCACGGCATCACCTTCATCGGCCCCTCGGCGGAACATATCCGCATCATGGGCGACAAGATCACCGCCAAGGAAACCGCCAAGTCGCTGGGCATCCCGGTGGTGCCCGGCTCGGACGGCGGCGTGGCGGACGTGGCTGCGGCGCGGCAGGTCGCCGCCCAGATCGGCTATCCCGTCATCATCAAGGCCACTGCCGGCGGCGGCGGGCGTGGCATGAAGGTCGCCCATGACGAGGCCGCGCTGGAGACCGCCTTCCGCACCGCCCGCGCCGAGGCCAAGGCCGCCTTCGGCAACGACGAGGTCTATATCGAGAAATACCTGCAGCGCCCGCGCCATATCGAGGTCCAGGTCTTTGGCGACGGCCGCGGCCGCGCCGTGCATCTGGGCGAGCGCGACTGTTCGCTGCAACGCCGCCACCAGAAGGTCTTCGAAGAGGCGCCCGGCCCGGTCATCACCGCCGAGCAGCGCGCCCGCATCGGCGGCATCTGCGCCAATGCCATGGCCAAGATCGGCTATCGCGGCGCCGGCACCATCGAATTCCTGTTCGAGGACGGCGAGTTCTATTTCATCGAGATGAACACCCGCCTCCAGGTCGAGCATCCTGTGACCGAGGCGATCTTCGGCGTCGACCTGGTGCGCCAGCAGATCCTGGTCGCCGCCGGCGAGGAGATGGAGTTCCGCCAGGAAGATCTGCAGATCCACGGCCATGCCATCGAAGTGCGGATCAACGCCGAGAAGCTGCCGAACTTCACCCCTTCGCCCGGCACGATCTCGCAATATCACGCGCCGGGGGGCTTGGGCGTGCGAATGGATTCGGCGATCTATGACGGCTATCGCATCCCGCCCTATTACGACAGCCTGATCGGCAAGCTGATCGTGCATGGCCGCGACCGCCCCGAGGCGCTGGCGCGGCTGAACCGCGCCTTGGGCGAGTTGATCGTGGACGGGATCGACACCACCGTGCCGCTGTTCCGGGCGCTGATCGAAAATCCCGACATCCAGAACGGCGAGTATTCGATCCACTGGCTGGAGCGCTGGCTGGCCGAGATGGCCGTCAGCGCCTGAGCGATGCGGCAGCCGGCGCGACAGGCGGTCCCTGCATGAGCGGGGGCCTGACCGCCGAACGGATGCTGGCCGCCTATGCGCAGGGGGTGTTTCCGATGGCGGAATCCGCCTCGGCTGCCCAGCTTTACTGGTTCGAGCCGGCGTTGCGCGGCATCCTGCCAGTAGGGGGCGTGCATGTCTCGCGCTCGATGCGGCGTTTTCTGCGCCATTGCGACTGGCGCGCGACGATCGACAATGATTTTGCCGGGGTGGTGGCGGGCTGCGCCGATCGCGAGGAAACCTGGATCAACGCGCCGCTCCTTGCGCTTTATCAGGATCTGTTCCGCATGGGTCATGCCCATTCGCTGGAGATCCGTGCCGGCGAGGACCTGATCGGCGGCATGTTCGGCCTGACGCTGGGCGGGGCGTTCTTTGCCGAAAGCATGTTCTCGCGGCGCAGCAACGCCTCCAAGGCGGCGCTGATCTGGATGTCGTCGCATCTGGCGCGCTGCGGCTTCACGCTTTGGGACACGCAGTATCCGAACCCGCATCTGGCCTCGATGGGCGGTCGGGCCATTCCACGACTTGAATATCGCCGGAGGCTGGCGGCCGCGTTACGGATTCCCGCCGACTTCACCGCCCATGCCCTGCCCGACGTTCAGGCCCTGTTGCAGGAAATCACCCAGACATCGTAGCGGGAATCGTCCAGCGACGAGAGCGCCGGCGACGAGGCGATCATCCAGCCCGAAAACAGCCGCGCATTGGCCTGACTGTCGGTGATCGTCAGCTCGGCATAGGCATCCGAAGTCGGGTCCGCCGCCGGATAGCGGCATTCCGCGAGGCTGAGCTGAAGCCGGCCGAACTCGGCCACCTCGCCTACGGCCAGGGTGAAATCCTGCGTCCTGCCGGTAATCTTGTCGAGGCCTCGCAGTTGCGCCCCGGTGCCTCGCGCCGTCTCGGGCCCGCGTGCGGCCTCGGCCGCGCGTTGGCGCTCGGCCGCCGAAGGCTCGGCCGGAACGACCGCCTCGGGATCGTCGCTGAAGGCCGGGTCGATCATCAACTGCTGGTCCTCGGCCGGCTCCTCCTGGGCAAGGACGGGGCTGGCGGCCAGCAGCAGGCACAGGCAGGCGCGGGTCAGAAGGTCGGTCATGGGCTGTCATCCGTGCTTTGCGCATCCACGAATTTCATCATCAGCGAAATCAGGCTGACTGCACCCTGCACATCCTCGATCTCGTCGCCGGGCGCCAGGTTGTCGGGGGCGCCGCCGGGCTGCAATTCGATATAGGCCCCGCCCAGAAGCCCGTCCGACTGGATCAGCGCCGCGCTGTCGCTGGGCAGGCGGATGCTGTCGGGCAGGCGCAGCCGCGCCTCGGCATGGTAGGTCTGCGGGTTCAGATCGACGGCCGACACGCGCCCCACCCTGACGCCGGCGACCCGGACATCGGTGCCGACCTCGATGCCGTCGACATTGGGAAAGGCCGCGCGCAACTCATAGCCGCCCGCCAGGGACACGCCCAGCCTGCTGCCGGTGGTGGACCAGACGAGAAACCCGGCCGCCACGGCCAGAACCGCCGCGCCAACCCAAAGCTCGGCCCGTTCGGCGGCGGAGTTCATGCGCTTACTCGGGCTGCCAGGCGTCGTAGTCGCGGCGCTCGACAGGCTGCGCGCGATAGAGCGAGCCCGCCGGGTGATAGGCGCCCGACGACCCGGTCAGGTTCGGCTCATGCGGCTTTTCCCAAGGCTTGTGCGCCAGCGGGGCGGCGGTCGGCGGCTCCTTGTAGGTGTGGTGCAGCCAGCCGTGCCATTCGGGCGAAATGCGGCTTGCCTCGGATTCGCCATTATAGATGACCCAGCGCCGCTTGCCGCCGCCGGACTGGTAATAGACGTTGCCCTGATCGTCCTCGCCGACCTTCTCGCCGTAAAGCTTGGTCCAGACCTGGGTGTTCAGGGTCTGGCTGTTCCACCAGGTCAGAAAGCGCAGCAGAAACGACATGGGTGCGAACCTCATCAATCGGGTGTGGTCGAGATATGGCGCAAGTTGCGACGAAGGTCCAGAGAGACCGGGGCGAACCGGCCTTCGCGAGACAGATCGACGCAGGCTTTCCGTGCCGTCAGCCTCTCCCCGGATGGTACTGCCCGCCCCCTCCAGCCTTACCGTTAAGCGCCGGCCAAAGCCGCCGGCCATTGTCCCGGCGGCCGGCGCGGCGGCGGCGCGCTTAGCCGGCGCTGGCGGTTTCCTTCTTCGAATCGGTGTGGATCAGCAGCGGCTTGGCCGTGGGATTGTCCACCGCCTCCTCGTTGACCACCACCTCCTCGACGCTGTCCATGCCGGGCAGGTCGAACATGGTGTCGAGCAGGATGTCCTCCATGATCGAGCGCAGCCCGCGGGCGCCGGTCTTGCGCTTGATGGCGCGCTTGGCGATGGCGGTCAGCGCATCCTCGGTGAAGGTCAGCTTCACGCTCTCCAGATCGAAGAGCCGCTGATACTGCTTGACCAGCGCATTCTTGGGCTGGGTCAGGATGGTGATCAGCGCCTGCTCGTCCAGATCGCCCAGCGTGGCGATCACCGGCAGGCGGCCGACGAATTCGGGGATCAGGCCGAATTTCAGCAGATCCTCGGGCTCAAGCTGCTTGAACAGCTCGCCCACGCCCTTGTCGTCGTCTTCCTTGACCGCGGCGCCGAAGCCCATGGCCGTGCCCTTGTTGCGCTGCGCGATGATCCGGTCCAGACCGGCAAAGGCACCGCCGCAGATGAACAGGATGTTGGTCGTGTCGACCTGCAGGAACTCCTGCTGCGGATGCTTGCGCCCGCCCTGCGGCGGCACCGAGGCGACCGTGCCCTCCATGATCTTCAGAAGCGCCTGCTGCACCCCCTCGCCCGAGACGTCGCGGGTGATCGAGGGATTGTCGGACTTGCGGGTGATCTTGTCGACCTCGTCGATATAGACGATGCCGCGCTGCGCCCGCTCGACGTTGTATTCGCTGGCCTGCAACAGCTTCAGGATGATGTTCTCGACATCCTCGCCGACATAGCCGGCCTCGGTCAGCGTGGTCGCGTCGGCCATGGTGAAGGGCACGTCCAGGATGCGCGCCAGGGTCTGCGCGAGCAGCGTCTTGCCGCAGCCGGTCGGACCGATCAGCAGGATGTTCGACTTGGCCAGCTCGATATCGGTCTTGGAGCTGTGGTTCAGCCGCTTGTAATGGTTGTGGACCGCCACCGAAAGCACGCGCTTGGCATGTTCCTGGCCGATCACGTAATCGTCCAGCACGTTGCAGATCTCGCGCGGGGTGGGCACGCCGTCGCCGGATTTCAGCGCCGAGGACTTGGTCTCCTCGCGGATGATGTCCATGCAAAGCTCGACGCATTCATCGCAGATGAATACGGTCGGACCGGCAATCAGCTTGCGGACCTCATGCTGGCTCTTGCCGCAGAAGCTGCAATAGAGCGTGTTCTTGCTGTCGCCGCCGGTCGGATTGGCCATCAGTTGATCCTCGTATTGTCCCGGGAGCCCGGCAAAAGCGCCGGACGACCGCCTGTTTCGGACGTGGCCAGACCACGCCATGCGTCACCGTCATGTTACGGGCCGCCCCGGCCCGTCACAATCCCCAAAACGTCAGCCCCGGCCGCTTCCCGCAGCCGTGATCACTTGTCCGGCTCGGCCTTGCCGCGCGCCACCAGGATCTCGTCGATGAGGCCCCATTCCTTGGCCTCTTCGGGCGACATGAAGCGGTCGCGCTCCAGCGCCTGCTCGACCTCTTCCAGGGTGCGGCCGGTATGCTTGACATAGATCTCGTTCAGGCGCCGCTTGAGCTTTTCGGTCTCGCGCGCATGGATCAGGATGTCGGTCGCCTGGCCCTGGAACCCGCCCGAGGGCTGGTGGACCATGACGCGGCTGTTGGGGAGCGAGAAGCGCTGCCCCGGCTGGCCGGCGCACAGGAGCAGCGAGCCCATCGAAGCCGCCTGCCCCACCACGAGGGTCGAGACGCGCGGCTTGATGTATTGCATCGTGTCATAGATCGACAGGCCCGAGGTCACTACGCCGCCGGGGCTGTTGATATACATGCTGATGTCCTTGGTCGGGTTTTCCGCCTCAAGGAACAGCAGCTGCGCCGAGATCAGCGTCGCCATGCCGTCATGCACCGGGCCGGACAGGAAGATGATCCTTTCCTTCAGCAGGCGCGAGAAGATGTCATAGGCGCGTTCGCCCCGGCTGGTCTGTTCGACGACCATGGGGACGAGCGTGTTCATGTAGAATTCTGCCGGATCTTGCATATCTGTCCTTGCTTTTGTCCCTGCCTGGCCTGCCGTTTCGCGATTCGTCCCAAGGGCCTTGTCCCGTTTGACCGCTCTTAGGCGCGAAAGGTTGACAGAGTCTTAGTAACGCCGGACCTGAAGGACAAGAGAGCGATAAAATTTGCCCCTGCCGCTCGGCGCCGGTAATCTGGCGCCCGAGCCACGGAGAAACGCATGAAACTGATCGTCGGCCTGGGCAATCCGGGCGCGAAATACGCCGCGAACCGGCACAATGTGGGTTTCATGGCGGTCGAGCGCATCGCCGGCGACCACGGGTTTTCGCCCTGGCGCGCCCGCTTTCAGGGCGAGATCGCCGAGGGCAGGCTGGGCGAGACGCGCGTCACCCTGCTCAAGCCCGCGACCTTCATGAACCTGTCCGGCCAGTCGGTGGGCGAAGCGATGCGCTATCTGAAGCTCGCGCCCCAGGACGTGATCGTGCTGCATGACGAGCTGGACCTCGCCCCCGGCAAGGTGCGGCTCAAGACCGGCGGGGGGCATGCCGGGCATAACGGGCTGCGCTCGCTGCACCAGCATATCGGCGAGGGCTATCGCCGGCTGCGCATCGGCATCGGCCATCCCGGCGACAAGGACCGCGTCGCGGGCTATGTGCTGTCGGATTTCGCCAAGGCCGAGCAGGCCGGGCTGGACGACCTGCTGCGCGGCATCTCGGACGGGGCGGCGGCGCTGGCCGCGGGCGACGATGCGCGCTTCATGAACGCGGTCGCGGCACGGGTGGCGCCGGCGCGCAACAGCGGCACGCGGCCGGACAACCCCGGCAAGGGATCGCCGGAAAAGCCGGCAGCGAAACCCGCCAACGATCCCATTGCCGAGCCGCCCAGCCTTTCCGACCGGCTCAGGGCACTGACCGAGCGGTTCCGGTGACGGGCTGGCGCGACGCCTTCACCCTGCAGGCGGAGGCCTGCCGCGCGCTCGGCTCGCCGCTCACCGCCCGGATCTGCGAGCAACTGGCATCGATCCTGGCGGGCGATGACGGTGCGCTTGCGCAGCGGGTGCGGACCTGGGCCGGCGATCCCAGCCACCGCGCCGACTCGGTGCCGCTGCGGCTTTGCGGCGCGCTGCACGCGCTGGTGCTGAACGGCAGCGATCCGGGGCTGGCAAAGGCCTATGCCGCGGCGGACGACGGCTTGCTTCATCAAAGAATTTCCGAAGCAATTCAAAATCATCAAGCGCATATGCTGGAATGGATCGAGTATGCGCCGCAGACCAATGAGGTCGCCCGCTCCGCTGTGCTGATCGCGGGATGCTGGTTTCTCGGCGGCGTGTTGGGCAGGCACCGCTTCGACCTTCTGGAACGGGGCGCCAGTGCTGGACTCAACCTGAATTTTCCACGCTACAACCTTGCTATAGCAGAAAAATATCAACCAACACTTCTGGAAGGAGACGAGTCCGAAGTCTTGTTGAGCCCGGAATGGCGCGGCACCGCACCGGCCCCTGCCGCGCTGGAGATCGGGGCGGCGCGCGGCGTGGACCTGAACCCGCTCGATCCGGCGCAGGACGGATTGCGGCTGCTCTCCTATGTCTGGGCGGACCAGCGCGCGAGGCTGGAGCGGATGCAGGCTGCGCTGGCGCTGGCCGGGCACCATCCGCCGCAGGTGGATCGCGGCGATGCCGGCGAATGGTTGCCGGCCCGGCTGGCCGAGCCTTGCGACCATGGCAGGCTTGTCTATCACACCGTTGCGGCGCAATATTTTCCTGCCGCCACGCGGGAACGCATCGAGGCCGCGCTGCGGGCCGCCGGGGCGAAGGCCAGCCCCGAACGCCCCCTGGCGCATCTGTCGATGGAGGCCGACGGCGGCGATGGCGCGGCTCTGGCCC
This sequence comes from Paracoccus denitrificans, assembly GCF_900100045.1. Lineage (GTDB taxonomy): Bacteria > Pseudomonadota > Alphaproteobacteria > Rhodobacterales > Rhodobacteraceae > Paracoccus > Paracoccus denitrificans. The sequence continues at coordinate 35,356 of NZ_FNEA01000019.1, read as the reverse complement.
TGCGGCTCTGGACCGGCGGCGCGGCGCGCGAATGGAGCCTCGGCCGGGCGGATTTCCATGCCCGCTGGATCGACTGGCAGCCGAAGGAGACCTGACATGGACCCCGCGCTCAACGTCCTTGGCGGCAAGCTCGAGACCTGCTCGACGGCGCCGCTGACCGGATTTTTCCGCGATGGCTGCTGCAATACCGGACCCGAGGATCGCGGCCGGCATACGGTCTGCGTCATCGTGACGGCGGAATTCCTGGCACTGTCGAAATACCTGGGCAACGACCTCAGCACGCCGCGGCCGGAGTTCCATTTTCAGGGGCTGAAGCCGGGCGACCGCTGGTGCCTTTGCGCCGCGCGCTTCCTGCAGGCGGCGCAGGAATTCGCCGCGCCCGAGGTGGTGCTGGAGGCGACCCATGCCCGCACGCTGGAGATCGTGCCGCTGGAACTGCTGCAGGCCCATGCGGTCGGGCGCGAGGGTTAGCGCCCGACCTGTCGTGCTTCGCCCTGCGCCAGATAGTGCCGCACCGCGTCCACGACATGGCGAAAGCGGTCGCCGCCCAGGTGCTTGCCGCCATACCAGCGCGTCACGATCACCACATGATCGGTCAGCCCGGCGCGTTCCAGCATTTGCAGGATGATCTGGCTGGCCCCGCTTTCGCCGTCGTCGTCGCGCACCGCCTCGCCCGACAGGATCGCCGCCCAGGTGTTGTGCGTGGCCTTGGCGAAACGCTTGTTGCGCCGCAGTTCCGCCAGCAGCGCCTCGGCCTCGGCCCGGGTCCGCGCCGGCCCGCCCGAGACGGCATAGCGCGATCCGCGATCCGAGATGATCTTGTCGAAAACCTGCAAGCTCATCGACGGCGCCGGACGTAAAGCTCCAGCCGGTGGCGGACGATCTCATAGCCCATCTCGGCGGCGATCTCGGCCTGCAGCCGCTCGATGCGCTCGTTGACGAATTCCATGACCTCGCCGGTCTCGACATCGATCATGTGGTCGTGGTGGTGGCCGTCGGCGGGCTCGAACCGGGCGGGTTCGCCCTCGAATTCCAGCTTCTGGATCATGCCCTGCGTCTCGAGCGCCGAGAGCGTGCGATAAACCGTCGCCAGCGACACCCCCGCCCCCGCCGCCATGGCGCGCTGATGCAGTTGCGTCGCGTCGGGATGATCCTCGGCCGCTGCCAGCACGCGCAGCAGCGCGGCGCGCTGGCGGGTGATGCGCACGCCGGCACGGCGCAGCGCGTCCTCGAAGGCTTGGGCGCGGTTTTCGATCTCCATGCGGTTTTCTGGCCCAGATGCGAAGAAATTGCAACTGGCTTGACAGTTGAGAATGGTTCGCAGATAACGGCAGCAGAACGAAGCCCAGAGCACAAGAATCGGACCATGAAGCGCAGAACATTCCTGACCGCCGCCCTTGCCGGGCTTGCCGCCCCCGCCATCGTCCCCGGGCCTGCCCGGGCGCAGGCGGGCAAGCTCAAGGTGGCGACCACCTTCACCATCATCGCCGACATGGCGCGCAACGTGGCGGGCGACCGGGCCGAGGTGGTCTCGATCACCAAGCCCGGGGCCGAGATCCACAATTACGAGCCGACGCCCAGCGACCTGATCGGCGCGCGCGACGCTGGCCTGATCCTGCGCAACGGGCTGAACCTGGAACTGTGGTTCGAGCAGTTCCTGCGCAACCTGGGCGACCTGCCCTCGGCCACGCTGACCGATGGGATCGAGCCGATGCCGATCTCGGGCGGGCATTACGACGGCAAGCCCAACCCCCATGCCTGGATGGCGCTGGATACGGCGCTGGTCTATGTGGACAATATCGCCGCCGCCCTGTCCAAGGCCGATCCCCAGGGCACCGGCAGCTATCGCGCCAATGCCGGCCGCTACAAGGGCGAGATCGCGCGGACCATCGGCCCGCTGCGCGACGCCGCCCGCGCCCTGCCCGAAGAACGGCGCTGGCTGGTGACCTCGGAAGGGGCGTTTTCCTATCTGGCGCGGGATTTCGGCCTGCGCGAACTGTTCCTGTGGCCGATCAACGCCGATGCGCAGGGCACCCCCCAGCAGGTGCGGCGCGTGGTCGATGCCATCAGGCAGCACGACATTCCGGTGGTGTTTTCGGAAAGCACCGTCTCGGACCGGCCGGCCAGGCAGATCGCGGCCGAGACCGGGGCGCGCTATGGCGGCGTGCTTTACGTCGACAGCCTGTCCGAGCCGGACGGGCCGGTGCCGACCTATCTGGACCTGCTGCGCGTGACTTCGGAAACCATCGTCAGGGGGCTTTCCGATGCCTGACGCCCCCGGCATCGAGGTCTCCGGCCTGACGGTGGCCTATCGCAACGGCTTCACGGCGCTGCGGGATGCAAGCTTCACCGTGCCGCAAGCCTCGGTCACGGCGCTGGTGGGGGTGAACGGTTCGGGGAAATCCACGCTGTTCAAGGCGCTGATGGGTTTCGTTCCGGCCGCCGCCGGCAAGGTGCGGGTGCTGGGCATGACCGTGCCGCAGGCGCTGCGCCGCAACCTGATCGCCTATGTCCCGCAGGCCGAGGAGGTGGACTGGACCTTTCCGGTGCTGGTCGAGGACGTGGTGATGATGGGCCGCTATGGCCATATGGGCTTTCTGCGCCGCGCGCGGCCCGAGGACCGCCGCGCCGTGGACGAGGCGCTGGCCCGCGTGAACATGCAGGACTTCCGCCACCGCCAGATCGGCGAGCTTTCGGGCGGCCAGAAAAAGCGCGTCTTCCTGGCGCGGGCGCTGGCGCAAGGCGCCTCGGTGATCCTGCTCGACGAGCCCTTTACCGGCGTGGACGTCAAGACCGAATCCGCGATCATCAAGCTGTTGCAGCAGATGCGGGACGAGGGCCGGGTCATGCTGGTCTCGACCCATGACCTCGGTTCGGTGCCGGAATATTGCGACCGGGTGGTGCTGGTGAAGAACACCGTGCTGGCCCATGGCCCGACGGCCGAGGTCTTTACGCCCGAGAACCTGCGCCTGGCCTTTGGCGGCGTGCTGCGCCATTTCGTGCTGGGCGCGCGGCATCTGCATGCGGACGACGATCCGCGCGCGCTGACCGTGCTGTCGGACGACGAGCGCCCGCTGGTCTTTTACGACGACAAGCAGCGCAGCGCCCGCGAAGAAGAGGCGGCGCCGAAATGATCCGCACGCTGCTTGTCCCCTTTGAATACAGCTACATGACCGACGCGATCTGGGTCTCGGCGCTGGTCGGCGGGGTCTGCGCCTTCCTGTCGGCCTATCTGATGCTCAAGGGCTGGTCGCTGATCGGCGACGCGCTGAGCCATTCCATCGTGCCGGGCGTCGCCGGCGCCTATATGCTGGGCCTGCCCTTCGCGCTGGGGGCGTTCCTGTCGGGCGGGCTGGCCGCGCTGACCATGCTGTTCCTGAACAAGCGCACGGGCCTGCGCGAGGACGCGATCATCGGCCTGATCTTCACCGGCTTCTTCGGGCTGGGGCTGTTCATGGTCTCGCTCAACCCGATGGCGGTCAGCGTGCAGACCATCACCATGGGCAACATCCTGGCGATCACGCCGGGCGACACGCTGCAACTGGCGCTGATCGGCGGCATCTCGCTGCTGATCCTGGCGGCGAAATGGCGCGACCTGATGGTGGTGTTCTTCGACGAAAGCCATGCCCGCACCATCGGACTGAACCCGCAGGCGCTGAAGGTGCTGTTCTTCACCCTGCTTTCGGCCTGCACGGTCGCGGCGATGCAGACCGTCGGCGCCTTCCTGGTCGTTGCGCTGGTGGTGACGCCGGGCGCCACCGCCTATCTGCTGACCGACCGCTTTCCGCGGCTGATCCTGATCTCGGTGGCGATCGGCTCGCTCACCTCGGCGCTTGGCGCCTATGTCTCGTTCTTCCTCGACGGTGCGACCGGGGGGGTGATCGTCTGCCTGCAGACCGCGATCTTCCTGGCCGTCTTCCTGCTGGCACCGAAGCACGGGCTTTTCGCCGCCCGCCGCCGCGCCCGCGCCGCATTGAAGGAGGCCGCGTGATGGACTGGCTGACGATGCCGCTTGCCTTTCCCTTCATGCGCGATGCGGCGCTGATCGGGCTGATGATCGCCCTGCCCGCCGGGCTTCTGTCCTGCTTCCTGGTGCTCAAGGGCTGGTCGCTGATGGGCGACGCGGTCAGCCATGCCGTGCTGCCCGGCGTGGTGCTGGCCTATGTCGCGGGCCTGCCGCTGATCCTGGGCGCCTTTCTTGCCGGCATAAGCTGCGCGGCCCTGACCGGCTGGTTGCAGGACAACAGCCGCGTCAAGGCCGATACCGTGCTGGGCGTGGTCATGTCGGGCATGTTCGGGCTGGGAGTGGTGCTTTACACCGCCATCCAGACCGACCTGCACCTGGACCATATCCTGTTCGGCAACATGCTGGGCGTCGGGCCGGAGGACTTGCGCCTCGCGGGCAGCATCTCGGCGCTGGTCGGGCTGGCGCTGATCCTGAAATGGCGCGACTTCGCGCTCCTGGCCTTCGACCCGGTACAGGCGCGGGTCTCGGGGCTGGCGCTGGCCGTGCTGAACTACGGGCTGCTGGCCATGATCTCGGCCACGGTCGTCGCCATGCTCAGTTCCGTCGGCATCATCCTGGCGGTTGCGCTGCTGATCGCGCCGGGGGCGGTGGCCTTTCTGGTCACGCGGCGGCTGCCAGTGATGCTGGCCACATCGGTCGCAGTCGCGGCATTCGCCGCGGTCAGCGGGGTCTGGGCCAGCTTCTGGCTGAACAGCGCGCCCGCGCCGACCATCGTGCTGGTGCTGACGGCGCTGTTCGTGCTGGCCTTCCTGTGGCGCAACATCGCCACGCGGCGGGCGCAGGGGGCGGACTAGTCAGGGAGGCGGGCTAGTTCAGGGGGGCGGACTAGACTGTCCGCCCGCCATCGACTTCGAGGATGACGCCGGTGATGAAATCGGCCTCGTCCGAGGCAAGGTAAAGCGCCGCATTGGCGATGTCGCGCGGCTGCGACAGCCGCCCCAGCGGGATGGTGGCAAGGAAGCGGGCGCGGTTCTCGGGCGTGTCCTCGCAGCCCATGAACCGCTCCAGCATCCCGGTCTCGCCCATCACCGGGGCGATGGCGTTCACGCGGACGCCCTCGGGCGCCAGTTCCGCCGCCAGGCTGCGGGTCAGGGTGTTCACCGCGCCTTTCGAGGAGTTGTACCAACTCAGCCCCGGACGCGGCCGGATACCGGCGGTCGAGCTGACATTGATCATCACCCCCTGCCCCCGCTCGCGCCAATGCGGCAGCACGGCATGAGTCATGTGAAAGATCGACAGCACGTTGATGTCGTAGATCTTGCGGAACGCCGCCTCGTCCGTGTCCAGCAACGGGCCGTTCGGCGTGGTCCAGCCGGCATTGTTCACCACGATGTCGAGGCTGCCGAAGGCGTCGCGCGCCTGGGCCACCGCCGCGCGGACCTGATCGCCCCGGCTCACGTCGCAGGTGATGGCAGGCCCGCCGATGCCCGAGGCCACCGCCTTGGCCGCCTCGCCGTCGATGTCCAGCACCGCCACCCGCGCGCCCTCGCGCGCGAAGGTTTCGGCGATGCCGCGCCCGAAGCCCGAGGCGCCGCCCGTCACCAATGCCGTCTTGCCCTGAAGCCGCATGATCTCTCTCCCTTTTTATGCGAATTTTATGCGAAACGATGAACCACGGTTTTCAGCCGCGAGAATTCGTGAAGCGCGATGAAGCCCTTTTCGCGACCATGGCCGGATTTGCGCACCCCGCCGAAAGGCAGCTCGATCCCGCCCCCGGCGCCATAGCCGTTGATGAAGACCTGCCCGCAGCGCATGGCCCGCGCCATCCGCGCCTGCCGGTCGCCGTCGCGGGTCCAGATGCCGGCAACCAGCCCGTATTCGGTGCCGTTGGCGATGGCCACGGCCTCGGCCTCGGTGTCGAAGGGGATGGCGGCCAGCACCGGACCGAAGATCTCTTCCTGCGCCAGCGGGCTTTCGGGATCGACCGGGCCGAACAGCGCCGGCGCGACGTAAAAGCCGGCCGCGGGCGCGTCCTCGGCGATGGTCCCGCGCGCGATCAGCGGGGCTGCGGCCTCGGCGACATAGCGCTCGACCCGCGCCTTCTGCCGGGCCGAGATCAGCGGACCCAGCAGCGCGCCCTCGGCCGGACCGGCCACGACCGCGCCGAAGCGTTCGGCCAGCATCGCCGTCAGCCGCTCCCAGATGCCGCGCTGGATCAGCACGCGCGATCCGGCCGAGCAGGTCTGGCCGCCGTTCTGCACGATGGCATTGACGATGACCGGGGCCGCAGCCTCCAGATCGGCATCGTCAAAGACGATCTGCGGCGACTTGCCGCCCAGCTCCAGCGTGCAGGGGATATGGTTGCGCGCCGCCGCGATCCCGATCGCCTGCCCGACCTCGGGCGAGCCGGTGAAGCTGATGAAATCGACGCCGGGATGCTCGGACAGCGCCCGCCCCGCCACCTCGCCGCGTCCGGTGACGATGTTGATCGCGCCGGGCGGAAAGCCGGTCTCGGCCGCCAGTTCGCCGATGCGCAGGATGGTCAGGCAGGCATCCTCGGCCGGCTTGGTCACCGTCGCGTTGCCCATGGCCAGCGCCGCACCGACCGAGCGCCCGAAGATCTGCACCGGATAGTTCCAGGGGATGATATGGCCGGTGACGCCATGCGGCTCGCGCAGCGCCATCACGTCATAGCCGTTCAGGAACGGGATCACCTCGCCATGCAGCTTGTCCGCCGCGCCGCCGTAATATTCGAAATAGCGCGCCAGGGCCGCCATGTCGGCGCGCGACTGGGCGATGGGCTTGCCGTTGTCGCGGGTTTCCAGCTGCGCAAGCGCTTCCGCCTCGGCCTCGATGCGCAGGGCAAGGCGCAGCATCAGCCGGCCGCGCTCGGCAGCGGTCAGGCGCCCCCAGTCGCCCTCGAAGGCCAAGCGGGCGGCGCGGATCGCCGCATCCACGTCCTCGGGGCCGGAATCGACAATGGCGGCAAAGGGCTGGCCGTCGATGGGCGAGATCATCGCCATCTCGCGCCCCGAGGCGGCAGGTCGCCATGCGCCGCCGATCAGGTTCAAAGCCGGCGGCAGGATCGGATCGTGCTGCATTCTTGCCTCTCTTCCCGGCGGGATTCGCCAGCCCGCAGCGTGACGGCGCCGAGCGCGGGACGCAAGGCTGGCAAATGCGGTCCGGGCCGTTAAGCTGGCCCCGGAACAGCAGCCGAGGCCCGCAATGAGCAAGCAACCCAGCGCCCATCCCGACGATCCGCATTACGTCAGCCGCATGGGCTGGCTGCGCGCCTCGGTGCTGGGGGCGAATGACGGCATCGTCTCGGTGGGCGCGCTGATCGTCGGCGTGGCGGCGGCCGATCCGGGGCGGCAGGCGATCCTGATCGCGGGAACGGCCGGGTTGGTCGCGGGCGCGATGTCCATGGCCATGGGCGAATATGTCTCGGTCAGCTCGCAATCGGATACCGAGCGCGCCGACATCGCCCGCGAGCACGAAGCCCTGCGCGAGATGCCCGAGGAGGAGTTGCACGAACTGGCCGCGATCTACGAATCGCGCGGCATGACGCCCGGCACCGCCTTGCAGGCCGCGCGCGAGGTGACCGAGCATGATGCGCTGGCCGCCCATGTGCGCGACGAGCTGGGGCTCAGCGAGGCATCGAACGCCAATCCGCTGCAGGCGGCGCTGGCCTCGGCCGCGACCTTCAGCGTCGCGGCGGCGGTGCCGCTTTTGGCGGCGATCATGGCGCCGGGGGGGCAGGTCGTCGCCAGCGTGCTGGTCGCGGTGGTGGTCGCGCTGGCGGTGCTGGGCGCGCTGGGGGCCTGGGCCGGCGGCGCCCCGCCCGGGCGGGCGGTGCTGCGGGTGATCCTGGGCGGCGTCTTCGCACTGGCGGTCACCGCCGGCATCGGCAAGATCTTCGGCGTGGCGGTCTAGGTTTCGCGCGCGTAGCCGGTGCTGGCCGCGATCAATGCCCGGGCGTAGTCGCCCTCTGCCGCGCCAGCGCGCAGGCGGGCGGCATCCATCTGCTCGACGATCCGGCCCTCGCGCATCACCGCCAGCCGGTCGCACATATGCGCCACCACCGCGAGGTCGTGGCTGACCATGACATAGGTCAGCCCCCGCTCGGCCCGGATGTCGCCGAGCAGGTTCAGGATCTCGGCCTGCACGCTGACATCCAGCGCCGAGGTCGGCTCGTCCAGAAGCAGCAGCTTCGGCTCGGCCGCAAGCGCCCGGGCGATGGCGACGCGCTGGCGCTGCCCGCCCGAAAGCTGGTGCGGATAGCGAAAGCGGAAGCCCTGCCCCAACCCGACCTGGTCCAGGAGCCGGGCGATGCGCTGGTCGATGCGGTCCATGCCTTGCAGGTACAGGGTTTCCGACAGCACCCGGTCCACGGAATGGCGCGGATGCAGGCTGGCATAGGGGTCCTGGAACACCATCTGCACCGTCTTGTGGAAGGCGCGCGAGCGATGGCGGCCGGCGATGGCTTCCCCCGCCACGATGACGCGGCCCGACCATGTGTCGATCAGCCCGGTGATGGCGCGCAGGATGGTCGATTTGCCCGAGCCGCTTTCGCCGACGAGACCGAAGCTTTCGCCCTGCGGGACGGTGAAGCTGGCGGATTTCACCGCATCGACGCGTTCGGGCGCGTGGCCGAACCAGACATCCAGATTCTCGACCGTCAGCATGGGTGGCACCGGGGCGGATGAGTATTTGGGGAACGAAGAAGCGGCATCACGGGGTTTCCGCCGGCAGGGCGTCGCGCCAGCCCTCTTGCCTTTGCAGGACCGCGAGGCGCTCGACAGGGCGGTCGAGGCGCGGCAGGCTGTTCAAGAGGCCCTGCGTATAGGGGTGCTTCGCGGCGTGCAGGTCGCGGGCGGGCAGTTCCTCGACCACGCGGCCGGCATACATGATGAGGACGCGATCGCAGAACTGCGCGACCAGGTTCAGGTCGTGGCTGATGAAGATCAGCCCCATGCCGCGGGCGCCGACCAGCCGGTCCATGATGCGCAGCACCTCGTTCCTGACCGAGACGTCCAGCGCCGATGTGGGCTCGTCCGCGATCAGGATCTCGGGGTCGGGGGCCAGCATCATCGCGATCATGATGCGCTGGCCCATGCCGCCCGAGACCTCGTGCGGATAGGCGTGAAAGACCCGCTCGGGGTCGCGGATCTGCACCGCGGCCAGCATCTCCAGCGCCTTGTCGCGGGCGGCGGCGCGGCTCTTGCCGGTATGCAGGCGGTAGCCCTCCATGATCTGCCGGCCCACGGTCATCACCGGGTTCAGGCTGAACTTGGGGTCCTGCATCACCATGCTGATGCGCGAGCCGCGCAGGCGGCGCATGCGGGCCTCGGGCAGGTTCAGGATCGACTCGCCGCCCAGTTCCATGCGCTCGGCCTCGACCCGCCCGGGCGGGCGGACGAGGCCGAGGATGGCGCGGCCGGTCATCGACTTGCCCGAACCGCTTTCGCCCACCACGCCCAGCCGTTCCCGGCCAAGGTCGAAGCTGACACCGCGCACCGCCTCGAACATGCCCGAGCGGGTCGGGAAGGAGACGCGGAGGTTCCGAACCGAAAGCAGCGGGCTCATTCCCTGGCTCCCTTGGGGTCCAGCACGTCGCGCAGCCCGTCGCCGAGCAGGTTGAAGGCCAGCGACACGACAAAGATCGCCATGCCCGGCATGGCCGCCACCCACCAGAAATCCAGGATATAGCTGCGCCCGTCCGAGATCATCGCCCCCCATTCCGGCATCGGCGGTTGCGCACCAAGGCCAAGGAAGCCCAGCCCGGCGGCGGAGAGGATGATCCCCGCCATGTCCAGCGCCACCCGCACGATCAGCGAACTGACGCAAAGCGGCCAGACATGGCCGATCAGCAGCCGCAGCGGCCCTGCCCCCTGCAACCGGGCGGCGGCGATGTAGTCGGCATTGCGGATGGTCAGCGTCTCGGCCCGCGCCAGGCGCGCATAGGGCGGCCAGGAGGTAAGGGCCAGCGCCAGGACCGCGTTGCCGATGCTGGGGCCGAGTGCGGCGACGAAGGCCAGCGCCAGGATCAGCTTGGGGAAGGCCAGGAAGATGTCGGTGATGCGCATCAGCACCTGGTCGACCCAGCCGGCGGCGAACCCCGCGACCGTGCCGACGAAAAGCCCGATCACCGGCGCGATCAGCGCCACCGTGCCGACGATGAACAGCGTCACGCGCGAGCCAAAGATCAGCCGCGACAGGATGTCCCGGCCCAGTGCATCGGTGCCCAGCCAGTGCTGCGCCGAGGGCGGCCGCAGCCGCTCGGCCAGGTTCTGGGCATAGGGGTTCTGCGGTGCGATCCAGGGCGCGAAGGCGGCCACCAGCACCAGCAGGACCAGGATCGCCAGCCCGACCATGGCAAGCCGGTTGGCGCGAAAGGTCAGCCAACCCTGGTAAAGCGCCCCCAGCCGAGCCTGCCGCCGGGTCTGCGGCGCGTCGGACAGAAGCCATGCGCGTGTGGTCTGGGTCATTTCGCCCTCGGGTCCAGCAGGCGGTAGAGGATATCGGAAAGCAGGTTCAGCGCCACGAAGCAGGTGCCGACCACCACGGTCCCGCCCAGCACGGCGTTCATGTCGCCCGCCAGCAGCGCCTTGGTGATATACTGGCCGATGCCGGGCCATGAGAACACGATCTCGGTCAGCACCGAGCCCTCCAGCAGCGAGCCGAAGCTCAGCGCGATCACCGTGATCAGCGGCACCAGGATGTTGCGGAAGGCATGGCCCCAGATCACCCGGCCCTCGGAAAGGCCCTTGACCCGGGCGGTGACGACATATTCCGCCGAAAGCTGCTCCAGCATGAAGCTGCGGGTCATGCGGCTGATATAGGCGAGGCTGAAATAGCCCAGCAGGCTGGCCGGCAGCACGATATGGCTGAAGGCGTCGCGAAAGGCGGCCCAGTCGCCGGCGACCAGGCTGTCGATCAGGATCAGCCCGGTGACCGTGGGCACCATGCCGTCATAGATGATGCCCTGCCGGCCCGGCCCGCCGACCCAGCCGAGGATGCCGTAGAACAGCAAAAGCCCCATCAGCCCCAGCCAGAAGATCGGCATGGAATAGCCCACCAGCGCCACCACGCGGGCGACCTGGTCGATCCAGCCGCCCCGGCGCGCGGCGGCGACCACGCCCAAGGGCACGCCCACGCAGACGCCGATCAGCGTGCCCAGCGTCGCCAGTTCGACCGTCGCCGGAAACACCCGCAGCAGGTCCTGCGCCACCGGATGCCCGGTCGAGATCGAGCGGCCGAAATCGCCCCGCAGCACCTCGGCCATGTAGCGCAGGAACTGCTGCCAGATCGGCTTGTCCAGCCCCATGGCCTGATAGGCCGCGTCGTATTGCGCCTGGGTCGCGCGCTCGCCCACCACCTTCAGCACCGGGTCGATCGGCATGATGCGGCCGATGACGAAGGTGACCAGCAGCAGGCCCAGCAGCGTCAGCGCGAGCGACAGGGCGATGCCGGCAAGGCTGCGAAGCCTCCGGCCCAGCCGCGCCCGGCGGGCCGATGGCATGCCGCCGGCCGGGGGCGGCACGCCCTGTCCCGGCGGACCGAGGATGTCGGGCTGGGCCACGCCTTATTCCTTCGTCACCTGACGATAATTGACCGAGGTGACCGAGCCGCCCGAGGTCCAGTTCTGCACGTTCTGCTGCAGCACCACCTGCTCGATCTTCTGGAACATCGGGATGATCGGCGCGATCTCGCGATACTGGCTCTGGATGTCCAGATACATCTGCACGCGCTTGTCGGTATCGCCCTCCAGCGTGGCGGCCTCGACGGCCTGGTTCATCTCTTGCGGCACCGCCCAGCTGTTGCGCCATGCCAGCTGCGACAGCCCGGCATCGTCGGCGTTGTTGGGGTTATGAGCAAAGGTCGAGGCATTGGTGTTCGGATCGGCGTAATCCGGCCCCCATTCGCCGATGAAGATCGGCACCTGCCGCGCGCGATAGGCGTCAAGCACCTGCGCCCCGGTCATCTGCTGGATTTCCAGCGTCAGCCCGACCTGGGCCATGGCGGCTTGCAGGGTCTGGGCCGCATCGACATATTCGCGGATGTCGCGCACGATGGTCTTGACGGTGCCCGAGGTAATGCCGGCATCGGTCAGGATCTGGCGAGCCTTCTCGATGTCATAGCTCCAGGGATTTTCGTCCGCGGCACCCAGATAGCCCTCGGGCAGGAAGTTCTGGTGCACCTTCCACTGGCCCTTGAGAAAGCTCGATTCCATGCCCGCGTAGTCGATCAGGTATTTCATCGCCTCGACCATCTCGGGCCTGGACAGCAGCGGGTCCTTCTGGCTCAGCCCCATGTAGAGGATGCGGCCGCGCAGCTCGTCCAGGACCTTCAGCCGCTCATTGCCGGCGACGCCCTCGACATCGGTCGGCGTCAGGTTGCGCGCCACGTCGACATCGCCCTGCTCCAGCAGCAGCCGCTGGGCGCTGCTTTCCTGGACGTGCCGCACGATCACCCGGGCCATCGTCGGCGCGCCCTGCCAATAATCGGGATTGGCGACCAGTTGCACCGCCTCGTTCGGCCGCCACGCGCCCAGGGCGTAGGGACCCGAGCCCGCGCCGTTGGTGGACAGCCAGGCATTGCCGAAATCCTCGCCCTCGGCATGGCTCATGGCGGTTTCCTTGTCGATGACCGAGCCGACCTCGGAGGCAAGGCAGTTCAGCACGAAGCTTTGCGCATAGGGCTGGTCCAGTTGCAGGATCACCCGGTTGCCGTCGAAGGTCACGCGCTCGTCCACGTTCTCGGCGGTAAAGCCGAACTGGTTCAGGATGAAGGCCGGCGACTTGTTCAGCTTGACGGCGCGTTGCAGCGACCAGGCGGCATCCTCGGCCCGGACCGGGTTGCCGGACTGGAACGTCACGCCCTCGCGCATGGTCAGGGTGATGGTCTTGCCGTCCTCGCTGACCTCCCAGCTTTCGGCCAGGCTGGGCTTGATCCCGGCGTTCAGGTCCAGCGGATCGAAATCCACCAGCCGGTCGTAAAGGCTGTGCACCACGTCCTGACCCGAGAATTCGAAGCTCTGCCCGGGATCGAGGCTGATGATGTCGTCGATCTGATGGGCGATGACCAGCGTGTCGGCGGGCGTCTCGGCCTGCGCCGCGGTCACGGTCAGGGTCATCGGCGCGGCCAAGGACACGGCCGAGGCCAGGAGCAGCGCGCGAAGCGGAAAACGGTTCTGCATGATGGGACATCCCTGTTGTCGCGTCCCGTCGTTCGCGGGACTGGAATGGTAGCAGATTGGCACGAAGCAAGGCTTGCCGCAAGCCCCGCGTTCCGCGCCGGCCGGGCAGTGCCGATGATGCGCAAGCCCGGCCGGCGGGGAAAATCGCCGCCCGAGGCTTGCGCCGGGCCGTGCGCCCGTCCTATCTCGGGCTGAAGGAGAGACCATGGAAAAACGCACCCTTCCCGAGCGGCCCGGCTGGCGCGACAAGGCCGAGGAACTGGGCTTCACCTTCGCCGACATGGGCGGCGAGCCCTATTGGGACGAGACCAGCGCCTATCGCTTCACCCTGCGCGAGATCGAGGAGGATATCGAAGCCCCCGCCACCGAACTGCATGCGCTGTGCCGCGAGGCGGTGGACCGCGCCGTGCGCGACGAGGCCTGGCTGACCCGGCTCGACATCCCCCGCCAGCACTGGGACCTGATCGCCGCCAGCTGGTCACGGGGCGAGCCCGAGCTTTATGGCCGCATGGACCTGGCCTATGACGGCAACGGGCCGGCCAGGCTGCTGGAATACAATGCCGACACGCCGACCTCGCTTTACGAATCCGCCAGCTTCCAGTGGCTCTGGTTCGAACAGCAGCAGGCTGCGGGCGTGCTCGACGCCGATGCCGACCAGTTCAACAGCATCCACGAGGCGATCGTGGCGCGCTGGACGCAGATTTGCCCCGACGGCGAAGAGGTGCATTTCGCCGCCGATCCCGACAACCCCGAGGATTACGCCACCGTCGAGACCCTGGCCTGGGCGGCGCGCGAGGCGGGCCTGGGCGCGCATTTCACCGCGCTTTCCCAGATCGGCCTGACCGAAGAGGGCCAGTTCGCCGACGACCAGTCCCGCGTCATCGGCACGCTCTTCAAGCTCTATCCGTGGGAGGACATGCTGCGCGACGAGTTCGCCGCGCATCTGCAAAGCTCCGGCACCCGCTTCATCGAGCCGCCCTGGAAGGCGGTCCTGTCGAACAAGGGCATCCTGCCGCTCTTGTGGCAGATGTTCCCCGGCCACCCGAACCTGCTGCCCGCCTTCTTCCTTGCGGATGTGCAGGATGCGCTGACCGGCGGCAATCCCGCCCCCGAGGCGGCTCAGGCTTTCGAGGCGGCGCGGGAAACACTGGCGCTGGGTCACGTCACCAAGCCTATCTTCTCGCGCGAAGGCGCAGGGGTGGTGATCCACGAAGGCGGCCGCGAGGCGGCGCGCACCGGCGACGACAGCTATTCGCACCATCCGATGATCGTGCAGGGCCTTGCCCGGCTGCCGGATTTCGGCGGCTTCCGCCCGGTGCTCGGCGCCTGGATCGTCGGCGAGAACTGCTGCGGCCTCGGCCTGCGCGAGGACCGCTCGCCCATCACCCACAACCTGTCGCGGTTCAAGCCGCATTTCATCGAGGGCTGACCATGACCGAACGCCTCCCCCGCAAACGCTCGCGCCATGTCGCGCTGGTGCTGGCCGGAACCGCGACCCTGGCGCTCGCCGGCTGCGAGGACGACCGGATGGACGCGCAAAGCTTTCCCGACCTGGAAAGCTGCATCGCCGCCAGCAAGCAGGAAACGCTGTGGTTCACCGAAGAGGACTGCCGCAAGAACTTCGCCGCCGCCCAGCAGGAATTCCTTGAAACCGCCCCGCGCTACGAATCCAGGGAACTTTGCGAACAAGAACACGGCGCCGGCAATTGCGGCGGCGATCCGGCCCAGACCCAGGAGGCGCAGAACTCGGGCGGCGGCTTTTCCTTCATGCCGCTGCTGGTCGGCTACATGATGGGCTCGATGCTGTCGCGCGGCGGCGGCATCTCGTCGCAGCCGATGGTGCGCACGGCGGACGGCCGCTTTTCCACGCCCAAGGGCGACCAGAGCTTCGCCAGCAACCGTGGCGCGGGCAAGGTGCCGGCCGCGACCTTTCAGCGCGCGCCCTCGACCCTCGGCAAGCCGCCGATGTCGGCCGCGCAGGTCAGCCAGCGCGGCGGCTTCGGCGCCTCGGCCACCGCGCGCTCGGGCGGGCGCAGCAGTTTCGGCGGCTGACGGGCTTTCCGTTGCCGAAATACCCTCGGGAGTGAATTGCGGCGCAAGCCGCAAGAGGGGGCGGACAGCCCCCTGCTCCGGCGTCTCCATGCGCCAGCCCTCAGTTAACGCTAACACACACCCTTGCGTAGCCGCGCGGAAAAGCGCAACCTGCCGCGAGTTTTCCGCAAGAACGAGGCCCGCCATGACCCCCGAACAACAGTCCCAGAAGACCCGCGCGCTTTGCGAACTCGCCCCGGTCATCCCGGTCCTGGTGGTCGGCGACGCGACCCGCGCCGAAGGGTTGGCGACGGCGCTGGTCGCCGGCGGCCTGCCGGTGCTGGAGGTGACCCTGCGCACCCCCGCCGCATTGCAGGTGATCGGCGAAATGTCCAAGGTGCCGGGCGGCCATGTCGGCGCGGGCACGGTGCTGACACCCGACGACGCCAAACGCGCGAAGGATGCCGGCGCCAGCTTCGCCGTCTCGCCGGGCGCGACCGAGCGGCTGGTGCGCGCCTGCGAGGATATCGGCCTGCCCCTCCTGCCCGGCGCCGTCACCGCATCCGAGGTGATGCGGGCGATGGAAATGGGCTTTTCCATGCTGAAGTTCTTTCCGGCCGAGGCGGCGGGCGGCGCAAAATCGCTGAAATCGCTGGCCGGGCCGCTGCCGCAGGTCAGCTTTTGCCCGACCGGCGGCGTGACCTTGCAGAACGCCCCCGACTACCTAGCGCTGCCGAACGTGATCTGCGTCGGCGGCAGCTGGATCGCGCCGGATGCTGATGTGGCCGCCGGCGATTGGGCGGCGATCGAATCCCGCGCCCGCGACGCGCGCACCCTGCGCTAGCCCCGCCATGGCGATGACCCTGGCCGAGACCGACCCGATGCGCCGCGCCCGGCGCAACGTCATCGTGCTCTTGCTGGCACAGGCGTTGCTTGGGGCGCAGATGTCGATGATCTTCATCGTCGGCGGTCTGGCCGGCCAGATGCTGAGCCCGAACCCCTGCATCGCCACCCTGCCCTTGTCGATGATGATCCTGGGATCGGCGCTCTCTGCCCGGCCTCTGTCGGGCTTCATGCGCCGGCACGGGCGGCGGGCGGGGTTCCTCCTGTCCTGCGGCTCGGCGGCGCTGGGGGCGGCCATCGCCGCCTATGGGCTGGCCAGCGGTAATTTCTGGCTGTTCACCGCCAGCGCGCTTTTCACCGGCGTCTATATGGCGGCGCAGGGCTTTTTCCGCTTTGCCGCCACCGATTGCGCGCCGCCCGAGTTCCAGTCGCGCGCGATTTCCTGGGTGCTGGCGGGCGGGCTTGCCGCCGCCTTCACCGGCCCGTTCCTGGTGCGGCTGACAGCGGATGTGACCGCCATCCCCTTCCTGGCCACCTATGCCGCGATCATCGGGCTGAACCTGCTGGGGCCGGTGCTCTTCGCCTTTCTGGACATTCCGAAACCGCCCGCCCCCGTCCGCGGCCAGACCGAGGGCCGGCCGCTGGGCGAACTCTTGCGCGTGCCGCAGATCGCCGTGGCGATGATCTGCGGCATGGTGTCCTATGCGCTGATGAACCTCGTGATGACCTCGGCCCCGCTGGCCGTGGTGGGCTGCGGGTTTGCGACGGCGGACGCGGCCAATATCGTCTCGGGCCATGTGCTGGCGATGTTCGCGCCCTCGTTCTTTACCGGCCACCTGATCGCCCGCTTCGGTGCCACGCGCATCGTCATGGTCGGACTTGCGATCCTGGCTGGCGCCGGGGCGGTGGCGCTGTCGGGGGTCGATCTCGCGCATTTCTTCATCGCCATGATCCTGCTCGGGCTGGGCTGGAACTTCGGCTATATCGGGGCCACCGCCATGCTGACCCGCGCCTATCGCCCCGAGGAGCGCGAGCGGGTGCAGGGCCTGAACGACGCCGTGGTCTTCGGCGGGGTGTTCCTGGCCTCGCTGTCCTCGGGCGGGCTGATGAACTGCATGGGCGGCTCGACCCAGGCGGGCTGGAACGCGGTCAACCTGGCCATGCTGCCCTTCCTGGTGCTGGCGGGGGGTGCGCTGTTGTGGCTGATGCTGCGCCCGCGCGAGGTGGCGCGGTAATAGGCCGGAGCCGAAGGGTGGGTTCACAGCCCGACCTGGAAAGCCTGGAGATTTCCATGGCAAGGCATTGATCGCTCATGCAATGATGGCGTCACGCCTTGCGCAGTGCGATCACCGCGTTCAGCCCGCCGAAGGCGAAGGCGTTGGACAGCACCGCCTCGACCCTGGCCTCGCGCGCCTCGTTCGGCACCACGTCCAGCGCGCATTCCGGGTCCGGCTCCTCATAGCCGATGGTCGGCGCGATCACGCCGTCGCGCAGCGCCATGATGCAGGCCAACAGCTCGACCGCGCCGGTGCCGCCGATCAGGTGGCCGTGCATGGACTTGGTGGACGAGATCATCAGCCGGTCGGCGTGATGGCCGAAGGCATGGGCCACCGCGGCGCATTCCGTCTTGTCGTTCGCCGCCGTGCCGGTGCCGTGGGCGTTGATATAGCCGACCTCGTCGGGGCGCATATGCGCGTCCAGCATGGCGCCGGTGATGGTGCGCTCGGCGCCGATGGCTGACGGCATGACGATGTCCTGCGCATCGGCCGACATGGAAAAGCCCACCACCTCGGCCAGGATGTCGGCGCCGCGCGCGACCGCGTGCTCCCAATCCTCGAAGACGAAAACACCCGCGCCCTCGCCCTGCACCATGCCGTTGCGGGTGGCCGAGAACGGCCGGCAGGCGTCCTTGGACATGACGCGCAGCCCCTCCCACGCCTTGACGCCGCCAAAGCACAGCATCGCCTCGGACCCGCCGGTCAGCATGACCGTCGCCGCGCCCGAGCGCACCATGTTGAAGGCCAGGCCCATGGCGTGGTTGGAACTGGCACAGGCCGTCGCCACGGTGAAGCTGGGCCCCAGCAGCCCGTATTCCATGCTCAGATGCGAACAGGCCGCGTTGTTCATCAGCTTGGGCACGACGAAGGGATGGACGCGGTTCTTCCCCTCTTCATAGACGGTGCGGTAATTCTCGTCCCAGGTGTTCATGCCGCCGGCGGCGGTGCCCAGGACCACGCCCGAACGCAGGCCCAGCTCGCCCTCGAAGACCAGCCCGGACTGCGCCACCGCCTCGCGCGCGGCAAGAAGCGTGAACTGGGTGAACTTGTCGTAAAGGACGATCTGCTGGCGATTGAAATAGGTCTCGGCCTCCCAGTCGCGAACCTGGCCGCCGATGCGGATCGCCAGCCGGTCCACGTCGCGGAAATCCAGCGGGCCGATGCCGCAGCGCCCCTCGCGCATCGCCTCCAGCGTCGAGGGCACGTCGCGGCCAAGCGCGTTGACGGTGCCCATGCCGGTGATGGCGACGCGGCGCATGCCGTTGGCGTGGCGGCCCATGATGACGCGGCCCAGCATGGTGCGGGCCATCTTGGTCGCGCTCTTGACCTTGCCCTTGACCTTGCCGGGCTTGCGCGGGGTTTTCGGCGGCCTCTCGCCCTTGTTCCTCTTGGCGTTCATGCCTTTTCAGCGACCAGCTTTTCCACGGCGCCGATGATGGCGCCGAGAGTCGAGATGTCGAAGTCGGATTTCTCGGGCTCGTTGGCGTTGAAGGGCACCGAGATGTCGAAGGCTTCCTCGATGGCGAAGATCGATTCGACGAGGCCCAGGCTGTCGATGCCGATCTCTTGCGGCGACATCTCGAGCTTCAGCTCGGACGGGTCCAGCATCGCCTGTTCTGCGATGATCTGGATGATGCGGTCGCGGATTTCTGTCATCTCGGCCTCCGTTCTGTCCCAGTCAGGGGCGATTGCCCCGGGAATGCTATTCCACGTCGCCCTTGTCGAGCAGTTTCTTAACAGTTTCGCGAAGCTCGGCCACCTGCGCATAGAGTCGCGGCAGGCGGCGGATGTTCTTCTGCGCCTCGACATGGGTCTCCATCCGCACCGCCGGGCTGCCCAGCAGCACGCGGCCTGCGGGGGCGTTGGTAAAGATCTTGGTGGCGCCCCCCGCGATCACGTCGTCGCCGACGAAGATGTTGTCCGAGACGCCGACCTGCCCGCCCAGCACCACGCGATTGCCGATCCGGGCCGAGCCGGCGACGCCGACAAGGCCGCAAAGCAGGCAATCCTCGCCCACCACGCAATTGTGGCCGACCTGCACGAGATTGTCGATCTTGGTGCCGCGCCCGATCCGGGTCGCGCGGATGGTGCCGCGGTCCACGGTGGAATTGGCGCCGATCTCGACATCGTCGTCGATCTCGAGCCCGCCCAGAGAATGGATGCGGGTCCAATGCTGCTGGCGAATCTCCTGCCGCTCGCCCAGGGACTGGCGGATTTCCTCGACGCCGGACTTCTCGGGCGTGACGAAGGAAAACCCGTCCGCGCCCAGCGAAACGCCGGGGTTCAGGATCACCCGGTCGCCAATGGTCACGCCGTGGGCGATGCGGACGCCGGCATGGATCAGCGCGTCGCGGCCGATCACCGTATCCGCGCCGATCGAGACATGCGAGGCGATGCGCGCGCCCGCCCCGATCCGCACCCGCGGGCCGATGACCACGAAGGGACCGATGGCGGCGTCCTCGGGCAGTTCGGCCGTCGGGTCGATCACCGCGCTGGGATGGATGCCGGGCGCGATGCCGGGGCCGGGATCGAAGGCACGGGTCAGCCCGGCCATGGCCAGCCGCGGCCGGCCGACCAGGATGGCGGCGCGCAGCCCCAGCGCCTCGGGGTCGGCCCCCTCGGCCAGCAGGGCCATGCCGCCGGGGCTGAGCTTCTCGGCATAGGCGGGCGAGGTAGCCAGCGCGATCTGGCCCTCTCCTGCCTGGCCGGCCTCGGCCGCGCCGTTGACGATCAGGCTGCCATCGCCCCAGAGGCGGGCATCGAGTGCGCGGGCCAGTTCGGCGATGGTCAGTGTCATGCGGCTCCCCTTTGCTTGGGGTTCATCTATTCATCCGCGGCCGCGGAATCCAGCCCGGCCTTGACCAGCGCCGCGTGCACCAGCGCATCGCGGCCATAGATGTCGGGAAAACGGCGGATCTGGCCGCTCTCGTCGGGGAAGGCGGTGAAATAGACCAGATGCACCGGCACGGGCGGGCGCAGGTTCAGATAGGTCTCGCGCCCGGATTTCAGCGCCTTGGAGAAAACCGCCTCGGGGCTTTCCACCTGGCCCTTCAGCAGCTCATGCGCCAGGTCGACCGGGCGGCCGACGCGGATGCAGCCATGCGAATAGGCGCGGCTGGACTGGTTGAACAGATGCTTGGTCGGCGTGTCGTGCAGATAGATGTTCCACGGGTTCGGGAACATGAACTTGACCTGCCCCAACGCATTGTCGTCGCTGGGTTTCTGCCGCATGCGATAGGGAAAGGTCTTGGCGCTGTATTTGCGAAAGTCGATGCGGTCGCGCGCAATGACATTGCCGGCCCCGTCCACCACGTCGAGATGCCCGACCGCATGCCGGTTGGCCTGAAGCCGCGGCAGGTATTCCTTGACGGTGATCGAGCGCGGCACGTTCCAGCGCGGGTTGACGACCATGTATTTCATCGTCTCGCTGAACTCGGGCGTCTCGAATTCGCGATTGGCCTTGCCGATGACCACGCGGGTCTCGAAGACCTCTCGGCCGTTCTCGTAGATGCGGGCGTTGAACTCGGGCAGGTTCACCCAGACATGGCGGGCGTTCAGGTCGTGCCCGCGCATCCAGCGCATCCGCTCCAGCGCAACCAGGATCGCCTCGGCCTCGGGGCCGGTGCCGCGGTTCAGCCGCGCCACCGTGCGCGGCCCGGCCACCCCGTCCGCCGGCAGGCCCGCCGCCTTCTGATAGGCGGCGACCGCCTGCGCCAGCGCCCCGTCATAGGTCAGCGGGCTGCCCATGGGCGCCGCGGCGAAACCGACCGAGGCAAGGCGCACGCGCAGCGCCGCGACCGCCGGGTCGCTGGTCCCCTCGCGCCACAGCCCCTCGGCCACCCGCGGCGCATCGCCGGGCGCGACCAGTTGCGACTGCCGCGCCAGCGCCTGGCGCAGCGCCTCATAGCGCGCATCCTGCGGCGGCAGCGCAGCGAGCATGGCGACCGGATCGGCGGCGGCGGCAAAGGCGCGCAGCAGATCGCCGGTCCGCGGGCGCTGCACCTCGCGCTTGATGCCGGGTTCGACCCGGCGCGGATCGAGGATCCCGCCCGACACGTCGCGGCTCCAGTCGGCGAAGGCGCGGGCAAAGCGGATCTCTTCCTCGACCGTGTCGGCGCCCTCGCGGTCGAGGGTGCGCAACGCCGCCTGGCGATAACGCGTGGGCGGCAACCCGTGCGAGGCCGCCTGCCCCAGCGCCTCGATCAGCGCAGCGCGGCGCGCGGCCCCCGCGGCGCCGGTAAAGACCGGCTTCAGCCCGTTCGTGCCATAGAAATCGGCCAGGCCCGGATGGTCGGCAACCTGCTGGGCCAGTTGCATTTCCTGCTCGGAAAAGCTTAGCCTGGGCGCAGGAAGCGCCGCGACCGGCACCACGTCCAGCGCCTGCGCCGCCGCGACGCGCGGCATGGCCGCCAGAGCGGCCGCAACAACCATCACACGAATCAACCCGGTAAAGCGCACTTGAAAGGTTCCTTTGCGTCTGCGGCAAATCTTCGCATTTGCGTCGATTCCGGTCCAGCGAGGCAAGTTTTTTCTTGCATCACTGATGCAGCGCAAACACGGCCGCGCAAAAACATCGGATTTGGTTCCGAATCACCCGGATATCGGCGGATTTTTGCCGAGAATGGCGGATCTTTGCTGCAAGCGAAACGAAAAGCTTCCCTCGGCTCGCGCGCTGGTGACATATTCTTAACCGGCTCCGGCTAAACCGGGGCGGGCCGTTTCAACGGGCGGCAAAAACAACGAAAGCAGGACAGGCGATCTGACATGACGTTTGAATCACTCTCGCGTCGGGGCATCCTTGGCGTCTTCGCGGCGACCACGGTGGCCGCAGCGCCGGTTATGGCCAATGCCTTCGGACTTCTGCGGGGCGCCGGCGACATCCGCCGCATTCGCATGTATTCGGGGCGCACGGGCGAAAGCATCGACACGGTCTATTGGGTCGAAGGCAAGTATATCCGGGATGCCCTCAATGAAATCAACATCTTCATGCGCGACTGGCGGACGGGCCAAGCGATCGGGTTCGATCCGCGCGCGATCGACATTGCCGCAGCCTCGCACCGGCTGCTGCAGACCAACGAACCCTACATGATGCTGTCGGGCTATCGCTCGCCGCAGACCAACGCCATGCTGCGCTCGCGCTCTTCGGGCGTGGCCAGGAACTCGCTCCACATGGTGGGCAAGGCTGCCGACCTGCGCCTGAAATCGCGCTCGGTCTCGCAGATGTACAAGGCCGCGGCGGCCTGCAACGCAGGCGGCGTCGGCAAATATTCGCGCTCGAACTTCGTCCATATGGACTGTGGCCCGATCCGCCATTGGGGCGCCTGACTCGCGACCGATCAACTCACGGTGATCACGCAAAGACCCGCCCTCAAGGGCGGGTTTTCGTTTGTCCGGGCCAAGCTTTTGTCCGCTCCGCTCTAGCGCAGTCGCGGCGGGGCCGAGGGATCGCGCCGCGCCGGTTCGGGTGCGGGAGGCGGGGGCGGCGGTTCCAGGACCAGCGCCCCGGCGGGGAGATCGGGCCCGGCAAAGCCGATGTCCACGCCGCCGGGCAGTTCGGGCAGGAAGGCCAGCAGTTCGGCCAAAGCCTTGGCCACCGCGTCCTCATGGGCCGGCTCGACGCCGGCAAGGATCAGCGCGTGGCCCTGTCGCCCGTCCTGCCATTCGGCCGCGACCAGCGCCAGCCGCCCGACCAGCCCGGCCATGTCGCCCAGCCGTTGCGCCAGGGGCTCGGCCAGAAGCGCCACCGCCTCGGGCGACGGCGCGCCCAGCCGCCGCGCCGCCTCGTCCGGCACCATGCTGGGGCGCGCCTGAAGCGCCTGCACCAGCCAGCCCAGCACGCCCGCATCCAGCATCAGCTGCGAGGCATGGCCCGGATTGACCAGCAGGCCCCGCCCCTCCTCGGCCAGCGCCGCGGCAAGCACCCGGCCCGGCAAGGCGAGATAGGCAACCGGGCCGCCGACGAAACCGGCCAGCCGTTCCTCGCGGTCGCAGGCCAGGGCAAAGCGCCCCTCGGGCAGGTCGAACAGCCGCAGCTCGGCACGGTCGTCGGCCGGTTCGGCCAGCAGCGCGGCGAAAAGCTCGGTATCGGCCAGGCGCGACAGGATGCGCGCGCGGGCGGGGGCATCGGCCTCGTGAAAGGGCACCTGGCAAAGTTCATCCAGCGGGGTCATCGGCTTCTCTCAACAGGGCGGCAACGGCGGCGCGCAATTCCGGCAGCAGGTCGGCCTGAAACCAGGGATTGCGCCGCAACCAGCCGGTATTGCGCCAGGACGGATGAGGCAAGGGAAAGATGTGCGGCCCATGCGCGCGCCAGTCGGCGACGGTCTGGGTCACCCCGCCGCGCGCCGCCGCACCCAGGTGCCAGCGCTGCGCATGGCCGCCGACCAGCAGAGTCAGCTGCGGCTGCAACTCGGCCATGACGCGTTCGCGCCAGGTCCGGGCGCAGATCGGCGGCGGCGGCAGGTCGGCGCCCTTGGCGTCATAGCCCGGAAAGCAGAAGGCCATCGGCACGATGGCAATGCGCGAGCGGTCGTAGAACTCGGCGTCCGACACGCCCATCCAGTCGCGCAGCCGGTTGCCCGAGCGATCGGCAAAGGGCCGCCCCGCCAGATGGACGCGCATGCCCGGCGCCTGCCCGACGACCAGGATGCGCGCGCCGGGCCGGAACCAGGCCACGGGGCGCGGACTGTGCCCGGTCGCCGTCGACGCAAAGCGCTGCTCGCAAAGGCGGCAGGCCGAGATCTCGCGAAGAAGGCTGGTCGAGGCGGGCATGTCCGGCAGATAGGCATATCCGGGCCGGCGGAAAAGGGCGGGCATTCACGATATGTCAAGCATTGATCGCCATGGTGGACAGCGCGGGCCCCCGGGCATATTGTCCGGCCTGCCGCGGCGCGGGTTTCAGGCCGCGGCAGTGATTGTGTATCTCGTAACCATTACCAGCCCGCGCATGCGCGTGGATCAGGACGGCCAGATGATCGAATTCGACAATGTCTCCAAGTCGTTCTGGACCGGAACCCAACGCAAGGTGATCCTCGATCGCGCGTCGTTCCGCATCGAACTGGGGCGGTCGATGGGCATTCTCGCACCGAACGGTACCGGCAAGACCACGATCATCAACATGATGTGCGGCCTGGAAAAGCCGGACGAAGGCACGATCCGCACCGAATGCCGGGTCTCTTTTCCGCTGGGTTTCATGGGCGGCATCACCCCTTCGCTCAGCGCCAACGAGAATGCGCGCTTCATCGCCCGCATCTACGGGCTCGACCCGGATTATGTCGAAGCCTTCTGCCGCTGGCTGACCGATATCGACGAATATTTCGACATGCCGGTCGGCACCTACAGCGCCGGCATGCGGTCGCGCTTTACCTTTTCGCTGATGCTGGCGCTGGAGTTCGACATCTACCTGATCGACGAAGGCATGCCCGCCACGACGGATCCCGAATTCAACCGCAAGGCGGGAACGGTGCTTTACGAACGCCTGAAGTCGGCGACCGTGATCGTGGTGTCGCACCAGGCGCAAACCATTGAAAAGTTCTGCCATTCTGCTGCCGTCCTTCGCGACGGCAAGCTATATCAGTTCGAAACCCTCGAAGAGGCCAAGCAATATTATGACTACACCGCCTAAGGCGCGCGCCTATCGCATCAGCCGCGAAGAGTCGGTGCTGGCAGCCAGCGAGGGCCCGCACGCAGCCGGCACGGCGCAAAAAGTGCAGGTCGAGGTCCAGAAGCGCATCGAATCCGCGCGCGCCGGCCAGAACCCCGAGCAGCTTTTCTCGACCGAGGAGGACGGTTTCGGCGACATGCGCTTTCCCGGCGCGGCGAAGAAGCCTGCCGAGGCCGCGCAGGGCAAGCCGCCGATGGCCGAACGCATCGCCGCGGTGCGGGCCGAGAACCTGACCGACCGCCAGTTGCGCATGGCGCGCCGCATCGCCGCCATGCACGAGATCAAGGCCGCTTCCGATCATGAGGCGGTGGTCCTGCTGCGCGACCGCGGCATCGACCCGTTCCACCGCGCCGCGGTCGGCAAGATCCTGGCGGAAGAGGGCGCGCGCGCCCAGGCTGCGGCATCCGCCAACGGCGCCAACATGCCGGTGCCGACGCGCCGTGACGGCCCGCCCCCCCGCAGTCGCGGCACCGAGATCATGCCCCTGTCGCCCGGCACCACCAGCCTGCCCTCGCGCGAGGCGCTGACCGAGGATCGCCGCGCCGCCGAGATCATCCGCATCCAGCAGGACATCGCCCGCCGTCGCCGCCGCAGGCTGTTGATGCTGCTTGCACGCCTTGCGGCCTTCGTCGTGCTGCCGACGCTGATCGCGGGCTGGTATTATTCCTCGGTGGCCACGCCGCTTTACGCCACCGTCTCGCAGTTCCAGATCCAGCAGGCCGAGCAATCCAGCCCGGGCGGCCTGGGCGGGCTGTTCGGTGGAACGCAGTTGGCCACCAATACCGACTCGGTCTCGGTGCAAAGCTATCTGACCTCGCGCGACGCGATGCTGCGGCTCGACAAGGATCTGGGCTTCAAGCGCGCCTTCCAGGAGCCGGCCATGGACCCGATCCTGCGCCTGCCGCCTGATGCGACGAACGAACAGGCCTACAAGCTCTATCGCAACTCGGTGAAGATCGGCTATGATCCGACCGAGGGCGTGATCAACATGGAAGTGATCGCCCCCGACCCCGAGCTCAGCCAGGAATTCTCGCTGGCGCTGATCAAATATGCCGAGGGCCAGGTGGACCAGATGACCGCGCGCCTGCGCGAGGACCAGATGAAGGGTGCGGTCGAGAGCTATCAGGATGCCGAGAGAAAGGTGCTGCTGGCTCAGCGCCGGGTGCAGGAATTGCAGCAGAAGCTGGGCGTTCTCGACCCGGCGGCCGAAGGCAGCGTCATCATGGGCCATATCGCCGAGCTCGAGCGCCAGCTGGCGGAAAAGAAGCTGGAACTGGGCCAGTTGAAATCGAACCTTCGCCCTAATGCCAGCCGCGTCGCCGGCGTCGAGGGCGATATCGGCCGGCTCGAGGAGATGCTGGCCCAGACCCGCAGCCAGCTGACCGAGGGCAACAACGCCCGCGGCTCGCTGGCCACCATCTCGGGCGAGATCCGCATCGCCGAATCCGACCTCATGACCCGGCAGGAACTGCTGGCCACAGCCGCCGCGCAGATGGAGACCGCGCGGATCGAGGCCAACAAGCAGGTCCGCTATCTCTCGCTCTCGGTCGCGCCGGTGCCCCCGGACGAAGCGACCTATCCCAAGGCTTTCCAGAACACGATCGTGGCCTTCCTGGTGTTTTCGGGCATCTACCTGATGCTCTCGCTGACGGCCTCGATCCTGCGCGAACAGGTATCTTCATGAAAAAATTCCAGATCGGCAATGTCACCGTCGGCAACGATCAGCCCCTGGCGCTGATCGCCGGGCCCTGCCAGCTTGAAACCCTCGATCATGCGTTGATGATTGCCGAGACGGTGGCCGAATCCTGCGCGAAGGCAGGCGCGGGATTCGTCTTCAAGGCCAGCTACGACAAGGCCAATCGCACCTCGCTGAAGGGGCGGCGCGGCATCGGCATCGACGAGGGGCTGCGCATGCTGGACGAGGTGCGGCGCCGCATCGGCTGCCCGGTGCTGACCGACGTGCATGACATCGAGCAGGCGCGGCTGGCGGGCGCCGTGGTCGATGTGATCCAGATCCCCGCCTTCCTGTCGCGCCAGACCGACCTGCTCCTGGCCGCGGGCGAGACCCCGGCGGCAGTGAACATCAAGAAGGGTCAGTTCCTTGCCCCCTGGGACATGCCGAATGTCGCCGAAAAGGTCGCCTCGACCGGCAACGAACGCATCCTGCTGACCGAGCGTGGCGTCAGCTTCGGCTACAATACGCTGGTCGCGGACATGCGCAGCCTGCCGATCATGGCGCGGACCGGCTGGCCGGTGATCATGGACGCGACCCATTCCGTGCAGCAGCCGGGCGGACAGGGCGGCTCTTCCGGCGGGCAGCGCGAATTCGCGCCGGTCATGGCGCGGGCGGCGGTGGCGCTCGGCGTCGCCGGCGTCTTCATCGAGACGCACCAGGACCCCGACAACGCGCCTTCGGACGGGCCGAACATGATCCATCTGGACCGGATGCCAGCGCTGATCGCCTCGCTGATGCGCTTCGATGCGCTGGCGAAATCCGATCCGGTGATGGGCTGATCAACCAGCCGCGATGGCTTGGGCCGCGGCATGGGCCGAGGCCCAGGCCCATTGGAAATTATAGCCGCCGAGCCAGCCGGTGACATCGACGACCTCGCCGATGAAATAAAGGCCGGGAACCGATTTCACCTGCATGGTCCTGGAATCGAGCGCGCGCGTATCGACGCCGCCGACCGTGACCTCGGCCGTGCGCCAGCCTTCCGTGCCGACCGGCCGCAGCACCCAGCGATTCACCCGCCCGCCCAGACGGTCGAGCACGGCATTCCCCTGGTCGGCCAGCCGCGCGCCAGCCAGCCCCGCTTCGGCGGCGATCGCTTCGGCCAGCCGGGCGGGCAGCCAGCGCGACAGGGCCGAGGCCACGGTCATGCGCCCGCCCTGCCCGCGGATCTCGCGCAGGCCCGCCGCGATCTCGGCATCGGGGGCCAGATCGACGATGATCTCCTCTCCCGGCCGCCAGAAGCTCGATATTTGCAGGATCGCGGGGCCCGACAGGCCGCGGTGGGTGAACAGCAGACCGTCGCGGAACCGGGTGCGCCGCCGCCCGGCGCCATGGCTGACCTCGGCCGCGACGGACAGGCCCGAAAGCGGTCGGCAAAGGTCCAGGTCCTGCTCGGCAAAGGTCAGCGGCACGAGCCCGGCCCTGGGCTCGACCAACGCAAGACCGAAATGGGCGGCGATGTCGTAACCGATCCCCGTCGCGCCCATCTTGGGGATCGATTTGCCGCCCGTGGCCACCACCAGGCGACGCGCGGCCAGCGGCCCTTTCGAGCTGGCGACCAGGAACCCTCGCTCGGCGGGCTCGACCTTTTCGACGGCGGTGCCCAGCCGCAACTCGGCCCCGCGCATCCGATGCAGCAGCATGTCGATGATCTGCCGCGCACTGCCGTCGCAGAAAAGCTGGCCCAGGGTTTTCTCGTGCCAGGCGATGCCCGCCTGATCGACCATGGCGACGAAATCCGCCGGCGAGAACCCGGCCAGGGCCGAAGCCGCAAAGCGCGGATTGCCGGAAACGAAGCGGTCGAGCCCGGTCGCGAGATTGGTGAAGTTGCACCGCCCGCCACCAGAGATGCGAATCTTTTCGCCCGGTGCGCGGGCGTGATCCAGGACCACGACCCTGCCCGCCCGGTCTCCCGCCTGCCGTAAAATCGAGCCGGCGCAAAAGAGTCCGGCCGCTCCGGCACCAAGAATGACTGTATCAACCTGTTCCATGCCGGGCGCATAAAACTCCCGCGGGGAAGCCACAAGATTTTTCCTTTTGCCTCTTGCACCACCCCGCCGCCTTGGCTAGATACGCCTCCACAAGTTGGGGCGTGGCCAAGTGGTAAGGCAACGGTTTTTGGTACCGTGTACCGTAGGTTCGAATCCTACCGCCCCAGCCAGTTCATCTAAGTTTTTGAGGAGATGGGATTTTCCTCCCTTAAGGACAGGATCTTTCCGAACCTTTTTGACGGGATAGCCTAGATCGGCTCGTGACCTGCCTCGTGATGGCGGTTGGGCGAAGGACGGGGTTATGCCCCAAGAGATGCCCCAAGCTGCCCCCCACATGAAGGATTCGCCCGTACTACTGACGGAACTCCCTCAGACTGGTAGAGCCCTCAAACACCACGCCAGATCAAGATAAGCGTGGGAGAAGAAACTGGGTAAACGAGTCAGCTTTCCTTCTTGCCGAACAGTCTGCCGCGTAGGCTGCTGATAGCCGTGCGGGTGCCGTTGACCAAACGCAAGATGATAACGGACGCCCCGAGGGACATGCAAAATACCATCGCGAGGATTACGGGGTCAATGATCTCACCCGCAAGAAGCGCGCCTATGCTGCCCGCTGTTCCACCTCCCACAGCCCCTCCAAACAAGGCACCGAGGCCGATAACGGCAATAGCTGGGATCCCGATACCGGTGCCCATTGCGACGACCCCCACACCGCCAACAAGCCAGCCCACGAATCCACCGACAGCCGCGCCGCTTGCTGCACCGCCTATTACCCACCCTCCAGACCCCTGTTCCACCAAGGCTGCATCCCACAGGAGGGAAAAGATAAGAAAGGTCAGGACGAGAACGAGGTGACGGCGGGTGAAGAGCACTCCCTTCATGAATAGATGTCTGAACATATATCTACCTTATGAGGACGATAAAAAGCCTGAACCTTAGGTTGCAGGAGGAGACTGATCTGGGGGAGTAACACTGTTAATCATGCCCCGATTCAATCGCCGAAGTAGCAAGGCAACGATTGCAAATACAATCGCGCCAAACAGATCCCCGTCAAAAAGCGTGGCCTTGACGGCAGCGAAGACAAGAAGTGCAATCAAGGCAAGAAGAAAGTAGTATAGGAACTGCACAAAGCCGTGAGCACCTTCTAGCTTGGCCTTGAATATCGCGTCATCTACAGCCTCCTCATCGACAGGCAGATCATCGGTATCGACGCATTCCTCCTCTGCTTCGTCGGGGCTTTCCTTGCTCTGGGTTCCCCGCACCCCCCAAGCTCGCATTTCTGCTTGCTTTTCCTCGAGTTCTCTTTCGCGTTTGCGCGCAGCGATCTTCTGTTGCAGATCCATAGCTCTGGTCCTTATCAAGTGTCGCTATCACCAAGAACACTCAATGCACCCAGTAGGGAAGCACCAGTAACTGCTGCAGCCGCTCCTACCGTAGCTTTACGTCCCTGACGTTTTGATCCAGCCTCAGCGTCGATAATATCATCGATGACGCGCGTAGCCCTCGATTCTCGCTCCTCCTCTGGCACCTTGCGCTCAAAGGTAATCATAAGGGTCTCTCGATCACTTATTACGAGATGCCTTTGCATGACCTTTTCCATGAACACCATACGCCACCCTTCAGCAGCCATGGCATTTATATAAGCTTCAAGAACAGCCGTCTCTATCCGCCCTTCTCCCAGAAGCAAGGAACTGATCGATCCGTCTGCAACATCGATTACTTTATATTCGTACTCCAAGGCGACCTCCTGGACGTGGTGTAGTGATAAGATGGTGGCTAGATGTGGGAACTGACGCGAATGAGCAGGAGGATGTTTTACGGGTCACTGCAAGGCCGCAGCACCTCATCACCGGAGCCAGGGGGCTAGCCATGGCAGGTGCACACCCTGTCTGTCGTTCACCCATCACGAAGTGCCCCACTCACAAAATACTTCCTAGAATCCATTTTTCACAAAATACTTCATAGAGCAAGTGGGATAAGTCTTGCTTGTGCGCGGGGATGGATACCGACCCCGACACCTTTCTCCTGGCCTATGCGCGGGTGCTGCGCAGGCATCGCAAGAACATGGAGCTCTCGCAGGAGGAGCTTGCGTTCCGGGCGGGATTGAGCATGCGCTATATCTCGTTGCTTGAGAGCGGGAAGCACCAGCCCAGTCTTGGCACGATGAAGGCACTGGCGGATGCTCTGGACACGAGCCTTACCGCGATGATCGGTGAAGCCGAAAACAACAACGATCAAGCATAGAGCCTCGCTTTACGCCGCTGGGTAACCAACGCTATGGTGGGAAAGGGCTATGGGCTACTCAGGCTGCGCCTTGAGAGGAAACCAGGGTGCCTATGAATTCTTAACCCCTTAGCTACTCCCCAAGAGAATACAGGGAATATACCCCCTATTGATAGGTATAAGTATGGGGAAGGAAGGGAAGAAGAAGAAGAAGAAGAAGAAGCATGGATAATCTCCTCGTGTATTCTCCTCCTTCTTAATTCTCTTCTTTCTTATCTTTTCTTAGAGGATGTTGAAAGGAACCACTTCTCTTCCGGTAGTATTCTCCCACTCCTTGAGTCTCGTCAGGTATCCCTCACAGCGTTCCGTCTCTCGGTATGTCTGGAAATCCAGTCGAACATAAACAGGGTCATCCTTCCAGCTATCATGGTCCAGCCCCAGAGCCTTTGCTTCCAAGGGAATTTCCCGACCGACCACCTCAACAGCAGCCTGCTTCATCGCTTCTTCTAATACTTTGCTGTGGGTATAGGGGATGATGGCACTGTCGTGAATGGTCAGAACAGGCAAACCCAGGAGAGTGCAATGCGTGATAACCCGCTCCATGATCTGGGAATCGGTGAACATCAACCTGATGCCTACATCCGAGCAAAGGCTATCCGCCAGCGCCGGGACATGCTCGCTAAAGGTGTTGATGGTCTTTTGCAGGGAAGTATTCTTCAAGTGTTTCCCGGGATGTCCAGCCTTAAGCCCTTCCCGAAAGGCTGAGCAGGCAGAACGAGTATCCTTGGCATTCAGAGCCGTCAGCACCAGTTGCTTGACCAGCCTGCGTTGCTCATCAGGATCGGTATCGGGGAACTGTCCAGGAGGAAGCTCATAGGGATCAGGAGGAAGCTCCACCCCTTGCTGCGCTGCCAGAATCTGGATGTGCATGGCCTTGAAGTCGATCTCGACAGTCGGAGTGTCATTGATGAATATCTGTGATCGTAGCTTGCTATTCAGCCCCTGCCACCACGGGCCATAGAACCGCCCGTTCATCTCCCATGAACCCCGGCTGAATATTCGCCTGACAAGCTGATGGCGAGGTCCGACAGCGACCCTGATGTCCTTTCCCCTGTTGTCCTGCCGGACGACCCACGGCTGCTCCAGGGTGGGGATGTCGATGAAGGTCTGTGCCAGCAGATCGTTATAGGCCGTCAACACCTGCCTCATACAGAGGGTGTTAATCGGTGTCCTGGTATTCCACTGCACGACTATAATCCCCTTCACCCTCCTTCAGGATAATGCATTCCGAGGGCACTACCTGGATAGCTCGACCATCAACAACCAACGCCTCGAATCGTTTCTGAAGCTCCGTGCTGGCCTGTATCCTGCCCGTCCGGTTCCCCTTTGCTCCAGGGGCGGCATAGCTACCCGCCGATACTCGCACGAGACCCGCCGCCTGTAGCTGTTTCACCAGCACCACCAGATGCTTGGAAAGCCCCAAGGGGTTATAGCGGGATTGGCTATCCCATGCCCCCTCCGAGAAGGGCATACCCAAGCATAGAAGAGGATCCTCCTGCCACGCCAGATAAAGGTCCGTCACCAAGACCCGTAGCTGCTCGATATAAGGCCGTCTGGGTTTCTTGCCGCCCTTCTGCTTCTCTGCCTCCCCGGTAGCAAAGTGCTGGTTCCAGATATCCTGCACCAGGCTTACCAAGGCGGGGTCTTCCGTCCAGATCGTGGTGCTCAGAGGCCGGGAATGCTGAGGATCAAAGATCGCCTCCTGCTTCTCGTTGGCTGGCTCATCCCCTTGTAACTGTTGCTGCATCTTTCCCCCGCATCCGTGTTTGATGTTGTATTTGGGCCTCCGAACAAAAAAAGAAAAGTGGGTGATCCCCGGCGACCGAAGCCGCCGAGGAAAAGCCTACATGCAGTCGATGGCATCCATCACAAGCTCAATGGCTTGTTGCTGCCACGGGGCAAGGACGGTTGATGTAAGAGGAAGCCATGCCCCACCATCGAGCCTGACCACCTCCTCCCCCTCGTCCGTGACATCATAGGCAAGGCTGCCACCATCAGGTCCAAGGAACACCACCGAGCAATCGCTGTTGAAGACCCGTGCCAAAGCTTCGGCATCGGCTTCTGGGCCGTAGGGCAGCCACCATCGCCCCTCACGCTGCACCAGCGCATAGACCTCCAGGGGTTCAGTCATTCCAACCTCCCAGACGCCCGGTGTGCAGGTAATAGGCAAGAGCCTCCCTGAACTGGGCCGCGTCCCGGAAACCCTGCTCCTGCGCCGCCCGATCCTCGGCCATGGAACGAGAAAAACCGCCATCATATTCCATGATAGCGGCCCTTTCCTCGAACTCGTCAATGTCAGGTATCAGAGGCATGGCAACCCCACCTTCTCGACGATCTCGCGCTTCTGCTCATTGCTGATCCCGGCGGAGTAGATGCCATAGGTCATCCTGTTCTCCGACCGTGCCGACTGGTGCCCGACGATGGATGCCGTGAAATGCTCCGGCACCCCTGCCCGCTCGCACTGCGTCACGAACCATTTCCGGGTGGAATGGAACACGACACCGGGCCGATCCAGCGCCAGAGCTTTCCGCATGGTGGCGAACCGCTTGGTCACGACCGAAACCGTCAGATCAGGAAACAGCCGCCCCTGCCTCGGCAGCCTTTCCAGAACCGGAGTCAGGGCTGAATGCAGCGGGATAAAGCGTTCGGCAGCATCAGTTTTCAGCGTCCTGACCGCGTTGGGCCTGACCCAGACGAACCAGCCCAGATTGCCCTTCCAGACCAGATCCTCCCTGACCAGCCCAACGGCTTCACCGGCTCGCATCCCGGTCAGCAGGCAGAACAGCAGGACGTCACCGATCCGGGAATCGTCTAAGTCCACCAGCTTCCCGACCTCGGCGTCCGTCAGTGCCGCGTAGCTGCGGTTTTTGCCCTTGGCCTCCACCCGCACGGTCTTGAAGGGATTCGCCCCCAACTCGCCTTCGTACACCGCCCAGTCGAGAAAATGCGCGACCTGACTAACCGTCCGCCGCTGCGTCCGGGCAGAAATACGATCGCCACGACTGGCCTGAATGAGTTGGTCCAGCCCATAGCCACGGGTTCGCCACGACTTCCCGGCATGACAGCCGAGCAGCGCCACCTTCCGCACGAAGGCCACGGCATCGTCGCGTGTGACGGCCCCGATCAGCCTCGTCCCATAGGCCGACACGAACAGCCCGACGGAGAATCTGACTGACTTGAACCCGCCATGCCGAAGTTGCCGCGACCGTTGATTGAGATAAGTCCGGGCAAGTTCCTTGACTGTCCTGCGCCCTACTAGCACCACGGGCGAGAACACTGGCGGCGCCACCATCACGGGCACCGGCTTCTCCACCACCTGCCCCGCCCTCGCCTTCGCCAACACCTCCTCATACTTGGCATTGACCTCCGCGGCCCGTGCCTTGGCGATGCGGGCATCCCCGGTCTTCAGCGACTGCTTCATGGCCTGCCCCAGAACAGGCTGGAGTTCCTTGGGATAGTTCCTGCGATACAGCCAAGTCTGTTGCTTGAGATATGCGTATTTGATCCGCACAGACATGCGACCTCCATCTGGGGCATCCGCCCCATTCCTCTAGGGCGTGTGGGGATTCACAAACGGGGGTTGATGTGATTCATCCTCCGGATGGATCGCGATGTTCTGACGGATGCCCAGTGGGCGAAGATCGAGCCGCATTGTCTGGGTAAGCCAAGCGACCCTGGACGCAGCGGCAAAGACAACCGGTTGTTTCTGGAGGCGGTGCTGTGGATTGTGCGCACGGGCAGTCCGTGGCGCGACCTGCCGGAGCGGTTCGGCAACTGGAACACGGCATTCCGGCGGTTCCGAGATTGGCGGGAAGCCGATGTTTTCAGGCGCATATTCGATGCGCTGTCGGATGAGCCTGACCTGGAATATGCCATGGTCGATGCGACGATCGTCAAGGTCCACCGTCATGGTCAGGGCGCAAAGGGGGGACTCAGAGCCAGGCCATTGGCCGCTCCAAAGGCGGCATGACGACCAAGATTCTGGCCCTCACCGATGCCTTGGGCAACCTCGTGCGCTTCCGTCTGATGCCGGGCCAGCGCTACGACAGCGTCGAGGTGCCGCCGCTGATCGACGGGATCGCTTTCGACGGGCTGATCGCCGACAAGGCCTTCGACAGCAATGCATTGGTTGCCGAGTTGAACGACCGCGGCGCTCGGATCGTGATCTCACAACACCCCGCCCGCGCGCAGAAACTCAGGATCGACCCCGACATCTACGCCTGGCGCCACCTCATCGAGAACTTCTTCTGCAAGCTGAAGGAGTTCAAGCGCATCGCCATGCGTGCCTGCAAAACCGATCAGAGCTTCGAAGCAATGGTCTACCTCGCTGCAGCCGTTATCAACTCACGATGAATCCCCACACGCCCTAGTGT
>NZ_FNEA01000009.1 GCF_900100045.1 Paracoccus denitrificans | reverse complement strand
ACCGACGACGATCCGCATTTCTGGCAGCAGATGGGGTTCC
Source organism: Paracoccus denitrificans (assembly GCF_900100045.1). Taxonomy (GTDB): domain Bacteria; phylum Pseudomonadota; class Alphaproteobacteria; order Rhodobacterales; family Rhodobacteraceae; genus Paracoccus; species Paracoccus denitrificans. The sequence goes on along the minus strand of NZ_FNEA01000009.1, from coordinate 189,554 downwards.
TGATCCCCGAGCTGCTGCGCGTGCTGGAGCCGGGCCGGATCTGCGCGATCCACGTCAAGGACCGGATCATCCCCGGTGGCATCAACGGCTTCGGTTTCCAGACCCTATCGACCCTGCACATGGATTGCGTGCGCGAGTTCCAGCGCCACGGCTGGGCCTATCTCGGTATGAAGACCATCACGACCGATGTCGTGCGCGAGAACAACCAGACCTATCGCCTGGGCTGGTCGGAACAGTGCAAGGACGGCAGCCGCATGGGCTGCGGCGTGCCGGAATACCTGCTGATCTTCCGCCGGCCGCCCAGTGACACCAGCAACGGCTACGCCGACCGGCCGGTGAAGAAGGCCAAGAAGGAATGGGACCCCGAGGCCAAGGACTGGCGCAACGAGGGCGGCTATAGCCGCGCCCGCTGGCAGATCGATGCCCACGGCTACATGCGGTCGAATGGCGACCGGACCCTGCTGCCCGAGGAACTGGAGGGGCTGGACGCCGACCAGGTCTACAAGGTCTGGAAAGCCTACAACCTCCAGCAGGTTTACGATTTCGAGCATCACGTCCGAATCGGCGAAGCGCTGGAGAAGAAGGGCCGGCTGCCGCCGACCTTCATGCTCCTGCCACCGCATAGCGCGCATCCCGACGTGTGGACCGATGTCGCGCGCATGATGACCATCAACGCCGAGCAGGCGCGCAAGGGCAACGAGATGCACCTGTGCCCGCTGCAATACGACATCGTCGACCGGGCCATCGCCCAGTTCACCGAGCGCGGAGAATGGGTCTACGACCCGTTCGGCGGGCTCATGACCGTGCCGTTCCGCGCCGTGAAACTCGGCCGCAAGGGCATCGGGGTCGAACTGAACAAGGGCTATTGGCTCGACGGCTGCAAATACGTCGAGGCCGCCTCGCGCGAGGCCGGCATGCCCAGCCTCTTCGACCTCCTCGACGCCGATCAACCCGAAAACCAGAAACTGCGGAGGACCGCGTGAAAACCATCGAACAACTGACGGCCAGCGAGACGGCCTGGTATTCCTCGAATGACACGGAGGTCTGGCACGGCGGTCCCTATGCCACGCGCGAAGAGGCCGAGGATGGCGCCAAGGCCGAGGAGCATGAATGGATCATGCGAGCCACTAAATGGCCCGTCCGGGTGTCGGAATTCTTCAGCCAGGGCTGTTTCTTCGAGGCAGCCGAGGAATCCCTCTATGACCAGTGCGACGAGGATGGATCGCCGATCCTGGATTTCACGCCCGCCATCAACCTCGACCTGCAATCCCGCGTCCGCGCCGCAATCGACGAATGGCAGGTCGCGCATCAGCTTTCCCCGATGCCCTGGCGGTTCAGCGGCAGCGATGAGCCCGAGATCGCGGCCTGGGCGAAAGCCGCGGAAGGCGGTGACGCATGACCAGCGACATCGTTTCTGTTGAGATTGGCCGCAGCACCTGGCAGGGCCCGGCCGAGGAAGCACCGCAGCGGGCAGAGCCCATCACCCAAGGCGATCTTGTCTCTGCTCTGGAGCAGATCGAGATTCTGACCGCCACCGGCTCGGGGCTGGACCCGGACACGACGATGCATATCCACTTGCTCGCGGGCATCGGCCGGGCAACGCATGATCCCTATGCGTGGTATAGCCGCGCCGACCTCTGCGCCTCGGGCCAGCAGGTGCGGGCGCTGATGGATGCTGCGCAGACGATCTTGGATCGGGGATATGTGTCTCAATCCATCGCGGAAGAGAAGCCGGATCACGATGCCTTGCGTGACGCCCTCGCCGCCCTGACGCCAGCCCCGCAGCCCGAGGGGCCCCCCGACGATCTGGCAGTTGACCGCTTTGCCGCCGCCATGAAAGCGAAGCTGGCGAAGAAGCGTACCGAAGGCCGTGGCGGCTGGGATCGCAAGGACGAATGCAGCGCCGAGCTGCTGTCCCGACTGCTGCGCGAACATGTCGAAAAAGGCGATCCGGTCGATGTCGGCAACCTCGCCATGATGCTGCATCAGCGCGGCGAGCGGATCGTGCCGGGTGGCGAAGCGAAAAGCATCGCCCCGCAGCCCGAGGGAGAGGCGGTGCCGAAATGCGTCGCCTGTGAAGATAGCCCGAAGCCCCCTAATGTCCCTTGCGCAGTCTGTGGTGCCCACCCGGCCCAGCCCGGCGAGACGGTCGCGGCGGTAGAACGGGCTTTTGCCGATATCCGTGAACTGAATATGTTGGACCGCGATGAGAACGGGCACCGCTGGGCCAACTCCGACCTGATCGACCAGACCGTGACATCTGGGCTGATCGCCCTGCGCGCCCTGAAAGGCGGTGCGTGATGGCTGACCGCATCCTCCCCATCATCCACCGCGGCATCGTGATCCGCCAGGCCGAGGTGCCGGGCGCGCCCTATGAATGGACGCACGAGGAGACCGATGCCCACGGCATGGCGCTGACGCTGGCCGACGCCAAGCGGCAGATCAATACCCACCTAGGCGGGGATGATCCGCTTTGCCGCCCGGAGGAGGATAGCCATGCAGGTTAACCGCTACCTGGAAGACAAGGCCATGGATCGCATCGACCATGCGCTGGGGCGGCCGGTCAATCCGCTGGCCCAGACATACCGGGACCATTTCGCGGCGTCGGTCGGGAGCCGGGCCGCCGAGGAAATGGCAGCATCGCCGCATTGGCGCGCCGGCGGAAGCGATGGCAAGCTGCAATGGTTCTTCGTCACGCGCGCAGGTCAGGAGGCGCTACGCGACCACCTGCGCAAGATCGGCGATCAGCATCGGCTCTATGTCGTGATCTGGGACGGCATGGAAATGCCCTGTGTCGCGACCAGCCCCAGCAAAGCCCGATACAGCAAGTGGCTGGACGTCACCGATGGCTTCTGCGAGGTCAGCTTCAAGGACTTCTGCCGAGCGGCGCGCGTCCGTCTTGCTGTTGGCGGCGGCGGGGCTGCGGAGGGCTGGGCATGACGGCAGCGCTACGCGTCGGCGTCCTGTGCGAGACCTCGGGCACCATGCGTCGGGCCTTCGCTGCCCTCGGTCATGATGCCACATCCGTTGACCGCCTGCCGGCCGAGGACGGCAGCAACCATCACATCGTCGGCGACGTGCGGGACTACCTCGACTATGGCTGGGACCTGCTGATCGTCTGCCACCCGCCCTGCACGCGCCTGTGCAACAGCGGCGTGCGCTGGCTGTCGGACCCGCCGAAGAACCCGCCCGACGACGCAACCCCGGCCGAGAAGGTGGCATGGCCGATCCTGCCGCGCGAAGCGCGATTGGCCATCATGTGGCGGCTGCTGGACGAAGGCGCCGAACTGTTCGCTGCCTGCTGGCAGGCTCCGGTGGCGCGCGTGGCGGTCGAAAACCCGGTCATGCACAAGCACGGCCGCGCCCGGATGCCGGCGGATTTGCCCAAGCCCCAGATCGTCCAGCCCTGGTGGTTTGACGAGCCGGCCTTCAAGGCGACGGGCTTCTACCTGCGCGGCCTGCCGCCGCTGACCGCCACGAAGCGGCTGATCCCGCCATCGGCCGCGACCGAGCCGGAGCGGCACAAAGCATGGTCGGCGATCCACCGCGCGAGCCCGGGCCCCGACCGATGGAAAATCCGCAGCAGGACCTTCGATGGCATCGCCCGCGCCTGCGCCGAGCAATGGGGCGGATACGCCCTGGACCAGATCAGAAGGATGGCGTGATGGGCCATCAGACGATGAACGAAACTGACACGAGAGGTTGAAAATGAACAACTCCGAAGGACGCCTAGGGGAATTCGAGCGGCATCTGACCGGCGGATTTGAGCACGGGAAGCTGATGTTCCTGGAAAATAGCGATCCGAGCATAGGCACCGAGCTGGTCATGTTTTTCATGGACGTCGAATATGATCCTGTTCGGGTCACGTTCGACCCGGAAGGTATGGCCAGCATCCATTCCGATGGTCACAACTGGCACATGCTTTCAGCCGACCAGCTCATGATGCTTTCCGACATGTGCGAGGAGGCGGTGAGAATGTGGGAGAAATGGGATGAAGAGCACCAGGACGATGGATGATCCCGCCGTTCCCGAAGATCTCCTCACGACAGACGAGGCGCTGGAGTTCCTGCGGCGCAGGAAGATATTCACCAGCCGCACAGGCCTTGACAGGGCCTATCATGAGGGCAGGCTGGCGCGGGTGGCCGCGCGCGGCCGCGTCAGAATCCTTTACCGGCCCAGAGACCTTCTGGACGCCTTCCTGATCGGTGAACAGAAATGCCTCTCAAGCTCATCAAGCGTGGTGAAATCTGGTATATCCGCGGCACCGTCGCTGGACAGCGCGTTTACGAAAGCACTCGAATTGGCGACAAGCGCCAGGCGGAAATCCTCCGCGCGCGACGCGAAGCCGAGATCATCGAACGTCGTGCATATGGCAAGGCCGTAACCTATACCTTCGCCGAGGCCGCGCTGGCCTATATGGAATCGGGTGGCGAGGGGAAGTATCTGGCGCGGATCATCAAGCACTTCGGCCCGCGCTGGCGCCTGGTCGATACCGACAACGATGCGGTCAGCCGCGCGGCGGCCGCGCTCTACCCGGATGCGGGCCCGGCGACGATCAATCGCCAGCTCATCACACCGATCAGCGCCGTCTACCGGCTGGCAGCCGAGGATGGCAAGGTTCCAGATCGCAGGTTCAGGCGCCGCAAGGAGCCCAGGACCCGGTTGCGCTGGTTGACACCGGAGGAGGTCGAGGCCCTGCTGGCGGCCTGCGACAGGCGGCTCCTGCCAATCGTGGCGTTCCTGCTCGGGACAGGCTGCCGGACCGGCGAGGCATTGGGGCTGACCGTGCAGCACCTGCATCTCGACACCTGCGAGGCCTATGTCGGCGTGACCAAGAACGGCGACGGCAAGATGGTCCAATACCCCGGCAGGACGCGCCGCATCATGGTCGCCAGCGGACTACCCGAGGCCGGCGCGGTGTTTCGCACGCCGAAGGGCAAGCCCTATCGCCTCACCAATTCCAGCGGATCGCGCCTCGGCGGTCAGATCAAGGGCGCATTCGACAAGGCGCGGGATGCAGCCGGACTCGGCGAGGATGTGACCCCGCACACGCTGCGCCACACCTTTGCGACCTGGCACTATGCGGTCAACCGTGACCTGATCCTGCTGATGGAACGCGGCGGCTGGCGCAAGCCGGATATGGCGATCGGCTACACCAAGCTCGCGCCCGCAGACCTGCCGCGTCGGCTGTTCGAGCACGGATGGGACTTTCGTGCAAACTACGTGCATGACGCTGCATTGCCCGATGATTTCGGGAAGAAAATCAAGATCATGCGGGAAGCTTAAGGAAACTTAGCAGGGGTGTGCCTTCGACCACTCGGCCACGTCTCCGCTGCGGGGTCTAGCAGGCGACAGGCAGGAAAAACAAGGGCAAATCGCACGGGCCAGGCGGTTTGACGAAAATTCGCCGCACCCCGCAAAAAGACGGGTCAAGGCAGGTCGGGCAGCCCCCTCCACGGCTCGCCCCGCTCGCAGGCGCGGGGCGCAACCGTCGCGCCCGGACCACGGCGCATAAGGGGCATCAGACAGCGCGGCGCCGGGCCACGAGGACCGCATATCCGCCGCGCAGGACAGGCCCCGGACGCTTTGCGGCACCGGCGCCTTATCCGTTGCGCGAAAGGGCCGCGGCGCTGCGGCACAGCCGCCCTTTCCAGCCACCGAAAACGGTAGTGAAATCAGGCGTTGAACAGGAAATGCAGCACGTCGCCGTCCTGCACCTCATAGGACTTGCCCTCGACGCGGAACTTGCCGGCCTCGCGCGCGCCGGCCTCGCCCTTGTAGGTGACGTAGTCGTCATAGGCGATGGTCTCGGCGCGGATGAAGCCGCGCTCGAAATCGCCGTGGATCACGCCCGCCGCCGCCGGGGCCAGCGTGCCCTTATGGATGGTCCAGGCGCGGGCCTCCTTGGGGCCGACGGTGAAATAGGTCTCAAGACCCAGAAGCTTGTAGCCCTCGCGGATCAGCCGGTCGAGGCCCGCCTCGTGCAGGCCCATCTCCTCGAGGAACATGTCGGCTTCCTCGGCGGGAAGCTGGCTGATCTCCTCCTCGATCTTGGCGGAGATCACCACATGGCCGGCGCCCTGCTCGGCCGCCATCTGCGCCACGCGCTCGGACTGGCTGTTGCCGGTGGCGGCCTTGTCTTCCTCGACATTGCAGACGAACAGGACAGGCTTGGCGGTCAGCAGTTGCAGCATGTCCCAGGCTTTCCGATCCTCGTCCGCGACCTGCACGGTGCGGGCGGGCTTGCCGGATTCCAGAGCGGCCTGCGCGGCTTTCAGCAGCTTTTCCTGTGCCACCGCCTCCTTGTCGCCGCCCTTCAGCTTGCGCTGGATGTTGGCCAGCCGGCGTTCGATGGATTCGAGGTCGGCGATCATCAGCTCGGTCTCGATGGTCTCGGCATCGGCGATGGGGTCGACGCGGCCCTCGACATGGGTCACGTCGCCGTCCTCGAAACAGCGCAGGACATGGGCGATGGCATCGACCTCGCGGATATTGGCCAGGAACTGGTTGCCCAGCCCCTCGCCCTTGCTCGCGCCCTTCACCAGGCCGGCGATATCGACGAAGGTGATGCGGGTCGGGATGATCTGCTTGGACCCGGCGATCCCGGCCAGCTTGTCCAGCCGCGGGTCGGGCACGGCGACCTCGCCCACGTTCGGCTCGATGGTGCAGAAGGGGAAGTTCGCGGCCTGCGCGGCAGCGGTTTTCGTCAACGCGTTGAACAGCGTCGACTTGCCCACGTTCGGCAGGCCGACGATCCCCATGCGAAAGCCCATGATGCACCCCTTTTCCCCGGATTTTCGCGCTTATTATGGGGCGATGACGCCCAAGTCCAGTGGCGGGCCGTTGATCTTGCCCCTCAAGCCGGGCTAGGGCTGGGCGGTCATGAAGGAGATCCGGGGCGCATGAGCAGAATCGACGACACTTTCGCGCGGCTGTCCGAGACGGGCGGCAAGGCCTTCGTCGCCTATATGATGGGCTGCGACCCGGATTTCGACACCTCGCTGCAGATCATGCGCGGCCTGCCCGGCGCGGGCGTGGACATCATCGAACTGGGCATGCCCTTCACCGACCCGATGGCCGACGGCGCCACCATCCAGGCGGCGGGCCAGCGCGCGCTGGCGGCCGGCGGCAGCGTCAGCAGGGTGCTGGACATGGTGCGCGCCTTTCGCCGGGACGACGATGCCACCCCCATCGTGCTGATGGGCTATTACAACCCGATCTATGCCCGGCAGGGCGGCGTGGACCGCTTCATCACCGAGGCGGTCGAGGCCGGCGTGGACGGGCTGATCGTCGTCGACCTGCCGCCCGAAGAGGATGCCGAGCTGTGCCTGCCGGCACGCGAGGCCGGGCTGAACTTCATCCGCCTGGCAACGCCGACGACCGACGACCGGCGCCTGCCTGCGGTGGTGCGCAATACCAGCGGCTTCGTCTATTACGTCTCGGTCACCGGCATCACCGGCGGGCCCGCAGCCAATGCCGCAGAGGTCGCGCCAGAGGTCGCCCGCATCCGCGCCGCCGCCAAGCTGCCGGTCGTCGTCGGCTTCGGCATATCGACGCCGGAGGCAGCGCAGGCCGTGGCGGGCGTCGCCGATGGCTGCGTCGTGGGCAGTGCCATCGTCAAGCTGATCGGCGAGGGCCGCCCGGTGCCCGAGATCCTGTCCTTCGTCGCAGACCTGGCCCAGGGCGCGCACAGCGCCTGAACCGATCCTCCGCCCGGCGCGTTCGATGATGCAGAACGCCGCGTTCCAGCCATCGCCGGTTGGGGAAACGCGGTGCGACGCTATCTTGGACGCATCGCAAACCGGAGGATTTCATGCCCACCCTGTTCTACCATGCCGGCGCCTGCTCGCTCGCGCCCCATATCGTGCTGGAATGGACCCAGGCGCCCTATGAGGCCGTGGCGGTCGAATTCGGCTCGGCCGAGCTTCTGGCCGTGAACCCGGCGGGTGCCGTCCCGGTGCTGCGCGAGGATGACGGCTGGATCCTGACCCAGGCGGGCGCGATCCTGCACCATCTGGCGCGCAAGCACCCCGAGGCCGACCTGGGTGGCGGCGACGACCTGCGGGCGCAGGCCGAGCTTGATCGCTGGTCGAGCTTCTTCACCGGCGACCTGCATCCGGCCTTCTTTCCGCTGTTCACGCCGCAGCGCTATACCACCAGCCGCGACAAGGCCGACCGCGAGGCCGTGCAGGAGGCCGGGCGCAAGCTGGTCCGCAAGCGGCTGGCGCTGCTGGACGCGCATCTGGATGGTCGCGACTGGATCCTGGGCCGCCGCTCGGTGATCGACGCCTATGCCTTTCCGATGCTGCGTTGGGCCGCAAAACTGCTGCCCGAGGGGACCCAGGGCTGGGCCAATGTGCAGGCCCTGCATGATCGCATCGCGGCCGATCCGGCCGTGCAAACCGTCCTTGCCCGCGAAGAGGGCGCATAAGGAGACAGACCCATGCCCACCGGCATCCATCACGTCACCGGCATTACCCGCCGGGTGCAGGCCAATGTCGATTTCTACGCCGGCTTCCTGGGCCTGCGTCTGGTCAAGCGCACGGGCGGGTTCGAGGATGCCGAACAATTGCACCTGTTCTATGGCGACGCGCTCGGCTCGCCCGGCTCTCTCGTCACCTTCCTGGTGTGGGAGGACGGGGCGCCGGGCCGGGTCGGCCATGGCCAGGTGGCGGAAATCGCGCTGGCCGTGCCGCCCGAAAGCATCGGCGACTGGCTGACCCGCGCCATGACCGCCCGCGTGCCGGTCGAGGGGCCGCTGCGCGAGCGGGGCGAAACCGTGCTGCGGCTGAAGGACCCCGACGGCGTCACCGTCAAGCTGGTGGGGGTGGACCTGCCCGCGACGGCGCCCCTGCCCGATCCCATCGCGCCGACGCGGCTGCGCGGCGCGACCATCCTGACCGAGCAGCCGCAGGCGACGCGCGATTTCCTGGCCCGTTTCGGCTATCGCCCCGGTGCGGCCGAAGGCGCGGTGCAGCGCATGGAATCCGACACGGATACCGTCGACATCCGCGACGCGACCGGATTCTTTCCGGGCATTCCCGGCACCGGCATCCTGGATCACGTCGCCTTCCGCGCGCCGGATGCCGATGCGGTGCGCCGGATGCGGCTGGAGTTGAAGGATACCGACGCGACCACCGTGCACGACCGGAAATATTTCCTGTCGCTTTATGTGCGCGAGCCGGCGGGAACGCTGCTCGAATATGCCACCGACGCCCCCGGCTTTACCCTGGACGAGGCGCCGGAGCACCTGGGCGAGACGCTGTTCGTTCCGCCCCATGACGCGGCCCGCGCCGACGACCTGCGCGTGATCCTGCCGCAATTCGCCCTGCCGGGCGAGGAAAGGAGCCCGATGCGCGAGCTGCATTTCATCCACCGCTTCCACCGACCGGAGAGCCCGGACGGCAGCACCATCGTCCTTTTGCACGGCACCGGCGGCAACGAATCCGACCTGATGCCGTTGGCCCATCGCATGGCGCCGAACGCCACGCTGCTGGGCGTCCGCGGCCGCTCGACCGAAGAGGGCATCAACCGCTGGTTCCGCCGCCATGACGCCGTGACCTATGACCAGGACGACATCCGCGCCGAGACCGAGGCCTTTGCCGGCTTCATCGACGAAGCCGCGCGGGCCTACGCCTTGGACCCCGGGGCGCTGACCTATCTGGGCTATTCCAACGGCGCGAACCTGCTGGGGGCGGCCATGCAACTGCATCCGGGCCTGATCGGCCGCGCGGTGCTGCTGCGCGCCGTGCAGGTGCTGGAGGAACCGCCGGCGTTGGACGCGCAGGCCCTGGCCGGCAGCCGGGTGCTGATGCTGACCGGCGCCCGCGATCCCTTCGCCCGCATGGCCCCGGCGCTGGAGCGCGCGTTGCGCGACGGCGGTGCGGCGCTGGAGGCGAGGGTCATCGAGGCCGGGCATGAGCTTCAGCCCGAGGATCTGACGCTGGCCGCCGGCTGGCTGGCCCACGACTGACGCCGGGTCCAGGCAGTCAAGGTCGCGCCTGTCCGAACTGCCGCATGAGTATTTGTGGAACAGAGAAGCCGGAGAGGCGGGTCGCAAGGCCCGCCTTTCCTTTTCCGCGGCCCGGGCCAGCCGTTTCCGATTTTCGAACGCGGCTTCCGATTCCGGTTGGCTTGTCCGAAGGCCCCGCAAGGGCCAGTTTGAGGCCACGATATTCAACCAAGAGGGCCACGACCGGCCCGCAGGACCATCACGAAGGACCAGACCCATGACCAGGAAACCGCATATCGCCATCATCATCGGCTCGACCCGCGCCGCGCGCTTTGCCGACAAGCCCGCAGCCTGGCTGCTGGAAAACGCGCAAAAGCGCGACGACATGAGCTTCGAACTGGTGGACCTGCGCGATTACGACCTGCCGCTGTTCGACGAGGTCGCCTCGAACCTGTGGGTGCCGTCGCAGGACCCGCGCGCGATAAAATGGCAGCAGAAGCTGGCCGAGTTCGACGGTTATGTCTTCGTGACCTCGGAATACAACCATTCGATCAGCGGCTCGCTGAAGAACGCGCTGGACCAGGCCTACAAGGAATGGAACCACAAGCCGGCGGCGGCCATGGGCTATGGCGGCGTCGGCGCCGCCCGCGCCATCGAGCATCTGCGCGGCATCGCGGTCGAATTGCAGATGGTCCCGCTGCGCAACGCCGTGCATCTGGGCGGCGGCGACTTCTTCAAGGTCTCGCCGCTGGGCGCCAATGGAGAGATGGCCGAGGTCGAGGCCAACCTGCTGCCCTCGCTGAACGCCATGCTGGACGAACTGCTCTGGTGGGCCGAGGCGACCATGGCACAGCGCGCGAAAACCGCCTGAAGCGATCGGATCAGTCAGTTGGAAGGGGCGGTCACTTCGATCGCCCCTTTTTCCTGGCCCGGTTCAGCGCCACGGCGGCGCGGATCAGCGCCTTGAGCGCCTCGGCCTTGATCCGCTCTCCCTCGCGCAGGTCGATGGCGCGGCGGGTGTTGCCCTCAAGGCTGGCGTTGAACAGGCCCGAGGGATCCTCCAGCGCCGCGCCCTTGGCGAAGGTCATCTTGACCACCTGGCTGTAGGTCTCGCCGGTGCAGAGGATGCCGTCATGCGACCAGACCGGCACGCCGCGCCATTTCCATTCCTCGACCACCTCGGGATCGGCCTCGTGGATCAGGGCGCGCAGCCGCGCCAGCGTTTCGCCGCGCCAGTTGCCCAGTTCCCTGATCCGCGCATCGATCAGTTCCGAGGCAGGCGTTCCCTTTTCCGACTGGCTCATGCCGCATCGCTCCGTTCCGTCCTGTCGCGGCAAGGAGCATGGGGCGAAACCCCCGATGCGGCAACAGGGCCGCCAGAGGCAGGCGGTTTCCCGCGTGCATGAAAAGGGCCGCCGGATCGCTCCGGCGGCCTTGTTTCGTCAGGGGGTGCGGTTCAGTCCAGCGGCTTCAGCCGCGCCTCGATCTGCGCGCGCTGCCCTTCCAGGAAGGGCGGCAGGGACAGCGTCTCGCCCAGGCTCTCCAGCGGTTCGTCCACGGCAAAGCCGGGTTCATCGCTGGCGATCTCGAACAGGTTGCCGCCCGGCTCGCGGAAATAGAGCGAGCGGAAATAATAGCGCTCGACCTCGCCCGAACTGGGGACGCGCATCTCGTTCAGCCGCCTGGCCCAATCGTGGATGGCGGGCTTGTCCGGCACGCGGAAGGCGACGTGATGCACCCCGCCCGCGCCTTGCCGCGCCACGGCAAGGTCGGGCTGGACCGCGACATGCAATTCCGCCGAAGGACCACCCTGCCCCATCTCGTAGACATGGACGGTGCCGTGCCCGTCGGGGCTGGCATAGTCGCGGACCTTGCGCATGCCCATCACATGGGTCAGCACGATCTCGGTCGGCGCCAGGTCCGGCACCGAGATGGTGATCGGCCCCAGCCCGTGGATCTGGTGCTGCGCCGGCACCGGGCTTTTTTCCCAAGGCGCGGTCACCGCATCCTGCGCGTCTTCGGTCAGGCGGAAACGCTGGCCTTCGGGGTCCTCGAAGTCGAGGCTGGCGCGGGTGTCGATCTCGGCGACCCGCCCCAGGGTCAGGCCGCGATCCGCAAGCCGGCCGGCCCAATAGTCAAGGCTGTCGCCCGCGACCCGCAGCCCGGTGCGGCTGATCGAATGCGTCCCGCGCCGTTCCGGCGCCGCCGGCCAGTCGAAAAAGGTCAGGTCGGTGCCGGGACGGGCCAACCCGTCGGCATAGAACAGGTGATAGGCGCTGGTGTCGTCCTGGTTGACGGTCTTCTTGACCAGCCGCAGCCCCAGCGTATCGGTATAGAACCGCTTGTTGCCGGGCGCGTCGGCGGTGATCGCCGTCAGGTGGTGAATTCCGGTCAGCTCCATGATGGGCCTCCTTTCTCTTGGCACCAATATCGGGCATCGCGGCCGTTTCCGCCACCGGAGCGACTGCGAACATCGCGTTCGGCCATTGCGAACGATGCGGGACCGGGTAAGCTTGCGCCATGCGCTATGACCTGAACGATCTGGAAACCTTCCTGACGGTGATGGAGCTGGGCACCGTCACCGCCGCCGCCGCACGGCTGAACCTGTCGAAATCCGTGGTCAGCAAGCGGATCACCGACCTGGAGGCCACGTTGGGCGCGGCGCTGTTTCGCCGCAATGCCGGCCGCATCACGCCGACCGAGGCGGCGCTGCGCCTGGCCGAGCGGCTGCGCCCGGCGCTGGCGGAACTCATCGCGGCCGCCGAAAGCACAGCCTGGGACATGGACGGGCTGGCACCCCTGCGCGGCAGCCTGTCCGTCGCCGCGCCGATGAGCTTCGGCGTGCTGCATCTGGGGCCGATCATCGCCCGCTTCGCCGCCCAGAACCCCGAGCTGGAGATCAGCGTCGACTACGACGACCGCAGCCGCGACCTGGCGCGCGAAGGCTTCGACATCGGCATCCGCATCGGCAAGATGCGCGACAAGGCGCTGATGCAGCGCAAGCTGTGCGAGGATGCAAGCATCGCCTGCGCCAGCCCCGCCTATCTGGATCGCAAGGGCCGCCCGCAGACGCTTGCCGACCTGCGCGAGCATGAGGTGATCGGCTACAGCCACCTGCCGAACAGCCAGCTCTGGCAATTCCAGGACCGCGACCGCTTCGTCTCGCCCTTCGTGCAGGGGCGGCTGTCGATGAACAATGGCGAGGCGATCCGCGACATGACCATCGAGGGGCTGGGACTGGCCATGCTGCCCGGCTTCGTCGTCGCCCCGGCGCTGGCCGACGGGCGGCTGGAGCGGGTGCTGCCCGGCTTCGGCACAAGGCCGCTGCCCATCGTCGCGGTCTGGCCGCCGGTCCAGCCGATGCCGGCCAAGCTGCGCCGCTTCATCGACCATCTGGCAGTGGAACTGAGCAGCCCGGCATGGCAGGCCGGCTGGGTATCCGCGCGCCGCGACCCCATATCCCAGGAACCCACAACCCCAAAGGTCGCCCCGTGAAGAAGATTGGCGTGAAGAAGATCGGTTTCCTGTCCTTCGGCCATTGGTCGGACGAGCCCGCCTCGCAGGCCCGCAGCGCCCAGGACACGCTGCTGCAATCCATCGAGCTGGCCGTCGCGGCCGAGGAACTGGGCGCGGACGGCGCCTATTTCCGCGTGCATCATTATGCGCGCCAGCTGGCCTCGCCCTTTCCGCTGCTGGCCGCGGTGGGCGCGCGCACCCAGCGCATCGAGATCGGCACCGCCGTCATCGACATGCGCTATGAAAACCCGCTGTATATGGCCGAGGATGCCGGGGCGGCCGACCTGATCTCGCAGGGGCGGCTGCAGCTTGGCATCTCGCGCGGCTCGCCCGAGCAGGTGATCGAGGGCTGGCGCTATTTCGGCTATACCCCGGCCGAGGAGGAAAGCGACGCCGACATGGCCCGGCGCCATGCCGAGGTGTTCCTGAACGTGATCGAGGGGCACGGCTTCGCCCGGCCGAACCCGCGCCCGATGTTTCCGAACCCGCCGGGCCTTCTGCGGATCGAGCCGCATTCGCCGGGCCTGCGCGAGCGGATCTGGTGGGGCGCCGCCTCGAACGACACCGCCCGCTGGGCGGCGCAGCTGGGCATGCATCTGCAAAGCTCGACGCTCAAGACGGACGAGAACGGCAAGCCCTTCCACGTCCAGCAGGCCGAGCAGATCCGCGCCTATCGCGAGGCCTGGGCGGCGGCTGGGCATGAGCGCGAGCCGAGGGTCTCGGTCAGCCGCTCGATCTTTCCGCTGATGGACGACCGCGACCGGATGTATTTCGGCCGCGGCGGCAAGGAAGCCGATCAGATCGGCTTTATCGAGGAAACCCGCTCGATCTTCGGCCGCGGCTATACTGCCGAACCGGACCGGCTGATCGAAGAGTTGCGCGAGGACGAGGCCATCGCCGAGGCCGACACCCTGCTGCTGACCGTGCCGAACCAGTTGGGCGTCGATTACAACGCCCATGTGATCGAGGCAGTGCTGAGCCACGTCGCCCCCGCGCTCGGCTGGCGCTGAGCGCAGCGAGCGGAGGGCGCCGGCCGCCGTCCCCCAGGCCCACCGTCCCCTAGGCGCGGTCGATCTCGATCAGCCAGGCATCCGCGGCGGGCCCGACGGGCAGCGCGGCATCCGGCCCCTCGCAAAACAGCGCGTCAAGCTGGTCCAGCGCCACGGTCGCGCCGGCAAGGTCCAGCACCACCGGCGCCGTCGCCAGCACCAGCCGCCAGCCGGGCGCGCCCACCGCCGCCTCGGTCAGCCGCGACAGGCGATGGGTAAAGGCGCCGCGCCGGGTCATCACGTTCAGGTCGGTGATCGGTCCCCCCAGCAGCCGCGCCGAGGTCGGCACATCCGCCGGAAAGGCCAGCGGCCCGGATTCCGGTGTCAGCCGCCGCCTGGCCTGTCCCTGCACGTCAAGCTCGATCCCCTCTCCGGTCAGCACCGCAAGGGTGCGGTCGATCTGCGGAAAGATCGAGAAATCGCCGTCCTCGCTTACCCCCGCCATGCTGACCCGCCAGCCGAAATCGGCAAGCCCCGCGCCCTGGGGATGAACGGCGATCTCGACCGTCTCGCCCCTGCCGTTCTTCCACGGCATGCGGCGATGGTCCGCGGCTTTCAGGATGCGATGGCTCATGCGTCTTCTCTCCTCTTGCGACCCGGTCGGGCCATGGTTGTTCTTGGACCTAGCTGCGCCGGCCCAGCACCTTGCCCACCACCGGGCCCAGCACGATGACGATGATCATGCGCAGCAGGTGATGGCTGACCACATAGGCCAGGTCCGCGCCGGCGATCAGTGCGATCACCACCATCTCGGCCTGGCCACCCGGCAGGAACGCCAGGAAGGCGTCCAGCCCCGGCGCAAGCCGCAGATGCACGATCACCTCGATGAAGATCAGGCTGATCCAGGCCAGCAGCAGCGCATAGACGATGCCGGCCGTCACATGCAGCCGCAATTCGCGCAGGGTGATGCCGGCGTATTTCACCCCGACCGCGATGCCGATGAAGAACTGCGCGGCCTGGATCATCTCGGCCGGCGGGCGTTGGGTGATCAGGCCCGACAGCGACAGCGCCGCCGTCAGCACCATCGGTCCCAGGATCGAGGCGCCGAAGATGCCCAGCCGCTCGGCCCCCTTCCAGCCGATCAGCCCGGCGGCGACCATCAGCGCAATCTCGGCCGCGCCAGTGGCGCGCATCGGCGTGCCGGGCGGCTGCGACAGGTCCACGCCCCACCAGGCGGTCATGATCAGCGGCGCGACGGTCACGATCACCAGCACCCGCGTCGCATGGATCAGCGACAATGCGCGGATGTCGCCGCCGGCCTCTTCGCCAAAGACCAGCATGTCCTGCAAGCCGCCGGGCATGGCGCCATACCATGCCGTCGCGTGGTCGAAGCCGAAGACGCGGCGGAACAGCGGATAACCGACCAGCGCGATCACCCCGATGAAGCCCGGCACGAACAGCAGCGAGGCCGCCACGTCCGGCAGTTCCGCCAGCACGCCGGGCGTGATCGAGGCGCCGACCGCCACCCCCAGGATGGTGCGCATGAAGATGCCGAACTGTCCGGCCCCGGCCAGGGGCGCCCCCGCCAGCGCCGCGATCAGGCAGGCCAGCATCGGTCCCAGCAGCATGGGCAGCGGCAGGTGCAACAGCAGAAAGGCCGCGCCGCCCAGGGCGGCCAGCGCAGAGGTCAGGATGCGGCGGTTCAGCAGGCTCATCGTCATTCCCGGCGGGCGACCGGCGCCCAAGCGCCGATGGGCCGAATTGGCACGGCCCGCCGGGAAATGTCAAAGCGGCTCAGTCGATCCGCGCCAGGGCCGCGCCAAAGCCCAGCACCTCGCCCTGCGCGGCGATGCGGGTCAGCTTGCCCGCCCGATGCGCCTCGATGCGGGTCTCCATCTTCATCGCCTCGATGACGGCGACGACCTGGCCCTGCTCGACCTCGGCCTCGTCCTCGGCCTGCCACAGCGTCAGCGTGCCGGGCACCGGGGCGGTCAGCACCGCCTCATCCGCCTCGGGCGCGGGTTGCACCGCAGAGGCACCGCCGGCGGGCAAGGCCGAAAGCAGGTTCGCGGGCAGGCCCAGCTCGTGCCGCTTGCCGTCGATCTCGATGGCAAGGCGCAACAACGGCGCCTGCGCGGCCGGCGCGACGCGGGCATGGGGCGCGACCGCCTCGGCCAGCGCCTCGGCGAAATCGGTCTCGATCCAGCGGGTGTGGACGCGGAAATCCCCGTCCTCGGCGCGAAAGTCCGGCTGGGCCAGCACGGCGCGGGCAAAGGGCAGCACCGAGGCCACGCCCTCGATACGGAATTCGCGCAGCGCCCGTTCGGCGCGCTGCAAGGCTTCCTGCCGAGTCGCGCCGGTCACGATCAGCTTGGCCATCAGCGAATCGAAGCTGCCCGGCACCACCGAGCCTTGGGCCACGCCGCTATCCATGCGGATGCCCGGCCCCGAGGGCGCATCGAAGACCTCGACCGGCCCGGGAGTGGGGAGGAACCCCCGGGCCGGGTCTTCCGCATTGATGCGGAACTCGATGGCATGGCCGCGCGGCTCGGGCACCGTCTCGTCGGCCAGCCTTGCGCCTTGCGCCACGCGGATCATGCCGCGCACCAGGTCGATGCCGGTGGTTTCCTCGGTCACCGGATGCTCGACCTGCAGCCGCGTATTCACCTCCAGGAAGGAAATCGTGCCATTGGCAGACAGCAGGTATTCCACCGTTCCGGCGCCGCTATAGCCGGCATGGGCGCAGATGGCCCGGGCCGAGTCGTGGATGCGGGCGCGCTGCTCGTCGGTCAGGAACGGCGCGGGCGCCTCCTCGACCAGCTTCTGGTTGCGGCGTTGCAGCGAACAGTCGCGGGTGCCGATCACCTTGACGGTGCCGTGCTTGTCGGCCAGCACCTGCGCCTCGACATGGCGCGGGCGGTCAAGGAACTGCTCGATGAAGCATTCGCCGCGGCCAAAGGCGGTCAGCGCCTCGCGGGTGGCGGATTCGAACAGCTCCTCGACCTCTTCCAGGCGCCAAGCGACTTTCATGCCACGCCCGCCGCCGCCAAATGCGGCCTTGATCGCGATGGGCAAACCGTGCTGACGGGCGAAAGCCAACGCCTCGGCGGGGCTTTCGACAGGGCCCGGGGTGCCGGCGACCAGGGGCGCGCCCACGGCCTCGGCGATGCGGCGGGCCTCGATCTTGTCGCCCAAAGCCTCGATCACCTTGGGATCGGGGCCGATCCAGATCAGCCCGGCATCCTGCACCGCCTGCGCGAATTCGGCGCGCTCGGACAGGAAGCCATAGCCCGGATGGATGGCATCGGCGCCGGCCGCCCGGGCGATGGCGATGATCTTGCCGGCATCCAGATAGGTCTCGGCGGGCTTGTCGCCCCCCAGCGCCTGGGCCTGGTCGGCCATGCGCACGAAGATCGCGTCGCGGTCGGCATCGGCATAGACGGCGACGCTTTCGATGCCCTCGTCGCGGCAGGCACGGATCACGCGGACGGCGATCTCGCCCCGATTGGCGATCAGCAGGCGGCGGATCGGGCGGGTGGGACCGGTGGCGAAAATGGTCATGCGGGCCTCTCTGGCGTGATGGGTGCGAAATCGGCGCTGGCGGTAAAGCGGATGCGGGCGCCGGGCGGGATCTGCCCGGCCAGGTCCAGCGCCTCGGGGCGCAGGGTGGCGATGACCGGATAGCCGCCGGTCAGCGGATGGTCGGCCAGAAACAGCACCGGCTGGCCGGAATGCGGGATCTGGATGGCGCCGGTCTCGGTCCCTTCCGAGGGCAGCTCGACCGCATCCTCGCGCGTCACCGCATCGCCTTGCAGGCGGATGCCGACGCGCGAGCTTTGCGGCGTCACCAGCCATTCCTGGGTCAGGAAATGCCGCACCATGTCCGGCGTGAACCAGTCGGCGCGGGGGCCAAGCGTCACCGGCAGTTCCACCAGATCGCCGGGTTTCGGCAACGCGGGTTCGGCCTCGGCCGCGGCTGCGGCGACGGCGGAATGGTTCGCGACGGCCAGCACGGTGCCTGCCACCACCGGCTCGGGGCCGACATGGGCCAGCGTATCGGTGGCGGCCGAGCCCAGAACCGGCGCGACCCGGAACCCGCCGCGCAGGGCAAGGTAGCTGCGCATGCCCGCGCCGGGTGGGGCAATGGTGATTTCGTCGCCCGCATCCACGGCAAAGGCTGCACCGTGCGGAACGGCATGACCGGCGATGCTGGCCTGTGACGCGCCGGTCAGGGCCAGCGTCATCGGCTGGTCGGCCCGCAGGCGAACGGGGCCCAGCGTGATCTCCAGAACCGGCGTGTCCGAGGGGTTGCCGACGGCGCGATTGGCCCGGCGCGCCGCGCCCATGTCCAGCGCACCCGAGGCCGAGACGCCCTGCCCGCCCTGCCCCGGCCGCCCCTCGTCCTGAAAGACGATGGGAAAGGCGGTGGAGAGCAGGCGCAGGCCCTGCTCGGGCTGCGGCTGCGGGATGGTGGCCGAGGCGTGAACCTCGGCCCGGCGCGCCACAAAGCGGCAGCGCACACCGGGGCGCAGCAGCGCGGGCGGGTCGCGGGACAGATCCCACATCGGCACCTCGGTCCGGCCGATCAGCTGCCAACCGCCGGGGGTCTCCTGCGGATAGACGCCGCAAAAGCGCCCGGCCAGTGCCACCGAGCCCGCCGGAATACGTGTCCGCGGCGCCGGGCGGCGCGGCAGGTCGAAGCGCGGATCATCGCAGGTCATATAGGCGAAACCGGGCGCGAAGCCGCAAAAGGCCACCTGCCAGATGGTTTCCTGATGGGCGGCGATCACCTCGGCCTCGGTCAGGCCCATATGGGCCGCGACATCGGCCAGGTCCTCGCCGTCATAGGTCACCGGCAGCTCGACCGTCTCGCTGGCGCGCGCGTTGGGCTGTGTGCCGGGGGCAGGCTGGCGGGCGAGGATCGCGCCGGCCAGCCGCGCGTCGGCGGCAACGCCCGGCGCGGTGCGGATCATCAGCGTGCGGGCGGCCGGAACAATCTCGGCCACGCCCGGCACCGGATCGGCCAAGAGCGCGTCGAACAGCGCCAGCGTCTGGTCCAGGTCGTCCAGTTCCGCCAGCAGGGTGCGGGGCCCGATGGGCAGAAAGCGCATGGTCACACCTGCCAATGCGTGTCGGGCACGTCGGTGATGAACATGTAGCCCGGCGCATGGGTGATGGCGAAGGGCGGTTTCGACGCCATCAACGCCGCCTGCGGGGTCACGCCGCAGGCCCAGAACACCGGCACCTCGCCCGGCCGGATCTGGACCGGGTCGCCGAAATCGGGGCGCGACAGGTCGGCAATGCCCAAGGCCTCGGGCGCGCCGATATGCACCGGGGCGCCGTGGACAGCCGGCGTGCGGCCCGAGATCATCGCCGCCTCGGCCACCCTTCCGGCCGGGATCGGGCGCATGGACACCACCATCTTGCCATGCAGCCGCCCCGCCGGCCGGCAGTCACGGTCGGTCAGGAACATCGGCACGTTGCACCCTTGGGCGATGTGGCGCACCTCGATCCCCGCTTGCTGCAAGGGCGTCTCGAAGGTGAACGAACAGCCGATCAGGAAGGTCACCAGATCGGGATGCTCGGCCCAGGCGGCGGTGGCGTCGGGGGTTTCCTCGGCCAGCACGCCGTCGCGCCAGATGCGATACAGCGGAATGTCGGTGCGCAGGTCGGCCTTGGGCGCGAGCGCGGTGCGGTGGCTGCCGGGATCGGTCACGTCCAGCACCGGGCAGGGCTTGGGGTTGCGCTGCGCATAAAGCAGGAAATCCCAGGCCCAGTCCTTGGGCAGAGAGATCATGTTGCATTGGGTGAACCCCGGCGCCATGCCCGCCGTGGGACGCGGGGCACCCTGACGGCAGGCCAGGCGGGCGGCGCGGGCCTCGGCCGGATCGGGAAGCAGGGTCATGCCGCGCCCCCCGCAGCCGGGGCGATGGAAACGCCGCCCGCCAGCAGCACCTCGCGGATGCGGGCGGCCATGGCGACGGCGCCGGGGCTGTCGCCATGCACGCAGATGCTGTCGGCGTGCAGATGCAGGACCGAGCCGTCCGCCGCCTCGACCTCGCCGTCGGTCGCCAGGCGCAGCATGCGGGCGGCGACGGCCTCGGGGTCGTGCAGCACGGCGCCCGGCTCGCGGCGCGAAACGAGCTGACCGTCGGGGCGGTAGGCGCGGTCGGCGAAGGCCTCGGCGATGGTGGGCAGGCCGGCCTCGGCCGCTTGCCGCAGGATCTGCGTCCCGGCCAGGCCCATCATGGCCAGCCCCGGATCGACGGCCTTGATGCCCTCGATCACTGCAGCGCCCTGCCTGGGATCGGTGGCGATGGTGTTGTAAAGCGCGCCATGCGGCTTGACATAGCTGACGCGGGTGCCGGCGCTGGCGCAGATGCCTTGCAGCGCGCCGATCTGATAGATCACGTCCGCGGCCAGCTCGGCATGGGTCACGTCCATAGGCCGGCGGCCGAAGCCCACCCGGTCAGGATAGGAGACATGCGCGCCGACCGCCACGCCCCGCGCCGCCGCCTCGCGCACGGTGACAAGGATGGTCAGCGGATCGCCGGCGTGAAAGCCGCAGGCGACGTTGGCCGAGCTGACGATGCCCAGCATGGTGGCGTCGTCGCCCATCTTCCAGGCGCCATAGCCCTCGCCCAGGTCGCTGTTCAGGTCGATGTTGCGGGTCATGTGTTCCTCCGGGAATCGGGGCGGGAATTGGGGCGGCAGGCCCGCAGGAGGCCCGCCGCGATCATGGCTCAGGCGCTCAGGAAGGCAAAGATCGGGCCGATGGAATTGAAGCCCATATACCATGTCAGCGCGCAGACCACGGCACTGGCGATCAGCAGCGGGCGGTTGTAGACATGCCCGCCCATCAGGTCGGCCCGTGCGAAGCCGACATAGGTAAAGATGGTCAGGCCGATGGGCAGGATCAGCCCGTTGAAGCCGCCGACAAAGACCAGGATGGCGGCCGGCGCCGTGCCCAGCGACAGATAGACCGCCAGCGAGATGGCGATGAAGATCACCGTCGCGATGTTGCGGTCGCGGTCGCCCATGGTGCGGAAGGCGACGAGGAAGCTGACCGAGGTATAGGCCGCGCCGATGACCGAGGTGATGGCGGCGGCCCAGAAGATCAGGCCAAAGATGCGCATGCCCCATTCGCCCAGCACGACCGCAAAGGCCTGCGCGGCGGGGTTCGCAGCCTGCCCGGACAGGTCCAGCGTCACGCCCGACGCGACGACGCCCAGGATGGCCAGGAACAGGATGAAGCGCATGACCCCCGTGACCGCGATCCCGGTCAGCGAGGCGCGGGTGACGGCGGCCAGGTTCTGCTCTCCGACCAGCCCCTTGTCCAGCAGGCGATGCGCGCCGGAATAGGTGATGTAGCCGCCCACGGTGCCGCCGACGATGGTGGTGATGGTGGCGAAATCGACGATCTCGGGCAGCACCATCTGCCGCACCGCGTCGCCGACCGGCGGGTTAGAGACCAGGGCGACGATGACCGTCATGGCGATCATCAGCAGGCCCAGCCCGATCAGCGAACGGTCGAGCAGCAGCCCGGCCCGACGCGACAGGAAGATGCCGATGGCCAGCGCCGCCGACAGCGCGCCGCCGATCTTGGGCTCCAGCCCGAACATGGCGTTGAGGCCCAGCCCCGCGCCGGCGATGTTGCCGATGTTGAAGGCCAGCCCGCCGACCAGCACCAGAATCGCCAGCAGATAGCCCGCGCCGGGAATGGCGGCGTTGGCGGTGTCCGAGGCGTTGCGCTTGGTCAGCGCGGTGATGCGCCAGATATTCAGCTGCACCACGAAGTCGATCACGATCGAGGCGAGGATGGCAAAGGCGAAGGCAGCGCCCAGCTTTGCCGTGAAGGTCGCGGTCTGGGTGATGAAGCCCGGCCCGATGGCCGAGGTCGCCATCAGGAAGATCGCCGCCATGAAACCGCCGCGCGCGGCAGCCGAGGCGGCAGAGGGGGAGGTGACGGATTCGGCCATCGGTCTGCTCCTGCTGCAAGGGTGGAGTGCGTCTTGGGAATAGCTCGAATGTGAATTCAACAAGACAATCCGTCAACGATAATTTGACACTCATAACAAAATTGTTGAACAACATGTTCATGAAGCAGGGGTAATCTGCCTGGATCATGGGCAGTTCGGCAGCACCCTGCCCATCGCTGCACCGATCATGGTCCATCCAACGTGCAGGAAAAGCGGACGAATCGGCATGGGCCGCCTTGCCTTGCCCCCGACCTCTCGGCCAAGATCGCCGGACCCATGACGAAGGAACCGCAATGGCGGAAGCACGCGAACCCGCCCCCAGCCTTGCCGAAGAGATCGCCGCCCGGCTGCGCGACCAGGTCACCGGCGGCGCGCTGGTGCCCGGCCAGCGGCTGTCCGAGGCGCGGGTCGCAGCCGAACTCGACATCTCGCGCAACACGCTGCGCGAGGTGTTCCGCCTGCTCACGCGCGAGGGCATCCTGCGGCACGAGCCGAACCGGGGCGTCTTCGTCGCCGTGCCCTCGATGGCCTCGATCCTGGATATCTATCGGGTGCGCCGGTTGATCGAGGTGCCGGCGCTGGCCCAGGCATGGCCCGGCCATGCCGCTGTCGCCCGCATGCGCTCCGCCGTCGCGCGGGCCACGGAATTGCAGCGCATCCCCGACTGGCGCGGTGTCGGCAGCGCCAACATGGAATTTCACGCCGCCATCGTGGCGCTGACCGACAGCCCGCGGCTGATCCAGTTCTTTACCCAGATCATCGCAGAGTTGCGGCTGGCCTTCGGCCTGCTCGACAGTCCCGAACTGCTGCACCGGCCCTATATCCCGCGCAATGCCGAAATTCTGGGCAGGCTGGAGGCCGGCGACCCGGCCGGCGCCTCTCGCATGCTGGAGGACTACCTGAACCAGTCCGAGCGCGCCGTGCTGGAAGCCTTTGCCCGGCTGGGCTGACCGCGCCGCGCATAAACCTTTCCGGGGACTTGCAACCTGCCCGCTCCTGCGACAATTAGGCGCATCGGAGCCCATTTTCCGGGCAGGCGCGAAGGACAAGCCAGATGACCAGACCGGCCGGGGCCGTGCTGCACCAGATCGCGCAGGCGCTTGGCCCGGCAATCGCGCCCGGCTCGCCGCGCGAGGCGCTGCGGGCAGGGATCGGCGCGCTGGCAGGGCTGGGCGTGTCGGGCCTGTTCCTGCTGTCGCCCACGACCGACCTGCGGTTGGGGCTTTACATGATCGCGCCCTTCGGGGCGACCTCGGTGCTGGTCTTCGCGGTGCCGAACAGCCCGCTGGCCCAGCCCTGGTCTGCGGTGGTCGGCAATTGCGTCGCCGCCGCCGTCGGCGTGCTGGCCTGCATGCTGACGCCAAGCTCGACACTGTGCGTCGCGCTGGCGGTGGGCGTCACCATCACCGCAATGATCCTGCTGCGCGCCGTGCATCCGCCGGCGGGCGCGGTCGCCATGACCGCCGCGCTGAACCCCGAGGCGATCCGCGAACTGGGCTTTCACTTCGTTCTGGCGCCGGTGCTGACCGGCACGCTGGCACTGGTGGGCCTGGCCATGATCTATGCCCGGCTGACCGGGCGGCGCTATCCCTTTCGCCAGTTCGACGAGCCGGGCCCGCACGGCACCGCCGACCACCCGGCGATGGAACGACTGGGCCTGTCCAGGGAGGAGCTGACCGAGATCCTGCAACGCTATCGCCAGTCGCTGAACCTGGGCGTCGAGGATCTGGCCCGCCTGATCGGCGCCGCCGAATTGCAGGCCGCCACCCATCGCACCGGGCCGCTGACCGCGGCGGATGTCATGTCGCGCGACCTTGTCACCGTGGCGCCGCATACGAGGCTGGTGCGCGTCGCCGACATCTTCCGCAAGCACGGCTTCACCTCGCTGCCGGTGGTCGATGGCGAGGGCCGGTTCTGCGGCGTCATCTTCCAGCTTCACCTGATCCGCCGCGCCCGCGACGACGCCTTTCGCCACGACCGCCGCTTTTCCGCCGCAATGTCGGACCTGCTGACCCCAAGCCGCGGCATGCCGACCCGCGCACGCGAGATCATGCAGACCGACCCGCCGCATGTCGCGCCGGACACCCCCATCGGGGCGCTGCTGCCGATGCTGGCCTCGGGCGAATGCGATGCGGTGCCGGTGCTGGACGGGCAGCGCATCGTCGGCATCGTCACGCAGACCGACCTGATCTCGGCCCTGGCCCGGCAAAGCCTCCGGCAAGATCTGCCGGCGCATTGAACATGCCCATAACGACAGGCGCCGCCGCATTGCAGAATGCGGGGTCGCGGGGATAGGTTTCCCCTGATCGGAACAATCCTCGGGGGAATCATGACCCGTCCCACGCTGGGCGCAGTGGCCATCGGCCGCAACGAGGGCGAGAGGCTGAAGGCCTGCCTGCGCTCGCTGGTGCCGCTTTGCGAGCGGGTGGTCTATGTGGACAGCGGCTCGCGCGACGACAGCGTAGCCTTTGCCCGCAGCCTCGGCGTCGACGTGGTCGAGCTGGACACATCGGTTCCCTTCACCGCCGCCCGTGCCCGCAATGCCGGGGCAGAGGCGCTGCTGGCCGGCGGCGATCTGGATCTGGTGCAATTCGTCGATGGCGACTGCCGGGTCGAGCCGGGCTGGCTGGAGGCCGGCACCGCCGCCATGCAGGCCGATCCCGAACTGGGCCTCGTCACCGGCTGGCGGTCCGAGATCCACCCCACGGCCACCGTCTACAACCAGATGTGCGAGGTGGACTGGCATCGTCCCGCCGGCCCTATCGTGGCCTGCGGCGGCGACATGATGGTGCGCGCAGCGGCGTTTCGCCGGATCGGCGGCTTCGACCCGACGGTGATCGCGGCCGAGGACGACGAATTCTGCCTGCGCCTGGGCAAGGCGGGCTGGAAGCTGGTGCGCCTGCCGGTGCAGATGACCTGGCACGACGCGGACATGACCCGCTTTGGCCAATGGTGGCAGCGCACCATCCGCAACGGCCACGGCTTTGCGCAGGTGGGCCGCATGCACCCGCCGCATTTCAGGCGCGAAAAGCTGCGGGTCTGGGCCTATGGGCTGGTGTTGCCGCTGGTCTTTCTGCTGGGGCTTTTCACCAGCCTCTGGCTGTCGCTGGCGGCGCTGGGGCTTTACGCGCTGTCTTTCTGGAAAACCCTCAAGGGGCTTCGGGGCCAGCCGATGGCGGCGCGGCAAGCCGCGCTGCTGACGCTGGCCAAGATCCCCAATCTTCTGGGAATGCTGACATATTTCCGTCGCCGCCATAGGGGCGTCGCCATGCATATTATCGAGTATAAATAGGAGCTTGCCATGACCTCGGACCTGCGCATCGCCATTCTGGGGGCCGGCTACATCGCCTCGTGGCATGCCGATGCGATCAAGGCCGCGCCGGGCGCACGGCTGGTCGCGGTCTGCGATCCCGCCCGCGACGCGGCCGAGGCGCTGGCCGCCAGCCATGGCGTCGCGGCCTTTACCGACCTGGACCAGATGATCGCGGCCGGGGTCTGCGACGTGGTGCATATCCTGACGCCGCCGAACCTGCATCGCGACCTGGCGGTGCAATGCCTGAACGCCGGCCTGCATGTGCTGGTCGAGAAGCCCGTGGCGCTCTCGGTCGCCGAGATCGACGAGATGGAAGCGGCCGCCACGGCCGCCGGCCGCCAGTTGGGCGCCTGCCACAACTTCCTGGGCCTGCCGGGTTACGAACGGCTGAAACGGGCGGTTCAGGCGGGCGAGCTGGGCCTGGTCTCCAGCGCGCAGATCAACTGGTCGCTGCCGCTGGTGCCGCTGCGCTCGGGGCCCTATGGGCTGTGGATGCTGCGCGAGACGCAGAACCTGCTCTTGGAGCTTGGCCCGCACCCCTTCTCGTTCGCCGTGGACCTGTTCGGCCCGCTGGAGGTCGAGCATGTCAGCCTTGGCCAATGGATCACCCTGCCCGGCGGCGAGCAGCGGCCGCAAAGCTGGCGCATCCTGGCCCGCGCCGGCAAGGTGGACGTGACCATCGCCCTGTCGCTGGTCGAGACCTTTGACGACCGCTCGCTCAGCTTGCGCGGCTCGTCCGGCATGGCGCGGCTGGACTATGCGGCGGATGCACTGGTTCTGACGCGCGACAATACCGCCGACCTGGTGCTGAACCCGCTGGTCAAGGAACTGTCCCGCTCTGGCGCGCATCTGCGCGAAGGGGTGCGCAACGCCTTGCGCCAGGCCGCCTCGCTGAACCAGAAAAGCCCCTATGGGCTAAGCTTCCGCGCCACCATCGCGGCGTTCTACGACGGCATCCGCGCCGGCCGGCCCGATCCGCGCTTTGCGCCCTCTTCGGCCCGGGCGGTGATGCAGGGCATCGGGGACGCACTGGCCTGCCTGCCCGCCCTGCCCCCGGTCCCGGCCCGGCCCATCGGCACGCCGCAGCCGCGCGTGATGGTGATCGGCGGCACCGGCTTCATCGGCCGCAACCTGACCCGGCGGCTGGTCGAGCGCGGCCATGACGTGCGCGTGCTGTCGCGCGGCCGGAACGGCCCCTTCCCCGACATCGCCGATCATGTCGAGACGCTGGGTATCTCGCTGCATGACGAGGAGGGGCTGGCCGCGGCGATGCAGGGCATGGATTGCGTCTTCAACCTGGCGAAATCGACCGACAAGAGCTGGCAGGCGGCGCTGGACAACGACGTGGCCACGACCGAGCGCATCGGCCGCGCCGCGATCCGCTCCGGCGTCGGGCGGCTGGTCCATACCGGCACCATCGCCTCCTACGACATGTCGGACCCTGCCCGCACCATCACCGAGGCGACCGATTTCGGCGCCATGGACAGCCGCAACATCTATGCACGGTCCAAGGCCGAGGGCGAGCGCCGGCTGATCGCCATGCAGGCGCAGGGCCTGCGGCTGGCGATCGCGCGGCCCGGCATCGTGCTGGGCGACGGCGGCCCCTTGCAGCATTGGGGCATCGGCCGCTGGCATGGCGCCGGGGCGGTCAGGCTGTGGGGCAACGGCCGCAACATCCTGCCCTTCGTGCTGGCCGACGACGTGTCGGACGGGCTGATCGCCATGATGGAACGGGACGAAGCCATCGGCGAAAGCTTCAACCTGATCGGCGAGCCGATGTTCTCGGGGCGCGACTATTTCGACGCCATCCATCGCCGCACCGGGGCGCGGCTGAAGGTCAGCGGCTCGAACCTGACCGCGCTCTGGGCGGTCGATGCGGTCAAGCAGGGGCTGAAGCGCCACGCACTGCGCCGCAAGGGTGCCGCGCCCGCCTCGTTGGCGGACTGGAAGTCGCGCGGGCATCTGTCGCCCTTCGACAACGGCAAACCCAAGCGCCTGCTGGGTTGGGCGCCCGAGGCCGACCGCGACGCCTTCTGGCGCCGCGCCATCGACGAGGCGCATCTGTTCTGGTGATCAGATAAGCCCGTCCAGCAGCAGGAAGCCCGGCAGCCAGCCGGTGAATATCCCGGCCAGCAGCGTGACCCAGGCGGTCTGCCGCTGGATCGGGCGGCCAAGCGCCAGCAGCAGGAAATACATGAACCACAGAACGCCCCAGACGGCCCAGTTCGCCGCCAGCCAAAGCTCGGTCGCCGAGCCCGCCGCCGCCAGCGCGCGCAGAAAGACCGGCACGGTCGTCACCGCCACGAACAGGCTGAACCAGCCAAGGCCGCGCCCATCCGCGCCGCTGAGCCGGTTATAGGCAACCCACAGATAGGTGGTGCAGAACAAGAGGCTTAGCGCACCGTTGCGGATGCTCGCCGCACTCGCGCCGGTGCCAAAGGCGTCATGCAGCACCGCCGCACCCGAAACCAGCGCGGTGACGATGTTGATGACGACGATCTCGCGATCGGCGATCCGGCCCATCAGCCACAGGCCGTTGAGAAACAGCACGGCACCGACATAGAACAGCACGAACCCGGTAAGCATTGGACCTCCTGCACAAGCCCGACCGCGCTTTGGGCAATTGCCCGGAATACGATCAGCCATGCCTGCCAAGAGGGCAGAATCATCGCCGGATCAATGGGAATATTTTCAATGATCCGTAAAATCAGAATTCGGATTCTGCGCAGTTACAATCCGGTCAGCGGGTTGGTGCTGACAACCTCCCACACCACCTCCTGCATGCGCCGCGCCAACTCGGGCGAGGGTGCGTCGGCGGGACTGCCATCGGCGCGCATCAGTTCATGCGGCAGCCCGACCGGGCTTTGGCCGTAAAGCACCGCGTAATGCGTCAGCGCCACCAGATAGACGCCCAGATCGTTCGGGTGGATGGTGTCGAGCGTGCCGTCCGGGCTGCGGGCGAACAGGCCCTCGCGCGATGTCAGCTCGGCGATGCCGCCCTTGGCCTCGGCCTCGGCCACCAGCCGGGCCATGACCTGCCCCCCGGGGATCAGCCAGACCGGCCGGCCAGCGGCGCGGGCGGCGGGCCAGAGCAGGCCGGGCTTCCACATCGTCTCCAGGTCGTCGGGCAGGCGCGACAGCCAGTCCGGCTGGTCGTCCAGCGCATGCCAGCTTTCGTAAAGGAATATCTGCCCGGCCGGATTGCCGGCCGCCGCCTCGGCCGCCCATTTTCCTGCATAGGTGCGGCTTTCCTTGTATTGGATCGCATCCTTCAGCCGCACCATCTCGGTCATGACAAAAGCGTCGTAAGCGCCGCTTGCCAGCGCCTCATGGGCCTCGCGGTGATGGGGTGTGGCGTTTTCCTGGTCGAAGCCGTTGATCGCCTCGCGGCCCTGGTGATGCTCGCGCAGCGCGGTGCCCCAGCCCAGTTGCAGGGCGTAGTCATGCCCCTGCCCGGCCAGTTGCGCCAGCATGGCCGGCATGTCGCGCCCGACCAGGCTGTGGCCCAGGTGATAGACCCGCAGCGGCCCCTGCGGCAGCGGCCGGCCCGCCTGGTAAAGCGCCTGCACATCGGCGCCGTCGTCATGCGCGGCCCCGGCCTTTTGCGCATGGCGCCAGTAGAACAGCGCCGCCACGGCGACGACGACCAGCAGGGCAAGCAGGTAACGCATGTCCATCCCTCGTTCAAACCACAGGGACAGGGATAGCAAAAAGGCCGCCGCCCCGAAAGGCAGCGGCCGTTCCGCGTCGCTTGGCCGGGCTTACGCTTCGACCGCGTGGTTCTTGCGGTTCCAGCGGATCGAGGACCAGAACGAGATGCCGATCAGGGTTGCGCCGCCCAGGCCGGTGATGACCTCGGGGATATGCACCAGCGGCTGCACGAACATGATCACCGACAGCGCGATGATGGCATAGAAGGCGCCGTGTTCCAGGAAACGGTATTCCGCCAGCGTGCCGCGCTCGACCAGCATGATGGTCATCGAGCGCACATACATGGCGCCGATGCCCAGGCCGATGGCGATGACGAACAGGTTATGCGTCAGCGCGAAGGCGCCGATCACGCCGTCGAAGCTGAAGGACGCATCCAGCACCTCGAGATAGAGGAAGGCGCCGATGCCGCCCTTGGCGCCGGCCTGCATCGCCTCTTGCGAGCTGTCGAGCAAGCCACCCAGCACCTCGACCAGCAGGAAGGTCAAAAGGCCCCAGATCGCGGAATGGAAGAAGACCTGCGAATCGGCCCCTTCGAGGAAGCGTGAGAAGATCAGCACCGTGACCAGCACCACCGCCACCTCGATGCCGCGGACGGTGGCATAGCGCTGCATGCGATGTTCCAGCCAGCGCACCCAATGCACGTCCTTTTCATGGTCGAAGAAGAAGCTGAGGCCGACCATCATCAGGAAGGTGCCGCCGAAGGCCGCGATGGGCAGATGCGCGTCATGCATGATGCGCGAATATTCGTCGGGCTGGCTTGCGGCCAGGACCATCGCCTGCCACGGGCCGATATTGGCTGCGATGACCACGATCAGCAGCGGAAAGACGATCCGCATGCCGAAGACGGCGATCAGGATGCCCCAGGTCAGGAAGCGGCGCTGCCACTTCGGGGTCATCTCTTTCAGCTTGTTCGCGTTGACGATGGCGTTGTCGAAGGAAAGCGAGATTTCCAGCACCGCCAGCACGGCACAGATGAAAAAGATCGTCAGCGTGCCGCCGACGGTCCCGGTCGTCTGCCATCCCAGCACCGCGCCAAGGGCCAGGCCGAGCGCGGTGACGATGAAGGACCATTTGAAGTAGTGCAGGGTCGGACGATGGGTTCCATTCGTCGAGCCCCCCGCGGACGGGTTGTTTCCTTGCTGCATGTAAGAACAAGTCCAGGCGGCTGGTCAAAGATCGATGCCGACATCACGAACGTGCCGCCACGTTCGCCAGAGGGGCCCGGCCATCAAACTGCGTTCACAAAGACGCGAACGCGCAAAAGATGGCGAATCCATGTCACGATTGCAAGGGTTCCGTGTCGATGCCGGCATTTTCTTGCGCTGAGCGGGTCGTTGCCAGCGCCGGCAGGGTGATCCGCGCCAACAGCCCGCGCCCGCCGGCCCTCTCGTCCAACACCAGCCGGCCACCGAACAGGCTGGCGATTTCCAGTGCCACCGGCAGGCCCAGCCCCATCCCCGGTCCCGAGGTCTGGCCGCGGGCGAATCGGCTGACGGCGGCGGCACGCGCGGCGGGCGGGATGCCGGGGCCGTTATCCTCGACCTCCAGCACCGCATCGCCACCCTCGCGACCGACCCGCACCGTCACCACGGCCGCGCGGCCGGCATGCAGCAGCGCGTTCGAGATCAGGTTGCTCACCGCCTCGCCCAGAAGCAGCGGCTCGGCGCGGACCGTCACAGGCCCCCCGCCCTCGAAGCCCAGGTCGATGCCGGCCTCGGCGGCGGCGGGGATGTGCTCGGCGGTCAGGTCGCGGGCCAGCGCCGCCAGTTCCAGCGGCGCGGCAAGCGCAGCGCCCTCGGCGGTATCGACCCGGGCCAGCAGCAGCAGTTGCGCAAGGATGCGCTCGGCATGGGCCACGGCTGCATCGCCCTTGGCCGCCGCGGCCTGCGCTTCGGGCAGGCTGGCGGCCCGCGCCGCCAGCGCCAGCTGGGTGCGCACCACGGCCAGCGGCGTGCGCAGCTGGTGCCCGGCGTTGCCGGTGAAGTTGCGCATCCCGTCCAGCGCCGCGCCCAGCCGCCGCATGAAGCCGTTCACCGTGCCGACCAGCCCGCGCACCTCGGACGGGACCGGCGTTTCGATCGGGCTCAGGTCGTCGGGATTGCGGGCGGCGATTTCCTCGCCCAGCCGGTAAAGCGGGCGCAGGGACAGCGTGACCGCGATCCAGACGATCAGCGCCGCCCCCGCGATCATCAGCACCAGCCGCAGGGCCGAGCGCATCAGGATCGCCCGCGTCAGTTCGCGCCGGGCATTGGTGGTCTCGGCCACGGTCACGACAAAGGGCACCTCGTCGATGCCGGTCGAGGCGGCGCGGGCCAGGCTGGCGACCCGCACCGGCTCGCCCCGGAACACGTCGTCGGCATAGGCGGGCCCGCCGCCCGGCCGCGCCGGGGCCATCGGCAGGTCGCCATAGCCGGTGACGATATGGCCCGGCGGGCCGTCCACGCGATAAAAGACCCGGTCCTGCGCGGCGGAACTCAGCATCTCCAGCGCGCCATAGGGGATCTCGATGGCGATGCGCCCGTCCTCGTCCAGCGAGGCGCGCTCGGCGATCACCAGCGCCGAGCCGGCCAGCACCCGGTCGGCCAGCGCATTGGCCATGCGCACCGCCTCGCGCCAGGTGTCGATCAGCGCGGCGGTTCCCAGCACCAGCGTCGCCAGCAGCAGCCAGGCCAGCAGGCGACGGCGCAGGGAAAACGGCCGCCGGATCACGGCTCCGCCCGGTCGAGAAAATAGCCGATGCCGCGCGCCGTCCTGACGGTCAGCCCGGCCGGCGCCAGCCGCTTGCGCAGCCGGCTCACATATTGCTCGATGGCATTGGCGGACAGGTCGTCCTCGAGCGAGGTCAGGGACTGCACGATCGATTCGCGCGCCACCACCTTGCCGGCGCGCATGATCAGCAGCTCCAGAAGCCCGCGTTCCCGCGCCGGCAGGTCCAGCGGCTGGCCCGCCAGCAGAAAGCTGCGCGCGGTCTGGTCCAACACCAGGTCGCCGAAGCTGACGGTGGAATTGCGCAAACCCGCCTGCCGGCGCAAAAGCGAGCGGATGCGGGCCTCGAACTCGCCGATGTCGAAGGGCTTGATGAGATAGTCGTCGGCGCCCAGGTCAAGGCCGCGCACCCGCTCCTCGGGCGCGCCGCGCGCGGTCAGGATCATCACCGCCGCCGGGTTGCGCCGCGCGCGCATGGCGCGCAGCACCTCGAGCCCGTCCATCTGCGGCAGGTTCAGGTCGAGGATCACCAGATCGAAGCTTTCCGCCGCCGCCAGGGCCTCGGCCGAGGCGCCGTCATGGACCACGTCCACCGCATAGCCCGATTGCCGCAACAGTGCGGTCAGGCCTTCGGCCAGCGACAAATTGTCCTCGACAAGCAGAATACGCATGCTTTCCCTCTCCCGCCCGCAGCCTAGCGGCGCGGCGCGGGCTTGTGAACGGGTTGCCGCTTTGGCAAAGTCGCCCATCATGCGCCTGATCGCCCGCCTTATGCCAGCCATCGCCACAGCACTTGCGCTGTGGCCGGGCCCGGCATCGGCGCAGGTGACGCTGTTTCCCGCCCCGGCAGGCGACGGGCGGGAACTGTCGGTCTATTCCTCGCTCGACGACGATCTGGCCGCGCCGCTGGTCGCCGCCTTCCAGAACCTTCATCCCGGCGTCACCGTGCGCTACGAGAACCTGCTGACGACCGAACTGCACGACCGCATCGTGGCCGAGACGCAGGCGGGCGGAGGCACGGCGGATTTCGCCTTTTCCTCGGCCATGGACCTGCAGGTCAAGCTGGCGAATGACGGCTTTGCCCGGCCGGTCGAGACGCCGCACACGCGCGGCTGGCCGGGCTGGGCGAACTGGCGCGACACCGCCTATGCGCTGACCTTCGAGCCTGCGGTCTTTGCCTATCACAAGCCCAGCTTCGCCGGGCGGGAACCGCCCGCCACCCGTGCCGACCTGATGCAGTGGATGGCCGAGCACCCGGACGAGGCGCAGGGCAGGATCGGCACCTATGACGTGTCGCGCTCGGGCGTGGGCTATCTGTTCCTGGCCCGCGACCAGGAGCTTTATCCCGGCATCTGGTCGGTGGTGCAGGCGATGGGCCGGGCGGGCGTGCAGCAATTCCCGACCTCGGCCGAGTTGCTGGAGCGGATTGCCGACGGGCGGCTCAGGCTGGGCTACAACCTGCTCGGCTCCTATGCCTCCGACTGGGCGCGGCGGCATCCCGATGTGGGCGTGATCCTGCCGCGCGATTTCACCGTGGTCGTCTCGCGCGTGGCGCTGGTGCCGGCGGCGGCGCGCCAGCCGGGGCTGGGCGCGGATTTCCTGGCCTTCCTGATGTCGCCCGAGGGGCAGGGCCTTCTGTCCCGCACGCTGCGGCTGTCGGCCGTCAGCCTTGAGGTCGCGGGCCAGCCCGGCCCGGCGGGCGGCATGCAGGACCTGGCGGGGCTGCGGCTGAAGCCGGTGCCGGTCAGCCCCGGCCTTCTGGCCTATCTGGACCAGGCGACGCGGGCCAAGCTGCTGGCGCGCTGGAACAAGGCCCTGGCCGGAGAATAATTTTCGCCGCGATGTCAGGTCCATGACAGCTTTCTGTGCTGGAAAGGCACGGGGCCCGCCTGCGCGCGGGCTTACGGAGGACGCCCGCATTCCGGGAGAGATGCGGGCCAGAGCCAGAAAATACGGATAACGGGACCGGCGCACATGCGTCCGGCCGATGCGGAGGAAGACCATGAAGCAATTCGTTCTCGCCAGCCTGTTCGCGGCCGCCACGGCCCTGCCGGCCATGGCCGATTACACCATCATCGCCCCGGCCAATCCCGGCGGCGGCTGGGACCAGACCGCGCGCACCATGCAGGCCGTGATGCAAGAGGAAGGCATCTCGAAATCGGTGCAGGTCCAGAACGTGCCCGGCGCCGGCGGCACCATCGGGCTGGCGCAGTTCGCCAGCCAGAACAAGGGCAATCCCGACGCGCTGATCGTCGGCGGCTATGTCATGGTCGGCGCCATCCTGACCAACAACTCGCCCGTCTCGCTCAAGGACGTGACGCCCATCGCGCGGCTGACCGGCGAATACGAGGCGATCGTGGTCCCCGCCGCCTCGCCCATCCAGGACGTCGCCGGGCTGATCGAGGCGCTGAAGGCCGATCCGGGCGCGGTCAGCTGGGCCGGCGGCTCGGCCGGCGGCACCGACCATATCGCCGTGGGCCTGATCGCCAAGGCGGCGGGCGTCGATCCGACCAAGATCAACTACATCGCCTATTCCGGCGGCGGCGAGGCGCTGGCGGCGATCCTGGGCAACCAGGTGACGGCCGGCATTTCCTCGCTGGGCGAGTTTGAGGCCCAGATCCAGGCCGGCACCTTGCGCCTCCTGGCCGTGACCGCGCCCGAGCGGCTGGAGGGCGTCGATGCGCCGACCCTGCAAGAGGCCGGGCTGGACGTGGTGCTGGAGAACTGGCGCATGGTCGCCGCGGCGCCGGGCCTGTCGGACGAGCAGAAGGCCAAGGTCACCGCCGATATCGAAAAGATGGCCAAGTCGGAGAACTGGCAAAAGCAGCTCTCGGACAAGGGCTGGATGGACACCTACCTCGCCGGTCCCGAATTCGAGGCCCAGCTTGAACAGGACGTGACCTCGACCGAGGCGATCCTCAAGGACATCGGTCTGGTGAAATGAGCGTCAGCCGCTATGAACCGCCGCGCCGCCGGGATACGGCGGCGCTGATCATCGCCGCCGGGCTGGTGGTGATCGGCGGCGTGATGCTGTGGGACAGCGCACGCCTTGCCGATCTGGGCGGCTATTCCGGCGTCGGCCCCGCCAGCGTGCCGCGCGTCGTCGGCTTCGCGCTGATGGGCCTTGCGGTCTGGACCGCCGTCGAGGCGCTGCGCGGCGATTTCCCCCAGCGGGCGCCGCAGAACGCCCTGCCGGTCCTGTGGATCGTGGCGGGTCTGGCGGCGCAACTGATGCTGCTGCATGTCGCGGGCTTTTCCATCGCGACCGGCATCCTCTTCGCCTTTACCGCGCGGGCCTTCGGCAAGCGCAACCTGGCGACGACCATCCCCATCGGCATCGTCGTTTCCTTCGTGGTCTGGGCGATCTTCTCGCAACTTCTGATGCTGCACCTGCCCGCCGGGCCGCTTGAGCATCTGATCTTTCCGCGGGGCTGAGCCATGAGCGCATTCGAATTCCTGATGCAGGGGCTTGGCACCGCCGCCGACCCGATGATGCTGCTTTACGCGCTGATCGGCGTGACGCTGGGCACCGCCGTCGGCGTCCTGCCCGGCATCGGCCCGGCGCTGACCGTGGCGCTTTTGCTGCCCGTCACCTACCGGCTGGACCCGGCCGGCTCGCTCATCATGTTCGCCGGCATCTATTACGGCGGCATGTATGGCGGCTCGACCACCTCGATCCTGCTGAACACGCCGGGCGAAAGCGCCTCGATCATCACCGCGCTGGAAGGCAACAAGATGGCCCGCAAGGGCCGCGGCGGCCCCGCGCTGGCCACGGCCGCCATCGGCTCGTTCATCGCCGGCCTGATCGCGACGCTGCTTCTGGCCTTCCTCGCGCCCAGCATCGTCAAGCTGGCGCTGGTCTTCGGCCCGCGCGAATATTTCGCGCTGATGGTGCTGGCCTTCGTCACCGTCTCGGCCGCGTTCGGCGATTCGGCCCTGCGCGGGCTGACCTCGCTGTTCCTGGGCCTGGCGCTGGCCTGCGTCGGCATCGACCAGCTCACCGGGCAGGCGCGGTTGTCCTTCGGGGTGCCCGAGCTGCTGGACGGGATCGAGGTCACCACCATGGCCGTCGCAATGTTCGCCGTGGGCGAGGCGCTGTTCATCGCCGGCCAGCGCGTGCAGGTCGACGACGAGGTGACGGCCGTCAAGGGCTCGATCTGGATGAACCGCCGCGACTGGGCGCGGTCGTGGAAGCCCTGGCTGCGCGGCACGTTCATCGGCTTTCCCATCGGCGCCATGCCGGCGGGCGGGGCCGAGATCGGCACCTTCCTGTCCTATGCGACCGAAAAGAAGCTGACCAAGCACCCCGAGGAATTCGGCAACGGCGCCATCGAAGGCGTCGCCGGTCCCGAGGCCGCGAACAATGCCAGTGCCGCCGGCACGCTGGTGCCCCTGCTGACGCTGGGCCTGCCGACCTCGGCCACGGCGGCGATCATGCTGGCCGGTTTCCAGCAGTTCGGGCTGCAACCGGGCCCGCTGCTTTTCGCCACCAACCCGACGCTGGTCTGGGGGCTGATCGCCTCGCTGCTGATCGCGAACGCGATGCTGCTGGTGCTGAACCTGCCGATGATCGGGCTGTGGGTAAAGCTGCTGACGGTGCCGAAACCTTGGCTCTATGCCGGCATCCTGCTGTTCGCGACGCTGGGCACCATCGGCGCCAATCCCTCGGCCTTCGAGCTGGGAATGTTGCTGGCCTTCGGCGTGCTGGGCTATGTGATGCGGCTTTTCGGCTATCCCATCGCGCCTATCGTCGTCGGCCTGATCCTTGGCCCGATGGCCGAGCAACAGTTGCGGCGGGCGCTGGCGATCAGCCAGGGCGACTGGACGACGCTGGTGCAATCGCCCATCGCCGCCACGCTCCTGGGGATCGCCGCGCTGGCGCTGATCGTGCCGCTGATCCTGCGCGCCCGCGGCAAGGGCGAGGTTCTGAGCCAGCTTGCCGGCGACGAGGACTGATCAAGAAAATACAAGCCCCGGCCTGGAACGGCCGGGGCTTGTCATGTGCTGGCGGCATGGCCGCCTTGCCCTTTTGCCGCGTTGCGGCAAGGTCCGGCAGCCCCCATCTGTCTGTCATCGAAAACCTCGATGAATCGTACAGACAGGCAGAAAAATGCACCGCGCCTTCCATTCCATCGCATCGGCCCTTTCGACCTTGCGGGCCGCCATTGCCGTCGCCTCGGCGACGGAAGCGCATCGCCACCCCGCCGCCGCCGACCTGCGCCGCCTGGGTATCGACGCGACGAAATTCAACGCGATCCACCTCTGATCCGCCCGTCGTTCCGGTGCTGACCGCACTGGAACCAACCCATCCCCAGTCCATCCGCTTGCCTCGCGCCCGTCGCTTAGGGACGCGCGGCAGGGCGGTTTACCACAGGTGACGGCGCAGCGCGTCGCCTTCCTGCAAGGGGGCGGTCCCGGCTTCGCTGCGCATGTCGGCAACGCCGATGTCGCGCAGCAGATGCGACGGCAGATCGGCCAGCGCCTTGCGCGTCGCGGGATGGTCCAGCGCGGCCATCCGGTCGGCGCAAGGCGATAGGCTGGGCTTATCGCGACGCAGCACACCGAAAAGCAACCGGGCCAGGCCCGGCAGGAAGGGACGCTGGCGCTCGCATACGGAATTATCGGACATTTTTGCCCTCCTTTCGGTGATCATGGTTGATCCATGACCCGATCATGCTAGGTTTCCGCGGCATTGACCAACAAAGCCTCGGCAAGCACCCATAAGGCAAGCTTATGTCCATTCCTCCGCTTGCCGCCCTGCGCGCCTTCGAGGCGGTGGCGCGGCATCTGAGCTTTACCCGCGCTGCCGAGGAACTGGGCATGACCCAGGCCGCCGTCAGCTATCAGATTCGCCTGCTGGAGGAACGGCTGGCCACGCCGCTGTTCCTGCGCAAGCCGCGCGGGATCGTGCTGACCGAGACGGGGGCGCTGTTCGCCCGGCCGACCATCGACGCCTTCGACATGCTGCGCGAGGCCTATGCCGACCCGTCGGCGGATTCGGTCTCGACGCTGTCGATCTCGACCGTGCCGACCTTTGCCGGGGCGTGGCTGTCGCCGCGGCTGGGCAAGTTCCAGATGAACCATCCCAACCTGGCCGTCCGGCTGGAAACCAGCGACAACCTGGTCGATTTCGGGCGCGAGGACATCACCGTCGCGATCCGCGCCGGCGAGGGCGGCTGGCCGGGGGTCGAGGAACATTGCCTGATGCCCATCGAATACACGCCCATGCTGTCGCCCGAGCTGGCGAAAAAGCACGAGTTGCGCGAGCCGGCCGACCTGCTGAACCTGCCGCTGCTGGATCGGGTGGACCCGAACTGGGCGGTCTGGATGCGCGAGGCGGGGGTGGATTTCTGGGAATCCCCGCCCCGGCCGGGCCTGACGCTCTCGACCGACCTGCACGAAGCGCGGGCGGCGCTGGAAGGTTACGGCGTGGCGCTGCTGACGCCGCGCTTCTTTCGCTTCGAGCTGGCGACGGGCAGCCTGATCCAGCCCTTTCCGCTGGTGGCGCAGAACGGCCGCAGCTTCTGGCTGGTCTATCCCAAGGGCCGCCGCAACCGTCCCGCGATCCGCAAGTTCCGCGCCTTCCTGCTGGACGAGATCGCCCGCGATCCGGGCTAGGCCGGCTGCCCGCGCGGCATTTCGGGCAGCGGGAACACCCGGTCATAGATCACGTTGAAGACGAAATTGTAGACCAGGTAGAAGGCCACGATGAACAGGTCCAGCAGCAGCGTCTGCCACAGCGTCATGCCCAGATACCAGGCCATCGGCGGCAAGAGCATGACCAGCAGGCCGAATTCGAACAGCACGGTATGCAGCAGCCGGTGATGCACCGCCTTGTGGACATGCCCGACCCAGCGCCGCATGGCGTGGTCGAAGCCCAGGTTGAAGACAAAGGTCCAGACCGTGGCCAGCGTCGCCGCCCCGACCCCCACCACGCCCATGTCGAGCATCGGCTTGTCGTAAAGCCAGGCGGCTGCCGGGGTGGTGATCGCAAGGCCGATGATCTCGAACATCAGCGCATGCCGCACCCGGTCGGGGAAACTGCGCATCGTCATATTCCGAATCTTTCCGTTGTTTCGTGTTGCGCCGTTTCTATCTTGATTCTCTGCAAGGCAAAGTTAGCTTCCATCTGAAAACAAGATGGATCGATGACCGTATCGCTGGACCAGTTGGAAGCTTTCGTCGCCGCCGCAGAACATGGCTCGTTCTCGGCCGCCGGTCGGGCGTTGCGCAAGGCGCAGTCCGCGATCAGCACCCAGGTCTCGAATCTGGAAGACGACCTGGGCGTGCTCCTGTTCAGCCGCAAGGGGCGCAATCCCGTGCTGACCCCGGCGGGCGAGCGGCTGCTGGCCGAGGCCAAGGTGGTGCTGGATCGCCGCGAGCACCTGATCGGCGTCGCCGCCAGCTTCGAGGCTCATGTCGAGCATCGGCTGGTCGTCGCCATCGACGAGCTTTACCCCGAACAGCCCCTGGGCACGCTTTTCGCCGATTTCGCCGCGAACTTCCCGCATGTCGAGCTGGAGCTGCTGTTTCCGATGATGGAGGATGTCAGCCGGCTGGTGCTGGACGGCAAGGCCGATATCGGCGTGATGTGGCGGCAGGAGATCCTGCCGACCGAGATCGCCTTTCACACGCTGGGCTGGGTGCCGCTGAAGCTGGTCTGCGGCAAGGACCACCCGCTGGCCAATACGGTTGTCGATTGGGAGGAACTCAAGCGCCACCGCCAGCTGATGGTCGCGGTGCGCAGCGAGGGGCCGGAAAAGCAGCGGCTGCGCACGGCGGCCGAGGTATGGTGGGTCGAAAGCCACTGGGTGATCCTGCAAATGGTGCGACAGGGAATCGGCTGGGCATTGGTGCCCGACCATATCATCGAGGATTCTCCGGTTCGGGACGATCTGGTCACGCCGCCGCTGCAATTCGACGGCGCCGACTGGCCGGTGGCGCTGGAACTGGTCTGGCACAAGCAGCGGCCCAGCGGCCCGGCCGCGCGCTGGCTGCGCCAACGCTTTGCCGCCATGCGGATCAGCGGCCTGCCGGGCTGAAGCCAGGGCTAGGGTCACGCCGGGCCGGCAAGCGCCAGCCGGTCGAGCTGGGCCAGGAAGGGCGTCTCGTCCTCAAGGCAGCGCAGGTCCAGCAGAAACTCCCCCTTGTGCACCCGGCCGATCACCGGCAGCGGCAGGTCGCGGAACGCCTGCGCGATGCGCGAGACCGGGACGGCGCCAGTTTCGGCAAAACCCAAGCCCGCGCTTGGCAGCAGGTCGACCGGCTGCGCGCCGCTGCCGATCTGGCTGAGGCAGTCGACGACCCGGACCTCGGCCAGCCCCGACAGCGCGGCGTGGACCGGCGGGCAAAGCCGCTCGGCCAGCGCGCGGATCTCGTCCTGCGGCCGGGTCAGCAGGCGCAGGGTCGGGATCTCGGCGCGCGCGCGTTCGGGATCGCCATGGCTTTGCAGCGTCTCGGCCAGCGCGGCCAGGATGATCTTGTCCACCCGCAGCGCCCGTTTCAGCGGATTGGCCCGCATCCGGTCCACCAGCGCGCGCGAGCCGGCGATGATGCCGCATTGCGGCCCGCCCAGCAGCTTGTCGCCGCTGAAGGTCACCGCATCGGCACCGTCGCGGATCGCCTGCCGCGCCGTCGGCTCGGGCGGCAGGCCGAAGGCGTCGAGGTCAAGCAGCGAACCGCTGCCCAGGTCGATCAGCAAGGGAATGCCGTGGCGCCGGGCCAGCGCCGCCAGATCGGCCTGCGGCACCTCGGCGGTAAAGCCCTCGATGGCGTAATTGCTGGCATGGACCTTCATGAAAGCGGCGGTGTCCTCGTTCACCGCATTGGCAAAGTCGCGCAGATGCGTGCGGTTGGTGGTGCCGACCTCGTGCAGGCGGCAGCCGGCCCGGGCCATCACGTCGGGCACGCGGAAGGCGCCGCCGATCTCGACCAGTTCCCCGCGCGAGACGACGACCTCGCGCCCCAAGGCCAGCGTGTTCAGCATCAGCATCACTGCGGCGGCATTGTTGTTCACCACCGTTGCCGCCTCGGCGCCGGTCAGCCGGCAGATCAGCGCCTCGACATGGCTGTCGCGGTCGCCGCGCGTGCCACGCTCAAGATCGTATTCCAGGTTCGTGGCGCTGATCATGGCCCGGAAGGCCGCCTCGGCGGCCCGCCGCGACAAGAGCGCGCGGCCCAGATTGGTGTGGTTGACCGTGCCGGTCAGGTTCAGCACCGGCCGCAGCGAGGGCCGAGCCTGCGCGGCCAGCCGCTCGGCGCATTCGTCCAGCACGCCCTCGCCCGCCGCCCTCTCGCCCGCCGCCCTGTCGCCGCGGCCCGCCGCCATGCGCCGGTCCTGCAACAGCCTGCGCAGCATCCCGACCACATTGTCGCGCCCGTGATGCGCGATCAGTTCCCGCGCCTCGGCCTGGCGCAAAAGCCTGTCGATCGAGGGAAGGGTGCTGCGGGGGTCCATGGATCCTTCGGAATGGCGGCGGTTGCTCGGGGGGCCATCTGCCGGAAACGCGTTTTTCGCCCCTGCGGGCCAGCTTGGGTTTTGCGCCCCGCCCTGTCAATCCGGTGACCCGGATGCCCGTGGCCGGCCGACAATCCCGATAAAAACCCATGGTCAATCTTGACCCCATCCCCGGCGGGCCTTTACCTGCGCCCGACGATCCGCAGGAGGCAGGCATGTTTGTCAAATTGATCGCTTGGGCCGCAACGGCGCTGACGCTGGCGGGCCCGGCGCTGGCCGAGCCGATGACCATCGCCCATTCCCAAGGCGAGACGGTGTTGCCGGCACCGCCCTCCAAGGTGCTGGTCCTGGACATCAACGCGCTGGACATCGCCCATGCCATGGGGGCCGAGCCTGCCGGGGTGCTGGGCAGCAACCTGCCGGATTACCTGCAGGAATACGCCGCCGACCGGCCGAAGATGGGCACGATCTTCGAGCCGGACTACGAATCCATCGCCGCCTCGGGCGCCGATCTGATGATCGTCGGCACCCGCACCGCACCAGCCTATGCAGAGATGTCCCGGATCCTGCCGACGGTCGACCTGAGCCTTGGCGACGACCTGTTCGCTTCGGTCAGGGAAAATGTCGAGACGGTCGGCCGGATCTTCGGCAAGCCCGCAAAGGCGGCCGAGATGGTCGCGGCGCTGGACGCCAAGATCGCGCATCTGAAAGATATCGCCCCCGGTGCCGGGACCGCGCTGATCCTGGTCACCAACGGCGGCAAGCTGGGCGCCTATGGGCCGAAATCGCGGGTGGGCTGGGTCCATACCCAACTGGGCTTCGCCACCGTCGCGCCGGATATC
Organism: Paracoccus denitrificans; assembly: GCF_900100045.1. Taxonomy (GTDB): domain Bacteria; phylum Pseudomonadota; class Alphaproteobacteria; order Rhodobacterales; family Rhodobacteraceae; genus Paracoccus; species Paracoccus denitrificans. Next base: position 147,089 of record NZ_FNEA01000009.1, on the reverse strand, counting down.
GACGACCGTTTCCACGGCGGCGACGTGATCTCGTTCGAATACATCCTGGAGCGCGACCCCGACTGGATCTTCGTCATCGACCGCGATGCCGGCGTGGGCGAGGCGGGCGCGGGTGCCCGCGCCGCACTGGACAATCCGCTGATGGCGCGGACCCAGGCGGTGCGGAACGGGCATGTCGTCCATCTGGACCCCCATGCCGCCTATATCGCCTTTGGCGGCTATACCGCGCTGAACCGGCTGCTGGACCAGTTGACCGAGGCGCTGGCCGCGACGTCCTGACATGACCCGGCTGGCGGCAGCGGTGCTGGTGACGGCAGGGCTTGCCCTGGCAAGCCTGTTCGTCGGCGTATCGAATGTCAGCCTGCGGGGCATCCTGGCCGGGCAGGAACTCGACTGGCTGGTGCTGGTCGAAAGCCGGCTGCCGCGCATGCTGGCCCTGTTGCTGTCAGGCGCCTCGATGGCGATCGCCGGGCTGCTGACGCAGATCGTGATCCGCAACCGCTTCGTCGAGCCGGCCAATACCGGGACGATGGAATCCGCGGGGCTGGGCCTGCTGGTGATGACGCTGGTCGCGCCGGGCGCGCCGGTCATCGCCAAGATGGCCGCCGGCGCGGGCTTTGCCATGGCGGGCACGGCGCTGTTTCTGGCCATCCTGCGCCGGGTGCCGCTGCGCGATCCGATGCTGGTGCCGCTGGTCGGCATCCTGCTGAGCGGGGTGATCTATGCCGGCACCGCCTTCGTCGCCTATCGCTTCGACCTGATCCAGACCGTGTTGGCCTGGACGCAGGGCGACCTGTCGGGCGTGCTGCGGGGTCGCTATGAGCTCTTGTGGCTGGGCGCGACCCTGGCCGCCGTCGCCTGGCTGGCCGCCGACCGCTTCACGGTCGCGGGGCTGGGCCGGGACATCGCCAGTTCGCTGGGGCTGGCGCATGGGCGGGTGGTGGCGCTGGGACTGACCATCGTCTCGCTGGTGACGGCGGTCGTGGTGGTGACGGTGGGGATGATCCCATTCCTCGGCCTGATCGTGCCGAACATCGTCAGCCTTGCCCTGGGCGACAACATGCGCCGGGCGGTGCCCTGGGTCGCGGTCTCGGGCGCGGCGCTGGTCCTGGCCTGCGACATCCTGGGCCGGGTGATCCGCGCGCCCTACGAGGTGCCCTTGGGCACGGTGCTGGGCGTGCTGGGCAGCGCCGTGTTCCTGGTCCTGATCCTGCGGAGCCGCGACCGTGCCGCATGAGCGTCGCGCAAGGCTGGCCCTGCTGGTCCTGGCCCTGCTGGCCCTGAGCGCGATCCTCGCCTTCATGACGCTGGGCGCGCGCGGCAACTGGGGCTTCGTGCTGCCGTTTCGCGGCAAGAAGCTTTTGGGCCTGCTGCTGGTCGGCCACGCCGTCGCCTGCTCGACGGTGCTGTTCCAGACCGTGACCGCGAACCGCATCCTGACCCCGGCGATCATGGGGTTCGATTCGCTGTTCGTGCTGTGCAGCACGGTGCTGATGGCTCTGTTCGGCTCGACCATGGTGGCGGGGCTGGACCCACGGCTGGTCTTTGCCGGCAACGTCCTGCTGATGGTCGGGGCCTCGATGGCGCTTTACCTGTGGCTTTTCGGCGGCGAGGAACGCAGCCTGCACCGCCTGCTGCTGATCGGCGTGGTCTTTGGCATCTTCCTGCGCATGCTGGCGGAATTCGTCCAGCGCATGCTGGACCCGAACGAGTTCATGGTGCTGTCGGACATGCTGTTCGCCAGTTTCGGCACCATTCCCGCAACACTGCTGGGCATCGCCAGCGCCATGGTCGCGGGCGTGACGCTGTGGCTGATGCCGCGCCTGTCGCGGCTGGACGTGATCGCGCTTGGCCGGCCGGTGGCGGTGAACCTGGGCATCCGCTGGCGGGCCGAGGTGCTGGCGGTCCTGGCGGCGGTCTCGGTGCTGGTCGCGGTCTCGGCGGCGCTGGTCGGGCCGGTGCTGTTCTTCGGCCTGATCGCGGCCAGCCTGGCGCATCTGGCGGTCGGGCAATCGGCGCATCGCTACCTGCTGCCCGCCGCCTCGCTGATCGGCGTCACCATGCTGGTCGGCGGCCAGACCGTGCTGGAGCGGGTCTTTGCCTTCAATACCGCGCTTGGCATCATCGTCGAATTCGCCGGGGGCATCACCTTCATCGCGCTATTGATCGGAAAGGGCCGCCGATGATCGAGGTCAGCAGCCTCTGCAAAAGCTACGGCGCGGCGCCGGTGCTGCACGATGTGTCGCTGAGCCTGCCAAGGGGCGGCGTCACCTCGCTGATCGGCCCGAACGGGGCGGGGAAATCCACGCTGCTGTCGCTGATCGCCCGGCTGATCGTGCCGGATTCCGGCAGCGTGACGGTGGACGGGCTGGACGTGACCCGCACGCCCGGGCCGGTGCTGGCGCGGCGGCTGGCGATCCTGCGGCAGGAAAACCACCTCGTCGCCCGGCTGACGGTGCGCGAACTGGTGGGCTTCGGCCGTTTTCCGCATTCCGGCGGCCGGCTGACGGCCGAGGACCGCGCCGCCATCGACCGGGCGCTGGACTATCTGGAACTGGCCCCGTTGGCCGACCGCTTCATCGACCAGCTGTCGGGCGGGCAGCGGCAGCGCGCCTTCGTCGCCATGGTTCTGGCGCAGGACACCGATTACCTGCTGCTGGACGAGCCGCTGAACAACCTGGACATGAAGCACGCGCAGGCGATGATGCGGCTGCTGGCCAGCGCCGCGCACGACCTGGGCAAGACGGTGATCGTGGTGCTGCACGACATCAACTTCGCCTCCTGCCATTCCGACCGCATCGTCGCCATGCGGCAGGGCCGCATCTTCGCCGCCGGCACGCCAGCGGAAATCGTCACCCCCGACCTTCTGGGCGAGCTTTACGAGATGCAGATCGCCGTGCGCGAGATCGACGGCCAACGGATCGCGCTTTTCTACGGCTGACCCCAAACATGCAGTTGCATGTTTAGGCTGGAATCGTTATCCGGCAATGGAAAAGCCAAGGCCCCGCGCCTCAGCCAGCCTTCCCCGGAACGGAGCTTGCTAATGGCCGCACCCTTCACCCCCCGCCTGATCCTTGTTGCCGGCGCCGCCGCGGCGCTGGCCCTGCCCGCCTTGGCCCAAGAGACCGTGGTCCTGCTGGACCCGATCACCCTCCGCGCGCTGGACGCCGACGGTAGCGCCGCCGACCGCGGCGCCAGCCAGTATGTCGCGGCGGCCGAGTTGGAGCGGGCCCGGATGGGCGACCTGAAGGACCTGTTCACCGGCATCGCCTCGGTCTCGGTCGGGGGCGCGATCCCGGTGGCGCAAAAGATCTTCATCAACGGCGTGGACATGCTGAACCTGTCGGTGACGGTGGACGGGGTCGAGCAGAACAACCGCGCCTTCCACCATGTCAGCGCCAATGCCATCGACCCCGGCCTGCTGAAATTCGTCCGCGTCGATGCCGGCGTGGCGGCGGCGGATGCCGGCCCGCATGCCGTGGCCGGCGCGGTGGTGATGGAAACGGTAGACGCCGCCGACATCCTCGAGGACGGGCGCAGCTTCGGCGGCAATGTCCGCCTGTCCTATGGCGACAACGGCCGGACCTTCGGCCGCGCGGCGACGCTGGCCGGACAGATGGGCGGTTTCGAATGGCTGGGCTATCTGAAATCGGCGACCGGCGACGACTACCAGGCCGGGGGCGGCCAGACGATCAGGGGCTCGGCCGCCGACCTGCAAAGCGTGCTGCTGAAGCTGGCCCATGAGACGCCCGGAGGCCATCGGATCGAGCTTTCCGGCCAGCGGCTGCGCGACGATACGCTGCGCCCCTATCGCGCCAATATCGGCCATATCGAGGGCGGCGCCCCCCTGCCCGAACTGCGCCGCTATGACACCACCCGCAGCAGTTGGTCGCTGTCCTACGAGAACACGCAGGCTGGCGGGCTGTGGGATCCGAGATTCGTCATCGGCCGCTCGGAAAGCCGGGTGCATGTCGACCAGCCGACCGTGATGCCGCCCTATGTCAGCAAGGGCGACAGCGACACTTTCTCGGCCAAGCTGGAAAACCGCTTTCACCTGTCCGACGCCAACAGCGTGACGGCGGGGATCGACTGGTATGACCGTTCCAGCACCTACAGCGATCCTTTCGGCGGGCTGGACGAGAACGCCCGCAATATCGGCCTTTACGCCCAGGCCCGGCTGGAGCCGGTCGAGCGGCTGGACCTGTCCTTTGGCCTGCGCTGGGACCGGCAGGACTTTACCGGCACCAGCGGTTGGAAGGACACCAACTCCGGCTTCAGCGGCAATGCCTCTCTCGCCTATGGCCTGACCGATGCGCTGGTGCTGCGCGCCGGGGCCTCGACCGTCTTCGGCGGCATCGCCATCGAGGACAACTACATCTTCAACGGCGCCTGGGACTACGACACGCTGCGGCCGGCGCGGGCGCGCAACTATACGCTGGGCTTCGACTACGAGGCGGGCGACCTGCGGCTGGATGGCGAGTTGTTCCTGACCCAGGTGGACAATGCCCGCGGCGGCACCTATCGCGGCATCGAGAATTTCGACTTTGAAAGCCGGGGCTACAATCTCGGCCTGGGCTATGGCTGGAACGGCGGCTATCTGCGGGCCAGCATTTCGGACAGCCGGGTCAGCGTGAACGGCAACCCCGCCTCCAGCTACGAGGCGCTGGATTTCGGCGCGCCGCTGGGCCGGGTGTTTTCCATCGAGGCGCAGCACACGCCCCAGGGCAGCGCCTTCACCTATGGCGGCAGCATCGAGGCCGCGGCGAAATACGACCGGATCGAGGGCGACTCCGACCGCACCATCCCCGGCTATGCGGTGCTGAACCTGTTTGCGGAATATGCGCCGGAGCAGGTCGAGGCGCTGGTGCTGCGGGCCGAGGTGGCGAACCTCTTCGACAAGGATTACGCCGACCGCGCCACCTATGGCGGCGACTACGCCACCGTCACCCCGCTACGCGAACCGGGGCGCACCTTCTCGCTGGTGGCGACGAAGCGGTTCTGACGCGGCAGACGAGCACGGGCCCCCTGGCCGATCAGCGGTAAAGCCGGTTCAGGGTCCGCACCAGATCATAGGCCTCGTCCGTGGTCAGGGCGGGGGCAAGGGCGGACTGGATCCGCTCGACATAGATCTGCCAGATCCGCGCGTGCAGGCCCCTGCCCGCCTCGGCGATGTAAAGGATCTGGCCGCGCCCGGCACCCCCAGCCGCGGCGCGCCGGATCAGCCCCGCCTTCTCGATCCGCGCGACATGGCGCGACAGCGCATATTGCGGCACGAACAGCCGCCGCTGCAGCACCTGCATCTGCACGCCGTCCTCGCCCGCCTCTTCGGTGGCCAGCAGGATCTCATACCAGATCGGATCGGGGACGCCGATCTCGCGCAGCGCCTTCTCGATCTGCGGCATCAAGGTGCGGTGGATGCGCAGGATGGCGAAGAATACGCGGTTATAGGCGATCCGCGGATCGGCGTCGCCGAATTGCGGCTGGGCGGTCTGGGCTTGGTGCGTGGTCATGGCGATCGGGACGGGCTCATGCAGGAATGGCGTCGGCTGCCCCTGCCTAGTCGAGAACGCAGTCCCATGCCAACCGCTGTTGCGGCATCGCCTTGGCGGCCGCGCATATCGCGCAGGTTGCAGCCGGCCATCGGAGCCCGACATGCCAGCCTTGCGGCGCCCCGGCATCCGGGAATTCGGCGTAAGGCAGGTCAAGGCGAAATTCCGCAGCTTTTTCGCGATCGGAAGCATCCATCGCCGCCTGCCGACATTTCATGACGCGCGAACTGCAGGAGCCGATGCTGTCATTCTGCGGTTCATGACAATCAATCGGCAGTTCAAGATATTTCAGCCTCTCGGAATGGCGATCCAAGGCATCGCGCTGGGATGCGGAAAAGGCATCCGATAGCCGGATTCGCATCGGAAGATGGTGCGCGCGAGGTGCCTTACTTCACCAGAATGGTCCTAACGGAGAGCCGCTGTGTTTAAATTCGTCAATTGTTTAAAAGTTATAGCAAATAATGGGCATCTGCCCGCCCTCCCTCTCCGTCGGACCCGCACCAGGGTAAGCGAACAGGTTCGCACGGGTGAAGACAGATGACGGACCCGACCAACAACCAACCGCTGAATACCGCAGCCATGGCCTTTTCCTCGTCCGCGCAGCCGGACGGCATCGTGGACGGCACCGATGGCGACGACTACATGGTCCCCGGCTATGTCGACCATCAGGGCGATGTGGTCGACGGCGCTGACGGTGTGAACGACTGGATCAACGCCGGCGCCGGCAACGACACCGTGAATGGCGGCGCGGGAAACGACACCATCGAGGGTGGCGAGGGCGACGACCTGCTGCGCGGCAATGCCGGGCACGATATCATCCGGGGCGACGCGGGCAACGACACGATCAACGGCGATGCCGGAAACGACACCATTGAGGGCGGCGAGGGCGATGACCTGCTGCGCGGCGATGCCGGAGACGATGTCCTGCGTGGCGGCGAAGGCAACGATACGTTCAACGGCGGCATCGGAAACGACACCATCGAGGGCGAAGAGGGCGACGATCTTCTGCGCGGCGACGACGGGGACGATCTCCTGCTGGGCGGCGTGGGCAGCGATACGCTCAACGGCGGCTTGGGCAACGACACCCTTGACGGCGGCGACGACGACGACCTGCTGCGCGGCGACGACGGGAACGACCTCCTGCTGGGCGGCGCGGGCAACGACACGCTCAACGGCGGCAACGGCGACGACACCCTGGAGGGCGGCGAGGGCGACGACCTGCTGCGCGGCGATGCCGGGCACGACCTTTTGCAGGGCGGCGACGGCAACGACACGCTTGAGGGCGGGCAGGGAAATGACGTCCTGGAAGGCGGGGACGGCGACGACTCGCTGATCGGCGGCCCCGGCGCGGACACGATGACCGGCGGGGCGGGGAACGACCGCTTCGTGGTCAGTGGCGGCGGCGACCTGATCACCGATTTCGACGCGGTGACCGGCATCGGCGACGGACAGTCCGACAACAACGATTTCGTCGATCTGAACGCTTTCTACAACGGCACCACGCTGGCGGCCTGGAACGCCGCCAATCCGCATCAGACCTACGCCTCGCCGGAAAGCTGGATGCAGGCGGACCAGGCCGATGGCGTGCTTGATGCCGTCGGGGGCCTGCGCATTCAGGACGGGACCGGCAATTCGGTCCTGGGCAGCCAGCTGACCACGGAAAATACCGGCGTGCTCTGCTTTCTGCGGGGCACCCTGATCAAGACCGCGGATGGCGAGGTTCCCGTCGAGCAGCTGGAACCGGGCACCAAGGTGATGACGCTGGACCATGGCTGCAAGGCGCTGCGCTGGATCGGCAAGCGCGTGCTCTCGGCCGAGGAACTGGCGGCCCAGCCCAAGCTGCGGCCGATCCGCATCCGCGCCGAGGCCCTGGGCGAGCGCCTGCCCGAGCGCGACCTGATCGTCTCGCCCCAGCACCGGGTGCTGCTGCGCTCGGTCGTGGCGCGGCGGATGGTCGGCGAGGCCGAGGTCCTGCTGGCCGCGCGCCATCTGATCGGGCTGGACGGCATCGAGGTGGTCGAGGACATGCAGGAGGTGGAATACTGGCACTTCATGTTCGACCGGCATGAGGTGGTGTTTTCGAACGGCGCCCCCACCGAAAGCCTGTTCACCGGCCCCGAGGCGATGAAGGCGCTTGGCCCCGAGGCCCGGCACGAGATCCTTACGCTGTTCCCCCAATTGGCGCAGCCCGAGCCGCAGCAACCCGCCGCAGCGCGGCTGCTGATGCGCGGCCGGCAGGGGCGGCATCTGGTGCAACGCCTGGTCGCCAACGGCAAACAGCCCTTCAACTGGGGAAAAGTGGGCTGATGGCGGCCGGGACGATATGCCGGGTTGGCCGGGCGGAACATTGGTGACGCCGGCCGAACGGTCCTGGCGGCGGCAGAGGCAGCGCCGCCGGGGCCGGCTCTTGCCCGGGGCGGCAATTCCCTCTTGCCGCCCCGGACGAGAGCCGGCAGCGCCGTCATCTGCACCACCGCCCGGGATCGGTTGCACCAAGCCGGCCCGGCGGGATGCGGCGCCTTATGACGGGAACGGTTGCAGGCGCATGGCTGCCCGCAAAGCCGATACGGAGCCCAAGGCGATCATGCCCGCAGGACATCGCCGCCCAGATCCGCGGCAATGGCACCATGATCCTCGGGGCAATCCTTGCGCATGGGAAGCATTCTCCATGAGCCGCCATCCGACGATCATGCCGAGAGCATCGGCATTCCCGGCCATCCTCGCCCCATGCGCCGGGGATGCTCCTGGCACCGACCGGGTGGGCCTTTGCACGCTCGATGCCTGCGGGACGGGGACGAAGGCCAGGCCGGTCCCGACCGCACCACCCCGCCGAGGCATGGGTGGCGCGCAGAAGCGCGGCCGCTTCGCGATGCCCTGCGGTTTCCGCCTGCGCCATTCCGGCGCCGTCCTCCCTTTCACCAAAAGAGCCGAACCATGCTGAAGAAACTCACGCCGGATAGCGTTTCCCGATCCGACAGGGATCAAGACCGCGGCTTCCCCCTTGGGATCGTCGTCCTTGCGTCCTTGGCGGCGGTCGCGGCGACGGCTCTGGCCTGGCTGATGGGCTGGGGGCTGCCGTGGCTTGTCGCGACCTATTGCCTGACCGGCTCGGTGGCCCTGCTGGGGCTTGCCTGGCACAAGGCCAGCCGGCCCGACAGCGAGGAGCGATACGAAAACGCGGATGCGGCGGAAACCGGCCATGCGCCGCGTCGAGCGGCCGTGAGCGGCCGGCCCCGGTAGCGCCTCGCCTTTTCCCACCCACAGGATACAGAATCGCCGGGGCGGCGCGGCTTCGCGCTGCACCTGATGCCCCCGCTTGGCAGCCGGCATCGCATTGGCCATCCTTCATCGCCTGCTGCTATGACAGGCTGACAGACGCGACGAACAGGTTTCGACGATGGCCCGCCCCCTGCTGACGAACCGCGATGCCCGCCGGTTGTTTCTGGACCGGCACTTGCTGCTGCGCCCCGGCGCGGGTCCGGGCAAGGGCGCGGATCTGGAGAATGTGCTGTCCGGCCTTGGCTTCGTGCAGGTGGACAGCGTGAACACGCTGGCCCGCGCGCATGACCTGATCCTGTGGTCGCGGCGCGGGCAATACCGCCCGCAGGGGCTGGAGAGCCTGATCGCCCGCCACCGCGCCGGTTTCGAGCATTGGACCCATGACGCCGCCGTCATCCCGATGCGCTTTTACCCGATGTGGCGGCTGAAATTCGCCCGGGACGAGGCGCATATGCAGCGCCGCTGGCCGAAATGGCGGCGCGAGGGCTGGGATGCGGAATTCGACAGCGTGCTGCGGCACATCGCCGATCACGGCCCGGCCAGTTCGTCGGATCTGGGCGGCGACGAGCCCAAGGGCTCTGGCGGCTGGTGGGACTGGCACCCGTCCAAGACCGCGCTGGAATACCTGTGGCGCTCGGGCCGGCTGGCGATCTGCCATCGCTCGGGCTTTCGCAAGGTCTATGACCTGGCCGAGCGGGTGATCCCGGCCGAGCACCTGAATGCACGGCTGGACGACGCCGAGATCATCGACTGGGCCATGACGGCGGCGCTGGAGCGGCTGGGCTTCGCCACCAGCGGCGAATTGGCCGGTTTCTTCGCCATCGCCAGCCGCGACGAGGCGAAGCTGTGGTGCAGCGAGGCGCTGGCGGCGGGCCGGATCGTGGAAATCGACGTGGAAATGGCCGATGGCTCGGTGCGGCGCAGCTTCTCGGCCCCGGCGCTGCTGGACCTGGTCCCCGCGCTGCCCGATCCGTCCTCGCGCATCCGCCTGCTCTCGCCCTTCGATCCGGCCTTGCGCGACCGGGCGCGGGCCGAGCGGCTGTTCGGTTTCCGCTATCGCATCGAGATCTTCGTGCCCGCCGAGCGGCGGCAATACGGCTATTACGTCTTTCCGGTCATGCAGGGCGACCGGCTGGTCGGGCGGGTGGATACCAAGCGCGAGGATGGCGCGCTGGCCGTCCGCGCCTTCTGGCCCGAGCCGGGGGTGCGCATGGGCCAGGGCCGCGTTACAGCACTGGCGGCCGAGTTCCAGCGCATCGCGCCGCTGGCCGGGGTGGACGAGATCCGCCATGCGCCGGACTGGCTGCGGGCCTGAGCGACGCGCCAACTGTCAGGCCATCGTTTCCAGGCCCTGTTCGGCGACGACCCGATCCGGCACGATGACCAGCTTGCCGATGAAATCGCGACCACGCTCGACGAACAGGCGCTCGGCCTCGCGCAATCGCGACAGCGGCATGATCCCGGCCAGCACCGGCTTCAGCCGGTTCTCCCCGATCCAGCCGATCAACTGCCGTGCCTCGGCGCGGGTGCCGTGCGAGACGCCGAAGATCCGCACCTGGTTCAGGTAGATCAGCGTCCAGGGCAGCGCGGTGACGTTGCCCGCACTGGCGCCGGCGATGGACAGGCGGGGCGGCGTGGTCCGGCGGCGCATGTCGCGGCACATGGCCTGGATCAGCGGCACGGTCATCTCGCCGCCGACGAGGTCCATCACCGCGTCGATGGTTGCCCCGCCGGTCGCCCGGTCGATGGCCGAAGGCCAGTCGCCGACGGCATTGCGGTCGATCACCGTTTCCGCGCCAAGCGCATGCAGCGCCTCGGCCTTGCCGGCGCTGGCGACCGCATGGGGTATGGCGCCGATTACCCGGCAAAGCTGCAAAAGCGCGGTCCCGACCCCGCCCGAAGCGCCGGTGACCAGCACATGCTCGCCCGCCCCGACCCCGGCCGAGGTCAGCATCCGGTAGCCCGTCTGCCACGAACACATGCCCAGCGTCGCAAGCTCGGCATCGCCCAGCGCGGGATTGGCGATGGCGTGGAACTGCTCCGAGGGGAAACAGCCGTATTCCGCAAAGCCGCCATCGGCACCATGGCCGAAATAATCGGGCGCCAGGTTCAGGTCGTCCCGCGCATCGGGGTAGATGTTGAAGTCCAGAAGCCCCCTTTCGCCGATCCTGTCCGTGGGCACGCCCTGGCCAACGGCGACGACATGGCCGACCACATCCGCGCCCTGGATGCGCGGAAAGGACAGCGTGTTCCCGGCCATGGCAAACGAGGTGACGGCGCCATCATCGGCGGTGGAGTATCGCCCCTCGCGCACCTTGCGATCGGTGTTGTTCTTGGCGCAGGCGGTGATGCGCACCAGAACCTCGCCCGGGCCGGGACGGGGGACCGGCCAATCCTCGCGCCATTCCAGCCGCTCGGTGCCGCCATGGCCGGTCAGGACCATGGCGCACATCGTCTCGGGGATCGCCGTCACGGGTCAACCCAGCGTTTCGCGCAGTGCCACGGCGGTGACATCGACGATCACATCCGCCTCGGCCTCGGTCAAGCAGAGCGGCGGGGCAAGGCCGACGATGTCGCCCTGCGGCATCGCTCGCGCGATCACGCCGCGCTTGAGCATGGCGCCGACCACCTTGCCGCCAATGCCCTCGGCCGCGTCGAAGAAACCGCGCGTGTCGCGGTCGCGGACCAGTTCGACGGCGCAGAGCATGCCCTCGCCGCGAATCTCGCCCACGTTCGGGTGATCGCCAACTGCCGCCCGCATGCGATCGTTCAGGTAGCGGCCGACCCTGCCGGCATTCCCGACCAGCCCCAACTCGTCGATCAGCCGCAGGTTGGCGATGCCGGCCGCGGCACCGATGGGATGGGCGGAATAGGTCCAGCCATGGCCGAGCACGCCATATTCGTCGGTGCCCTGCATCAGCACCTCCCAGACCTTCTGCCCGACGATGCTGCCCGACAGCGGCGCATAGGCCGAGGTCAGGCCCTTGGCGCAGGTGATGATGTCGGGGGTCATGCCGTAATGGTCGCTGCCGAACATGCTGCCCAGCCGGCCAAAGCCCGTCACCACCTCATCGGCGATCAGCAGGATGTCGTGGCGCGCCAGCACCTTCTGGATCGCCTCCCAATAGCCCTTGGGCGGCGGCACGATACCGCCCGTGCCCAGCACAGGCTCGCCGATGAAGGCGGCGATGGTGTCGGCGCCCTCGGCGGCGATCAGTTTTTCCAGCTCATCGGCGCAATGGGCGCTGAACTGTTCCTCGGACATGCCGGCGTCCTTGCGGCGATAGTAATAGGGCGCCTCGGTATGGATCACCTGCGCCAGCGGCAGGTCGAACTTCTTGTGGAACAGCTCCAGCCCGGTCAGCGAGCCGGTCATCAGCCCCGACCCGTGATAGCCCCGCCAGCGCGAGATGATCTTTTTCTTCTGCGGCAACCCGCGGATGTTGTTGTAATACCAGACCAGCTTGACATTCGTCTCGTTGGCATCCGAGCCGCCAAGGCCGAAATAGACCCGCGCCATGTGCCTGGGCGCCCGGTCCATGACCATCTTGGCCAGCGTGATCGAGGCTTCCGAGCCGTGCCCGGCATAGGCGTGGTAATAGGCCAGCTCGCGCGCTTGCGTCGCGATGGCCTCGGCGATCTCGGGCCGGCCGTAACCCACATTTACGCAATAAAGCCCGGCAAAGCCGTCCAGCAGCCGGTTGCCGTCGCGGTCGGTGACATAGACGCCTTCCGCGCCCGAGACGATGCGCTGCGGACCCTCGCCGCGCGCGAACTGGCCGAGATTGGTCGAGGGGTGGAACAGGCTCTCGCGGTCCCACTTGGACAGCTCGTCATTGGTCAGCATCATGCTCTCCTTGTCTCTGCCCAGTCGCGGCAGACGTATTTGATCTCGGTGAAGGCTTCGAGCCCGTGGCGGCTGCCCTCGCGGCCCAGCCCGGACTGCTTCATGCCGCCAAAGGGGATCGGCGCGCCGGTGACCTTGGTGCGGTTCACCGCGACCATGCCGAACGACAGCGCGCGCGACAGGCGGTAGATGCGGCGCGGATCGCGGCTGTGGACATAGGCGACAAGCCCGTATTCGGTGGCGTTGGCGATGCCCACCGCCTCCTCCTCGGTCTCGAAGGGGGCGATGGCGGCGACGGGGCCAAAGGTCTCCTCTCGAAAGACCAGCGCCTCGCCCGGCACGTCGGCCAGCACGGTCGGGCGATAGAACAGCGGTCCCTGCGGATCGCGGGCACCGCCGGTCAACAGGCGCGCGCCACGGGCCAGCGCGTCGGCGACATGCTCCTCTTGCTTGCGGACCGCGCCCTCGTTCATCAAGGGGCCAAGGTCGCGATCCTCGACCCCCGGCCCCAGCGCCAGCGCGGCGGCAGCGGCAGTGAAGCGGCGGCAGAACTCTTCATAAATCGGCCGCTCGATCAGGAAGCGGTTGGCGCCCAGGCAATCCTGCCCCGAGGTGGCGAACTTGGCCTTGATCGCCTCGTCCACCGCCAGGTCGAGGTCGCAATCGGCAAAGGCGATGAAGGGGGCATGGCCGCCCAGTTCCAGCACCAGCCGCTTTACCGTATCGGCGCTTTGGCGATAAAGCAGCTTGCCCACCTGCGTCGAGCCGGTGAAGGAAAGCGCCCGCACACGCGGATCGGCGCACCATTCGCCGACGATCTCGGGCGCGTCCCCGGTCACCACGTTGAAGACTCCGGGCGGAAAGCCCGCGCGATCCGCCAGTTCCGCCAGTGCGGTCGCCGACAGCGGCGTCTCGGCCGAGGGATGCACCACCACGGTGCAGCCCGCCGCCAAAGCCGCCGCCGCCTTGCGGGTGATCATGGCGCAAGGGAAATTCCAGGGCGTGACCAGCGCCGCGACGCCCAGAGGTTCGCGCCACAGTTCCATCTCGGCAGTCGAAAGATGCGAGGTCACGCTTTCGATGTTCGGCCGCTTGGCTTCCTCGGCATAGAACTCGACGAAGCTGGCGGCATAGTCGATCTCGCCGCGCGATTCAGACAGCGGCTTGCCCTGCTCGGCGGTCATGATCCGCGCCAGGTCCTCGCGCGCGTCCACGATCAGCCGGTGCCAGCGCATCAGAACGGCAGCGCGCTCCTGCGGCAGAAGCGCCGCCCAGCCCGCGAAAGCCGCCTGCGCCGCATCGACCGCCGCGCGGGCCTGCGCCGCATCCAGCCGCGCCACCTGCGCAATGGCCGTGCCGGTCGCGGGGTCGGTGACGGCGAAACGCTCGCCCCCCAACCAGACGCCGTTCACGAAGGCATCCTCGCGCATCAGGGTCTTGTCGGTAATCATTCGTCGACCTCCACGCCGATGACGGCGACGCAATCGCCGGGTTTCACGATGCCGGGGAAATGCCGAGCCATCATCAGGCCGGCGCGGCCGGCGGGAACCGTGACCGGGGCAAGGCCGGTGCGCGTCACCGGAAAGATGCGGGCGACGGGCTGGCCCTTTTCCACGGCATCGCCAAGATCGGCCAGGAACTCGATCAACCCGCCATCCTCGGCAAAGGTGAAACAATCCGCATCGGGCATGTCGAGCCATCGCGTCGGCTGCGCCGCGACCTCGCCCCGCATCACGCCCGCCGCGACCAGCAGGTTGCGCAGGCCCCGCTTGGCGATCCCGGCGGTGCGGGCGGACGCCGTGCCGCCGCCGCCAAGTTCGGTGGTGACGAAGACCTTGCCCATTTCCTCGGCCGCGGTGTCATACATGCCGACCGCGTCGATCTCGAGCATCCTGACCGACCATGGCGCCCCGAAGGCGCGCACAAGATCGAAGGCAGCCGCCTGCTGCCGCTTGTCGGGCAGGATATGGGCGGCGCAATAGGGCAGGAAATCCAGCGTCTTGCCGCCGGAATGGAAATCCAGCACCACATCCGCCATCGGCAGCAGCACGCGCTGGAAATAGTCCGCGATTTTCTGCGTGACCGTGCCGTCCGGCCGCCCCGGAAAGCTGCGGTTCAGGTTGCCCCGGTCGATGGGCGAGGTGCGGGTGGCCGCCGCGAAGGCCGGATAATTCATCGCCGGCACGATGATGAGGCGGCCGGTGACGTCTTCGGCCCTGACGGTCGCGGCCAGGTCGAACAGCGCGATCGGCCCTTCGTATTCGTCGCCATGATTGGCGCCGGTCAACAGTGCCGTCGGCCCCTCGCCGTTGTTGACCACGGTGATCGGGGTCATGATCGACCCCCAGGCCGCGTCGTCGCGCGAATGGGGCAGGCGCAGGAAGCCGTGGCCGACCCCCGGCGCCGCGAAATCCACCGTCGCCGCGATGGGCGAGGGCGCAGGCTGCATCTGCAACATGGCCCTAGTCCTTCACGAACAGTTGCCGCGGGACATCGGCAAGACATTCCACGCCGGTCTCGGTGATCAGGATCGACTCGGTGATCTCCAGCCCCATGTCCTCCAGCCACAGGCCGGTCATGAAATGGAAGGTCATGCCGGGTTGCAGCACGGTGCGGTCGCCGGGGCGCAAGCTCATGGTGCGCTCGCCCCAGTCCGGCGGATAGCTGACGCCGATGCCGTATCCGGTGCGGTTGTCCTTGACGATGCCGTATTTCGCCAGGACGTCGAAGAAGCCCTTGGCGATGTCCTCGCAGGTATTGCCGGGCTTCGCGGCGGCGAGCCCCGCCTCCATCCCCTCCAGCGTCGCCTTTTCCGCGTCCAGGAAAGCCTGCGTCGGCTTGCCCAGGAACACCGTGCGCGACAGCGGCACATGATAGCGGTGATAGCAGCCGGCGATCTCGAAAAAGGTGCCCTCGCCCGCCTTCATCGGCTTGTCGTCCCAGGTCAGATGCGGCGCCGAGGCATCGCGCCCGGACGGCAGCAGCGGCACGATGGCCGGATAGTCGCCGCCGATCCCATCGACGCCGCGGGTGCCGGCGTCATAGATCTCGGCCACCAGGTCGCATTTGCGCATCCCCACCTGCACCTTGTCGAGGATGCGGGCATGCATCGCCTCGACGATCCGCGCGGCATTGCGCATATAGGCGATCTCCTGCGGCGACTTCACCGCGCGCTGCCAGTTCACCAGCGCGGTGCAATCGGTAAGCCTCGCATCGGGCAGGTTCGCCACAAGGCTGGCAAAGGCGGCGGCGGTGAACCAGTAATTGTCCATCTCGACGCCGATGCGCTTCGCGCCCCAGCCCTTGTCGCGCAGGATGCCCGACAGATGGTCCATCGGGTGCATCGCCGGATTCTGCACGTAATGGTCGGGATAGCCGACGATGTTCTCGGGCTTCAGATAGGCGGTCAGCTTCGCGCCGTTCGCGTCCTGCCCGCGGCCATACCAGATCGGCTCGCCCTCGGGCGGCACCACCACGCATTGATGGACATAGAAGGACCAGCCGTCATAGCCGGTCAGCCAGTTCATGTTGGAGGGATCGGTGACGATCAGCAGATCGACGCCCTTTTCCTCCATCGCCCGGCGGGTCTTGGCGAGGCGCTGCGCATATTCCTCGCGGGTGAACTTCAATGCGACGTCTGTCATGGCGGTTTCTCTTACAGGGTGAAGGTGCGGCCGGCCCCGGCCTTGCCCGCGCGGGCAAGCGCCAGGGTGGCGATGGCGGTGTCCTGGATGCCGGTGCCGGTCAGGTCGGCCAGGGTGATCTGGGCGGGATCGGTCCGGCCGGGGCGCTGTCCGGCCAGGATCTGGCCAAGCTCGGGGAAATCCCGCCCGACCAGCGGCGAGTGGTGCAGTTCGCCCAAGGTCCGGGTCTGCGACAGGCGGTCGGCGACGTAATGGGCGGCGGCGATCAGGTCCGGCGCGATTTCGTTCTTGTGCCCGGCATCCGAGCCCATGGCGGTGACATGGGTGCCGGGGGCGATGTCGGCGGCGCTCAGGATCGGGCTTTCGGACGGCGTGGTCGTGACCACCAGATCGGCATCCCGTGCAGCCTCGGCCACGCTGGCGCCGGCGGTCACGGGAATGCGCAGGATGGCGGTCATTTCGGCCGCGAAAGCCTGCGCCTTGGCGGGATCGCGCGCCCAGACCCGCACGCCGGTCAGACGCCGGACCAGCGCCAGCGCCTGCAACTGCATCCGCGCCTGCATCCCGGCACCAAGGATCGCCGCCGTGGCCGCATCCGGTCGGGCCAGCGCATCGGCAGCCACCGCCCCGGCGGCGGCGGTGCGCACGTCGGTCAGATAGCCGTTGTCCAGAAGCAGCGCCTCGACCAGCCCGGTGCGCGAGGACAGCACCACCATCATGCCGTTGGTCGAGGGCAGGCCAAGCGCCGGGTTGCCGAAGAAACCGGGCGAGATCTTGATGGCGAAATGCGTAAGCCCCGGAACATAGGCGGTCTTGACATCGACCTCTCCCCGATGCTCGGGGATGTCCAGGCGCAGGATCGGCGGCATGGCGACGGGCTTGGTCGCCAGCGCCACGAAGGCGTCGCGGATGCAGGCGACGGCCTTGGCGTCCAGCGGCACCAGGGCGCGCAGATCCGTCTCGGTCAGGATGGTCACGGGCGGTCTCATGCGGCCTCCGCCATGATGCGGGCATGCAGCGCGGGGTCGATATTCGCGCCGGAAAGAATGGTGACGGTCGGGCCCTGCGGGACGAACTTGCCCGCCAGCATCGCGGCGGTGCCGACGCTGGCCGCGCCCTCGACGACATGGCCGGCGCGGCCCAGATGGCGGATGCCCTCGGCGATCTCGGCCTCGGTCAGCAGGATCGCATCGTCCAGCAGGTCGCGGCAGATCGCAAAGGTCACGCGGTTCTGCAATCCGATGCCGCCGCCAAGGCTGTCGGCGAGGCTGGGGCTTTCGGCAACCTCGACCGGATGGCCGGCGGCAAGGCTCGCGGCCATCGCGGCGCCGTTCTCCATGGTCAGGCCGATGACGCGCGTGGCGGGCGACAGCGCCTTGATCGACACCGCGACCCCGGCCGCAAGCCCGCCGCCGGACAGCGGCACCAGCACCGCATCGGGGGTCAGGGGCGCGATCTCCGGCCCCAGCGTGCCCTGGCCGGCGACCACCGCCTCATGGTCGAAGGGCGGGATCTCGGTCATGCCCTCTTGCGCCACGGCGCGGGCGACCTCGACCATCGCCTCGTCCTGGCTGGCGCCGGTGATGCGGACCGTGGCCCCCAGGTCGCGGATCGCCTGGACCTTGTTGCCCGGCACCAGCCGCGACAGGCAGACGGTGGCGGGCACGCCCAGCGCGCGGGCGGCATGGGCCAAGGCGCGGCCGTGATTGCCGGTCGAGGCGGTGACCACGCCGCGCGCCAGCGCATCGGGCGCAAGCGACAGGATCGCGTTGGTCGCGCCGCGCAGCTTGAAGGCGCCGGTGGCCTGGCGGTATTCGCATTTCAGCCAGACCGGCTGGCCCAGCCGCGCCGACAGCACCTCGTCACGGACCAGCGGGGTTTCCACCACATGGCCCCGGATGCGCCCGGCGGCGGCGCGGATGTCGTCCAGCGTCACGCTCATGCCAGCCTCATCAACTGTCCGGGCGCCACCGGCCCGGAGATGCCGCAGGCCCGCGCCGCGGCCCAGAGCGTCGCCGAATTGGCCGAGACCACCGGCACGCCCAGCGCATCCTCGATCCGGTCGATGATCGCGGCCGCGCGGACGGCGGTGCAGGCGACAAACAGCGCCTGGCTGCCCGGCGCCAGCGCGGCGCGGGCGGCCTCGACGATCGTCGCATGGGAAATCCGCGCCATCTCGCGGTCGTCGGTCAGGTTCAGGCAGGACACGCCTTGCAGCACGAAACCACCCGCCTCGAAGCATTCCGCCATCGGCTGGGTCGTCCGGGGAGTATAGGGGGTCAGCAGCGTGATCCGCCCTGCCTCCAGCGCCCTGAGCGCAGCGAAACCGGCCGAGATCGGCGTGATCGGTTCCGCCGAGGGCTTGCCCAGCCGGATCGCGTCCCGCACGGCCTGATCCCCGATCACCACCGAGGCCGAGGTGCAGCTATAGACCACCGCATCCAGTTCCTCGTCGGGCAGGATCAGCGCAGCGGCCGCCGTCACGTCGCGCGCCATGGCGGCCAGCGTCTCGGGCGTCACCGGGTTGGCAAAGGGGATGCGGGTGGCATAGACGCCCACGCCATGCGCCGGCAGGGCCGAGAAATCGACCTCGGTCGTGTGGTCGGTGGCCAGCGTCACCAGACCGACGCGGCGCGGCAGCGGGCGTTCGTCAAGGGCGACGGGAACGGACAGGACAGTCACCGCGAAATCCTCCCATAACGGCGTTCCAGCCAGCGCAGGCCGATGACCGAGATCAGGCTGACGACCAGGAACATCACGCCGACCAGCGTCATCGGCTCGACATAGCGATAGGAGCTGTTGGCCACCGACTTGGCCTGGTTCATCAGTTCCAGCACGGTGATCGCGGAAAGCAGCGGCGTTTCCTTGAACATGGCCAGCAGGTAGTTCGCCATGGCCGGGATCATCGGCGGCACGGCCTGCGGCAGCACGACATGCAGCCAGGTCTGGCGCGTGGTCAGGTTGGTGGCCTTGGCCGCTTCCCATTGCCCGCGCGGCACCGCCTCGATGCCGCCACGATAGACCTCGGCGGCATAGGTCGCGTAATGCAGCCCCATGCCGATCACCCCGGCGGTCAGCGCCGGCAGGCGGATGCCCAGATCGGGCAGCACGTAGAAGATGAAGTAAAGCTGCACCAGCAGCGGCGTGCCGCGGATGAACTCGACCACGAAGCCGGTGGTGCGGGCGACCAGCCGGTTGGGCGAACGGCGCAGGATGGCAAAGACCAGCCCCAAGACGGCGGCAACCATCGCACCAAGCACCGTGGCGATGAGGGTGATCCGAAAGCCGGCCAGCAGGGTCGGCATGATGGACCATGCGAAATCCCAGTCCCATTCCATCTCAGCGCACCCCGTCCAACCCGCGCGTCACCCGCCGCTCCAGCCGGCGCATGCCGAATGAAAGCGCCGAGGACATCGCGAAATACAGCAGCAGGATGGTGACGAAGGGCATCAGCGTGCTGCCGGTCTGCGAGCGCACCACCTGCGCCTGGAAGGTCATGTCCGAGAGCGAGATCAGCGAGACGACCGAGGTGGCCTTCAAAAGCTCGATGGCGTTGTTGCCGAAGGTCGGCAGCATCAGCGGCAGCGCCTGCGGCAGGATGATGTGGCGCATGCGCTGGAACCGCGTCAGGTTGACGGCGACGCAAGCCTCGTGCTGGTCACGCGGCACGGCCAGGATGGCGCCACGCACCACCTCGGCCCCATAGGCGCCGACGTTCAGCCCCAGCGCCATCACTCCCGCCTGCATCGGCGTCAGTTCCGCCCCGGTCATCGGCAGCACGAAATAGATCCAGAACAGCTGCACGAAGATCGAGGTGCCGCGGAAGAACTCGATATAGGCGGTCGCCAGCCAGCGAACCGCGGCGTGGCGCGAGATGCGGCCCAGCCCGGCGACGAAGGCCACGACCAGCGCCAGGGCCGAACCCATCAGGGTCAGCTTGACCGTGACCCAGGCCCCCATAAGGATGAGTGTCAGATATCCTGCCCAGTCGCCCATGCGCCGTGCCTGCCCTTCTGTCGTTGTCGGGTGGGCGGGGACGACCCCCGCCCCGATGTCACTGGGCGGCGCAGAGGGCGTCGCGAGTGGTGGACATGGCCGCAGCCGCCGAGAAGCCGTAGGGCTCGACGATGGCAGCGAATTCGCCCGATTCCTTCAGCTTGGCCAGTTCCACGTCGAAGGCGTCGCGCAGTGCCGTGTCCTTCTTGTTGAAGGCGGCGCCGTCGCAATAGACCGGGGCGCCCTCGACCGGAGCAAAGACCTCGAGGTTGGCATCGCCGGACTTCGCCAGCAGGTCGTTGAGCGACAGGACCGGCAGCGAATAGGCGTCGATGCGGCCGTCCTGCACCATCTTCAGCCCCGATTGCGGATCGGGCACCACGACCAGCCGGTCGCGCGGCACGCCGGCATCCAGCGCCAGCTTTTCCTCGGTGCCGCCGCCAGGAGCACCCAGCCGGGCCGAGGCGTCGTTCGCGATATCGGCATAGGAGTTGAAGCCCTTGGGATTGCCCTTGGGGACCAGGAGCGCCTCGGCATCGCAGAGGATCGGCTCGGAATAGGCGACCGCGTTGCAGCGCTCCGGCTTCATGAACAGGCCCGCGGTGATCGCATCGACGCGGCCGGCCTGAAGGCTGGGGATCATCGCGCCATATTCGGCGATGGACGCCTCCAGATCCTTGATGCCCAGCTTTTCGAACACCGCGCGGGCCACGTCCGGCGCCGCGCCCGAGACCTTGCCGTCCGAGGCCACGGCGGTATAGGGCGGCTCGTTGCCGATGGCGATGCGGACATAGCCCTGTTTCTGCAGGTCCTCCAGCTTGTCGGCCAGGGCGGGCAACGGCACGGCCAGAAGGGCCGCGGCAATCAGGCATTTCTTCATCATTCTCTCCTGTCGGGTTGGCATCACACGCGCTGTCCTGCGGCGATGATCTTGCGCAGGAAGGACTTCGTGCGGTCCTCTTGCGGCGCGGTGAATATCTGGGCGGGCGGGCCCTGCTCGACGATGCGGCCCTTGTCGAAGAACAGCACGCGATCGGCGAAATCATGGGCGAAACCCATCTCATGGGTGACCAGCAGCATGGTCATGTCGGTCTCGGCGGCCAGGCGCTTCATCACCTCCAGCACCTCCTCGACAAGCTCGGGGTCCAGCGCCGAGGTCACCTCGTCGAACAGCATGATCTGGGGCTGCAAGGCCAGGGCGCGGGCGATGGCGACGCGCTGCTTCTGGCCGCCGGAAAGCTGGCTGGGCATGTAGTCGGCCTTGTCGGACAGCCCCACCATGTCCAGAAGCTCGCGCGCGCGCTTTTCGGCTACGGCGCGAGCCTCGCCCTTGGTCAGCATCGGCGCAAGCGTGATGTTCTGCAGCACCGACTTGTGCGGGAACAGGTTGAAATGCTGGAACACCATGCCGATGTGACGGCGCATCTTGTGCAGGTGCGCCTCGTCCGCCGGCACCTCGGCGCCGCTTCGTTGCATGTGGTAAAGCGGCTCGCCGCACACCTCGATGCGCCCGCCCGAAATATCCTCGAGCGTCATCAGGATGCGCAGGATGGTGGTCTTGCCCGAGCCAGAGGGGCCGATCAGCGCCAGCTTCTCGCCCTTCATCACGTCGAAATTCAGCCCGTCGATGACGGTCAGCGTCCCAAAGGACTTTCGCAGGTTCTGGATGCGAATGATCGGCTGGTCCAAAAGCGTCCCCCTTGCTGTCCAGAGGAACTTTGCAGCGAGATTAAATCAGGTCAATATTTAAATAATATCATAACAATTTTCTGGTGTAATCTGCCCATCAAATCAGCGGAAGCAGGGGTTCGGCGCTGCCGCCCAGGGTCTCGGCCACCAGCGTAAGGCCCCGGCGCAACTCATCCGCCCCGGTCGAGCCGAGCGCGATTCGCACCGCATCCCGCCTGCCGCGCTCGCTCAGCCGAAAGGCCCGGCCCGAGGCGACGGCAACGCCGCGCTGGCGGGCCTGGGCCACGAACTCCTCTTCGTCGCGGCCGGGAGGCAGTTCCAGCCAGATATGCAGGCTTTGCGGATGGGCGCGGAACGGCGCCGCGCCCAGAACCTCGCGCGCGATGCGGTGACGGGCGCCCAGCGCCTCGCGCTGCCAGAGGATCAGCCGGTCCACGGTGCCGTCGCCGATCCAGTGGCTCAGCAACTCGACCATGGCGGGGGTGGCCATCCAGTTCGTCACCAGATGCCGATTGGCCGTGGCCGAGGCAAGGCGCGCCGGCGACAGCAGCCAGGCCACCCGCAGGCCGGGCAGCGTGGTCTTGGTAAAGCCGTTGATATGCAGAACCCGCTCGGGCGCCAAGGCGGCCATGGGCGGCGGTCGGTCCGGTATCATCACGTTCAGCATGTCGTTCTCGATAACCAGCAGGTCGTGGCGGCGGGCGATGGCGGCCAGTTCGGCGCGACGCTCGGCGCTGCTCATGATCGCCATCGGATTGATCGCCGCCGGCTGCATGTAAAGCGCGCGCAGGCTGCCCTTGCGCGCCAGATGGTCCAGCGCCTCGGGCACGATGCCGTCTTCATCGACCGGCAGACCCTCCAGATGCAGGCCCAGATACTTGCATAGCGGCATCAGCAGGTGATGGGTCAGCGCCGCGGCGGCCAGCGTGTCGCCGGCGGGCACTGCGCTCATGACCGCGGTGGTGATGGCCGAAGTGGCGCCGTCGGTGATGGTGATGTTTTCGGGCTGCGCATCGATGCCGCCGCGGCGCAGCCAGTCGGCGGCGATCTGCCGGTGCTGCGGCAGGACCGAGCTGGGCCGGAAGGACAGCGCCGCCGGCACGGGCAGGTTCTCGGCCACCCAATGCAGCCCCTCGCGAAAGGTCTCCACATGCATCCGCTCGGTCACGGGCTTGAGGATCGACAGGTCGATAAGCTCGCCCAGCCGCTCGGCCAGATAGGGCGGCGTATTCTCGGAACCCGGCGGCAGCACGAAGGACCCGCGCCCGACCTCTCCGACCACGAGGCCGCGGCGGATCAGCTCTTCATAGGCGCGCGAGACGGTCTGGACCGACAGCCCCAGATCATCGGCCAGCCGGCGCTGGGGCGGCAGGCGGGTTCCGGCAGGCAGCATGCCGTCGCGGATCGCCCGCGCATATTGCTCGGCAAGGGAAAGATAGGCCGGGCGATGCAAGCCGCTGGGATCAGGGGTCCATATTGTCATGAAGCAAGGCCGAGACAATCTATTTCACAGGCCATAATGCTATGATTTATCGAACCGGCCTGCAATCGCCCTCTTGCGGCCGAGGAACTTGACGTCTCGCATGGGCCAAGCCGACGAGCAGCAGGCCAAAACGGCCTGCCGCAGCAATAGGGAAAGGCGCGATCGACGACCTGCGCCTAGCGCAGGTGCTTGCCCTTGGTTTCCGGGGCCCAGAATATGGACAGAACCAGGCCGAGAAGCGGAAAGCCCGCCATCATCACCAACGTCGCCGAGAAACCGAACTTCTGCAGCAGCCAGGACAGCAGGTACGTCACCCCCGCCGCCGATATCCGCGAGAAGGCGGCCGAGAAGCCGATGCCGGTCGCGCGGATATGGGTGTCGAAGATCTCGGGCGGATAGACGAACTGGATGTTATTCGCGGCCGGGGCGACGAACATGTAGGTCGCAAACAGCGCCACGACGACCCAGGTCGGCGCCTGCGGGAACAGGCCCAGCGCCAGGAAGGTCAGCAGCACGATCACGAAGGTCCAGATCACGAAGCCGCGCCGGCTCATCCAGTGCAGCAGGAAGACGCCGACAACCGCACCGGCGATCTGGATGGCGTTCAGCGACATGTCGACCGCGGTCGCATCCCGCAGGCCCAGCGATTCGAGCACCGGGGCCAGGAAGGTGAAGATACCGAAGAAAGGCCCGACCTGGCAGAACCAGAAGAGGCCGGAGTAAAGCGTCTGCCGCCAGATCTCGGCCGTGAAAAGCTCGCGCGGGGAGGCGTGGTGGGGGTTCGGATCGACATCGGGGATCGCGTATTCCGAACCGAAATGCTTGTCGACGATGGCCCGCGCCTCGGCATCGCGGCCCTGCGCCTTCAGCCACATCGGGGTTTCGGGCAGGGTCATCCGCAGGACAAAGGTGATCAGCGCCGGGATCACGCTCGATGCCAGCAGCATGCGCCAGTTGTCGCCGTCATAGAACGAACCGACGACGAAGGCGACGGTGAAGCCCACCTGCCAGCCGATGGAAAAGCAGCCCAGCAGCACGCCCCTGCCCTTGCGGCGCGAAAACTCGGCCAGCACCGAGGAGCCTACGGCATATTCCACGCCGATCGCCAACCCCAGCGCCAGCCGGATCGCGACCAGTTGCCAGACATCCTGCACGAAGATCTGCAACACCGACAGCACGATGAACGCTGCCAGGTTCCAGCCGAAGACTGGCCTGCGGCCGAAACGATCCGCCAGGTTGCCGAAGAACAGCCCGCCGATGAACACGCCGATCAGCGCACTGGAGGCGATCAGGCCCTGGCTGATCGCAGAAAGCTGCATTTCCTGCCTGGCGATGGACAGGGCCGGCCCGACGATGCCAAGCACATAGCCGTCCAGAACCGCCCCGCCCAGCACTGCGGCCGCCGCCACGATGTGGATCGGCTTCAGCGGCGCCTCGTCAATCGGCAGCCGCCCGAAAGCATCCCGCATCGCGGGCCCGCCGGGCAAGATCGATATAGCCATGGAATACCTTCCTGAATTCAAGATCGGACGTTCCGCTGAAGGCTGGCGGGCGGTCCCCTATACGCATCGTGCTTTCCATGGCCCCCCACCGGCGTGGCTCCTCCACGGGTCCATGAAATTGCCGGCCGTGCAGCTTCGGGCGCTCCGGGGCTGCACCAGCCTGTCCTGGCCGCCGGTGCCTGGACGCGCGGCCCCATCCTCCCCGAACGCTCGGCCTGGACAGGTTGTCGACCAGGCAGCCGAAGCCCATGCCGCCGGAAGGCCCGGCATCTGCTTTCAATCGGCCGGGGCTGATGACCGGTCATGTTCGCCCGGGCGCCCCGCAACCCGGACACGCGGCTTATTTCCCGACGGGCCCGTTGGAGCAAACGAGAATATTCTCTCAGAAAGCATTAGAATTTCTAACGCCACCGTCCTTTTGCGGCTGGAACGCCAATGGCGAATGCGAAGCATCCTGTCCGACGCGCCGTTACTGCCCCGGTTTCGGGTTGACCCCGGATCGCGCTGGCAGGAACCTTGCGCGGATGGAACTGTCGCCGCCCGCAGGAAACCTTATGTCCAATTGTCGCCCCATCGTGCTGTCCGACGATCACGTCGCCCGCGTGGCTTCGGCCGAGGAGGGGCTGTTGCACGATCCGCGCTGGCGGATGCTCGAGGACGCCGACCTGGACCTGCTGGCCGACAGGCTCACCCGGGGGCGGCCGCGGCCCATCCCGGTCTTTGCCTACGGCTCGCTGATCTGGAACCCCGGCTTTGCCGTCGGCGGGCGCCGCCGCGCCACCGCCATCGGCTGGCATCGCCGCTTTTCGATCTCGCTCGACCATTTCCGCGGCACGCCCGAGCGGCCCGGGCTGATGCTTGCGCTCGCCTCGGGCGGCAGTTGCGAGGGGCTGGTCCTCGACATCGCCGAAGGGACCGAGGCGCAATCGCTCCGCGCCATCCTGCGGCGCGAACTCGTCGCCCATGAGCTGTCCGCCAATGCCTGCTGGATCGAGGTCGAGACCGACCGCGGCCGCGAGGATGCGCTGACCTTCTATGCCGACCCGGTTGGCACGCAACTTGCCGAACTCACGGTCCAGGAACAGGCGCAGCGGTTGGCCCGCGCGGCAGGTGCCGCCGGATCGGGCGCCGAGTATCTGCTGCGCACGGCCCGGGGGCTGGCGGAAATCGGCATCCATGACGACTATATCTGGACGCTCCAGCAGCTCGTGGCCGAGGAAATCGACGCCGGAACGGCAGAGCCCGAGGAACGGCCCAGCGAATGATCGCCTTGCAGCGATCAAGCCCGGCATGAGACGCCGAAGCCGGCAAGGCGTGGCTGAGGGGCTAGCCGGCAACTACACCAGCTTCCCCTGCCCGACCGAGCCGCGAAGGATCAGGTCGGGCCGCGACACTTCGCAGACAGGCTCGGGGGCAAGCCTGCCCTCGAGCCGGTCGATGAGGATCTCGGCCAGACGGCGCCCTGCCATCTCTACGGATTGCTGGGTGGCGGTCAGTGCAGGGGCGAAGTCCGCCGCCGAAATGCCGCGCAGCTGGTCGTCATGGGCCACCACCGACAGATCCTTGCCGATGGTCCGCCCCGCCTCGGCCGCGGCGCGATAGACGCCTTTCGCCAGGAAGATCGAACCGCAGATGATCGCCGTCGGCGGCTCGGGCAAGGACAAGAGCCGGGCGCCTAATTTCAGCCCGTCCTCTTCCGTCATCGCGGTTTCCAGAACCAGATCCGGGTCGACGGGCACATGACGGCCTTCCATCGCGGCGCGATAGCCCGCGTCGCGGGCCGCGGCATAGCGAAACCGCCGATAAGAGTTCAGCGCCGCAATGCGCCTGTGCCCGTAATCGAGCAATACCTCGGCCATGCCAGGGGGTGACACACCTGTAGCTGCGCGCCTGATTTTCGAGCTGAATGATTGGGCGAAGCACGGGGCGAACGTGTTTGTTCCTGGCCCGCAGGAGTTCCCCGTGGGGGCCAGCGGTTCATTCTCGATCTTTCTGCAGAGCAGCGAATTGCTGCCCGTTCGCTATACCGTGCATGTCGGGTATCGAGTTCTTCCTACAGGCCGGGACTACATAAAGCGCCTCGGTATGATCAGCGTTCCATCTACCGGGCCTGTGACGCTTTCGAGCCTTCTTTCTGTTCCGTCTCCTATTCCCTCCGTTCCTGATGCTCTGGCGCAAGCTCTCGCGGCGGCGGCGGCGGCACTGGCCAGCGCTGCAGATGCCGGGCAATATGCTTCCGATGCAAAGCATGATGCCGACCGCGCCGAAACCGCGGCGGGAGCAGCCGCCGGCCATGCCGCCGCCATGGGCGATGCGATCAACGCGGCCTATACGCTGCCGGAGGATCGTCTCAGCCTGCCCGCCACCAACGGGGCGCCGCTTGACGACGACCTGACGCCGGGCACCCAGACCTTCACCGATGAAATCCGCGAGAACTACGCCGCACCGCCGCCCGGCGTGGTCAACGCCGCCGCCCGCGCCACCGGCCTGATCGTGTTCGACCCGCCGTCGCAGGAAAGCACCAACTACGTCTATACGGACGTGCCATGGTTCACCCACCGCGGCTCCACCTTCCGGGCGCTTCCGGTGGATATCAGCGCCACCGTGTTCAACTCGCTCGTAGGCCCATGCCTGTTCGAGCCGGTCGCGACAAACTCGTGGGGTATGCTGGTCTGGCGCTATATCGGTGACAAGCCGATCCATTCGTTCCTGCAAGGCCAGATGGCGATGCGGGTCCGCACCTCGGGCACCACAAACGACGCCTTCCACAAGCTGATCCTCAATCTGCGGACCTGGGATGCCCCGCATATGGAAGCGGGCGGGCAGTCCAACGGTCGGCGGTTCCTGTCCACCTTCATCGGCTCCTACCAGCAACCTGTGAAGATGACAGATTACGAGGGCATGAACGACGAATGCCTGCCGCTGACGCAGGCCGTCTGGACCGCGCATAATGCCGAGCCTGACCGCTTCGTCGGCTATGACAACGGGTATTTTGACGAAGGCAGCGGCGAAGTCCTGTTGACCACCGAGGGCGGCAGTCCGGTCGGGGCCGAGGTCCGCACCACCAAGTGGATCGACGTGTCCGACATCGACGCTTCGGAGCGGTGCCTTGCGGTCTGGGTCGCAGGCAAGTCCCGCCGTTCGCGGATGCAATGGAAGGACAGCAACGGCGACGTGCATTTCTACCCCGTGATGAGCCGCGACCAGCATTGCCGCAGAGTGTTCCGGTTGCCGCACGGGGCGCAGGAGGTCCGGTTCCACTACTCGGGGCCGGGCGACGATGTGTCCAGCATCGCCGTCAAGCGCATGCGGTCGACGCCATTGCCCCTTGGTTCGATTGGGCGTGGGATCAGGTGGCCGCCGGGGTGAAGTGGGTCGGCAATATGCTGATCAACGGCATCAAGGCTGCGGTCAGTGGTATCCGCGCCGCCGTCGATGCGATCCCGCTGCTGTTCGAGCAGGGCTTTGAAAAGGCGAAGGCGGTCGCGCTCAAGGCACTCGGCGGGATCATGGATGGCATCGGCACCATGATCAACGGGATCGCGACGGCCTGGGATACCCTTTTCGGCACCAACCTTGCGGGCAGCAACGCGGCCTGGGGAATCGGCGCTCAGCTTGAGGATATGGCCGGGGTTGCAGAGGCGAAAGCCATGACGGCCGGTGCCAAAGCCCGGCGGGGCCTCGAGGCTGGCCTGGGGGATATCCGAGATATCATGAGCGAAGACCCTATGGGGGATTTCTTCGACCGGGTTCGGGAACAGGCCATCAAGAACGCCATCGACCGCCAGAAGGATGACAAAAAGAAGAAGGGCGGCGGTAAGTCGAAGAGGGAGGAGAAGGACGAAGCCGACGAGTTGATCAAATCGCTTGAGCGGGAGTTGGCCGTTCTGAAGGAGACGGACCCGATCAAGAAGAAGATGCTGGAATATTCCAAGCAACTGAAGGACGCGACCGCCGAGCAGAAGGCAAAGGTGCTGGAACTCGTGACCGCGCTTGATCAGGAAAAAACCGGCTGGAACGCAATCGGCCGGTCGCTTGCCGAGTATGCTGAGGAGGCGAAGCGCATTGGCGACGATATCGGGGATGCTCTCGTTGGCGCATTCGACGGCGCTGCTGCCGCGGTCGGTGAATTCGTCAAAACCGGCAAGGCAGATTTTTCCGATCTGATCACCTCCATGCTGGGTGATCTGGCGAAGCTGGCGGCGCAGCGGTATATCACCGGCCCCTTGGCCGGCCTTGTTTCCGGCTTTTTCGATCCGCTCGGCGCAGCCCTGAAGGGCGCGGGCCTGAATCCTGTTTCGGTGATGCATACCGGCGGCAAGGGCGGCGGCGCATTGC
Organism: Paracoccus denitrificans; assembly: GCF_900100045.1. GTDB lineage: Bacteria > Pseudomonadota > Alphaproteobacteria > Rhodobacterales > Rhodobacteraceae > Paracoccus > Paracoccus denitrificans. The sequence goes on along the minus strand of NZ_FNEA01000009.1, from coordinate 117,762 downwards.
GCTACGTCTCTGCCGCCAACTTCGCCAACGCCCCTCGCCTGCACAACGGGACACCGCTCGGCCTCCGCTCGGACGAATATGCCGCGATCCTTCAGCGCGGTGAGCGGGTGCTGAACCGCCGGCAGACCCGCGATTGGGAGGACCGGCATTTCGGCGGCGGCTCTGCACCCATCATCAACTTCAACGTGCGGGATGCGCAGAGCATCCGCCAGTCGCGGACGCAACTGGCGGCTGACGCCTCCCGCATGCTGTCCATGGCCGGACGAGGCAGGTAATGGCGTTCCACGAAATCCGTTTTCCCGACAACATCAGCCGGGGCGCACGTGGCGGGCCCCGGCGCATGACGCAGGTGGTCGAGCTTTCCTCGGGCGACGAGGAGCGCAACGCCTCGTGGGCCAACTCCCGGCGCGTCTACGATGTCAGCTATGGCATCCGCAATGCGGACCAACTGGCCGAAGTCGTGTCGTTCTTCGAGGCCCGCAACGGACGGCTCTACGGTTTCCGCTTCAAGGATTGGTCCGATTATAAATCCTGCTCGCCCATGCAGGTTTCGCATCCGGCGGACATGGCCCTTGGGGTCGGAGATGGAACCCGCACCGAGTTTCAGTTGCGCAAGTTCTATATCTCGGGCTCACAAAGCTGGACCCGCATCATTACGAAGCCGGTGGCGGATACCGTCCGCGTGGCGGTCAACGGAGTCGAGCAGCTATCCGGCTGGACGGTCGATACCACGACCGGCGTCGTCACCTTCGCCAACCCGCCGGCCGCCGGCCAGCAAGTGCGCGCCGGATTCCAGTTCGACGTGCCCGTGCGCTTCGACACGGACCAGCTGGACCTGATCCTCGATATCGAGCGGCTCGGCTCGATCCCTTCCATTCCGCTGATTGAGGTGCGGCGATGAAAACCCTCCCCGCCGGGATGCAGGCGCATCTGGACGAAGGCACGACCACCCTGTGCTGGTGCTGGAAGATCACCCGAAATGACGGGGTGGTGCTGGGCTTCACCGATCACGACAACCCACTGAATTTCTCGGGGGTCGAGTTCGAGCCCGAGAGTGGTTTCGCTGCATCGGAGATCCGCGCAGGCTCGGAGTTGAACGTGGATTCGCAGGATGCGGAGGGGGTGCTTTCCTCGGGCCGCATTACCGAGGCCGATATCATCGACGGGCGCTATGACAATGCGGCTGTCGAGGTCTGGCGGGTCAACTGGTCGGCGCCCGCTCAGCGCGTTCTCATGCGGCGTGGGGCCATCGGGGAGGTGCGCCGCGGGCAGGTGGCGTTTAACGCCGAGATGCGCTCACTGGCCCATATGCTCGATCAGGCGTCCGGGCGAACCTACCAGTATGCCTGTGACGCGGCCTTGGGCGATGCGCGATGCAAGGTGGCCCTCTCGGCCCCCGAGTTCAATGGCGCGGGCGCGGTCACCAGCGTTCTGCGAGACCGCGGCTTCAATGCCTCGGGCCTCGGTGCTTTCGCTGGCGGCTGGTTCGATCATGGTGTTCTCACCTGGACGAGCGGGCCGAATGCCGGCCGGCAAGCGGAGGTGACGCTGCATGGCAAGAGCGGCAGCGCGGTCAGCCTGTCTCTGCTGGAGGCGCCCGTTTACGCAATCGCCACCGGCCACGCCTTCACCATCGTAGCCGGGTGCGACAAGCAGCATGCCACCTGCTTTCAGAAGTTCTCCAATATCGTGAACTTCCGAGGCTTTCCCGACATTCCCGGTCAGGACACGGTGCTGCGCTATGCCAGGAAGAGCGGCCTCAATGACGGGCAGCCGCTATGAGCGCCGATCCCGCCATCGTCATTGCCGCAGCCCGCGCCTGGCTCGGGACGCCCTATCACGACCAGGCCAGCACCATCGGCGCGGGTTGCGATTGCCTCGGCCTCGCGCGCGGCGTTTGGCGGCAGATCGTCGGGCACGAGCCCACCGAGATCCCGCCTTATGGCCGCGGCTGGGGCGAGATCGGCCAGCGCGAGGTGCTGGCCGAGGGGGCGCGCCAATGGATGATCCAGATCGATCCGCTTGAGGCGGGCCCCGGCTCAGTGGTGCTGTTCCGCATGCGCGAAAACGGCATTGCAAAGCATGTCGGCATCCTCACGGGCCCGGACAGCTTCATTCATTCCTATGAGCGGCTGGGCGTGATCGAGCAGCCGCTGACTACCGCGTGGCAGCGCCGCATCGCCTTCGCCTTCCTCTATCCCAACCCGGAATCCTGATCACATGGCGACTCTTATCCTTGGCGCAGCGGGCACCGCCCTCGGCGGCGCGATGGCCGGCACCGTTTTCACTGCCTTCGGCACGGCAGTAACCGGGGCAATGATCGGCGGCGCGATTGGCTCCATGGCAGGCTCCATGGTCGATGCCTGGATTATCCAGTCCATGATGCCAGGACAGAAATTCGAGGGGCAGCGCCTCGATGCGCAGCGCATCACGTCCTCGACCGAGGGAACGGTGATTCCGCGCGTGTTCGGTGCGGCCCGGATCGGCGGGAACGTCATCTGGGCGACCGATTTCCGCGAAGAGGTCACCACAACGCGGCAGGGCGGCAAGGGCGGCGGCGGCGGCGTCGAAACCACCGAATACACCTATTACGCATCCTTCGCGATCGCCATCTGCGAGGGGCAGATCGGCGGCATCGGTCGGGTCTGGGCGGACGGCGAGTTGCTCGACATGACGAACGTCACCATGCGGGTCTATCGCGGTGGCGAGGGGCAGCAGCCCGACCCGCTGATTTCCTCCCTCATGGGCGCAGATCGGACGCCGGCTTATCGCGGGACGGCCTATGTCGTGTTCGAGGATATGCTGCTGACCGACTTCGGCAACCGCATCCCGCAACTGACCTTCGAGGTGTTCCGTCCGCTTGCTCATGCCGACTCCATCGAAGGGCTGGCGCGGGCCGTCACCCTGTTCCCGGCAGCGGGCGAGTTCGGCTATTCGACGCAGGTGGTGCGCACCGTCGCGGGCGTGCTCGTTCCGATAAACTCTTCGGAGAGCGGCGAGTTCGTCAACTCGAATGCAGCGGAGGGTAGGACCGATTTCCGTGTCTCGCTCGACCGGCTCGATGATATCGCACCAAACGTGATGAGCGTGTCTCTCTCCGTTCCATGGTTCGGAAATGATCTGCGTTGCGGAAATTGTCTGTTGAAGCCGGGGATTGAGCACGAGCAACGGAATACGACGCCGATTTCATGGTCAGTGAATGGTATCACCCGAGGTTTGTTCGGTAGTGGTGCTCATCTGGTATCGAGGGATGGCCAGAACCGCCCGAATTTCGGCGGGACGCCCGCCGATGTATCTGTCGTTCAGGCGATCAAGGCGCTGAAGAACCGCGGCAAGCGGGTGACCTTCTACCCATCCATCCTCATGGATATCCCCGCCGGGAACAGCTTGCCGAATCCCTATTCGCACAACGCAGCCAGCGTGGGTCAGCCGGCATTCCCCTGGCGCGGCCGGATTACCTGCTCGCCTGCGCCGGGCTTTGCAGGAACCGTCGACAAGACCACCGATGCAACCGCCCAGATCGCAGCCTTCTTCGGCAGCGCCGCGGCGGGCGATTTCAGCGTCTCGGATGAATCCGTGTCCTGGACCGGCGGCGAGGATTGGGGCTATCGCCGCATGATCCTGCACTATGCCTATCTGTGCGCGGCGGCTGGCGGCGTCGATACCTTCCTGATTGGCTCCGAGCTTCGCGGGCTTACCCAACTGCGGAACAATGCGACCACCGGCTATAATGTCGTGGCCCGGTTGCGGACTCTGGCTGCTGACGTCCGGTCCATCCTCGGCCCAGGCACGAAGATCAGCTACGCAGCCGATTGGTCGGAATATTTCGGCCATCATCCCAGCGATGGAACGGGGGATGTGTTTTTCCACCTCGATCCGCTCTGGGCTGACAGCAATGTCGATTTCGTCGGTATCGACAATTACATGCCGCTGTCCGACTGGCGTGACGGCTGGGATCATCTCGACGCCCAGGCCGGGGCTGGCAGCATCTACGACCTCGGGTATCTGCGCGGCAATGTCGAGGGCGGCGAGGGCTACGACTGGTTCTATGCTTCGGACGCGGCGCGGAACAACCAGGCCCGGACGCCGATCACGGACGCGGCTGCCGGCAAGCCATGGGTGTTCCGCTACAAGGATATCCGGGCATGGTGGTCCAACCAGCACCGGAATCGGCCTGGCGGCGTCGAGCAGGGCGGCGCTACCGCTTGGGTTCCGCAGTCAAAGCCCATCCGGTTCACCGGACTCGGTTGTCCGGCTGTCGACCGTGGCTCGAACCAGCCGGCTGTGTCTTTCGATCCGAAATCCTCGGAAAGCGCCCTGCCCCATTTCTCGCGCGGCTGGCGCGACGATTCGAACCAGCGCGCCTATATCGAGGCCATGCTCGGCTATTGGGCCGACAGCACGAACAACCCCCAATCGTCGGTCTATGCCGGGCGGATGGTGGAATCGGACGAGTGCGCCGTCTGGGCATGGGATACGCGGCCCTATCCGCATTTTCCGGCGCTGACAGATGTTTGGGTCGACGGTGAAAACTGGCGGCTCGGGCATTGGATGACAGGCCGGCTCGGGTCCGTCTCGCTGCGGGCGCTGGTCCGAGCCTTGTGTAAAGAGGCAGGGTTGGCCGACAGCCAGTTCGACGTCACGGGACTTCATGACGCGGTCGAGGGATACTGCATCACGTCCATCGAATCCCCGAAATCCTCCATTGCGATGCTGGCGCGGCATTTCGGGTTCGATGCCTGCGAGACCGGCGGCCTGATCCGCTTCGTCTCGCGCGGCCGGGCTCCCGCAGGGTCGGTCACGACCGCCGATCTGGTCCGGCGCGGCGAAGGTGGGGGCGAGGTGATCGAGATGGTTCGGGGGCAGGAAACGGAGATCCCGCAGGCGCTGAAATGGCAGGTGGCGCGCAACGACGAGGAATATGACGGGGTCATGGTCGAGGCCCGCCGTGCCACGGTCGATTCCACACGGATCGCAGCGGAATCCTTTTCCATCGTCGTGCCGCCCGAGGAAGCGGATCGCCGCTGCCAGCGCGCCTTGCAGGAGGCGTGGGTGAGCCGCGAGCGCGCGACGTTCAGTCTGCCCCCATCCCGCCTGGCGCTCGATCCCACTGACGTCCTGACGCTCGAGCATGATGGCCGGGGCTATGAATATCGGCTGATGCAGATCGGGGATGCGGAAGCGCGCACGATAGATTCGGTTCGGCAGGACCGGGAAGCCTATGACCTGCCGCCAGCCGTTACCCGGCGGGCGCACCTGTCCCGGCCCCTGCCTTATGACGCGCCGACGACGATCTTTCTGGATCTGCCGCTGCTGCAATCCAGCCAGCAGGCCCATCGCCCGCTGCTGGCCGCGACAGCCGCGCGGTGGCCGGGACAGATGGCGGTCTATCGCAGCGAGGATGAGAACGAAGGTTTCACCCTTCTCACCACCTTCAATCGGCGGGCTCGGATCGGCTCCCTCGCCTTCCCGCTCCATTCGGGGCCGGTGGATCGCTTCGACCATGGCAACGAACTCTGGATCGATCTGGCCTGGGGGACGCTGGTCAGCGTCAGCGAGCAGCAGCTTTTCTCGGGGGCGAATGCCTTTGCCATCGAAACGGCGCCCGGCGTCTGGGAGATCGTGCAGGCCGCGAACGCCGAGCTCGTCTCGCCCGGCCGCTACAGGTTGACGAAGCTGCTACGGGGAGTCCGCGGCACGGAATGGGCTATGACCAGCGTCGTGGCATCCGGCGCGACCGTGGTCATGCTGGACGAGGCGGTCATAGAGCTTCCGATCTCGGCCGAGGATGTGGGGGTTCCCTGGTATTGGCGGGTCGGGCCGGCCAGCAAGACGATCAGCGATGCCTCCTATCGGCAGGCGCAATTCACGCCTCGCGCCATCGGGCTGGAACCTTTCGCGGGGGTGCATGCCGTGCAGCCCTATCGGCGCGGCCGGGCGGTGGGCGATCTGACCATCGAATGGATCAGGCGCTCTCGGGCTCTGGCTGCCGATATCTGGGGCAACGGCGAGGTGCCGCTGGGCGAAGAGAGCCCGGCCTATGAGGTCGATATCCTCGACGGTGCGGCGGTCAAACGGACCTTGTCCTCGACCACCACCAGCGTGGTCTATACCGGCGCACAGCAGACTGCGGATTGGGGTGCCCCCCTCGCTCCGGGGGATTCTCTCCGGGTCGATATCTATCAGGTCGCGCCCGTTGCCGGTCGCGGCATCGCCTATTCCGAAACCCTGTTCTTCTGAGGTCGCCATGGCAAACTCCGCCAACCTCGCGCTGCCGTATCTCGCGGCATCGCAAGCGCAAAAGCACGTCACCCATAACGAGGCGCTCCGGCTGCTCGACGGCATCGTGCAGCTTTCGGCTGCCGACCGGGCCGTAAACACGCCGCCGGGCAGCCCGTCCCCGGGCACCCGCTACATCGTCGGCGGCGCGCCGACCGGCGAATGGGCAGGCTGGGATGACAGCATCGCCTTGTGGGCTGATGGATCGTGGTTTCGGATGATTCCGAAGCCGGGCTGGACCTGCTGGGTCGAGGACGAGGGCATGTTCTATGTCTTTGACGGCTCCGGCTGGGTGACGCTGGCCAGCACCCTTGGCCTTTGAAAACAGAGAAAGGAAAGAGGGACACAATGCCTGATTGGAGCGCAATTCAGCAGGTCTGGCCGCTGCTTATCGCAGTCGCCGGCGTATGGGCGAAACTGGAGGTCACCATGATGCGAAACCGTGAGCAAAGTGCGCGCAACGAGGCCGAGATCACCAAGCTGGAGGCACAGCTCGAAGCGCAGAAGCTGGTCACGCAGAAGCAGGGCCTGACGCTCGCGCGCATGGAGGAATCTCTGGTGTCCATCGGGCGCACCCTCGAACGGATCGATCGCAAGATTCCCTGAGCCTTACCACCCCACTGCTTCCCCGCCCGCCTGACGGCGGGTTTTTTATTGCCGACAGGAGACCCGGAAATGTCGAAACCCTGGAAAGGGGCGGCGCAGCGCGCGACCGCCCAAGACTTCGTTACTGCCGCCGAGGAACTCGGTTGCGAGGTCGCCGCCCTTGAGGCGGTCTGGCAGATCGAGGCGTCGGGCAAGCCCTTCCGCTCGGACGGGACGCTCGAGCGCCGGTTCGAGCCTCACAAGCTGCGCAAGCCCGAGGGCAACTACAAGACCAGCGCGGCGCTGTCGTTCGCCGCCCGCGAGGCGAAGTTCGACGCGGCCTATGCCCGCAATGCCGAGGATGCCATGCGCGCGAGCAGCTGGGGCGGGCCGCAGATCATGGGGTTCAACGCGAATGCGGCCGGCTATCCCACCGCCGGCGCGATGGTCGAGGCCATGGCGGCATCCGAGAGTGAGCAGATCCGCGCCTTTGTCCGGCTGATCAAAGCATGGGGGCTGGCGTCGGCGCTGCGTTCGCATGACTGGCGCGCATTCGCCGCCCGCTACAACGGCAACGCCAACGTGGCGGAATATTCCGCCCGGATCGAAACCGCATATCAGAAGCTCTCGGGCAGGGCTTCGCCGGTCGTGCTGCGCTCGGGTGACAAGGGTGTGGCGGTCAGGCGGCTGCAATATGCCCTCGGGATCGATGTGGACGGCAGCTTCGGCCCGGACACGGACAAGGCCGTGCGCGATTTCCAGAAGCGCCATGGCCTGACCGTCGACGGCGTGGTGGGGCAGCGCACGTGGAAGGCCCTCGAGGGCTATTCGGGCATCCAGCCTGTCAAGCAGCCCGCGGCACAGGATCGCATCGCCCAGGCGAGCGAGATCGTGGCGCTGGCCTCGACCGCCGCCGGCGCGATGGCCACGGTCGGCGGGGCGCTGCCGGAATCCTCGGTCAACCTGCTGATCATCGCCGCCGCCGTCATCGGCATCGGCGCGCTGGCGCTGCATGCCTTCCGCAAGCTGCGGGGGGTGGCCTGAAGCGGGCGGTGGTTGTCGGAGAGGTTTCGGACCTCCGGGGTGGGCAGCGGATCGCCGGGGCGATCTGCTTTCGCCGCTGGTCGAATGGCGAAGTGGCAGGGCTTTCCTTCATCTGCCCCTGCGGCTGCGGCGAGGAAAGTTACTTGCCGGTAAACGGGTCCGGGCGACCGGGCCCTTCGTGGGATTGGGACCGCGAGCTCGAATATCCGACCCTGTCCCCTTCTATCCACAATACCGGCATGCCCTGCCAATGGCACGGCTGGTTGCGCCGGGGCGAGTGGGTCGCATGCTGACCTGGCTGCTGGGGACGCGGCTCGGCCGCGCACTGGCGGCGCTCGGCGGGTTGATCGTGGCGGTGATCGCCGCCTTCAGCCTCGGGCGCCGCGATGGGCGTCGTGACGCTCGGGAGGCCGATCTCGAGCGCTATCAGAAAACCAGAAGGGAGATGGACCATGCGGATGTTGGCCATGGCGATCCTGCCGATGATCTTGAGTGGCTGCGCGACAGGAGTAAGCGGTGAGGCGGTATGTGACGGGACGAGGGCATCGCGGTCGGCGCATGCTGCCGCGCTGGTGGTGGACGGTGGCCCGCAAAGCCGCGCAACTGGTCGGGCGCTGATCGCGCGAATCGACGCCGGGTGCGGAACGTGACCGCTCCGGCGCTTCTGACCGAGCCAGTGGCGCGGTTGTCCGAGGATGGCAGCACGGTCCTGCTGTCGCGCGGCGGCTGGGCCGGCTCCTTCCCACTCTCCCGCTTGCCTTCGCAGATCGCGTTCTATCGTCGCCTGCGAGACCGGAAAGGCGGCAAGTATGCCGCCTTCTACCAGCCCACGCTTGCCGCGCTCGAGGCGCTGGCCGAGGACATCACGCGGCATTCAGGTGATAGGGCCGGACAAGGCAATCGGCCGGAAGGCCCCATTCGGTGCTGATCTTGTGGATCATGGCCACGGTGAGCGCGCGCTTGCGGTTCACGACCTCGGAGGCGCGCGGCGTCGATCCGAGCAGCCGGCCGAGATCGGCCTGGGTGCGCCCGGTCGCTTCCATGTGCGCCTTCAGCAGGTCGACGGGATCGGCTTCAGGAATGGGATGGTGCCGGTCCTCATAGGCTTCGATCAGGTCGGCCAGAACGTCGAAGCGGTCGGCTTCTGGGGTTCCGGGTTCGGGCTGGTTGTCGAAATACGGGGCGATCTCGGCCAGCGCCCATTGATAGTCTGCTTCGGTGCGGATCGGTCGAACGTCCATCAGATCGTCTCCGGGTTGATCTTGTCATATTCCTTGTGGGTGCCGACGAACTTGATCAGCCCTCGGCGGTAGGGATAGGCGAAATGCACGATCAGGCGGTATTTGTTGCCGCCGATATCGAAGATCACACGGTTGTCCCCCACGAAATCGACGGTCGTTCCGAACATGGCCTTCACATCGGCCGGCCCGGAAAAGTTTGCCCTCGAAACGGCGGCATACCAGTTCACCAAGGGCGTTTCGGCGCGGGGCTCCCGCTCCCAGAAGGCGCGAAGCGTTGCCTTGGCGATGATCTGCATGGTCACTCCATTATTCCCGTATTGGGAATATCGCACAAGGCCCGGCCCAAGGCAAGCTGATATTCCCATTTTGGGAATGATCTTGGCGCGAGGCGGTTCCGGCGCGCGGCGGTGATAGGTGGTCGAAAGGGCCGGCTTTCACCGCCTATGGGCGCCTAAAGGCCAGCGCATCCAGTCGTGCATACGGCTGGATATGGTGAACCTCAGCTTTCTCTCGGTCTGCAGCGGTATCGAAGCGGCTTCCCTCGCATGGGAGCCGCTCGGATGGAAAGCCATCGGCTATTCGGAGATCGAGCCCTTTCCCTGCCACGTCCTGCACCACCGCTTCGGTGCCGGCCGTCCCATCTTCATGCCCGCGCCGGACGAGGCGGGGCTTTCGGCAAAGGACCGCAAGGCCCGCGCCGCCGCAATCCGTGCCGTCGCCAAACTCCCCGAGGTCGGCCGCGTTCCGAACTTCGGGGACATGACGCAATTCGACAGGTGGCCGGATGCAGCTTTCGATGTTCTTGTCGGCGGAACCCCCTGCCAGGACTATTCCGTCGCGGGACTTCGCCTCGGCATGGCTGGGAGCCGAGGGCAACTCACCCTCACATATGTTGAAATTGCTGCACGATATCGCCCCCGCTGGTTCGTATGGGAGAATGTCCCCGGCGTTCTCAGCAGCAACGGCGGACGGGACTTTGCGCGATTTCTGGGTGAAATCAGCGGCCAGCAGATCGACGTCCCCGATGGGGGCTGGAAGAACGCCGGAATCGTCTCCGGCATCCCCGAAGCCTATGGCCTCGCCTACCGGGTGCTTGACGCTCAGTTCGTGCGAACACGCGGACACCCTCGGGCGGTGCCCCAGCGACGGCGACGTGTGTTCGTTGTCGGATATCTTGGAGACTGGCGACGTGCCGCAGCAGTATTATTTGACCGCGAAAGCCTGCTCGGGAATCCTCCGCCGCGCCGGCAATTGGGGCAAGGACTTGCCTCTAGCCTTACGGCAAGCACTGGAGGCTGTAGCGGCAAGGACGGAATCGACGGCCGGCTGATCGCTATGGCCCACGGCCAAGGCGGTGCCGAGATCGGCATCGATCATGGACCAACCCTGACATGCAACCACGAAGCCCCCATCGTCGCTCACTCCCTGCGCGCCGAGGGCTTCGACGCGTCCGAGGACGGCACCGGGCGCGGGACGCCTATCGTGCCGGTCCCGCAGCCCTTGTCCTTCCAGCCGGGTAACCTCGCCCGTGGCGCGGGGGCCGATCCAAGCGCGGAGGTTTTCCCCACTTTGAAGGCGGATCATGGTCGCGGGCTCTCGGATCAGTTCCCCCATGTTGCCCACCCCATTGCCTTTGATTGCCTCGCTGGCGGCGAGACGGGCCTGTCCATCGGAGACGTGCCTGGCGCGCTCCATGGCGGCGGCAAGAGCGGGGGCCGGGCCGCGATATGCTTCTCGGCCAAGGATTACGGCGCGGACGCGCAGGACGATGTGACGCCCACGCTCCGCGCCATGGGCCATGCCGATTCCCATGCGAATGCGGGCGGGCAGTTGGCGGTCGCCATTCAGGAGCGCGCCGTCTGCGAGAACCCGAACGCGGGGCCTGACGGCAAGGGCTTCCGAGAGGACGGTGCCTCCTACACGCTGGAGGCCCGCACCACGCCGCAGGCCGTCGCCCTGCCATGGGCCGTGCGGCGACTTGTCCCGGAAGAGTGCGAGCGCCTGCAGGGCATGCCCGACGAACACACCATGATCCCGTGGCGGGGCCGGAACGGCGCACCTGACGGGCCGCGCTATCGATCCCTTGGGAATTCGTTCGCAGTAAACGCTGTTGAATGGATTGGCGAACGGATCAGTATGGTGGAGATGCTGAAATGACGGCAATTGGAATTTGCTTGGTTTGTGGCTGTGACAGGCCGATTCATGCAAGATGCTTGTGCAACGCTCACTACAAGAGATTCCGCAGGCACGGCGACCCTCTCGGCGGAAATACATCGGTCGGCGATCCTATCAAATTCCTCAAGTTCGCTATTCTTTACTGCGGCAATAACTGCCTGCTTTGGCCATTTTCTAAAAATCCATTTGGCTACGGACAAATAGCAATCGAAAGATTCCCCAAGCTTGTGCATCGCATCGTCTGCGAAGAGGTTCATGGGCCCCCTGTTCGGCCTGATGATCACGCCGCGCATTCGTGCGGGAACGGCCATCTCGGCTGCGTCAATCCGATACATATTCGATGGGCGACCGCAAAGGAAAACGAGGCTGACAAAATAATCCACGGGAGCCGCTCGCGCGGCGAGAGGCATGGCGCTCACAAACTATCGGAAGCACATGTGCGCCAGATTCGTCGTTGGCGAGGAACGATGTCTTGCCGCGATATTGGCAAATTGCTGGGAGTGTCGCCGTCAACTGTGAACCGTATCCATAATGGCGGACGATGGGGATGGTTAGAATGACCGTGCATCGCCCCATCCTGCGCTGGCACGGCGGCAAATGGCGGCTCGCGCCATGGATCATCGAGCAGATGCCGCATCACCGAATCTATGTCGAACCGTTTGGAGGCGCGGCCTCCGTGCTTCTGCGTAAGCCTCGGTCTTATGCCGAAGTCTACAATGACTTGGATGATGAAGTCGTAAACCTGTTTCAGGTGCTGCGGTCGGATCGGTCGCACGACCTGATTGACCTGCTGCGACTGACGCCTTTCGCGGAGAGCGAGTTCCGCACTGCGTATGAACCTGCATATGATCCGGTCGAGCGCGCCCGACGCATCATTATCCGCTCTTTCATGGGATTCGGATCGAACGGTCACCAGCGCAGGACGGGCTTCCGGTCGAACAGCAACCGCTCGGGCACGACACCGGCGCGCGACTGGCGGAATTACCCCGACGCGCTGGCAATGATCGTTGATCGCCTGTCGGGCGTAGTGATCCAGAACCGCGATGCTCGTGAGGTCATGGCAGCACACGATTCCCCAGAGACCCTGCATTATGTCGATCCGCCCTATGTCATGGGAACGCGGGACTATGGTTCGGACTATGCGCATGAGATGTCGGACGCGGACCACATCGACCTGCTGGCGGCGCTGGGCGCGCTGCGCGGCCGGGTGATCCTCTCTGGTTACGCCAACTCCCTTTACGATGAAGCCTTGGCCGGCTGGCAGCGCTTGGAACGCCGCGCGCATGCCGATGGGGCTCGGGAAAGGACCGAGGTGCTGTGGATGAATTTCGAGCCAGATCGGCTGCTTTGACGGCCGAGGCGCTCAGCCCCGAACAGGCCGCAATTCTGCACCTTCTGGAACGGATCGAGCGGCTCGAGGCCAGGACGCCGCGTGAGGGAACGCCGCCCCGGGCGGCAGTAGTGAGAGAGGATAGGATGAACGGTTGCATTGTGCAGGTATGGTTTGAGCCGGAAACCGACACTCCGGGTCGGTGCGCGCCTTTCGTGATCATCGAGACCGAACTCCCCGACTTCGCCAGTTTCTGCGAACTCGTGGATGCGGATCGCCTGATCGGCGGCGGCATCCTGTGGACCCGCAATGGCTCGCCCGGAGAAAAGGTCATCTACCGGCGTCAACCTTGCGCCTTCCGGGGGTCGGCCGTGCTGCGCTGCCAGCTTCCCACCTGGCGTTTCATCGAGGGGGATTCGTAGATGAGTGCGACAGGTAACTTGGAGCCGCACGGCGGGCGTCCCATGTCACCCCCTGCCCGCCGCGAACGGCTGCGCTGCTGGCAGAAGATCGGCTGCGCTGGGCTGAATTTCAGGAAGGGGATTCCGAATGTGGGGAATAGCGTTTTCGCTCAGCCCTCGGGCTTGGCGGCTCGGGCGGCGCGATGCGGTGGCTGAGGATGGCCGTGTGGTCGGAGTCTGGTGGTGCTTCGGGCCGGTAGCGATCTGCCACGATTATGAGTGAGGGACGATCTGATGTCAGGATATGAGATGATCGTCTGCCGGGACGAGCGTCAGGCGGGACGTGTTCGGGAGCAGGTCCGGGGAAACCCGAATATTCGGGTGGTCAGCGCCCTGCACATGCGCGATGACCGCGGCTGCGCACCGCGGAGGATCACCGTCTGCGATGGCGTCGACCTCTGGCGAGACTGCGGCGGCGATGGTCCGCTGGGTGAACTGCTGCGGCGTCGGCAACTGACCTGGGGCGATCGTGCCGTGTTCATCGTGCTGTGAGGAGGCGGGGATGCGCTGGATTCGGTTCGCGGACGGCATGTGGGTATTCGGCGTCGGCTGGTGGGATGGTGTCATTGAAGTGTTCCTCGGGCCGGGCCTGCTCCGCGTCGGTCGGGATCTAGGAGGCGAGGATGGGTGAGTTGCTGCCGGTTGAATGCGGCGCTTGCGGCTGGACGGGACGGCGAAAGCCAGGCCGCGCAGTCTGGTGTCCGAAGTGCGGATCGTTGGCCGGGTTTCAGGTGGACCTGCAGGACCGGGACAGTGACGGCCTTCTGGTCAAAGCAGGAGATACCATCTCTTTCAGCTTCGGCATCCCGCCGCGCCGCGTCGAAGGCATTTTGTTCGAGCGAGACGGGCAGTTGATCATGCCCTGCGAGGGTGTAACTCCGAAAGAGGCCACGCTGGACATGCTGCGTCGCCATGTCGGCGGATTCTGGAAAGTTGACCGGCTGGCGCGCGACCAATATGCGGATGATGCATGATGCCCCAACGCATCCAGTTGAAGCGCACGAAAGGTTGGCGGCTGCCGGCCGACGCGGTGAAAGTCGACCGCTCGACCCGCTGGGGCAACCCGTGGCGGGTTGGTGAGCCGGACATTACTGATGCAGCCGAGGCGGTGCGCCGCTTCGCGCATGCCGTCGAGGGTTTCATGTCGAATGGCTCTTACTGCCGGCCGGTCGCGCACCCGGACAGCCACATCGGCCGGATCATCTCGGGCATCGGAGATCTTCGCGGCAAAGACCTGGCCTGCTGGTGCCCGCTCGATCAGCCCTGCCACGCGGATGTGCTTCTGCGCCTGGCGAACAGAGGAGATGAACGCGATGGATGAAATCTCGCGGCGGATATCGGCTAAACGCCGGCAAGTGCTGGAAGAACACAAAGAGGCAATAGAGGATGCATTAGCCGGTCTGCTGGCGGCCGGCGTTCCGGCGACTGATATCGTTCTTCAGGAGTTCATCGGGCTTTGTAAGACGCAGATACTGGTGCGCGGGGTTCCGCGATACGAGTTTCAGGTTCAGTTTCCGTGATGGTGGCCATGATTCTGGTAACGCCCTCTTTCGGGATCGAAATCGAGGACGGTCGGCTCCGCGTGGTGACGGATCACGGCCTGCTGCTGGTCAGCGGTGAGGTGGCAGCGTCGACCGCCGCCCGGCTCCGCGTCCTGGCAAACGAATGCGACCGGGTCCTGCCTCCGCCAGTTCCCCCGGCGCTGGGCGATCTGTTCGATGGGGACGCGTGATGGCGGTCTACGTCGATGACATGCAGGCACCGTTCGGCCGCATGAAGATGTGCCACATGGTGGCGGATTCGACCGAGGAACTGCTGGCCGATTATCACGTCATGCGGCGGCAGGCGCGGGAATGTGCAAGCTAAAAATCTGCAGAACAGGAAATCAACCGAGCAGTTCGTCGTCTCGTTCGTCTGCCTCTCGGACCTCTTGATGCCGCGGAAGGTCCTCTTGTTGAGGATCGTAACGAGGGCCATCAACATCACCATCAGCTTTCAAGCTATATCCCTGCCCACGCCGGCTTGTCAGCCTACCCGTTTGCGTCATGCGATAGACCCTTGCCGATAGCGCATTGAGTTCCTTCTCGCGATCACCGTCCCCGATCACGATCCCTCGGTCCGTCAATGCATCATAGAGTTGCACACGGTTCAGGGGGGCAGCGGTCTCTTGCAGCACGTCTATAACCGCCTGCTCGAATTCCTCTATCGGAGTCTTGTTCTTCGCGCTGACCGCCCGGTCAGGCACTGTAGCTGGCGTATGTGGCGCAACAGGCTCTACAGGTCCTGCTGTCATCGCCCGCGAATCAACCGGTGGGTGGTCACCTAAAAGCTGTTGCGCAGCACGTTCGATCTGTTTGTACTGCGTCAAAATCTTGTCGATCTCACCTAGACGCGCCACAAGATCTTGCCGCTCCGCCCGCAAACGTGCGATCATATCCATCATACATGTTCCCCTTTTGGCCGCAGGTCACCGCAAGCGCGTTTTTCGCCCGCCTTCGTCGTAAGTATGCGCTTGTGCGAGTCGCGTCAATCGTGCTACTTATTTCTCGTGGGGCGACCCACCAACAAAACTCGGAGACTGATCGTGAGAAGATACCGGGGTCCGTCGCGTTGCCATCTGCCCGGCACGGCGTGACCTTAAATGGGAAAAGCCAGACCTGACGGCCTGGCTTCCCAAATAGGCGGAAATCAGCGCGGGCCGCAGCCCGTGGAAATCCTCCGTGTGCAAACTGAGTATTCCATAAATCGCGGCCCGCATCAAGCGAAACCCTTAGACATAGGAGTCTGGGGCATGAGGGACGTGTTTGTGAACGCGTATCATCGCATCCGCTTCGGTCGCTTGGAGTTCGTCTGCGCTCACTGGCGCAGCCGGCCTGCCTGACCCTAGCGGAACCTGAGTGCCGCCGCGCTCGGCGATAGCGGCCCAGCGGCAGGAACCACATCAACCTAACTTGGCGGCGCTATGCGCCGCTTTTTTTTGCTCGGCTGGTCATCACTGTGATCGCTTCCCATATTCCTTCATCGCTGACCATCCTCGCTCGTCGGCACCGCCGAGTCTCTGGCAGGCCCCGAATGTTGACCAGGTGTTGACCGCAAAAAAACAGAGCCCCGGCGGTGACCGGGGCTTGCGCGTAAGATGCTGATAATATTGTGGAATTTGGTTGCGGGGGCGCGCAACCAACGATACTTGCGATTAATCGAGTGCCACGTCCCATAGCTTGCTGCATAATGTAACCCATTATTGCTTTTGTAGAAACCCGGTTTCCCAGGATGGCAAGCCTTGTGCTCGCCCCGATCAGCAGAACCCGTAGCAGTCTGCCGCATTCCGAGGACGGGCGGCAAGTGCCGCCTGCGCCCGTTTGGTGCCGACAAGCTCAGACCAGCCGGACCGAGATGCCGTCCTCGGCAATTAACGGCCCGCCGGTCACGAAGCTGGAGCGGTCCGACAAGAGGAATCGGGCGCCTTACGCGATCTCAGCCGACCTCTCCATCCGCTTCATTCGATGCAGGCAGGTAGTGAAATCCAGCAGCCGACAGCCCCTTGGCCGCATTCACGAACTGGCAGTTCGTGCCGAGCAGGTCGACGAAGGACAGCTTCCGCGACGCAAGGATGGTGCCGGAGGTCACGCTGAACTGGCGATGACAGGCCGCACATTTGAAACGCCGACGGGTCGTCAAGTCGTAGACATCAGCCATCCACAGGCCGACAGACCGGCGCGCCATCTGTCTCTCGCTACCGCTGTCGGCAGAACCGGCGATAGGCGGCCTCCTCGCCATCGGAGAAAATCACCTTGAGCGAAAGTGTTCGTGCCGCCGCATCGAGAAGAAAGTGCTGCGCCATGGAGACCTTCAGAGCAATTGTGTTATCATAATGTTCTCAAAGCCCACTGCGTCAACATTATGGTGCGTTTGCTACCTAAGACCGCAACCGTCAAGCGCTTCCACTACGAGCGCCCCGATCAGCTTCGCACGCACCTCACAGACTTCATAGCAGCTTACAACCTCGCCCGCAGGCTTAAAACGTTTAGTGGGCTCACGCCCTACGAATACATCTGCAAGATCTGGATTTCAGAGCCGGACAGATTCATCGTTAATCCGATCCACCAGATGCCGGGACTGAACACCTTATGTGTGTCGGGCGTGCTACATTAGCCCCATCGTGGTTGAGCGAGATTTCACTCAGCCCGTGAGACGTGTTTCGCCGCCGCCAGATTGGCCTGCCTGACGCTGTATCTCAGGTCACCGCCATGGGCAAGTTCAGCGACCAGTGTGCCGATGAAGCAGTCGCCAGCGCCGTGGGTACTGACCAGCTTTACCCTGCGTCCGGGTTCGGAATGTGCGCCCTCGGTGCCGGCCGTCACGACGACGATACGGAAGCGATCTGCCAAGGCGGATGCTGCGTGCCGGGCATCCTCAAGGCTTTCGACCACGATACCGCTCAGTGCCTCGGCCTCGCCCGCGTTGACGACCAGAATGTCGATCGTCGCGGCCAGATCGGCGGACAGGTCACGGGCCGGCGCCGCGTTCAGCACTACGCGCAACCCGCGCGCCCGCGCGGCGCGGGCCGCGGCGATGTTCAGCGCCTCGGGGATCTCGTTTTGCAGGACCAGATGGCTGGCCCCGTCCCATAGCGCATCGCGGTCCAGAACCGCCGGATCAATCGCCAGATTGGCGCCCGAGACGATCACCGCGCCGTAATCCCCGCCGGCATCCATGATCGCGACGCTCATCCCCGAGCCGGTGCCGGGCAATGTGGCGACATGGGCGGCGTCCACCCCCGAGGCCTCCAGATGGCCGCGCAAGAACAGGCCGAAATCGTCGTCCCCCACGGCCGAGACTATCCGGCACGCCACCCCGGCCCGCACGACCGCGACCGCCTGGTTGCCGCCCTTGCCGCCGAAGACCGGGTGCCAGGCCGTGCCGGTGACGGTTTCGCCCGCCGCCGGGCGATGGGGCGCCGAGACGACGATGTCATAGTGCAAGCTGCCGACGACGACAGCGCAGGAAGTGCGGGCCATGTTTCCCCTCGTGATGTTATCTGCGGCGCTTGTTGTCCACGGCATTGCGGGTCCGGGCCAGTTGCGCCTCGGCCCGTTCCAGGTCGCGCTGCGCGACGGCGACAAAGATCGCGTCCATGATGTTCAGTTGCGCGATCCGCGCGGCGGCATTTTCGCCCAGGAGGGGAGAGCCCTGCGCGGTCGAACACAGCGCGATGTCGGCCAGCTCGGACAGGGGCGCGGTGGCGTAATTGGTGATCGCGATCACCCGCGCCCCCTGCTGGCGGGCCAGCCGTGCGGCCTCGATCACGTTCGAGGTGGTGCCGGAATGGCTGAATGCGACCACGACGTCCTCTGGCCCTAGCAGGGCGGCGGACATCAGCATCATGTGCGGATCGTCCTGGACCCCGGCGCGAAGACCGATGCGCAGGAACTTGTGCGCCACATCCCGCGCGATCTGGGCCGAGCCGCCGACGCCGTAGAAATCGCGCTGCCGCGCGCCATGGAGCAGGGTGGCCGCGCGATCGAAAGCCGAGACGTCGATGATGGACATGGTTTCTTCCAGCGCCTGTATCGAGGTCTGGAACACCTTGCGGATGATGTCGGCCGAACTGTCTTCGGGCGATATCTCGCTGTGCAGGGACGCGACATCGGTCTGGCGATAGACGACCAGAGCTTCGCGGAAGTCCCGAAAACCGTTGAAGCCCAGCTTCTTCGCGATCTTGACCACCATGGCATCGGAAACGCCGGCATCTTCGGATACCTGCCGCAGGGCGGTGGTCAGGTCCAGGTCGTTGCGGCCGGTAATGGTATCGACGACCCGCGCCTCCAGCGGAGTCAGAAACGGAAGCTTCATCCGGATCTGGGCGCCCACCGTGCGCGGATCGTAATGTCCCATCATGCCTTGCCCCGCGTTGCCCGGTCGATCAACATTGCCACGAGAATGATGATACCCGTCGCAAGGAGTTGATAGAAGGCCTGCACATTCATCAGCGTCAAGCCGTTTCGCAAGCCCCCCAGGATCACCGCGCCCATCAGCGTGCCGATGACCGAGCCCTTGCCGCCCATCAGGGAGGCCCCGCCGATGGCGGCCGCGGCAATGGCGTCCAGTTCCCACAGGTTGCCCATGGTCGGGTCGGCTGCGCCCAGCCGTCCGGTCAGGATCAGCCCGGCCACGGCGGCCAGCCCGCCCGAAAGCACATAGACGGTGATCCGTGTGCGTGCCACCGGCACCCCGGCGATACGCGCTGCCTCCTGATTGCCGCCGACGGCCAGGATATATTCTCCAAGCGGGCTGCGGTTCAGCACCACCCACAACACCGCCGCGATCACTGCGACGATGATGACCGGCACGGGCACGCCGAGGACCAGGCTGTTGATCGCCTGCCGAAACTCGGTCGGGATGCCGAATATCGGGTTGCCGCCGGTGAAGATCAGCGCCAGCGCCCGATAGAGCGACAGGGCGCCAAGCGTCACGATGAAGGGTTGCAGCCCCGCGATGGCCACCAGCGTACCGTTGAACAGCCCGCAGGCCATGCCGGTCGCGATCGCGGCGACGACGGCCAGCGGGATCGGCACGCCGGCGATCATCAGGGTCGCGCCAACGATCACCGATACCGCAGCCGTTGGTCCGACCGACAGATCGATCCCGCCCGAGATGATCACGAAAGTCATCCCCAGGGCGATGCAGGCGTTGATCGCGGATTGCTGGAGAATGTTGATCAGGTTCGGCCCGGTCAGAAAGACCGGGTTCAGCGCCGCGAATACGGCGAAGATCAGCACGAGGCCGAAAAGGGTGCCGGCGTCGCGGAGGTTGATCGGCAACCGGCGGCTCGGAGATGCGGTCAGGGTCTTGTTCATGACAGTGCCTCGATGGGCTGGGCCGGGATCTTGTCCGGGCGTCTGGATTTGGGGATAGCGTTGGCGGCGATGGCATCCTCGGCGATCTCGGCCCCTGCCAGCGTCGCGGCGATGCGGCCCTCGCGCATGACCATGACGCGGTCCGAGAGGCGGATGATCTCGGGCAGTTCCGAACTGACGACGACGATCGACTTGCCCGATTTGGCGAGCGCTTCGATCAGGGCATAGATTTCGGCCTTGGCGCCGATGTCGATGCCGCGGGTGGGTTCGTCGAACAGCAGGATGTCCACATCCGCCGCCAGCCAGCGGCCGATGATGGCCTTTTGCTGGTTGCCGCCGGAGAAGGTGCCGATGGCGCGGGTCACGTCGGGCGGGCGCATCCCCATTTTCTTCATCAGCGGCGTCGCCTCGGCCCGCAACGCCTTGCGGCGCACGAGGCCGTGACGGGTAAAGCGCCCCATGCAGGGCAGCGCGATGTTCGAGGCGACCGAGCGGTCGCGCACGATGCCGTCCTTCTTCCGCTCCTCGGGCACCAGCCCTATGCCGCTGCGGATGGCGTGGCGCGGGCTGCGCAGATCGACCGGGTTGCCGTTCAGCACCACGCGCCCCTGCCGCACCCGATCAATGCCCGCGATCAGGCGCAGGAGTTCGGTTCGGCCCGACCCCACCAGCCCGGCAATGCCCAGAACCTCGCCGCGGTGCAGTTCGAAGCTGGCTTCGCGGATCAGCCTGCCGTCGTCCAGCCCCTCGACCCGCATCACCACTTCGGGACGCGCGTGGCTGACATGGCCTTCCTGCATGATGTCGCGCCCGACCATGCGCGAGATCACCTGATCCTCGCTGACCTCGCTCAGATCCACCGTATCGATATAGCGCCCGTCGCGAAGGATCGTGGCGCGCTGACAGACGCGGAAGACCTCGTCCATCTTGTGCGAGACATAGATGATCGACACTCCCCTCGCCGCAAGCCGGGCGATCAGAGCCGCCAGGCTTTCGAACTCCGACGGCGTCAGGCTGGAGGTCGGTTCGTCCATGGTGATGATCCTGGCATCGTCAAAGAGCGCGCGGGCGATCTCGACGATCTGCTGCTGCGCGACCTTCAGCGTATGGATGGGGGCACGCGGGTCGATGCTGGGATCCAGATCGGCCAGCACCTGCCGGGCGCGTTGTTCCTGACTGCCCCGGTCCACGAGCAGGCCGCCAGCCTGTGTCAGCGGCCGGCCCAGAAACATGTTCTGAGCGACGCTGAGCGCTGGGATATGCTGCAATTCCTGATGGATCATGGCAATCCCGGCCGCGCGGGCATCCGCGGGCTGAGCAAGCGAGACCGGCTCGCCGTCAATGATGATCTGTCCTTCGCTGGCCGACAGCACCGCCGACAGGATATTGAGAAGCGTCGATTTCCCGGCGCCGTTCTCGCCAAGAAGCCCATGCACCTCACCCGGCCTGATGTCGAAGCTGACATTGTCGAGTGCGCGGATGCCGGGAAAGGTCTTGCTGATGCCGACAAGTGACAGGCCGGCTTGCCGAAGTGGTCATGTCGCTACCTTTCAGGGCCGAATGTGACCGGAGCGGGCGACGCCTGTGTCCGACGTTGCTCCGAAGCGTTGGAGAAGATCGGGGGCGGACGGATGCCCGCCCCGCGGTCCTCGATCATTCCGCCAGCAACTTCTCGCGCAGCGCGGTGCTGTCCTCGACCGAATAGTCGGCGACGTTGTCGGCGGTGATCAGCGCCTGCGGAGTCGCGACCACGCGCGGAATGCCCTGTCCGGCCAGAAGGCGCAGCACGACTTCCATGGCGACCTCGCCGGTGAGGACAGGGAAGCTGTCCACCGTGCCGGTCAGGTCGCCTGCCCGGATCGAGGCATAGGCGTCCGGTATCCCATCGGTGCCGAAGACCGACACCTGTTCTTGCAGATTGGCGGCCTTCACCGCCTCCACGACACCCAGGGCCATGCCGTCGTTATTGGCATAGAACCCGATCAGGTCGGGATGCTGCTGCAGGATCGTCGATGCGGCGTCATAGGCCTGCTCGCGGCTCCAGTTTGCGGGAACGCTGGCGACGACCTGGAAGTTTCCGGCCTCGGTGATGGTTGTGGTGAAACCGTCGGTGCGCTGTCCGGCGGCAAACACGCCCGGCTGGCCCTCGATCGCCGCTACCTTGCCGCCACCGGGGCGATTGTCGATGAACCACTGCGCCACCCGCACGCCGTTGTCGCGCTGGACATTGCCGACATACTGGGTCGCGGAGGGAATCACGGCGTCATTGACGTTGACGACCGCGATACCCCTGCTGGCGGCGGTTTCCATCGCCGGCTGCAGGTTGTTGTCGGTCTGCGGAGAGACCAGCAGCCCCTGATAACCTTGCAGGATCATGTTCTCGGCAATCGACAGCTGCCCAAGCTGGTCACCCTCGGACGGGGCAGCCTGATAGGCCAGACCCACGCCCTGCGCGTCGGTCATGTTCTTGTAGCCTTCGCCCAGCGAGCGCCAGTATTCGTTGGTCAGCGCCTTCGACACGCCGCCGATCTGCGTGCCCTCTGTGGGTTTCGGCAGGTCGCCGAAGCGCTCGGTCAGTTCGCTCCAGTCCATGCGGTCCGGCTCCTCGTCCGAGTTCAGCGGCGCGAGGTCCTGGGCCATCACGATTCCGCCGAAGGCGGTCAGGGCACTGGCCAGCAGGAACGATTTGATGGTGGTCATATCGGGTCTCCTCCCTTTACGAATTTCCGTTATGGCGTGAAGATCAGGCTCCGCTCATGATGCGTGCGACGGCACGCTGGCTGAGCGGAGAGTTCTGCCCGGCAATGGCGTCATG
Source organism: Paracoccus denitrificans (assembly GCF_900100045.1). GTDB lineage: Bacteria > Pseudomonadota > Alphaproteobacteria > Rhodobacterales > Rhodobacteraceae > Paracoccus > Paracoccus denitrificans. The sequence goes on along the minus strand of NZ_FNEA01000009.1, from coordinate 94,975 downwards.
CAGCAGGTTGTCGGCGTTCAGGCGTGGAACCATGTTCATGAAACGCTCGACAGTCTCGATATTGGTGCGGCATTCCTCGACCGGATCGATGCCCGAGGCGTCGGGGAAAGTGTCGAAATAGATTACGCCGTCATATCCGTCGCGGGTGATCTGCCACAGCAATTCCAGCGTGGCTTGCGGATGGACGCTGCCGACCATCAACCCGTCGTCGCGCTTGGCATAGCCGTCGTTCAGATGCACGCCCAGCAGCCGCGATTTCCGCGCGATCAGCGTGGCGGCGTAGGCGGGCATTTCGTCGGCATAAAGCACATGGGCGAAGTCCAGCGTCACGCCGATATTGCCACATCCGGTTTCCGCGATCGCCAGCAGGGTCGTGGCGACGTCGGGCAACAGCGCATAGGACCGCGGTTCGTTAGGCTTGTACTCGATGGAGATCATGCAGTCGGGTGCGTGTTCGGCCACCTCGCGGATACCGCCGATCTCGTCCTCCCACATGCGCGGATAGTCGCCCTGAAAACTGTAGTCGAAACCGTCTTGGCCTAGCCACAGCGTCATCAGGGGGGCGCCCATCTCCAGCGCCGCGTCGATCCCGCGCTTGGTCAGGTCGATGGCTTCCTGCCGCACCGCGCGGTCGGGGTTGGTAAAGGCGCCCAGCTTTAAGGCCGGGTTGGTGTAGTAGCGCATGGCCAGGCCGTTCACCTGGAGCCCCAGATCGTTGACCTCTGCCTGCACGACCTTGGGTTCTTCAAGCACATGGTCCGGATAGTTGAGATCGACGTGGCTCAAACCCGGCACGCTTGCGGCGCGGCGGACCATCATTTCCAGGGTGGGCTTGCCCTTATGGTCCGGCCAGGCTCGGTCGGCCTGCGCGGCGAAAGAGTTCAGGCGCGTCGCGAATCGGGTTATACTCTATCCTCCATTAATTCACGAATAAATGTAAAGTTGCGAAGTTGTCAATGAGGGAAGAGGCCACGCGCGCGCCGGCACCGGGATGGCCGGAACCGAAGGCGATCCGCGCCTGTTCGCGAGACGATTACTTGCCGGGCATCACCTGCCGCACCACCCGGCATCGCTGCATCCCCAGCCCGGACCCGCCCAGGCTGACCTGGTTGCCTTCGCGCAGATAGCGCGGCGGCTTCTGCGCGATGCCGATTCCGGCGGGGGTTCCGGTCTGGATCACGTCTCCGGGTTCCAGCGCCATATAGTCCGAGACATGCGCGATCAGTTCCGCGACCGACCACAGCATGTCCGAGGTCGATCCCTGCTGGATCCGCCTGCCGTCGATCCGCAGCCACAGATCAATGCCTTGCGGGTCGGGGATTTCGTCGGCCGTCACCAACCACGGACCCAGTCGCGCGAAGCCATCATGCCCCCGGCCCTTGACGCTTTCGCCGCCATGGTGGCGCTGGTGGTCACGTTCCGACAGGTCGTTGGCAAGGCAGTAGCCCGCGACATTATCCAGCGCCCGCCGCGGCGAAACATGCCGGGCATATGTTCCGATGACGGCGGCCAGCTCGACCTCCCAATCGGTGGCGGTCGAGCCGCGCGGCAGGGCGATGTCGTCATCCGGCCCCGCCAGCGCCGAGCTGGGCTTGATCGTGATCGAGGGCGCCTCGGGGCGCGGCACGCCCAGTTCGATCATCGTGCTGGCATAGTTCAGCCCGACGCAGATGATCTTGCCGGGGCGGGCCGTGCAGGCGCCGAAGCGGGTGCCTTCGGGCAGCAGCGGCAGGCCTCGGGCGTCAAGGCCCGCCAGCCGGGCCAGCCCCTGCGGCGAAAGGGTGCCGGCATCGAAATCGGGGATGACCGGCGACAGGTCGCGCATTTTGCCCGATATGTCGAACAGTCCCGGCCGTTCCCGGCCGGGCCGGCCATGTCGGAAAAGTCTCATCGCTCATCCCCGTTATCCGCTTGTTCCCTGAACCGTCGTCCCGAATGAGGAAACCGGCTCAATACTGCCCGCCGGCCGGAGGGCGCTGGTCCCGTCCGACGGTGATCTCTGTCGCGCGGCTGGCCAGTTCGTCCTCGTCCACGACAATGCCAAGGCCGGGGGCGTCGCCGAGGGCGAAATGGCCATCGACGGGTTCGGCGGGGTTGCGGAAAACCGGGCGCCCGCGATCCCACCTGTCGGCCAGCTCCACGGGCTTGGTCATGTGCATCAGCGTGGACAGCACATGGATATTGGCGAAATGCCCCACGCCCGGCTGGGTCTGATGCGGCACGAATTCGACCCCGTGGGCATGGGCCAGGGCCGCGCATTGCATCATCCCGGTGATGCCGCCCATCTTCACGATGTCAGGCTGCACCATGCGCACGCCGGACAGGATCAGGTCCTTCAGCGCCTGCAGGGTATAGGTCTGTTCGCCGGCGGATACGGTGATGTCCAGCCGCTGCGCGACCTCGCCCATGGCGCCGACATGGTAATGCTGCACCGGCTCTTCGAACCAGCTGTAACCCAGATCCTCCAGCGCCCGGCCGACGCGGATCGCGCCGCCGACCGAATAGCCGTTATTGGCGTCGAACCCGATCACCGCGTCGGGGCCAAGAAGTTCGCGCACGGCCCTGGCCTTGGCGATGTCGCCGGGGATATCGACATCGCAGCGGGTGCGGTCGCCGTCCCAGCGGATCTTGACGGCCGCCGGCTGTTCCGCCTCGACCCGGCGCGCGACCTCGCGCACCACCTCGTCCACGCTGCGCGCGGCATTGCCGCCGATCGAGCTGTAGCAGGGCAGCCGCGTCCGCCACGCCCCGCCCAGAAGCTTGTAGATCGGCTGGCCCAAGAGCTTGCCCTTCAGATCCCACAAGGCGATGTCACAGGCGGCCAGCGCGGCGGTGGCGATGCCTTCCGGCCCCAGCTTGACCAGCCGGTGCATCATCCGGTCCAGCAGGACCGCGTGATCCAGCACCTCCTGGCCTTCCAGGAACGGCGCGATGTCGCGCGCGACGACCCCCAGGGACGCGATGCCCCCCAGCATCGGCGAGGCCTCGCCCCAGCCGACGGTGCCATCCTCGGCGGTGATGCGCACGAAGGCGCTGGTCGGCATCCAGCCGGTGCCGTCGCCCATGGCCACGCTCAGTGCCTCGACTTTCGCGATTTTCATGTCGCGTTCCTTCCCTTGATGCTGTGCCTTGCCTCGATCACCAGTTGGCGGCGATATACTGGACTTCGCAGAATTCGAGGATGCCGTGATGGGCGCCTTCCCGGCCAAGCCCGCTTTGCTTGGTGCCGCCGAACGGCGCCGCCGGGTCCGAGACCACGCCGCGATTGAGCCCCACCATGCCGCTGTCCAGCCGTTCCGACACGCGCAGCCCCCGCGCCAGGTCCGAGGTGAAAACATAGGAGATCAGCCCGTATTCGGTCGAATTGGCGCGGGCGATGGCCTCGTCCTCGGTCTCGAAGGTGGCCAGGGCCGCGACGGGGCCGAAGATTTCCTCGCCGGTGATCTCGGCCTGGGGCGGCACATCGGTCAGGACGGTCGGCGGGAAATAGAAGCCCGGCCGGTCCAGGGGGCGACCGCCGGTCAGGGTCTTCGCACCGTGGCTTTCGGCCTCGCTCACCAGGCCCGCGATGCGATCAAGCGCCTCACGATTTATCAGCGGCCCGCAAAGGGTTTCCCCGGCATAGCCCGCCCCCAGCGTCATGGCCTCCATCCGCGCGGCAAGCCGTTCGGCGAAGGCCGGTGCGATGCCCTTCTGCACCAGGAAACGGTTGGCGGCGGTGCAGGCCTCGCCTCCGTTGCGCATCTTGGCGACCATCGCGCCCTCGATCGCCAGGTCCAGATCTGCGTCGTCGAAGACGATGAAGGGCGCGTTGCCGCCCAGTTCCATCGAGCAGGAGATGACCGTATCGGCCGCCTCGTGCAAGAGCCTGCGCCCCACCTCGGTCGAGCCGGTGAAGCTGAGCTTGCGGACGCGCGGATCGTGCAGCATCGCGCTGACCGTCGCGCCCGAACGGCTGGTGGTCAGCACGTTGACCACGCCCGGCGGCACACCGGCCTCGGCATAGATCTCGGCCAGCGCATAGGCGGTCAGCGGGGTTTCCGTCGCGGGCTTCAGCACGCAGGTGCAGCCCGCCGCCAGCGCGGGCGCGATCTTGCGGGTGGCCATGGCGGCGGGGAAGTTCCAGGGCGTAACCATCACCGCGACCCCGATCGGGCGGTGGGTGACGATGATGCGGTTCGCACCCGAGGGCGCGGTGTAGATCTCGCCGTTCAGCCGGACCGCCTCTTCGGCGAACCAGCGGAAGAATTCGGCGGCATAGAGCACTTCGCCCTGGGCGTCGGGCAGCGCCTTGCCGTTTTCCAGGCTTATCAGCCGGGCCAGCATGTCCTTGCGCTGGATCATCAGATCGTAGCAGCGGCGCAGGATTTCGGATTTCACGCGCGGCGGGGTGGCGGCCCAGCCAGGCAGGGCGGCCTCGGCGGCGGCGACGGCATCCATGGCATCGTCGATGCTGGCATTCTCGATCCGCGTGATCGTGTTCCCGGTCGAGGGGTCGATGACCGCGATCGGATCGCCGCCGCGCCCCTTGCGCCAGCCACCGTCGATCCACAGATCGCCGCGCAGCGCCTGCGGGTCGAAGCCGAGTTCTTGCGAGATGGTGTCGTGATAGCTCATTGGAGTGCAGCCTTTCGGGGCGATGTGGCGGTCAGCAGGTCAAGATCGCCCGAATGCGCGGCCCGGACGATCCGGTCCATGCCTTCGGCGTCAAGCATGCGCGGGTTGTTCTTGATGAGGCGTTCGGCGCTGAGCGCCAGCCGCGCGATTTCGTCCAGCCGGTCCTCGGGGACGCCAAGCTGGGCGATGGTGGCGGGAATGCCCACCTGCGCAAAAAGCGCGGCAATGGCGGCGATGGCGGCCTCGGCCTGGCGGGAGGTGTCGCCACTCGCGGCCAGGCCCATCGCGGCGCCGATCCGGGCGAAATCGGTCTCGCAACTGGGGCGGTTCCACGCCATGACATAGGGCATCAAGGTCGCGACCCCCAGCCCATGCGCGGTATGCGTCATCGCGCCGACCGGATACTGGATCGCATGGGCCGCCGCGGTTCCGGCCACGCCGAAGGCCAGCCCGGCCAGGGTCGAGCCAAGCATCATCGCGCTGCGCGCCTCCAGGTCATCGCCATGGCTGACGCAGCGGGCCAGATTGGCCGCGATCAGGCGGATCGCCTCAAGCGCCAGGCTGTCGCTGATCGCATTCTTGCCGATGAAAACATGATCCAGCGACAGGCCGGAATCGGCGGGACGGCGCAGGGTCGTGAACGCCTCGATCGCATGGGTCATGGCGTCCGCGCCCGAGGCCGCGGTCAGGCCCGGCGGACAGCTCAGCGTCAGCTCCGGGTCGCAGATCGCGATCTCGGGGATCAGATGCGGGCTGGCAATGCCGATCTTCATGGCCCGCTGCGGGTCGTCCAGCACGGCAACCGGCGTCACCTCGGATCCCGTTCCCGAGGTGGTGGGCAGCAGGATCAGCGGCATGATCGGACCGGGAACCTTGTATTCGCCATAATAATCCTGCGGCGCGCCGCCATGGCTCAGCAAGAGGCCGATGATCTTGGCGGCATCCAGGCAGCTGCCACCGCCGATGCCGATAATCATCCGGGCACCGGCCGCCCGCCCGGCCTTGGCCCCGGCCTCGATGCAGGACAGCGGCAATTCCGCGGCCACGCCGTCGAAGACCTGCGTGGCGATGCCCTGCGCCTCCAGGGCCTGCCGCATCTGAAGAAAATCCTTGTCCCGCGCCATGCGGGTATCGGTGACGATCAATGCGCGGGTTCCAAATACACCGGCATGGCGCGCCAGCGCGCCGCGCTGACCCGCGCCGAAGACCAGATGCCGCGGCGCGCGCATGACGCCCAAATTCGTGAAATCCATTCCTGTCCTCCCAATTGTTCCGCCGCTAGCGCGCCAGATCGCCTATTTCCCGCCAGAGCTGTTCGGGCAGATCGACACCTTCGCGCAGGCGCTGGTCGCGCGCCGCCCTGCCCCGCTCGCCGGGGATCGTCACCTGCGTGAAACCCTGCGCCGGCACCTCGTCCCGCAGCGCCTGAAGATAGGGGCGCAGGTCATAGCCCGGCCCGTCGATCAGGATGAACAGGTCGCCCTTGTTGCAGGTGGTCGTGTCATCCAGCGTGCCTGTCACGTCGCGCCCGATGGCGGCGCGCGAAAGGCTTGTCACCAACAGCTCGAACGCCAGCCCCAGCGCGTAACCCTTGGCCTTGCCGAAGGGCGCGATGGCGCCCGACTTGGCGGCGTCGGGATCGGTTGTCGGGCGGCCCTCGGCATCCAGCGCCCAATCTTCGGGGATGGCCATGCCGCGATTGGCGTGGTCGTGGATCTCACCCATCGAGACGAGGCTGGTCGCCGCATCCATCATGAATATATCGGCCTGGCCCTTCCGGCCGGTCGGCAAGCCGATGGCGATGGGATTGGTGCCGATCATCGCGCGCCGGCCGCCCCAGGGGTGAACCAGCGCCTCGCTTGTGGTCAGCGCGATCATGGTCAGACCCTTCGATGCCGCGCGCTCGGCGTAATAGCCCAGCATCCCCAGGTGGTTCGAGTTGCGGATCGCCGCCACCGCCACCCCGGTTTCCGAAATCCGGCTTTCCAGCGCGGCAATCGCGGCATTGGCCACGACCGGACCCAGGCCATGACAGCCATCCACCTGCAACAGCGCGCTGCCGTGCCAGGCATGCCGGCCCGTCTGCGCGGGATCGGCGACGCCATTGCGGATGCGACGGATGATTCGCGGCAGGCGCAGCATCCCGTGCGAGGCGACGCCGCGCAGGTCCGCCTCCAGCAGCAGATCAACCTGTTGGGCGGCGTGGTCCCGCGTGGTCAGCTTCGAAAGCGCCGCCATCGCCGTGCGTTCCAGCTGTTTTACGTCTATTTTCATGCCATGTTTCCGATCCGATCGGATATTTGATTGCGAGGCCATGGGTAAATTGCTATTACCGAATCGTCAAGGCACACCGAACGGACAGAACGATGACAAGTCGCACCAAGGATCAGCCCCGGCCGAAAGGGCGCTCTATCCAGCGCCCCGGCAGGCTGGGGGACGAAGTGTACGAGGCGCTTTATGCGCAGCTGATGGCGCTGGAAATTCCGCCCGGCGCGCGCATTTCGGTGGACAATCTCGTTCGAGAGCTTGGCGTGTCGCAGACCCCGATCCGCGAGGCGCTGTCGCGGCTGGAAGCGCAGGGTCTGGTGGTCAAGACCCACCTGATCGGCTACAGCGCCGCGTCCCAGATAGACGAGCAGCGGCTGGAGCAGCTTTATGATCTGCGCCTGCTGCTGGAGCCTTATGCGGCCGGGCGCGCCGCGGTGCATATGGATGACGACGACATCGCCCGGCTGGTCGCGCTGGATGCCCGCATGGATGAAATTCACCCGGACGGCAAGGAAAGCTATGGCGAATTCGCCGCGGCGGACGGGCAGTTTCACGACCTGATCGCGCAGGGCAGCGGCAACGAGCTGGTGCGCGACGCCCTGTCCCGGCTCTACACGCATGTGCATCTGTTCCGGCTGTTCTACCTTGCCAGCGTGACCGCCGAGGCGAATGACGAACATGCGGCCATCGTCGCGGCCATCGTCGCCCGAGACAGCGCCGCCGCCGAGGAGGCGATGCGGCGGCATGTCCTGGAATCGAGGAAGCGCTTCACCGGCAGACGTTAATCAGAACCCACCGGCCCGCGATCGCAGGAGAGATCCGGCCGGATGGCATCAGCCCCGAAGGGGCAACAAGGGAGGAATACATGCTGATCAATCGTCGCAGAATCCTGCACATGTCCGTCGCGGCGGCAGCGGCAAGCCTTGCCGGTCCGGGACTGCTGCGCGCGCAGGGATCGGACCGCCCGATCCGCATCGCGCTTGCCGCCACATCGCCGCGCGCGATCGACCCGATCTTCAGCACGCTCGGGGCCGACAACTGGGTCAACCTCCAAGTCTATGAGCATCTCGTCTCGCCGCCGAATGGCAGATTCGCGACCCAGGACGACGAATATCGCCCGATGCTTGCCGAAAGCTGGACCAAGTCCGACGATGCCCGGACATGGACCTTCAAGCTGCGCAGGGATGTCGCGTTCCACGGCGGCCATGGCACGCTGACCCCCGAGGACGTGGTGTTCACCTTCGAACGCGCCATGCGTGAAGGCATCGCCACGGCATCCTATGCCAATGTGCGGGGCGTCGCCGCCTCGGGCCCCGACGAGGTGACGTTCACGCTGAACGGGCCGGATCCGTTTTTCCTGGGGGGCGTGATCTCGATCCCCAGTTCGCTGATCGTGTGCAAGAGCGCGGTCGAGGAGAAGGGCGAGAATTTCGGCAAGGAACCCGTCGGCACCGGCCCCTATGCGGTCGAACGCATGTCAAGCAGCGGCGTCAATACCCTGCGCTTCGACGGCTATTGGGGCGAGCCTCCGAAGACCGCGCGGATCGACTTCCTCTATACCTCGGATACGACCTCGCGGACGCTTTCGCTGATGTCGGGCGACGTGGACATGATCGAGGCGGTGCGCGCGCCCGGATGGGTGCAGCAGATCCGGCAGCAGAACGACGCGCTGATCGTCGATCAGACGCAGCCGGGATCCTTCAACACCCTTTTCTTCAACCTGACCAAGGCACCCTTCGACAATCCGCTGGTGCGCAAGGCGGTCGCCACCGCGATCGACAGCGCGGTGGTCGCCCAGGCGCTGGCCCCGTTCGGCGCACAGACATGGACGCTCTCGCCGCCCGACTATCCCTCTGGCTGGGCCGCGGAAGATCTGCCCGAGGATCTGCGCTATGATTACGATCCCGATCGCGCGCGCGAATTGCTGGCCGAGGCCGGGCACGGAAACGGGCTGAACTTCACCGCCAGCATCAGCCAACGCGAGGATTACCGCTCGATCATGCTGATCCTGCAAGAGCTGATGCGCCCGGCCGGGATCAACATGAACCTGAACATCATGGATCACGCGGCCTTCCACGGCGCCAATCGGCAGGATGCCAACTCGCTGGTGCTGTATTCGCAAAGCCTTCCCCCGGTGCCGCTGGAATACATGTCGCGCTACCTGTCCTCTGCGGCGGTGGTGAAATCCGATGGGACCGGCGGCGACAACTTCAGCCATTACGGCATCGCCATGCCCGGCGTGGACGACCGGATCGAGGCGATGCGCCAGGCCACCACGGTCGAGGAATATTCCTCGATCGGACGCGAGATCGAGAAGAAGGTGCAAGAGGATCTGCCCCTTATGGGGGTCGGCAACCTTGGCTATGCCATCGTCCGCAATCCCGCAGTCGATATCGGCTACCAGGTCGAAAGCGGCTATGCGCGCTGGCGCCTGGATCTGGCGCAGCGCGCCTGAGCGCGACCGGAGGTTACATGACACGCTATATCCTGACACGGCTGCTTGATGCCGTGCCGACCATGCTGCTGGTGCTGACGCTGGTCTTCCTGGCCATGCGCGTCCTGCCCGGCGATCCGGCGCTGGCCGCGCTTGGCGACGGCGCCCAGCCCGAGGCCATCGCGCAGTTTCGCGAACGCTTTGGCCTGAACGATCCATTGTGGCTGCAATATCTGCATTTCATGCGTGACATGCTGACCTTCGATTTCGGCGCATCGCTGATGTCGGGCGAACGGGTGGCGCAGCTGCTGGTCTCGAATCTCGGCTATACGGTCGAGCTGACCATCGCGGCGGTTCTTCTGGGCATCATGGGCGGCATTCCCCTGGGCGTCATGGCGGCGCTGAATCGCAACCGCGCGCCCGATGCGGGGTTTCGGGTGTTTTCCCTGCTGGGCTATGCGATCCCGGATTTCTATCTGGGCGCGGTGCTGCTGATCGTCTTCTCGCTGTCGCTGGGTTGGTTTCCCATCAGCGGGGCCGGCGACGGTTTCGCCGACCGGATGCATCACCTGGTCCTTCCCGCGCTGACGCTGGCACTCTTGAAGGTCGCCTTTCTCGGCCGCCTGACCCGCACCGCGCTGCTCGAAGTGCTGGGCCGCGACTTCGTGCGCACCGCCCGCGCGAAGGGCGCGCGGGAAAACCGGGTGATCTATCGCCACGCGCTGCGCAATGCCCTGCTGCCGCTTTCGACCGGGCTGGGCCTGTCGATCCTGTCAACGCTGTCGGGTTCGGTCGCGGTCGAGCTGGTGTTCAATCGCCCCGGCCTGGGCAAGCTGCTGATCACCGCCATCACCGAGCGCGACTATCCCATCGTCCAGGCGGGCGTCGTGGTCTTCGCCGCCGCCGTCGTCGTCGTGAACCTGTTGATGGAACTGGTTTACGTCATCATCGACCCCAGGATCCGGGTGCAATAATGGCCAATTCCGAAGCAATCCCGCTGCCCGAAGCCCCCCGGCTGCGCCGTCTGGCGGGCGAGGTGGTGGCCGGACGGCCCGCCGTCATCATTTCCCTGGCAACGGTGCTTGTCTTTGCCGTCATCGCCATCCTGGCGCCCTGGATCGCGCCCAGGGATCCGATGGCCCAAAGCTTCATCGCCATCAATGCGATGCCCTCGTCCGACTATCTGCTGGGTACCGACCAGTTCGGGCGCGACCTGCTGTCGCGATTGATCTACGGGTCGCGCAACTCGCTGATCTTCGGCCTCTTGTCGCCGGTTTTCGCGGCCATCGCGGGCACGTTCCTGGGCGTCACCGCAGGCTATTTCGGCGGCTGGATCGACCGGGTCGTCACCCGCATCATCGACATGCTGCTGGCCTTTCCCGAACTGTTGCTGGCCATCCTGGTCGCGGCGGCGCTTGGCGGCGGGTTCTGGAACGTGGTCGCCGTCCTGACCATCGCCTTCACCCCCGGCTTCGCGCGGGTCGCCCGCGCATCGACGCTGGCCGTCAAGCAGGAGCCCTATATCGAGGCCGCGATCGCCTCGGGCGTCTCCACGCCGGTCATCATCTTTCGCCATGTCGTGCCCAATATCTCGGCGCCGATCGTGGTGCTGATGACATTGTGGAGCGCCTCGGCCATCCGGCTTGAAGCCACGCTCAGCTTTCTTGGCATCGGCACGCAACCGCCCGCGCCGTCATGGGGCAACATCATCCGCGAGGGCCTTGGCAACATGTTCGCCACGCCCTGGCCGATCCTGACCGGGGGGCTTGCGATCACCATCGTCGTGCTGGCGATCTCGACCATCGGTGACGCCGTGCGCGATGCACTGGATCCGGAGATCAAATAATGGCTGAACCACTGCTTGAAATATCCGACCTGACGCTGGAATTCGGTCCGATCAGTAATCCGGTGCGTGTGCTCAATCACGTCAGCCTGTCAGTCGCGGCGGGCGAGGCGGTCGGGCTGGTCGGCGAAAGTGGATCGGGCAAGTCGATGACCTCGCTGGCGACCATGCGGCTTCTGCCGGCATCGGCCCGCCTGACCAGTGGCCGGATCCGGCTGGAAGGGCATGGCGACCTGCTGGCGCTGCCATCGGACCGGATGCCGGAGATCCGCGGTCGCGACATCGCCATGATCTTCCAGGAACCGATGAGTTCGCTGAACCCGGTGATGACGGTCGAGGCGCAGATCGCCGAGGCGATCATGCTGCACCAGCAAATGTCCCGAGAAGACAGGCGGGCGCGCGTGATCGAGCTGCTGCGCCTGGTGGGCATCCCCGATCCCCAGGCGCGGATGAAGGCCTATCCGCACCAGATGTCCGGGGGGATGCGCCAGCGCGTCATGATCGCCATCGCCGTCGCCTGCAATCCGCGCCTGTTGATCGCGGATGAACCGACGACCGCGCTGGACGTGACCATCCAGGCGCAGGTCCTGGACCTGCTGCGCGAAGTGCGGCAGCGGCTGGGCACGGCGGTGCTGATGATCTCGCACGATCTTGGCGTGATCTCGGAGCTGTGCGACCGGATCGTGGTCATGTATGCCGGCCATGTGGTCGAGACGGCGACGGTTGACGACCTGTTCGACAATCCGCAGCACCCCTATACCCGCGGCCTTCTGCGCGCGGTGCCGTCGCTGGAAACCAGCGCGCGGCGGCTTTATCAGATACCCGGCTCGGTCCCGCCGCCCGGCACCATCAAGGCGGGTTGCCCCTTCGCACCGCGTTGCGAGCTGAAACGCGACATCTGCACCCGGGAAATGCCCGCACTGACGCCGCGCGGCCGCGATCAGCGGGCGGCCTGCTGGGTCACGGCAGACACCCCAATGACAGCGGAGGCAATCGCATGACGGCCGATATTCTCAGGGTTGAAGGACTGGGCAAGACCTTCGAAGGTGGCGGCGGCCTGCTGGGGGGCAAGCGCGCCGCGGTGCGGGCGGTGGACGGCATCGACCTGACGATGAAGGCTGGCGAAACCCTGGCCGTGGTGGGCGAATCCGGCTGCGGAAAATCGACCCTCGGCCGCCTGCTCTTGCGCCTGATCGAACCAAGCGAGGGAAGGGTCTGGCTGGACGGTACCGAAATCACCGCCCTGTCGCGCCGGCAGATGCGCCAGTTCCGCCGCAATGCGCAGATGGTGTTCCAGGACCCCTATGGCTCGCTGTCGCCGCGCCGGACGATCGCGCAGATCATCGCCGAGCCCATGGATGTCTTCGGCACCGTCACGGGCAAGCGCGACCGCCGCGAGAAGGTCGCAGAGCTCTTGCGCCAGGTCGGCTTGCCGACATCCGTGATGGATCGCAATCCGCGGCAATTCTCGGGCGGGCAGCGCCAGCGGATCTGCATCGCCCGCGCCATCTCGGTCTCGCCGCGCTTCATCGTGGCGGATGAGCCGGTCTCGGCGCTGGATGTGTCGATCCAGGCGCAGATCATCAACCTGATGCAGGATCTGCAGGCCGAAAAGGGCTTTGCCTCGCTGTTCATCGCCCATGACCTGGCCGTGGTACGCCACATCGCCGACCGCGTGGCGGTGATGTATCTGGGGCGCATCGTCGAAATCGGCCCGAAAGAACAGATCTACGAGGCCCCGCAGCACCCATATACGCAGGCGCTGCTGTCCGCCGCACCCGAAATCGGCCGGGTCAAGCGCCGCAAGCGGCTGATCCTGGGCGGAGATGTGCCCAGCCCGACGAATATCCCTCCGGGGTGCAGCTTTCACACGCGATGTCCCATCGCGCAGGAACGCTGCCGACGGGAAAGGCCCGCACTTGCCGCCGTCGCCGGCGAACAGCGCGCGGCGTGTCACTTTGCCAGGCCGTTTCCGATAACGATAAAGGCCACCGAAACGCTTTCGTCCTAGCGCGTGCCACCGCCGCGCGCGGGCCCGGCTTTCAGGAACTCCTCCAGGGCGGCATTGAATTGCAGGGCCGATTCCGGGCTGACGATATGCCGCCCCGGCAGGGACAGGTGGCGACCATGCTGCACGCCATCCGCGATCGCGGCCAGCTCGGCGGGCGGGCAGACCGGGTCGTCATCGCCGGAAACCGCCAGCAGCGGATGGGCGATCCGGTGAAGCTGGTCCCGCAGATCCGCCTCGGCAAGCGCCGCGCAACAGCCGGCATGGCCATCGACGGAGGTTGCCGCGAAGCTGGCCAGGGTCGTCTCGACGCCGGCCGGATCGTCCGTGCGAAGACGACGCAACCGACGGTAACCTAGCCCCGCTTACCGTTCTTTTCTACTTAGTCAGGCCTTGGCGGGCGGCGCGGTCCGGGGAATGGTTCAGATGACGCCCATTTTGTGCGCAATCGCGGTTGTGCCCACCGCCTTCGGCCTAGCCCAAACGCCCTTCACGTCGCGGTGCTGCTTGTGAAGACCTTCGGGTGATCGACCAGTTCGCGCGCCATCAGATGCGCAAGCCGAACGGCAGAGGTCGCGGTCTCGGCCGGAACCGCCTGGTTTGCCTTCAGGATTTCGCGGCCACAGGCGGCAGGGTCTGAGATCGGGTTTGCCAGTCTCCGAAGGCAATCCTTCGTGATCGCGCCACCATCGGCTGCGGGCGTTTCCTGATGCGCGATCTGTCCCAGCCGCATCGCGATATGACCCAGGGACAGCGCGGCGACCGCGTTCCCGACCACCTCGGTATCCGCCCGCGCGCGCATCACCATTTCCAGGACCAGATGGCGCAGCCGCGACAGGTGGCGCTCGGCCCAGGGGGTTCCGGCGCGCAGGCTGACAGACACGATCTCGCGCCGGATCGAGGCCTCGATGTGGCGGCGGCGGCGATCGACATCCATCGGCAGCACCCAGCGATAGAAGAAGTCGCTGATCGCCACGCCCAGGATCAGCATGGCCGCGCTGGCCACGACGACTTGCGACGAGGATGGCAGCATGTCCACCGGACGCGCCAGGACGGCGAAGAACATGTTGAAGGTCAGGCCGGCGAAAATCGTCGCCCGGCTGGCCTGAAGCAAGGAGGCGGCGCAGAACAAGGGAAGCGCCAGCAACAGCGAAAACCACGGGACCTCTGCAAACGGCACGACGTCCAGCCGCCAGGCGACGGCCGCCAGCGCCGCGACCGCGCCGCCGATCAACCCCTGGCGAACCAGCGGCAGGGGCTGGTCCAGCGTTGCGAACAGCACGGTGAAAATGGACGCGCCAAGGACCAGGAACCGCCCGGCCTCCCAGCCGGTCACGGTCCAGACGAGGGCGGATGCCGCGATCGCCAGAAAGCCGCGCGCCATCGCGCGCCGCAGCCCGGTCAGATCCGGCTGCGGATGCAGGCGCGCGGCGCAGACGGTGCGGCCGGGATGGGCCAGCGCTTGGTGGCTTTGGGCGATCTCGCGCAATTCGGCCGCGAAGCTGCCGAGGATGGCCTTGAGTTCCGCATGGTCGGCTGCAATCCGTTCGGCCATGCCGAGGGCGGGAAGCGGGTCGAGCTTGCCGGTCTCCTGCAGGGCATCCGCCGCGCGCTCCAGCTCCGCGCGCAGCGCCGCCAGGTCGGCCTGCCGCGTGATGGATCGGCTTTCCGATGCCTTGCGGATCATCCGGGCCACGACGATCAGATCCAGCAGCGACGCGAATATCGTGTTCAGCGGCCGCAGGCCGCGCCGGGCCCTGAGCGATCCGGCGGCGGCATCCTCGGCACCCGCCGAGATCGCGGCCAGGGTCGAGAGAAAGGCCGACTCTCGTGCCACGAGATCGGTCTGATGCTGTTGCAGCGCCATCCCGACCAGGCGCAGACCATCGGCCAGCACGGTCGCCGAGCGCGCCGACAAGGTTTGGGCGCGCGCGCGGGGTTGCAACATGAAGCCCACGGCCAGCGCTGCCCCGATCCCGATCAGCGTATCGGCGATGCGGGCGCCGGCGAAGCTGACGGGGGCGATCTCGGTCCCCGTGGTCAGGGTCACGACGACGCTGGCCGTCAGCCCGGCAAGGGCCGCCCCATAGGCGCGCTGATGCCGCATCGCATTGGTCAGGCCGCAGCAGAGGGCCAGCCAAAGCGCAAGCCATGCAAGCTGGAGAGACGGGTTCCCCGCAAGCGTGATGGCCACCCCGGCGGCCGCGCCCAGAAGCGTTCCGGCGAACTGGGCGACGCTGCGCTCCAGCAGCAATCCGCGGGGCGGCTGGCCGATCATCCATGTCGCCATCGCGGCCCACCACGGATTCTGCAGGCCAAGCCCGGTCGCCACCACCATGGCGATCATGGCGGCCAGGGTCAGTCGAAGGGCGGTTGCCCGGATATGCGGATCACGCAGGGCGCCGTTCAGCTTTGTCATCGGGCCGTTCCGAAAGGCTGTCCATCTGGCCATGACGACCGGAAGGGAGTTGCCGGGAGATGCAGGCTCTCCTATTTTCAGAACCGACGGGTAAGGTAAATAGGAACGGCATGGCTGCGAAACAGGAAAGCCCGGCCGGTCGGGGCCGGGGAAAGCCCCGAGACGCCGGGTTGCGCGAACGGATCCTGAAAGCCGCCGAGGCCGAGTTCCTTGACGAGGGGCTGGAGGGTGCGCGCATGGAACGCATCGCCATGCGCGCGGGCACGTCCAAGATGGCGCTCTATCAGCATTTCGCCTCGAAGATGGTGCTGTTCCACCAGGTTCGGAACAATCTGCTGATCGACCACCTGCCGCATGTGGACCAATTCCCTCTGGATGCCGAGCCCCGGCAGGTGCTGGCCCAGATCGCCAAACGCTATCTGAAGGCGATCACCGCAGCCGCCACGATCCAGCAGCTGCATCTGCTCTGCCAGCCGCGCGCCAGGGATGTCCGCGCCGCGACGGCCTTTTTCGACACCGGGCCACAGGCCGCCGTGCGGCAGGTCGACGCTCTGCTGCAACGATACTGCGATCAGGGCGTGTTCGCCATTCCCGCGCCGCGCATGGCGGCGGAACAGTTTCTGGCCATGGTCCGGGGAAACGAACATATGAGGGCCCTGCTCGACCTGCCGCCCGGCAGGGACGAGCAGGCGCTCGACATCTATCTGGCATCCTGTGTCGATCTTTTCATGCGGGCATTCCGCGCCGAATAATGTCGCAGGGTCAGCGCTGCAGCGCCCCGGCCGCGCCCAGACGCGACACCATGAAATCGACGAATGCCTTGATCTTCGGCGCGGTGTGACGGCTGGAGGGCCACAGGATGCAGAAGTCGCGCCGATCCTGCCCATGCCGGTCCAGCACCACCGTCAGCCGGCCGGCCGCGACGGCATCCGCGACGATGAAGTCGGGCAGCAGGGCGATGCCCAGCCCCGCCTGCACCATCTCCAGCAGGGAATCGATGCTGTTGGTGACCGAGGATTGGGGCGGGTCGATGCTGGGCGCGCCGCCGCGCCCGTTCAATGGCCAGGGCGCCAGCTTGCCGGTGGTCGGATAGCGATAGCGCAGGCAGGCGTGATCCATCAGCTCTGCCGGCCGATCCGGGGTGCCGCGGTGCGCAAGATAGGCGGGCGCGGCCACAAGCCGGTGATGATAGCCGTCCAGCCTGCGCATGGTCAGCCGGGAATCGTTCAGCTCGCCGATGCGCATGACCGCATCGAAACCCTCCTCGACCAGGTTGACCAGCCTGTCGCTGAAATCTAGCTCCAGCTCGATTTCGGGGAATGTCCGCTGGAAGGCGATCAGATGGGGCATCAGGTGGATGCCGATCTGCGGCAGCCCGACGCGCAGTTTCCCCTGCGGCTTGCCGGCGGCCTGCGTCAGCTCTCTTTTCGCGTCGTCGAATTCGGCAAAGATGCGGTAGCACCGATCAAGGAACCGGCATCCTTCGGCCGTCAGCGTGATGGCGCGGGTCGAGCGGTGGAACAGCCGCACGCCAAGCTCTTCCTCCAGCCTCGCCACAGTCTTGCCGACGGCCGAGGACGAGATGCCCAGCCTGCGTCCGGCTTCGGTGAAGCTGCGCGTTTCCGCCGAATGCACGAATGCGGCGAGTGTTCCGAAAGAGTTCATGTCCGATCCGATAATGGCATAAAATTCCGATATGTTCGGAACAGCGGACCATTTTTCTATAACAGGCCGCGCGTTATATCCAGTCCGCAATGACAACCGGAAAAGGGATGCGCGACCGCTGCGCCGCATATCCCGAAAGTGGAATCGACATGACAACAACTGCCACACTGGGCGCCCTGGCACCCGAACTTGCCACGCATCGCGGCTATTCGCGCGTTTTCCAGCCCGGACGCCTGACATTCGGCTTCATCGCGCCGCTTGAAAGCTATCCCGACAGCGTGGGCCCGACATTGGTCGGTCACGCTACTATGGCGCAAAAGGTGGACGAAGCCGGATTTTCCGCGATCTGGCTGCGCGACGTGCCGTTCCATGACCCCAATTTCGGTGATGTCGGCCAGGTTCTCGATCCGCTGGTCTATGCGGGCTATCTGGCGGCCGTCACCCGGAAGATCGCGATCGGCACCGCAGGCATCGTGCTGCCGTTGCGCGATCCGCTGATCGTCGCCAAGCAGGCTGCCACGATCGACCAGTTGCTGGGCGGACGTTTCCTGCTGGGACTGGCCACCGGCGACCGTGCGGTCGAATATCCGGCCTTCGGCATCGACTATGACAATCGCGCCGATCGCTTTCGCGACGCGCTTGCCATGATCCGGGCCACGACCGAGCAGGCCTGGCCGGTCCATGCCTCGCATTTCTACGGCATGCTGGACGGTGGGCTTGATCTGGTGCCGAAACCGGCGGCGCCGCGCCTGCCGACCATCATCATCGGCCATGCCGGTCAGTCGCTGGACTGGACCGCCCAGAATACCGACGGCATCCTGTCCTATATCGCCAGCCCCGCGCGCATTCCCGACATCATCCGGCAATGGCGCGCCGCCAGCCCGGCGAATGTGTTCAAGCCCTATGGCTATGGAACGCTGTTCGATCTGGACCGCGACCCGGACATGCCGATACAGCCGGGCCGCGTCCTTCGCGGCGGCCGAAACGCCCTGCGCGAGCTGTGGCTTCGCCAGCAGGACATTGGCGTCTCGCATGTCGGCCTGCATTTCAAGCCGCAACGGCGGCCGGCATCGGAAGTCATCGACGAGCTTGGCACCCATCTGCTGCCGCTGTTCCCCAGCCACGAGCCCGAAGTCAACAAAGCCACCGCCGCCGGGGGCCGCGCATGAACCTGCCGCTTCACCACATGGACTTCATCTTCCAGACCAAGCTGGGGACCTATCCGCTGGCCGCCCAATGCGAGATGCTGGCCGAACTCGGCTATCAGGGCCTCACCGTTTCGGCCTGGAGCAAGGAGCTGGACGCGCTGGCCTCGGTGAAGCCGCGATGGGGGCTGGATGTGGGCGCGATCTACCTGATCTATGGCAGGGGGCTTGAAGATTTCGTCACCCGCATTTTCGAAACCGCCGAAGGCTGCACGCGGATCGAACTGGCGCTGGATTCCGGCGATGGCGTCACGGATGCCGACCTGCGGATGATCGAGCGTCTGTTGCCGATCTGCGAACGCCGGGGCATCGACATCGCGCTGTATCCGCACGGCCGCTACGGGATGCAGACGACCACCGAGGCCGTTGCCCTGTGCCAGCGCTTCGATCACCCGGCCCTGGGCATCGTGTTCAATGGCTATCACTGGTATGCGATGCAGGAAGGATCGCTGGATGCGCGTCTCGACGCGCTGTGGCCGTGGCTGCGGCAGGTCAATCTTGCCGGATGCCGCATGTCGCCCCTGGGCTGGGGCGGGCTGGCCACCATCGAGCCGCTCGACGAGGGCGAGATGGACAATTTCGTGCTGCTCGGCGCGCTCGAGCGGCGCGGGTTCAAGGGACGCTGCGGCGTGCTGGGCTGGGAAAGCATGGGCGGCGATGTCTATGGCAATCTGCAACGCTCGATGACCGCCTTCCGCTCGATGGAGGCGCGGCTGGCCGCGCATCCGGGCTGGGCCGTCATGACGCAACTGACCTGACAGGAGGTCGCCCCATGTCCCATCCCGTCCACGCGCTCGATTCGTTCTTCTATACCTCGATGGGGGTCTATGCCTTCGAATCGCAATGCGAAATGCTGGCCGAACTCGGCTATGACGGCATCACGGTCTCGGCCTGGGGCGGTCAGCCCATGACCGATCTTTCGCTGTTGCCCACGGTCAAGGAACGCCACGGCCTGGATGTCGCCGCCCTTTATGCCGTGCTGCACGAGGGGCGCAACGACGCCATCATCCGCCGGATCATCGAATCCGTCGAGGGGGTGGAGCTGATCGAACTGGCCGTGCAGACCTCGCTGAACGGCGAGGCCGCCATCCTGCGCAACATCGAAGCGCTGCTGCCGATCGCCGAGCGTCGCGGCCTGCGGATCGCGCTCTATCCCCATCTGCGGCATGTCACCCAGACCACCAGCGAGGTCGTCCGTCTGTGCGAGTATTTCGACCACCCCCTGCTGGGTGCGTCCTTCAACGGCTATCACTGGTATGCCAGCAGGAGGGCAGGCTGGAGGAACGCCTCGCCGCGATCAAGCCCTGGCTGATGCAGGTGGTGCTGTCGGGCAGCGCGCTTTCGCCACTGGGCTGGGGCGGGGTCGCGACGATGGAGCCTGTCGATCGCGGCGAGCTTGAGAATTTCGCTGTGGTCGCTGCGCTGGATCGCATCGGCTATACCGGCAGCCTCGGCATTCTCGGCTGGGACTATTGCGGCGACGTCTATTCCAAGCTGGACCGTTGCCTTGCGGCGATGCGCGCCCTCGACCGGCGCCTTCAGGCCAATCCGGGCTGGGCCGAGATCGTGCCGCGACCGTAACCGGATCCTTCAGCTTTTCCGTCGGCGGCCATGTCCGGGTGCCGTCAGCCCCATCAATGAGGCGCATATGATTCCCCTTTCCGTTCTGGATCTCATGATGATCGGCGAAGACAAGACCTTCGCCGACACCCTGGCCGATGCCGCCATGCTTGCCCGGCATGTCGAGCAGCATGGCTATCGCCGCTACTGGATTGCTGAACACCACGATCTTCCCGGCATCGCATCGTCGGCGACGACCCTGCTTGTCCAGCATCTTGCAGGCGTGACATCCCGCCTGCGTCTCGGGTCGGGCGGGATCATGTTGCCGAACCACTCGCCGTTGGTGGTGGCCGAACAGTTCGCAACGCTCGAGACTATGTTTCCCGGACGGATCGACCTGGGCATCGGCCGCGCGGCTGGTGCCGCCGGGCTAAGCGTAAGGGCGCTGCGCGGCCTGGCCCCCGAACGGGATTTCGAGAGCGACATCGCGGAATTGGCCGATTATCTGCAGGACAACGGCCGCCAGCCCGTGCGCGGCATTCCGGGCAGGCATCACGTGCCGGTCTGGCTTCAGGGTCCCAGCATGTTCAGCGCCGAACTGGCCGCCCGCCTTGGCCTGCCCTATGCCTTCGCGTCGCATTTCGCGCCGCATCTGCTGATGAATGCGATTGCCTATTACCGCGAGAATTTCAGACCCTCCGAGGGGCTCGGCCAAGCCCCATGTGATCGCGGGCGTCAATGCCTTCGCCGCCGATACCGAGGAAGAAGCCGCCTTCCTCGCCAGTTCGCATTTCCACTGGGTCAACATGCTGCACAAGGGCCGCCCCTGCCCGCTGCCGCACCCGCAGGAAGGCTATCTGGCGACGCTGTCCGACCGGGAAAAACAGGGCTTGCAGCAGGCGATGGCCTGTTCCGTTGTCGGCAACAAGACGCAGGTCGGACGATGGCTGTCCAGCTTTATCAGCGCGACGGGCGCGGACGAGCTGATCATCGACGCCCTTATCCATGATCCGGCAGCGCGCTGCCGTTCCTATCAGCTTGTGGCGGAGGCCCTGTCGTGATCGCCGGGTGCTGGCCATGAAGCGGGGCGTCGGGGGCGACTGTCTCATTTCAGACTCGATGAGACACATCGCGGTGTCAGAATAAACGTGGCGCCATGGCGATTCGATGAATAGGCTTGACCAGAGGCCGCGATCCGCCCATCGGCCGCAGCCTGGAAGATATCAATGCCGAGCTTCTCGTTCCCCTGTCTTGACGGCGATCCAGAGTTTCGCGAGAGCCTTCGCACCGCGCTGCGCGGGACGGCGGTGAACGTATCCATCCTGACGGCAAGGGACCGGGCGGGGATGAACCATGGCATCGCCGTTACCACGGCGGTGCCGTTCTCGACCTATCGGCCGGCGATGATCGTGGCCGTCAAGCATAGCGCCTCGGCCTATCCGGCGATCCTGGACAGCAACTATTTCTGCCTGAACCAGATCGCCGCCGACGAGATCGACCTGCTGGATCGCTTCAGCAGAAGCGATCGCCGGACATCGCGCTTCGCGACGGGCTGCTGGTCGGTGGGACCATTCTGCCTGCCCTATCTGGGCAGCGCGCTGACAAGCTATTTCTGCGATGTCCAGGGCGCGCATGACCACGAGGACCAGACAGTCTTTATCGGCAGAATTGTCGGCGTTAGACTGGGAAATGACGGCACCGGCGGACGCGATCCCCTGATGTGGATAAATGGACGCGCTGCGAGGCTTGCGGGTCGAGAATATGTATAGGTCCGGCAGCAGCTAGGACCGGCACGTCAACTGTCTTGGGAGGGGCACGATGTGGGAGACAGAGCTACGCGGATTCGCTGATCCGTTGTCCAGCGAAATCTCGAACATACTCCGCTCGCGCGGTGAGGCGGACGGTCGTTTGCCGGATGTGGTCGAACAGTCGTGGAAACGCTGCCTGACGGATTACAACCTGCTGCCCGACGCGGTGCCGAAGGCCGCCGTCCTCAGCCATTCCGAGATCCAGATGCTGATGGAGCAGCGCGAGGAGTTCATGCGCATCGCCGAACCCGAGGTCGAGCGGCTGTTCCGGCGGCTGGTGGACAGCGAATATCTCGTGTCGCTGGCCTCGCCGCAGGGGGCGATGGTGCTGTTTCGCTGCGACTATCAGTATCTGAGCGAGCTTGCCGAATCCGGGGTCATCCCCGGCTCAATCTGGGCCGAGGATCAGCAGGGCACCAACGGCGTGGGCACCTGTCTGCGGGTGGGCAAGCCCGTAACCATCGCCGGCACCGAGCATTACGGTTCGGCCATCCAGCGGCTGACATGCCTGACCGCGCCGGTTCTGGGCCGCAACGGAGCCATCGACAGCGTAATCAACGTGACCACGGCGCGTCACGCGGATGCGCGCATGAACCGCATGGTACAGAACATCGTCGAACGATCGGCGCGGCGGATCGAGAACGGCTATTTCGCCCGCATGAACCGCCGCAACCTGATGCTGCGGATCGTGGACGGGGGCGTCGGCGTGGCCGACATCGCGGAAGAGGGACGGCTGGCGCTGGACGAGAACGGCAAGGTGACGTCCGCCTCCTCGGTTACGTCGCGCATCCTGGGCCAGGATGCCGGAAAGCTGGCGGGGCGGTCCGTCGAGGAGCTGTTCGAGATGGATCAGTCGATTTTCGACGTTCGCCCCGGTGCGCCGATCACGCTGCACTATCACGGCCGCTCGTTGCAGGCGGCTCTTTGCCTGCCGGAATCGCGTCAGCCGACCCGCAACAGCCTGGTTCCCGCGCGCCCGGCCACGCCGGCGCTGGGCATGGTCGATCTGGCCGAGGAAGCCTTGCGGATCAATCCGATCCTTTCGCAGTCGTTGGACCGCGCGCAGCGGCTGCTGTCCGCCGGGCTGCCTCTTGCCATCACGGGCGAGCCGGGATCTGGAAAGACCGCCTTCGCGAAGGCCGTCGCGCGCTGCTGTTTCGGCGAGGACGGCCAGATCGTCTTCATCGACTGCGCATCGTTGCAGAGCCGCGACGACCTGGCGGCGCTGCTGCAGCATCGAATCTCGGCACAACGGACCTGCCTGCTGGTGGACAGGATCGACGAGATGGACGGCGAGCACCAGACCGCGCTGCTGGCGGTGCTGGAAAACGACCGGCAGGCCGGGGCGAACGGAATCGGCGTCATCGTGATCTCGGCCCAGGACCTGGAACACCTGGCGCGCGAGAACCTCATGCGGGTTGATCTTGTGCATCGGCTGAAGGGCGGGCAGATCGGATTGCCGCCGCTGCGCAGCGCGCCGGATCTGGAGGACACGATCCTGGATCTGTTCCGCATCGAACGCGACGCCCTTGGCAGGCCGGAGGTCGAACTGGACGAGGATTCACGCCTGGTCCTGCTGCATTATCACTGGCCCGGCAACCTGCGCGAGCTTCGCAACACCCTGAGACATGCGGTCGCCCTGGCCGACGGCAAGCAGATCGGGCTGGAGCATCTGCCCGACAATATCGTCGAGGAGATCGCGCGCAAGGACCTGACGGCACGATCGCAATCGGAGGCGTCTAAGATCGAGGCGGCCCTTCGCTATAATGGCGGCAACGTGTCGCTGACGGCGCGCTATCTCGGCGTGTCGCGGGCCACGCTCTATCGCAAGATCCAGATCCAGAAGGCCCGCGGAGAGGCCTGACGACCGCCCATGGGAAGGGCCGCCTTGACCGGGCGGCCGTCCCGCTTTGCGGTGTCCCGTGTCAGACCATGGCCGAGACGAGCATGGGCGAGGTGTAGGCCTCGAGTCCCTCGATCCCGCCTTCCGATCCGAAGCCGCTGTCGAGGATCCCGCCGAAGGGTGTTTCGGGCAGGCCCAGGGCGAAGTGGTTGATGCCCAGCATCCCGGCCCGGATCGTCCGCGTGATCCTGGCGGCCGTATGGACATTCGAGGTGAAGGCGAAAGAAGCCAGCCCGACCGGCATCCGGTTCGCCTCGGCCAGCGCCTCGTCGATCGAGCCCATGCGGGCGACCAGCGCCAGCGGTCCGAACGGCTCGTCATTCATGGCCATCAGCCCGGCATGGGCATCGGCCACGACGGTGGGCGCGTGAAAATTGCCGGTATTGCCGATGGCATCACCCCCGGCCACGACACGCGCCCCCCGGGCCCGCGCATCCGCCACCATGGCCGAGATCACATTGCGCTGGTTGCGCGTGCATAGCGGGCCCATGGCCGTGCTTTCGTCCAGCCCGTTGCCGACCTTCACCCGCGCGGCGGCTTGCGCCAGACCATCGACGAAATCGTCATAGACCGCATCCTCGACCAAGAAGCGGGTCGGCGAGACACAGACCTGCCCGGCATTGCGGAACTTCCACTGCGCGGCAAGCGGGATCAGCTTCGACATGTCCGCATCCGCCGCGACAATGACCGGCGCGTGGCCGCCCAGCTCCATCGTGACCTTCTTCAGATGCTCGCCGGCCAGGGCGGCCACGATGCGCCCCACCCGCGTCGAGCCGGTCAGGCTGACCTTGCGGATCTCGGGCGACTTGATCAGCGCATCCGAGATCAGCGACGAGCTGCCCCAGATCACGCTGATCGCCCGTGGCGGCAGGCCGGCTTCCAGAAGGCACATGGCGATGTGCCAGGTGGTGACGGGCGTGGCCTCGGACGGCTTCGCCACGACCGAACAGCCCGCGGCCAGCGCAGGCGCGATCTTCTGCATCACGCCCCAGGCGGGAAAGTTCCAGGGCGACAGGGCGGCCACCGGACCCACCGGCTTGCGCAGAACCCGCAGATCGGCGTTGGGGACACGGCCGGCGATGATGCGGCCATAGGCGCGGCGACCCTCTTCCGCGAACCAGTCCAGCAGATCGGCAGAGCTTGCCCATTCGATCCGCGCCTGGGCCAGCGGCTTGCCCTGTTCCAGGGTCAGGCAGCGGGCCGCCTCTTCGGTTCTTGCGCGCATCAGGTCCGCGGCGCGGCGCAAGACCTTCGATCGGTCATAGGGCGACACCGCCGACCAGTCGGCAAAGCTCTGAAGTGCGGCTTCGGTTGCCTCGGCCACCTCGGCAAGGCCCGCCTTCGGCAGGCTTGCCAGCACCTCGTCGGTGGCGGGATCGGTGATTTCCAGCACCCCCTCGCTGCCCGTTGCGCGACTTTCGCCGCCGATGATCAACCCCGCTTGTGTATGCATGCCAGCCTCTCGGTTATGAGTAATCTTGCCACGCGAATCCTGTCCCGCCCGGCGGTCAGAGTCGCCCTTGAGAAATTTCGGACTGGGTCCGCGATCCGGTCCCGAGGGCCTCGGACGGGTCACGTCCGGTCAGGTGCGGATGAATGCGCAACGGCCACCCCCCGGTCCAGAAGCGCCGCGGCCTCGGCGCCCGTATAGCCAAGCTCGTCAAGGACGGCGCGGGTATCCCATCCGCGCGGGGCCGCCGGGCCGCGCGGCGGCAGGGGGGCGTCGTCGGCGCGGATGGAGCTGCGCAGAACCGTCGTCCGGCCTTCTGTCGGGTGGTCTTCCTGCGTCATCAGCTGCACGGCGGTCAGATGCGGATCGCGGCTCAGGCTCTCGATGGAATGGACCGGCATGGCGGCAAGGTCCGCCGTGCGAAAGATCTTCAGCCATTCGTCGGTGGTCCTGTCGGTCAGCGGCGCGCCTCGGATCTCGAACCATTCCGCGACATGGACCGCGCGTGCCGCGACGCTGGCAAATCTTGGATCGGTCGCCAGATGGCCGCGCCCTGTCGCCGCCAGGAATGCCCTGACCTGCGGGTCGGTATTGATGGTGACGGCGATGAACCCGTCCTTCGTTCGCATCGGCCGGTTATGCGGGCTGAGCAGCCGCTGGTCGCCATAGGGGCCGGCAGGCGGATCGAAGCTCTGCGCCGCCAGGTGTTCCTGCAACACCATCGTCGCCATCGTCTCGAACATCGGGACTTCCAGCGTCACGCCCTTGCCGGTGCGGTGCCGGTTCAGCAGGGCGGCCAGAATGGCGCCGGCCGCGATCTCTCCGACGACGTGATCGCAGATCAGCAGCGGGACATATCCGGGCGTCCCGTCCCGTTCCAGCGCAAGACCGGGCAGACCGACCGCGCCCTGAACCACGCTGTCATAGGTGGGAAAGCCGCCATAAGGGCCGTCGGACCCATATCCCGTCAACAGGCAGTAGATCTTTCCCGGATGCCCGGCGCGAACCGTTTCGGGGTCCAGCCCCAGCCGGGCCAGCGCCTTGGGCCGCATGTTGGCGACGATGACATCGGCCCAGGCGACAAGCCGCTCCATCACCCCGGATGCGCCCGGCGCCTTGAGGTCAAGGCAGATGTTGCGCTTGCCCCGGTTCAGGTGAAGATAGGCCCCGGCATGCTGGCCGGTCGGGGACAGCCCGCCAAGGCCGCGCATCAGGTCGCCTCCGGGGCTTTCGACCTTGATGATCTGGGCGCCGTACTGGCCCAGGCGCCATGTCGCGGCCGGGCCGACCACCACGGCCGTCAGGTCCAGGACGCGCGTGCCGTGCAGGGGTTCATAGCTCATCGAAAGTCACCACCAGTTCCGCCGCGACCCGCCCGTCGCAGTCGATCAAAGAGAGGCTTGCCCCCGTATCGCTCAATTCGGATGGGCGGATGGTCAGGGGCCGGTTCACATAAAGCGGCGCCAGATGGCGTGCCGACAGCGTGCTGACCGATTTGCCCAGGTCATTGCGCAGATATTCGGTGGCCAGCAGGGTGGCCAGCCCGCCATTGACCACCAGGTCGGGATGGCCCTCGACCCGCGTGGCGTAGTCCCGGTCGAAATGGATGCGATGCGTGTTGAAGCCCAGGGCGGAATACTGAAACAGCAGCACTTCATCCGGGGTGACGACCTTGGACGCGCCGGCGGCCGGGACATCGGGTGCGGCCCGTCCCGGCCGTGTCGCGGTCGCGGTGCCGGGCGATGACGGCGGGCCCGCTAGGTAATAGGTCTGGGATTCCGTGATCGAGGCCGCGCCGTCAGGGGCATCCGCGTCACCCGACAGGACATGTTCGACCCTGACGATCGACAGGGGCCCGTTCCGTCCGGTCTTTTCCACGATGCTTGCGATCGCGCTTTGCCGCCGCAGCGGCGCGCCCACGACAAGGTTGCCCCGAAAGGCCATGCTGCGTTCGCCAAGCAGCAGGCGCGGGCGGTCCGTCCGGGGCATCGGAATGCCCAGCCCCGGAAACCCGTCCGGGCGCAGGGCGTGGCGGGGGGATTGCCCGGCAAGCATGGCGAAATGCCAGCCGCGCGGGACCGGATCGCCCTGCCGCAGCTGCTGCGGGTCTATGTCCAGCATCGCCGCGACACGCCGTGCCTGGGAAAGCGTGAAGATGTCAGCCATGTCCACCGCTGATGGGGTCGCATTCGACATGCGCGGTCCTTTCCCGCAAATGGCACCGGCAGCCGTCCGGGCTGCCGGTCCGTTCGTCCTACCGGATCAGGTGGCGGATCTCGGCGAGGCGCTGCATCGACAGCTGCTCGCGCTCGAGGTTGGGACCGCTGCCGTCGGTCATCGCCATCAGCAGGGTGCCGAACGGCCCCGACTTCTCGCGCAGCTCGTTCAGCTTCTCGGCCACGGTCTCTTTCGAGCCCCAGATCACCGAGGAGCGGATGATCTGCTCGACCGTGATGTCCTCGTCCTTCATGTCCGGCCTGGGCTTGGCGACGGTGGTGTAATCCGCGGCAACCAGCACCTTCCACATGTAGTCGTAGTAATACTGGCTGGACCCCTGCGGATCCATCATCCAGTCCTCGGCCTGGGCGTCGCTTTCGCCGATGATGATGTTGCGCGCGACGGTCCAGTCCTCTCCGGTCGGCTCGCGGCCGACGGCCTCGCAGCCCGCGACATACTGTTTCCAGTGGCCATAGACGGTCTCGTGCGGGGTGAAGTTCGCGGTGATCGGAACCCAGCCCTTGCGGGCGGCCAGCGCGACCGTCGGGCTGTCCGGCGACATCGAGGAAATGTGGATCGGCGGATGCGGCAGCTGGTAGGGCTTGCTCATCGAGCCGATGCCCAGTTCGGGATAGATCGCGTTCTTGATCTGGACGTTCCAGTATTTGCCCTGGATGTCATAGGGCGGGTCCGATTTCCAGATTTCCAGAACGATCCGCAGATGTTCGGCGACCATCTCGTTGCGGACGGCATGGTCTTCGTGATCGAACACCTCGAGATCCGACGCCAGGCCGCCCGGCCCGATGCCGAACACGAAACGGCCTTGCGCCATGTGGTCGAACATCGCCACCTCATTGGCCACGATGACCGGGTGATGCTGCGGCAGGCCGATGACGCCGGTGGCGAACTTGATGTTCTTCGTCTGGTTGATCAGGCTGGCGAAGAAGATCAGCGGCGAGGCGATCTGCTCCGTCGTGCATGAATAATGTTCGCCCATATAGGCGATGTCGAAGCCCAACTGGTCCGCCAGGATGATCTTGTCCTGGTTTTCCTTGATGATGTCGCCGACCGGGCGATGCGGCGGATGCAGCGGCATCGCGAAGGTGCCAAGCTTGACCATAACAGTTTCTCTCCTTGTTGGTGCCGTCAGGGTTTTTAGTGTCTGACGGTCGGATTCCCGAGATCATTGGGATGGCGCCTGTGATTTTTCATCTCGTCCTGGCGATCGAGAGCTGACCCTCCGGCGCAAAGCGTGGATTATCCAATTCACCATGGCTGTCCCAACAGAAGGCGCAGCTCCTCCGATCCGCGCTTCCATGGAGAAGGTCTCGGAACCGGGCTGGTTTGGCCAGCGTTCAAAGCGAGGCGACAGGTGGGTATGAGTCTGTCTCAGACGCGACAGTCTACCATCGTCCGCGATTGGGACGACGGCGAAGCGCAACCCCGAAAGCTGCGCACATCCGGGAGAGGATGGCGCAGGGGGGATCGCGGGTAAAAACGGGCTGTTCCGCAACAGGATGCGGTCGTGCCGCCATCAACCGAATGCGGGAATGGGCGGCCCTAAGGCGATACCGGCCAGCCGGGCGAACTTGCCGCCGCAGAACAACAGCGGCTCGGCCTCGGGCTGCCGTTCCAGATGAGTCACCTCGCCGATGAACAGCGTATGGTTGCCGGCATCTATTTCCTGCACGACATCGGTCAGAAAGATGACCGCGGCGCCGGGCACGACCGGCAATCCGCTCCGGCGTTCGAAGATGCCGGCCAGATCGGGTTGTGGCGACCCGCCGAGTGCATGGCGCCAAGCTCCATGTTGCTGACCAGCACGTTGACCGCGTAGCGGCGCGAGGCGCGGATCTTCTCGCGCAGGGTCATCATCGAGGCATGGCGGCGCTACCACAACACCGAGCGGCGGCATTCATCGCTCGGATATATACCGCCGGCACCGGAGGCCATCATCTGGCCTGCGCCGCAACGCGGATCGGCGCCATCATCTGCCCAGACGATGGCCCAGAACCAGGTCATGCATTGAAACCGGACCACCTTATAGGATCAGGCCACGCCCGATCAGCGCGCGTTCCAGATCGGCATTGTTCAGCGCGGACAAGGCCAGGCTGACATCCGGGTAGAATGAGCGGAAGGACTTGATCAGCGTCGGCAGCAGGCCGAGCCGACAAAGGCGATGCGCAACCGCCCGGCACCGCCATTGTCGACCAGTCGCGTCTCGCGGAAGGCGACATCCAGCCGGTTGAGGATCTGGCGCGCATGGTCCTGCAGTACGATCCCGGCCTGCGTCAGGCGGATCAGGCTGCGGCTGCGATCGAAAAGCTGGACGCCCAGATCCTCTTCGAGCGCGGCGATCTGCCGCGACAGCGGCGGCGGCGCGATTTCCAGCCGCGTGGCCGCACGACCGAAATGCAACTCCCCCGTCACAGCCAGAAAATAGCGCAAGCGTTTCCATCGCCTTCCCGCCCCCGATGTTGCGGCATATTCTGGCAAGCGGGACCGGACCAGACAAGCTATAAGCACGGCCCAGCCGGACCATTCGCGCGATCCGCCATGCCTGTGGTCGCAGGGGCCGAGCCTTGTTGCCATGGCAGAAATCCTCGGTTAAAGATCTCAACATCTATTGAGAGGTTGACTTGATGGAAGAGAAACGGGCGCTTGCCGCCTTCGCGGCGCTGTCGCAGGAAACCCGGCTGCGGATCGTGCGGCTGCTGGTGACGGCGGGGTCGGAGGGCCTGCCTGCCGGTGCCATCGGCGAGGCGATGGACGGGGCCACATCCTCGCGGATGTCCTTTCATCTGGGCCATCTCGAACATGCCGGGCTGGTCACGTCGCGGCGCGAGGGGCGGCAGATCATCTACAGCGTTACCTATCAGGCATTGTCCGACCTGATCGCCTTCCTGATGCGCGATTGCTGCCAGGGGCGAGCCGAGATCTGCGCCCCGGTCGTCGCCGCGCTGTCCTGCTCCTGCGAGCCCGACAAGGATCCCGCCCATGCCTGACCGATCCCGCCGCCTGTTCAACGTGCTGTTCCTGTGCACCGGCAATTCGGCACGCTCGATCATCGCCGAAAGCGTGCTGCGCCAGGATGGTGGGGGGCGGTTCCGGGCCTTCTCGGCCGGCAGCCGGCCCAGGGGCGAGGTCCATCCGACTGCGCGCGGGGTGCTGGAGAATTTCCACTATCCGACCGAGGGGCTGCGCTCGAAAAGCTGGGACGAGTTCGCCGGGGCGGATGCGCCGGTGATGGATTTCGTCTTCACGGTCTGCGACCAGGCCGCCGGAGAAACCTGTCCGCTCTGGCCCCGCCAGCCGATCTCGGCACATTGGGGCGTGCCTGATCCGGCCGCGGCCACCGGCACGGGGCTGGAACGGGAAATGGCCTTCATCGATACGTTGCGCATCATGAGGAACCGGATCTCGGTCTTCACGGCGCTGCCGATGGCGACCCTGAACCGCGCAAGCCTGACGGCCAGACTGCACCAGATCGGGCAATCGCAGGGCGCGACCTCGGCCCGGACGGATATGGCCTGAGGGCGGATCATGGACATCATCCTCTATCACAACCCCGATTGCGGCACCTCTCGCAATACGCTTGGCCTGATCCGCAACGCTGGCCTGGAGCCGCATGTGATCGAATATC
This sequence comes from Paracoccus denitrificans, assembly GCF_900100045.1. Taxonomy (GTDB): domain Bacteria; phylum Pseudomonadota; class Alphaproteobacteria; order Rhodobacterales; family Rhodobacteraceae; genus Paracoccus; species Paracoccus denitrificans. The sequence continues at coordinate 63,935 of NZ_FNEA01000009.1, read as the reverse complement.
TGAAATGCCCGCCAAGCCGGGAACTGCTGGTGCGGCTGATCGCGCGCATGGGGCTGACCGCCCGCGATCTGCTGCGCCAGAAGGGCACGCCTTACGCCGATCTCGGCCTCGACGATCCGGCGCTGAGCGAGGATCAGCTTCTGGAGGCGATGATGGCCCATCCGATCCTCATCAACCGGCCCATCGTCGTCAGCCCCAGGGGCGTGCGGCTCTGCCGGCCATCCGAGGCGGTGCTGGATCTGCTGCCGCCGCAGCGGGGCGCCTTCGCCAAAGAGGACGGTGAGGCCGTGGTGGGCGACGACGGCCAGCCCGTGACGCCTGCATCGTAACCGCCTTACCTTGACCGGAGACAGATCTATGACTTCCCCGACGCCGCCCTCGCGGCTGTCCTTTCTTGACCGCTGGCTGACGCTGTGGATTTTCGCAGCCATGGCGCTTGGCATCGGGCTCGGGACGGTGTTTCCCGGCCTGCCGGGCGCGCTGGATGCGCTGTCGGTCGGCACGACCAACATTCCCATCGCCATCGGCCTGATCCTGATGATGTATCCGCCGCTGGCCAGGGTGCGTTACGAGGAACTGCCCCGCGTCTTCACCGACCGCCGGGTGCTGGTCCTGTCGCTGGTCCAGAACTGGATCATCGGCCCGGTGCTGATGTTCGCGCTGGCGGTGATCTTCCTGCGCGATCATCCCGAATACATGACCGGCCTGATCCTGATCGGGCTGGCGCGCTGCATCGCCATGGTGCTGGTCTGGAACCAGCTGGCCCGAGGCAACGGCCAGTATGTCGCGGCGCTGGTCGCCTTCAACTCGGTGTTCCAGATCCTGTTCTTCTCGACCTATGCGTGGTTCTTCCTGACCGTCCTGCCGCCGCTGTTCGGGCTGGAAGGCAGCGTGATCGACGTGAGCTTCCGGACCATCACCGAGGCGGTTCTGGTCTATCTGGGCATCCCCTTCGCGGCCGGTTTCCTGACCCGGCGCATCCTCGTCGCCCGCAAGGGCGAGGGCTGGTATGAGACCGCCTTCCTGCCGCGCATCGGGCCGATCACGCTGGCGGCGCTGCTGTTCACCATTGTCGCCACGTTCAGCCTGAAGGGCGGCGATGTGGTTCGCCTGCCGGTGGACGCGTTCAGGATCGCGGTGCCGCTGGCGCTCTACTTCGTCATCCAGTTTCTCGTCAGCTTCGCCATGGGACGGCTGATCGAGGCCGACTATCCGCGCACCACCGCCATCGCCTTCACCGCGGCGGGCAACAATTTCGAGCTGGCGATCGCGGTCGCCATCGCCGCCTTCGGTCTGGCCTCGCCCGTAGCCTTCGCGGCGGTGATCGGGCCGCTGGTCGAGGTGCCGGCGCTGATCCTGCTGGTTCATGTCGCGCTGCGGCTGGGACAGCGATGGTTTCCCCATGATGTAACGGTTCAGGAGGTGGAAGCGTGACCTTCTGCGACCGGGTGGCGGACGCGAGGAAGCGGCCGACAAGGATCGGGTGACGGCCGTCATCTTCTATGGCCGGGCGATCAGGATCGGCTCTTGCCGCCACGTCCGATCCAGCGCGGGACCTGCCGGGCCCATCGCTCATATGCCGCGCCGTGGCGGTCGCGCAACAGGCGCTCTTCGCTGCGGATCTGGGCGGATGCGGCGGCTGCGAAGAGGCCGAACCCGGCCAGCGTGAACACCGAGAAGCTTGCCAGCAGGGTGCCCGCCAGCAATATCCCCTGCCCCAGAAATGTCGGGTTGCGGCTGATCCTGAACAGGCCCGTCGTGACCAGCGGCCCTTCGCTGCCCGCCCGCACCCCGATCCGCCACGACGCGCCCATCGCCATCTGTGCGCCGAAAGCCACCGCCATGCCGATGCTGGCCATCGCGATGCCCGCGACATTCACGCCGATCGGCAAGGCGACCGGTGCCGGCATCGCGATGGCCGCGACCGGCCCCAGCACCGCCAGCACGAAGCCAAGCCGGAAGCCCAGGGCCGCAAGCCGGTCGCGGCCCCGCGCGTGGCCGAACAGCCAGACGGGCTGCCCCGAGGCGCGCTGCGCCTCGGACGACGCCCCGAAGAACAGGGCCAGGTAGGCGATCAGGATCAGCCATGCGGTTGCTGCGGGCCAGGTCATCAGGCCTGCTCCGGCCGGAAGCGCAGCAGCCGCAGGGCGTTCAGCGTCACCAGCACCGTGGCGCCGGTATCGGCCAGAATGGCGATCCACAGCCCGGTGATGCCCAGGACCGATGTCACCAGGAACACCGCCTTCAACCCAAGCGCGATGGTGACGTTCTGGCGGATATTCCCCATCGTCGCGCGGGCCAGCCGGATCAGCGCGGGCACATCGGTCACCCGGTCGCGCAGGATCGCCGCATCGGCGGTTTCCAGCGCCACATCGGTACCCGATCCCATCGCGACGCCGATCCCCGCCTGCTTCAGCGCCGGCGCGTCGTTGATGCCGTCGCCGATCATCATCACGCTACCCGGCAGGCCGGTTTCGCGGATCGCCGCCAGCTTGTCCTCGGGCATCATCTCGGCCCGATAATCCATCCCGAGACCGCCCGCGATGGCGGCGGCGGTGCGGGGATTGTCGCCCGTCAGCATGATCGCGCCGACATTCAGGTCCCTCAGCTGCCGCATCGCTTCGGCTGCATCGCCGCGCGGCTCGTCCCGCATCGCGATCAGGCCAAGCGGCTGCCCGTCGCGGAACACGGCGACGACGGTCTTGCCCTCGCCTTCCAGCCGCGTCGCCTCGCGGAGGGCGTCGGCCTCGATACCGTCCCTTTGCGCCGCGTGGCGGGGCAAGGATACCCATGCGGGGGCGCCGCCCACGACCGCCTCGGCACCCTGGCCGACCAGCACCCGCGCCGCGCGGGCGGGCAAGGGCGTCACGCCCTCTTGGGCAAGCCGCGACAGGATCGCCTGCGCCAGCGGATGGCTGGACCCCGCCTCGACCCCTCCCGCGACCTCCAGCAATGCGGCTTCGCCGATGCCGGGGGCCGGGATCAGATCGGTGACGACGGGCTTGCCATGGGTCAGCGTGCCGGTCTTGTCGAAAGCCACATGGCTGACCCTGGCGGCGGCCTCGATCACCGCGCCGCCCTTCATCAGCATTCCGCGCCTTGCCCCGGCAGACAGCGAGGACGCGATCGAGGCCGGGACCGAGATCACCAGCGCGCAGGGGCAGCCGATCAGCAGAAGCGCCAGCCCGCGATAGATCCAGGTGCCCCATTCCGCGCCGAAAGCCAGCGGCGGCACGACGACGACCAGCGCCGCCAGACCCACGATGGCGGGCATGTACCAGCGGCTGAAGCGGTCGATGAAGCGTTCGGTGGGGGCGCGCGCCTCTTCCGCCTCCTCGACCAGGCGGATGATGCGGGCGATGGTGTTGTCCGATGCCTCGCGCGTCACGCGCACACGCAATGCGGCCTCGGCGTTGATCGAGCCTGCGAAGACCGGTTCGCCCGGCCCCCTGGTGCGCGGAACGCTTTCGCCGGTCACCGGGCTTTCGTCGATGCCGCTGGTGCCGTCCAGGATCTCGCCATCGGCAGGAACGCGGTCGCCGGGGCGGACCAGAACCACCTGACCGATCTGCAAGCTGTCGGCGGGGGTTTCGCGGGCCTGGCCGTCGATCTCGACGATCGCCGTCCTGGGCACGAGGTTCGCCAATGCCCGGATGCCGTCGCGCGCCTTGCCGGCGGCGACACCTTCCAGCACCTCGCCCACCGCGAACAGGAACACGACCAGCGCCGCCTCCTCGGCCGCGCCGATGAACAGCGCGCCGGTCGCGGCGATGGTCATCAGGCTTTCGATGGTGAAGGGCTGGCCCAGCCGCAGCGCCTCGAACGCGCGTTTCGCGACCGGCGCGACGCCGATCAGGCAGGCCAGCAGGAAGGCCCGGTAACCCCATTCCGCCGGGGCCAGCAGCTCGAACGCCCAGGCCAGCGAAAGCAGCGCGCCGGTCAGGATGACCAGCCGCCCCTTCGCCGTTCGATACCATGGCGTGCTGCCCCCGGCAGGCGTTCCATGCCCGGCGCCAGAGGGCGATGCGGCCTTGCGGTCGTGCCCGCAGGTGCCGCCGCAGCCGTCGTCATGGGGCCGGCGCGGCGCAAGGGCCGCCTGCCGCGGCTGTTCCCGTTCCCTGGGGGCAATGCCGTATCCCAGCCGGCGGACGATCTTCTCGATCTCTTCCGCGGCCGTCGCGCCATCGGCCAGCGCCAGCGACAGCCGCTCGCCCATCAGGGCGACCTTCACATCGCTGACGCCGGGCAGCCGCTCGACCGCCCGCGTCACCTTGACCGTGCATGCGGCACAATCCATCCCGCTTACCGTCCATTCGCGCCGCTCCGTGGTGCTGTCGGTCATCCTGGTCTCCCATGCCGGAACGGCAGGAAGCGGCCTTTCCATCATCGAATCCCAGATGTAGGATCTCTAGCAACTAGAGGTTCAAGAGGTTTTTTATGCTCGGCATCGGAAAACTCAGCGCGGCAACCGGCGTCAAGGTCCCGACCATCCGCTATTACGAGCAGATCGGATTGCTGCAGGCCCCGGCCCGCAGCGTGGGAAACCAGCGCGTCTATGACGGCAGGGCATTGGACAGGCTGAGATTCATCCGGCACGCCCGCGAGCTGGGTTTCCCGCTGGAGGCGATCAGGGAGCTGCTGAGCCTGTCGGATCAGCCGGGCATGCCCTGCGCGGCGGCCGACATCATCGCCAAGCGCCAGCTCGTTTCGGTGCAGGGCAGGATCGCCAGGTTGCGCCTGCTGCAGGACGAACTTGAACGAATGGTTTCGCAATGCGCGCATGGAACGGTGTCGGACTGCAAGGTCATCGAGGTGCTGGGCGATCATGGCCTGTGCCTGCATGGCGACCATGGGGCGTGATCGACCGAATCGCGCATCCCCGCGCCGATCGACTGGCCAAAGGGTGAACATCCGTGCCATACACGCGGCAGTTGCCCGCGCGATGACGGCCGCGCGTGACCTGCCCCGACCCGGCCTCACCTCCGGGACCGGGCTCTGGACCCAGCGACAGGAGAACCGCGACGATGCAATTCACGCTGCAGGGCGTCTTCTTGACAGAAACGACCTATCAGGGCAGGCCCGCTTTCCAGGTCACGATGCCGGCCTCGGCGACGCAGGATCCCGCCAGGGAAGCGCTGAGCGATCGCGACTTCATGGCATGGGTTCCAATGGATTTCGGCGACGGCACCATCGAGGTCGATGTCGCAAGCGTCCTTGCCCCCGACGCCCCGGATTATGCGCGTGGCTTCATCGGGCTGGCCTTTCGCATCGGCGCCGACAACAGCTTCGAAAGCATCTACCTGCGGCCGGCAAATGCCCGCGTGGACGACCAGGTGCGGCGCAATCACACCGTCCAGTATGTCGCCTATCCCGAATATCCCTTCCCCCGGCTGCGCAGGGAAGAGCCCGAGAAATACGAGACCCATGTGGATATCGGTCTTGCCGAATGGATCCGCATGCGCATCGAGCTGCAGGGAACGACCGCGCGGCTTTTCATCAATGACGCGCCCCACCCCACCCTGGTCGTGTCCGACATGAAGCTGGGCGGCGCGCAACGCGGCGGGGTCGGCCTGTGGATTGAGGCCGGCACGATCGGCTATTTCTCGAACCTGCGGATCACGCCGGTGCGCTGACCGGCCCCATAGCCGCGCGACGCCCCGCCGGGCGCCGCGCCGTCACAGCGCGCCCGCCTGCCCCTTGGCCGCCAGCAGATCGACGACATGCCGCACGCGCGCCAGCAGGTGCCGCGTCCGGGGCCACAGGGCAAAGATCCCCACCGGCACGGTGCCGAATTCGGGCAGCACCTCGACCAATCGGCCATCCGACAGCGCGTCCGCGACCAGCGAGAGCGGCATCTGGGCAATTCCCAACCCCGCGATGGCGGCCTCCACGACCGCCGATCCGTCGCCGATCTCGTGCGCCGGTGCCACCCTAAGGCGCTGCGGCGCGCAGCCGGGGCGCGCGATGCGAAAGCCGATGGGCATCTCGCGGCTGATCCCGGTGACGCAGCAGTGACGCAGCAGGTCTTCGGGCTGCGCCGGAACCCCGCACCGGGCAAGATATGCGGGCGCAGCGACCAGCGGCGCGCGCTGTTCGGCCAGCTTGCGAGAGATCAGGTCTGCGGTGTCGGCCGTTTCGCCGAAGCGGATGACAAGATCGACCTGCTCTGCCACCGGGTCGATGATCCGGTCGGTCAAGGACAGCGACAATCTCAGCCCCGGCTGCGCCAGCGCCACCTCGGTCAGGATCGGCAGCAAGACCCGGCGCCCCCAGGCGGCCGGCGCGTCGATCCGAAGCCGGCCCGCGATCTCTCGGTGATTGCTGGACAGCGACGCCTCGGCGGCTTCGATCTCCTCCAATGCGCGGCGGGCGGCGGCCAGATAAGCCTCGCCATCCTGCGTCAGCACGAGGCGCCGCGTGCTGCGATGGATCAGCTTGACGCCAAGGCGGGCCTCAAGCCGGCTGACGCTTTTGCCGACGGCGGATTTCGTCATTCCCAACGATTCCGCCGCACCGGTGAAGCTGAGATGATGGGCCGTTTCGACAAAGGCATGCACGCCAGAGAGATGGCTTGCCGGCATCATTGTGTCCTTTTTGGAAACCAAGCGTGTATTTCAGGCGAATTTACGCCTCCAGATGACACAGTTATCCAAGGCCGACAAGTCAACCCGATACAGGAGAATACCATGCCCGTCGTGCGTGTAAGCTGGTTCGAAGGAAAGGCCGCCGAGGAAAAGCAGAAGGTCGCCCAGGACATCACCGACAGCATCGTTCGCAACACCGGCACCGATGCAAGCTATATCTACGTCATCTTCGAGGACGTGAAGACATCGGACTGGGCCGGCGGCGGCAAGCTTTACGGCTGAGCCTCTGGCGTTTCGCCTCTGCCCTTCTTCCTTCCAGGAGCCGTATCATGACACCAATCCTTCGCGGCCTGTCCGTCCTGGCGCTTGCGCTTGCCCCGATCGGCGTCGGCGCAGAGCCGGCCACAAGCGTCCTGAAACGGGACTTCGCATTCCCCGAGCCGGTCGAGGGCATGCCCGCGCGGCTGTCCGAATTCCCGGACCTGCAGATCAACGCCTTCACGACCAACGACGGCGTCAGCATCAGCTATTGGGAGGCGGGCAGCGGCGAGCCTGTGCTGTTCGTTCCGGCCTGGGGCTCGAACGGGGCCGAGCTGATCGACGTGATATGGCTGCTGTCGCGGACGCATCATGTCTATGTCATGGACCCGCGCAACCAGGGGCTTTCAGAGCGGACGGCGAAAGGCCAGCGCATCGCGCGCCACGCAATGGACCTGAACCAGCTTCTCGATCACCTGGAGCTGGATCGAACGGTGCTTGCGGGCTGGTCGATGGGTGCCGCGGTGATCTGGGCCTATGTCGATCTGTTCGGAACCGACCACATCACCAGGGCCGTCTTCGTGGATCAGCCCGTCTCGATCTACACGCATGCCGACTGGACCGAGGAAGAGCGCCTGAACGCCGGGGGCATGACGACATCGCCCGAACGGATGATCGCGGCCTTCGCGGGCGCGCCGACCAATCAGCAGGTCGTCGATATGAAGGTCACGCATCGCGCCCGGATGCTGGACACGCCCCATATCCGCAACGCGACCAGCTTCGCCCAGGCGGTGATCCCCTCCGATCCCGACCATGCCGCGCTGGTCCTGTTCGATCATGCGACGAACGACTGGCGCGATGTCATAAGCCACAAGCTGGACATGCCCGTGGCGGTGTTCTCGGGCGAGGAAAGCAACAATCTGCCAAGCCAGGCCTGGATCGCCCGGACGGTGCCGGACGGGCGGCTCTACAGCTATACGGCAGAGCAGCAGGGCGATCACATGCTGATGCTGAAGAACCCGGTCGGGTTCGTGTCCGATCTGAGGGCGTTCCTTGCCGGCGAATAGGAAAACCGCAGCCGGGCGGTCAGGGATTGCGCCGCGCCTGTTTCCTTTGCGACAGCCACGCCTGGTCGCAGTGCGACCCATGGTGCAGTTGCCAGATGCCTGCGCGCGTGTTGGGCTGATCGGGTGGGGAATCGCCGGCCCGGCCGCGCCGACCCGTTCGCAGCCCCTGAGGAGGATGAAATCATGACACAATCGCAGTTTTCGCTGGAAGGGAAGATCGCCCTTGTCACGGGCGGAGGGCGCGGGATCGGCGCCGGGATCGCCCAGTCCCTGGCGCAGGCCGGTGCCGATGTCGTTATCGCCGATTACACGACCGAGCTGGCCGAAGGCGGCGCCGAGGGCGTCGCGGCCCTGGGCAGGCGTTCGGCCGCGCTGCAGGTGGACGTGCGCAAGCCCGACAGCGTGACGGCCATGGTCGAGGCGGTCGTCAAGCAGTTCGGGCGGCTGGACATCGCCGTGAACAATGCCGGTGTCGTCAGCCTCGGCGGCATCGAGGAACTGACGCTCGATCAGTGGAACGACGTGATCGACATCAACCTGCGCGGCGTCTTCCTGTGCTGCCAGGCGCAGATCAACGTGATGCGCCCGCAGCAATTCGGGCGGATCATCAACACCTCGTCCATCGCGGGCAAGGTGGGCTTTCCCCAGCTGTCCCATTACAGCGCGTCGAAATTCGGTGTGATCGGCATGACCAACGCCATCGCCAAGGAGGTTGCGAAGGACGGCATCACCGTCAACGCGCTGTGTCCGGGGATCGTCGGCACCGGCATGTGGCGGGGCGAGACCGGCCTGTCGGGCAAATGGGCGCTGCCGGGCGAGACCGAGGAACAGTCCTGGGAACGCCACCAGCAGATCTTCCTGCCCCAGGGCGTCGCCCAGACCCCCGAGGATATGGGCCAGATGGCCGTCTATCTGGCCTGCGCGCCGCATGTGACCGGCCAGGCGCTGGCGGTGGATGGCGGTTTCTCGCTCTGACTGCGGCAAGGGGCGCCGTTCGCAGGCGCCCCTTCAGCCTTGCTTTCGCGAAACGCCGGATAGTTGGCCGTCAACGCGACTTTGCCGTTGTTGTCGCGCGGCGACGCCACCCGGCCGACACGGGTTTGCGGCCCCGACAGAGCCGTCTGCATATTACCCTTACAGGACAGGCTGACCGGTCGGTCGGCGCGGATGTCGCACAAGGCGGCGTCCAGATCGAACAGTTCGTCGGTGCCCCGGATCAGGCTTTCGTCCGGGCAGCCCGGCAGTCACGCTTGAAGGCCCCGACATCGAAGACCTCGGCGCCGCGGTCGCCCGGCAACTGGCCGACAAGCGAGCCGGCCAGCAGGCATGAGACATGGAGGACGACAGTGCCCTGAAGGCCGCCGAAACGGGGCGGGATCATGGAAACCTCGTCGGGACGGTCAGCCGCCGGGGCGACGCGGTCACAGGTCGCCGCGCTGCCGGCGCCAGGCGATCAGCTCGGCCACCGAGACCTTCAGCAGGCCGTGGCGTTCGGCAAAGCGGTCGATCTGCGGACCCGCCATCATCGTGCCGTCGCGGTTGACCAGCTCGCACAGCACGCCCACCGGCAGGTGACCTGCCAGCCGCACCAGGTCGAAGGCGGCCTCGGTATGGCCCTCGCGGGTCAGCACCCCGCCCTCTCGCGCGCGCAGCGGGAAGATATGGCCGGGCCGGCGCAGCGCGGCGGGGTCGGTCGCCCCGGCCGCCAGCGCGTGAAAGCTGAGGGTGCGGTCGGCCGCCGAGACGCCCGTGCCGCAGGCCGCCGCGTCGCAAGAGACGGTATAGGCCGTCCCCTGCGGGTCGTCGTTTCGTGTCACCATCGGCGGAAGATGCAGCGCATCGGCGCGCGCGCCGCTCATCGAGGCGCAGAGGATGCCGGTCGAGTGGTTCACCATGAACGCAACCATCTGGGGGGTGATGGTTTCCGCAGACGCGATCAGGTCGCCCTCGTTCTCGCGGGAATCGTCATCAACCACGATCACCATGCCGCCCGCGGCGATGATGTCGATCGCCATGCCGACCCGGTCGCCGGGTTGCTGGTCTTGCGAATGCAGTTCCGGTTCGGATGCCCGGATCACGGTCTCGATGTTCATCGTCTTTCCTCCCGCCGATGATGATTTCAGGTCAGGCCGCGTTGACGACCGGCAGCACGTCCTCGGCCAGGCGCCGCATGGTCAGCCGCTCGCGCTCGCGGTTCTTGCCGCTGCCGTCCATCGCCGCCATCAGCAGCGTGCCGAAGGGGCCGGAACGCTCGCGCAGGCTCATGATCTTGTCGGTCACGGTCTTGCGCGACCCATAGAGGACCGAGGCCTTCACGATCGCCTCGACCGTCACGTCCTCGTCCGCCATGTTGATGTCGGGCTTGATGACGGCGGTGTAGTCGGCGACCTTCAGCACCTTCCACAGGTAATCAAAGTAATAGTAGTTCGAGCCCTTGGGATCGAGCAGCCAGTCCTCGGCCTGCGCATCGCTGTCGGCGATCAGGACGTTGCGCGCCACCGACCAGTCCTGGCCCGTGGGCTCGCGGCCCGCCGCCTCGCAGCCCTCGACATATTTCTTCCAGTGGCCGATGATCGTGCTTTCGGGCGCGAAATTGGCGCTGATCGGCTTCCAGCCCAGCTTGACGGCGCGCGACACGCTTTCGCTGTCGGGCGACATCGAGGACAGCGAGATCGGCGGATGCGGCTTGGTGAACGGCTTCTGCATGTAGCCGACGCCCAGTTCCGGGATGATGTTGTCGGTGATCTTGATCTGCCAGTACTTGCCCTGGATGTCATAGGGCGGGTCCTGCGACCAGATCTGCTTGATGATCTTGATCGCCTCGACGAATTTCTCGTTGCGGACATTGGCGTCCAGAACGTCGAACAGCTCCATGTCCGAGGCCAGCCCGCCCGGACCCACGCCCATCATGAAGCGGCCCTGGGCCATGTGGTCGAACAGCGCGACCTGCCCGGCCAGCTGCGCGGGGTGATGGTTGGGCAGGCACAGCACGCCGGTGCCAAGGCGGATCTGCTTGGTCTGCGGCAGCAGCGAGGCCAGGAAGATCAGCGGCGAGGTGATCGGCTCGGTCGTGGCGGAATAATGCTCGCCCACCCAGGCCTCGGCAAAGCCCAGCTTGTCGGCATAGACGATCTTTTCGGTATTCTCTGCCAGGACATCGACCAGCGGCCGTTCGGCCGGGTGCAGCGGCATGTGGAAAAGTCCAAGTTCCAAGGTATCCTCCCAGAGGTTGCAAGACTGCCCTTGCGGGCGTTGATCGGCTGGCGCCGGTGTCAGGTTTCCGCGGTTGCGGACAGGGCGGCGCGTGCGCCGTTGAACCAGACAAGCGGCGCCAGTGTCCGCGCGGCGGGCTCGGGCAGGATCACGTCCTCGACCTGACCGAAAAACACGGTATGGGTGCCGAAATCATGGGCCGCCGTGACCCGGCACAGATGGGTGGACAGCGCGTCCTTCAGCACCGGCAGGCCCTGCAGGCCCGCGCTCCAGTGCTCGGGCAGAAAGCGCCGGTCGCGCAGGTCGCTGCGCGAGAACGCCTCCAGCAGGTCGGCATGGCATTCCGCCATGAGGTTCAGCGAGAACCAGCCCGCCCCCTGGATCACCGGATGGACCGAGGCCGAGCGGTTGACCGCCACCATCATCGAGGGCGGCTCCATCGACAGCGACACGGCGCTGGTCACGGCCATGCCATGCCAGGCCCCCGCCGCGTCGCCGGAGGCCACCACCGACACGCTGGCGGCGACCGGGCGCATGCTGGCGCGGAACGTATCGCGCAACGGGCTGGCAACATCGGAATGGGCGGTCATGGGCGGATCTCCCGGACTGGCGGCGAATGGCGTGGCCGGGCGGGGCGCATGGGCTTGCCCGGACCGAATCCATTTTTCCCGAACCGCCGGTGGATGGATACTGGCCCAGATGCTCCGGGGCCGGGCATCCGGCCTGTCGCAGATTTGACAATTGCGACAGACCCCCGCGCAGGCGCAAAGAACAAGGCCAATGCCGGCGACAGGCGCGGATCGCGCCCGACCCGCCCGACCGCCCCCCCCCCGAGGAGAACGCGCCGTGACAACCGCAGACCATCCCCGTATCGAAATCATCATCGGCGGCACGCGGATCGCTATCATGTCGCGGCCGGTGGGCTGATCCGATGCCGGTGCATTACGACCTCGCCGGCGACAGCGCCGTCCTGACCTTCGACAATCCGCCGCTGAACGTGCTGGGCCAGGCGATGCGCGCCGATCTGGCTCGCGCCATCGCGCAGGCGGCGGCCGACCGCCCCGCCCGGCTGATCCTGCGCGGGGCGGGGCGCAATTTCGTCGCCGGGGCGGATGCGCGCGAATTCGACGGCCCGCCGCTGGACCCGCAGCTGAACGAGGTGCTGGACGCGCTGGCCGCCCTGCCCTTCCCGACCATCGCCGCGATCCATGGCGCGGCCCTTGGCGGCGGGCTGGAGATCGCGCTGGCCTGCCGCTTCCGCATCGCCCACCCCTCGGCCACGCTCGGCCTGCCCGAAGTCACCCTGGGCATCGTGCCCGGCGCGGGCGGCACGCAGCGGTTGCCGCGGCTGGTGGGGATGGCGGCCGCGCTGGACCTGTTGGGACAGGGCCGCAGCGTGACCGCCGCCGAAGCGGAAAGCCTGGGCCTGATCGACCTGATCGCCGATGACCCGATGGCCGCCGCGCGGGGCGTGGACACGCAGACCCTGCTCCGCGCCCTCTGCGCCGACGACCGCCCGCCCCCCGCGCCGGACGAGGCGGCGGTCGCGGCGGCTCATGCGCGGGCCGACCGGCGCGCACCGGGCCAGGTCGCGCCGCACCGGGCGATCGAGCTGGTGGCCACCTCGGCGCAAGAACCGATCAAGGCGGCGCTGACACGCGAGCGCGCGACCTTCCTCGACTTGCGCGGATCGGACCAGGCGCGGGCGCTGCGCCATGTGTTCTTCGCCGAACGCGCCGCCATGGCGCAGGGAAAGGCCTGGCCCGCCCCCGCGCCAGAGATCGCCCGCGCCGTGGTGGTCGGCGGCGGCAATATGGGCGCGGCCATCGCCTATGCGCTGCTGTCGGCCGGGCTGGTGGTCAGGGTGGTCGAGACCGACGCCGCCGCGCTGGACCGCGCCCGCGACAATATCGCCGGGCTGGTGGCGCAGGGCCGCAAGCGCGGCGCGCTGACCGATGCCGGCGCCGCCGAGTTGCAGGCGCGGCTGTCGCTGGCGGTGGGCTATGACGACCTGCCCGCCGCCGACCTGGCCATCGAGGCCGCCTATGAGGACATGGCGGTCAAGCAGGCGATCTTCGCCGCGCTGCAGGACGCGCTGCCCGACAGTACGATCCTGGCCACGAATACCTCGTATCTGGATATCGACCTGCTGGCGCAGGGCATCCGGCAGCCGGGCCGCTTCCTGGGGCTGCATTTCTTCGCGCCCGCCCATGTGATGAAGCTGCTGGAGATCGTGCGCGGCGAGGCGACGTCGGACCAGACCCTGGGCGCGGCGTTCCGGCTGGCGCGGAAGCTTGGCAAGGTGCCGGTGCTGGCGGGCGTCTGCGACGGGTTCATCGGCAACCGCATCCTTGCCCGCTATCGCCACGCGGCCGACATCCTGCTGCTGGAAGGCGCGCTGCCGGCCCAGGTCGATGCCGCCATGCGCGGCTTTGGCATGGCGATGGGGCCATATGAGGCGCAGGACATGTCGGGGCTGGACATCGCATACGCCAACCGCCGCCGCCAGAACCTGCGCGACCGCGCTGACCACCGCTACGTCCCGATCGCCGATCATCTGGTCGAGCGTTGCAGGCGCCTGGGCCGCAAGTCCGGCGCGGGGTGGTATGACTATGATGCCGAAGGCCGCGCGCAGCCTTCGGACGAGGTGACGCAGGCGATCCTGTCGGCCAGCCGCGATGCCGGCATCACCCGCGTGGCGCTGCCCGCCGAGGGCATCGCCGAACGGCTGGTCCTGGCGATGATCGCCGAGGCGACCCGGATCCTGGCCGAGGGCATCGCCGCCGCGCCGCGCGACATCGACCTGGTGCTGGTCCATGGCTACGGCTTTCCGCGCTGGCGCGGCGGGCTGATGCACCATGCCGACCGGCTGACGCCCGCGCGCATCCTGTCCCGGATCGAGGCCCTGGCCAAGGACGACCCGCTGTCCTGGTCCGTCCCGCCGCTTCTGCGCCAGCTTGCGGATGAAGGGCGCGATTTCACCAGCCTGAACCCATCCGCCTGAGCGCCCCATGGCAAAAGCCCCGCATCGCCGGATGCGGGGCTTTCGGGTGGCGGTGGAGCGGCGCGGTCAGCCCCGCAGGTCGATCAGGATCTTCAGATGCGTGCCCGCCGGGTCCAGCAGCGCGTCGAAGCCCTCGACGATGACATTGTCCAGCGTGACGGTCCGGGTCACGATCTTGCGCGCCGGGATCTGCCCCGAGGCGATCAGCCGCATCACGCGCGGCCACATCTGCGCCTCATAGGCCCAGGAGCCGCGCAGGTCGATATCCTTGTAAACCACGTTGAACCAGTTCACCGGCGCCTCGCCGGCATGCAGGCCCACCTGCACCACCACGCCGCGCTTGCGCACCGCATCGACGCAGGCCTGCAGCGCCTGCGTGTTGCCCACGCATTCCAGCGCCACGTCGCAGCCGACGCCGCCCTAGGTCGCGGCGCGGATCACCTCGCCCACATCCTGGTTGCGCGGGTCGATCACCACCACATCGGGGATGATGTCCCGCGCGATCTCCAGCCGCTTGGCGTTGGGATCGGACACGAACAGCTGCACCGCCCCCGCCGCCCGCGCGGCCAGCAGCGCCAGAAGGCCGATCGGCCCGGCGCCCGTGACCAGCACCGCGTCGCCCGGCTTCACGCCGCCCCGGTCCACGCCATAGACGGCGACCGCCACCGGCTCGACCAGCGCCGCGTCCTCGTCGGTCATCTGGTCGGGCAGCTTATAGACGTTATAGCCCTTCAGCAGGCTGGATTCCGCCATGCCGCCGCCGATCCAGCTGAGACCGGCCAGCGCCATCGCATCCGACAGGTTGAACTGCCCGCGATCAGTGTAATAGTCGCCGCCGCGCGGGGTGATGAAGGGCTGGACCGAGACCCGGTCGCCGACCTTCACATGGGTCACGTCGCGCCCGACCTTGACCACGGTGCCGCCATATTCATGGCCCAGAACCTGCGCGGCGACCGCGCCGGTGGCGGCGTCCTTGGGCACGAAGATCGGCCCATAGGCATATTCGTGCAGATCCGTGCCGCAGATCCCCGCGAAGCGGTTCTCGATCACCACCTCGTCGGCGGCCGGTTCGGTCGGCTGCGGAATGTCCTCGACCCGCAGATCCTTGGCGGCGTGAAAACGCAAAGCCCTCATCTGGTGTTCCTCCCTTGAAATCTCCGTGCCACCACGCATCCCGACCCCCGGCCGGGAGGGGCGGACCGGGGCGCCGGAACGGCGGCGGCACGGCCCGAGTAAAGGCCGCCGGCCCGCGCGCGGCAATTGTCTCTTGTGCGACAGCGGCGGACGGGGCGGATGGCGCAAAAGCCCCGGTTCTGCGACGGGCCGCCGGATGCTAGTCATTTTCCCGGCGGGCGCGGCAGGCCCGCGGCCCCTCGTTTGCGACATTCAGCAGGACCCGGAAGGACACGCATCGCCATGAGCCTCGACCCCGAAACGCTTGCGCAATTCCTCGAGACCCTGGACCGCTTCGTGCGCGAACGCCTGATCCCGAACGAAGAGCGGGTGGCCGATGGCGACGCGATCCCGCCCGAACTGGTGCAGGAGATCCGCGAGATGGGCCTGTTCGGCATGTCGATCCCCGAGGAACATGGCGGCATCGGCCTGACCATGGCCGAAGAGGTGCAGGCCGCGCTGGTCCTGGGCCAGGCCTCACCGGTGTTCCGCTCGCTGGTGGGCACGAATAACGGCATCGGCTCTCAGGGGATCATCATCGACGGCACGCCCGAGCAGAAGGCGCATTACCTGCCACAGCTGGCCTCGGGCGAGATGATCGCCTCTTTCGCGCTGACCGAGCCTGATGCCGGGTCGGACGCGGGCTCGCTGCGCTGTTCGGCGCGGCTGGACGGCGATCACTATGTCCTGAACGGGACCAAGCGGTTCATCACCAACGCGCCCCATGCCGGGCTGTTCACCGTCTTCGCCCGCACCGATCCCGACAGCAAGTCGGCCGCCGGCGTCACCGCCTTCCTGGTCGAGGCCGGCACCCCCGGCCTGCATCTGGGGCCCAGGGACCGCAAGATGGGCCAGAAGGGATCGCATACCTGCGATGTCATCCTGGAAGATTGCCGCGTCCCGGCAAGTGCGATCATCGGCGGCCCCGACAGGCTGGGCCAGGGCTTCAAGACCGCGATGAAGGTGCTGGACCGGGGCCGGCTGCACATCTCGGCGGTCTGCGTGGGCGCGGCGGAACGGCTGATCCGCGACAGCCTGGCCTATGCGATGGAGCGCAGGCAGTTCGGCGAGCCCATCGCCGAAAAGCAGCTGGTGCAGGCGATGCTGGCCGACAGCCGCGCCGAGGCCTATGCCGCCCGCTGCATGATCGAGGAAACCGCCCGGCGCAAGGATGCCGGCCTGAGCGTCTCGACCGAGGCGGCCTGCTGCAAGATGTATGCCAGCGAGATGGTCGGCCGCGTGGCCGACCGCGCGGTGCAGATCCATGGAGGGGCGGGCTACATGGCCGAATATGCGGTCGAACGCTTCTATCGCGACGTGCGGCTGTTCCGCATCTATGAAGGCACGACCCAGATCCAGCAGCTGGTGATCGCCCGCAACATGATCCGCGAGGCCAGCGGCTGAACGCGGCGCGATCCCCGATCGCCTGATGGCGCGGCGCCGAAAGGCGCCCGTTCCTCAGACGACCGGATCGCCCGACAGGCGCGCGCCGGTGGCCACCTGGCGGCGCAGAAGCTGCGAGGCGCGATAGCGGCTGTCTCCGCAAGCGGCATGGATCGCATCCAGCACCGACAGGATACGCGCGGGGCCAACGGTATCGGCCCATGCCAGCGGTCCCTTGGGATAGTTCACGCCAAGCGTCATCGCGCGGTCGATATCGGCCGGCGTCGCCACGCGGGTCAGGACCGCCTCGGACGCCTCGTTGGCCAGCATCGCCAGCATGCGCAGCACCACGAGGCCCGGCGTGTCATCCACGACCGAAACCTGCTTGCCAAGCGCCTGGAACAGCCCCACCGCATCGGCAAGCGCTGCCTCCGGGGTCTGGTCGGCGCGGGCCAGCGCGATCCGCGTCGCGGTGGCGTAATCCAGCGCAAGGTCGAACAACACCAGATCGGCGGACTCGCCGCCCGCGACCCGCGCCGTCGCCATGCGGCCGTCGCCAGGCGCAAGCCGCGCGGCGCCGACGCGGATGCAGCCCTCGCCGGGGGCAAGATCGACCTGCAGGCCTGCCTCGCGCAGCGCGGGAACCAGGGCGGCGGCGGGGCCAAGGTCGCCCTCGACCACGACGCGGGCCGGGGCGGGCGTGGGGGCCACGGTCGCAGGTTCGGGCCGCGCCGCGCCCTCGGCGTAATCGTAAAAGCCGCGGCCCGACTTGCGGCCCAGCCAGCCGGCGGCCACCAGTTCCTGCTGGATCAGCGAGGGGCGATAGCGCGGATCGCCGAAATAGGCGTCGAAGACCGAGCGCGTGACCGCGAAATTCACGTCATGGCCGATCAGGTCCATCAATTCGAACGGACCCATGCGGAAGCCGCCCGCCTCGCGGAGGATGGCGTCGATGGTCTGGGGCGCTGCCGCCCCCTCCTCGACCAGCCGCAGCGCCTCGGCGTAATAGGGGCGCGCCACGCGGTTGACGATGAAGCCGGGGGTCGAGGTGGCCCGCACCGGCGCCTTGCCCCAGTCCAGCGCGGTATCATGCAGCAGGTCCAGCACCGACGGATCCGAGGCGAGGCCGGCGATCACTTCGACCAGCCGCATCAGCGGGGCGGGGTTGAAGAAATGCAGCCCCGCCACCCGTCCGGGGTGACGCAAGCCCGCCGCGATCGCCGTCACCGACAGCGACGAGGTATTGGTGGCCAGGATCGCGGCATCGTCCACGATGCCTTCAAGCCGCGCGAACAGGTCGCGCTTGACCTCCAGCTTTTCCACGATGGCCTCGATCACCAGCCGGGCCGGGGCCAGATCGCCAGGCGCCTTTGCCACCGACAGCCGGGCGGCGATGGCGTCGCGGTCGTCAGCGGTCAACCGGCCCTTGGCAAGCTGGCGGTCCAGCATTTTCACGATGCCCGCGCGCCCGGCCTCTGCCGCCTCGGGGCGGACGTCGAACAGCAGGACCGGATGCCCGGCCGTCGCCGCGACCTGCGCGATTCCCGCCCCCATGGCACCGGCGCCGATGACGGCGACGGTGGCGGATTTCTCAAGTCCAGACATCTGATCCCCCTAGGCGACATTCAGTGGATATGGCTGCCGCCATTCACGTCCAGCGTGGTGCCGGTGACATAGGCCGAAAGATCGGATGCCAGATACAGGCAGGCATTGGCAATATCCTCGGGCCGGCCGGCGCGTTTCAGCGGGATGGCATCGACGATCTGGGCGAATTGCGCCTCGGTCACATTGCCGTCCAGCATCCCGGTTTCGGTCATCGAGGGACAGATCGCGTTCGCCCGGATGCCCTTGGGGCCGAATTCGCGCGCGATGCTGCGCGTCAGGCTGATGACGCCGCCTTTCGAGGCCGCGTAATGCGCGCCGCCCACCAGCCCGCCGCCGCGCTGCGCGGCGACCGAGGCGATGTTGACGATCGTGCCGCTGCCCTGTTCTTCGAAGACGCGCAGCGCGTTCTGGCACAGGTTGAAGGCACCCTTGAGGTTGACGTTCAGGATCAGGTCCAGATCGTCGCCCGAGATCGCCAGCAGCCCGTCGGACTTGACGATGGCGGCGGTGTTCACAAGGCAATCGATCCGGCCGAAGCGCGCCACGGCCTGGTCGATCACGCCCTGGCAATCGGCGGCGCGGCCGATGTCGCAGCGCAGGCCCAAGAGTTCGGGCGCCTCGCCGTTGCGGGTGGCGATGGCCTGGCTGACATCGGCGGCGATGGTGTCGTCCATCATCAGATCGACGACGACCAGCTTGGCGCCGTGCCGGGCGAACAGTTCCGCCGTGGCATAGCCGATGCCGCGCAGCGAGGCGACGCCGACGATCACGCAGACCTTGCCATCGAGGTAACGGGGGCCGCCCTTCAGCGCGGCGGGGACAGTTTCAGCGGTGATGTTCATGGGCGGACCCTTCTGACAAAAGCGTTTCGATTTCAGAGGCGGAAAAGCCCGCATCGGCCAGCACGTCGCGGGTATCCCATCCGCGGGGCGCCGCCGGGCTGCGGGTCGGCACGCTGTCGCCATCCACCCGCAACGAGGCGCGGATGACGGCGGTGCGGCCCTCGGTCGGGTGATCCTCATGTTCGATCAGGCCGACGGCGGCCAGATGCGGGTCCGAGGGCAGCGTCTCCAGCGTGTGGCAGGGCATGGCGGCCAGATCGGCGGCGCGGAACAGCGAAAGCCACTCGGCCGTGGTCCGCTGGGTCAGGGGCGCGCCCCGGACCTCGAACCATTCGGCCACGTTGTCGGCGCGGGCGGCGACGGTCGCAAAGCGCGGATCATCGGCCAGTTCGGCGCGGTCCGTCACCTGCAGGAAGGCGCGCACCTGGGCATCGGTGTTGATCGTCACCGCGACATGGCCATCGGCGGTCTGGACCGGCATGTTGTGCGGGCTGAGCAGGCGGCGATCGCCCGGCGGGCCGACCGGCGGGTCGAAGCTGTGCTGCGCCAGATGTTCCTGAAGGACGAAGGCGGCCATCGTCTCGAACATCGGGATCTCGATCATGCGGCCGCGCCCGGTGGCCTGCCGCTCTATCACGGCGGCAAGGATGGCGCCGGCGGCGATCTCGCCGACCACATGGTCGCAGATCAGCAGCGGCACATAGCGCGGCACCCCGTCGCGGGCAAGCGACAGGCCGGGAATGCCCGCCGCCGCCTGGACCACGCTGTCATAGGCCGGAAAGCCGCCATAGGGTCCGTCGGTGCCAAAGCCGGTCAGCAGGCAATAGATCTTGTCGGGATGGCGCGCCTGGATCCTCGCCGGGTCGATGCCCAGCTTTTCCAGCGCCTTGGGCCGCATATTGGCGACGACGACATCGGCCTGCGCGATCAGGCGGGCGATCACCTGCCGCGCGCCGTCGGATTTCAGGTCAAGGCAGATGTTCCGCTTGCCCCGGTTCAGGTGCAGATAGGCGCCGGAATGCTGGCCGGTGGGCGACTGCCCGCCCAGGCCGCGCATCAGGTCGCCCGCCGGGTTTTCGACCTTGACGACATCGGCGCCGTATTGCCCCAGCCGCCAGGTCGCGGCGGGGCCGACCACAACGCTGGTCAGGTCCAGCACGCGGATGGATTTCAGTGGCTGAAAGCTCATGCCTCGACCTCCAGTTCGGCGGCAAGCACGCCGCTGTCATCGAGAACGCGGATTCGCCAGCCCGAGGGGGCGGGATCGGCGCAAAGCGTCATCGGATGGTTGCAGTAAAGCGGCGACAGATGCCGTGCGCGCAGGGCGGTGGGCGTGACGCCCAGGTCGGTGCGCAGGAACTCGGTCGCCAGCAGCGCGACAAGGCCGCCATTCACGACCAGATCCGGCAGGCCCTCGACAATGCGGGCATGGTCGCGATCCAGATGGATCTTGTGCGAATTGAAGCCGAGCGCCGAATACTGGAACAGCAGGGTCTCGTCCGGCGTCACGCGGCGCCGATGCGCGGCCTCCGCCCCGGCCGGGGCCGCCGGTCGCGGGGCCGAGGGACCGGCGGGCAGCAGGGCATAGGTCTGCGTCTCGATCACCGCCGCTTGTGCCTGCGACAGCGGGCGCAGCGCGTGGCGCAGCCTGACCAGCGCCATGCGGCCCGCGGGGCCCTGTTTTTCGGTGATGTCCTCGATCCGGCTGTCGCGCTCGACCGGCTCGCCGATCGCGATGTCGCCATCCCAGCGCACGCTGCGCCCGGCCAGCAGCAGCCGAGGCAGGCCGAAATCGGGCATCGGCACGCCCAGGCCGGGAAAGCCGTCGCCGCGCAGCTCGGAACGGCGCGTGTCGCCGCCCAGCAGGATGAAATGCCAGCCGCGCGGCAGCGGCTGACCGTCGGCCACCATGCCGGGATCGCAATCGAGCATGGCGGCGACACGCCGCGCCGAGGCCAGCGCGCAGGAATCGATTCGGATCAGCGGGGCCGAATCCCTCTCCATGGTCATGATTCTCTCCTCCCAGAAGTTGAATCCATATATGAATAATTAAAATCATTTGTCAAACGAACATTGCTGAGAAGGGACCGCCCTGGCGCGCGCGCAGCCATAAACACCTGATTTTGCTGTTATGAGACGCGCAATATCGAATGTCGAACCGGCGGGACCAAGCAGGCAATCAGGCGATTCAACCTTAAACATCATATGCGAAGAATTGACATCATATGTGAAATGATGTTGGATGAACCTACCGGCCGAGATCGGCCATCGAGGGAGGAGAGACATGAGAAGGCGGAAATTCCTGGGATCAGTCGGCATTGGCGCGGCGGCGACGACGCTTGCCGCCCCCGCAATCGCGCAGTCGGCGCCCCAAATCACCTGGAGGCTGCAATCGGCCTTCCCGACATCCTTCGCGGCGCTCTATCCGGCCGCGACGACGATGGCGAAATATGTCGAGGAGATGACCGAGGGTCGCTTCCGCATCCAGCCCTTCGCCGCGGGCGAGATCGTCGGCCCGAACCAGATCGCCGATGCCGTGGCGCAGGGCACGGTCGAGATGGGCCATACCGCCTCGCAATATTACCACGGCAAGGACCCGGCTTTCTCGTTGGGCACGCTGCTGCCCTTCGGCTTCAACACCCGGATGATGGACGCCTGGCAGATGCAGGGCGGCGGGCTTGACCTGCTGAACACCTTCTATGCCAAGCACGGCTTCTTCGCCCTGCCGGGCGGCAATGTCACCGCGCAGATGGGCGGCTGGTATCGCAAGGAAATCAATAGCGTGTCCGATCTGGCCGGGCTGAAGATGCGGGTCGGCGGGCTGCCCGGTTCGATCATGGCGAAGATGGGCGTGGTGCCGACCGCCATCCCCGGCGGCGATGTCTATGTCTCGCTTGAGCGCGGCACGATCGACGCCGCCGAATTCACCGGCCCCTTCGACGAGGAACGGATGGGCCTGAACAAGGTCGCGCCCTATTACTATTTCCCGTCCTGGTGGGAAGGCCAGGCGGCCGTCCATTTCTTCATGAACCTGCAGAAATGGGAAGAGCTGCCCGCCCATTACAAGGCCATCCTGCGGGCCGCCGCCGCCGTGGCGGCGGACGAGGTCGTCACCCGCTACGACTATGGCAACCCGGCCGCGCTGGTGCGCCTTATCAGTTCGGGCGCGCAGCTGCGCAACTTCAACGAGGAAATCATCGCGACCGCGCTTGCCGCCTCGAAGGAAGTCTATGCCGAGCTGAACGAGACCAATCCCGAATGGAAGACGCTCTATGACAGCATCGTCGAATACCGGGATTCGGCCTATGCCTACTGGCAGCTGACCGAGCTCAGCTACGACGCGATGATGGCGCGTCTGCGCACCCAGCTCTGACGGAAAAAGGCCGGGGGCCCGTCGGCCCCCGACCGGCACGATCGGCCTGCTGGTCAGGCCGACCCAGTTGCCTCATGGCGCCGGGAAGGGACGCGCTTTGCCGGAAAGGCAAGGCAGCGAACATAAGGGAAAGAGGAGCATACGAATGGCAAATCGTCTGGCGGGCAAGGTCGCGCTTGTATCGGGCGGCGGCGGCGGCATCGGGTCCGAGGCCGGGCGCATCTTCTGCGAGGAAGGCGCCAGCGTGGTGCTGGTGGACCTGAGCGGCGAGGCGGTCGAGGCCGCGGCCGAACGCATCAGGTCGGCCGTGCCCGGCGCGAATGTGCGGCCCTTCGCCGCCGATCTGGGCATCGAGGCGGCCGCCTATGAGGCTGCGGACAAGGCGATCGAGGCATTCGGCGGGATCGACATCGTGGTCAACAATGTCGGCATCCGCCGCTATGACGCGCTGGCGGATGCGACCTGGGACATGTGGGAAGACATCATCCGCGTGAACCTGCTCAGCTATGCCTCGCTGACCCGCGCCGCCCTGCCCAGCATGCGCGAGCGCGGCGAGGGCAGCGTCGTCAATGTGTCGTCCTGCCACGCCGTCCTGGGCCGCAAGGGGATGGGCGCCTATGACGCCTCGAAGGCGGCGGTGCTGGGCTTCACCCGCACACTGGCCTGGGAGGAAGCGCCCCACGGCATCCGGGCCAACGCGATCTGCCCCGGCTATACCCTGACGCCCTTTCACGTCACCCGCGCCGAACAGGCCGGAAAATCGCGCGACGAACTGGCCGCCTTCGAGCCGCCCTGCGTCCTGGGCCGGTGGGCCGAGCCGAAGGAAATGGCCTATCCGCTGCTGTGGCTGGCCTCGGACGAGGCGTCCTATGTGACCGGCGCCACGCTGATGGTCGATGGCGGCATGCCGGTCTGACTGCAAATTTACCAGAGGAGAAAAAGATGAAACTGGAACTGCACCACATCAACGTCTGCACCAAGGACGTGCCGCATCTGAACGAATTCTATCGCAAGATCCTGAACCTCGGCGGCGTCGATGACGACGAACATGTCCAGGACACCACCAAGGGCTATTACAGCGGCGTGGAATTCGTGACCGATGGCAAGATCGAATTCCACCTGGCCACGACCGACCTGGGCGTCAGCTATCGCACCAACCAGCCGGTGAACCCGCTGGAGCGCGGCCATATCGCCTTCCGCACCGACGACATCGAGGCGTTCAAGAAACACCTGACCGACAATGGCGTGCCCTTCGCCGATTATGGTGTCTGGGCCATGGCCGGGTGGTATCAGATCTTCTTCCAGGACCCCGAAGGCACCATCATCGAGGTTCACCAGATCAACTACGGCAAGTAAGCGCCGGCTCGGGGAGGGTCAGCGCGCAGCAACCAGGGGGCAAGCGCCGTGCCGGTTCGGATATCCCGGCCGGCGCGGCACATGCCAGGGAGGTGGTATGACTAACTTTCTGCTTCGATCAAGCCGGGCGATCGATTACCTCAACCGGGGGATCGGCAAGGCCGCCTCTTGGGCGATCGTGATGGCCATTCTGGTCTCGGCGCTCAATGCGTTGTCGCGGCACCTGTTCGGCGTGACCTCGAATGCCTGGCTGGAACTGCAATGGTACCTGTTCGGCGCGGTCTTCATGCTCTGCGCCGCATGGGCGATGCAGGACAACGAGCATGTGCGCATCGACGTGTTCTCCAGCCGGTTTTCCCCGCGCACCCGCGAGATCGTCGAGATGGCGGGCCACCTGCTGTTCCTGTTCCCCTTCGTCGCGCTGATGCTGTGGCTTTCGATGCAATTCTTCCTGAAGACGCTTGCCTCGGGCGAGATGTCGCCGAACCAGGGCGGGCTGCCCCTGTGGCCCGCCAAGGCATTGATCTTCATCGGCTTCCTCCAGCTGACCCTGCAATGGCTTTCCGAGGTCATCAAGACCGGCTTCCGGCTGCGTGACCTGCCCAACACCGAAGGCGAGGTGTCGTGATGTTCGAACTGCTTGCCTCCAACCTCGCCCCGATCATGTTCCTGTCGCTGATCGGGATACTGCTTCTGGGCTATCCGGTCGCCTTCTCGCTGGCCGCGAACGGGCTCTTGTTCTTCTTCGTGGCGGTCGAACTGTCACCCTATGCGCCCGGCACCATCGCGCTAAGCTGGAACCTGCTCGTGGCGCTGCCTGACCGCGTGTTCAGCATCATGTCGAACGAGGTGCTGCTGGCGGTTCCGTTCTTCACCTTCATGGGGATCGTACTGCAACGCTCGGGCATGGCCGAGGATCTGCTGGAAACCTTCGGCCAGTTCTTCGGATCGGTGCGCGGGGGCGTCGCCTATGCGGTGGTGTTCGTCGGCACGCTGCTGGCGGCGACCACCGGCGTCGTGGCCGCATCGGTCATCGCCATGGGCATGATCTCGCTGCCGGTGATGATGCGCTATGGCTATGACCGGCGGGTCGCGTCGGGGACGATCATGGCCTCGGGGACGCTGGCACAGATCCTGCCGCCCTCGACCATCCTGATCGTGCTGGCCGACCAGCTGGGCACCTCGGTCGGCGACATGTACACGGTGGCCTTCCTGCCCTCGCTGATGCTGACGCTCAGCTTCATGCTGTTCATCCTGCTGGTCAGCATCTTCCGTCCGTCCTATGTTCCCGCCCTGCCGCCCGAGGCGCTGCTCTATCGCGAACCGAACGGCACGCGGGGCGTCTGGCAGGTGCTGGCGCTGTTCGTCGTCTCGGGGATCATCGCCTCGCTGACGGTGCGTGCGTCGGGGATGGAGAAGACCATCGACGTGGTGATCTTTACCCTGTGCGGCCTGTCCATCGCGGCGCTGGTCATCGCGCTGATGTCGCGGCTGCTGGGGCGCGCGGCGCTGGTGGCGGGCGGCGTGCTTGCCCTTGGCTTCGCCGCGCTGGCGATGACCCGCGATGCAGGCTCGCTGGCGGCCACGCTGGCCTGGGCGGCCAGCGCCGTCTGCGCCTATGTCGCGCTGCACGGCGCCTCGGCACGCGGCGCGCGCACCCGCCTCATCTCGGCGATCGCCGAGCGGGTCGCCTTCGTCCTGGTCCCGCCCGTGCTGCTGATCTTCCTGGTGCTGGGGACGATCTTCATCGGCCTGGCCACGCCGGTCGAGGCCGGGGCGATGGGCGCGGTGGGATCGGTGGTCCTGGCCCTGGCCAAGCGGCTGGCCGACCGGCGGCCCGACCGGCTGAACCTTGCGATGATGACCCAGGCGACCTATTCCACGGCCAAGCTCTGCGCCTTCATCCTGTTCATCCTGATCGGGGCGCGGGTCTTCGCGCTGACCTTCTTCGGGATCAACGGCCATCTCTGGGTCGAACACCTTCTGACCGGGCTTCCCGGCGGCCAGCGCGGGTTCATGATCTTCACCGTCGTGGTGATCTTCGTCCTGGGATGTTTCCTCGACTTCTTCGAGATCGCCTTCATCGCCATCCCGCTTCTGCTGGTCCCGGCGATCACCCTGGGGGTCGATCCGCTGTGGTTGGGCCTGGTGATCGCGATCACGCTGCAAACCTCGTTCCTGACGCCGCCGCTTGGCTTTTCACTGTTCTTCCTGCGCTCGATCGCGCCCAAGGCCGCCTACAAGGACGAGATCAGCGGCAAGATGATCGACGGCGTGTCCACCCGGCAGATCTATCTGGGCGGCATACCTTTCGTCATCATCCAGTTGCTGCTGGTGATCGTCGTGCTGTTCGCGCCCGAGATCTTCATGGGCGTGGGCGGGCAAGCCCCGGTCATGGACATGGAGGACGCGATGCGCACGCTCGAGGGCTTTACCATCGACATCGACCCGACGGGAGGTATAGCTGTGCCCCAGATCGACCTGACCTTCCCCAGCGGAAACTGAGGAGGTCGCAAGATGTGTCCGGCGCGGAGTGAGGGAAGACGAACCATGGGTGCAGCCAAGTCCACCGCGACCCAGGCGAAGGAGCCGCCGAACTATTCCGCGCCGGCGCTGGAAAAGGGGCTGGATATCCTGGAGCTGCTTCATGAAAGCGAAACGGCGCTGACGCAGAAGGAAATCGCGACCCGCCTCGGCCGCAGCGTCAGCGAGCTTTACCGGATGGTCAGCATCCTGGTGCGGCGGAACTATGTCGCGAATTACGGCGACAAGTTCGGCCCCACGACCAAGCTGTTCAAGCTGTCGCAGGCGCATCCACCGGTGCGGCGCCTGCTGACGGCGGCGATCCCGATCATGGAGGAGCTGTCGAGAGATGTCGATTTCGGCTGCGACCTGCGGGTCTATAATCGCGGGTCGCAGACGGTGCTTGCCGCCGTGGATGCGCCCAGTGGCCTGGGGTTCTCGGTGCGCACGGGATCGGAAATCGCCGTGGCCCCGTCCGCTTCAGGCCGGGTGCTGATCGCCTTCCAGGACAGCGACACCATGGAATTGCGCATCCGCGAGGCGTTCGACGGACGGCCCGAATCCGAACTGAGGGCCTTCCGCAAAGAGGTCCACGAGGTCGCCGTCAAGGGATATGCCGCCCTGCAAAGCCGCCAATACGAAGGGCTCTACGCGGTGTCCTATCCCATCCTCGATGTCAATCACCACGCCGTCGCGGCGCTGACGGTGCCCATGCTTCCCCGGATCGACGGCGTGCGCCAGGTCGCCCGAGAGGATGTCATCACCGCCCTGCGCGATGCCGCCGCGCGGCTGTCAAAGCGGATCGGATAGCGCGCGCCCCGCATCGCCGCCGCGCCCGCCTTACTTCAGCCTTTCTGAGGCATCGGCATATGTTTGCCGGATCTTCCGCTCGAATTCGTCGCTGTCGATCCAGTCGGCCAGCTTTCCCAGCGTGCGCACGAAGGCCGCCGCTTCCGCCGGATCGAGCTTCTGAAACAGGATCTCCAGCCCCAGATCGGACAGCATGTCGGCGCGCCGCCGCGTCTCTTGCCCGATGGGCGTGATATGAAGGCCGAAGCGCCGCGCGTCGTTCGGATCATTGCGCCGTTCGACAAGATCCTGGCGCACCAGCGTCTGGATCAGGCGCGACGCAAGGCTGCGTTCCAGCGCGCCCAGCACCGCGATTTCCGCGAAGGTAATGCCCGGATTGTCGCCGATCAGGCGCAGCACGCGAATTGTGCGGATATCCAGCCCGACGATCTCGACAAATCCGTCCTCGAACGACCGGATCGTGGCATTCGCCAGCATATTCAATTGGTAAACGGCATTCCCCTGCCGAAACGCCTTTGACCAGTTTCTAAGCATTCAGCCTCCGCATTTCACCAATCCACGCCCCGTTTCCGCGTTTCGGCGCGCGCCCACGCATCAGACCGGAAATTATCCTTTGGTGCAATCATCTCATTATGCAACAATTGCATTACGCAATTATTATGAGTGATTCGAGGAGATCCGCATGGGCATGATCGAGGACATCGTGGCGCAGCAGGCCGAGTTCATCGGCTGGCGGCACGCGCTGCATGAAAACCCCGGCATCGGCTTTCAGGAAACGTTCGCGGCCGAACTGGTCGAGGCCAAGCTGCGCGAATTCGGGCTGGACGAGGTGCATCCCGGCATCGGCGGCACCGGCGTGGTCGGCGTGCTGCGCGGCCGGCGGCAATCGAACCGCGCCATCGGCCTGCGCGCCGACATGGACGCGCTGCCGATCCACGAGGAAACCGGCAAGCCCTATGCCTCGAAAGTGCCGGGGGTGATGCATGCCTGCGGCCATGACGGTCATACCGCCACCCTGCTGGCGACCGCCTGGCACCTGTCGCGCGACCGCGATTTCGCGGGCACGGTCCATTTCATCTTCCAGCCCGCCGAGGAAGGTCTGGGCGGCGCGCTGGCGATGATCCGCGACGGGCTGCTGGAGCGGTTTCCCTGCGACCGGATCTATGCCTATCACAATTTCCCCGGCATCGAGCGCGGCCATATCTGCACCCGGCCGGGCCGGATGATGGCGGGCTGTTCCTTCTTCACCATCCGCCTGCAGGGCCGCGGCGGCCATGCCGCCCTGCCCCAGACCACGGTGGATGCCGCGCAGATGGCCTCGAACATCGTGGTGACGGCGCAAAGCATCGTCGCGCGCAACCTGGACCCGAACGAGACCGGGATCATCTCCTTCACCGATGTCTATGCCGGCACCAACAGCCACAACGTCATCCCCGACAAGGCAGAGTTGAAAGGCTGCCTGCGCTATTTCGACAAGGGCGTCGGCGCGCTGATGAAACAGCGCCTGGAAGAGGTCGCCAAGGGCGTTTCCGCCACCTATGGCGGCCATGCCGAGATCGCGTTCGACGACAATTTCGTGCCGCTGGTCAACGACCCCCAGGCGACCGTCATCGCCCTGTCGGTCGCCGCTGAAACGGTCGGCGCGGAAAACGTCCGCGGCAATGTCGCGCCCTTCACCGGCAGCGAGGATTTCGCCTACATGACCGAACAGGTGCCCGGCAGCTATGTGCTGGTGGGCGCGGGACCCGGCGCCATGCCGCACAATCCCGGCTTTGACTTCAACGACGAGATCCTTGCCACCGCCGCCAGCTATTTCTGCCGCCTCGTCCGGGCCGAACTGGCCTGAGGCGGCCGCGCATCCAACAGGGAAACGAAAAAATGGAAAACGTTCTTCAGATCGCCAATGGCCCGGTATTGTGGCTGTTCGCCATCCTCGTCATCAGCGTCGTCGTCGCGCAGGCGCTGATGTATCTGCGCATGACGCTGATTTTCTCGAACCGCTATGAAATCCTGACACCGGAGGAGCGGACGCGGATCTACAAGACCGCCGCGATCAACTCGATCGGGCCGGCGGTAGCGATCTTCTTCGTCGCCGTGTCGCTGGTCGCGATGGTCGGATCGCCGGTGACGCTGATGCGCGTGGGGGTGATCGGCTCGGCGGTGTTCGAATTCGTGGCCGCCGATCAGGGCGCAAGGGCCGTCGGCGCCGAACTGGGGCGCGACAGCTATACGTTGCAGGCGTTTGCGGCCTCGGTCTGGGTGATGACGCTTGGCGGCATGGGCTGGCTGCTTTCGACCTTCTTCCTGACCAAGGGGCTTGACCGGACGCAGGACCGGATGGCTCTCAGCAACCCGGCGCTGATCCGCGCCGTCGGCACCGCCACGCCCATCGCGATCTTCTTCCTGCTGGGCGCCAATGCCGCGGTCAGCAAGTCCTGGCTGAGCAATATCACCATCGCCGCCGACAACCTGGCCGCCGTCGTCACCAGCGCGGGCTGCATGGTGGCGCTGCATGCGGCGGGCAAGCACCGTCCCTGGCTGCGCGAATGGGCCGTGGGCCTCAGCCTGATCGCGGGGATCGCGGTCGGCTTCGGTGTCGGCCGAATCCTGGCCTGATCGCAACCTTATCGGAGAACGATGAAATGACCGACCAAACCATGGAAGGCTTCTACAAAAGCCGCTTCATCCCCCGCGCCCATCGCATCGGCCGCCTGTCGCTGTTGATCGCGATGGTGCTGTGCATGATGCCCGCGCTCTACCTGTCCTTCGTCCTGGATGCCTTTCCCGGCATCGGCCCGATCCTGACCGGCTTTCTGGCGATCGCCGCCTTTGTCGGCATCATCTGGGTGGTCGAGCCGATCTCCTACTTCCCGGTCCTGGGCGTCTGCGGCACTTATATGAGCTTTCTGTCCGGCAATATCGGCAACATGCGGATGCCGGTGGTGATCTCGTGCCAGAGCGCGGTGGAGGCCGAGGCCGGCAGCCGCAAGGCCGAGGTGGCGGCGGTGATCGGCATCGCGGTGTCGGTGCTGGTGAACCTGGTCTTCCTGGTCGCGCTGGTGCTGATCGGCGCCGCGCTGATCGAGGTCCTGCCCCCCGCCGTCGCCGAGGCGATCAAGAGCTATACCCTGCCCGCGCTCTATGGTGCGGTGCTGGTGATGTTCATGAACAGCGCCACCCGCCGCAACGCGCTGACCGGCATCCTGGCGGGGCTGGCGGTGTTCCTGTCGCCCATCCCGTCGCTCTTCGGCTCGGCCGCCGCCGGCATCCTGGCGATCATCGTGGCGGTGGCGCTGAACTGGGGCAAGCGGACCCCCGAGGCTGGCAAGAACCCCGCCTGACCGCCCCCTTCACGAATGGCAGGCCCGGTCTGACGGGCCCGCCGACATCCACACGGTCTGGACAGGAGAGTCGGGTTCCCACCCGCGCCGACGGAGCAACGCCCCGGAATCTCTCAGGCACCAGGACTGCCGGACCGCCACTCTGGAGAGAGATGCGACAGCATCCGCCGAAGGAGAAAGCCGCGAAGCGCGGCGATACTCTCAGGCAAAAGGACAGAGGGGGGATGCGCCGAGCCCGGCGTGTTCTGACTTTTTGGAAACCAGAGAGAACCATGCAGAATATCGCCGTCATCGGCGCCGGGATCACCGGCGTGACCACCGCCTATGAACTGGCCGCACGCGGCTTTGCCGTCACCGTCTATGACCGCAACCGCTATGCCGCGATGGAGACCAGCTTCGCCAATGGCGGGCAGCTGTCGGCCTCGAATGCCGAGGTCTGGAACTATCCGGCCACCATCGCCAAGGGCCTGACCTGGCTCATGAAACCCGACGCGCCCCTGTCGCTGAGCCTGAAGCCGGGTTGGCACAAATACAGCTGGCTGGCGCAATTCCTGGGCAATATTCCCAATTACCGCGCCAATACCACCCGCACCGCCGAACTGGCCGTGGCCGCGCGTCAGCGGATGCGCGACATCGCCGCGCGCGAGGGCATCGCGTTTGACCGCGACGACCGCGGCATCCTGCATTTCTACGCGACCGAGGCGCAGATGGCCCATGCCCGCCGCGTCTCGGAGCTGCTGGCCGCCGGCGGGGTCGAGCGGGTCGAGCTGGACGCCGAGGGCATCCGACGGCTGGAGCCGCGCCTGAAGGGCGATTTCATCGGCGGCTTTCACACGCCGGGCGACGCGACCGGCGACATCCACCTGTTCACCACCGGCCTTGCCCGCGCCTCGGCCCGGCTTGGCGTCACCTACCGGATGGAGACCGAGATCCTGTCCTGCCGCCATGACGGCACCGACACCCATATCCGCTATCGCGACGCCGAGGGCCAGGTTCGCCATGCCATCCATCCCGCGATCGTGGTCTGCGCCGGCATCGGCAGCCGGGCCATCGCGCGCGGCCTTGGCGATCGCGTCAACATCTATCCGGTCAAGGGCTATTCGATCACCGTGAACCTGGAGGACGACATCTCGGTCCAGGCGGCCCCGGAGCTGAGCCTGTTGGACGATGCCGCCAAGATCGTCACCAGCCGCCTTGGCCGCGCGCGCTTCCGGGTCGCCGGCACCGCCGAATTCGCGGGCGAGAACCGCGACATCCGCGCCTGTCGGATCCGCCCGCTGGTCGAATGGGTGAACCGGCATTTCCCCGCCGTCTCGACCCGGCAATGCGTGCCCTGGGCGGGGCTGCGGCCGATGACGCCCTCGATGATGCCCAAGGTCGGGCCGGGCCGCCGCGCCGGGGTGTTCTACAATACCGGCCACGGGCATCTCGGCTGGACCCTGTCCGCCGCCACCGCCGATCTGGTCGCGCAATCGGTCGAAGCGCAGCTGCGCCGCCCCGGCGCCGTGATGCCACTCACGGCAGAGAACATGCCGCCTGCCCGCGCGGCCCTTGTGGGCGCAAGCGACCGATGACATTCAGGCGCGCCGGGACAAACCCGTCCCGGCGCGTGTCCAGCGTCATCCCCACCTCAGGGATTGTTCGCTTCCGACAGGCCCAATCGCAGAAGCGGCCGACCGACAAGGACTTCGCCCTCGAAACCGCTTACGCCGGCCAGCCACTCTTCGTCGGGGACGGTTGCAGGCGCCAGGTGCGACAGGACCAGGCGGCCGACATTCGCCTGGGCGGCAACCTGGCCGACCTCCTCGACGGGGGTGTGCGATTCCAGCAGGTGGTGAAGCTTGGCGATATCGGCAGAGGATCGAGGCTCGGGGAACAGGTTGTTCGCCCAGTCCGTGCTGATGACCTCCAGAACCAGGATGTCGGCATCCCTGGCAATTTCGACAAGGTTCGGGTTCATGTTCGTGTCACCGGAAAACACGATCACGCCGTCCGGCGTTTCAAATCGCAGGGCATAGGACGGATACATCGGCGCGTGATCCACCAAGATGGCGGAAACCGATATGTTCTCGTCCCGATAGATCTCGAAAGGTGCCATCTCGGGGGCGACACTGACATCGGGTCCGGGGGTCCCTTCTGGAAGCGCGATCTCGCGGACTTCGATATAGGTATCGGGATGCGGCATGCCGCTGTCGCGGATGTTGTCGTTCAGATCCGACGCATATGCCGCAAAGATCTGCTCCACCGTGGACTTTATGCCGGGGGTCGGGTTTTCCGGGCTGACAAGCCGTTCTTCCCGTTCCAGGTTGGAGGCCAGCGGCGGCAGGTCGCCGCGCGAGGCCGGGCCGACGATCACCACCGGATCCGTTCGCTTGCGCAGGCCCTCGGTGGATCCGAACAGCAGCAGGCGCGGCAGGTCGATGATGTGGTCGGAATGAAGATGCGTCACGAAGCCGGCCTTCAGCCCTTCAAGGCCGCTGAACCCCGTATGCGCCCGCTCGTTGCCAAGCCCGGCTTCATAATAGCGCTCTTGCCAGCCTCTTCCGAAATCCACGATATATCTGTCCTCGCCGACGACGACCGCGGCCGAGAAGCCCCCGGTAGGGTCGCCGCCGTAAGAGGTTCTGCCGGCCCCCCCGCCAAGGATGACCAGTTCGGTCTCGCTGGTCGGGTCCGAGGTTTCGCTGCCCTGTTCGGCCCCGACGGCCGAGGCCATCAAGATCACCGAGGCCGCCGTCGAAGCGCACAGGCCCCGAAGGGTCCACCTTTTCCGCATTTGTTCCTCTCCTCCTGGAATCATGTGCCGTTTCAGTGCCGATCATCTTGCCCGCGCCCAGTGACCGGCCCCGCGCCTCAGGCCAGCATGTCGGCCATGCGGACCCCGATCAGGGCGCAGACCGGCATCGTCGGCACCGTCACGATGCGCGGCATGATCGTGCTGTCGGCGATGCGCAGGTGGCGGATGCCGTTCACGCGCAGCTGCGCATCGACGACCGCGCCCTCGTCCCGGCCCATCCGGCAGGCGCCGGCCGCGTGGAAATAGGTCGTCGCGCCGTTGCGGATGAAATTCGCAAGCTCGTCGCCCTGCAGGTCGCGGCCCGGCGCGACCTCGCGCAGCATGTGGTCCTTCAGCGCGGGGGCATGGGCGATCTCTCGCGCCAGCCGGATCGCGCGGGCCAGGTATTCCACGTCCTCGGGATGGCTGAGAAACTGCATGTCGATCACCGGCCGCGCGGCCGGATCGGCGGATGCCAGTCGCACGGTGCCCCGGCTTTGGGGCGCGACCAGCCCGCCGCACAGCGCCCATGCCCCGGCCGGCGGGGCGTATTCCTGGCCGATCACCTCGCTGGCATAGGGCAGCTCGATCTGGACGATGCTGACATCGGGATGGTCCAGCGCGCTGTCGGTCTTGAGATAGCCCGAGATATTGGCCGCGCTGTTGCGATGCTCGACGGGTTCGGGGGCCTCGAAGATGCAGCCGCCATGCAGGATGTGGTCCTGCACGTTCCGGCCGACCTCGGGGGCGTGCATCCGGGTGTCGATGCCGTGATCGGCCAGGTGCGCCTCGTCGCCGATACCGCTCAACATCAGCAGCTTGGGCGTGTTGAAGCCGCCCGCCGACAGGATGATCTCGCGATCGGCATGGAAAGTCTGGACTTGGCCGTCGCGGAGACATTCGACGCCCACGGCGGTGTCGCCCTCGATCAGCACATGGTTGACGGAAGTGTTCACCAGCAAGGTGACATTGCCGCGCCCCAGGACGGGATAGAGGAAGGCGCGGGCCAGCGAATGCCGCCGGCCGTCCTTGATGATCTGGTTCATCAGCCCGAAGCCGTTGCCGGTCAGCTCGCGTTCGGCATTCAGGTCATCGACCACCGGCAGGCCGATCTCTGCCACCGCCGCCAGCGTCGCATCCACCAGCGGCAGCACGTCCTGCGCGGGCTGGACCCAGACCGGGCCGTCGGTGCCGCGGAATTCGGGGTTGAGCGCGCCGCGCCAGTTCTCCATCCGCTTGTAGATCTCGCGGCTGGCCTGATAGTTCCAGGCTTCGTCGCCGCTGGCCTCGGCCCAGTGGTCCATGTCGGCCCTGGTCGGGCGCGCCCAGATCGTCGCATTGATGCTGGAGCCGCCGCCCACGACCCGGCCGGTATGTTCCGGGATGGCGCGGCCATTGACGCCCGGCCCCGGCAGCGCGACATCGCCCCAGTCGCGTTCGGTGCCCAGATTGGCGAACCACGCGCGCGGGTCGTCGATCGTGGGCGCCGTGTCCCAGTCCCCCGCCTCGATCAGCAGGATGTTGCCGTCGGTCCGGTCCGCCAGCGTCCCCACCAGCGCGCAACCCGCGCTGCCCGAGCCGACGACGATATAGTCGAACCGCTGCGGCAGATCCGCCAGCCGTTCCGCCTGGATCTGGCGGATCGCCTCCAGCTCGTCGGCCAGCGCGCCGACCGCGCCCGCCGCGACAAGGCCCGTCGCCAGCACCGAGCAGATGAAGGTCCGCCGCGAGATGCGCCCGGCGATGAACGCGCGTTCCAGGCGCTCGATGGCGCCGCCTTTGTCGTTTCTCATGTCACCCCTCCCTGGTTACTGTCCCGCCGGCCTCCCCGCCGGCGGGATCGCGGTCATTGCCGTCAGAACGGATAGCCCTGGCCGCTCTGCTCGATGGTCAGCCATTTCAGTTCGGTGAACTCGTCGATGACCGCGCGGCCGTCGAAGCGGCCGAAGCCGCTGGCCTTGGTACCGCCATAGGGGGCCTGCGCCTCGTTCTGGACGGTGGCGCCGTTGATATGGACCGACCCGGTCTCCAGCCGCGCCGCAACCTCCAGCGCACGGGTGACATCCTGCCCGAAGACGCCGGCCGACAGCCCGAATTCGGTGTCATTGGCGATGCGGATCGCGTCCTCGGTGCCCTTGGCGCGGATGATCGAGACGATGGGGCCGAAGGTTTCCTCGGCATAGATCCGCATCTCGGGGGTCACGCCGTCCAGCACGGTGGCGGGCATCATCGCGCCCTCGCCATGCCCGCCCGCGACGATCCGCGCGCCCTTGGCCACCGCGTCGTCCAGCAGCCCCTTCAGCCGGTCCGCCGCCTTCATGCTGATGACCGGCCCCAAGACGCAGGCCGCTTGCGTCGTCGGATCGCCAAGCGGCAGTTCCCTGGCGCGGGCCGCGAATTTCGCAACGTAATCGTCGGCGATCTTCTCATCGACGATGATCCGCTCGGTCGTCATGCAGATCTGGCCCTGATAGAGGAAGGCGCCGAAGATGCCCGCCGTCACCGCGTCATCGACCCGCGCATCGTCCAGCACCACCAGCGGGGACTTGTCGCCCAGTTCCAGGATGCAGCGTTTCAGGTGCTTGCCTGCCTTTTCGCCGATGATCCGCCCCACCGCGGTCGAGCCGGTGAAGTTCACCCGCCGCACCGCCGGATGCGCGATCAGCGCCTCGATCGCCTCGGGGGCGGTGGACAGGTCATGGGTGATGAAGTTCAGCGTGCCCGCCGGGAAACCCGCCGCATAGACGGCCTGGGCGATCAGCTCATGCGTGCGCGGGCTGGTTTCCGAGGCGCGGAACACCACCGTGTTGCCGCAGACCAGCGGATAGGCGATGGCGCGCGCGGCCAGCACGACCGGACCGTTCCAGGGCACGATGCTCAGCACCACGCCGCAGGGCTGGCGCAGGGTCATCGACAGGGTGCCGGGCTTGTCGGTGGGGATCGTCTCGCCCTGGATCTGGGTGGCCAGCCCGGCCGCCTCGCGGAACAGGTTGGCGGCCAGCATGACGTTGAACTGCGACCACAGCGCGTTCGCGCCGACCTCGGCCTGCATGGCGGCGACGAAATCGCCCATGCGCGCCTCGATCTCGTCGGCGGCCTTCAGCAGCAGCGCGCGGCGCTGGCCCGGCCCGCTGCGCGACCATTCGACAAAGGCGCGGCTGGCGGCATCGACGGCGGCAAGGCTGTCGCGGATCCCCGCCGCGGCGCCGCGGGTCACGGTCTGGCCGGTATGCGGCGCCACCCGTTCGAAGGTCGCGCCATCGGTCGCCGAAACGGGTTCGTTGTCGATATGCAGAAGCGTTTCCATGTTGTTCCTCCCTTGGGTTGAATTTCGTCCCCGGCGGCAAGCCGGGCCGTCACGAAGCTAGACGGTCAGATAGCCCTTGATCCTGTCATCCTCGGCGCGCACGCGGTCGGGGTCGCCCGACCAGACGGTGCGGCCCTTTTCGACCACATAGAAGCGATCGGCCACGTCCAGCAGGCGCTTGACATGCTTGTCGATCACCACGATCGACTGGCCGAGCCCGCGCAGCCGGGCGATGCAGTCCCAGATCTGGTCGCGGATCACCGGGGCCAGCCCCTCGGTCGCCTCGTCCAGGATCAGCAGGCTGGGATTGGTCATCAGCGCCCGGCCGATGGCCAGCATCTGCTGTTCGCCCCCCGATAGCAGGTTGCCATGGGATCCGATTCGCTCGTGCAGGCCGGGGAACAGCTCGTAGATGCGCTCCACGGTCCAGGGATCGGGCTGGCCGCGCCGGTTGGCGGCGGCGACGCGCAGGTTTTCATGCACGGTCAGGTTCGGAAAGATCTGCCGGCCCTCGGGGACCAGCCCCAATCCGCGCTTGGCCACCCGCGCCGCCGACATGCCGTTCAGCTGCCGCCCCTCGAATTCCACGGCGCCGTCCCATGCGGGCAACAGGCCCATCAGCGCGCGCACCGTGGTGGTCTTGCCCATGCCGTTGCGGCCCATCAGGCACACGACCTCGCCCGCGCCGACCTCGAAAGAGATGTCGAACAGGATCTGGCTGCGGTCATAGCCGCTGGTCAGGTTCTGCACCTTCAGCATCAGGCATCCTCCCCCAGATAGGCGTCGCGCACCCGTTCATCGTCGCGGATCTGGGCGGGCGTGCCGACCGCCACCACCTCGCCGCGCACCAGCACGGTCAGCCGGTCGGCCAGCTCGAACACCGCCTCCATGTCGTGCTCGACCAGCAGCACCGTGGTCTTGCCCTTCAGCTGCGCCAGGAACCGGGTCATCGCCCGGCTTTCCTCGGAACCCAGGCCCGCCATCGGCTCGTCCAGCAGGATCAGCGTCGGATCGCCCACCATCGCGATGGCCAGCTCCAGCATCCGCTGTTCGCCATGGCTGAGATCGGAGACGCGCCGGCCAAGCTGCGTCGCCGGCATCCCGATCCGGGCCAGCGCGCCGGCCGCATCGGCCTGAAGCCCCGCATTGCGGTCCACCCGCCGCCAGAACCGCCCGGCATGGCCCTGCCGCGCCAAGAGCGCCAGGATCACGTTCTCGGCCACCGTCAGGTCGCGCAC
Organism: Paracoccus denitrificans; assembly: GCF_900100045.1. Classification (GTDB taxonomy): domain Bacteria; phylum Pseudomonadota; class Alphaproteobacteria; order Rhodobacterales; family Rhodobacteraceae; genus Paracoccus; species Paracoccus denitrificans. Next base: position 26,082 of record NZ_FNEA01000009.1, on the reverse strand, counting down.
CAGCGTGGTGATCTGAAACGACCGCGCCATCCCCAGCCCCGCGCGTTCATGCGTGGGCCGATGGGTCACGTCCCGCCCCTCGATCAGCACCTGGCCCGACGAGGGCCGCAGCTCTCCGAAAAGCTGGCTGATCAGCGTCGTCTTGCCCGCGCCGTTCGGGCCGATGACGGCGTGCAGCTCGCCCCTGGGCAGGGTCATCGACACGTCGCGCGTCGCGTGCAGGCCGCCGAAATACTTGTTCAGGCGATTGACTTGCAGTGCCGGGGTCATCGCGGCCTCCGCTGGTTCAGAAGGCCGACGAGGCCGTTGCGGGCGAAAAGGATGATGGCGATCAGGAACAGGCCGAACCAGAAATGCCAATAGACCGTCAGCCCGCCCATCCACTCCTCGATCAGCAGAAAGACCAGCGCCCCCGCGATCGGCCCCGAGACGCTGGCAATGCCGCCGACGATCACGATGAAGATCAGCTCGCCCGAGCTGATCCAGCTCATGGCCGAAGGGGTGACGAAGCCGGTGAAATTCGCGTCCAAGAACCCGGCCAGCCCGCACAGCGTCCCCGCCGCGACATAGGCCGCAAGCCGATAGCGATAGGCGTTGAAGCCGACCGCGCTGACCCGCCGCTCATTGCCCTTGGCGGCTTTCAGCAACAGCCCGAAATCCGACCGGCGCACCCGCGCGAAGCCCAGCATCGCCGCGCCCAGGACGGCCAGCACGACATAGTAAAGCACATCCTTGTCGCCCAGGTCCAAGGGACCGAAGGTGGTGGAATAGTTGATCGTCAGCCCGTCATCGCCGCCGAACTGGCGCAGGCCCATCATGGTGAAATAGACCATCTGCGCGAAGGCCAGGGTTATCATGATGAAATGCACCCCGCGCGTGCGCAGCGCGATCATGCCGGTCAGCCAGGCGAAGGCCGCGCTGAACAGCAGGGCGGCGCCAAGCTGGGCCGGGCCGTTGTCGATGCCCAGATCGGCCAGGATGCCGACGCTGTAGCCGCCGATCCCCAGGAACACCGCATGGCCCAGGCTGACCAGCCCGCCAAGCCCGATGATGAAGTTCAGGCTGACCGCCGCGATGCCCAGGATCATCGCGCGCAGGATCACGTCCGTCCAGAAATCATGTCCGATCGCGGCCAGCGCGAAGGGCGCGACGGCCAGCGCGGCAAGGATGACGAAGGCGGCCACCAGGTCGCAGTCGGTTGCAGGACGGGGCCTTGCCGGGGCGGAGGTCAGTTTTGCGCCGTCTTCGGCGGGTATGCTGCGTGTCATCGGATCACCTGTTCGCTGGCGGGAAAAGCCCGGACGGGCGGAAGACCAGAACCAGCGTCATGGTCAGATAGATCAGGATCGAGGCCAGCGCCGGCCCCGCAGACGAGGCGACCGAGGGCGAGAAGACCGCCCCCAGGATCGAGGGCAGATAGGCCCGCCCCAGCGTGTCGATCAGCCCCACCCCGATCGCCGCGACGAAGGCCCCGAAGATCGAGCCGATGCCGCCGATGATGATGACCACCAGCGCCAGGATGACGATCTGGTTGCCCATCCCGATCGAGGCCCCGGTGATCGGCGCCACCATGATCCCGCCGATGCCGGCCAGCACCGCGCCGATGGCGAAGACCAGCGCAAAGATCATCCGCGTCTCGATGCCCAGGGCGCGGGCCATCTCCTCGTTCGAGGCCGAGGCGCGCACCATCATGCCGACCCGCGTGCGCGCGATCACCTGCCACAGCGCCAACGCCACCACCGCCGCCACCGCGACGATGAACAGCCGATAGGCCGGCAGGGTGATGCCGCCCAGGGCGACCTGGCCGCCCAGCCATGCCGGCAAAGGCACCGAAAGGCCCTGCGGCCCCCACAGGTATTTCACCGCCGTGTCGGCGCACAGCACCAGCCCGAAGGTTACAAGCACCTGGTCCAGGTGATCGCGCTTGTAGAAATGCCGCACGATCAGCCATTCGGTGGCAAGCCCCAGCACCAGAACCGCCGGCAGCGCCACCACGAAGCCCAGGATGAACGACCCCGAGGCGATGGCGACGGTGGCGCAGATATAGGCGCCAAGCATGTAGAACACGCCATGGGCCAGGTTGATGAAATCCATGATGCCGAATACCAGCGACAGACCTGCCGCCAGCAGGAACAGAATCAGCCCAAGCTGGATGCCGTTCAGCAACTGGTTGACGAACAATACCGTGTCCACCGTCTCCTCCCCGAGATCAGTTTGTTTCGCTTGCGCCGCGCCTAGCTGTCATTGCCGCACTGATCGACATAGGGATCGACCAGCCCCGCCAGCTCCAGCCCGTCCGAGCGCATGCTCCACGCGCCATTGGCGTCGGGCGCGATTTCAAGGCTGCGGTAGTTGTCGATGGGGAAGTGGTTGCGCGCCAGGCTGTAGCGACCGCGCACCGATTCGTAATCGGCCCGGATCAGCGCCTCGCGCACCGCGTCGCGGTCCTTGATGTCGCCGCCCGACTGTTCCACCGCCGCCTTCAGATAGGGGATCAGGTCATAGGCCGCCGCGGCATAGTTCGACGGCAGCCGGCCATAGCGTTCCTTGAAATCCTCGACGAACTTCACGTTGGCGGGCGTGTCGATGTCGGGCGACCAATAGTCCACCGTGACCGAGCCAAGCGCCACATCGATCCCCGCCTCTTGCAGGGTGGGCAGGGCAATCTGGTCGAAGGTATAGACGGTATAGAGCTTCACCCGGTCGGCCAGTCCCGACTGTTCGAACTGGCGCGCGAAGATCGCGGCCCGGCCCGGATAGAAGGCGAACAGCGCATCCGCCCCCGAGGCGCCGACCTTGGCCAGCTCGGCCGAGAAATCCAGCTGCGGATCCTCGCCCCATTTGGTGAAGTCGCGGCCCACGACCTCGCCCTCGAAGGTGTTCTCGACGCCCGCCGCCATGTCGGTGCCGGCGCTGTAATTGGGCGTCATGACATAGAGTTTCTCGACGCCGCGTTCGTTCATGATCTGGCCAAGCGCCATCGGCACCACGTCGTTCTGCCCGCGCAGCGAAAAGAAATCCGGGCTGCACAGCTTGCCCGCCAGATCGGAAGGCCCGGCATTGGTGCTGATCAGGAAGGTATCCGAATCCAGCACGGTCCGGCGCGCGGCCATCAGCACGTTGGACCAGATGAAGCCCGACACGACATCGACCTTTTCCTGGCGCACCAGCTTTTCGGCCTTCTGCCGGCCCAGTTCGGGTTGCAGCCCGTCATCCTCGAAGATCACCTGGATCGGGTGGCCGGCGATCTCGCCGCCCACATGGTCGATGGCCAGGTTGACCGCATCCACCATGTCGTTGCCGATGGCGGCGGCCGGCGTGGTCAGCGTGGTGATGAAGCCGATGCGGATCGGTTCCTGCGCATGGGCGGTCGTCGCCATCAGCGCGGTCGCCAGAAAGGCGGTTGCAAGTTTCATGTTGTCCTCCCCCAAGGTTTTTCGGTCAGGTTTCGTTGTCCGGCTGCCGGTCGGGCGCGGCCTGCCGGAATGCCTCGATCCCGGCCAGCGCCTCGCCGATCCTGCGGATCGTGGGCCAGGGCGTCATGTCCACCCCAAAGCGCGCATTGTTGGTGATCTGGGCGGCAAGGCAGATATCGGCCAGCCCCACGCGGTCGCCGTGGCAGAAGGTGCCGGTCTGCGGATCTCGGGCCAGCCGCGCCTCCAACGCGGCAAAGCCCTCGGACACCCAATGGCGGAACCACTCGGCGGTGGCCTCGTCATCGGCGCCGAAATGATTTTTCAGATAGGCCAGCACCCGCAAATTGTTGATCGGGTGGATGTCCAGCGCGATCATGTCCGCCAGGCTGCGCACCCGTGCACGCCCCGCCGGGTCCGAGGGCAGAAGCGGCGGCTGGGGGATGATCTCGTCCAGGTATTCGATGATCGCCAGGGACTGGGTCAGTATCTGCCCGTCGCCCCATTCCAGCGCCGGGACCAGCCCCTGCGGGTTCAGCGCCAGGAAGGCGTCGGATCGCTGGTCGCCCTTGCGCAGGTGCAAAGCCGCGTAATCATAGTCCACACCCTTCAGCGCCAGCGCGATCCGCACCCGGTAGGAAGTCGAGCTGCGATAGTAATTGTGCAGGACCGGGCGCGTCATGAGGCCCGCTCCGCGCCGGGCAGGATGTCGATGGCGATCTCGCCCAACCCGTCGATGCCGCCGGTGACGTGATCGCCCGGCACGATGGCGCCGACGCCGGCGGGCGTGCCGGTCATGATGATGTCGCCCCGGCGCAGCACCATGGAATGCGACAGGGTGGACACGATCTCGGGGACGTCCCAGATCAGTTCGGCGATGTCGGCATCCTGCTTGACCGCGCCATTGACGGCCAGCCAGATGCGGCCCTGTTCGGGATGGCCGACCTGGGCCACCGGATGCAGCGGCGCGATGGGGGCGGACAGGTCGAAGGCCTTGCCCCAGTCCCAGGGCCGCCCCATGTCGCGGGCCTGCAATTGCAGGTCGCGCCGTGTCAGGTCGATGCCCACGCCGTAACCCCAGATCAGCTCGCGCGCCCCTTCGACCGAGACATTCGCGCCGTCCTGCCCGATGGCCACGATCAGCTCGATCTCATAGTGGAAATCGGCGGTCTGGGGGGGATAGGGGATCGCGGCCCCGGTATCGACCACCGCATCGGCGGGCTTGGTGAAGAAGAAGGGCGGATCGCGGTCGGGATCCTTGCCCATCTCGCGGGCATGGGCGGCATAGTTGCGCCCCACGCAGAAGATGCGGCGGACGGGAAAGCGCGTCTCGCTGCCCTCGATGGCAAGGCTGGCGGGGGCGGGAGGCGGAAAGGCGAAATCGGTCATGGCTGTTTCCAGTCGTTTCGGGATGGTTCGGATGGCCGCCAGGGCGGCCCGGATGCGGTCGTGGCGGGGCGCGCGCGCATCACCGGCGCGCCCGCGCGCTCAGAACACGTCGTGGTCGTCCAGGTCGATCGCCAGCAGCGCCTGCCGGTCGATCTTGCCGGTGCCGGTCTTGGGCAGATGATCCAGGAAGATCACGCTGCGAGGGTATTTGTAGGGCAGCAGCGTCGCCTTGACGTGGCGCTTCAGCCGGTCGGCCAGCGCGGCGCGGTCGGCGCCCGGATCCTCGGCGGTGACGAAGGCGTGCAGCGTCATGCGCCGGTCGGCCATTTCCACCGCCAGCACCGCGCATTCGCGCAGCTCGGGGTGGTCGGCCAGGCACAGCTCGACCTCCAGCGGATAGACCCACTGGCCCGAGACCTTGACGAATTCATCCGCGCGGCCAAGGAAATAGTAGAAGCCATCGGCATCGCGGCGCATCCGGTCGCCGGTATAGATCCAGCCATCGCCGCGCATCGCATCGGCGGTCTTGTCGGGCCGGTTCCAGTAGAAGGGCGCGTTGGAATCGCCGCGCACCCACAAGACGCCCTGTTCCCCGTCGGGCACGTCGTTGCCGTCGGGATCGCGGATCGCGACCTCGTAGCCCGGCACCCGCAGCCCCGCCGCGCCCGGCCGGCGCGCCTCGCGGGTGTTGGACAGGTAGATATGCAGCACCTCGGTCGAGCCGAGTCCCTCGATGATGTCATGGCCCGACAGCGCCCGCCACGCCTCGGCCACCTCGTTGGCCAGGACCTCGGCCGCCGACAGGCACAGCTTCAGGCTGGACAGATCGGCGGTCGCGGCCTCGGGGGCGCTGGTCATCGCGGTGTAAAGCGTGGGCAGGCCGAAGAAATGCGTGGGCCGGCAGGTGGCGATCGCCTCGAACACCGCCGCCGGCCTGGGCTGGCCCGGCAGCAGCACGCTGGTCGCGCCGACCGAGAAGGGGAAGGTCAGCGAATTGCCCAGCCCATAGGCGAAGAAGATCTTGGGCACCGAAAAGCAGATATCGCCCGGTTGCAGGTCCAGCACATGCCGCCCGAAGGACAGCGCCGTATAGGCCATGTCATGCTGAAGATGCACGATCCCCTTGGGCCGCCCGGTCGAGCCGGACGAATATTGCCAGAAGGCCATGTCGTTGCGCCCGGTCGGCGCCGGGGCCAGGCTGTCCGAGACGCCTTGCAGGAACGCCTCGGCCGTCTGGACGGGCACGGGGCTGTCCTCGGGCGCGGCGCCGTTGACGACGACCAGACGCTCCAGCGCGGTCTCGGCGCAGGCCACGTCGTCGAAGCGCGCGGCGAATGCGGCATCCGCGATGGCCACCCGCGAGGACGAATCCTTGAGGTAGAAGTTCAAAAGCTCCGGCGGCGTCAGCGTGTTGATGAGCAAGGGCACCAGCCCCGCGCGGATCGCGCCGAACAGCGCGGCGGGATAGGCGGGGCTGTCATCCAGAAACAACAGGATACGGTCGCCCTGCGTCAGGCCCGCCCCCAGCAGCGCATTGCCGAAGCGGCTGGCCTCGGCGCAAAGCTGGGCATAGGTCCGGCTGCCGCCCGGCCCGATCACCGCCATATGGCCGCCGCGCCCGCGGTCGAGATTGTCGAACAGGATCGCGCTGGCATTATAGGTTTCGGGAATGGCGAAGCCGATCTCGCGGCTGCCGAGCGCGTCGAGGGGCACGCGGTCCTCGATGTCGGTGGTGGCGGTGCGGGTGCTTTCCAGAACTGTCATCACATCCCCCTCAACCCGCTGCCGGCACGGTGCGCGCGGCGCCGTATTCGGCCATGAAGCGCGGCGACATCGCCGTCAGCCGCTGATCGTCGATCCGTCCGGACCGGGTGATATAGCTGTAGGCCATGTCCAGCGGCGCCAGCTGCATATGGGCGGGGAAATCCGCATACCATGCCGCGCTGGTCTTGGCGGCGCGCACCAGCTTTTCGACGATGGGACGGCGCGTCGCCTCGTATTCGGCGAATGCCGCGCCCGGATCGCCCGGATGCGCCTCGAGCGCGGCGACCAGCGCCTGCACGTCCTCCAGCGCAAGGCGAGTGCCCGAACCGATGGAATAATGCGCCGTATGCAGCGCGTCGCCAATCAGCACCATATTGCGATGCGACCAGCGGTCGTTCCAGATCCAGGGAAAGTTGCGCCAGTTCGACTTGTTGGCGACCAGCCCGTGACCGTCCAGCGCCTCGGCGAAGATCTCCTCGCAGCGGGTCTTGGCCTCGTCCGGTCCCAGCTGGTCGAACCCCGCCTTCAGCCAGCTGGCCCGGTCGCATTCCACGATGAAGGTGCTCATCGTCGGGGAATAGCGATAATGATGCGCGTTGAACGTGCCATGTTCGCAGGTCACGAAGGTCTGGGTCAGCGTCTCGAACCGCTTGGTGGTGCCGAACCAGGCGAATTTCTCGTCCAGGTAGGAAATCGAGGTCTGGAAATCGCCCTCGAAGGACCGCCGCACCAGCGAATTCACCCCGTCGGCGGCCACGATCACGTCGTAATCCGCCAGCTCGGCGACCGAACCGATGACGGTGCCGAAACGCAGATCGACACCTGCATCGCGCGCCCGCTCCTGCATCAGCAGGATCAGCTCCAGCCGGCCGATGGCCGAAAAGCCCACCCCGTCGATGGTGACGCGCTGGCCGTGATGGACCAGCGTGATGTCGGACCAGGTTTCCATCTTCTCGGTGATCCGGTCCGCCGTCTCGGGGTCGTCGGCGCGCAGGAAGTCCATCGCCCGGTCGGAAAAGACCACGCCGAAGCCGAAGGTCGCGCCTTCGGGGTTCTGCTCGAACAGGGTGACGGAATCGGCCGGATGCCGCGATTTCCACAGATAGGCGAAATACAGACCCCCTGGCCCGCCGCCAAGAACAGCGATCCGCTTCATGCGTGTCCTCCCTTGCGCATTTGCTTCAACAGACTTTAACGGGTATTACGGCTGATGCAACTTATTTTATGGAGTGCAATGAATGGAGCCGTTCCTTACCGAGTTCACGGTCGAATGGGGCGATTGCGACGAGGCGGGTATCGTCTTCTATCCCAATTACTTCTATTGGCTGGACTGCACCTTCCAGCGCCTGCTGCGCGCGCGCGGCCTGGGCCAGCGCCAGACTCGCGACAGGTTCGGCGCCGTGACCCCGCTGCTGGATGTCGCATTGCGGTTCCGCGCCCCGGTTCGCTATGACGAGGTGCTGCGAATCGAGGCGCGGATCGCCGAATGGCAGGAACGGCGGTTCCGCATCGGCTATACCCTGACCAGCGGCGAACGGCTGATCGCCGAGGGTCACGAGTTGCGCGCATGGGCGGTTCAGACCGATGATGGCCTGAAGGGCGCGCCCATCGCCGAGGAATTCAGAAGGCTACTGGAATGAGCAGGGAACGGGACATGCAGGATGAAAGCGAAGGCGGCGCGAATGCGCGCGGCGGCATCCAGGCGCTGGACGCGGCGCTTGTGGTCTTGCGCGGGCTGGCCGAATTCGACGGGCCGGTGGCGCTGGCCGACCTGGCGCGCGCGGTGTCGATGCCGCCCAGCAAGGTCCACCGCTATCTTGCCAGCTTCATCCATGCGGGCTTCGTCAAGCAGGCCACACGGTCTGGCCGCTACGAGCTTGGCCCCACCTCGGCCTCCCTGGGCATCGCCGCGCTGAGCCGCAGCGACTTCGTCAACCAGGCGGCGGATGCGCTGCCCGAACTGACCGAGGCGACGGGGATGACGACGCTGATCAGCGTCTGGGGCACGCAGGGCGCCACGGTGATCCGCTGGTGCCGCGCGCCCAGCCCGATGGTCACGTCCTTCGGCCTGGGCAGCAACATGCCGCTCTTGACCTCGGCCAGCGGCAGGGTCTTCCTGTCCTGGCTGCCGCGCCCGGTCATCTCGGCCCGCCTGGGGCTGGAGATCGAGCGCGCCATCGAGGCCGGTCTGTCCTGGCCGGACCTGGATCTCAGCATGGACAGCATCGAGCATCTGATCGACAGGATCCGCGCCGATGGCTTCGCGACCATCGACGGGCGCTATGTTCCGGGCCTGCGTGCCATGGCCGTGCCGATCACCAACTGGCAGGGCGAAGCCGAGGCGGCGGTCACGATGATCAGCACGTCGGAACAGATCCTGTCGGCCGACCATCCCGCAGCGCGTCACCTGCTGGACTTCGCCGCCCGCCATTCAAGCCAGCGGAACTGGGCCGAAACGACGGCCCGCAGGACCGGCGGCTAGGCGCGGCCCTCCCGGCCACAAGCCGGCCAGAACGGGGGCTCGGGCAGCGGGCCGTCGGGAAATTCCAGCCTGTGCGCGCCCCGGCCGGTGATCCAGCGCAGAAGGTCGGCCGCGCGACCGCGCACCACCGATCCGCGCGGCGCCCCCAGCATGGCATTCCGGTCCAGGGGATGCAGCGCATGGGGCAGATCCGCCGCCAATTCGGCAAGCAGCCTGTCGATCAGCCCAGGCGGAAAGTCCAGCAGCGACCCGCCATTGCCCAGATCGACGGCGCGCATCCAGATTTCACGGGCGCGCAACCAGGGCGTGTCGGCGATCTGGACAGGCGATCCGGTCAGCGCATGGACCCGCGCGCGCCAGCCCTGCGCCTGCAGGTCGCGCCATTCGACATCGAGATGCACCTTGGAATGGTCGAACAGGTGGCGCAGCGCATGGGCGGGCAGCGTGGCGCCGAAATCGACATCCTCGTTCTGGGCCTCGGGTTCAGACAGGGCTTCCTCGGTCCGGCCCTCGCGCGCGGCCTCGACCAGCCGGGCCAGCGCCCGCGCCTGGAAACCGACATGGGCGACGACGTGGCGCCTGCTCCAGCCCGGCACCAATGCCGCGCCGTCCAGCGCCGCGTCGGGCAATTCGTTCAGCTTGCGCGCGAAATAGGCCGTGCCCAGCCGCGCCAGCGCCAGTTCATCGGCCGGAGCGGCGGGGTTGTCATAGCGCGCGCCCTTGCCCTGCCGGGCGCGCAGGGCGGCGCGGGAATCGTCAATATCCATGCTGCATGTCCCCGTCCGGCCTCAGCGATCAGCCTCGTCCACCTGGCTGCGCGCGAAATGCAGCCGCTCGATGATCGGGGCATCGGAAAAGCGGAACAGGTCGAAGCCGGTTTCGGCCTGCAGCAACCACTTGACCCAGGACGGCACGACGAACATGTCGCCCTTTTCCAGTCGGTGCTCGGTGCCGTTCAGGACGACCGCGCCCTGCCCCTCGAAGACCTGGAAGACCGAGGATCCCACCTCGCGCCGCCCCGCCGTCTGGACGCCGGGCCGCAGCCGGTGGAACTCGGCCCGGATGGTGGGCATGACATCGCCGCCGGTGGTCGGGTTGATATAACGCACGGCGGCGTGCCCCTGCCCGACGGTTGCGGGCTGGCCCTCCTCCTCCAGCAGCAGCTGTTCGGTCAGGGCGCGGTCGGTATGTTCCCAGCGATAGGCCCCGATGGGCGAGGACACGGTGTTGGCCAGGCCCGACAGCGGGCGCAGGCCGGGATGGCACCACAGCCGCTCGCCCCGCGAATAGCGCGGCGTGGCGTAATCGGTCACGCGGTCGGCGCCGAACTCGAAGAAGCCCACGTCGTTCTGATAGGAAAACGGGATGTCCAGCCCGTCGATCCAGGCCATCGGCTGGTCGGTGTCATTGTGGTGGCCGTGGAAATGCCAGCCCGGCGTCAGCAGGAAATCGCCCCGGCTCATCCGCACCGGATCGCCGTTCACGACGGTCCAGACCCCCTCGCCCTCGACCACGAAGCGAAAGGCGTTCTGGGCGTGGCGGTGTTCGGGCGCGGTCTCGCGCGGGCCCAGATACTGGATCGCGGCCCAGAGCGTGGGGGTGACATAGGCCTTGCCGCCAAGGCCGGGATTGGCCAGCCCGATGGCGCGGCGTTCACCCCCCCGCCCCACCGGCACCAGGTCCCCCGACCGCTGCGCCAGCGGAAACAGCCGCGACCAGCGCCAGACATGCGGCACCGCCTTGGGCGCGGGCACCACCGGCATCAGGTCGTCGATCTGGGTCCAGAGCGGGTGGAGGTGCTCGGCTTCGAAATCGGCATAGAGCTGGCGCAGCTCGGCCGTTTCCTCGGGCATCATCATATTGCTTTTCGCTTCGGTCTGCATCATTCGAAACCTCCCATTCATTCCCGTGACGATGCGGCCACCCCATTCCGACCGCATCCGCTCATGTCGTATCATGCAATTAATTGCGTCCAATGCAATAACTATTGTCTCTCTGAAGCCCCGACCGTCTTGGAAAGGACCATGCGTCCCGGTTTCTGATATTCCCCGCCGGAAGGGTCAGGGCCCGCATCATCGCCATGGCGGGAATCCCTGGTTAATATATCAACATATATTGACGTATTGACTCGATGGAAGACAAACAGGCGCTTGCCGCCTTCGCGGCATTGTCGCAGGAAACACGGCTGCGGATCGTCAGGCTGCTGGGGACGGCGGGGCCGGAGGGCCTGCCGGCCGGCGCCATCGGCGAGGCGATGGACGGGGCCACCTCCTCGCGGATGTCCTTTCATCTGGGCCCCCTGGAGCATGCCGGGCTGGTCACGTCGCGGCGCGAGGGACGGCAAATCATCTACAGCGTCACCTATCAGGCGCTATCCGATCTGATCGCCTTTCTGATGCGCGATTGCTGCCAGGGGCGGCCCGAGATCTGCGCCCCGGCCGTCGCCGCCTTGTCGTGCTCCTCTGCCATCTGATTTCATATGTCTGATCTCCGGCTCGATGGCACTTCGTCATTTGAGGAGCTTTGCCAACACCGGAGTGATGCCGCGCCGCTGACCAATGATCAGGACGCAGGTGGTCTTGACGCCATGCCCGCGATAACCGCGGTCGACGACGGCGAGGGTGGGCCTCGTGTCGGTCAGGATTTCGACCTGTTCGAGGGCCGGTGCCAGGGTGTGGCCATCATAGATCCCATAAGGAGTGGATCGCAGCCCGGGCTCTGCCAAAGTGAGGTTACTCAAGAATCCCACCTTGGAGGCAATTCACCGTCCGCCTCCTCGGCGCGGGGATCGCTGTCGCTTGAAACCCTCGCATGGGGCATCGGCGATCCCACCGTTGGGCTGCCCGCGGCATCGCCGGTCAGGCCCTGACCTCTTCGGGTGGGCGGGGTTCCCGGATCAGGCGCTGGGTCGCTGTCGCGTCCCGCTGCCGCCGGTCCAGAGCGGCAACACGATATCGTCCACGATTTCAAGGATATCCGACTCTGCAAGCGGCTGGAAGGTCATCATCATCTCGTGGCGCGCAAGATCGACCGGCAGACGTAGCAGCCTCGGGGTGACGAAGTCCGGGCGGACCTCGCCGCGCGCAACGGCGCGATCCAGTATCTGCTGCATCGGATAGCCGGCGACGCCGACCTGCGTGCGGATGTCGGCAAAACTGGAAAATGCCGCCTCGAGATCCTTCCGCATCTCGTAGATCAAGCGCACCACCTTCGGCGACGACCGCCGCGCGATCTGGCGCAAAAGCAGGATCAGCTCCTCTCGGAGACCGCCCAGATCGGGAACTTCCGTGGGATTGTGCAGCGCATATCTCACGATCGCGGCAGAAGCGAGCTTGGACAGGCTATCCCAGCGCCGGCTCAGGACGGGGCGACTGGTCCCGGCGCGACGGGCGACAGCTTCCAGCGTCAGCTTTTCATAGCCATGTGTCGTCAACTCCTCCCAGGCCGCATCCAGTATGGCCTCCTCCAGCGCAGGGCCACGTCTGCGCCGCGCCTTGTCACCTCGGGTTTCAGACATCGCCATTCTCGCCCTGCGGCAGGTTTTCCGGTTCCGAGCCCGATGCCGCCGCAAGCATATCAGGGCTGGCGACCAGCACTATCATCATGGCGCGCCGAACGAAACTTCCAGCCGGCAGGTGCGAATACATGGCTTCGGATCCCGGCGTGACTCTCGCGGATCCTGAAACCATGCCACGCGGATAAGATGCGCAAACGAATCTTATTGACAATGGATCGCCCAGGTAAGATACATTTACGCATCTTAATTGACAGGGCATTCCTGAACAATCCCGCCCCGGCAGGCAAGACCCGGACCGCATCATGGCCGACACGGTCCCTTGCGGAAATTCATCCCGAAGAACGGAGCAGAGCATGAAGAAGAAGACCTCGATCAGCCTTGCACGGCTCTGCGCCGCTGCATTCGCCCTGGGCTGCGCCGGAGCGGCCTCTCAGGCCATGGCCCAGGATCGCATGATCTTCGGCCTGGGGGCCGCCAGTGCCCCGGAATACCAGGGCTCGGACCAGCAGAGCGCGCGCGCGATCCCGTTGATCGACATTGCCCGCGGGCCGTTCTTCATGAACCTGCGCAACGGCATCGGCGCCTACCCGCTTGAATATGGCGACTTCCGGTTCGGAACCAGCATCGTCTATATTCCGGGCTTCGACCTTCCCCATGCGCTCGGGGAGGTCTCGGGCAGCGCTGGCGCCCGCCTGTTCACCGACTGGGAGCGGGGCGGCGTCAATGCCACCTTCGGCGTGACCAGGGCCGTATCGGGCGATCTCGAAGGCACGCTTGTCGATGCGAGCCTGTCCTACCGCCACAATGTCACCCCGAAGTTGACGCTCATCCCCGTCATCGGCACCACCTGGTCGGACAGCGACTACACCAACAGCTATTTCGGCGTCACGCCGGCCCAGGCGGCGGCGGCCGGCATCTCGTCCTTCTCGCCGGGCGGCGGGTTCAAGGATGTCTCGATCGGCCTGACCGCGAACTATCGGGTGACCGAGCGCGTGAACCTGACGGCTTCGGCCACGATGTCGAAGCTTCTTGGCGACGCCAAGGACAGCCCGATCGTCTTCGACGACACCCAGGCCTTCGGCTTCATCGGGGTCTCGTACCGCTTCGGCAACTGAGGCGTGATGCCGCGACGGCGCGCTCGGCTTTCCCCGCAAGCCCTGCAGGGCATTCAGCCGAAAACGGATCGATCCAGGCAATGCCGTTGCGGCTTTGGACGCCCGGTTCCGGCTGAGCCGTTTCCGGTTTCCTGCGCGAGGCCGCAGGAAATCCCTGGCCGCGTGATCCGGTTGATGGGTCTGGGGCCGATGATGGGCATGCCTCCGGCTGAAGGAGTCGCAAGATGAAGCTCTGGATAGCAGCCCTGGCGCTGGTCGCAATGATGGGGACAGGTTTTTTTCTTGCCTTCCCCCTTCCGGGATCGTCCAATGGCGCGTCTCGGGTCATCGACGCCGCGACAGGGGCACATGCCGGGGTCCCGCGGCAGCATCGCGCGATGCAGCTGCTGCCGCGCGAGGTGCTTCGCGTCGCCCCCGCAACCATTGCCGAACGTCTGACCGTCAGCGGCGAGGTCCGGCCGGTGCAGCGCGTCATCCTGCGCGCTCAGTCGGGCGGTGTCGTGGCCGAGCTTGGCGCGCGCGAGGGCGAGGCGGTCCGGGCCGGGGATATGCTGGTCCGCTTCGACACCGAAGAACTCGCGGCCACCCTGGCGCTGCGGCAAAGCGAGGTCGAGGCGACCGAGGCCCGGCTTCGCTTCGCGCGCCAGGCGCTGGAGCGGATCGAGCGCCTGGCCGAACGCACTGTCGCCACGCAGGAACAGCTTGACCAGGCGCGGCGCGAATCCGCTGTCCTGCAGGCGCAGCTCGACGGTCTCAGGGCCCAGGCCGGGATCGCGCGGGCGGCCTTGCGCGATGCCGAGATCCGCGCGCCCTTCGACGGGGTGGTCGCCAGCCGCAGCGTGGATGTCGGGGAACGCGCGAGCGCCGAGGCCGAGCTGATGACGCTGGTCGATCCGACCAGACTGGAAGCACGGGTTCTCATCGCCACGCGCGACGTGCCCCGGATCGCGCCCGGTCAGGCCGCAGAACTGCGGATCGACGGGCTGGAAGGCGAGACGATCGAGGGCTCGGTCCTGCGCATCAATCCCGTCGCGAATGACGGCTCGCGCTTCATCTCCGTCCATATCGGGCTGGACGACCCGGACGGGCGGCTGCGCGGCGGGATGTTCGCAACCGGCACGATCCTTGTCGAGGAACGCGCCGATGTGCTGGCCCTGCCCGCGACCGCGCTGCGCGAGGACGGGGACGGGGCCTATGTGCTGCGGCTCGCGGAGGGGCAGATCGAGCGCCGGCCCGTGGTGACCGGCGCCGCCTGGAGCGGCGGACGGATCGAGATCCGCGACGGGATCGCATCGGGCGACACCATCCTCATCGCCCCGCTCCCGGGTCTCGGCGAGGGCGTGCTGGCCGAAGTCTCGGGGGGCTGAGCGATGTTCCTCACCCGCATTTCCGCCACCCACCCGGTCTTTGCCACCATGATGATGGTGGCGCTGGTGGTCTTCGGCGCCTTCTCCTATCCCCGGCTGGGACTGGACCAGTATCCCGACGTCGATGTGCCGATCGTCGTCGTCATGACCACCTATCCCGGCGCCACGCCCGAGACGGTCGAGACCGAGATCTCCAGGCCCATCGAGGAAGCGATCAACACCGTCGGCGGGCTCGACCAGGTCACATCGACCTCTTACGAGGGCCGCTCGGTGGTGGTGGCCGAGTTTCGGCTGGACGTGGCCGGTCCCGCCGCCGTGCAGGAGGTCCGCGACAAGCTCGCGCCGCTGGAGGCGGGCTTCCCCGCCGATGTCGATAAGCCCGTGGTCTCGCGCTTCAACCCGTCGGACCAGCCGATCCTGTCGGTCGCCATCAGCGGCCCGCGCTTCGATGTCGCGGAACTGACCGCCCTGGCCGAGCAGCGGATCATCCGCCAGCTGACGACCATCTCGGGGGTCGGCCAGGTCACGCTGGTCGGCGGGCGCATGAAGCAGGTCGATATCGTGATCGACGAGACCCGGCTGCGCGCCCTGTCCGTCGGCATCGACGAGGTGCTGGCGGCGCTGCGGGGCGGCAACCAGAACCGGCCCGCCGGAAACCTTGTGACCGGCTTTTCCGATCTGGGCATCCAGGTGCAGGGCCGGATCGACGAGCCCGCGGATTTCCTCGACATGATCGTGGCGCGGCGCGGCGGTGGGCCGGTCTATCTGCGCGATGTCGCCACCGTCACGGACGGGGCGGCCGATGCCGAAAGCCTCGCACTCTATGACGGCCGGCCCGCGCTCGCGCTCGACATCGTCAAGGTGCAGGATGCCAATACCGTACAGGTGGCCGATGAGGTGATCGCGCGGCTGGACCGGCTGAACGAAGAGCTGGCCGAAAGCGGCGTCACGCTGAGCGTGGTCACCGATGCCTCGCTGCCGATCCGCGAGTCGGTGGCGCAGGTGCAGGCCACGCTGATCGAGGGCGCGGCGCTGGCCGTGGCCATCGTCTTCCTGTTCCTGAACTCCTGGCGCAGCACGGTCATCACCGGCCTGACCCTGCCCATCGCCATGATCGGCACGCTGGCGGTGATCTCGGTCTTGGGCTTCACGCTGAACACGCTGAGCCTGCTGGCGCTGACGCTTTCCATCGGCATCCTGGTCGATGACGCCATCGTGGTGCGGGAAAACATCACCCGCCACCTGCATATGGGCAAGTCGCATCTTCAGGCCGCGCTGGACGGCACGGGCGAGATCGCCCTGGCGGTTCTGGCAACGACCGCCACCATCGTCGCGGTCTTCCTGCCCGTCGCCTTCATGGACGGAATCGTCGGCCGCTTCTTCTACGAGTTCGGGGTGACGGTTTCGGCGGCCGTTCTCATCTCGCTCTTCGTGGCCTTCACGCTGGATCCGATGCTGTCCAGCGTCTGGTACGACCCCGACGCCCAGCCCGATGCGAAGCGCGGGCCCATCGGCCGCCTGATCGCGCGGTTCGAACGCGGATTCGAGCGGCTGGCAGAGGCCTATCGCCACCTGATCGGCTGGACGCTGCGCCATCGCCTCGTGACGCTGATCGCGACTGCGGGCATCTTCATCGGCAGCATCTTCATGGTGCCGCTGGTCGGGGCCGAATTCACGCCGACGGCGGATGAAGGGCGTTTCCAGATCAATGTGCAAACCCCGGTCGGCTCGTCGCTCGACTATACCGCCGCCAAGGTCGGGCAGATCGAGGCGGCGCTGCGCGAATTCCCCGAACTCGATACGCTTTATTCCACCGTCAATACCGGTACCGCCACCGGCAAGCATCGCGCGGCCATCCTGGTCGGCCTCGTGCCGCAGGGCGAGCGCACGCGCACCCCCCTCATGCTGGCCGACCCGATCCGGCAGCGCCTCTCGGTCATCCCGGGGATCGAGATCGCCATCGTGCAGCAGGGGCTTGGCGGCGGCGACAGCCCGATCCGCCTCAGCGTCCTCGGCGACGACCAGGCCGAGCTGGAGCGGATCGCGGCCGGGCTGATGGAAAGGATGCGCGGGATTCCCGGCATGGTCGACATCGCCTCCAGCGCCGATGCGGCCAGCAGCGTCATTGCCGTGCGGCTGCGCAGCGAGGCCGCCAGCGACCTCGGCCTCGGCATCCATCAGATCGGCGCCGCCCTCGCGCCGCTGATCGGCGGCGAGGATGTCACCACCTGGACCGACAGCTCGGGCGAGACCCATGACGTGGTGGTCCGCCTGCCGGCCGAGCGGCGCGCGGATACCGATGCGCTTGGCGACCTGATGCTGACGACCGGGGGGACGGATGCCGGCGGCGCCCCGGTCATGGTCCGGCTCGATCAGGTGGCCCGGTTCGTGCAGGTCGAGACCGCCTCGGAAATCCGCCGCCTCGACATGACGCGCGAGGTGCAGATCTCGGCCGACATCTCCGGCCGCGTGCTGGGCGATGCCACCGCCGATCTGGAGGCGCTGATCGCCACGCTCGACCTGCCCCAGGGCTATCGCATCCAGTTCGGCGGCGATTCCTCGACCATGCAGGAGACGATGGGCCACATGATTACCGCGCTGCTGATGGCCGTGACCTTCATCTATATCGTGCTGGCCTCGCAGTTCGGCAACTTCCTGCAGCCTCTTGCCATCATGGCCGCGCTGCCGCTGTCGCTGATCGGCGTGCTGCTGGGCCTGATGGTGGCGGGCAGCACCATCAACATGTTCTCGCTGATCGGCTTCATCATGCTGATGGGGCTTGTCACCAAGAACGGCATCCTGCTGATCGATTTCGCGAACCGCGAGCGCAGGCGCGGCCTGCCGCTGAACGAGGCGCTGGTCAATGCCGGCGCGATCCGGTTCCAACCCATCGTCATGACCACGCTGGCCATGATCGTGGGAATGATCCCCCTGGCGCTGGCTGTCGGAGGCGGCGGGGCGCAGCGCGCGCCGATGGCCCATGCGGTGATCGGCGGGTTGATCAGCTCGACCATCCTGACGCTGATCGTGGTGCCGGTGATCCTGTCCTGCATCGACGGGTTCTGGAAGCGTGTCGCAAGGTTCTTGCCGGAGGCACCCAACTGAAGTCGCCGATGATCAAGAAGGTCGTCCCGCTCAAGTAATTGCAGCAACCTGACTGGGGATGGTGAAAGGGTCGCTCCCATCGCTTTCTGAACTTGATGTGTGGACCGGCACGGCGTTTGCCGATACCTCGGGAGCATTGAGGAGAAAGCGCGCGGAAATCCATTGGGGCTCGCGGCGACGAAGGATCGGGCCGCACAAAGAAGCCGGATATACGTCCGCAATTGCGAACTCCGAGCCAGAACAGATCAGGACGTTGCAATCCGGCGGGGTAATATACATCCACACACGCCCCATCCGCTGCGACCGCACAGACCTGAAAGCTGCGATTCGCCAGGTCAATCGCCAGCATGCTGATCGTCGTCGTCATAATTGCGCCCCTCGCTCGGTTCCGATCAAACCATCATAGCATACAAGATGCCGTCGGGCGGGGGCATCCACATGGGGTAATCGCGGGAGCGATTCGCCCTTGATCCCGTTGTATTTTGGGGGGTGGCTGTTCCCGGATAGGATAGAGATATGGGCTTACGACTGGACGCCGAGCCCAAACATCGAATGGAGAGCAGCCATGGAAGAGTATATCGGTCTGGACGTGTCCATGAAAGAGACGGCAGTATCGATCCACCGTGATGGCAAGCGCGTTTGGCGTGGGAAATGCGCCTCTGCCCCAAAAGTCATTGCCAAAGTGATCCGCAAGCGAGCGCCGATCGCAAAGCGCGTGGTGTTCGATTTTGTCGCTACTGCCGTTCCTGAACTCGGTCAGGTGGCGCACCAGCAAGAACGAGCATAATAACCTTTTGGGAAGGAGGAATAGCCAGCCATGGACCTTCGCCATCTCCGCTATGTCGTCGCCACCGCCCGCAACGGTAGTTTCAGCGCAGCAGCGCTGGAGTTGGAGGTCCAGCAGCCGATCGTGAGCCGACGGATCCGTGAGCTCGAGGAGGAACTCGGCACCGCCCTGTTCGACCGCTCCACCGCCGGAGCGAAGCTGACGCCGGTGGGCGAAGATTTCGCGGATATGGCCGGGCGTATCCTGGACGATTTCCAGCGACTGACCGACCGAACGCGGGCGGCAGTGGAGGGTCGCCGGGGCAGTGTCGCACTGGGGTTCTATCGCTCGCTGTCATCCGGGAGCTTCCGCTTCGCCCTGCGCCGGTTCCGCGAAAGCCATCCCGATATCGGCCTCGACCTGCTCGAGGCGCCTTTCGTCGAACTGATGGCCGATCTGCATTCCGGCAAGCTCGATGTGGCGGTCATTCTCGGCGATCCGGATCGGTGTCCGGTATTGAACACCATGGCGATCGGCACCGAGCACCTGATGGTTGCCCTGCCCGAGGATCATCCGCTGGCCGAGAAGCCTTTCGTCTACTGGTCCGATCTTAAGGGAGAACGGTTCCTGATCTCACATCAGGATCCCGGACCCGATATCCGCAATATCCTGATCGCCAAGCTGGCCGCACCATCGGACGGGCCCGAGATCGCCAACCTGCATCTGAGCCGCGAGAGTATCCTCAGCCTGGTCGGCGCAGGCGAGGGCATCAGCCTGCAATGCGAATGCGCGAGCGGCCTGACCGGGCTCGGGGCCGTGTTCCGACCGGTGCATGACGGCAACGGCGCAACCCGGATCGGCTATATCGCCTGCTGGCATCCTGATAATGGCAACCCGGCGCTGCAAACCTTTCTGGAGGCATTGAAATCGGGAACGTGAGTCGTTCGGGGAGACGGCTTTCCATCATATGTCAGGCAGCCGGGCCGCAGGCTTCCTGTATTTTTTCGCTCCCCTACGATCCGTTGCGATTTCCAGGAGATAGCTGTTGCGCGGCTGCGTTTCGAGGCTCTCTTAGTCGACCCCATCCGGGGCCTTTCTCTCGCCGCCCCGGTGGAACGGGGGACGGGATGGCAGGTTCGGACCACATCGAGGCAATGGTGGAGCGCGGCGCCCGCATGCTCCGCACCGCGCTGGGGCCTGCTATCTCCGCCCTCTTGCGGGATCCGGGCATCGTCGAGGTGATGCTGAACCCGGACGGTAGAATCTGGATCGACCGGCTGCGCGACGGGCTGGCGGAAACCGGCCAGGTCCTGTCCCCAGCCGATGGCGAGCGCATCATCCGGCTGGTGGCGCATCATGTCGGTGTGGAGGTCCATGCCCGGTCCCCGCGCGTCTCCGCCGAACTGCCCGAGACCGGCGAGCGCTTCGAGGGGCTGCTGCCGCCGGTGGTCGTCGCCCCGGCCTTCGCCATCCGCAAGCCTGCCGTCGCGGTGTTCACTTTGGACGATTACGTCGCCGCCGGGATCATGACACGGATGCAGGCCGAGGCACTGCGGCTCGGTGTCGCCACCCGCGCCAACATCCTCGTCGCCGGCGGCACCTCCACCGGCAAGACCACGCTGACCAATGCGCTGCTGGCCGAGGTGGCGAAGACGCAGGACCGGGTCGTCGTCATCGAGGACACCCGCGAGCTGCAATGCGCGGCGCCGAACCTCGTCGCCATGCGCACCAAGGACGGCGTCGCCACCCTGTCCGATCTGGTGCGTTCCTCGCTGCGCCTGCGCCCCGACCGCATCCCGATCGGCGAGGTGCGCGGCGCCGAGGCGCTGGATCTGCTGAAGGCCTGGGGTACCGGCCATCCAGGCGGCATCGGCACGATCCATGCCGGATCGGGGATCGGGGCGCTGCGCCGCCTCGAACAGCTGATCCAGGAAGCCGTGATCACCGTGCCCCGTGCCCTGATCGCCGAGACCGTCGATCTCGTCGCGGTGTTGTCCGGACGCGGCAGCAATCGCCACCTCACCGAACTCGTCCGAATCAACGGGCTCGGTCCGGACGGCGACTACCGCATCGCCCCGGTCATTCCCGACACCGACACGCACATTGCAGAAAATACTGGAGAACCCGAATGATCCATGCCCTCCGCATCCGTCATCATGTCGCAATCGCCGCCATATTCGTCTGGACCAGCCTCGTCCTTGCACCGACTGCCCATGCCGCCGGCTCCTCGATGCCTTGGGAGGCGCCGCTGCAATCCATCCTCGATTCCGTCGAGGGGCCGGTGGCCAAGATCGTCGCGGTGATCATCATCATCGTCACCGGGCTGACCCTGGCCTTCGGCGATACCGGCGGCGGCTTCCGCCGGCTGATCCAGATCGTCTTCGGCATCTCCATCGCCTTCGCGGCCAGTTCGTTCTTCTTGTCGTTCTTCAGCTTCGGCGGCGGGGCGCTGGTCTGATGGCGGTGAGTTTCGAGGTCCTCGACACGGTGCCCGGCTTCTCCGTTCCGGTCCATCGCGCCCTGACCGAGCCGATCCTGCTCGGTGGGGCGTCGCGCTCCGTCGCCATCCTCAACGGCACACTGGCCGGGGCGGTCGGCCTCGGCCTCCAGCTCTGGCTCGCCGGGATCCTGATCTGGGCTGTCGGGCATCTCGCCGCCGTCTGGGCGGCGAAGCGCGATCCGCTCTTCGTCGAGGTCGGGCGGCGCCATCTGCGCATCCCCGGCCATCTCGCGGTGTGAGGGCGAAAACCATGATGAATCTCGCCGAGTATCGCCGCAACGCTTCCCGCCTCGCCGATTACCTGCCCTGGGCGGCGCTGATCGCGCCGGGCGTGGTGCTGAACAAGGACGGTTCGTTCCAGCGCACGGCGAAGTTCCGCGGACCGGATCTGGATTCCGCCGTCGCCGCCGAACTGGTCGCGGTGGCGGGGCGGCTCAACAATGCTTTCCGCCGCCTGGGTTCCGGCTGGGCGATCTTCGTCGAGGCGCAGCGTCGCGAGGATTCCAGCTATCCCGAGAGCCGCTTCCCCGATCCGGCCTCGGCGCTGGTCGATGCCGAGCGGAAAGCCGATTTCGAACAGGCGGGCAGCCATTTCGTCTCGGATTATTTTCTCACCCTGCTCTGGCTGCCCCCCGCCGAGGAGGCGGCCCGCGCCGAGAGTTGGCTCTACGAAGGTCGCGAGACATCCGGCATGAACCCGTGGGAACTGCTGCGCGGCTTTATCGACCGCAGCGACCGGGTGTTGGCGCTGCTGGACGGCTTCATGCCGGAATGCGCCTGGCTCGACGATGGCGAGACCCTGACCTACCTGCATTCGACCATTTCCACAAACCGGCAGCGTGTTCGCGTGCCCGAGGTGCCGATGCATCTCGACGCCCTGCTCTCCGACCAGTCGCTGACCGGCGGGCTGGAGCCACGGTTGGGCAAGCAGCACTTGCGGGTGCTGACCATCACCGGCTTTCCCACCGCCACCACGCCCGGGATTCTCGACGAGTTGAACCGCATCGCCTTTCCCTACCGTTGGTCGACGCGGGCCATCCTCATCGACAAGACGGACGCCACGCGACTGCTGACCAGGATCCGCCGGCAGTGGTTCGCCAAGCGCAAGAGCATCGCCGCGATCCTGAAGGAGGTGATGACCAGCGAGCCCTCGGCGCTGGTCGACACCGATGCTGCCAACAAGGCGAATGATGCCGATCTGGCGCTGCAGGAACTCGGTGCCGACGTCGCCGGCATGGGTTATGTCACCGCGACGATCACCGTCTGGGACGAAGACGCCCGCATCGCCGACGAGAAGCTGCGGCTGGTCGAGAAGATCGTGCAGGGACGCGACTTCACCGTGATGGTGGAGACGGTCAATGCGGTCGACGCCTGGCTCGGCAGCTTACCGGGACACGCCTATGCCAATGTGCGCCAGCCGCCGGTCTCGACGCTGAACCTCGCCCATATGATCCCGCTCTCGGCCGTCTGGGCCGGCGACGAACGGGACACGCATTTCGATGCGCCGCCGCTCTTCTATGGCAAAACCGAAGGCGCGACGCCGTTCCGCTTCTCGCTGCATGTCGGCGATGTCGGCCATACGCTGGTGGTCGGGCCGACCGGCGCGGGCAAATCCGTGCTGCTGGCGCTGATGGCGCTGCAGTTCCGCCGCTACGAGGGACCGCAGGTCTTCGCCTTCGATTTCGGCGGCAGCATTCGCGCTGTGGCGCTGGCCATGGGCGGCGACTGGCACGATCTCGGCGGCGGGCTGAGCGAGGGTGACGAGGATTCGGTCTCGCTGCAGCCGCTGGCTCGTATCCATGAGTCCGCCGAACGCGCCTGGGCCGCCGACTGGATTGCGGCCATCCTCGGCCGCGAGGGGATCGCCGTCACCCCGGAGGTCAAGGACCATCTCTGGACGGCGCTGACCTCGCTGGCCTCTGCGCCAGTCGGAGAGCGCACCATCACCGGCCTCGCGGTCTTGCTGCAATCCAATGAGCTGAAGCAGGCGCTGCGCCCCTATTGCATCGGCGGCCCTTATGGCCGGCTGCTCGATGCCGAGGCGGAACATCTCGGCTCGGCCTCGGTACAAGCCTTCGAGATCGAAGGACTGGTCGGCACCGGCGCTGCACCGGCGGTGCTGTCCTATCTGTTCCACCGCATCGGCGACCGGCTCGACGGCCGCCCGACGCTGCTGATCATCGACGAGGGCTGGCTGGCACTGGACGACGAGGGATTTTCCGGACAGCTTCGCGAATGGCTGAAGACGCTGCGGAAGAAGAACGCCTCGGTGATCTTCGCCACGCAAAGTCTCAGCGACATCGACAACTCTGCCATCGCGCCGGCGATCATCGAGAGCTGCCCGACCCGGCTGCTGCTGCCCAACGAGCGCGCCATCGAGCCGCAGATCACCGCCATCTATCGCCGCTTCGGCCTCAACGACCGCCAGATCGAGATTCTGGCGCGGGCCACGCCGAAACGGGACTATTACTGCCAGTCCCGACGCGGCAACCGGCTCTTCGAGCTGGGGCTTTCCGAGGTCGGCCTCGCGCTTTGCGCGGTATCGTCCAAGTCCGATCAGGCAAGGATCGCGGCGATCCTCGCCGAACACGGGCGCGAGGGGTTTCTGGCCGCCTGGCTGCGCGACCGCAGCGTCGATTGGGCCGCCGAGCTGATTCCGGATCTTGCTAATCTGGCGCCGGAGGACGCCGACATGCTCGAATCTGTACTGTTCGGTTCAGAAACAGCACGTGCTCAGTGCGGCATGGCACCTGTCGATGTCGGGTCCCTTGACCGGGAGACCGGGCCTGACGATGGCGAGATCGACCTCGACGGCACCAAAGCCGCATCCATCCCCGCAGAAAGAGAAGAAGAGGAGACCGCGCCATGACGCGCAGCACAACAGTCACCATGCGTCGCCACATTCGCGCCATTGCCAGCACGACCGCACTGGCCCTTGCGCTGGCGACACCGCTGGCACTGGCCCCTCTCCTGACAACCCCGGCGCATGCTTTCTTCGGTGGCTTCGGCCGCATCGTCTACGACCCGACCAACCATGCCGAGAACCTGCTGACCGCCGCCAGGTCGCTGGAGCAGATCAACAACCAGATCGCCTCGCTGCAGAACGAGGCGCAGATGCTGATCAACCAGGCCCGCGATCTCGCCAGCCTGCCGCATAGCTCGCTGCAGCAATTGCAGCAGAACGTCACCCGCACCCAGCAGTTGCTCGACGAGGCCCAGAACATCGCCTTCGAGGTGCAGGAGGTCGATCAGGCTTTCGAGCGGGAATACGGCACGCCGGATCTCTCGACATCCGAGCAGCAACTGCTGGCCGATGCCCGGACGCGCTGGAGCAACACCATGGGCGGGCTTCAGGACGCCATGCGCGTCCAGTCCGGCGTCACCAACAACATCGAGGCGCAGCGGGCCGAGATGGCCGCGCTGGTCGAGCAGAGCCAGAATGCTGACGGCGCCTTGCAGGCCAGCCAGGCCGGCAACCAGTTGCTGGCCCTGCAATCGCAGCAACTGTCCGACCTCACCGCGCTCCTCGCCGCCACCGGCCGGGCCGAGGCACTGAGCGAGGCCGAGCGCTCGGCGGCGGCCGAACAGGGCCGCATCCAGCGCGAACGGTTTCTGACACCCGGCGCCGGCTACCAGCCCGGCAATGCCCGGATGTTCAACGACTGAAAGCCCGAGGAGGCACCATCATGGAGGGCAAGGCGATGGTCCGGCTCATTGCCATCCTGTTCCTGGCGATCGTCATGACCGTGACGCTGATCCGCATGGAACGGGCCGGCGATCTGCCGCCCCTGCCCGGTCGGCAGAGTCAATCGCAGCCGGAAGATCCGCTGCGCGAGGGGCAGCGCCGCTGCCAGCGGATGGGCGCGGCTGCGGCGGAAGATGCCGAGTGCCTGCGCATCTGGGCCGAGACCCGCGACCGGTTTCTCGGCCGGACGCCGGCGCAATCGGCCGCAACCTCGAGCAGCGAGGAATAGCAGGAACATGGGCGGATCCGGCGTCATCGACAATTTCCTGGCGGTCTTCACCAGCTATATCGACAGCGGCTTCGGTCTTCTGGGCGGCGAGGTCGCCTTCATCGCCACCACGCTGATCGTCATCGACGTGACGCTGGCCGCCCTGTTCTGGGCCTGGGGCGCCGAGGACGATATTCTGGCCCGGCTGGTGAAGAAGACCATCTTCGTCGGCGTCTTCGCCTGGCTGATCACCAACTGGAACAGTCTCGCGCGCATCGTCTTCGACAGTTTCGCCGGTCTCGGGCTCATGGCCTCCGGCACCGGCTTCACCGCCGCCGATCTCATGCGCCCCGGCCGCGTCGCCCAGACCGGGCTCGATGCCGGACGGCCGCTCCTGGAATCCATCTCCGACCTGATGGGCTGGGTCGCGGTGTTCGAGAACCTGATCCAGATCCTCTGCCTGTTCTTCGCCTGGGCGCTGGTGATCCTCGCCTTCTTCATCCTCGCCGTGCAGCTCTTCGTCACCCTGATCGAGTTCAAGCTGACCACGCTCGCGGGCTTCGTGCTGATCCCCTTCGGGCTTTTCGGCAAGACCGCCTTCATGGCCGAGCGCGTGCTGGGCAATGTCGTCTCCAGCGGTATCAAGGTTCTCGTGCTAGCCGTCATCATCGGCATCGGCAGCACCTTGTTTTCGCAGTTCACCACCGGCTT
>NZ_FNEA01000018.1 GCF_900100045.1 Paracoccus denitrificans | reverse complement strand
CAAAGGCCGCCCCATTTGGGGCGGCCTGCTTTTTTCACCCGGTTGTGGGCTTGTTTACATCATGCCGCCCATGCCGCCCATGTCGGGCATGCCGCCTGCGGGGGCCTTGGGCTCGGGCTTTTCGGCGATCATCGCCTCGGTGGTGATCAGCAGGCCGGCCACGGACGCGGCGTCCTCCAGCGCGGTGCGCACCACCTTGGCCGGGTCGATGACGCCGAACTTGAACATGTCGCCATATTCCTCGGTCTGGGCGTTGAAGCCGAAGGCCTTGTCCGAGGACTCGCGCACCTTGCCGGCCACCACGGCGCCGTCGACGCCGGCATTCTCGGCGATCTGGCGCATCGGCGCCTCCAGCGCGCGGCGGATGATGGCGATGCCGGCATCCTGGTCCGAGTTCGCGCCGCTCAGGCCCTCGAGCACCTTGGCACCCTGCACCAGCGCCACGCCGCCGCCGACCACGATGCCTTCCTGCACCGCCGCCCGGGTCGCGTTCAGCGCGTCGTCGACGCGGTCCTTGCGCTCCTTGACCTCGATCTCGGTCATGCCGCCGACGCGGATGACGGCGACGCCGCCGGCCAGCTTGGCCACGCGCTCCTGCAGCTTCTCGCGGTCGTAGTCCGAGGTGGTCTCCTCGATCTGCTGGCGGATCTGCGACACCCGCGCCTCGATCTCGGCCTTCTCGCCGGCGCCGTCGACGATGGTGGTGTTGTCCTTGTTGATCGAGACCTTCTTGGCCCGGCCCAGCATGTCGATGGTGACGTTCTCAAGCTTCATGCCCAGGTCTTCCGAGATCACCTGGCCGCCGGTCAGGATGGCGATGTCCTGCAGCATGGCCTTGCGGCGGTCGCCGAAGCCCGGAGCCTTGACGGCGGCGATCTTCAGCCCGCCGCGCAGCTTGTTCACGACCAGCGTCGCCAGCGCCTCGCCCTCGACGTCCTCGGCCACGATCAGCAGCGGCTTCTGCGACTGGATCACCGATTCCAGCAGCGGCACCATCGGCTGCAGCGAGCTGAGCTTCTTCTCGTGCAGCAGGATGTAGGCATCCTCCAGCTCGGCGATCATCTTGTCGGCATTGGTCACGAAATAGGGCGAGAGGTAGCCGCGGTCGAACTGCATGCCTTCGACGACCTCGACCTCGGTCTCCATGCCCTTGTTTTCCTCGACGGTGATCACGCCCTCGTTGCCGACGCGCTGCATCGCCTCGGCGATCTGCTGGCCGATGAAGCTCTCGCCGTTGGCCGAGATGGTGCCGACCTGCGCCACTTCCGAGCTGTCGTTCACCGGGCGGGCGGCGGATTTGATCGCCTCGACCACCTTGGCGGTCGCCACGTCGATGCCGCGCTTGAGGTCCATCGGGTTCATGCCGGCGGCAACCGCCTTCAGGCCCTCGCGCACGATGGCCTGGGCCAGAACGGTGGCGGTGGTGGTGCCGTCGCCGGCCTCGTCATTGGTGCGCGACGCGACTTCGCGCACCATCTGCGCGCCCATGTTCTCGAACTTGTCGGAAAGCTCGATCTCCTTGGCGACCGAGACGCCGTCCTTGGTGATCCGCGGCGCCCCGAAGGACTTGTCGATCACCACGTTGCGCCCCTTCGGGCCAAGCGTCACCTTGACCGCATCGGCCAGGATGTTCACGCCCTTCAGCATCCGGTCACGCGCGTCGCTGTTGAACTTAACTTCTTTCGCAGCCATTTCGAAATCGCTCCTAGAATGGGTTATCGGAAGGGGACGATCAGGCGATGATGCCCAGGATGTCGCTTTCCTTCATGATCAGCAGCTCTTCGCCGTCGACCGTGACCTCGGTGCCCGACCATTTGCCGAAGAGCACCCGGTCGCCGGCCTTGACCGCGGGCGCGATCAGTTCGCCAGAATCCTTGCGCGCGCCTTCGCCAACGGCGATGATTTCGCCCTCGGCCGGTTTCTCCTTGGCGCTGTCGGGGATGATCAGCCCGCCCTTGGTCTTTTCGTCCGACTGGACGCGACGGACCAGAACACGGTCATGCAGCGGTTTGAAAGCCATTGTAGAACACTCCGGTGTTTCAGGTTGCAGTGTTGCAGCTGTTGGCACTCGGCTCGGGTGAGTGCCAATGACGCCCATCTAGGCGCGCGACCGCGGCCTGTCAACGCCTTGCCACGGCTTTACCGCGATTTGTTCCGCGTGCTAGGCTGCCCGCGCCAGGGTCCGGGGATTTTGGCTGGGATTTCAAGGGGCATTGCCGCGGCGCGGCGCAGGCTTCAGTCAGGATGGCGGATGGTCGAGGCGGATTTGACGCGGGAATCGGATGGGAGCGGCAAGAGGCTGTCCGTTCTGTTGCTGGCGGATGATTGCAACCCGGAATGGCCCTCGTTGCCGATCGTGGGCTACAAATACGCCCTCGCGCTTGGCCGGGTGGCCCGCGTCGTGGTCGCCACCCATGTCCGCAACCGCGAGAACATCCTCAAGGCCGCGCCGCAGGGGGTCGAGTTCGTCTTTCTGGACAATGAGCGCATCGCCTCGCCGCTCCACAAGCTGGCGCTCTGGCTGCGCGGCGGCAGCGAGGTGGCCTGGTCCACCAACATGATCATGCAATACCTGCCCTATCTCGCCTTCGAGCGCGAGGCGTGGAAGCATTTCCGCAAGGCGCTGCGGGCGGGCGAGTTCGACCTGGTGCATCGCATCACCCCGATGACGCCCACGCTGCCCAGCTATATCGCGGGCAAGCTGGCGGTGCCCTTCGTCATCGGCCCGCTGAACGGCAACCTGCCCTGGCCGCGCGAGTTCCGCAGCGAGCAGAAGCGCGAGCGCGAGCGGCTGCGCGTGTTGCGCGACGTCGCCAAGCACCTGCCCTATGCGCGCGGCACCTATCGTAATGCCGCGCTGGTGCTGGCGGGGTTCGAGCATACGATGCGCGAGCTGCGGCCGCTGGCGCCGGGCCGCGTGGTGAACTTCCCCGAGATCGGCTATGACCCGGCGATCTTTCACGCCGCGCGCAAGGTGCCGGCCTTTGGCGGGCCGGGGCCCTATCGCTTTCTCTTTGCGGGCCGGCTGGTGCCCTACAAGCTGCCCGACGTCGCGGTGCTGGCCTTTGCCGGGGCACCGGAGCTGGCCGGCCACAGCCTGCATATCGTCGGCGACGGTCCCGAGATGCCGCGGCTGCGCGAAATCGTGGCGCAGCACGGGCTGGAGGATACCGTGCATTTCGAGGGCCGCCGCAGCCAGGCCGAGCTGGCCGGGATGATGCGCGATTTCGACGGCTTCGTCTTTCCCTCGATCCGCGAACTGGGCGCGGGCGTGGTGATCGAGGCCATGGCCTGCGGCATGACCTGCTTCGTCGCCGATTACGGTGCGCCGGGCCACCTGGCGGGCCGGGGGCGCGGCGTGACCGTGCCGATCCGCGACCATTCCGGCTATGTGGCGCAATTCCGGCAGGTGCTCGCCGGGGCGGTGGCCGATCCCGCCACCGCGGCCGCTCGGGCGGCAGCCGGGCAGGGCTATGCCGAGGCCCTGTATCCCTGGGATCGCAAGGCGCAAGAGACGCTGGCCTATTACCGCGACCTGCTGGCCGGGCGGCCGGTGCAAGACCGGGGGGATTACGATTGAGCCTGCGCCGACGCCTGGCTGCGCTTGGCGCCGCCCTTCTTGCCGCCGCGACCCTGGCCCTGCCTGCGGCGGCGGCTCGGGAATGCGTGGGGCAGAACCTGTTCGAGCGGATGCCCCCCGAGCGGCTGGCCGAGCTTGATGCCGCGGCCGAGGGCGTGCCTTATCGCCAGGGCCTGTTCTGGCGTGCCGAGAAGGACGGGCAGCGGGTCACGCTGCTTGGCACCTATCACTTCGCCGATCCGCGCCACGACCTGACCATGGACCGCTTCGGCCCCGAGATCGACGAGGCCGCCCTGCTGATGGTCGAGGCCGGCCCCGAGGAAGAGGAGAGGCTGACCCGGGCCATGACAGCGGATCCGACCTTGCTGGTCGATCCCGACGGCCCGACGCTGCCCGAGCGCTTTACGGATGCCGAGTGGAAGTCGCTTTCGGCCGCCCTCGAGGCACGCGGCCTGCCGGCGGTGATCGCCAGCCGGTTGCGGCCCTGGTATGTGGCGGTCATGCTGGGGGTCTCGCCCTGCATGATGCGGGTAATCGAGGAGCGCGGCGATCCCGGCGGGCTGGACCACCTGCTGGTGGAACGCGCCGAGGCCGCGGCGGTGCCGGTCCGGGCGCTGGAACCCTGGGACACCGTCTTCACCCTGTTCGAGGGCATGACCCCGCGCGAGGAGGAGGACATGATCCGCGCCGCCATGCCTGCCGCCGAATATGCCGACGATTACGCGGTGACGCTGGCGGATGCCTATTTCTCGGGCGACAGCTGGATGATCTGGGAATTCGGCCGGTTCGACGCCTATGACAATTCCGGCCTGACCCGGGACGAGGTCGACGAGCAGATGCGGCTGGCGCAGGAAAAGCTGATGGACCGGCGGAACGAAAGCTGGATCGAACCCATTGAGCGGGCAGCGGCCGAGGCTGCCGCGCAGGGCAAGGGCGTGGTGATCGGCTTTGGCGCGCTGCACCTGCCGGGCGATCATGGCGTGCTGCGACTTCTGGAAAACAGGGGCTGGACCATCAGCCCGGTCACGGTGGAGGGGATAGGCGATGGCGGATGAGCTTTGGCGCGAGGAACGCGAATTCTGGCTGGCCGGCGTGGCCGAGGCGGCACGCAAGCTTGACGGCTCCTGCCTGATGGCCTTTGCGTCCAAGGGCATCATGAACCGCGCCGCCGTGGTCGCCGCGCTGCAATCCGCCCCGCGCTGGCAAGAGGTGACCCTGGCCGACCGCGCCAGCATCGAGACCGACGAGGTCTGCGTGCTGGCCTATCACGCCACGGCCCGCCGCGCCGGGGCCGACACCTATCGCGCGCTCTGCACCACCACCTGGATCCGCCGCGCCGGCGACTGGCGCATCCTGCAACACCAGCAGACCCCGGTCTGATGCTGCAGGACCTGCGCAGGCACCTGCGCTTCCTGCTGAGCTTTGCGCTTGGCCTTGCCGCGGGGCTGGCGCTTTACCGGATGCAACTCGTGGACAGGCTGCTGATCTTTTCGGTGCTGTTCTGCGCCGGCTATCTGGTGCTGACCGGGTTGCTGATGCGCGGCATCAGCGCCCAGATCCTGCGCGGCCAGGCCGACCGCGACGACGAGGGCATGATCCTGATCGTGCCGCTGGCCGTCGGCGCCGTAGCGATCAGCCTTGCCGCCATCCTGCTGACGATCCGCGACCCCCATGCCGGCATCGCGTTGCGCCCGGTGCTGGCGCTGGCCTCGGTGCCGCTGGGCTGGGTGATGATCCACACCGTCATGGCCTTTCACTATGCCAGCCTGTGGTATGCGCGCGGGCCGGACGGGACCGAGGCGCGGGGCCTGGGCTTTCCCGGCCTTGCCGATGGCGAGGATGCGGGGATCTGGGATTTTCTCTATTACAGCTTCACGCTCGGCATGGCGGCGCAGACCGCCGACGTGACCGCTCTGACCACCCGGATGCGGCGGGTGACGCTGTTCCATTCGGCCTTCGCGTTCTTCTACAACACCGTGCTGCTGGCGCTGGCGGTGAACGCGGCCGTTTCGCTGGGTTGATAGACATTGCCGGGCCGCGCCCCTATAACGCCGGCGAATTTTCCGCCCAAGCTTCAGGGGATCCCCATGATCAAGGTTTTCGGCCACAAGGCACCCGACACCGATTCGACCGGCTCGCCCATCATCTGGGCCTGGTATCTTTCCGAGGTGCGCAAGACCCCGGCGAAACCCGTGCTGCAGGGCGAGCCGAACACCGAGGCCGCCTGGATGCTGGCGAAATGGGGCCTCGATATGCCCGAGATCATCGCGGACGTGGCGCCGGGCGAGCAATGCGTGGTGGTGGACACCAACAACCCGGCCGAACTGCCCGCCTCGCTGGGCGAGGCCGACGTGATCGAGATCATCGACCACCACCTGCTGGCCGGCGGCATCAGGACGCGGCTGCCGATCAACATCACCATCCGCCCGCTGGCCTGCACCGCGACGATCATGCACGACCTGATCGGCGACGAGGATCTGGCCCGCGCGCCGCGGGGCGTGAAGGGCGCGATGCTGACCTGCATCCTGTCGGACACGCTGGAATTCCGCAGCCCGACCACCACGCCGCATGACCGCTTCGTCGCCGAGAAGATCGCCAGGGACCTGGGCGTCTCGATCCCCGAATACGCGGCCGAGATGTTCGCGGCCAAGTCGGACGTGTCGGCCTTTACCGAGGAAGCCCTGCTGCGCATGGACAGCAAGGAATACGAGCTCGGCGGCAAGCAGCTGCGAGTCTCGGTGCTGGAGACCACCGCGCCGCAGGTCCTGCTGGACCGCAAGGATGCGCTGATCGCCGCCATGCCGGCCGTGGCCGCCGCCGACGGCGCCGACGAGGTGCTGCTGTTCATCGTCGACATCCTGAACGAAGAAGCCACCCTGCTGGTGCCGAACGATTTCGTGAAGCAGGTGGCCGAGAAAAGCTTCAACGCCACGGTTTCGGGCGACAGCGTGGTGCTGCCCGGCGTCATGTCGCGCAAGAAGCAGATCATCCCGGCTCTGGCCGTCTGACCCGAGGGCCGTTTCATGACGCAGATCATCCGCTCGCTCGACGAGATTGCGCCGAATTACGACGTTCTCTTCTGTGATCTCTGGGGCTGCCTGCACAATGGCGTCGCGGCCTTTCCGGCCGCCGTCGCCGCCTTGCAGGACTTTCGCGCCCAGGGCGGGCGGGTGGTGCTGCTGACCAACGCGCCGCGGCCGCAGCAATACGTGGCCGCGCAGCTGGACCGCATGGGTGTGCCGCGCGACGCCTGGGACGCCATCGTCAGCTCGGGCGATGCGGCGCAGGACGCGATGTTCGCGGGCGCCGTCGGCCGCCGGGTCTGGGCCATCGCCCAGCCCAAGGACGAGGGCTTCTTCACCGATATCCCCGAGGAGTGGCGCGACGCCC
This sequence comes from Paracoccus denitrificans, assembly GCF_900100045.1. Lineage (GTDB taxonomy): Bacteria > Pseudomonadota > Alphaproteobacteria > Rhodobacterales > Rhodobacteraceae > Paracoccus > Paracoccus denitrificans. The sequence continues at coordinate 106,365 of NZ_FNEA01000018.1, read as the reverse complement.
CGCCGATCACCCGCGTGCCGCTGGACGAGGCCGAGGGTATCGTCTGCTGCGGGTTGTTCGACGACCTGACCGAAGTGCCCGAGGACTATCGCGGCCGGCTGATGCTGGCGCGCGAACGCGGGCTCACGCTGCTTTGCGCCAATCCCGACGTGGTGGTGGACATGGGCGAGAAGCGGCTTTACTGCGCCGGCGCCCTGGCCGAGCTTTACGAGGATCTGGGCGGCACCTCGCTTTATTTCGGCAAGCCGCATCCGCCGATCTACGACCTCGCGCGCCGCCGGCTGGGGCTGGACGACAATGCCCGCATCCTGGCCATCGGCGACGGCATCGCCACCGACATAGCCGGCGCGGCGGGCGAGGGGCTGGATGCGCTGTTCATCACCGGCGGCCTTGCCTTCGACCAGTTCGGCCCGGATGTGGAAAACCCCGATCCGGCGCGGCTTGCCGAATGGCTGGCGCTGCGCGCCCAGGATCCGGCCTATAGCATCGGCCGGCTGCGCTGAACGGTTCGGTAACAATCAGTCTCCCCAGCTGGTGATGGCGTTATTTTGTTGCGCGCCCGTGGTTTTGCTGCTATGCAGCATGAAGCCACTCACCGGGAGCATTGAATGATGCTGGACAACCTGCCGCGCGGCACGATCGTCATCGAGGATCTCGAGGTCGGGATGATGCGCTACCTCCAGAAGGTAGTCACCGACGAGGATATCGAGATGTTCGCCAAGGTCTCGACCGACCGCAATCCAGTGCATCTGGACGAGACCTATGCGCAGGACACCATCTTCGAGGGCCGCATCGCCCACGGCATGCTGACCGCCGGGCTGATCTCGGCGGTGATCGGCGAGCAGCTGCCGGGCCATGGCACGGTCTATCTGGGCCAGACGCTGAAATTCATGGCCCCGGTCCGGCCCGGCGACATGGTGCGCGCCGAGGTCACGGTCGAGGCGATCGACCATGCAAAGCGCCGCGTGACCCTTGCAACCCGCTGCCTCGTCGGCGATACGGTCGTCCTGAAAGGTGAGGCCGTCGTTCTGGCGCCAAGCCGTAAATTCGACTGACAGGGCCGGCCTTCGGCCCATCGGGGGCCCGATTGCGCATCCATCACGACTGGAAAGCTCTGCCGCTCGATGCCCGCGGGGCCACCGTCGCCATGGGCAATTTCGACGGCATCCATCTTGGCCATCGTTCGGTGATCGACGCGGCGCGCGCCGCCTGCGACGCGCCCCTGGGCGTCATCACCTTCGAGCCGCATCCGCGCGAATTCTTCGCACCCGACGCGCCCCCCTTCCGGCTGATGAACGTGGAGTCGCGGGCGAACCGGCTGGCCCGGCTAGGGGTGGATCATCTTTACGAACTGCCCTTCGACGCCGTGCTGGCGGGGCTTGCGCCCGAATCCTTTGCGCGCGAGGTGCTGGTCGAGGGCCTGGGCGTGCGCCATGTCACCGTGGGCACCGATTTCTGCTTTGGTCGCAAGCGTTCGGGCGATGCGCAGACGCTGGCCCGGCTGGGGCGCGAGATGGGCTTCGGCGTCACCGTCGCGCCGCTCATCGGCGACGGCGCGGTGCAATACAGCTCGACCGCCATCCGCAAGGCGCTGGCCGAGGGCCGCACCCGCGATGCCGAGCGGATGCTGGGCCATTGGCACCGCATCGACGGCGAGGTGCTGCATGGCGACAAGCGCGGCCGCGACCTGGGCTATCCGACCGCGAACATGGGGGTGGACGGGTTGCACCTGCCGGCGCTTGGCATCTATGCCGTGCTGGTCGACGTGCTGACCGGGCCGGACCGCGGCAGCTACAAGGGCGTGGCCAGCCTTGGCGTGCGCCCGATGTTCGGCGAGAACCGGCCCAACCTGGAAGTGCATATCTTCGATTTCGCGGCCGATCTTTACGGCCAGCACCTGTCGGTCGCGCTGGTCGAATACCTGCGCCCCGAGGCGAAGTTCGACAGCCTCGAGGCACTCGTCTCGCAGATGGACCGCGACAGTGCCCGGGCGCGCGAGATCCTGGCGACCCGCTGATGCGCGAGCGATTCTGGGAACTGCCGCTGGCACGGCTCGACAAGGAGGAATGGGAGGCGCTTTGCGACGGCTGCGGCAAATGTTGCCTCAACAAAATCGAATACGAGGATACCGGCGAGCTGGCCTTTACCCGTGTCGCCTGCCGGTTGCTGGACGGCCAGACCTGCCAATGCTCCAGCTATCATAACCGCCACGATTTCGTCCCCGATTGCGTCGTCCTGACCCCGAAAAAGCTCAAGGAGATCGCCTGGTGGCTGCCCTCGACCTGCGCCTACAGGTTGCGCGCCGAGGGCAAGCCGCTCTACGACTGGCACTATCTGATCTCGGGGGATCGCGAATCGGTGCATCGCGCCGGCGCCTCGGTGCGCGGCTGGACCGTCAGCGAGCTTTCCGTGACCGAGGACGACTGGGACGAGCATATCATCGAGGATCTTTCATGAATTTTGCCTCGGACAATGCGGGCGGCGTGCATCCCCGCATCATGGCGGCGCTGGCGGCCGCGAACGAGGGTCATGTGACCTCTTACGGCGGGGACGCCATCACCCGCGCCGCGCAGGACCGGCTGCGTGAGCTGTTCGACGCCCCCGAGGCGGCGGTGCATTTCGTGGCCTCGGGCACGGCGGCCAATGCGCTGTCGCTGTCGCTGTTGTCGCCCGGCTGGGGCAAGGTCTTCTGCCATGCCGATGCGCATGTGCAGACCAGCGAAACCGGGGCGCCGGAATTCTTTACCGGCGGGGCCAAGCTGGTGCCGATCCCGGGTGCCGGCGGCAAGATCACGCCCGAGGCGCTGGCCGAGGCCCTGCTGGCCAATGGCCGCGATTCGGTCCATGCCGGGCGCAATGCCGCGCTGACGCTGACCAATGCCACCGAATGGGGCACGGTCTACAGTCCCGACGAGGTGGAGCCCCTTGCCGCCATCGCCTGCGATGCGGGGCTGGGCCTGCATATGGACGGCGCGCGCTTTGCCAATGCGCTGGCCGGCCTGGACGTGGCGCCCGCCGATCTGACCTGGCGTGCCGGCGTCGACATCCTGTCTCTGGGCGGCACCAAGAACGGCTGCATGGGCGTCGAGGCGGTGCTGATCTTCGATCCCGCGCGCTCCGAGGAGTTCGAGTTTCGCCGCAAGCGTGCCGGGGCGCTGGTCTCGAAGCATCGCTATCTCTCGGCGCAGATCCTGGCCTGGCTGGAGGGCGATCTGTGGCTGCAACTGGCCCGCCACGCCAATGCCATGGCGCATGAACTGGCGCTGGGTCTGGCGCGGCTGCCCGGCGTGCGCATCGACCAGCGCGTCGAATCGAATGCGGTCTTCGCCACCATCCCGTCCGAGTTGCATCGCCGCGCCTGCGAGGCGGGGATCGGCCATCACCTCTGGCCCCATACCCAGGACGCGGCAGAGGACGAGCCGGTCTCGATCCGGCTGGTCTGCGGCTGGGACACGCGGATCGAGGACGTGACCGGCGCCTTGCAGGCGCTGGCCTAGCGCAGCGCCGCCCTGAGCAGCGCCAGCGCGTGCTCGACGGTGGCGGCGCGGACCTCGGCCCGGCCGCGCGGGCCGAACTCCACCGTCTCGGTCCTGACGCCAAGGGCATTGGCGATGCCGAAGCAGACGCGGCCCTCGGGCTTCCTCTCGGACCCGCCCGGCCCGGCGATGCCGGTCACGGCGACGGCGATGCCCGCCTGCGAACGGGCCAGCGCGCCGGCCGCCATCTCGGCCGCGATTTCCTCGCTGACGGCGCCATGGGCCTCCAGCGTCTCGGGGCGGATGCCCAGCATCTCGACCTTGGCGGCGTTGGAATAGGTGACGAAACCCCGGTCCACCGCATCCGACGAGCCCGGCACATCGGTCAGCCGCCCGACGATCAGCCCGCCGGTGCAGCTTTCGGCGGTGGCGATCATCACCCCGCGCCTGCGGGCGAGTTCCAGGATCTCGGCGGGATCGGTCACGGCAGCATCGGCTCCAGCACGGCATGGTAAAGCCCCGCCAGGATGACCGAGGTAATGCCGGCGAACAACCCGGCCCAGAGGTCGTCCAGCATCACCCCCGTGGCGCCGCCGCGCCGGTCGGCCCGGCCGACCAGCCAGGGTTTCCAGATGTCGAACAGCCGGAACAGCAGGAAGGGCGCGACGAAACCCGGCCAGGCGGCAAGGATCGACACGCCCTTCTGCGCCAGCGGAATGACGGTGAAGCACATGGCCAGCCATTGCCCGGCGACCTCGTCGATGACGATCCAGGACGGATCCTTGTCGGCGCTGCCTTCCAGCACCCGCGGCACCGCCCAGAAGCCCAGCAGCGTCGCCAGCACGAAACCGGCCGGCACCAGCATCGGGTGCAGCCACTCATAGGCCGCTACCCCCAGCGCCACGGCGGCGGCCGAGCCCCAGGTGCCGGGCGCAGGCCGCAGATGGCCGGTGCCGAAGAAGCCCGCGATCAGCTTGTCCATGATTACCCCTTGCTACCCCTTGACCAATGTGGCGGTGGCGATGGAGGCGATGCCTTCCTCGCGCCCGGTAAAGCCCAACCGTTCCGATGTGGTGGCCTTGACGCTGACCCGGTCGGGCTCGACGCCGATGATCTCGGACAGCCGCAGCGCCATGGCGCCGGCATGGGGGCCGACCTTGGGCCGCTCGCAGATCAGCGTCACGTCGGCATTCGAGATCTCATAGCCCATCTGCCGGGCCAGCATCGCGGCATGGCGCAGGAAGATATGGCTTTCCGCGCCCTTCCATTGCGGGTCCGAGGGCGGGAAGTGCCGGCCGATATCGCCCTGCGCCAGCGCGCCGTAGATCGCGTCGGTCAGGGCATGCATGCCGACATCGGCGTCGGAATGGCCCAAGAGTGCCTTGTCATGCGGGATCTTCACCCCGCAAAGCCAGACATGGTCGCCCGTGGTGAAGGCATGCACGTCGAAACCGTTGCCAAGCCGGATGTCCATCGCGTCCCCCAGGATACGCTCGGCCCGGGCGAAGTCGCCGGGCCAGGTCAGTTTCAGATTGTCCTCGTCGCCCGGCGTCACCGTGACCGGCAGGCCGGCGCGGATCGCCAGTTCCACGTCGTCCGCCGCGCCCTCGGGATGGGCGCGATGCGCGGCAAGGATGGCGTCCAGCGCGAAACCCTGCGGGGTCTGGGCGCGAAACAGCCCCTCGCGGCTGGCGGTGGCGGTGACGCACCCGTCCTGGGCCCGCCACAGCGCGTCGGTGACGGGCAGGGCGGGGGCGGCGGCCGGGGCGCCGGATTGCAGCGCCTCGATGACGCCCCCGATCACGCGGCGCGAGACCAGCGGCCGGGCGCCGTCATGGATCAGCACATGGGTCACGCCGCTGCCCTCGAGGCTTTCCAGCGCCGCGCGCACGCTGTCGCTGCGCGTGGCGCCGCCCGCGACCAGCACCACGGGGCCGGAAAGCTCGGCCACGCCGCGCGCCATGTCCTCGGGCGCCAGCGTCACCACGACGCGGGGAAAGCCGGCAAAGGCGGCGATGCTGCGCTCCAGCACGCTTTGCCCGGCAAGGGGGCGCCATTGCTTGGGCGGGCCGTCGCCGGCGCGGGTGCCGCGGCCGGCGGCGGTGATGATGGCGGCATATGTGGCGGGTATCGTCATGGCCGCCAGATTTAGGTCAGCCGCCGCCCCGAGGCAATCGCCGCCGGGCAGGCGTTTCGTCGCGGCCAAAAGACGCAGCCGGCAGTAGCCCATGGCGCGTCTTCTGCGTATAAGGACGCCGAGCCTGCCATTCTGCCAAGGATCCCTGCCATGACCGACCCCGCCATCGCCGACCTTTCCAAGGATGCCGCCGCCCGTGCCGCCGTGGCGCTGGTCGAACCGGGGATGCGGCTGGGCCTGGGCACTGGCTCGACCGCCGCGATCTTCGTGCGCCGCCTCGCACAGCGGGTCAGCGAGGAGGGGTTCGCGCTGCGTTGCGCCGCGACCTCGAAGGCGACGGCCGAGCTTGCGACCTCGCTGGGGCTGGGGGTCGAGGAACTGGACGAGATCGGCTGGCTGGACCTGACCATCGACGGCGCCGACGAGGTTGACCCGGACCTGAACCTGATCAAGGGCGGCGGTGCGGCGCATCTGCGCGAAAAGATCGTCGCCACGGCCTCGGAGCGCATGGTGGTCATCGCCGACCAGGGCAAGGTCGTGGACCGGCTGGGCCAGTTCCACCTGCCGGTCGAGGTGATTCCCTTCGGCTGGCAGGCGACGCGCAAGCTGATCCAGCGCGCGCTGGACCGGCTGGACCTGACCCAGCGCCCGATCCTGCTGCGCAAGCGCGGCGATGCGCCGCTGCGCACCGACGAGGGCAACCTGATCCTGGACCTCGCGCTCGAGGCCATCCCGGATGCCGAGGCGCTGGCGGCCGAGCTGTCTTCGATCGCCGGGGTGGTTGAACATGGGCTGTTCCTGAATATCTGCGAACTTGCGATCATCGGCTGCCCGGACGGCTCGGTGGTCGAGTTGCGGCGCGAGGACATGGCATGAAATTCGACTACGACCTTTTCGTCATCGGCGGCGGCTCGGGCGGGGTGCGCGCGGCGCGGATCGCGGCCAGCGAATACGGCGCCCGCGTCGGCCTGGCCGAGGAAAGCCGGATGGGCGGCACCTGCGTCATCCGCGGCTGCGTGCCCAAGAAGCTGATGATCTTTGCCTCGCAGGCCGGGGCGGCGGCCGCCGAATCGCGCGGCTACGGCTGGCAGGGGGCCGGCGAGGGCCGCTTCGACTGGGCCGAGTTCCACGGCAAACTGGGGCGCGAACTCGACCGGTTGGAGGGTGCCTATACCTCGGGTCTGGTCAATGCCGGGGTCGAGGTCCACATGCAGCGCGCCCGGCTGCACGACGCCCATACGGTCGAGCTGGCGGACGGCCAGCGCCTGACGGCCAAGCATATCCTGATCGCCATCGGCGGGCGGCCGCAGCGGCCCGACATTCCGGGCAAGGAACTGGGGCTGATCTCGGACGACCTGTTCACGCTGGAGAAACTGCCCGGTCGGGTGCTGGTGGTGGGCGGCGGCTTCATCGCCTGCGAATTCGCCACCATCCTGCAGGGGCTGGGCAGCGCCACGGTGCTGGCCTATCGCGGCGACGCGGTGCTGCGCGGCTTCGACGGCGAGATGCGCCGCCATGTCACCGAGCAGTTGCGCGCCATCGGCGTCGACGTGCGGCTGGGCACCAATCCGGCGCGGCTGGACCGCGAGGGTGCGGGGGTCCGCGTCACCTTCGAGGACGACAGCAGCGAGATCTTCGACGCGGTGATGTTCGCCACCGGGCGCGTGCCCTATACCAAGGGGCTGGGGCTCGAGGATGCCGGCGTCAAGCTGGGCCGCAAGGGCGAGATCGTGGTGGACGAATGGTCGCAAAGCTCGGTCCCCTCGATCTTTGCCGTGGGCGACGTGACCGACCGGGTGAACCTGACGCCGGTCGCGATCCGCGAGGGGCACAGCTTCGCCGACACCGTCTTCGGCGCCCGGCCGCGCAAGGTCGATCATCGGCTGGTGGCCAGCGCCGTCTATACCCGCCCGCATGAACTGGCCACCATCGGCCTGACCGAGGAAGAGGCCGATGCCTGCGGTCCCGCCGATGTCTATGTCGCCAGCTTCCGGCCCATGCGCTCGCTTTTCGCCGGCTCGGATGCGCGGGCGGTGATGAAGCTGATCGTGGATGCGCAGACCGACAAGGTGCTGGGTTGCCACATCTTCGGCCCCGAGGCGGGCGAGATGATCCAGATGATCGCCGTGCCCATGGGCATGGGCGCGACCAAGGCCGATTTCGACGCCGCCATCGCCGTGCACCCGACGCTGGCCGAGGAGCTTGTGACCATGCGCAAGCCTTCGCGCCGGGTGGGGGCGGCAAATCTGGACAAACCCGTCGCATCGGCTTGATTTTCCGGCCGAAGGCACCAGTTTCAACCACACAGACGTAAAGCGAGGCACGAGATTTATGGCAGGACAAGGCCCCTGGGGCGGCGGCGGAGATGATGACAAGGGCGGCAGGCAGCCACCGCAGGGCGGCGGCCAGCGCCCCTGGGGCAGCCCGGGGGGCGGCAAGGACGACAAGCCGCAGGGGCCGCGCCGCGGCGACCAGATCCCCGAGATCGAGGAACTGGTGCGCAAGGGCCAGGACCGGCTGCGCGTGCTGATGGGCGGCAAGGGGCCGGGCGGCGGCAACCGCGGCGGCGGCCCGCGCCGGCCGCAGGGTCCGCAATTCCAGATGAGCCGCGGCACCTGGGGCATCGCCATCCTCGCCGTGGTGGCGGTCTGGGCCTTTTCCAGCTTCTATACCGTCAAGCCCGAGGAACGCGCGGTCGAGCTTTTGTTCGGCAAGCCCGTGGGCACGGGCGAGCCGGGCCTGAACTTCGCGCCCTGGCCCGTCGTCACCGCCGAGGTGGTGCAGGTCTCGGGCGAGCGGACAACGGAAATCGGCACCGGCCGCGCCGGGCCGATGGATTCGGGGCTGATGCTGACCCGCGACCAGAACATCGTCGACATGGCTTATCAGGTGGTCTGGAACATCTCGGACCCCGAGAAATTCCTGTTCAACCTGGCCGATCCCGACGACACGATCCGCGCCGTCTCGGAATCCGCCATGCGCGACATCGTGGCGCGCTCCGAACTGGCGCCGATCCTGAACCGCGATCGCGGCGCCATCGCCGACGACCTGAAGCTGGCGGTGCAGAACACGCTGAACGATTACGAGGCGGGGATCAACGTGCTGCGCGTCAACCTCGACCGCGCCGACCCGCCGCGTGAGGTGATCGACAGCTTCCGCGAGGTGCAGGCCGCCCAGCAGGAACGCGACCGGCTGGAGAAAGAGGCCGACGCCTATGCGAACCGCGTGCTGGCCAGCGCCCGGGGCGAGGCCGCCGCCGTGATCGAACGCGCCGAAGCCTATCGCGCCGAGGCCGTGAACACCGCCGAGGGCGAGGCCGCGCGCTTCAACTCGGTCTATGACGAATATGTCAAGGCGCCGGAGGTGACACGCCGCCGGATGTATCTGGAAACCATGGAAAAGGTTCTGGGCGGGGTGAACAAGGTCATCCTCGACGGCGAGGCCGGGCAGGGCGTCGTGCCCTATCTGCCGCTGGATCAGCTGCGCAGCGGGGCTGCGGGCGCTCGCAACACCGAGGGGGGGAACCAGTGATGAACCGTGTAATCTCGCTTCTGGCGCTGCCCTTCCTGGTCGTGGTGGCGGTCCTGGTGGTCTCGGCGCTCTATATCGTCGACGTGCGTGAAAAGGCCCTTGTCCTGCGCTTCGGCGAGGTGGTCGAGGTGCGCGAGGAACCGGGCCTTGGCATCAAGGTGCCCTTCCTCGACAATGTGGTGAAATACGATGCCCGCATTCTCGGCCTGCCGACCCCGCCGATGGAGGTTACGCCGCTGGACGACCGCCGGCTGGTGGTCGACGCCTTTGCGCGCTGGCAGATCACCGATGTGGTGCAGTTCCGTCGCGCGGTGGGCTCGGGCGGCATCGAGTTCGCGCAGCGCCGGCTGGAGCCGATCGTGACCAACGCGATCCGGCAGGTGCTGGGCTCGGTGCCCTCGACCACGGTGCTGTCGGACGACCGGACGCCGCTGATGAACCGCATCCGCGACCTGTCGCGCGACGATGCCCGCGACCTGGGCATTCGCGTCATCGACGTGCGCCTGACCCGCACCGACCTGCCCGAGCAGAACCTGACCGCGACCTATGCGAGGATGCGGGCCGAGCGCGAGCGCGAGGCTGCCGACGAGATCGCCCGCGGCGGCGAGGCCGCGCAGCGTGTCCGTGCTGCCGCCGACCGCACCGTGGTCGAGCTGACCTCCGAGGCGCGCAAGCGGGCCGAGGTGGTGCGCGGCGAAGCCGATGCCCGCCGCAACGCCATCTATGCCGGTGCCTTCGGCCGCGATCCCGAGTTCTTTGCCTTCACCCGCTCGATGACCTCCTACGAGCGGGCGCTGCGGGGCGAGAACAGCTCGCTGGTGATCCAGCCGCAGGGCGAGTTCTTCGACTACCTGCGCAACGACGGGGCCGACCGGGCCAATCCGGTGCCGGTGCCCCAGCCGGCTTCGGACGCCACGCCTTCGGACGACGAGTCCGAGACCCAAGGCGCGCTTGAGCCCGGCGAGGCAGTGGCCCCGGCCGAGACCACGCGCGAGGGCGAGCCGCTGGGCGCCGGTGCCGGCGTGACGCTGACGCCGCTGCCCGAATCCCTGGCCGCGCCGCCGCAGGAAGAGCCTGTGGTGCCCCCGGCGCCGCTTCCGGCGGACTGATCCGGGCGCGGGCCCGGGACGGGAAACCGGCCGGAACAGGAAAGCGCAACAGGAAAGGCGGGACGCATCTGCGCCCCGCCTTTTTTCATGTCTCGGCACTTCACGTTCCGGTGTTGGTCACGCGCCGGTCATTCCAGCCCGATCAGCTTGCTGTCCTGCCGCTGCTCCTCTTCGGAGAGTTCGCGCTGCCATTCCCGCCAGATCGAGACCAGCAGCGCCATCAGCACCGGCCCGACGAACAGCCCGACGATGCCCATGGTCTTGACCCCGCCGATCAGGCCGAAAAAGGTCGGCAGGAAAGGCAGCTTGACCGGGCCGCCGACCAGGACCGGGCGGATGGTCTTGTCCACGACGAACAGCTCGCAAGTGCCCCAGACGAACAGCGCCGCCCCCGCGACGGGCGAGCCGCTGGCCACCAGATAGATCGAAACCAGCGTGAAGCTGAGCGGCGCTCCGCCCGGGATCAGCGCCATGAAGCCGGTGATGACCCCGAAGGTCACCGGCGAGGGCACGCCCGCCAGCCAATAGGCGATGCCCAGGATCACCCCTTCGCCGATGGCGATCAGCGTCATGCCGGTCACGGTCGAGCTGATCGTCGCGGGCACCACGCGCGACAGCCTGCTCCAGCGGTCGGGCAGGATGCGGCGTCCGACCTGGTCGATCTGCGCCACGATCTTGTCGCCGTCGCGATAAAGCACGAACAGCGTGATCAGCATGAACAGCAGCGTCAGCGCCAGGTGGAAGGCCAGCGTTCCCGCCGTCACCGCGCCGCGATAGATCGCCCCGATATTCGAGCCGCTGACCAGTTGCACGATCTCGCTGATGCCGCCGGGGCGGCCGATATAGGTCTGCCAGTTCTCGTCCAGCCAGTCGCCGATCTGCGGCAGGTCGACCATCCAGCCCGGTGTCGCGGCACCCGAGCTGTTGACCAGGATCGCCCAGTTGATCCAGTCGCGCAACTCGCGGAAGGCATAGATCAGCGCCATGGCGATGGGGATCAGCAGGAAGCAGACCAGCACCAGCACCAGTGCCGCCGCCGCCCAGGTGCGGCCCAGGTTCAGCTGATGGGCCGCACGCTCGCGCAGCGGCCAGCTGGCCAGCGCGATCACCATGGCGGCCAGCACGGGCACCAGGAAGCCGTGGAAGAAATAGATCGAGGCCGCCACGATGGCCAGCAGCAGCCAGCGTGCGGCCGAGATATTGGTCAGCAAGGGGGGGCGATGCACGCGCAGCCCGACCTGTTTGGGGCTTTGCCGCGGTGCGGCGGGATCGTTCAGCTCTGTCGCGGTCGTGGGTTTCGGCATTTCGCCTGTCGTCATGGTCCCGATCCTGGCTGGGGGCGGGTCGCGCCCTCCCTGCGGCAACGAGATAACATCTCGCCCCCGGCTGCAAGCCGGAATGCCGCGCCATGGCCGGTTGCCTGCGGATTTCGCGGCTCACGATCTTGTGGGAAGCGCGTGACAGGCGCCGCCGCCCGCGCTAGTCTGGCGCCACCAAGGGGAGCCCCGGCAAGGGGCTGAGAAACCGCTGGCCTCGATCGTCCCGGCGACGGGCGGCGCGGTGACCCTTTGAACCTGACCCGGATCATGCCGGCGGAGGAATGGGACAGATGCACCTGCCTTTTGCCGGCCTCACCGCGAGGCCGCCCGCACCGACGGTCTCGCCCCAAGCCATGAGGGCATGATGACCGAAACCTTCTTCGAGACCCTGCGCGGCGAATGCGCGACCGATTGGTCCGCCGCCGTGAACCATCGCTTCGTGCGAGAGCTTTGCGACGGCAGCATCGCGGATGCGGCGATGGCGCGCTATCTGGTGCAGGACCACCGCTTTCTCGATGCCTTCCTGACGCTTTTGGGTGCGGCCATCGCCTCGGCCGACCGTTTCGAATCGCGGCTGCGTTTCGGGCGCTTCGCCGGCATGGTCTCGGGCGAGGAGAACGACTATTTCCTGCGCGCCTTTGCCGCGCTTGGCGTCAGCGCGGCGGATCGCGCCGCCATTCCCGACAGCGCCCCTACCGCGGGCTTTCAGGCGCTGATGCGCGAGGCGGCGGCGACGCGCGCCTATCCGGCCGTTCTGGCGGTGCTGAACGTGGCCGAGGGGCTTTACCTCGACTGGGCCATGCGCGCGTCCCGGCCGCTGCCGGAGAACTTCGTCCATGCCGAATGGATCACGCTGCACGACAATCCCTTCTTCCGCGATTTCGTGGGCTTCCTGCGGGACGAGTTCGACCGCGTCGGGCCCGAGGCGGCGGATCAGGCGCGGGACTTCTTCAGCCGTGCCGTCCGGCTTGAGCGGGAATTTTTCGATGATGCCTACGCGGGCTAGCGATCAATCCTCGATGATTTCCACATCGGGCGGGCTGCCGGGCGGTCCGCTTTCCCGATAATCCAGTACGATGCGCAAAAGCCCGGCCGGAGCCAGCCGCTCGGATGTGTGGCGCATCTCGGCCAGGCTCCACCAGCGGAATTCGCGGATGGTGGCGGCCTCGGGGGCGTTCTGGATCGCCGGCGTGAAATCCGGGGTCTCGATCAGGAAATAATCCTCGGACTGCCGCCAGCGCTGCTGGTGCAGCGTCATCGCCACGCGTCGCCTCCAGACCAGCGGGCCGATGGCGGGCAGGGCGAAGCCCAGTTCCTCGGCCAGTTCGCGGCGCAGGGTCTGTTCGGGCGTCTCGCCGGGCTCCGCGCCGCCGCCGGGGGTGATCCACCAGTCGCCGCCGCCGTAATCGACCCGCATCAGCAGCACCCGGTCGTCCGGGGTCAGCAGGATGGCGCGCATGGCCTGTCTGTCGATGATCCGCATGCTCGGCCGCCATGAAAAAGGCCCCGGCCGCGCGGGTCGCGCTCCGGGGCCCCAGATTGGTCAGGACGAGGGTTTACTCGTCGTCATTGTCCGGCACGTCGGCGATGTCTTCCAGCGACATGTCGCCATCGTCATCGTCGTCGTCCAGCAGATCGTCGTCCAGATCGCCGGTGTCGGCGTCATCGTCCAGATCGTCGTCATCGACCAGAGCGGTCCGGTCTTCCTCGCGCGAGGCGGCCTTTTCCGAAATCAGCGAGCGCGAGCGGCCGTTGGTCAGGCTTTCCACCGTGAATTCTGCACCGCAGGCCGGGCAGGTCATCGGGTCGTTCGTCAGGTCGTAAAAGCGCGTCGCGCAATGGGGGCAAAGGCGTTTCGTGCCCCATTCCTCTTTGGGCATGGTGTTCTCTTTCTGCCGCGTTCAGCTAAATCCGCTGTCCCCTGCCACAGCCGGGGCAGGCTGTCAAAGCCTTTTCCCCCTTGCAGGCCGGTAGCGGTGCGGGGGAAACATGGGCAGAGGGGCGGCCCTTCGCAAGATGCGGGAAAATATGGACAGGATTCTGGTCGGAGGCGACATTCCGGTGACGCTGCGGCGCTCGGCCCGCGCGCGTCGCATGACCCTGCGCGTGGCGCGCGCGGGCGGCGAGGTGGTGCTGACCCTGCCCAGCCGCGCCAGCCTGTCCGATGGTCGCGCCTTTGCCGAGTCGCGGGCCGAATGGCTGCGCCAGACCCGGGCCGGGATGCCGCCGCTGCGCCTGGTGGATCATGGCGCCCTGCTGCCCGTCGAGGGCCGCCAGCGGCGGATCCTGCCCCATGGCGGGCGCCGGGTGGAACTGGCGGACGAGGCGCTGCTGGTGCCGCAGGGCCGTCCCCCCGGCGTGCTGGTCGAGACCTGGCTGAAGCATCTGGCGCAGGCACGGCTGATTTCGGCCTGCGGCCGCCATGCCGAGGCGCTGGGGCGGGGCTTTCGCGCGCTCGCGCTGCGCGATACCCGCTCGCGCTGGGGCAGCTGCACCCATGACGGGCGGCTGATGTTTTCGTGGCGGTTGGCCATGGCGCCGCCCGAGGTGTTGGACTATGTCGCCGCGCATGAGGTGGCGCATCTGCTGCATATGGATCACTCCGCCGCCTTCTGGGCCGCGACCGGCCGGTTGAGGCCCGATTATGCGCGCCATCGCGACTGGCTGCGCCAGCATGGGCATGAACTGCTGGCCTGGCGCTTCCGCTCCTGACCGGGGCGGCTTGACGGCGGCCGGATTTGTGATCACAGATGGCGCATGACTGTTACGCGTTCCTCGGAAAGTTCGGCCCATGAGCGGCTTTATCGCAACCTGCGCCAGCGCATCATGCTGGGCGAACTGCCGCCGGGGCTGCCCCTGACCCTGCGCGGCATCGCCGCCGAGCATCGCGTCTCGATGACCCCCGCGCGCGAGGCGGTGCGCCGTCTGGTGGCCGAAGGGGCGCTGTCGCTCTCCTCCTCGGGGCGGATCGCCACGCCGGAACTGTCGGTCGAGCGGATCGAGGAACTGGCCGCCCTGCGCGGGCTCATCGAGCCGGAACTGGCCGCTCGCGCCTTGCCGCGCGCCCACCAGGCGCTGATCGAGCGCATGGCCGTCATCAACGCCGCCATCGGCGAGGCGGCCGAGCGTCACGACGCCGTGGGCTACATCCGCACCAATCTGGAGTTCCACCGCCTGCTTTACCTGCGTGCCCAGGCCCCGGCGATGCTGGCCATCGTCGAGACGGTCTGGCTGCAGCTTGGCCCGACCATGCGGGCGCTGTACGGGCGGATGAAGCGCAACGAACCGCCGCGCCATCACCGCATGATCCTGGCCTCGCTGCGGGCCGGGGATGAGCCGGGGCTGCGGCTGGCGGTCCGCGCCGATGTGACGCATGGGCTGCGCCATCTCGGCAGCGCCTGAGGCCCCCGCGCCGACAGCCGGTCTTTCCGTTTTGCAAATACCCGAAAACCCGGCGATGCGGCGGGGCGCCGCCCGTGCCGGCTCAGACCTCTTCGATGCGCAGCTCGACCGGCTCGCCGGCGATGACGCCGGTGCGGGGCAGGGCCTCGATGGCGTGGTCTATGGCCTCGGGCGTAGTCTTGTGGGTGACGATCAGCACCGGCGCCACGCCCTCGCTGCGCGAATGGCCGTATTGGCGCATGCGGTCGATCGAGATGCCGGAATCACCCAGAACGGTCGCCACCTTGGCCAGCGCGCCCGGCTTGTCGGTCAGTTGTAGGCGGATGTAATAGGCCGCCGGAACCGCCGTGCGGGCCGGCTGCGGCGAGGCCAGGGCCGTCGCCGGCTGGCCAAAGCTGGGCATGCGCACGCCGCGCGCGATCTCGACCACGTCGGACATCACCGCGCTGGCGGTCGGGCCTTCGCCGGCACCCGGACCGCGCAGCACGATCTGGCCGACCGAGTCGCCCTCGATCACCACCATGTTGGTGCCGCCCTGCAATTGCCCCAAGGGGCTGTCGGCGGGCACGAGGCAGGGCGACATGCGCTGCTCCAGCCCGCGCCCGGTCATCTGCGCCACGCCCAGAAGCTTGATGCGATAGCCCATGTCGGCGGCGCGGCGGATGTCGTCGATGCTGACGCGCTCGATGCCCTCGATCTCGACCGCGTCGAAACTGGGCCGCGTGCCGAAGGCGATGGCCGCCAGGATCGCCAGCTTGTGGCTGGCATCGATGCCGCCCACGTCCAGCGTCGGGTCGGCCTCCAGGTAGCCAAGCTGGCGGGCCTCCTCGAACACCGTCTCATAGGGCAGGCCGGCACTTTCCATGCGGGTCAGGATATAGTTGCAGGTACCGTTCATCACGCCCATGACGCGGCGGATCTCGTTGCCGGCCAGCGACTCGGTCATGGCCTTGATCACCGGGATGCCGCCCGCCACGGCGGCCTCGAAGCGGATGACCCGGCCATTGGCCTCGGCCAGTTCCGCCAGCTCCTGGCCGTGGATCGCCAGCAGCGCCTTGTTGGCGGTCACCACGTCCTTGCCGGCACGCAGGGCGGCGGTCACCGCCTCGCGGGCGATGCCCTCGTCGCCGCCGATCAGCTCGACGAAGACATCCACGTCCTCGCGCAGCGCGAGCGCACGGGCGTCCTCTTCCCAGCCATAGCCGGACAGGTCCACGTCGCGGTTCTTCATCCGGTCGCGGGCGCTGACGGCGGTGATGGCGATCGGCCTTCCGGCGCGCAGGGCCAGCAGGGCGGCGTGTTTCTGGATGATCTTGACGGTGCCGGTGCCGACCGTCCCGAGGCCAGCGATGCCGAGACGAAGCGGAGAGGCGTTTTGCCCCTGTTTCTGGGCGGACATATGAAACTCTTATCTATGGACCAGGCGGTGTTAGCGGATGGCGCGGCACGTTGCAACGCGCATGGGCTCAGGCCTCGTCGTCGCCCGCCCAATAGCCCTGCACCCCGGTCGCCCGCATCACCCGCAGGACCCGCGTGCCGATCTCGACCGTGTCCGCGCGGACGGCGTCCAGGTCGGCGATGCCCAGCGGCTGGCGCTGCACCTCGCCCTTGGTGTTGACGAAGGCGGGGTGCCAGCGCGCCTTGTCCTCGGTCGGCCGCCAGGAGGCATGGCAAAGCAGGTTGCGCTGCAGGCGGATCTCGGCCAGCCGGTCCGTGATGCGGTTGCGGTCGCGCAGCCCGGGATAGCGGCGCATGGCGGCGTCGAGCTGTTCGATCAGCGTGCCCATGGAGTCGTCGGCGATCGAGACCATGCGGGTCAGCCAGCTTTGCAGCTCTTCCTCGGTCAGGTCGTCGGCCAGCCGCGCGCGGTCCAGCGCATAGATGGTGCGCTTGATGATTTCCTCGAGCCAGCCGAAACTCGCCACGCATTGTCCCAGCGCCGCGGCGAAATCGGCCGGCAAGGTGTAATGCGTCTCGGGCGGCGCGCCTATCCTTGCCATGCTGTCCCGCGGTTGCGGCTCTTGCTCATCCTGTTCCCCGTGTTTTCGGCCTCGTGTTTTCGGCCCCGGTGTTTCCGGGCGCGAGTTTTCCACAGCGCCCGGCGCCAGGCAAGCCGGGGTCAGAGGATCTTTTGCAGCAGCGCCAGGTCCAGCCAGCGGCCGAACTTGCGCCCCGCCTGCGGCAACAGCCCGACCGGCACGTAGCCAATGGCGCGGTGAAAGGCGATGCCGGCCTCGTTCTCGGCCGAGACGGCGGCAATCATGCTGTGCGAGCCGGCGGTGCGGGCATGGTCCTCCAGCGCCGCCATCAGCGCCCGGCCGACCCCGCGCCTGCGCGCGGCGGGCGACAGGATGACGGTATGCTCCATGCAATGGGCATAGCCGTTGCCGCCGCGGAACTGGTCGTAGCTCGCCAGTCCCAGCACCGTGCTCGCCTCTTCGGCGACCAGGAACGCCCGCCCGGCGGCCCGGCGGTCGGCGATCATCCGCGCCAGCCCCTCTGCCGTCCTCTCCTCGCTGGAAAAGGTGATCGTGGTCTCGCGGATCAGCGGGTTCCAGAACGCCAGCATCGCCGGAATATCCCCCTCGGCAACAGGACGCAGCATCATTGCCGGGCCTCCCTCCCCGCGCCGCCCGTCGGGCAGGGGCCGCGCGCTTCTTCGTTCTCCAAATACTCGTGCGGCCGCGATGCCAGGCACCGCGGCCGCAGCCTTGTCACGCCGCCCGCGCCGCGCGGATCAGCGACAGGATGTCGCGCGCGGCCGAGGGGATGTTGGTCCCCGGCCCGAAGATCGCCTTTACCCCGGCCTTCTTGAGGAAATCGTAATCCTGCTGCGGGATCACGCCGCCGCAGATCACGATGATGTCGCCCGCGCCCTGCTCCTTGAGCGCGGCGATCAGCTTGGGCGCCAGCGTCTTGTGGCCGGCCGCCTGCGACGAGATCCCCACGACATGCACGTCGTTGTCGATGGCGTCCTGTGCGGCTTCCTCGGGGGTCTGGAACAGCGGGCCGACATCGACGTCGAAGCCGATATCGGCGAAGGCGGTGGCGATCACCTTGGCGCCGCGGTCATGGCCGTCCTGGCCCATCTTGACCACCAGCATGCGCGGGCGGCGGCCCTCTTCTTCGGCGAAGGTCTCGACGTCGCGCTGGATCTGCGCGAAATCGTCGTCGCCCTCATAGGCCGCGCCATAGACGCCGGCCAGGGTCTTGACCTCGGCGCGGTGGCGGCCGAATTCCTTTTCCATCGCCATGCTGATCTCTCCTACAGAAGCGCGCGCCCGCGCGGCTTCGACCGCGGCTTCCAGCAGGTTGCCGCCTTCCTTCGCCCGGCGCGACAGTTCGGCCAGCGCCGCCTGGCATGTCGCCTCGTTCCGCGTCGTGCGGATTCGGTTCAGCCGCGCGATCTGGGCGTCGCGCACCTTCATGTTGTCGATGTCGAGGATGTCGATCGGGTCCTCTTTCGCCAGGCGATACTTGTTCACGCCGACGATGACCTCTTCGCCGCGGTCGATCTGGGCCTGGCGGCGCGCGGCGGTCTCCTCGATGCGCAGCTTGGGCATGCCCGAGGCCACGGCCTTGGTCATGCCGCCCATGGCCTCGACCTCCTCGATCAGCGCCCAGGCCTTTTCGGCCAGTTGGGCGGTCAGGCTTTCGACGTAATAGCTGCCGGCCAGCGGGTCGACGACATGGGTGATGCCGGTTTCCTCTTGCAGGATCAGCTGGGTGTTCCTTGCGATCCGCGCGCTGAACTCGGTGGGCAGGGCGATGGCCTCGTCCAGCGCGTTGGTGTGCAGCGACTGCGTGCCGCCAAGCGCCGCCGCCATCGCCTCGTAGGCCGTGCGGACCACGTTGTTGTAGGGATCCTGCTCCTGCAGGCTGACGCCCGAGGTCTGGCAATGGGTGCGCAGCATCAGCGAGCCGGGCTTCTTCGGCTCGAACTCCTTCATGATGCGCGTCCACAGCAGCCGCGCCGCGCGCAGCTTGGCCGCCTCCATGAAGAAATTCATGCCGATGGCGAAGAAGAAGGACAGCCGCCCCGCGAACTGGTCCACGTCCATCCCGGCCTTCAGCGCGGCGCGCACATATTCGCGCCCGTCGGCCAGCGTATAGGCCAGCTCCTGCACCAGGTTCGCGCCCGCCTCCTGCATGTGATAGCCGGAGATCGAGATCGAGTTGAACTTGGGCATCTCGTTCGAGGTGTATTCGATGATGTCCGCGATGATCCGCATCGAGGGCTCGGGCGGATAGATATAGGTGTTGCGGACCATGAACTCCTTGAGGATGTCGTTCTGGATCGTGCCCGACAGGACGGCGCGGGAATGGCCCTGTTCCTCGCCGGTGACGATGAAGTTCGCCAGCACCGGGATCACCGCGCCGTTCATGGTCATGGACACGGAAACCTTGTCCAGCGGGATGCCGTCGAACAGGATCTTCATGTCCTCGACGCTGTCGATGGCGACGCCGGCCTTGCCCACGTCGCCCTCGACGCGCGGATGGTCGCTGTCATAGCCGCGATGCGTCGCCAGGTCGAAGGCGACCGAGACGCCCTGCTGCCCGGCCGCCAGCGCCTTGCGATAGAAGGCGTTCGATTCCTCGGCGGTGGAAAAGCCCGCATATTGCCGGATGGTCCAGGGCCGGCCGGCATACATGGTGGCGCGCGGGCCGCGGGTGAAGGGCTCGATGCCGGGCAGGCTGCCCAGATGCGGCAGGTCCTTCACGTCCGTCTCGGTATAAAGCGGCTTGACCTCGATCCCTTCCAGCGTGTGCCAGGTCAGGCTGTCGGGATCGGCGCCTTTCAACTCCTTGCTGGCGAGCCTGCGCCATTCCTCGAGGGCGGCTTTCGTGCTTTCGGTCATCTTGCATCCTTTCCCACGGCCCCTCGGCTCTTATATGAATGAGTAGATGAGGGGATGATGAAACTGAAACGGTTGATTTTTCTGGCTATGGTGCCGCTGGTGGCGGCGATGGGGTCCAGGCCCGAGGGCGAGGCGGACGGCCATCGCCCGTATGTGCGCGGCGAAGTGCCCGCCGCGCGCAGCGAAAGCGATGCCTCCGCGCGCCCTGACAGGCCCGCGAACGAACTGACCGTTCTGCCCGCGGCCGAGGCCGATCCGGCGGAATTCATGTGGCAGGCGCGGCCGGTGGTGATCTTTGCCAATACCGCGGCCGATCCGGCCTTTGTCGAGCAACTGGCGGCCCTGCGGCGCGACCCGGCGCCGCTGATCCTGCGCGACGTGGTGGTGATCACCGATACCGACCCGGCGGCGGCAAGCATCTGGCGCCGGCAATTGCGACCCGAGGGGTTCTCGCTGGTGCTGATGGACAAGGATGGCCAGGTCAAGCAACGCAAGCCCGTGCCCTGGTCGGTGCGCGAGATCACGCGGGCGATCGACAAGTTTCCCTTGCGCTTGCAGGAAATCGGGCGCGCCGGGCTGCCATAGGAAGTTGCGAAAATCGCAACTCCTTCATTGCGACAAGGGGCTTGACGCCTTATCTTGGGGCCAGGGCAGATGGGCTGCCTGCTGCAAAGGAGCTGTGCCATGGCGAAATCGTCCCTGACGCGCGTGACCGACGAGGCCGCTCCGTCCCGGCCGCGCAAGCCGGACCCGGCCATCGAGCAGGTGATCGAGCGGCTGCGCCGCACCCGCAGCGCGAATGAAATCACCAGTGTCATCGGCCTGAAACCCATCAAAGGCCGCTCCGGTCCGAAGATCGCTTATTGAGGCGATCGCGAAGCCCGGCCAATTCGCCGGGCAGGGTGGCGGCGATCAGCCGGCCCGCATCCTCGCGCTGCTTGCGCAGCATGGCCTGGATCTCGGCCTCGCCGCCGCGCAGGCTGGCGGTCAGCACCTCCAGAACGTCCAGCCCGGCCTCGCGCGCTTCCTGGTTCAGCAGAATGTAATCCAGCATCATGTCGGCGGCGCCCTCGGGACGGCTGCGGGCCATGCGGCGAATGGATTCGGCCATGGAATCCATGACCGCGATCAGCCGGTAATAGATGACCACCGGGTCGATCACCGCCCCCGGCAGCAGGTGGATGTCCGGCAGCACGGCGCGAAAGATGCGGTCGTTGCCGCTATGGGCGATGACCAGGCCGGCATTGCCCTCTTCGATCTGCGAAAGCAGCGTGTCAAAGCGCCCGTCCTGCACCTGGCGCTCCAGCGCGACGACATGGGCGCGCACCTCGGCCAGAAGCGCGCGCTGCATGTCGTCGACCCGCTCGGTCCGCAGCTTGGCATCGCGGCGGCGGTTCTGGAAGGCGACGACCCACCAGCCCGTGGCGATGAACAGCCCGGCGATGAACGCCTGCTGTGCCTGGGGGCTGAGATAGTCGTCCAGAATCGGCATGGGTTCCCACCTTGCAGCCGGGCGCCTGCAAGCGCCCGGCGGTTGCCTGTCACTCGAACTCGATGATCACGTCATCGACCTTGAGGCTTTCGCCGGGCGCGGCGTTGACGGATTTCACCACGGCCTTCTTCTCGGCGCGCAGGATGTTTTCCATCTTCATCGCCTCGACCGTGGCCAGCGCCTGGCCCTCCTGCACCTCGTCCCCGGCCTCGACATTGATCCTGACCACCAGTCCCGGCATCGGGCAGAGCAGGAATTTCGAGGTGTCGGGCGGCAGCTTCTCGGGCATCAGCCGTGCCAGTTCAGCCGCGCGCGGGCGGCGGACATAGGTTTTCAGGTCCGCGCCGCGCACCCGCAGCCGGAAGCCCGAGGGCAGGCGGTCCACCTTCATCACCAGCGGCGCGCCATCGACCGAAAGCCGGGCAAGCGACTGCCCCGGCAGCCAGTCGCTTTCGACGCGCAGCTTCCTGCCGTCGATCTCGACCGTCGAGCCCTGCTTGTCGGCGGTGATGCGCACCGGGATCTCCTTGCCGGCGACGAAGACCACCCAATGCTCGCCGACATGGCGTTCGTGATTGTCCAGCCGGCCCGAGATGCGGGTGCGCCGGATTTCCGCGACGCGGTGCATGGCCGCGGCCGAGGCGGCGACGCGGGTGATCTCGGCATCGGGCAGCGTCGCGCCCAGGAAGCCGTCGGGATATTCCTGCGCGATGAAGGCGGTGGAAATATCGCCCGAGACGAATTTCGGATGGTCCATCACCGCCGAAAGGAAGGGCAAGTTGTGGCCGATGCCCTCGACCTCGAACTCGTCCAGCGCCAGCCGCATCTGCTCGATGGCCTCGGCGCGGGTCGGTGCCCAGGTGCAGAGCTTGGCGATCATCGGGTCGTAATACATGCTGATCTCGCCGCCCTCGTAGACGCCGGTATCGTTGCGCACCCCGGTCGCGGCCGCGGGCGGATGGTCGCCGGGATGGGCGGGCACCCAGGTATCGGCGGCCTGCATCGGGCCGGCGGCGGTCTCGGCCGGCGGGCGATAGCGGGTCAGCCGGCCGATCGAGGGCAGGAAGTTGCGATACGGATCCTCGGCATAAAGCCGGCTTTCGATGGCCCAGCCGTTGATCTTCAGGTCCGCTTGCGCGAAGGGCAGCTTCTCGCCGGCCGCGACGCGGATCATCTGCTCGACCAGGTCGATGCCGGTAATCAGCTCCGTCACCGGATGCTCGACCTGCAGGCGGGTGTTCATTTCCAGGAAATAGAAGTTCTTCTGGCCGTCGACGATGAACTCGACCGTGCCGGCCGATGCGTAGCCCACCGCCTTGGCCAGCGCCACAGCCTGCTCGCCCATCGCCTTGCGGGTCGCCTCGTCCAGGAAGGGCGAGGGCGCCTCTTCGATCACCTTCTGGTTGCGACGCTGGATCGAGCATTCCCGCTCATGCACATAGACGCAATTGCCGTGCTTGTCGGCCAGCACCTGGATCTCGATATGCCGGGGCTGGGTCACGAATTTCTCGATGAAGATGCGGTCGTCGCCGAAGCTGTTCGCCGCCTCGTTCTTGGACGACTCGAAGCCTTCGCGCGCCTCCTGATCGTTCCAGGCGATGCGCATGCCCTTGCCGCCGCCGCCGGCCGATGCCTTGATCATCACCGGATAGCCGATCTGGCCCGAGATCTTTACCGCCTCGTCCGCATCGGCGATCAGGCCCATATAGCCGGGAACCGTGCTGACCCCTGCCTCTTGCGCCAGTTTCTTCGAGGTGATCTTGTCGCCCATCGCCTCGATCGCGGGCGAGGGCGGGCCGATGAAGACGACGCCTTCCTTCTCCAGCGCCTCGGCGAATTTCATGTTCTCGGACAAGAAGCCGTAGCCGGGATGCACCGCCTCGGCCCCGGTCTGCCGGATCGCCTCCATGATCTTGTCGATCACGATATAGGACTGATTGGCCGGGGGCGGGCCGATATGGATGGCCTCGTCCGCCATCTTGACATGCAGCGCGTTGCGGTCGGCGTCGGAATAGACGGCGACGGTCTGGATGCCCATCTTCTTGGCGGTCTTGATGACCCGACAGGCGATCTCGCCCCGGTTGGCGATCAGGATTTTCTTGAACATGTTTCTTTCCCTTGGGGCAGATCCCGAACGTGAAAAAGCCGCCCCGGCAGGTTGCCGGGACGGCTGGAAAAAGGCTGGATCGGCGCGCCGAGGCGGGCCGTCAGCGTGGCGAAGGCGTTATTGGCACAGACGCACGTCGTCGCAGAGCGCGCCGGCGACAGCGCCGATCGCCGCGCCCTTGGCGACGTTGTGGCCGCCCACATGGGCAGCGGTCGCGCCGACACCGGCGCCGATGAGGCCGCGATCCATGTCGGTCGGATTGATGCCTTGGGTGCAGCCGGCCAGGCCGAAAAGGCCGAGGCCAAGCGCGAGGACGAGTTTCTTGGACATCTCGTTTGCTCCGGGATGCGGGCGGCGGCGCGGGCGGTCAGCCCTGCGCCATCGGCCCTGTTGAAATCAGTAGCGGCGCTGGCAGACGCCGGCGTCGTCGCACAGCGCACCGCCGGCCGCGCCGATGAGGGCGCCGGTTGCAACGTCACCGTCGATGATCTTTGCCACGGCCGCACCGGCCAACGCGCCGCCAGCCGCGCGCTGCGCGTCGGGGGACAGGGTCGAGCCGCCGCCATAGCCCTGTTCGCAGGCAGCAAGGCCGGCGACCAGCAGGACCGCGCCGGAAAGACGGAGGATGACGGATTTTTGCATAGCTTTTTGCCTGTATTATGGGCCCGCTTCCGGGCCGTTGGTGATAGAGGTGCGCACAATATTGCACGCACTATCCCCGGAAGAAACTGACAACGGTGTGAAAAGGCAACGCTACGCGGCAATCCGCCCATCCCCAGGCCGGCCATCAGAGCTCGTCCTCGCCGTCCCGATCCTCGTCATCCCACTCCTCGTCGTCCCAGTCGAATTCCGGGGCGTCCTCGGCGAAAAGCTCGGGAAAACTGGCCTCGGCGCGCTTCATGTCGACGCGCAGAAACTGGTCGTAATCGGTGGGGTCCAGCTTGCCGACGGCGATCACCTCGCGGCCGAGCAGCCAGGACAGACGCCCGGCGTCGAGATTGCCGCGCTGAAAGGGTTCCTCGCCGAAATGCGCGATCAAGGCTGCCAGAAAGGCGGTGTCGGCGCGGCGGTCGGCCGGCTTGCGGTCGCGGAAACGCTCGCGCCGGGTCAAGGGCGTTGCACCCTTCTTGTTGGCGCGGCGGATGGTGAACTGGAAATCGGTGCCGGGAAGGCGGCCGGGAAAGCCGCGATGCTTCAGCATGTCTTGCCCCCTCTTGGAATTGCGTTGGCGCGCGGGGGGCAGGCGGAACGCGGATCACGCGGGCCGCCTTGCAGCCCGCGCGCGGCCAATGGCTCAGTTGGCGCCGTATTTGCCTTGGAAGACCGGCTCGGGCTGGACCGGAATCGGGGCGACATCGGGCTCTTTCTTGGCGCAGGCCGCTGCGAGGCCGACCAGGACGAGGGCGAGTGCAAGCTTTTTCGACATGTCGTCATGCTCCTGTAATGCGGGACGGCGAGGTCCCGACTGCTCGGTTGAGATTCGGCCGCTTCGTGCGACCGCGGCGCCATGATAGCCAGCACGGGGCAGGGCCGACAGGCGCCCGGCAGGCAGGCGGGCGCGGGTGCGGGCGGCTGTGGCAGGCTTGCATCAGAGGGCAGGGGGAAATGCATCACCACGGCTCCCATTCGCAGGTGTCGCGGTCGGGCGGCAGGCGGAACGCCTCGAATATCTGCACCGCCTCGGGATCGAAGGCGCCGAAGGGCACCTCGCGGTCGGCCAGGCTGATGATGATCTGGCTGGGCCGCGGTGCCGGAGCGGCGATGCGGGGCAGGGCCCAGTTCTCGCATAGCCAGACGATGTCGTCATGCACGGGGTCCTGCGCCAGCACGTCGGGCGCAGCGGGCAGGACCGGGGTGCCGACCAGCGCGTCGGCCGCTTCCTCCTCGGTTTCGGGGGGAATGTCCGCCTCGGCCAGATCCTCCAGCGTCGCGGGGTCGATCAGGCCGTCATCCGGCTCGGCGCCCAGGGTCTCGCCGGTTTCGGTGTCGATCTCGATCGGTTCGCGCGCCTCGTTTTCCACGAAATCCGAGGCCGGGCCGCTGGTCGCCGGCACGCGCTGCGCCAGGTCGGGCATGACGAAGCGAAAGCGATAGGTCAGGCCGAACCCGCCGGCATCGTCGTGGCGCGTCTCTTGCCAGCGCACCACGGCGCCCGAGGGCAGGACGATGTCGGCCTGGGCGCCTTGCGCCAGCGCAGGGCCGGCCATCCCGGCCAGAACGGCCGAGGGCACCAGCGCAAGGCCGATCACCGCAATTCCCGACATGCGTCCTCCCTCCGGTTTCCCGCCGTTACAGCGGGATGTTGTCGTGCTTCTTCCAGGGGTTCGACAGCTTCTTGCCGCGCAGTGAGGCAAAGGCCCTTGCGACGCGGCGGCGGGTCGAATGCGGCTGGATCACCTCGTCGATGAAGCCTTTCTCGGCGGCGACGAAGGGGTTGGCAAAGCGGTCCTCGTAATCCTTGGTGCGGCCGGCGATCTTCTCGGCATCGCCGAGTTCGCTGCGATACAGGATCTCGACCGCGCCCTTGGCGCCCATCACGGCGATCTCGGCGGTGGGCCAGGCATAGTTGAAATCGCCGCGCAGGTGCTTGGAGGCCATGACGTCATAGGCGCCGCCGTAAGCCTTGCGGGTGATGACGGTCACCTTCGGCACCGTCGCCTCGCCATAGGCGAAGAGCAGCTTCGCGCCATGCTTGATGACGCCGCCATATTCCTGCCCGGTGCCCGGCAGGAAGCCCGGCACGTCGACGAAGGTCAGGATCGGGATCTCGAAGGCGTCGCAGAAGCGCACGAAACGCGCGGCCTTGCGCGAGCTGTCGATGTCGAGGCAGCCGGCCAGCACCATGGGCTGGTTGGCGACGACGCCCACGGTCTGGCCCTCGATGCGGATGAAGCCGGTGATGATATTGGCGGCGAAATCCTTCTGGATCTCGTAGAAATCGCCCTCGTCCCCGACCTTCAGGATCAGTTCCTTCATGTCGTAGGGCTGGTTCGGGTTGTCGGGGATCAGCGTGTCGAGGCTGGGCTCGACGCGGTTCGGATCGTCGAAGAACGGCCGGGTCGGCGCCTTCTCGCGGTTGTTGAGCGGCAAGAGGTCGACCAGCCGGCGGATCTCGGACATGGCCTCGACGTCGTTTTCGAAGGCGCCGTCGGCGACCGAGCTTTTCTTGGTATGGGTCGAGGCGCCGCCCAGTTGCTCGGCCGTCACCACTTCGTTCGTCACCGTCTTGACCACGTCCGGGCCGGTCACGAACATGTAGGAGGTGTCCTTGACCATGAAGATGAAGTCGGTCATCGCCGGCGAATAGACCGCGCCGCCGGCGCAGGGGCCCATGATGACCGAGATCTGCGGCACCACGCCCGAGGCCATGATGTTGCGCTGGAACACGTCGGCATAGCCGGCAAGGCTGGCGACGCCCTCCTGGATGCGCGCGCCGCCCGAATCGTTCAGCCCGATCACCGGGGCGCCATTCTGGACCGCCATGTCCATGATCTTGCAGATCTTCTGCGCATGGGTTTCCGACAGCGAGCCGCCGAAGACGGTGAAGTCCTGGCTGAACACATAGACCATGCGGCCGTTGATCGTGCCCCAGCCGGTGACCACGCCGTCGCCGTAGGGGCGGTCCTCCTGCATGCCGAAATCGGTCGAGCGGTGGCGGACGAACATGTCGAATTCCTCGAAGGAACCCTCGTCCAGCAACAGCTCGAGCCGCTCGCGCGCGGTCAGCTTGCCGCGGGCGTGCTGGGCGTCGATGCGTCGCTGTCCGCCGCCCAGCCGCGCATCGCGGCGGCGCGATTCCAGTTCGCCGAGGATGTCCTTCATGAGCCGTCTCCCTTTGGGTTTGCAGCAAACTATAGGCTTGCTGCGGGTGCGGGAAGCGGAAAGGCGAATATTTGCAAAATATGCTAGCATCCCCCGCTGCAAATAGCAAAAATGCTAAAACCCTTGACGCCGCGCATGGCAGGAGCCATGCCGCTGCCATGGGACTCGTCATCGATATTCCGGCCATCGTGGCCAACTGGAAGGCGCTTGCGGCCAGGGCCCCGGGCGCGCGGGCGGCTGCGGTCGTCAAGGCCGATGCTTATGGGCTGGGCGCGGATCGCGTCGCGCCGCCGCTTTACGCGGCGGGCGCGCGGGATTTCTTCGTCGCGCTGGCCTCCGAGGGGCGGGCGATCCGGCCGCTTCTGCCCGATGATGCGCGCATCTTCGTGCTGTCCGGCCATATGGAGGGCGCGGATCTGGCCGGGCTGGTTCCGCTGCTGAACAGTCCCGAGCAGTTCTTCCGCGACCGTGCGCTGCGTCCGCGCGGTCCCTTCGGCATCCAGCTTGACAGCGGCATGAACCGGCTGGGCATCGAGCCCGGCGAATGGGCCGCCATCCGGGCCGAGGCGCTGGCCGCGCGCCCGGCGCTGATCATGTCGCATCTGGCTTGCGCAGACGAGCCGGACCACCCGGCCAATGCCCAGCAGCTCGCCGCCTTCCGCGCGATGACCGAGGGCGTGACCGTGCCGCGTTCGCTGGCGGCCACGGGCGGCATCCTGCTGGGGCCGGATTACCATTTCGACCTGGTGCGGCCCGGCATCGGGCTTTACGGCGGCGAGCCCTTTGCCGATGCGCGGCCCGTGGTGACGCTGGCGCTGCCGGTGATCCAGGTGCGCGAGGTGAAGCCCGGAGAATCCGTGGGCTACGGCTATGCCTGGACCGCCGCGCGCCCGTCGCGCGTGGCGACGGTGGCGGCGGGCTATGCCGACGGGCTGGCACGGGCGCTGGCGCGGGACGGCAAGCTGACGCTTTGGGCCGGCGAGCGCGGGGTGCCGGTGATCGGCCGCATCTCGATGGACCTGATCACCGTCGACGTGACCGATCTGCCCGACGTGCCGGCGGCGCTGGAGATCCTGAACGCGCGGCAGGGCGTCGATGACCTGGCGGCGCTGTCGGGCACCATCGGCTATGAGATCCTGACCTCGCTGGGGCGGCGCTACGAGCGGACCTGGCTTTGAACCCGATCCGGCTGACCGGCAGGGCGGCGATCGGCCTGACCCGGATGACCGGGCAGGTGACGATCTTTGCCGCACGCGGTCTGGCCCGGGTCGGGCAACATCCGGCGGAACTGGCGCGGCAGGTCGTGCAGATCGGCTGGCTCTCGCTGCCGGTGGTCGGGCTGACGGCGCTGTTCACCGGCGCGGCGCTGGCCTTGCAGATCCATTCCGGGGGCGAGCGCTTCCAGGCCGGCGACGTGGTGCCCGCCATCGTCGCCATCGGCATGGCGCGCGAGCTTGGCCCGGTGCTGGGCGGGCTGATGGTCGCGGCCCGCGTCGCCAGCGCCATCGCGGCAGAGCTGGGCACCATGCGCGTGACCGAGCAGATCGACGCGCTGGTGACGCTTTCGACCGATCCCGTGGGCTGGCTGGTCTCGCCCCGGCTGTGGGCGGCGCTGCTCTGCGTCCCGATGCTGGTGGGCGTGGGCGACGTGATCGGCATCATGGGCGGCTGGCTGATCGGAGTGAACGCGCTGGGGTTCAACTCGGCCATCTACCTGTCCAATTCCTGGGCCTATCTGGAAAGCTGGGACGTTGTCTCGGGCCTGCTCAAGGGCGCGGTCTTCGGGCTGATCGTGGCGCTGTCGGGCTGCTGGTTCGGCATGACGGCGGCCGGGGGTGCCGCGGGCGTCGGGCGGGCGACGACCAATGCCGTGGTCGCGGCCTCGGTCGGTATCCTGGCCGCCAATTTCGCGCTGACGGGGCTGTTCTTCTGATGCTGGCGGTGCGCGGCCTGTCCAAAGCCTATGGCGCCAAGCGGGTGCTGGACGGCGTGGACCTGGACCTGGCTGAGGGTGAGAGCCTGGTGGTCATCGGCGGCTCGGGCACCGGGAAATCGGTGCTCTTGCGCTGCATCCTGGGGCTGGAGACGCCCGATGCCGGGCAGGTCCTGTGGCGGGGCGAGCCGCTGGCTGGGCAGCAGGCGGCGTTCATGGACGGCTTCGGCATGCTGTTCCAGAATGCGGCGCTGTTCGACAGCCTGCCGGTCTGGCGCAACGTCGCCTTTCGCCTGCTGCGGACCATGCCCAAGACGCAGGCGCGCAGGATCGCCATCGATAAGCTGGCCCGTGTCGGCCTTGGCCCCGAGGTGGCGGATCTCTACCCGGCCGAGCTTTCGGGGGGCATGCGCAAGCGCGCCGGGCTGGCCCGCGCCATCGCCGCCGATCCGAAGGTGATCTTCTTCGACGAGCCGACCACGGGGCTGGACCCGATCCGGGCCGCGGCGATCAACGCCCTGATCCGCGGCATCGTCGACGAGACCGGCGCCACCGCCATCACCATCACCCATGACATGAGCTCGGTGCGCAGCATCGCCGACCGGGTAGCGCTTCTGGATTGCGGACGGCTGCGCTGGCAGGGCAGCGTGGCCGGGCTGGACTCGGCCGAGGACGATTACCTGCGTGATTTCGTCGCAGGGCGCGCCCGCCCCATGGCGCGCGGACCGCAAGCATGATGTCCGTTTTTTCGCCGAATCGGCTGCAAATCCAAAACAGCGGGGCCGCCCCTCTTGTGCGAATCCCGCGCAGTTGCAACCATGAGTTACTGAGAACCCCACCTCGGAGACGAATTTGGGTCTGACCCCTACGCATCCCGCGACCGCGACCCCCGGCGAAACCCTGCTGGAATTCCACGACAACCGGCTGTTGATCGACCTCTGCGGCCCGCATGACCGCCACCTCGCGCGGATCGAGGAGGCGCTGAAGGTGCATATCCTGCGACGCGGCAACCTTCTGTCGGTCGTGGGCCCGGTCGAGGCCCAGGCCGAGGCGGCGCAGGTGCTGCGCGCGCTTTACGCAAGGCTGGAGCAGGGCCGCCCGGTCGAGATGGCCGAGGTCGAGGCCGCGTTGCGCATGGGCAGCGAGACGGTGGCCGAAGGGCCAAGCCCGGCCGAGCAGCTGGAGATGTTCCAGACCGGCCCGATCGAGCTGCGCACCCGCAAGAAGACCGTTGAGCCGCGCACCGATGCGCAAAAGGACTATGTCCGTGCGCTGTTCGCCAACGAAATGGCTTTCGGCATCGGCCCCGCCGGCACCGGCAAGACCTACCTTGCGGTGGCCGTGGGCGTGACCATGCTGATCGGCGGCCATGTGGATCGCATCATCCTGTCGCGCCCCGCCGTCGAGGCGGGCGAGCGGTTGGGCTTCCTGCCCGGCGACATGAAGGAAAAGGTCGATCCCTACATGCAGCCGCTCTATGACGCGCTGAACGATTTCCTGCCCGCGAAGCAGGTGCAGAAGCTGATGGAGGAAAAGCGCATCGAGATCGCGCCCTTGGCCTTCATGCGCGGCCGCACGCTGTCGAACAGCTTCGTGGTGCTGGACGAGGCGCAGAACGCCACCACCATGCAGATGAAGATGTTCCTGACCCGGCTGGGCGAGGGCTCGCGCATGGTGGTCACCGGCGACCGCACCCAGATCGACCTGCCGCGCGGCGTGCATTCCGGCCTGGTCGAGGCGGAAAAGATCCTCAAGGGCATCAAGGGCATCAGCTTCAGCTATTTCACCGCCAAGGACGTGGTGCGCCATTCGCTGGTCGCCCGCATCATCGAAGCCTACGACGCCGAGGCCGAGGCGGCGCTGGCCCGGGGCGAGGTCTTCGACGAGCGCGGCCAGCGCATCCCGCGGCGCGAGCCGCGGCTGGCCGGCGGGGGAATGGCCGGCGGAGGAGTGGCAGGTGGGGGGCCGAGCGATGCCTGACAGTGCCGACGCGCCGGAAGAGGTGCCGGAGTTCGTCGACATCGTGCTGGAGGACGACCGCTGGGAGGATGCCGACCTGCCCGCCATGGCCGAACGCGCCGCCCGCGCGGTGGGCGAATGGCTGGGCTTGGATGCCTTTCAGGTCGTGGTCATGGGCTGCGACGACGCCCGCATCGCCGCGCTGAACGCCGAGTTCCGCGGCAAGCCCAAGCCCACCAACGTGCTGAGCTGGCCCGCGGTCGAGTTCGAGGCGCGCGAGCCCGGCGCCCATCCCGAACCGCCGGGGGCCGAGGAACTGGGCGATATCGCCATTTCCTACGACACCTGCCTGCGCGAGGCCGAGGCGCAGGGCAAGCCCTTCGCCGATCACGCCACGCATCTTCTTGTCCATGCCATGCTGCATCTTGCAGGATATGACCATATCGACGACGAGGATGCCGAAACCATGGAGGATGCAGAACGCTCGATCCTGGGCAAGCTGGGCATCCCCGACCCTTATCTGGAACATGAGACATGACCAACGACCGAAGTCCCGACACGCCCGTCTCCACCGAACCCGCCTCATGGGCGGATGGCACGGGCGGGGACGGGCGTGACCTGCCGCAATCGCGCGGCTTTCTGGGGCGCATCCTGGGTGCCTTCGGCGGCGGCGGCGAGCCCGAGCCCGAGGGCGCCGAGGCCCGCGACAAGGGACCGGCCGCCCCGTCGTCGGGCGTTCCCGGGATGGTCAACCTGCGGCGGATGCGCGTCGACGACGTGGCCGTGCCCAAGGCCGAGATCGTCGCCGCGCCGGTGACTGCCACCCTGCCGGAACTGGTCGAGATGTTCCGCGAGCACGGCTTTTCCCGCATCCCGGTGTTTCGTGGCACGCTGGACAGCCCGCTGGGGCTGATCCACCTGAAGGATCTGGCGCTGAAATACGGCTTCGGCGTCAAGGCTCCGGTCAAGTTCGCGCTGCGCCCGATGCTGCGGCCGCTGCTTTACGTGCCGCCCTCGATGCCCATCGGCGTGCTCTTGCAGCA
The DNA here is from genome assembly GCF_900100045.1 of Paracoccus denitrificans. Classification (GTDB taxonomy): domain Bacteria; phylum Pseudomonadota; class Alphaproteobacteria; order Rhodobacterales; family Rhodobacteraceae; genus Paracoccus; species Paracoccus denitrificans. The sequence continues at coordinate 74,176 of NZ_FNEA01000018.1, read as the reverse complement.
GATGCAGCAAAAGCGCATCCACATGGCGCTGGTGATCGACGAATATGGCGGCGTGGACGGGCTCGTCACCATCGAGGACCTGATCGAGCAGGTCATCGGCGAGATCGAGGACGAGCATGACGAGATCGAGGGCGGGCTCGTCATCCAGGAAAAGCCCGGCCAATGGCTGATCCAGGCCCGCGCCGCGCTGGAGGATGTCGAGGCCCAGACCGGCCTGCGCCTTGCCACCGACGAGGAAGAGGAAGAGATCGACACGCTGGGCGGCCTGATCTTCATGCTGACCGGCCGGGTGCCGGTGCGCGGCGAGGTGATCCCGCATGAAAGCGGCGCCGAGTTCGAGATCGTCGACGCCGATCCGCGCCGGGTCAAGCGCGTGCGGCTCCGGCTGCCGCAACAGGAGGCGCCGCCGGAGAGCGAGGGCTGAGGCGTGTCACAGCCCGGCAAAGGCCGGGGCATGGGCGATGCGGCTGCCTGCGGGCAGCTCAGGCCCCAGCGCCATGAGATGCGGCCCGGCATAGGGCGAATCCAGATCGGCTGGCGCGAAGCCGAAGCGGCCGTAATAGGCCGGATCGCCCAGAACCACGATGGTATGGTCGTCGAACGCCGCCAGGGCGGCGCGGGTCAGCGCCTCGCCGATGCCGCGCGATTGCACGGCGGGATGCACCGCCAGCGGCGCCAGCGCCAGCGCCGGCCCCTCGGCCTTGAGCGGCGACAGCGCGACATGGCCGATCACCGTGCCCTCGGCCTCGGCCACCAGCGACAGCGCCAGGTCGTCATCGGCACGCAGTGCCTCGACCAGCCGCGCCTCGGCCGGCCCGTCGAAGGCGCATGCCAGCAGCTCCGAGACGGCGGCGCGGTCATGCGCCATCTCGGCCCTGAGGCGCGGCATCGGCTCGCTGCGGGTGAAGTCGCGCTGGATGCCATGGCTTTCGCGGCCCCAGCGGCTGTCCTTCAGCCGGTCGCGATGCGCCTGGAAGGCCGCCTCGTCAGCGTAAAGCTCGTTCAGTTCCCAGACCAGCGGATCCTCGGCCTGGGCGAGGTCGAAGCGCAGGTTGCCGGGTTCGGCCCGGCTCAGTTCGGCATGTTCGGTCAGAAGGTCCAGCGCCAGCAGCATCTGCGCCGCGTCCTTGCAGATCAGCCGTCCGCTCAACGAAACCAGCGGTCTCTCAAGGGGGATCTCCTCGCCGCCCAGAACGAGCGGGGGTGCGTGGTTGTGGTTCTGTCCGCAGGCGCAACTCATGGCAGGATCCTTGTTGTGAACGGTTGCCGCAATGACGGGCCGGCGGGAACCGGCAGCGTTCCCGGGGCCGAAACCATTAGCGGCGATAACCATATCGGGCGGCATTAGACCGGCCTTGTCAATTTGCAAAGCCGCGCCTTGCGCCGTATGCGGTCCCCGAAACGAAAAGGGCAGCCCCGCGGCTGCCCTTCGGGGTCATTCCCACTCGATCGTGCCCGGCGGCTTCGAGGTGATGTCATAGGTGCAGCGGTTGATGCCCTTGACCTCGTTGATGATCCGCGTCGCGGTCTCGCCCAGGAACTCGTGGCTGAAGGGATAGTAATCCGCCGTCATGCCATCGACCGAGGTCACGGCGCGCAACGCGCAGGCATAATCGTAGGTGCGCCCGTCGCCCATCACGCCCACGGTGCGCACCGGCAGGATGGCGACGAAGGCCTGCCAGATCTCGTCATAAAGCCCGTGCTTGCGGATCTGGTCGATGAAGACCGCATCGGCCTTGCGCAGGATCTCCAGCTTGTCGCGGGTGATCTCGCCCGGGCAGCGGATGGCAAGGCCGGGGCCGGGAAAGGGATGGCGGCCGATGAATTTCTCGGGCAGGCCAAGCTCGCGGCCCAGGGCGCGGACCTCGTCCTTGAAAAGCTCGCGCAGCGGTTCGACCAGCTTCAGCCCCATCTTCTCGGGCAGGCCGCCGACATTGTGGTGGCTCTTGATCGTGACCGAGGGGCCGCCCGAGAAGCTGACCGATTCGATCACGTCCGGGTAAAGCGTACCCTGGGCCAGGAATTCCGCGCCCTCGATTTCGCTCGCGTATTTCTGGAACACGTCGATGAAGAGCTTGCCGATGGTCTTGCGCTTGACCTCGGGGTCGCTGACGCCCTCCAGCGCCGACAGGAACAACTCGCTCTCGTCGGCATGGATCAGCGGGATGTTGTAGTTGTCGCGGAACATGGTCACGACTTCCTCGGCCTCGTTCAGCCGCAAAAGCCCGTGATCGACGAAGACGCAGGTCAACTGGTCGCCGATCGCCTCGTGGATCAGCACGGCGGCGACCGAACTGTCGACGCCGCCCGACAGCCCGCAGATCACCCGCTTGCTTCCGACCTGCTCGCGAATCTTGCGGATCGCCTCCTGGCGATAGGATGCCATGGTCCAGTCGCCGGCAAAGCCCGCCATGCGGACGAAATTCTCCAGCATCCGGCGGCCGTTCGGGGTGTGATGGACCTCGGGATGGAATTGCACGGCAAAGAACTTGCGTGCCTCGTCCGCGATCATGGCGAAGGGGGCATTGGGCGAGGTGCCGATCACCTCGAAGCCCGGCGCAAGCCGGGTGACGCGGTCGCCATGGCTCATCCAGACTTCCTCGCGGCCGGTATCGAACAGGCCGGCGAAGATGCCATCGCCCTTGTGCCCATCGGCGGGTGCGATGAAGGCGCGGCCGTATTCGGCGTGATGGCCCGATTCGACGCGGCCGCCCAACTGCTCCATCATCACCTGCTGGCCATAGCAGATGCCGAAGACCGGCACCTGCATGTCGAAGAGGCTCTGCGGCGCGCGCGGCGAATCCGCCTGGGTGACCGAGGCGGGACCGCCCGACAGGATCACGGCCTGCGGGGCGAAGTCTTTCAGGAAGGCGTCGTCGACCGCGTTGAACGGGTGGATTTCGCAATAGACGTTCAACTCGCGCAGGCGGCGCGCAATCAACTGCGTGACCTGGGAGCCGAAATCGATGATGAGAAGGCGCTGATGCTGGGTCATGGCAAGGCTTTAGGCTGCGGCATGGCGGTGCGCAAGAGGCAGGCGGCGACCTGGATTGCGGCGTTGCATGGGTATTTGGAAAACGGAAAGCGGCAGGGGCCGTGCGCTCGGGTCGGGAAACTGCGCGCAACCTGCGGCTTTCCGTTTCTCAAATACCCATCCGGCCGTGCCGCCAGGCAGGTCAGCGCCAGAGAATCCCCAGGGCCTCGGCCGGGTCCGGTTCCGACCAGATCTCGGCGCCGAGGGCGATGAAATCGGCGACGGGCGCCAGTTGGCCGATCAGCGCCGGGGTCAGGGCACCCTCGGCGATGACGGGAATCTCGATCACCTCGGACCACCATTGGAACAGCTCCAGCGGCGCGATCTCTCCATGGCCGAGCGCGGTGGCGCCGCAGGGGCCGAAGCTGACGTAATCCGCCCCGGCCTCGGCCGCATTCATGCCGTCGTGGCGCGAGGCGCCGCAGAAGGTGCCGACGATGGCGTCCTGGCCCAGTTCCTTGCGGGCGTGGCGCACGCCACGCGCGCCGTTGGTCAGGTGCACGCCGTCGAGCCCGTGGCGCTGAGCCAGCTGGACATGGTCCTCGATCACCACCGCCACGTCGCGGGCATGGGCGATCTCGCGCGCCAGGTCGGCGATGCGGCCCAGCTCGTCCTCGGTGCCGGCGCCGGGGATGCGCAGGCAGGCGACGGGAAAGCGGTCCATGACCTCGGCCAGCATCGGCCCCAGCGTCGAGGCGGCTGCTCCGACCGGCGTGATCAGGTAGAGTTGCGGCGAATTGGGCTGGTCTGTCATGGCGCTGTCATCCTCGTGTTCCGCAAGCAGATAGCGCAGCGCTGCGCGCCTTGCCAGTGGGTGCGCGGAAGGATATGGCCGCGCGCATGGAACCGGCGATCATTCTCATGCGCCCGCAGATGGGCGAAAACATCGGTGCGGCCGCGCGCGCCATGCTGAATTTCGGCCTGACGGACATGCGGCTGGTGGCGCCGCGCGACGGCTGGCCCAATCCCAGGGCCGTGGCCATGGCCTCGGGTGCAGCCGGGCGCGTGCTGGACCGGGCACGGGTCTTTGCGACGCTGGCCGAGGCCATGGCGGACGTGGATTACGCCTATGCCACCACCGCGCGGGGGCGCGAACTGACCAAGCCCGTTCTGACCCCTGCCACGGCCATGGCCGATGCCCGCGACCGGGTGGCGCAGGGCGGCCGGGTCGCTGTGATCTTCGGTCCCGAGCGCGCGGGCCTGGAGAACGAGGACGTGGCGCGGGCCAATGCCATCATCACCGTGCCGGTGAACCCGGATTTCCCCTCGCTGAACCTGGCGCAGGCGGTGCTGCTGACCGGCTATGAATGGGCGCAGGACAGCCTGCCGCCCCAGCCCGCCCCGCATGGCCGCCGCCCGGATGGCGAGGCGCCCGCGACGCGGCTGGAGATCGAGAAGCTCGCCGATCACTGGGAGGAGCGGCTGGCCGAGGCCGGTTTCTTCTTTCCGCCCGAAAAGGCGCCGGCGATGAAGCTGACGCTGCGCAACCTGTGGTCGCGACTGCCGCTGACCCGCGCCGATACGCGCATCTTCCACGGCATGCTGCGGCAACTGATCCGCCGCGGCTGATTGATTTCCGGGTGCGCGCGGGCCAATGTCGCGCCCGATCGAGAAGGAAGCTGACATGGCAAGACGTCCCGTCTTTCAGGAAGTCACCGAGACGACCCCGCCCGGCACGACGCCCTCCGGCGGCATGATCGATGCCGGCCACAAGGGCGCGCGCGGCGCGATCCGCCTTTGGCTGGTCGTGCTGTTCGTCATGGTTGCGGCGATGATCGCGCTTGGCGGTGCGACGCGGCTGACCGGCTCGGGCCTGTCGATCACCGAATGGAAGCCGGTGACCGGGGCGATCCCGCCGATGGATGCCGCCACCTGGCAGGCCGAGTTCGACAAATACCGGCAGATCCCGCAGTTCGAGCTGGTCAATTCCGATATGGACCTGGCGAGCTTCAAGCGGATCTACTGGTGGGAATGGTCGCATCGGCTGCTGGGGCGGCTGGTGGGGCTGGTCTGGGCGGCGGGCTTCGTCTTCTTCCTGGCGACCAGGCGCATTCCCACCGGCTGGACGCCGCGGCTGCTGTTGCTGGGCGCGCTGGGGGGCGCGCAGGGCGCGATCGGCTGGTGGATGGTGCATTCGGGACTGTCGGGCGAGATGGTGCGCGTGGCCTCCTATCGGCTGGCGACGCATCTGGGGCTGGCCTTTGCCATTCTTGGCCTGATCGCCTGGTATGTGCTGGCGCTGTCGCGGTCCGAGGCGGCGCTTTTGCGCGCCCGCCGGGCCGGCGAGGCCAAGCTTTTCTCGATGACCACCGGGCTGATGCACCTGGCCTTCGTCCAGATCCTGCTGGGGGCGCTGGTCGCGGGGATCGATGCGGGGCGCATGTATACCGGCTGGCCGACCATGGGCGGCGAATGGATCCCGGCCGAGATCTGGGACGCGACGCTGGGCTGGCGCAACTTCTTCGAAAACCCGGCGCTGGTGCAGTTCATCCACCGCATGACGGGCTATCTGCTGGCGGTCTTTGCGGTGGTGGTGTTCCTGCGCGCCCGCCGTTCGCCGCATCCGGTGACGCGCGGCGCCTATGTCGCGATGCTGGTCGCGCTGGCCGTGCAGGTGGCGCTTGGCATCATGAACGTGCTGCATGCCTCGCCGCTGCCTTTGGCACTGGCGCATCAGATCGGAGCCGTGGCACTGTTCACTCTGATCCTGCGCGCGCGGCACCATGCGCGCTATCCTTATGAAACTTCGGTCCGGGGAACTGTCCGATGAGCGCTTTCGACGATCTTCTCGCCTTCCAGCGCCAGACCGAGGCGCTGTCCTCGGTCGCCGAACGGCTGGCCTGGGACCAGGAAACCGTGATGCCGCGGGGCGCGGTCGAGCAGCGCGCCGAGGAAATGGCGGCGATGGAATCGGTGCTGCACGAGCGCCGCACCGATCCGCGCCTGGGTGAATGGCTGGACCAGGCCGAGCCCGAGGACGACGAGGATGCCCGCGTCATCGAACTGATCGCGCGCGACTATCGCCGCGCCTCGCGCATTCCGTCGCGGCTGGCCACGGAACTGGCGCGGCAGACCTCGCTGGCGCAGGGCATCTGGGCCGATGCGCGCGCCAAGGACGCGCCCGAGGACTTCCTGCCGGCGCTGAACGACATCCTGATGCTGAAGCGCGAGGAGGCGGCGGCGCTGGCCGATGGCGGCGACCTTTACGACGCGCTCCTGGACGATTACGAGCCCGGCACGACCCAGGCCGAGATCGCGACGCTGTTCGACGCCATGCGCCCGCGGCTGGTGGCGCTGCGCGAGGACGTGCTGGGCGCCGCCTTCCAGCCGCAGCCGCTGACCGGCCATTTCCCGCAGGAGACGCAGCTGCGCCTGGCGCGGACCTGCGCCACGGCCTTCGGCTATGACTGGACGCGCGGGCGCATGGATATCGCCGTCCACCCGTTCAGCTCGGGGCGCTGGCAGGACAGCCGCATCACCACGCGGGTGGTCGAGGCCGATCCCTTCAACTGCCTCTATTCGACCATCCACGAGGTCGGGCATTCCAGCTATGAGCTGGGCATCGACAGCGACTATGCCTTCACGCCGCTGGGGCGCGGCGTCTCGATGGGCGCGCATGAAAGCCAGAGCCGGATCTACGAGAACCAGCTGGGCCGCGGCCGCGCCTTTACCGGCTGGCTTTACCGGCGCATGTCGGATGCCTTCGGCGGGCTGTCGGTGCCCGATGCCGATGCCTTCTACGGCACCGTGAACCGCGTCACCCCCGGCTTCATCCGCACCGAGGCGGACGAGGTGCAATACAACCTGCATATCATGCTGCGCTTCGACCTGGAGCGCGACCTGATCGCTGGGCGGCTGGATGTCGAAGATCTGGTCGAGGCCTGGAACGCCCGCTTCCTGCGCGATTTCGGCGTTGCGGTGGACCGGCCGGCCAATGGCGTCCTGCAGGACGTGCATTGGGCGGTGGGGCTGTTCGGCTATTTCCCGACCTATGCGCTGGGGAACGTCTATGCCGGCTGCCTGCATGCCGCGCTGCGCGCCGCGGTGCCGGACCTGGACGAGGCTTTGGCACGCGGCGAGGCGGATCCGGCGGTCGAATGGCTGCGCGAGAACATGCAGCGCCATGGCGGGCTTTACCCGCAGCGCGACCTGATCGAGCGGGCGACCGGGGCCGATATCGGCGAGGGGCCGCTTCTGGACTATCTGGAAGAGAAATTCTCGGCCATCTACCGGCTTTGAGGCCGGATTCGAGTATTTGGGGAACGAAGAAGCCGGGCGCCGGGCGTTATGGCGGCCGGCCTTTCCAAGCCGGGCGTTTTCCTGTATCAGGCGTCGATCCCAAGGACAGCACGGCATGAGTGACCAAGCCAGCAAACCCGCCCCGGCGGTGAAGAAGCTCTTCATCAAGACCTATGGCTGCCAGATGAACGTCTATGACAGCCAGCGCATGGCCGAGGCCATGGGCGCCGAGGGCTATGTCCTGACCGAGAACCAGTCGGACGCCGACATGGTGCTGCTGAACACCTGCCATATCCGGGAAAAAGCGGCCGAGAAGCTTTATTCCGACCTGGGGCGGCTGAAGCCCCTGAAGGCGGAAAGGCCGGACCTGAAGATCGGCGTCGCCGGCTGCGTGGCCCAGGCCGAGGGCGAGGAGATCCAGCGCCGCATGCCCATCGTCGACCTGGTGGTGGGGCCGCAGGCCTATCACCGGCTGCCGGCCATGGCGCGCGCGGGCAGGGGCGTCGATACCGAATTCCCGGCCGAGGACAAGTTCGAGCATCTGCCGAAGCCCGCCGCCACCAGGCGCGCCCCGGCGGCTTTCCTGACCGTGCAGGAGGGGTGCGACAAGTTCTGCGCCTTTTGCGTCGTGCCCTATACGCGGGGGGCCGAGGTGTCGCGCCCGGTCTCGCGCATCCTGGCCGAGGCGCGCGATCTGGTCGCGCGCGGCGTGCGCGAGATCACGCTTTTGGGCCAGAATGTCAACGGCTGGCATGGCGAGGGGCCGGAGGGGTCCGAATGGGGTTTCGGCCGGCTGATCCGGGCGATCGCGGAAATCGACGGGCTGGACCGCATCCGCTATACCACCAGCCATCCGAACGACATGGCCGACGACCTGATCGCGGCGCATCGCGATGAGCCGAAGCTGATGCCCTATCTGCACCTGCCGGTGCAATCGGGTTCCGACCGCATCCTCAAGGCGATGAACCGCCGCCACACGGTCGACCAATACCTGCGGCTGATCGAGCGTATCCGCGAGGCGCGGCCCGACATCATGCTGACCAGCGATTTCATCGTCGGCTTCCCCGGCGAGACCGACCAGGACCACCAGGGCACGCTGGAGCTGGTGCGGGCGGTGAATTTCGGCACCGCCTTCAGCTTCAAGTATTCGCCGCGTCCCGGCACCCCGGCCTATGAGCGGCCGGAGATCGAGGGTGCCGTGGCCGATGCGCGCCTGCAGGAATTGCAGGCGTTGCTGACCAGCCAGCAGAAGGCGGCGCAGGAGGGCATGGTCGGGCGCGAGCTGGGCGTGCTGTTCGAGAAGCCCGGCCGCAATCCGGGGCAGATGGTCGGCAAGTCGGACTATCTGCACGCGGTCTTTGTCGAGGCGCCGGCCGCCAAGGTCGGCGATCTGGTGCGCGTGCGCATCACCCATAGCGCGCCGAACTCGCTGGCCGGGGTGTTGGCGGCCTGAGCCGCCAGTGACGCTGCCGCCAGCGACAATGGTCAGACCGTGTCGAGGTAAAGCTCGACGGTTTCCTCGTCGGAAAGTTCGGCCATGTAGTGCAGTTCCTGCCGCTTGGTCATGACGAAATTCTCGATCAGATGCGCGGGGAAGATGCGCTTGATCTGGGGCGAGGTCTCGAAGGCGTCGATGGCTGCGCCCCAGCTGCCTGGAAGCTGTTCCAGCCCCAGCTCATAGGCATTGCCCTGGATCGGCGGCGGCGGCTCGGCCTTGTCCTCGATGCCGTTCAGCGCCGCGCCCAGCACCGCGGCGACCGTCAGATAGGGGTTCACGTCGCCGCCGGCCACGCGATGCTCGATCCGGCGCGCTTTCGGGCCGGAGGAGGGGATGCGAATGGCCGAGGTGCGGTTCTCATAGGCCCAGCCGATGCCGGTCGGCGCATGGGCGTTCGGCACCAGCCGGTCATAGCTGTTCTCATGCGGCGCAAACAGCAGGGTCGAGCCGGGCATGGCGGCAAGGCAGCCGGCCACGGCATGGCGCAGCGCTTCGGACCCTTCCTCGCCGCCATTGTCGAAGACGTTGCGGCCCTGTTCGTCCAGCACCGAGAAATGCATGTGCATCCCCGAGCCGTTCCATGCCTCGTAGGGCTTGGCCATGAACGAGCCGGCAAAGCCGTAGCGCCGGGCGAGTCCCTTGACCAGTAGCTTGAACAGCCAGGCGTCGTCGGCGGCCTTCAGCGGATCGGCCTGGTGCATCAGGTTGATCTCGAATTGGCCGGGCGCGGCTTCCGAGATGGCGGTATCGGCGGGAATGTCCATCGCCTCGCAGGCGTCATAGAGCGCGGTGAAGAAGCGGTCGAAGGCGTCGAGCGCGCGCAGGGACAGCGTTTCCGCCCCCGTGCGGCGCTTGCCCGAGCGCGGGCTGGGCGGCACGCGCAGCTGCCCGCCCGAATCGTCGATCAGGAAGAATTCCAGTTCGGTCGCCACCACCGGGGTCAGGCCCGCGGCCTTGTAGCGTTCGACCACCCGGGCCAGCGCTTGGCGCGGATCGCCCTCATAGGGGCGGCCGTCCAGGTGGAACATCCAGATCGGCAAGAGGCCGGTCGGTGCCTCCAGCCAGGGCATGGGCATGAAGCCGCGTTCGGTCGGCAGAAGCAGCCCGTCGGGGTCGCCGGCCTGAAAGACCAGCGGGCTGTCCTCGATATCCTCGCCCCAGATGTCCATGTTCAGCACCGAGAACGGGAATTTCGTGCCCTCGGTCAGGATCTTGTCGGCGAAACGTGCCGGAACCCGCTTGCCGCGCGCCACGCCGTTGAGGTCGGCGGCAGCGATGCGGATGGTCTTGACGTCGGGATGCTCGTGCAGCCAGTCCATGGATCACCTGATGAGATTGGGCCTGTAACGGATCTTTTTCGCCGCGCCGGGAAGGTGGCGGTTCAGCCGGCGGTTCACCATGCCGAACAGCGCGATCAGGCAGATCGTCAGCAGCACGAAATAGCCCGCCACGATCGGATAGGCGATGAAGGGGTTGAAGGTCTTGTCGGCGAAATAATTGGCGTAATAGAGCGCGTCGCCCCGCTGCTGATAGGCCGGGAAGCCGGAAAAGAACACCAGCGTGGTGGCGTGGAACAGGAAGATCGCCTCGTTGGTATAGGCGGGCCAGGCCAGCCGCATCGCGGTCGGCCAGACCACGCGACGATAGCGCGTCCAGCCGGCCATGCCATAGGCGTCGGCTGCCTCGAGCTCGCCCTTGGGCAGGTTGCGCAGCGCGCCGTAGAAGATTTCGGCCGAATAGGCGGCGGTGTTCAGCACCAGCACCAGAAGCGCGCCGGCCCAGGCCCGGGTCATCCAGCTGGTCTGCACGGTGATGCCGAGGATGTCGATGCCGGCACGCGGCAATTGCACCAGCAGCTCATAGGCCAGGAAGAACTGGATGAAGAGCGGGCTGCCGCGAAACAGGAAGATGAACCATTCCGCAGGCTTGCGGGCCCAGCGATTGCCGCTGGCCTTGGCCACGGCCAGCAGATTGGCCAGGAAAAAGCCGAGAAACACCGCCAGCGCCGCGAAATAGACGTTCCAGAGCAGGCCCGAGCCGATCAGCGTAACCTGCTCGCACAAGGTGAATTCGCTGCGCGGCAGCAGCCGCTCACCGATGCCCAGGGCGCGCAGCCCGTAATCCTGGATGGTTTGCAGGCACTGGCTCATGTCGCGGTCTTTCGCATCGCCTCTCCGGCGGCGGTGGCCTGACCGGCCGAGAGCCGGGCCCGGATGCGGTCGAAGAACCGTTCCGAGCCCCAGGTCATCAGCAGGTAGAAGACCAGGATGGCCAGGAAATAGTAAAGCCGCCAGTCGGGATGCGGATAGGCATAGGCGCGGGTCTTGGCGCTGCCGAGTTCGCGCGCCCAATAGACGATGTCCTCGACCCCCAGCACGAACAGCAGCGGCGTGGCCTTGATCAGGATCATCCACAGATTGGCGAGGCCGGGCAGGGCATAGGTCCACATCTGCGGGATCAGGACACGCCGGCTCACCTGGCGCGGGCTCATGCCGTAGGCCTCGGCGGTTTCCAGCTGCGCCCGAGGCACCGCGTTCATGGCGCCGTAAAGCACATTGGCCGCGAAGGCGCCGAAGACCACGGCAAAGGCGATCACCGCCAGGAAGATGCCATAGGCCTGATGCACCCATTCCGGCGAGGTCGAAAGCGGCAGCTTGGCGGCCGCGCAGACGATGAACTCATTGCCCTGCCGCACGGGCACGGACGGGTCGCAATAGACGCGCGAGCGCAGCCACTCGAAGCCCTGGTCCAGGGCGATGGGCACGAAAAGAAAGAAGATGATGTCGGGCACGCCGCGCACCATCGAGGTGTAGATGCGGCCGAACCATCGCACCCCGGCGATGCGCGAGCGCGAGGCCATGGCCCCGCCGAAGCCGAACAGCAGCGCCACCGGCGCGGTGATGGCCAGAAGCAGCATCACCGTGCCGAAGCTGGCATAGAACAGCATGTGGTTGCCGGTCGTCAGATAGCATGACAACCAGGCGAGGCCCTGCAGGGCAGAGGGGTCGGTGCAATAGGAAAACATCATGCTGCCGGTTTGGCCGCCGCAGCAATTGCCGCGACGGCATCAGTCGGATCACTCGTAGGTCTGTGCGTCCTCGCCGAAATGCTTCTTGATCAGCTCGTTCAGGCTGCCGTCCTGTTTCATCGTGCCGATGGCCGCGTTCAGCTTTTCGCGCAGCTCGTTGTCAGACTGGCGCACGCCGATGCCGATGCCCTCGTCCAGCCGGACCTGTTCGCCGACGAAGATCAGGTCCTCGCTATCCTCGACGAAGGGGCGCATGACCTCGTGATCGCCGAAGGCCGCGTCGGCCTCGCCGTTGCGGACGGCGGCGAAGACCTGGTCGATATTGGGATATTCCAGCATCGTGGCCTGCGTATCGGCGACATGGGACGCCTGGACCGTCCCGGTCTGGACCGCGACGATACCCGTTTCAAGGTTGGCGCCCTCGTCGAGCGCGACGTAGGAGGAGGGCGCGGGCGGCAGATAATCCTCGCTGAAGGCGATGACCTGCTTGCGTTCCTCGTTGATGCTCATCGCCGCCATGATCGCGTCATAGTTCGACGAAACCAGGTTGGGGATGATCGAATCCCAGTCGTTCTTGACCCAGGTGCATTGCAGTTCGGCCCGCTTGCACAGCTCATTGCCCAGATCGACCTCGAAGCCGGCCACCTGGCCCTGGTCGTTGATGAGGTTGTAGGGAGGATAAGCGCCCTCGGTGGCGATACGCACCGTCTGCGCCATGCCCATGCCCGCGGTCAGCGCGAAGGCTGCGGCGGCAAGCGTCAGTTTCTTCATGTCCTTGCTCTCCTGTCGGTTCTTTCATTCTGCCATGGTTGCGCTCAGGAACTGGCGCAGCCGTTCGGATCGCGGCGCACCGAAAAGCTGCGCCGGCGGTCCCTCTTCCTCGATCCGGCCCTGATGCAGGAAGACGACGTGGTCGCTGACATCGGCCGCCAGCCGCATGTCATGGGTGACCAGCAGCATGGTGCGATGCTCGGCGGCCAGGTCCTTGATGACGCGCACCACCTCTTGCTGCAATTCGGGGTCCAGCGCGCTGGTCGGCTCGTCCAGAAGCAGTGCGCGCGGCTCCATGCAAAGCGCGCGGGCGATGGCGGCGCGCTGCTGCTGGCCGCCCGACAACTGCGCGGGCCAGGCGTCGGCCTTGTCGCCGATGCCGACCTTGGCCAGCAATTCGCGCGCCCGCGCCTCGACCTGTGCCGGGTTGCGCTTCAGGACATGGACCGGCGCTTCCATGACGTTTTGCAGGATGGTCATGTGCGACCACAGGTTGAACTGCTGGAACACCATCGAGAGGTTCGTGCGCAGCCGCGTCACCTGGGCCCGGTCGGCGGGCACGCGGGCCAGCCCGGTGCCGCGCCATTTCACCGCCTCGCCCTCGAACAGGATCTCGCCCTGCTGGCTGTCCTCGAGCAGGTTGCAGCAGCGCAGCAGCGTGGACTTGCCCGACCCGGACGAGCCGATCAGGCTGATGACATGGCCGCGCGGCGCGGTCAGGCTGACGCCCCGGATGACCTGAAGCGGGCCATAGGCCTTGTGCAGATCCCGAATTTCTATCACCGGCACGCCGGTCGGATCGGGGGCCGCAGGGTTGGCGGAGATGGTCGGTTCTGTCTGGCTCATGCGGATATGAGGCGATATTTGCCGGGCGATTGCAACGCTTTCGTCGCGGGTTTTGCCGGCTGGGCGGGGGCGGGGATCGCCCGGATGGCGGGCGGCGCGGCCGGGTTCGGGCGGGGTTGCGCGTTCACTTGCCGGACAGTCCCAGATCGTCCAGCGCCCTTTGCCGCGCCAGCGCCGAATCGCGGTCGTTCACGCCCAGAAGCCCGGCCACCAGCCGCACCAGCGATTCCTCGTCGGCATTGCGGTCGCCGTCGGCATAGGCGACTTCCCACAGGGCGGCGACGATGTCCTGCCGGTCCTGCAGGTCCACGCGCTCCTTGATGGTGCGGGTGAAGCGGACGGTGTCGGGTGCCTCGGCCTCGATCATCTCGGCCGCCGCGCGCCGCTCGGCCGCCTCGGCGGCGGCAAGCCCGCGGCGCCGGGCCAGCACCTGGTCGATGCGCTGCTGCTCGGCCTTGCCGTAATGGTCGTCGGCACGCGCCAGCCGCACCAGCAGCGAGGCGACGGCGACCTCGGCATCCTGCCCGCTGAGATGCGGGGATGCGGGGCGGTCGGCGAAAAGTCGGCTCAGAAGGTTGCGAAACATGCCGGGATATTAGGGTATTTTCGCGCCACAACAATATCCCGCGCGAAATTTGTCAGGCAGATTCCCAGCCCTCGACGATGGCCAGATCGGCGATCGAGCAGGGCTGCCGCAAGGCCAGTGCCGCCTGATATTCCGGGCTGCGATAGCAGGCGAGGGCGGTCTCCAGGTCGGCGAACTCGATCACCACGCTGCGGGGCCGGATCTGGCCCTCGACCACCTGCTGGGCGCCGCCGCGCACCAGGAAACGCGCGCCGTATTTGGCGAAGGCGGCGGCATTGGCCTGGCGATAGGCGTCGTATGCGGCGGGGTCGTCGACCGTGACATGGCCGATCCAATAGGCTTTGGGCATCGCGTGGCTCCTTGCGGCTGATCCGCGCCGATCATGCCGCGCGGGGCTGCCGCCGCAAGCCCGATCCCGCCTCAGTAACGTTGCGGCACATAAAGCTCGGGCGGCAGCACCTCGCGCTCGTAATCGGGGTTGAAGACCCGGTCGGGCAGGGTGATCTCGTCATGCGGGACCGGCCCGTAGGGGACCTGCGTCAGCAGATGCGCCATGCAGTTCAGCCGCGCCCGCTTCTTGTCGTTGCCGGGCACGATATACCAGGGCGCCTCGGGGATGTTGGTGCGCTCGAACATCTCTTCCTTGGCCTTGGTGTAGTCCTCCCAGCGGACGCGGGCTTGCAGGTCCATGGGCGACAGCTTCCACTGCTTCAGCGGGTCGTGGATGCGCATCAAGAAGCGCATCTGCTGTTCCTCGTCGGTGATCGAGAACCAGTATTTCACCAGCCGGATGCCCGAGCGCACCAGCATGCGTTCGAATTCCGGCACGTCGTCGAAGAATTGCCGGACCTGGTCCTCGGTCGCGAAGCCCATGACGCGCTCGACTCCGGCGCGGTTGTACCAGCTGCGGTCGAACAGCACGATCTCGCCGCCCGCAGGCAGGTGCGGGACGTAGCGCTGGAAATACCATTGCGTCTTTTCGCGGTCCGAGGGTGCGGGCAGGGCGACGACGCGGGCGACGCGCGGGTTCAGCCGCTGGGTGATGCGCTTGATCGCACCGCCCTTGCCGGCGCTGTCGCGGCCCTCGAAGATGACCACGACCTTTTCCTTGTGATGGGCCACCCAGTCCTGAAGCTTGATCAACTCGGCCTGAAGCCGCAGCAGCTCGCGGAAATAATCGGCGCGCGGCATCTGGTCGGGATGGGTCTGGCGATAGATGCGGGCGATCTCCTGGGACAGGATCGCATCCTCCAGCTCGATCTCGAAATCCTCGTCGAGCGTGTCCTGAAGCTCGGCTTCAAGCCAATCCTTGGGTGTCTGGTCCTGCATGGGTATCTCCTGCTGCGCTTGCCTGCGATCTAGCCTTGCAATGTGACAATCCCGTGTCGCCTCCTAGAACAACCCGGCGCAGTCGCGGATGATGCCGAAGGCGAAGCCGCCGCCGCTGGCATCCGCGACCGTGCCGCACCAGCGGCCCTCGCTGGAAAACAGGCTCTTGCTGCCCTTTGGCCGATAGGCGACGCGCTTGCCGGTCACGGTGAACAGGTTCAGCGTCCCCGCGCCGTTCGGGGCGTAATAGCCGACCACGGTGCCGTCCGCGGTGAAGATCACCCGCTTTTCGTTGGCCGGGTTGCGCGGCGAATTGGCATAGCGCGAGGCGCTGTTGGCCGGGCTGGCGGCCGAATTGGCCGCCGCATGCGGCGAGTTCGAGGTCTTGGCCGGCGCATTGCGCGGCGCGCCGGGCCCCAGGTCGAAGGGCAGGCGCGTCTGGTCGAGGATGAACAGCGGCGCATCCGCAAGCGCCGGTGCGGCGCAAAGCATCAGGACCGGAAGCGAGGCAAGGCGCATGTCGGAACCCTTCGTCTGGTCCCGACACTATGGCGCGTCGCGGTGCCTCAGACCAGCCGCTCGTTGTCCATCGCGGCGCGGATGAAGCCGGCAAACAGCGGCGCCGGCTGGAAGGGCTTGGATTTCAGCTCGGGGTGGGACTGCACGCCGATGAACCAGGGGTGGTCGCGGTATTCCACGACTTCCGGCAGCCGCCCGTCCGGCGACATGCCCGAAAAGCTGAGCCCGGCCGCCTCCAGCTGATCGCGGTATTTCGCATCCACCTCGTAGCGGTGGCGGTGGCGATCCTCGATCTCCAGCGCGCCGTCATAGATCTCCGAGATCTTCGAGCCCGGTACCAGAACGGCGGTATAGGCGCCCAGCCGCATGGTGCCGCCCTTGTCGTCCGTCAGCTTGCGCTGCACGGTATAATTGCCCTGCACCCATTCCTTGAGGTGATAGACGACCGGGGTGAAGCGGGTCTTGCCGGCCTCGTGGTCGAACTCCTCGGAGCCGGCGTCCGGCATGCCTGCCAGGTTGCGCGCCCCCTCGATCACCGCCATCTGCATGCCCAGGCAGATGCCCAGATAGGGCACCTTCTTTTCGCGCGCATATTTCGCGGCGGCGATCATGCCCTCGGTGCCGCGCTCGCCAAAGCCGCCGGGCACGATGATGCCGTTGTAGCCGTCCAGAAGATGCGCGCCCTCACCCTCCAGCTTCTCGCTGTCCACCCAATCGGCCCGCACGCGCACGCGATTGGCCATGCCGCCATGGGTCAGTGCCTCGGCGATGGATTTGTAGGCGTCCTCCAGCTGGGTGTATTTTCCGACCACGGCGATGCGGACCTGGCCCTCGGCATTCTCCAGCCGGTCCATCACGTCCTCCCAGCGGGTCAGGTCCGGGCGCGGCGCCGGGCTGATCTGGAAGGCGTCCAGCACCGCCTGGTCGAGACCGGCGCGGTGATAGGCCAGTGGCGCCTCGTAGATCGTTTTCAGGTCATAGGCCGGGATCACCGCATCGGGGCGGACATTGCAGAACAGTGCGATCTTGGCGCGCTCTTTTTCCGGGATGGGGTGTTCGCTGCGGCAGACCAGGACATCGGGCGCGATGCCGATCGAGCGCAGCTCCTTGACCGAATGCTGCGTCGGCTTGGTCTTGAGCTCGCCCGAGGCGGCAAGCCAGGGCAGCAGCGTCAGGTGCACGAAGATGCATTGGCTGCGCGCGCGTTCCTGGGCGAATTGCCGGATCGCCTCGAAGAAGGGCAGGCCCTCGATGTCGCCCACGGTGCCGCCGATCTCGCAGAGCATGAAATCGACCTCGTCCTCGCCCACGGCAAGGAAGTCCTTGATCTCGTTGGTGACGTGCGGGATGACCTGGATGGTCTTGCCCAGATAGGCGCCGCGGCGTTCCTTTTCCAGCACGTTGGAATAGATCCGTCCCGACGAGACCGAGTCGGTCTTGCGCGCCGAAACCCCGGTAAAGCGCTCGTAATGGCCAAGGTCCAGGTCGGTCTCGGCGCCGTCGTCGGTGACGAAGACCTCGCCATGTTCGAAGGGGCTCATCGTGCCTGGATCGACGTTCAGATAGGGGTCGAGCTTGCGCAGCCGGACGGTAAAGCCGCGCGCCTGCAGCAGCGCCCCCAGCGCCGCCGATGCCAGCCCCTTGCCAAGCGAAGAAACCACGCCGCCGGTGATGAAGATGTAACGCGCCATCGAGGGGCCCCCGTGAGTAATCAAACAGAAGATCGCGGCCCGAATCTGGGCAGCATCACGGGACTCGAGTCATATCCGATTCGTCCCGTGGCCGCAACGGACCGCAAGTTGTTGTAAGGGGCGCCTGTCGCGCCCCCAAGCTGTGGTGTCAGTTATTGGCCGGTGCCGGGGTCGTCGCCGGCGCCTCTGCCGGGGCGTCCTGCGCCGGTGCCTCGGCCGGCGGCGGCGTCACCGGCGCGGTCGCGGGGGCACTGCCCTCGGCGGGTGCGGCGGGCGTCTGGGCGGGGGTTTCGCCTGCGGGGGCCGGCGGCGCGACCGGCTGGCCGGCGCCCGGAACCACGGGCTGGCCCGCGCCGGGCGGCGGGGTGTAGTCGCCGATGCCGGGCAGGTCGGTCGCCGGGGCCTGCTCGGTGCCGCCAAGGTTCAGCTGGTCCACGATCGAGCCGCTGGAGGCGTTCTGCGCGGCGATCAGGGTCAGGGTCATCGACGTGATGATGAAGCCGATGGCAAAGATCCAGGTCAGGCGCGACAGCGCGTTCGCTGCCTGGCGGCCGGTCATGACGCCGCCTCCGCCACCGCCCATGCCAAGGCCGCCACCTTCGGACCGTTGCAGCAGCACCACCCCGATCAGAAGCACGGCGAGGATCAGATGCACGGTAAGAACGATGTTTTCCACCACTGGGGCCTTTCATTCAGCGACGCGCCTATCTAGTCACCAAGGCGCGGATTGGCAAGCGGGGTGCGGGCATGGGCGCGCTGATGATCCAGGGGACGGGGTCGAATGTGGGGAAATCCCTGCTGGTGGCGGGGCTTTGCCGGGCTGCAAGGCGGCGCGGGATCGACGTCGCGCCCTTCAAGCCGCAGAACATGTCGAACAATGCCGCCGTGACCCCCGACGGGGGAGAGATCGGTCGGGCGCAGGCGCTGCAGGCGCGGGCGGCGGGGCTGGCGCCTTCGGTCCACATGAACCCGGTGCTGCTGAAGCCCGAGACCGACCGCGCCGCCCAGGTGGTGGTGCAGGGCCGTGCCGCGACGCGGGCGGCGGCGGCGGATTACGGGGCGCTCAAGGCGCGGCTGATGGGAGCGGTACTGGACAGCTTCGCGCGGCTGCGGACGACGCATGAGCTGGTGCTGGTCGAGGGCGCAGGCTCGCCGGCCGAGGTCAACCTGCGCGCCCGCGACATCGCCAACATGGGCTTCGCCCGCGCTGCCGACGTGCCGGTGGTTCTGGCCGGCGACATCGACCGCGGGGGCGTGATCGCGCAGATCGTCGGCACCCAGGCGGTGATCGACCCGGCTGACGCGGCGATGATCCGCGGCTTCGTCATCAACCGCTTTCGCGGCGATCCCTCGCTGTTCGATGCCGGCCGCCGCTTCATCGTCGAACGCACCGGCTGGCCCGACCTGGGGCTGGTGCCGTGGTTCCCCGATGCCGTGCGGCTGCCGGCCGAGGATGCGGTAGATCTGCGCCGTGCCTCGGGGGGCGGAGGCCTGCACATCGCCTGCCCGATGCTGTCGCGGATCGCCAATTTCGACGATCTCGACCCGCTCGCGGCCGAGCCGGCGGTGCGGTTGAGCATGGTGCCGCCGGGCCATGCCCTGCCGGGCGATGCCGATCTGGTCATCCTGCCGGGCACGAAATCCACCCGGGGCGACCTGGCCTTTCTGCGCGAACAGGGCTGGGATATCGACCTGGCCGCGCATCTGCGGCGCGGTGGGCGGGTGCTGGGTATCTGCGGCGGCTATCAGATGCTGGGTCGGATGATCCACGATCCCGAGGGCCATGACGGCAGCCCCGGCAGCACGCCCGGCCTGGGCCTGCTGGATATCGAGACCCGCATGGCGCCCGAAAAGCGGCTGACGCGGATCGCGGGGCGCGCGCTCGGCCAGCCCGTCGAGGGCTACGAGATTCACATGGGCCGCAGCGAAGGCCCGGATTGCGCCCGTCCCTTTGCCCATATCCCCGAGCCGGACGGTGCCACCAGCCCCGACGGACGCGTCGCCGGCACCTATCTGCATGGGCTCTTCTCGGGCGATGGCTTTCGCGCCGCCTGGCTTGGGCAGTTCGGCGCTGCCTCGGCGCTGGATTACGGCGCCGGCGTCGATGAGGTGCTCGACCGGCTGGCCGGGCACCTTGAGGCGCATCTGGACATCGACCGGCTTTTCGCGCTGGCGCGCTAGAGGATTTCCGCCAGGATTCGCTCGGCCTCGGTCTGGCAGGGGGTCAGCTTCGCGCGATCCTCGCCCGGGAAAAAGCGCGCGCGCACGGCCGTCGGCATCGGCGCCGGCTCGGCAATGACGACGCGGGGCCCGAGAGAGGCGTTCTCGGCCCGCCAGCTTTGGGCCAGGGCGATCTGGCCGGCCTTGGTCGCGCCATAGCTGCCGAAGAATTTCTGCCCCGCGCGCTTGTCGTCGAAGAACAGCGCCGTGCCCTTGCGGGCGCGCAAGAGCGGCTCGATCAGGTTGATCAGCCCGCGCGTGGCGACGATGTTCAGATCGACCGATTTCTGGAAATCCTTGGCGTCGATATGGCCGGCAGGCGACAGCGGTGCGGCATGGATCGCCGTATGCGCCCAAAGATCCAGCCCGCCCCAGCGTTCCATCACGGCCCGCGCCATCTGCACCATGGCCTCGGGCTGGCCGACATCCATCGGTGCCAGCGTGGCCGAGCCGCCGGCCTTGCGGATGCGGTCGTCCAGTTCTTCCAGCGCGCCGGTGGTGCGGGCGACGGCCAGGATGTGCCAGCCGCGCGCGGCAAGCGTTTCGGCCAAAGCGGCGCCGAGGCCGCGCGAGGCGCCGGTGATCAGCGCGATTTTGTCATGCTCGGTCATGGCCGTCGATTTCGCATCGGCTGCGGCCCTGCGCAAGCCCCTTGAGCAAGGCTGCAAAGGGGTGCGTCACATTGACTTTCCTGTCGCGTAGCGCAGCCTCAGGGCTGCCTTGCAGGATCAGAGGGCGGGGCCGGCTGCCGAAGCGCGCCCTTCATTCCGGTCGTTGCAACTCCGCCAGCGCGGACTGGCACATGCCGAGGCCCAGCCATTGGCAGCCGTTGCAGATCCGGCCCAGATCCCCGGGTTGCAGGCGGGTGGCGGCGCGGGCCTGCGCCTCGGCCCAGGTCATGCGCTGGCCGGGGCGGATGTCCAGTGCCGCGGCATGGCGCCTGTCCAGCCTGCCGATCCGCTCGTCGGCGGTGCAGCCCATGCCGCGCCGCGAGGGGCAGGGGCCGCAGATCGAATCGGCCATGACCGTAAAGACCACCGGCGTCTGCGGATCGGCGCGCAGCCGGCCATGCACGATGGCGTTCATGTTCTCGGTGAAATCCGGCGAGTAGCCGCGCCCCTGCCAACCGATCGAGCAAAGCACGTGATGGGGGCGCAGCAGAACGGCCCCGGAGCTTTTCCGGGGCCGTTCCTGATCCTGGTCGCGAACGCTCAGCGCTGGTCCAGCGGCTTGTAGTCGCGCCGGGGGGCGCCGACGTAAAGCTGGCGCGGCCGGCCGATCTTGTTCTGCGGATCGGCGATCATCTCCTTCCACTGCGAGATCCAGCCGACGGTGCGCGACAGTGCGAAGATCGGCGTGAACATCGAGGTCGGGAAGCCCATCGCCTCGAGGATGATGCCCGAGTAGAAATCGACGTTCGGATAGAGCTTTTTCGAGACGAAATACTCGTCCTCCAGCGCGATCCGCTCCAGTTCCTTGGCGACCTGCAGCGTCGGGTTGTTGTGGACGCCCAGAAGGTCCAGCACCTCGTCGGCCGATTCCTTCATCACCTTGGCGCGCGGGTCGAAGTTCTTGTAGACCCGGTGGCCAAAGCCCATCAGGCGGAACGGATCGTTCTTGTCCTTGGCGCGGGCGAGGAATTCCGGGATGCGCTCGACCGAGCCGATCTCGCGCAGCATCTCCAGGCAGGCCTGGTTGGCGCCGCCATGCGCCGGGCCCCAGAGGCAGGCGATGCCGGCGGCGATGCAGGCGAACGGGTTCGCGCCCGAGGAACCCGCCAGGCGAACGGTCGAGGTCGAGGCGTTCTGCTCGTGATCGGCATGCAGGGTGAAGATGCGGTCCATGGCGCGCGACAGCGCCGGATCGACATGATAGGGCTCGGCCGGAACCGAGAAGCACATGTGCAGGAAATTGCTGGCATAATCCAGCTCGTTCCGCGGATAGACGAAGGGCTGGCCCAGCGAATACTTATAGGCCATCGCGGCGATGGTCGGCACTTTGGCGATCAGCCGGATCGAGGCGATCTCGCGCTGCACCGGATCGTTGATGTCGATCGAGTCGTGATAGAAGGCCGACATCGCACCGACCACGCCGACCATGGTCGCCATCGGATGGCTGTCGCGGCGGAAGCCGCGGAAGAAATAGTGCATCTGCTCGTGCACCATGGTGTGGCGGGTGACCCGGGTCTCGAAGTCGAGCAACTGGTCGGGGTTCGGCAGCTCGCCATAGAGCAGCAGGTAGCAGACCTCGAGGTAATGCGATTGCGCCGCCAACTGCTCGATCGGATAGCCGCGATACCACAGCTCGCCTTTGTCACCGTCGATATAGGTGATCGTCGAATCGCAGGACGCCGTCGAGGTGAAGCCGGGGTCGTAGGTGAAGACACCCGCGTCGCCGTAGAGCTTGCGAATATCGACCACATCCGGTCCCGCGGTCGGGGACAGGACCGCGAGGTCGTAGTCCTTGCCCTCGAGATGCAGCCTTGCGGTTTTTCCTTCTGCCATTCCCAGTTCCTTTCACCTGTCTCCGGCCCGCGGGCCGGGTGATGGGCGCGGGTCTCAGCCCGCTTGATCCTGCATCCGGGCCAGCGTTTCGTCGCGGCCAAGCGCCAACATCATATCGAACACGCTAGGGGTCGAACTGCGCCCCGCGAGGGCCGCACGAAGCGGCGCCGCCACCTTGCCCAGCCCCAGACCGTGCGACTCGCCTATCTGCTTGGCGGCCGCCTCGAGTTCGTCGCGCCCCCAGCTAGCATTCTGCACCGCGGCAGTCAATTCTTTCAGTATACTACGGGATACAATATCCAGCGCGGCCGCCGCCTTCTCCTCGATCTGCACAGGCCGGTCGATCAGGGCGAAATGCGCCTGTTCCAGCAAAGCAGGCAGGGTTTTCGCCTTGGTTTTCAGCGCCCCGAGTGCCGGGCGCAGCCGCGCGACCTGCCGTTCGGACAGGGGTTCCGCCCCGGTCGCGGCGCGGAAATCGGCGATCTCGTCCAAGAGCTCGACATCGTCCATCCGCGCGATATGCCAGCCGCTGACATGTTCCAGCTTCTTGAAATCCAGCCGTGCGGGGGCCTTGCCGATTCCGTCCAGATCGAACCAGGCTTTGGCCTGCGCATCGTCGAACAGCTCGTCGTCGCCATGGCTCCAGCCCAGGCGCGCCAGATAGTTGCGCATCGCCGCCGCCGGATAGCCCATGGCGGCATATTCGTGCAGGCCGACCGCGCCATGGCGCTTGGACAGCTTCTTGCCGTCCGTCCCGTGGATCAGCGGGATATGGGCGAAGACGGGGATATCCCACCCCATGGCCTGATAGATCTGGATCTGCCGCGCGGCATTGGTCAGGTGGTCGTCGCCCCGGATCACATGGGTCACGCCCATGTCGTGGTCGTCCACCACCACCGCCAGCATATAGGTCGGCGTCCCGTCCGAGCGCAGCAGCACCATGTCGTCGAGCTGCGCGTTGCCGAAGGTCACGTCGCCCTGCACGGCGTCGCGCACCACGGTCTCGCCGTCGCGCGGCGCCTTCAGCCGGATCGCATAGGGCGCGTCGGGCAGGCCGGCCGGATCGGCGTCGCGCCAGGGCGACAGGAACAGGGTCGAGCGCCCCTCGGCCTTGGCCTGCTCGCGGAAGGCCTCGATCTCCTCGGTGGTCGAAAAGCACTTATAGGCCGTGCCGTTTTCCAGCATGGCGTGGGCGACCTCGGCATGACGCTCGCGTCCGGCGAACTGGCTGACGGGCTCGCCGTCCCAGTCGAGGCCAAGCCAGCGCAGGCCCTGCAGGATCGCCTCGGTCGCTTCGGGGGTCGAGCGGGTGCGGTCGGTATCCTCGATCCGCAGCAGGAACTTTCCGTTCCGGCCGCGGGCAAAGAGCCAGTTGAAGAGCGCCGTCCGCGCGCCGCCGATATGCAGGTAGCCGGTGGGCGAGGGCGCGAAGCGGGTCACGACGGGGCGGGAATCAGTCATCGGCGATCCGGTCACTTTCAGAAAACGGGGTCATTGGCCATGTCCGTTAATCCTTTCGAAAGGGTCGGCATGCCAATCTTGGCGCCACAGATAAGCAAGTGCCACGGCAAGGACAAGTTTCGGTGACGGAATCGGTAAACGCTTTGCGAATGCGCCCGCCCGTGCTTGCAGCCGGTGCAAGGCGGCATGCGGCGGCCGCGCCGCGGCCTTCCGTCAGCGTCCGGGCGGGGCTGCTGCCCTGGGTGCCGTTCTGGCTTTCGCTGGGCATCGGGGGCTGGTTCCTGCTGCCGCGGGAACCGGGGCCGGGTCTTTATGCGGGGCTGATTCTGGCCGGCGGGTCCTGCCTGCTGCTGTCGGCCTGGACCGTGCGGCTGGCCGATGACGGCAGGCTCGGCTGGTTCTGGGCGGATCGGCTGCGGCTTGCCGTATTCGTGCTGTTCCTGGTCGCGCTGGGGGCGGTGCTTGCAGGGGCCAGGACGCATATGGTCGCCGCGCCGGTGCTGGATTTCCGCTATTACGGCCCGGTCGAGGGGCGGGTGATCGGCATCGACCGCTCGTCGCGCGACCGGATGCGCCTGCTCATCGATCAGGTGCGGTTGCACCGAGTTGCACCCGGCCGCACGCCGGCGCGGGTGCGGATCTCGCTGCTGACACCGCAGGAACTGCCGGTGCCCGGCCAGCGCGTCATGCTGACCGCGCATCTGGGTCCGCCCGCCGGCCCGTCCGAGCCGGGAGGGTTCGATTTCCGCCGCATGGCCTGGTTCCAGCGGCTGGGCGCCGTGGGCTATGCGCGCGCGCCGGTGATGACGGTGGAGCTGCCTGCCGATGGCGGCACCCTGGCGCTGCATCGCATCCGCATGTCGCTGTCCGAGGCCATGCAGGACCGGATCGGCGGCCAGTCCGGGGCGGTCGCGGCGGCGCTGATGACAGGCGACCGCTCGGGCATTGCCGAGCGGACCAACCAGATCATGCGCGATTCGAATCTCTATCACATCGTGTCGATCTCGGGTCTGCACATGAGCATGCTGGCCGGTTTCGTCTATGCCGCGCTGCGCTTGGCCGGCGTGGCCGTGCACGGGCTGGGCGGTATCCGGGCGATGCCGGTGCACAAGCTTGCCGCGGCGGGGGCGCTATGCGCCTCGGCGCTGTATCTGTGGCTTTCGGGCGGCGGCGTCGCGACCGAGCGTTCGTTCATCATGGTGGCGGTGATGCTGCTGGCGATCATCGCCGACCGGCGTGCGGTATCGTTGCGCACCATTGCGGTCGCGGCCCTCATCGTGCTGGTGTTGAACCCCGAGGCGCTGACCGAGCCAGGCTTCCAGATGAGCTTTGCCGCCACGGCAGCGCTTATCCTGATGCAGGAGCCGTGGGCGAGGCTTGCGCCGCTGTTGCCATGGTGGACCAGGCCGGTGCTGATGCTGTTCGTTTCGTCCTTCGTCGCCGGCATGGTGACGGCGCCGATCGCCGCGGCCCATTTCGGACGGATGTCACAATACGGGCTGCTGGCCAACATGCTGGTCGTGCCTGTCGTCGGCACGCTGGTGATGCCCGGCGGCGTCTTTGCGGCGCTGCTGGCGCCGCTTGGCCTTGCGCAGCCGGCGCTGTGGCTGATGGGTCTCGGAACGGACTGGATGCTGACGGTGGCGCAATGGATATCGGATCTGGACGGCGCGGTCACGTTGCTTCCTGCCGCGCCGCGCGCCGTTCTGCCGCTGATCGGCATCGGCGCCATGATGGCCGTGCTGGGGCCGATTCCCGGCGGGGCGCATCGCCCCGTGCTGCTCTGGCGGCGCGGCACGGGCCTGGCCTTGCTGGCGGCGGCCGCCCTGCTCTGGGTGGGTGACAGGCGCCCGGACGTCCTGATCTCGGCCCAGGGCGATGCGGCGGCGGTGCTGACCCCGGCGGGCAGGATACCCTCGAAGCCAAGGGGCGGCAGCTTTGCGGTCGAGAACTGGCTTGCGGCCGATGGCGATGCCGCCGATCAGGCCGGCGCCGCCGCGCGTCCGCTATGGCAGGGCACGCCCTCTGATCGTTGGGCGGTTCTCGACCGGGCCGGCATGCGGCTTCGCATCCGGCACCTGACCGGCAAGGGCGCGGCGCAGGATGCAGCCGCCCATTGCCGCGAGGGCGGCATTCTGGTCGCGAACATCCCTCTTTCCATGAGCGCGGAGGCCCGCAAGGAATGTCTGGTGCTGGATTCCGAATATCTGGGCAAGCGTGGTGCGACCGCGATCTTCCTGACGGAAGGGGGGGCGAGCCTGGTTTCCGTCGACCAGCCGGGCTCTGGCCGAATTTGGCACTGATCGCCAGCGACGGCTCATCCGAACAGGGTTTCAGGAAATGCATGGTCTCGTCAATCGTTGTATCGAGGTGTTCCTGCGCAGCACCTATGGCAATGCGCTGTGGCAGGAGGTGGCCGCCGAAACCGATGTCCACCCCGACGGCTTCCTGACCTGGGGGAACAGCCCGGACGGCGTCACGCGTTCCATCGTGATCGCCTCGGCGAGGCGGCTCGACAAATCGGCCGGTGAACTGCTTGAGGATGTCGGGGCATGGCTGAGCCGCCAGGAGCAGATCCGCAGGCTGCTGCGATTCGGCGGCGCGAGTTTCGAGGAATTCGTCGAATCGCTGCGAGAGTTGCCGGGGCGCGTCAAGCTGGTGATCCCCGATCTCGAACTTCCGGGTTTCGCGGTGCTGTCGGACGCACGGGGGCGCTATCGGATAATCGCCGAATCGCACCAGTCGGGCCTGATGCGGGTCATGGCCGGCATGCTGAGGGGCATGGCGGATGATTACGGCTCGCTGGTGATCATTTCGGTCGCCCGGGACCGCATCGAGATCGATGTCGTCCTGCCCGATTACTCCGGCCGCCGCCGCTTCGAACTTTCGCCGATGCAGGTGCGGCCTTGAAGGACGCGGTGATCGACATTCGCGATCTGGCGGCGTTGATGCCCATGCATCTCATGCTGGATCGTGCCGGCGTGATGGTTTCCCGGGGAAGGACGCTTGCCAAGCTGTTGCGAGGCGCTGTTCGCCTGGAGGATGTTTTCATTCCAGCCGATAACCTGGGTCATCGGATATCTTTCAAGGATCTGTTTTCCCATCTGGGCTGCGGCAGGCGGATATTCTTGCAGATGCGTCATCACGGGGATGTTTCCCTGCGCGGGCATGGCGTCCATGTCTCGCCGGAACGCGCCATGCTCAACCTGGGGTTTGGGATATGCCTTTCCTCGGCGGTGCAAAGATTCGGGCTGAACGATTCCGACTTTCCGCCATCGGACCTGGCCATGGAGTTCCTGTTTCTGCACGAGGCGAACCGTGCCGCGCTGCTCGAACTGTCCCGCGTCAACATCGGC
Organism: Paracoccus denitrificans; assembly: GCF_900100045.1. Classification (GTDB taxonomy): domain Bacteria; phylum Pseudomonadota; class Alphaproteobacteria; order Rhodobacterales; family Rhodobacteraceae; genus Paracoccus; species Paracoccus denitrificans. Next base: position 47,094 of record NZ_FNEA01000018.1, on the reverse strand, counting down.
CTTGAGGAGGCGCGTGAAAGCGCGCAGGTTTTGTCGATCACCGATCCCCTGACCGGATTGCTGAATCGGCGTGGATTCGACATCGCCTTCTCCAGGGCATTCGATCAGAGGGACAAAAGACCTTTTGCCCTGGTTCATCTGGATCTCGACCATTTCAAGAATATCAACGACGAATTCGGCCATGCCGCGGGGGATCGCGTCCTGGTCGGGGTGGCCTCGGCCCTGGCCTCCGAGGTGCGTTCCGGCGACAGGGTTTGCCGCGCGGGAGGCGACGAGTTCCTGGCGCTGATCTTTGCCGACTGGCCGGCGGCGGATTCCCTGAACATCTGCAAGAGGATCATCGGCAGGATCGGTTCCGTCGAGGCCGGTCCCGGCTCGGGCAGGATTTCGGCAAGCATCGGCATCGCGGTTTCCGACAGCAAGCCAGCCGTGCTGCCCCATCAGCTGTTCGAACTCGCGGATGCAGCGCTTTACCGGGCAAAGATCTCCGGCAGGGGCAGGGTGGCGTTGTGAGTTGCGGTGATTGGATGGTACCCGGTGCGGCTGTCGCGCATCGCGAAGCCCGGTCAGGACGCCGCGCTGTCGGTTGCACTGCCTGTCTTGCGCATGCTGCGCCGTCTCGGCGCCACCGTGGAGCCGCCGCCGATGCCCCTTCGGTTGTCGGGCTGCGGTGGCGGATGGGCCGGTGCTTCGGCAGTGCGGTGTCGCGGGGGACTCAACCATGAGGTTTCCGCGGCACGGATTGCTGGCTACTGTGTCGCCGAAACGAGTCAGGAGTTGTGGGTATGCAGGTCGTCTTTCATTGCGGGGTTCATGGCACGGATCTCTATCGCATGGTCAAGACGCTGTTGCAGAACCGCGACTGGCTGTTGCGCAACGGGGTCGAGCCGGTGACCCCGAACCGGCATCACGAGGTCTTCAACGAGGCGTTGAGCGCGTTGCGGGGCGGTCCCGCCACGCCCGAGATGGAACAGGTGATGCTGGATGCGATCCTGAACTCGGACAATCCGCGCCGCGTCATCTGCAGCACCCCGACCTTTCTGGGCAAGGCGTCGCGCGCGATCTCGCCCGAGGGGCTCTATGCCGCCGCCGGCGAGAAGATGGCGGCGCTGGCCAACCTGTTTCCCAGCGCCGAGGTCGAGTTCTTCCTGGGGTTGAAGAACCCGGCGACGCTGGTTTCCTTCATCCTCTCGCAGGAGGGCAGCGGCAGCTATGCCGAGTTGATGGCAGGCGTCGACCCCGAGGCGCTGCGCTGGGGCCCGGCGATCCGGCGCATCCTGGCCGCCCTGCCAGGCCGGCGCCTGGTGGTCTGGTGCCATGAAGATACCTCGCTGATCTGGCCCGAGGTGGTGCGCAGCATCTCGACCATGCCGGCCGATGTGCCGCTCAAGGCCGGATTGCAGATCCTGGGCGACATCCTGCATCCCGACGGCATCCGCATGATCCGCGAGGCGATGGCGCAGGAAGAGCGGCTGACCGTTGCAAGCCGCCGCCGCATCTTTGCCGCCGCGCTGGAGAAACACGCCCAGCCCGAGCAGATCGAGGTCGAACTGAACCTGCCTGGCTGGACTCAGCAGATGGTCGACCGCATCACCGCCGCCTATGATGCCGATATGGCCGAGATCGCTGCCTTGCCGGGGGTCGAGTTTCTCACCCCCTGAACCCGTCCCGCCGCTCCAGTCTCTGGTTCTCGCCGCAATCGGCGATCCCGTGACGGCGAGGCGTGCCGGTCGGGAAGGCGCCCGCAAATATGGGCCGATCATCAGGTGTGCGGCCCGGCAACATTGCGCAGGCTCCGGGTTGCATGGCGATGAATGCCGGCGCCGCTCTCTTCGGAATACTGGCCCTGCTTGAAACCGGGCGGTTTCAGGTATTCTCGGCCTTGCGCGAGGCCGCAGCGACCGGGTCGTGTGGCCGGGTGCGACGCCCCGATATTCCGCCGGGTGCAGGTATCACGCATTCTCGCGTTTTTTCCGTTGCGATGTGATGATTGATCGCGTGATTCTCGAAAGAATTCCCATGGCTGTTTCTTGCCGCGAACCACCAAGGGGCGGAACCGGCAAGTCGGCAACGAAAATCACCCCAAAGGCAGGGTATTTGGGCGCTCTGCCAATGATTTCCTTATATTATCAAGGCGATTTCCCCGATCCGTCAATCCTGTTGACCAAGCGTCATGCTGAAAAGGACGCGCTTGGTGCATTGATCCTTGCAGCTTCTCGGCAATAATATTTCAATGGCACTGGCTACGGTGCAATTTATTCTAAGGAATTTGGGGGAAGAGTTCGATCGACATGGAGCTTCTGAAAGACATCGAGATCATCCTGGCGGCGCGTTCGACGGCGGCGGTCTGGCAACATTATTTCGCGCGACTGGCCAGCCTGGGTTTTCCCAATGTGTCCTACCGTGCGGTGCGGATTCTCGAGCCGCCCTGTGGGCGGATGCTTGACGATGGTGTGCTTCTTTCCAGCTATTCGCCGTATCTGATGCAGGAGCTTGCTTCGCTGGATCTGTTCGAAAGCGCGCCGATGCATCGATGGATCATCCAGAACAGGGGCAGCGAAAGCTGGGACTGGATGCAGCGATGCCGGCTGGCCGGACGCCTGAGCCCGCGGGAGGAGCGCGCGATGGACGTTTTCGCCCGCTACGGCCATGTCGCCGGCTATGCGGTCGGCATGGGCGACGATGTGGAGCGGATCCGCGCCGGGGTGATCGTCAGCGGCACGATCGGGATGCGGCAGGACCGGCTGGACGCGCTTTGGGCACAGCATGGCCGCCTTGTCGGGGCGCTGAGCGGGGTCATGCACCTGCGCATCTCGACCCTGCCTCATGCCGAGCGCGAATGCGTCCTGACGCTGCGGCAGCGCGAGGTGCTGGAATGCATCTCGGCCGGGCATACCACGCAGGAGATCGCCCAGATCCTGGAGGTGACCCCGGCCACGGTGGAAAAGCATCTGCGGCTGGCGCGCAGGGCGCTGGGGGCAAAGACTACAGCCCAGGCAATCCTGCTGGCCGCCAGCAGCAAGCAGATCTCAGGTTCCGCCGCAGAGTCGCGCAAGATACCGGAGAATCGCCCATTCGACCTTCCCTCGCCGGGAACGGAAAACGGGCATGGCCATGGCATCCGGCGGGTGGCCGTGGCGCCCGCGGTCTGCCGGGCGATCTGAACCGCGACGGCCGCGCGCGGGCGCATGATGCGAAACGCCGGCCCGATGGGGCCGGCGCTCGCAATTCGGCTGTTGGGGCGGATCAGGCGCCGGCGCGGGTCTTGGCGACCTCGGCGGCGAAATCCTCTTCCTTCTTCTCGATGCCTTCGCCGACCACGACGCGGGCATAGCCGGTCACCTCGACGCCGGCCTCTTGCGCGGCCTGGGCGACGGTCACGTCGGGATTGATGACGAATTTCTGGCCGAGCAGGGTCACCTCCTCGAAGAACTTCTTCATCCGGCCCTCGATCATCTTCTCGATCACCGCCTCGGGCTTGCCCGATTCGCGGGCCTGCTCGCTCAGCACCGATTTCTCGCGCTCGACCAGGGCCGGGTCCAGATCGGCTTCCGACAGCGAGGCCGGGTTGGTCGCGGCGATATGCATGGCGATCTGCTTGCCGATTTCCTGCGCCTTGGCGGCATCGCCCTTCAGCGCGACCAGCACGCCGATCTTGCCCATGCCCTCGGCGGCGGCGTTATGCACGTAGGAGACGATGGTGTCGCCTTCCAGCGCGTGCAGCCGGCGCAGCGTCATGTTCTCGCCGATGCGGGCGATGGCGTCGGTCAGCACATCATCGACCGGGCGGCCGTTCAGGTGGGTGGCCTTCAGCACCTCGACATCGGTGGCGGCATCCAGCGCGACATTGGTGATATCGCGGACGAGTTGCTGGAAATCGGCGTTCTTGGCGACGAAGTCGGTTTCCGAGTTCAGTTCGACGGCGACCCCGCGGCCGGCGCGGACGGCGACGCCCACCAGGCCCTCGGCGGCGACGCGGCCCGATTTCTTGGCGGCCTTGGCCAGACCCTTGGTGCGCAGCCAGTCGATGGCGGCTTCCATGTCGCCATTGGTTTCGGTCAGCGCCTTCTTGGCGTCCATCATGCCCGCGCCGGTGGTTTCGCGCAGGTCTTTCACCATAGCAGCGGTGATAGCCATCGGGAGTCTCCTTGCTTTTCAATGCGTCAGGCGGGGTTTATCCCCGCCTGATGAATGTTCCGTAAACCTGTCGCGGCCCGGTCCGGGCCCTGTCCGATCAGGCTTCGGCGGCTTCTTCAGCGGTCTCGCCGGTCAGCTCTTCCTCGACGCTGGCTTCCAGCGCGCCAAGGTCCACGCCGGCGGCGCCCATCTGGGCGGTCATGCCGTCCAGCGCGGCGCGGCTGACGAGGTCGCAGTAAAGCGCGATGGCGCGGGCGGCGTCGTCGTTGCCTGGGATGACATAGTCAACGCCCTTGGGCGAGCAGTTGGTATCGACCACGGCGACGACCGGGATGCCCAGCTTCTTCGCCTCGGCGATGGCCAGGTCTTCCTTGTTCACGTCGATGACGAACAGCAGGTCGGGCAGGCCGCCCATTTCGCGGATGCCGCCCAGCGAGGCTTGCAGCTTGGCCTGCTCGCGTTCCATTTGCAGGCGCTCTTTCTTGGTCAGCCCTTCGGCGCCCGAGCCCAGCGTCTCGTCCAGGGCCTTCAGGCGCTGGATCGACTGCGAAACGGTTTTCCAGTTGGTCAGCGTGCCGCCGAGCCAGCGGTGGTTCATGTAGAACTGCGCCGAACGCTCGGCCGCATCGGCGACGGCCTTCTGCGCCTGACGCTTGGTGCCGACGAACAGCACCCGGCCGCCCTTGGCGACGGTGTCGCGCACGACTTGCAGCGCCGCGTCCAGCATCGGCACGGTCTGGGTCAGGTCGACGATGTGGATGCCGTTGCGTTCACCATAGATGAACTCGGCCATGCGAGGGTTCCAGCGCTGGGTCTGGTGGCCGTAATGAACGCCAGCTTCAAGCAGCTGACGCATGGAGAATTCGGGAAGCGCCATGTCCATGTCCTTTCCGGTTTGCGCCTTGGCGGGGCTTTCAGGGGCTTGCCCCAACCGGTGGACCGTCGAAGGATGTCTCCCTCCGGGGCCCGACCCCGCCTGTGAAGTGCGCGCGAGATAGTCCCTTCGCGCCCGGAATGCAAGCCCCGGCGACCGGAAATGCGCCGGTTTCGCAAGATTGCCACCGGAATGCGGCGGCTTGCGGTCTCGCGTCAACCGCAGATTAATCTTTCCGCGCGATCCTGCCCGAAACTGCTTGATTCGGAGGTATTGATGATCGCTGCCGGCCACAAGGGACGACTGGGGCGGGGCGCGGGGAACGGGCATGGCGCTGACGGTCCTGGTCCAGCACGGCAATCGCGAATTGCGCGCAGGCGTGGCCGCGATGCTCGCGGCGGCGGGCATGGCGGTGCGGCAGTCCCGCGACGGAGCCCAAGAGGCTGGCCATGCTCGGGCCCGTGCCCGTCGATGTCATCCTGACAGGCATCAACATGCGGCGGGTCTGCGGTTTCGGCTTCGTCTAGGCGGTGCCAGGGTCGGTTGCGGGACATCCCGATCCTGGTCATGGCGGTCACGGCCACGCCGGAACTGACGGCCCGCGCCCGCAATGCCGGGGCGGGGGGCGGGCTGCCTTATCGGCTCGATCCCGTGCGGCTGGTCGCGGCGGCGGGCATGGTCGCCGCGTCATGACGGCGCAACCCGCGCTTGCGCCCGCGCCCGTCAGACGCTATCGGAATTGCAGGAACGCCGGTTTAGCTCAGCTGGTAGAGCAGCTGATTTGTAATCAGAAGGTCGCGGGTTCGATTCCTGCAACCGGCGCCATAAAATCAATGGGTTGTGCGGAAATGATGATAACTCGGGAAAATGTTTCCCACAATCGTTTCCCACGGTCATGTTCTGTCCCCGTTCCGTTCCATCGCTGCCCGTGACAGTTTCTTTCGATTCGCGCGCTTGCGATAATAGGCGACGGTCTGCGCGGACTGGTTGGTGATCGCCTGAATTTCGGCGTCCGTGCATCCAGCCTCGGCCAGCCTGATGATTGACAGCTTGCGCAGACCATGCAGTGAGAAGGGCCGGGCGCGGTCGCCCAGATCGGTGCGCCATGCCCGGAACGCCTTCTCGACCGAATCGTATCGCATGGGCTGGGTCAGGTTGCGCGGAATGACGTGCTGTCCGGCAACCGGCAGGCTGGCGAGATAGGAACGGAGCTCCTGCGGGCAGAATATCTCATAGCTCTCGTCGCCCTTCTCGTCGGTGACGGTCATCCATTCTCCGTGGAACTGATCGCGTCGCATGACGATGGCCGCTGATGGGCGCTGTCCAGTGCCGAGGATCAGTTCGGCCGCGCTGCGGACGACCAGCGGGGCGTCTGGCAGCGCCTTCACCATCCATTCCGGCCAAGGCTCATATTCCCGCTGCTTCCCGTAGAGCGTCAGTCCCTCGGCTGGATTCGTGACGGCCCATTCAAGCTGGGTGCGCGCGAAGTTGACCAGGATCGAAACCATCTGCACCAGCATATCAGCCTTGCGCGGCGTCTCCCCATACTTGACGTGCAGGTCGCGCAGCTTCTGCTTGGTGATGGTCGATACCGCCTTGTCGGCGTTCGCTGACAGAATCCATTCAATCGTGTCATTGTAGGACTTCTGGGTGCGGGGCGCGAGCTTTCGGAACCCGGCGCTGCCCCGATAGGCCATTACCAGTTGCCGCCACGTTTCCTTTTTCGGCCTCTGGACTTCCTCGCTGGTGCCCGAGCGGATCGACCAATAGGCCCGGTCGAATTCCTCGCTGTCCGGGTCGTCTGGCAGGGGGATGAACCGCTCTCGACGGCGCGCGCCCTCGAACCACGTCAGGCGGTAATACCAGCGAGCCTTGCCGCCGGTGCGCTTGAGCGTGACATAGGGCTTGCGCTGTTTCCTCACAGGTCAAATTCCTCGCTGGGCTTGATCTTCGTGCCGCGCATGATGGCCTGCAACTCGGCAACATCCCAGCGCCCATGCCGAACCGCACAGGGCAGCGCCCCGGCATCGACCAGTTTGCGGAACTCGGCCGGCTGCATGTCCAGCAGGCGCGCGGCGGTTTTCTCGCTGGCGAACAGCGGCTGCATCGGCTCATGCCTCCCCATCTACGCCTCCCTCTGTGCGGCGCGCAAATCTGCGAAGCGCAGCCAGTCCTGAAAGCGCGCCATTAGTGCAGCCTTTGCGGCTAGAACGCTCTTTTCCTTGACGTGGATGAATGATCGGCTGCCCAGCCAGAACGACCACATGGCTTTGCCGTCAGCCAGCGGGAAAACCGCTCCGACCTCAACCTGACCCGTCCGGGCCAGTATCCTGCCGCCCTCATATTGCGGCTCAACGAATACCAGCGTCATCCCCGCCTCCCTTCTCCCCCGTGCTGGACAGGGCGCCGCGGGCGACTTCCTCGAAATAGAACACCACCGGCTTTTCCGTCACTGAAATGAGGCCAAAGCGAACGCCAGCGCGGAATATCGACTTCTCTCTGGCGACGATTTCGGCTGACCGTGCCAGCAGATCGCGCCACCCTTCCAGAGTGTGTCCGCCCTTGCTGATATTGCATGGGCCGCAGGCAGGCATCATGTTGTCCACGGTGTTGCGATCAGCCTTGACCATTCTGCATTCTGAAGCTGGCAGGCGGTTCCCCCACGGGTCGGTGGTGATGCGGATAACAGGCTGAACGTGGTCAGCGTGCATCTTGTCCATCATCTGGCCGCAGTAGGCGCAGCGACCGCCGAACTTGGCGCGCAGGGCTTCTTTCTGCCGTTTTGAGCCGGTCCACGTTTCAGCCATCACCCCTTCTCCCCCGTGCTGGACAGGGCGATGCGCAGAACACGGCGAGCGCCAATCTCAATGGCAAATCCGCGATCTTCCAGAATGTCGTCAGCGTGACGGATCGCCTCCCGCAGCCGCCGGTTTTCCTCGATCTGCGCGGTGATGAGGTCGGCGGCGTCGTCCATCAAAAATTGCCAGATCGAATTGTGATCCTCACGCAGCTTCTCCACCAGTTCCCGCGCTTTGTCGTGATGGGTCATTTACCCTTCCCTTTGCGAATGCACTCTGGCTTTGGCTTCTTCCTTCCGGTCGCAGCGCAAACGCACACTCCAGAGCATTTTACACTATCGTAGGCGCTCATTCCCCGCCCTCCTTCTCCATTTCGGCGAGTATGGCAGCGATGCCCTGCGGATACAGATCGACGGCCCGCTTCATCCCCTCCCGCACCTTTTCGCGGTCACGGGCTTCAAGAGCGGCTTTGGCATCGGCGGGGGTGAGGGCGCGGATAGCCAATTGCGAGGCATACACCACGTCATTGACCCCATAGGCGTCGTCCGGGTCTCGCAGAGTATAGGTTGGCTGTGCCCTTGATGCCGCCACATACGCAGCCGCCACCTGCGCCCGAGCCTCGTCCCGCTCCTTGGTCAGCCGCTCGATCTCGGCGCGGGCTGCGGCGAGGTCAAATTGATAAGAGGACGCGCCGCAGGTGCAATCGTGACCCAGTCGATGTTCACAATCGTTATCATGTGTGATCTGCATTGTTCTCTCCTTTCATGGCGCGCATGGCGATCTTGTCGATGATGTCGAGGCGGATACCTTGCGAGAGGTTGCCATCCTGGATCGCCGCGCGGATTTCGCGCAGCGCCTCCGCGACCGACACGCTGGGTTGGGGCGGGTGGGCACCACAGACTGCGCACGGGATATTCGGGTGTTTCGGGTTATCCTCGCCGCGCACCTGGCCGGCGCCGGGCTGCTTGATCCAGCGGTCAGCCATCATCACACCTCGCTCAGGGGCTTGTGGTCACCTTCGCGCTCAAGCTGGGCGCGAAGGCTGGCGACGTGCTGCTGGGCGTCTTCGAGGCTGGAAAACCACTCGGGCCAGTAGGCTTCATCTTCCGAAAGGGCGATATCATCCTCCATGATCGCAATGATCTCGGACAGCAACGCGGCATGCTCGGGGCAGAAGGTAACCTCGCCGCTGAATTGGGCCTTGTCGCCTTCGTAGAGCGGAAGGCCGCAGGACTCGCATACGTAGACGTGATCGCGGTCAGCCATTGTCGCCTCCCGACAGGGCGCGCGGATCGACGCTTTCCAGATTTGACTTCGTCACCCATTGTCCGTCGAGGTGTTGCCACATCAGCCATCCGTCATAGCGACCGCCGACGCAGACCCCGTAACCGTGCATGGGATACGGCAAGCAGATGACGCGAGGCTCCGCGACCGTCTCGCTGGGCAGGGGCGGGTGGGCGTAAAGGGGGGCCTGCCGCAAAGTCTCATACGGCGAAACGGCAGTGGTAAGCACGTCCATCAAACCACCGTCCGGCCAATAATAAGCCCAAGCCACCGCCTCTTGCGCGGTCGGGGTTGCGGGGGTGGATGCAGGCGTCCATCTATGAGCCGGGGCACCGACGATCTTGCGCAGTTCGGCAAGCTCGTCGCTATCCGGGTGCTCGTCATGCACGTCGGGGGCCAGCAGATCCCGCAAAGCATCGTCGTAAAGTTCCAGGATGCGATGCGCGGCCGCCCGCACCTGCTGGCCCGAGGCGCAGAGGTCGGCGCGGCGGTTCCAGCGATCTACATCCACGGCCAGATCGCCAATAGGGCATTTCTGTGGGTCGAGGTGGACGGCGCCGTATCCCCGATCCTCCATTTCCCCGCCGCAAAACGGGCAGGGCTTGAGTTCACTCGGCATCGCAGCCTCCTTCGGCTTCGGGGGTGGTGGGATAGAGCGTGGCCTTGACGCTGGCGATCCAGTCCTCGATTTCGCGGATCGACTCGACGGTGGCCTGATCCTCTGGGTCGGGACACATGACGCCGTTGACGCTGATGCTGGCGCGCAGAGCACTGGCCTCAAACGCCAGCAGGTCGCAGCCCGCCAGCAGCAGGGCGCGCATTCCCGCCTCTGCCTTGCGGCGGGCGAGGACTTCACAGATCAGGGCAGGCACGAGCGCGATGGCGCGGGCGTTGGCCTCACCTTCGTTTGCATCCGGCCCTTTTGCCCATGACGAGATTGGCGCAATCCTGCATTCGGAAACGGGATAGCCCATACCGCGATCACTAGTATCATCAGCATCACACGATCCCCAAACTAGCGTGGTGCCAGCTTCAACGCGCCACTCTCCCGGCGTGATGCTCGCCGCCAGCCGTTCCAGTTCTGCCGTGTCGATGGGGGTCATGCATGCCACCCCGCCGTGGCTGTCTTGGGCGCTCATTCTGCGGCCTCCACCAGCTTGCCGCCGATTTCGAACTGGAAGCCTCGGCAGGTCAGATCTGACTTGAAACCCTTGATGCCGCGAATTGTCTTGCACATGCTGTGTGTCCTTGCGATAGGGCCGGTCAGGCCATGCCGAGGGCGGATTTGTAGAGTTCCAGCACCGCCTCTTGCTCGGCCACCTGATCCTTGTCCTTCCGGCGCAGGGCGACGATCTGGCGCAGAGCGGCGCCGTCGTAGCCGCGGCCCTTCGCCTCGGCGTAGACCTCTTTGATCTGCTCCGCGATGTCGCGCTTTTCCTGCTCCAGATGCTCGATGCGCTCGACGAACTGGCGCAGCTCATCCGCGGTGACGGTATAGGTGTCGTTGTCCTGCATGGTCGTCTCCTGTTTCGAAAAGCCCCGGCTGGCGCTTGCGAACCGGCCAGCCGGGGAGTGGCCGCGCCCGGCGATGGGGTGCGGCGTCAGGGTTCAGGCTATCCGCGCAGGCGGGCGATCATCGCCTCGGCCGCGCCGGAGTCCTTTGCGCGCAGGTCGTCGATCTGCTCGGCATAGGTTTCCAGCACAGCGTCGAGGTCGGCGCCGGCATCCAGCTCGGCTGCCAGCAAGCTTTCAATCCGGTCCAGATCCGACGCGCGCAGCTCTGCCAGACGGTCGGCATAGGCGCGGCGGGCCTGATCCTTATCGGCGTCGGGCAGCCTGCCGCAGTCGGCGCCGACTTCGTTCAGCGCAGCCTCGGTCGCGGCGGCGCCGATCTTCTCAAGCACCTCGCTCAGCGACGGCCCCTCGGCCTTGGTCTTCTTCGCCGATACCTTCGCTCGGACCTTTTCAGCCGTGCTGACGGGGGCGCCCTCGGGCGTCACGTCGCGCATCACCGGCGTGTCGCGGGCTTCCTCGGCGATTGCCACGCCGCGCAGCACATCGGCGAAACCGTCGCGCAGGGCGAAGGCGCGGGCGCGCAGCTGGAGCATCCGCTTCGGGTATTGCTTCCACGGCCCGTCCTTGCGGCTAAGCCCGGCGCGGTCGGCATCCTCCATGGTGAAGGTGCGGCTGATCGGCTGGGCGTGCCCGCGGCGGCGCAGGGTGCAGGTCGCAACTTTCCCGTCGTCGCTGATTTCCTCGTGGATGCTATCCAGAAGGCCGGAGCCCTGCACGAGACCAAGCATCGCATCGCCCCAGATCGAAGGGCGCCCGTTGATGACCGCGATGGACTGCATGGCCTGGAGGGGCTGGAGCCCAAGCTCGGCCCCCCACTGGCACGCGATAAGCACGTTGCCCGGCCGGCCCTGGAAGTCCTTCGGCACGATTGACGAGTCGGCCAGAATTTCGGCCATCTTCATCGCTTCGCCGAGGTTGGCCGGGGTCAGGAACCCCATAGCAGGGCGGCTTTGCGGCGCGACCGCGGCGCCTTCCGGCTGCACGGCAACGGCCGTGGCGGGCTTCGTCATGGTGTTCACGATCATTCCTTTCTGGATTTGATGCGCAAGACGCGCGAGCTGCTGGTCTTGCTGTAGAGGTCGGCGATGCCGGGGTAGTCGGCCCGCAGCGCCTTGGCATCGATGCGTGTGGCGCTCTGGGTTTTCAGCGTGGCGATGGGCGTGCCCATATCGGTCAGGATTTCGGCATCCTGCGCCTCGGCCATGATCTGGAGCTTCAAGGCTTCCTCGCGCTCGGCCAGCGCCTTGGCCTGCTGCTTGATCGCGTCCAGTTCCTCGATGGCGCGGACGGTCGGGATCGAGGCGACGGCCGTTTTCCCGGCAACGTGCTGGGGCCAGCGCGCCTGCGCGTCGGCGAGCGTCTGCGGATCGGGCGCCACGCCGTCCTGCACCAGTTTCCAGAATGCCTCGGCCTCGGACATCATGTCGGAGAACAGATCGGGCATGGCTTCGATGGTATAGGTCCGGTAATCCGATCCCCCGATCAGCACCGCCACATCGGCGTAGCGGGCGCCGGTGATGCCGAGATACCACTGGCACTGGCAGAGATAGGACTCCGGCACCTGGTCACTGCCGGGCTCGCCCCACAGGTTCGCCGCAAAACCATTGGCGGTCTTGCATTCGAGGATGCGATCGGTGGTCAGGCGCCCATCCTTCCACCAGACGCGGCCAGCGATATCCGGGTTGACCACGGCGCGGTCGATGTTCGCCACGGCAAAATCGCGTTCGGGGTGGATCAGCTGGGCATTGACGCGCTGGACCTTGCTGCCGGTGCGCTGGCCGTATTCCTTGGCCACCACATCCTCCAGCACCGAGCCCCAATAGAGCCAGGGCTTATCGCTCTCGTCCTCGGCAGGCGCTTCGCCGCGCTTGTCGAGCCACACGTCATAGGCCGTCTTGTATTTCGACAGGCCGAGGATGGCGGCGATGTCGCTGCCGCCGATCCCGGCGCGTCTGCGGTGCAGGAATTCATCCCGTGCAATCTGGTTCATCTTCAACCTCGTTTGAAACTGTCGCCCCTGCGGCCAGGGAGGAGGAGAGCCGCAGGGGCAGGGCGGCCGGCAGGGAGGAGCACAATTGCCGGCCGTTTCGGGTTATTCGTCGTCCAGCCGGTCGGCGCGCCTGCGCTCCAGCCGCGTGACGGTCATGGGGTTCAGCAGCTTCATGGCCATGTCGCGGGGCAGGTTCACCGACCAGAGGTCGTCCCCCAGCCCGCCGGTGACCCGGATCGCGATCAGCGCGCAGTGGCAGCCGTAGCCGCTCACCTCGTCGTCGAAGAACGCTTCGCAGCACTCGCCGCGCTCGTTCTCCGGGTCGGTTTCCTCGGTATACACGTCCGAGATGTCTTCGCTGCCGCTGTGCGGCGGGATGCGGTAAGGCGCGAACTGGAAGGACATCAGCGGTCCTCCTGACTGTCGCGAATTTCAATGCTGTCGATTTCGAGGTCGTAGCGGCCCACGTCCCAATCGACGTTGCCGCCTTCGATGCGCCTGTCGGCTATCTTCTCCGCTTCGGCACGGGATCTGGCCTTGACGGTAATCGTGGCCGTGACTTTCGAACTGGCCTCAATCTCTACCGTGAAGGAACGCTCCGGGCCTGCGCCGGCAAATTCATCCCAATGCCCGGCCTTCTGGAGCGGAGCCTTGGCCGCTCCGAACCCTGGCATATTGGCGAGGTCGTTCAGGTTGACGGGCTGCGGCATCACCAGCCCCCATCCGCGCGGGCCGCGCAGTCCCAGCCGTTCAGGCCGGCACAGGCGGCGGGCCGCTGCGTCGCGGCTTCGATGACGTGCTTGGCGAACGGGACGCCGAAGACGACGGCCGATGCCCAGAAGGCGACGACCAGGCACGCAATCGTGCCCCAGACGACGCAGTTCTCGATGTTCAGGCGTGGCATGGGATGCTCCATCTGCTGGCGCGGTGGGGTGCGCCGTTGAGATGAAGTGTGCGCACAATGCGCCCAATGCGTCAAGCGTAAAAAGCGCACATCGGGCGCTTAAAGCGCACAAATCTGTAGCGCGCGCCGAATCACCGGGCTATCCTGCCCCTGCCAGCGCGGGGCGGCCGCGCATGAAAAGGCCCGCGCGAGGCGGGCTGGCAATCTCCAAGGACACACTATGCGGCTACCGCCTGTTCCGTCGTTCCTTCGCCTTTTCGGCTCTCCGCTCCTTGCGGTTCTTCTGGTGTGTCAGGCCGGGTTTTACTGGTGGGCGCTTGACGTCCAGGAGCGGACGGCGCGTGTCAACCTGGGGCTCGTAATACGTCTCCTCGAAACGCTCCATTGCGACATCGAGGACGTCTCGGTTGGGACGGTCATACTGCAAATACGCAAGGACGAAACTGCCGACGGCAGCCATGCAGCCTATGAAATTAAGCCCAAACTTGGCCCATCGTCCGAACTGCTCTGCGAGTGCGGGCGAGTGCTTTGCGAGTGAAGCGCGGGCCTCGTCAGGCGTAATCCTGCGCCTGCGCAAATCCTCCACAGCGATGTTCAGTTTCTCAAGGGTCTCAATCGTGAAATCCGAGCTTGAGAACACCTTGATGGCATCGCCTATAACCGAGAACGCGCCGTCAATGGCGGGCGTGAAGGTTCCGCACCGTTGGCAAGGCACCTTGATGTTAAGTTCTACGAATGCATTCGTGACCGACACTCCTGACGGGAAAATCAGGCCGCAATTCGGGCAGGACGCGGGGACGCTCAAGGTTGCCAACTGACCACCTCGCCCCTCAACCTCTCCGCCACCTTCCGCGCGATGATGGCTGTGATCCTGCTGCGCATCCGCCCGTCCGCGATGTCCTGATACTCGTCCGCGATCCGCTGCATCTGCTCGGGCGTGGCGCCCATCGACTGGATCGTCAGCACCACCAGCGCAGCGCCGGCATCCTGCGTTTCGGCTAGCTCGGCATTGAGGGCGGCTATGCGGGCCTCTGGGGTCAGCATATTGACCCTCCGTTCGCCTTGCAGTTCCAGTATTCCACCGCAGCGTTGAACTCGTCCAAAGCGTCCTGCGATTTTCGCTGCGCGGTCTGGATGTTGTCTCGCTCTTGTTCAATCCTGGTTATGGAGTCGTCGATCTCTCGCCGCTGGCAGTCTAGGAAGCTTTCAACATCGCTCTGATAGCTCCTGAGCTGCCCGCGGCAGCTTTCGAAGCTGAATTGGTCGTCGAATGTCCCATAGGCCCTGATGCAATAAGGCTCGGACGGCTCGAAGCACATGGCGGTCGCGGCCCCGGGCAAAAGCAACACGGCAGCGGTGAGTAACCGGATCACGGAAGCGCGCCTATCAGCCAGAATATCGCCATAAGCAAGACGGCGGTCGCGGAAAGGATCGCCATTCCAAACAAGAAGCCACGCCACCCCGTTCCCGAGAGAAGCGCGCTTACACCGGACATGATTATCGCCGCCGTCACCGCCTCGAACATTCACCGCACCTATCCTTTTCTACATGTCGCCGGCGGCGGATTCTTGCTTAACGTGTTCTTTGTTTGTTCCAGAAGTTCGCAGGGGAGAGAATGAGTAAAAGGGTGAATTTTGGGGCGCGGGTCATTGCCCTGCCTCCTTCGTATCGGCGTCGCGTGCTGGATTTTCTCTCTCGTGAAGAGCTTCTTGATCGGCAAGATACTGAAGAACCCTCTGACGACGATCCGCAGGAAGCTTCGATAGGCGTGCGTCGAGGCTCTCCTCGCTAGGCACGTCAGATACACCGGCCAAGGCGAGAACCGCATCCCTGGGCACGCCATCCGGTTCCAAGGCGTCGGCAAACCTCTCGGCCCAGTGCATCGGAAGGTAGGGATCCTTGAATCGGTTCGGGTTCTCATAGTGCGTGTAGCTGTTCGGGGAGATTCCCAGCCTTCTGGCCATTTCCCGCACGCCGACCTTCGCGCCCTCGCGTAGCGCACGGAGCGCATATGTAACCTGCTGATCACTCATGCTTGTTGCATCGCATGAGAACGCTGGCCGCGTCTGTGCGCAATATGCGCTTGAATAATGGGCGCAAATAGCGCACATTGCGCCCATGAGCTACGCACAAACCATAATCGAGAAGTTCGGAGGAATCCGCGCCACGGCCGCCGCGCTGGGGCGGGCGCCCTCGACGGTTCGGGGCTGGAAGGTCCGCGGGACGATTCCAGACGCAGAGAAGCCGGTGGTGCTGGATGCTGCGCTGCGAAGGGGATTGCCCCTGTCGCGCGACGACTTCTGGCCCGCCCAAACTCCCGAGGGGGCGACGCGATGACCGCCGCCGCCCCCTCTCGCCGTTCTGTTGATGATCCTTCTGCACAAGATCATCATGGGGCTATTTCTATGCAAAATGTTGCAAAATCCGTGGCTTCCGTCAGGGAGGCCACGAGGAAGAAGATTTCGGATCTGATCTGGGCCGGTTTCGGCGACGCGGGGCATACCCAGAAGGCGGTCGCCAGTGCAGCGGCGCGGCTCACGCGGATCAGCGAGCGGCAGATCATCAACTACATGCAGCGCAAGCACGACGCGCCGCACTACATCGCCGAAATCCTCGAAGACTACGTGGTGGCCAAGACCGAGCGACTCGCACGCCGAATTGGCGGTGAGCCATGAGGATGCTCCGGGCGCTGATTTTCGCCGTCACCTATCCGGTGTCGCGTATCGGGGGGGCTTTGCTCTCTCGGCTGGCCAAGAAAATGAAAAATCCTTCACGTCGAAAGGGTTGCACCCATGGCCGACGATAGCCAAACGCCCCTCCAAAAATTCCAGATCACCGTCGAGATGCCGGCCGGCGAGCGCATCAGCCATGTCATCCGGGCGGCGGACAAGAAAGCCGCTATGGCGCGGGCGGTGATCCCTTATCCCGGCGCGCTGGTCGTTCGGCTGGACCAGCTGTCCGAGGTGGCCGACGCGCCGAAGATCGTCCGGCTCAGGCCCGTCGACCGGGCGCGGCGCGAGATGATCGGCATCCTGCAAAGGCAGGGCTATTCGCTGGCCGACATCGCCGAAGCGCTCAACATCACCGTGGAGCGGGCGCTGGTGCTGATGGAGGCGGCGTGATGCGGGTGCTGATCGCCTGTGAATGCAGCGGGATCGTCCGCCGCGCCTTTGCCGCCCTCGGCCATGATGCATGGTCCTGCGACCTGATGCCGGCCGAGGATCGCAGTAACCGCCACATCGTCGGCGACGTGCGTGACCTGCTGCATGAAGGCTGGGATCTGCTGGCGGTGATGCATCCGCCCTGCACCCGGCTGGCGAATAGCGGTGTCCGCTGGCTCAAGGAGCCGCCTACAAACGCCCCGGATGAGGCGACGGAAGCAGAGAAGTCCGCATGGTCGGTTCTGGGTCGCGATGCCCGGCTGGCCATCATGTGGCGGCTGCTGGATGAGGGCGCCGCGCTGTTCTCGGACTGCTGGAATGCTCCGATCCCGCGCATCGCCGTGGAAAACCCGGTCATGCACAAGCACGCCAAAGCGCGCATTCGCGGCTATGAGCCGTTCGCGCAGAGCGTCCAGCCGTGGCAGTTCGGGACCGACGAAGCAGGACCGGACAACGTGAAAAAGCGCACCTGCCTGTGGTTGCGCGGCCTGCCCAAGCTCAAGCCGACCGGCACACTGGACGGCAGCACGGCGCGGGACGAAATCCACCGCGCGGCGCCGGGGCCGAACAGGAAATCGGATCGGTCGCGGTTCTTCCCCGGCCTCGCTGCCGCAATGGCATCGCAATGGGGCGGGTTCGCGGATGAAGTGACCGGAAGGGCCACGGCATGACCCTGACCGCCTCCGTCCGCGTCGAGGATGGCCATGCCGTCATCCGCATCCCCTTGGCCGAGGTTCACGGCCTGCGCGTCGCGCTCGCGGAATGCCCGTGCCGCGCACCGAAATCATTCGAGACACAGGGTATTCGCCAGCGGCTGGCGATGGCGCTGGGGCGCCTCCAGGCCGCGGCGGATGGCCCGTCAACCCATCGGAGGGCCTGAGATGAAGTTCAAGGAAGCGGCCGAGGATCTGGCGGTCAAGGATCGCCTCTGGGACGCCACCGAGCGCGAGCTGGAGCATTTCGCCCGGCTCTATGCCGATGGCTATGTCGTCGGAGAACCCTACAGCGACGCCCAGAGGGATGCGACCAGCGCGGCGAAGCGCAAGGGTTATCCAAAGGGCCTGGTGCGCGACCTCGGCGCCATCGTCAGGAAGGGCGAATGGGGGGGGGGCGGCTGGGATAAGCCTGCGGTCCAGCTATCGCGCGAGGCTGGGAATCTGAGCTGATGAGCAAGCGAACCCCCGGACTTCCCCAGCGCCCGCGCGGCTTCTGGCCGACCCCTCGCGAGGCGGTGGTGCCTCTGATCCCGCATCTGCCGCCTCGGGCGCGCTATGGCGAGCCCTGCGCAGGCGATGGGGCGCTGATCGGGCATCTGCGGGATCTGTGGCCGGCGGGCCGGTGCGTCTGGGCCTCTGACCTGGAGCCGCAAGGGCCGGGCATTGAAACGATGGCCGTGGCGGATATCGAGGCAGCGGATGACGTTGACCTGTGGATCACGAATGTTCCCTGGCCTGTCACCGGCGGAAAGGGCGACCCGGCGCTATCCATCATCAAGCACCTGATCGGCATCGCGCCGGCCTGGGTGCTGCTCCCCTGGGACTTCGCCGCCAACGGCTATTTCGGCCGTCTGATCGACCAGTGCAGCGACATCGTGCCCATCGGCCGCGTTTCGTGGCTCGGCAACGGCACGCCCGGCAAGGACAACTGCTGCTGGATGCGCTTCGACGCCCAGAACCGATTCCCGGCAGTGGTGAGGGCCAGAGCATGATCCTCCGCGTGAAACTGCCATGGGCTAAGACCAGCGAGCTTTCCGCGAACAGTCGCTTGCACTGGCGCAAGCGGGCGAAGCTGGTCAAGGCGCAGCGCCGCGTGACCGATGCCCTGGCGCGCGAGGCCGGCTGGCACAAGGCCCGAATTCCGGCCGACGCAGAGCTGCGCATGACGCTGATCTACTGCCCGCCCAGCACCGTCACCACCGTCGACGACGACAATGTCGTGACCGAGAACAAGGGCGCCCGGGACGCGCTGGCGGCGGTCCTGCGCATCGATGACGGCCGGATCAAGCTGCAAGCGCCGATCCGCGGGGACAGGTGCCGGGACGGGGCGGTGATCGTCGAGGTGGAGGTGGTTTGATGGCTGAACAGCCGTTCATGCAGCTCTACGTCGCCGACTATCTGGCCGACACGCTGGACCTCTCCACGGTCGAGCATGGCGCCTATCTGCTCATCCTGATGACCATGTGGCGGCATGACGCGCGCCTGCCAAATGACATGGCAAAACTGGCCCGGATCGCCCGGATGTCGCCCGCGAAGTTCAAGCCGGTCTGGGCCGAAATCAGCCGGTTTTTCGAGGTGGACGGCGACAGCATAACGAACCATCGCCTGTCAAAAGAGCACGAAAAAGCGCGCAAAAAAAGTGAAGTTCGCGCAACGGCCGGACGCGCAGGCGGACAGGCTAAAGCATTGAAAGATAAGAAAGTGGCATCTGGCAATTGCCATGCGGATGCCATGGCATTTTCTTCAGAGTCCAGAGTCAGAGAAGAAAAAGAAGAACCTATCGGTTCTTCCAAAAAGCCCCCTCGATCACCTCCGAAGCGTGCCTGCGCGCTGCCGCCCGATTGGGTGCCATCGGATCGCAACATCGCCGACGCCCATTCCCGAAACTTCACCGATCAGGAAATCCGCCATGAAGCCGAACGATTCCGCGATTTTCACCTCGCCAAAGGAACAACCTTCAAGGACTGGGATGCCGGCTGGCGAACATGGCTCGGCAACGCCAGGAAGTTCGCCGCAGATCGCGCTATGGCTCGCGGCTCGCAGCACGGCGGAAGTCAACAGGTCGGTGGCCTCGTTGGTGCAGCAATGCGGAGTGCGGCTGCGCGAGGATATTGATTGGCGGGGCAGCTACGAGAAGCCGGACGGCACGATTGTGCCGGCGCAGGCCACGCGTCGCGGCTGGATCGCGGCAGGCGAGACCGCCGACCAGATCGAGGCGGCGCGCGCCAAGCTGGACGCCAGCATGACTCCGGCCATGCCGGATCAGGTCAACCTCTGGATCGCCGAGCTTTCCGTGATCACCGCCCGGCGCGAAGACGCGCCAGAGGTCGAGGCGCTGCGCCTCTCGGCCTATCGCTCGCGCCTCTCGGCCTATCCCGCCGACGTGTCCCGAGAGGCGCTGCTGGGGCATCCGTGGCGATTCTTCCCGGCATGGGCCGAGCTGGCCGAGGTCTGCGACCGCCTCGTTGCCGAGCGCCGGCAGATCAAGGCGGCGCTGGAGCGTGCGGCTGCCGATCTGGCCGAGCGCGAGCTGCGCGCCCGCGCGTTGCCGACTGAGGGAACCGCGACGCAGACGCAAGAGGAGGCCGAGGCCAGCCGCAAGCGCCGCGCCACGGTCCTGGGCGACATGATCGCGGAAATGCGGGCCAAGGCGGAAGCCGAGCAGGCGCGGCAAGACGAGGATGCCGTTCGCGCGGCCGAGAACTTCGCGGCCTATCGCCCGAAAGCTGCGGAGTGACCACCATGGCGCCGCCCTACAAGACCGGACCCATCGACGACGCCGAGGCATGGATCATCGCGACGCCGGACGCGACCTATGCCGAGGCCGCCCGCATGCACGGCGTGACGCACAACAGCCTGCGCGCCCGCATCTCGAACAAATACGGCTCGCTCGCCGCGGCGAGGCTCATGCGCGACGCCGGGGTGCTGAAACCCGATGCGGGGCGGGTCCTTCGGCCCGTGCGGCGCTGCATGCGGTGCGGCGTTTCGGCCAACATAGATCACGGCCTGCGGATGTGCTCAGCATGCCGCAAGGAGGTCGCGCAGCTTCACGACGGAGGAGTTTGAGTATGCCGATCAAGAGGGATGCGGAAACCATTGCCGGATACAAGGACGCGATCTGCGAAGCGATTGCCTGCGGTGACAGTCTGGCCAAGGTGCTGCGAAAGAAGGGCATGCCCGGGTATTCGACCGTCATTCGCTGGTTGCGGGATGATGAAGATTTCAGGGTCGACTACGCGCGCGCGCGCGAGGCTCAAGCGGACGCGGATGCCGACAAGATCGGCGACATCGTGGATCGCGTGCTGGCGGGCAAGCTGGACCCTCAGGCAGCCCGTGCGGCCATCGACGCGCTGAAATGGACGGCCGGCAAGCGACAGCCGAAAAAATACGGCGACAAGCTGGATCTGGACATCAATGGCCGCGTGCAGATCGAGCGTGTCGAGGTGAAATTCGTGGGGGACGGCGAGTGAACGCGCGCGACGCAAAGCGATACGAGCGGATGCAGCGGCGCCTGTTCGCGGCCGGCGCGCTGCTGTCCATGTGGCTGGGCTATCTCGTCTGGGCCGCTGCATGATCCTCGACGTTCGCCCGCCCAAGGTCTTTGCCCCGCTCTGGAAGTCGAAGCGGCGGTATCTGTGCGCCTGGGGCGGGCGCGGGTCGGGCAAGTCGTGGGACCGGGCCATGCACATGATCGTGCGCCACCTGACGGAGCCCGGCCTTTCGTCGATCTGCCTGCGAGACGTGCAAAAATCCCTCGACCAGTCGGTATTCAAACTGCTGGTCGAGACTGCGGCCCGGCTCGGGGTGGCGGAGGCGATCAGGCCGGTGGAATCTGATCGGATCATCAGGACGCCGGGTAACGGCATCATTGCCTTCAACGGCATGAACGAGTTCAACGCCGAGAACATCAAGTCGCTTGAGGGCTTCGACATCGCGTGGTGGGAGGAGGCCGCGACCGCCGGGCAGGGGCCGCTCGACATGCTGCGCCCGACGCTGCGCAAGCCGGGGTCGCAGATCTGGTTCACCTACAACCCCCGCCTGCGCTCCGACCCGGTCGACGTGATGATGCGCCAGGACGCGCGCTTTGCGGACAGCCGCACGGTCGTCGAGGCCAACTGGCGCGACAACCCGTTCCGCGGTCCCGAGCTGGAGGAGGAACGGCTGCTCGACCTGGCCGGCGACGAGGCCCGCTATCGCCATATCTGGGAAGGCGATTACGAGGCCGAGTCGGACATGCAGTTCATCGGCGGCGGTCTGGTGCGCGAGGCCATGGCCCGCCAGCCGTTCTCGCAGATCGGCGACGAGCTGGTGCTGGGCGTGGACGTGGCGCGATTCGGCGATGACCGCAGCGTGATCTGGGCACGGCGGGGCAGGGACGCCCAGACCGAGCTGCCGATCATCATGAAGGGCGCCGACACCATGGCGGTGGCCGCGCGCGTCATGGCCGAGATTGACCGCCTGCACCCGGATGGCGTGTTCATCGACGAGGGCGGTGTGGGTGGCGGCGTGATCGACCGCTGCCGGCAGATGGGCTATTCCGTGGTCGGCGTGAACTTCGGCGGCAAGGCGGATCGCGCCATTGAGGGCGTGCCGAAATGCCGGAACAAGCGCGCGCAGATGTGGGCCACCATGCGCGAATGGCTGCGCTCGGGCGGATGCATCCCCGACAGTCGCGACCTTGAGATGGATCTGACCGGGCCGCTCTACAGCTTCGACGTGAACAACGCGATTGAGATCGAGAAGAAATCCGACATGAAGAAGCGCGGCGTCTCCAGCCCCGACGAAGCCGACGCGCTGGCGCTGACCTTCGCCTATCCCGTGGTGCCGCGCTCAATCCAGCGCCAGCAGGAAGCGCGGGCGCAAGAGGATTGGCACCCGGTCTGGGGCAGCCAGTAGCCAACATATATCGCTCAGCGCGCCGTCCATATCCTGCCCCCGAACAATGACGGGCGGGCCATGGCGACGACGCACAATTTCACGGTGGGCAATTCCTGGACGCGCATCGCCAGCGGGCGCGCCGACGGGCAGGTGGTGAAGGTCGAGGGCGCCGGGCAGTTCAACCTGGCCGTCACGGTGGGCGCGAAGTCCATCCCGCCCGACATCCCGCCGCAGACCGGGCATCGCGTCACGGGCAAGACCGATCTGCCTCTGGTAGCCGCCCAGCACCTCTGGGCCAGTGCCGCAACCCCCACCAACCTGACGGTGACCTGATGGCCAGCGCGACGAAACGCATCACCCTTTCCTCGGGCTGGCAGAAGATCGCGGAGGCCAAGGGCCGCGAGGCCATGGCCATGATCGATTCCTACGGCGCGGTGCAGCTGGCCGTCGCCGACGGCGAACCGCCGCGGGGCGATGTCGCGAACGGCCATGCCATGAACGGCTCGATGATGTGGCCCGTGAAGGGCGCCGAAATCATCTGGGCGCGGGGCGAGGGCGTCTCGGTCTACGTCACGCTGCTCAAGGTGGTGCCCGAGTTCGCAACGCTGGATTCGGCGGCGGTCAAGGCGGTAGCGCAGGATGCGGATCGCAAAGCCACCGCCGCGCAACTGCCGCCGTTCGTGCCCTTCGCGACCCGCGCCGACATTGCGCTGACCAACTTGGGCGACGTGCGCCGCATCAGCGTTGCCGGCGTCGGCGATTACCGTCAGGCAGTCGGCCCCATCGCCTACACCCCGGCTGCCATCTCCGCCGATGGGATCATGCTGGTCCCGGATGGGCCGATCACCCCGCAGCACTTCGGGGCGCGGGCTGATCTGGAATACGAGTTGCAGCAGATACGGGGCTCGGGCGGCGTGCTGACCGACGCTTACGGCTTCGTCAGGACGGGCGGGACCAATGACCGCGCTGCCATCGTCGCCGCCGATGCTTATGCGGCAGCGATGGGGCAGCCGCTCGTCTTTCCTGCGGGTGCGTATTACATTGAGGGCGCGGTTCGGCCCACGGCGCTGTGGCTGTCCGAGGATGATTTCGGCGCGGTCCTGTGGCTCAACTACAACCGCGACACCAACGGACGCTCAACCTCGGGGCTTGAGTTCTTCCACGGCCGCACGGGACTCGGCGTTCCCGGTAATCATGGGTTTAGGCTCATTGGTCAATATTCCATTACAACCCCCAAAGAAAGTGGTAACGGCCAGCTTGGCACCGTGTGGCGGATTGGCGATTATTACCTGCCGACCGAGCAGCCGGTTCTTGAGGGCATGCACATCCGGGTCAAGGTGGTCCGGGCTGCTGTGCAACGCAACGAGATCGGCACCATCACCCAGCGTTCGGCAGGGTCCATCCTGGGCGCCGGGTTCGCGGGTATCGAGCATTCGAACTACGAAATCGGCGTCTGGGGGCGGACCAACGTATCCAGCGCCATGCCGATCCTACTCCATTGGGGCGCGAAATACGACCCGGACAGCATCGCTATCGCGGGCGTGACGGTCACGAATGGCGGCTCCGGCTATTCCTCGACCCCCACTGTCGTTTTCACCGGCGGCGGTCCGGGCGTCACCTACCCGGCCGAGGCCACCGCCACGGTCGAGGGCGGCGTGGTTACTGCCGTCACCGTCACCGATTGGGGCACCGGCTACACGGAGCGCCCGACCGTCTCCTTCGTTGGCGGCGGCGGTTCCGGCGCAGCGGCAACGGTCGTGTTCGGTGATGACGAAACCCTCGACAAGCGGACTTGCCAAATCATCGAAACCTACCATTCCTGCTGGTGGACGATCCGGTTCATTACGCCGCTGGATAACAACATGGGGTATAATTTCCTCCAACCCTATGATCTGGCGGGCACCGGGCCGGGCGAGGTGTTCGGCGTTGACGGCATCAAGGTGGCGGGTGGCGCGACCGGCGTTAACTATGGCGGTAGTCTCGGGTCCATCTCCTGCGGCGACAACTGCGATGCCTATGCGATCCCGCGCCATAAGCCTTTGCTGTGGCAAGGGATCACGATCCATTCGCCCAAGGCGTCCGAAGTGAACTCCGCGCTCGGGTCCGAACAGCTTTACATCAAGGGCATGGGAACGGCGAAAGGGTCGCAGGATTTCGAGCCGGGCACCCGCCAGCCGAGGCAGCGGCAGTTGCGTGCCAACATCACTGTGAACTATCCGCAGTGCATCTATGCCGACGAAGCGAACCCGGCCGATCAGCGCACGGTGTTCGTGGATTGCGTCTATGGCAGCGTGAAAATCAAGGGTCTGTCGTCGCTCGGCTCGCATCGCGGCATCGAATACGAATACTGCTGGGGCGCGTTCGAACTGGACGGCCATAGCGGCGACGGCGTCACCATCATCAACTTTTCGGGCGGGCTGAGCCTGCTGGACCAGCGGCAGGACCGCCGGAACCAGAGCAACTCGGGCGATACGAGCAACTACGCATTTGGCTGGGGAAGCCCGAATAGCCGTGCTATCGAACTGCTGGGCAACAGCCAGACTATCGGCACCGTCGCGGCCGATGCGGAAGTCGGGGATACGGTGATCTATCTGGCCGCCCCCAGTCTGGTCAGGGCCGAAACCGGATGCCCGCTGCAAATCGGCGCTGTCCGGGCCACGTCCACGCGGATGCACTGCGTCGGGGCCGTGCAGCTATCCGTCGCGCCGCTCACCGCCCCTGTGTCGTCGGGGGCGCTGGTGGTGGCGGACAGACAGGCCCATGCGGCGCGTGTGGAGAGCGCCACGCGGTCCAGCTTCCACGGCGTGGACCTGAACTATGGCCGGGTGGACGATCTGGACCTGACGCGCATGATGTATGCAGGCCGCAATGCGGTGCGGCTGCGCAACAACAGCGTTGCCAAATCCCGAGGCGGGCGCTTGCCGCTCATGGGACGGGCCGGAGGGGACATGCGGACTTTTCGCGTCGAGGACACGTCCAGTATCGTTCTGGATGGCGTCTACATCCCCGACAACCCGCAGGTTGCGAACCACATTGCCTTGATCGGCGATGCGTCCAGCGCCACCATTCGGGATTGCGTGATCGAGAACCCGGCCTCAGTGGTGGCCTACGGATCGCGCGGCCAAGTCACATGGAGCGGCAACCGCAAGCCGGACGGCAGCAAGGCCGTCTGGGGTGGATACGAAAACACCTGGACCCCATCTCTGCTGATCGGCGGTGTTGATACTGGGATCACCTACGGCACGCGGCAAGGCAGCTTTGTCGTGCAGGAAGATGGAATGGTGACGGTGCGGTTCGACTTCACCTTGACCAGCAAGGGCACGGAGACGGGCATCCTGACGTTGGGCGGCATACCGTTCGACTGCAACACACCCAACGCGTTCCCGATCTTCATGCACTTCGCGACCCTGACGGATGGCACCCCGCTGATTTCCACCAACGGCAGCGTGTGGACCCTTAGCCGCCAGACCACCACGGGCGTTGCGTCCCTGACGGAAACCCAGATCGGGGACACGACGCGCTTCCGTGGCTCGCTCACCTATCGGACGACGCTTTGACCGATTGGGCGCTAGGCCAACATATATCACCCGCGTCCCGCCTCGCATGATGCCCTCGAAGCAATCGAGAGGTTATCATGTGCGGCACCCCGGATGTTCCTGAGCCGACGCAATACCAGGCCAGCAAGGCGCCGGTGTTCAACACCGCGTCGCGCCCCCGCTCGAAATCGGGCCGGCAGGGCACCATCCTGACTGAAGCCGCCGGGCAGACCTATGCCCCGGACGGCAAGAAGACGCTTCTGGGGGCCTGACCGTTCATGGCCGCCATCGTCAACCAGCAACTGCGCAAGACCCTGGACTATCGCCGGCAGGCGATGAACCAGGAGTTTGACTATTGGCAGGGGCATTTCCGCGAGTTGCGGGATGCGATCCAGCCGACGCGCGGCCGGTTCGAGGCGAGCGAGCGGCGCAGCGATTCCTCCATCAACAAGCGCATCCTCGACAATACCGCCCAGATGGCGCTGCGCACGCTGCGCGCCGGGCTCATGTCGGGCGTGACCTCGCCGTCTCGGCCGTGGTTCCGGCTGGGCCTGCGCGGCTCCACCGCTGACGAAGCCGAGTTCGAGGTCAAGGACTGGCTGCACGAGGTCCAGCGCCGCATGTATGAGGTCATGCGGGGCTCGAACATCTACCGCATGCTGGACACCACCTATGGCGATCTGGGCCTCTACGGCACCGCGGCCAATCTGGTGGTGCCGGATTTCGAGGACGTGGTGCGCGGGCACAACCTGCAAGTCGGGCGCTTCCGGCTGGGCGAGGACGGCAACGGCCGGGTGATCGCGCTGTATCGCGAGCTGAAAATGCCGGTGCGCGGTATCGTCGAAACCTGGGGGCTGGATGCCGTCTCGCAATCGGTTCGCCGGGCTTGGGACACGGGCGAGTATTACCAGACCTTCACCATCTGCCACATGATCGACAAGCGCGCCGACGGCGATCCGAAGGCCATGCAGTCCAGTGGACGGCCCTGGGCCTCGATCTATTGGGAGATGGACGCGCCGAGCGGGCAGTTCCTCCAGATCGGCGGCCACCGGGTCAAGCCGCTGCTGGCGCCGCGCTGGGAACAGGTCGAGGGCGAGGCATGGTCGGCGTCGTCTCCCGGCATGGTGGCGCTCGGCGATGCCCGCTCGTTGCAGGTGTCGCAGGAGCAGAAGGCCATCGCGATCCAGAAGATGCACAACCCGCCCCTGATCGGCGGGGCGGTGCAGGGCGGCATGTTCTTCAAGAACGTGCCCGGCGGCTTCACGGCCATGGCAACGCAAGACCTTTCCACCGGCGGTATCCGCCCGGCCTATGAGGTGCGCCCCGACATTCAGGGCCTGATCATCGACATTCAGGAAAGCCAGCGACGGGTCGAGGTCGCGTTCTACAAGGATCTGTTCCAGATGACCGCGCTGGCGCTGGACGGGCGCAGCCAGATCACGGCGCGCGAGATTGCCGAGCGCCACGAGGAAAAGCTGATGGCCTTGGGTCCGGTGCTGGAAAGCCTGGACCATGAGCTGCTGCAACCGCTGATCGAGGCGACGTTCGCCTATATGCAGGAGGCAGACATTCTGCCCGAGGCGCCGGAAGGCATCGTGGGTAACCCGATCAAGGTCGAATACATCTCGCTGCTGGCCCAGGCGCAGAAGGCCATCGGCATCGGTGCGATCGAACGGACTATCGGATTCGCCGGCACGCTGGCGCAGATCAAGCCCGACGTGATCGACATGATCGACGGTGAGCAGATGATGCGCGAGTTCGCGGATCAGGTCGGCGGCCCGCCCGGCATCCTCCTGTCGCCCGACGAACTGCGCGAGGTCCGCGAAGCCAAAGCGCGTGCCGCGGCGCAGGCGCAGGCCATCGAGGCGGCGGAGCCCATGGCCGGGGCTGCAAAGCTCATTTCCGAGGCCACACTGAACGGCATGGACGCCCTGCAACGGGGGGCGGCGCTATGACCGAGCGCATCTCGGAAATCATCGCCGAGCGCCGGGCGCTGGAGGTCCGGCAGGCGTGGGGCACGGTGCTGGGCACCCGCGAGGGCCGGCTGGTCATGTGGTCGATCCTTGAGCGCTGCCATGTGTTCGCCCGCACCCATTACGGCAACGACCTGGACGGATTCCGCGAGGGCCAACGCGAGGTCGGCCTGATGATCCTGAACGAACGCATCTTCCCGCATGACGTGCG
Organism: Paracoccus denitrificans; assembly: GCF_900100045.1. Taxonomy (GTDB): domain Bacteria; phylum Pseudomonadota; class Alphaproteobacteria; order Rhodobacterales; family Rhodobacteraceae; genus Paracoccus; species Paracoccus denitrificans. Next base: position 19,057 of record NZ_FNEA01000018.1, on the reverse strand, counting down.
CGCCTTCGCCGCCATGCAGATCGAACACGCCGAGCTGATGGATCGCATCCAGCTCGCCGCCGAACAGCAAGCCGAGAAGGAAACAGCTGATGAGTGAGGAAGCCAATGCCTCGACCGATACCACCGAAGCCACCGCGGCGGCCGCCACCGAAGAGGCCGGCGCCGATGTGACGGATACCGCCGCGACTGCGGATGCGGCTGCCGAGCAAGAGGGCGCCGAGGGCAAGGATGCCGAAAAGGCCGGCGACGCCGAGGCGGGCGCCGAACCCTTCTCCCTCGCGGCACCGGAGGGGGCCGAGGCGTTCCAGGCGGATTTCGATGCCTTCGCCGGCGACATGGACGCATGGCTCAAGGCGAATCCGAACGCCACGGCGCGCGATGCGCTGACCGAGGCGGCGATGCGCCAGGCGCGGCTCGCGGGCGATGCCCAAAAGCAGATGATCACGCAGCGCGATGCCCAGCTGGATGCCTGGGCCGGCGATCTGCGCAAGGACACCGAGTTCGGGGGCGAGAAATACGACGCCAACGTCGCCACGGCCATCAAGGGCCTGGAGGCGGTCGGCACGCCCGAACTGCGGCAATTGCTCGACGAAACCGGGCTGGGCAGCCACCCGGACGTTGTGCGCGCCTTCTGGAAGGTGGGGCAGATGGTGGCCGACACCACTGTCGTCAACGGACAGGCAGGCACTTCGACGCGCCGGAACTTCGCCGACGCGCTCTATGGCAACGGCAACGGAAAGGAATAACCCATGGCCGAGCTGAACATCCAGAATCCGGGCCTTGTCGATATCCTGTCGCGCACGGACCCGGACGGCAAGATCGCCAACATCATCGAGCTTGCCGAGAAATCGAACCCGATCCTCAAGGATGCGGTGTTCACCGAGTGCAACGACGGCACCAAGCACCAGCACGTCATCCGCACCGGCATTCCCGAGCCGGCATGGCGCCGCTACAACGCCGGCGTCAAGCAGGGCAAGACCACCACCGCCAAGGTCGTGGATACCACTGGCATGGCCGAAGAGTTCTCGGTCGTCGACGAGGCGCTTGCCAAGCTGAACGGCAACGAGGCCGCGTTCCGCGCGTCCGAGATGTCGGGCCTGATCGAAGGCTTCAACCAGTTCATGGCGCGGAACATGATCTATGGCTCGACCGCCGTGACCCCCGACGGGTTCATGGGGCTGGACGTGCGCTACGACGATCCCGCCGTGGCTTCGGGCCGCCAGCTGATCAATGCCGGCGGCACCGGCTCCGACAACACCTCGATCTGGTTCGTGACCTGGGGGCCGCGCGCCACCACGCTGCTTTACCCCAAGGGCTCGGCGGCCGGCCTGTCTCACAAGGACATGGGCGCCCAGCTCTGGGATGCACAGGATGGCAGCGGCAAGTTCCGCGCCCTCGTCGACCACCTGAAATGGGACATGGGCCTGTCGGTGGGCGACTGGCGCGGCAACGCGCGGATCTGCAACATCGACGTGTCGGCGCTGACCAAGGACGCGGCGACCGGCGCCGACCTGCTCGACCTGATGATCGACGCCGAGGAGATGATCGACACGGCCAGCCGCGTCGGCATCGACAGCAAGGGCAACCTCGTCGAGGGCAAGACCGTCATCTATGTCGGCCGCACCGTTGCGAAGTTCCTGCGCAAGCAGGCGCTGAACAAGAAGAACGTCCAGCTGCGGGTCGAGGAAGTCGCCGGCGAGCGCGTCACCATGTGGGGCGACATGCCGGTGCGCCGCCTGGACGCGATCAGCAACGCCGAGGCTGCCATCGTCTTCCCGTAAGAACAGGCCCGGCTCCGAGCGGGCCGGGCTTCACCACAACCCCGACAGGAGGATGCCATGCATCTCGACGCACAAAACCTGTTCTCGGACGCGCAGGCCATCACCGCCACCGCCGTCTCGACGAACCACATCGACCTCGGCGACACGGCGCAGCCTGTCCTGTCGCCTGTGAAGCTGACCCGCGACATCGGCGGCAACTACGACATCCCGCTGCTGGTGCAGGTCGTTGAGGATTTCACCGGCGGCACCAGCGTCACGGTGCAGGTCCAGATGGCCGCCGCCAATTCCTTCGCCAGTCCGAAGGTCGTCGCCGCCTCGCCCGCGATCCCGGTCGCGCAGCTCAAGGCGGGCTTCAAGTTCCCGATCCCGGTCATCCCGCCGGGCGCGGATCAGCGCTACATGCGCCTGAACTATGTCGTGGTCGGCGAGCCGAGCGCGGGCCGGATCACGGCCGGCATCGCTGCGGGGCTGCAAACCAATGGCTGATGATCGCATGATCTGGGTCGTTGCCAAGTCGCGGGGCCAATCGCCCGACCGGCTTTGGCACGCCCCCGAGGACGGCCCGTTTCGCATCGAGGCGGGCCTGTTCTCCGGGCGCTGGATGCGCGAGGCGACCGAAGCCGAGGTGATCGAGGCCACGGGCCAATCGCCCGAGCAGGCGGGCGGTGCCAAGGATATGGCCGCCATGTCCGACGACGAGCTGCGCGCGCATTACGAAACGGTCCTGGGCGAGAAGCCCCATCACGCAATGAAGCGCGAGACGATGATCGAGCGCGTCACCGAGAGGCTGAACGCCGACTGATATTGTTCGGTCCCGCTCGGGGCCGGGCTTAACCCTCAGATTGATCTGGAGATCGACATGACCAACGAAAGCGAGATCGAAGCTGAAATCCAAGCGACCGGCAAAACTGCGCCGCGCCTGACGCCTGATGCCATCGACGCAACCATCGTTTCGGAGATGTATCACGTCTTCCCCGGCACGACCCTGACAATTTGCGCGCTGACATTGCGGAATGGCTACATCGTCACCGGAGAAAGCGCCGCCGCCAGCCCGGAGAACTTCGACGCCAACATCGGCCGGAAGATTGCCCGTGACAACGCTCGCAACAAGATCTGGGGCCTTGAAGGCTACCTTCTGCGTGAGCGCTTGAGCCAAGTCTGACGCGGCGGGCGGCGCAGGCCGCCCTCGCAATCCCGCCCTTGGAGCCCCCGATGCAATCCGCCATCGCCATCTGCAACGTCGCGCTGACGACCTATCTGGGGTCGAGAACCATCACGGCATTCGAGGATACGTCGCCCGAGGCCGAGCAGTGCAAGCTGCACTATGACCGCATCCGCCTCTCGCTGCTGGAACGCTGGCCCTGGGTCTTTGCATCCCGGCGGGAAAAGCTGGTCGAGGAGACGCTGAACGACCGGGCCGGCGCGTGGACCTATCGCTATGCCCGGCCGGGCCATATGGCTGCGATCCGCTGGGTGAACGACGTGACTGCGGCGCGCATGGCGATGCAGCTGGGCCAATCGCCCGACACGCTGCGTGAGCTGACTGCCGATTCGATCTATTCCGACGTGCCCGGCGCCGTGATCGAATACACGCGAGACGAGACGGACCCGACGGTATTCACCTCGGCATTTGCCGATGTCCTGGCCGCGCATCTCGCCGCGGCCATCGCGATGCCGATCACCCGCGACGCCGCCAAGGTCACCGGCGCCAAGCGCGAGGCGTCGGAATTGCTGGATCAGGCGATGGTGGCCGATTTCAACAGCCGGCCGGCGACGGAACAGACCTTCTATCCCATGCAGCTGCGCGTGAGGGGCTACTGATGCCGGCCGCGCGTATCCAGCCCACATTCGCCTCTGGCGTTCTCGGCCCCGCGCTCTGGGGCCGCATCGATCTGGCGCGCTACGACAGTGCGCTTCGCAAGGGGCGCAACGTATTCGTCCACGCCCACGGCGGCGTCAGCAACCGGCCGGGCCTGCGGTTCGTCTGCGAGGTCATGGACAGCGCGCATCGCCACCGGCTGCTGCCCTTCGTGCGGGAAGCCGACGACGCCTCGATCCTGATCATGGGCCAGAACGAAATGGGGTTCGTGAAGAACGGCGCGCGGCTCCAGTCCGGCGGCGTGGACTACACCATTGCCACGCCATGGACGGCGACCCAGGCGCAGGCGCTGGATGCAGTGCAATCCGTCGACGTGATCTTTGCCGCCCACCGGCAGGTTGCGCCGCGCCGCATCATGCGCAACGGCGAGACGGATTGGAGCATCGCCACCGTTCCGATCAACCCGACCGTGGCGGCGCCGACGATCAGCAGCGTGACGCCGCGCAACAGCGGCGACGAAACCTATCGCTATCGCGTGACGGCCGTGGTCGGTGGCGTCGAAAGCTTCGCCTCGGCGCCGCTGGCCACCACGGCGGCGGAACTGCTCAGCATCGAGGGCGCCTGGAACGACATCGCGTTCTCCGCGGTCACCGGAGCCACGGAATACCGGGTCTATCGCATGCGCAACGGCGTGCCGGGCTATATCGGTTTCACGACCGGAACGTCATTCCGCGACGACAACATTTCGCCCGACAGCACCGTGACGCCGCCGGTTCAGGCCAGCCTGTTCGATGCCGCGGGCAAATATCCCTCGGTCGTCTCGATCTACCAGCAGCGCCTTGCTTTCGGCGCGAGCGATGCGCAGCCCGAGACGGTCTGGCTGTCCCGCGTCGGCGATTACCTGAACTTCACCCGGTCGCAGAACATGACCTCCTCCGACCGGGCCGAGTTCGACATGGCCGGAGAACAGCTGAACCGCATCCGCGCCATGCTCCAGCTGCGCGAGCTGCTGGTGTTCACCAGCGCGGGCGAGTTCTCCGTTTCCGGGCCTGACGGCGGTTTCGACGCGCTGAATCCCATCGTCACCCAGCACGGCTATATCGGCAGCGCGACGGTCAAGCCGCTGGTGGCCGACGACACGGTGCTGTTCGTCGACCGCTCCGGCCGGGGCGTGCGCGATCTGCGCTATGCCTATGAAAGCGACGGATACTCGGGCAACGATCTGGCCATCTTCGCCTCGCACTTCCTGCAGGGGCGCCGGATCGTTGGCTGGGCCATGGCCAAGAACCCCTGGTCGATCATCTGGGTGGTGCTGGACAACGGCAAGCTGCTGGCGCTGACCTACAAGCGCGAGCATCAGGTCTGGGCGTGGACAGAGATGGATATCGACGGCGCGGTCGAAAGCGTGGCCTGCATCCCCGAGGGCGCCAGCGACGCCACCTATCTGATCGTGCGCCGGCTTATCGATGGCCAGCAGCGGCGCTATGTCGAACGCTTCGACGACCGGGATTTCGCCACGGCGGCCGATGCGTTCTTCGTCGATTGCGGCATCAGCTATTCCGGGTCGGCCACCACCACGATCAGCGGCCTTGATCACCTGGAGGGCAGGGAGGTCATTGCCCTGGCCGACGGCGATGTCGTCACGGGGCTGACGGTCGAGGGCGGGTCGGTCACCCTGCCGCACGCCGCTGGCGTGGTGCATGTAGGCCTGCCGTTCACCGCCGAGATGGAGACGCTACCGCCCGCCATCCAGTTCGATGATGTCGGATCGGCGCGCGGCCGGCCGCACAGCGTCAGCGCGGTGCGTATCCAGATGGAGAACACCCGCGGGGTGAAGGTCGTTACCGACGACGGCCGGGCCAGCGAGCTGGTGCAGACCGGCGGCGATCTTGCCGATGAAATCCCGCTCTGGACCGGCATGCATGAGCTGACGGTGCCGGCGCAATGGAACCGGGACGGCACAGTGACGCTGCGCCAGGACTATCCGCTGCCCATGACGGTGCTGGCGGTTTCGGTCGAGCTGTCGATAGGTCGGAACTGACATGGCGGTCACGGTCGCGCCCATCACCGCCGACGTGATCGACGCCCTGCTGCCGCGCCTGCGCCCCATCGACCGCCTGGAGCTGGATTGCATGGGCACGGGCGACGCCCGCCATGACCTGCTGCGGCTGGCGGCGCAATCCCGCCGATGCCGTGCAGCATACATGGAAGGCGATCTGGTCTGTATCTTCGGGGTGAAGGCGGCAACGGCGATGTCCGATACCGGCTTTCCCTGGGCGCTGGCAACGCGCGCCGTGGACCGGCCGCAGGTGCGGCGCGAGTTCGTGGCGGGGTCGCGGGTCGGGGTGGAGTGGCTGGGGCAGGACTTTCGTCGGCTCTGGAACCTGGTGGCCGAGGAGAACCTGGTGGCGCGGCGCTGGCTTCGGTGGATCGGGTTCCGGTTCGACGCGGAAAAGACGGTGGTGTTGCGGGGGCATCGCTTCCTGCATTTCGAGATGGAGATGAACTGATGTGCCTTGATCCGCTGACCGCCGCACTGACCGCCGCCACTTCGTCCGGGGGAGGCGGCCTGTTCAGCAGCCTGGGCTCGCTGTTCTCCGTCGGCTCCGGCGTCGTCGGCGCCTATTCCTCGATCCAGTCGGGCAGGGCGGCTCAGGCCGCAGCCGAGGCCACGGCGCGCCAGCAGGAAGCCGCCGCGCGGGAATCGCTGCGCCAGGGCGAGGACGAATCCGACCGCCAGCGCCGGGCCGGGGCGGCCGTGCTGGCGCAGCAGCGCGTCGCAATGGCGGCGAACGGCGTCGATGTCAGCTCCGCCTCGGCCATCGAACTGCTGGACGATACCAAGGCCGCCATCGAGGACGACGCTTTCGCCATCCGGCAGAACTTCCGCAACCAGGCGGGCAACTATTCCCAGATGGCGGCCAACAGCCGCACCGAGGGCGCCAATGCCTTGTCGCAGGGGCGCTGGGGCGCGGCCAGCACGATCCTGTCGACCGGCGCCAAGGTGGGCGAGAAATACAGCCAGTGGGCGCGTGACCGTGCAACTCCGAGGTATGCGTGATGGCAATGAGGGTTCCGCAATATGAGCGCCGCGAGGTGGTGCAGGCGCAGCGCCCCGTGGGCGTGGCGGCGCGTCAGTCCGGTTTCGGGCAGGTCGCCAAGGGACTGGCAGATGTCGGGCAGATGTTCGACCAGTGGCAGGCCGACGTGGACGAGGCCGACGCCAAGGCGGCGGATACTGCGTTCGCAAAGACCGTCAGACAGGCGCTCTACGACCCCGAGCAGGGCTATCTCTATGCCCAGGGTGGCGATGCTCTATCCCGTCGCAAGGCGGCCATGGACGGCCTACAACGTGCCTATGACCAGCGGTTGAGCGGGCTAAGCCCGGCCGCGAAGGAGATGGCGCAGCGCGCGCTCGATAGCCGACTCCAGTCCGCGAATCTCGACATCGACCAGCACGCCGGGCGGGAGCGGATCACCTATCTGGACAGCCAAGCCGACGCCCGTATTCAGGCGGCAGCCGATGACGCGGTTCTCAACCCCGCACTGATGGACCGTTCCATGCAGATCGCGCGAAACGAGGTCGCGGAAAAAGCGGCACGCCAAGGCTGGTCTCCAGAACAGACGCAGGAGGAGCTGGGCCGGGTTCAGTCCGAGGTCTACCGCCTCACGTCCCTGAACATGATGCAGAACGATCCCGTCGCAGCGGCCGAGTTCGTCGCGACGAATGCGGACAAGTTTTCCGCAGTCGATCTGATGAACCTGCACGGCGCACTCGTCGGCCCCCTGGGCGAGGCGGCGGGCCGGGATGCGATCGCAGCGGCGCAATCTGCCGGTGGCGCGATTGATCAGGTGGCAGATCGTATTATCGGCGCGGAAAGCGGCGGGAACCCGACCGCCAAGAACCCCAATTCTACTGCATCGGGCTTGGGACAGTTCATCGACAGCACTTGGTTGAAAACGGTGAAATCCTACCGCCCGGACCTTGCGGCCGGCAAATCGGATGCCGAAATTCTGGCGCTTCGATCCGATGCTGCCCTGTCGCGTGAGATGACAAAGCGGTATGCTGCGGAAAACTCGGCCGCGCTGCTGAGGTCGGGACATGCCGCAACGCCGGGGAATGTCTATCTGGCTCACTTCCTCGGCCCCGGCGGCGCGAACTCCATTCTTTCCGCCGATGATGGCGCGGCTGTGGAAACCATCCTTCCCGAGGAGGTGATTAAGGCGAACGGATTCCTGCGCGGCATGAGTGTCGCTGACTTGAAGGCATGGTCCGCCAGGAAGATGGGCGGGGCGGTGGCTCTAAGCCCCCAGGTTGCCTCTGCGATCAACACCCTTCCCGGCAACCTCGCCGCGCAGGTGCGCGAGACGGCCGCCAGCGGCGTCGCTTCGTGGGCGACCAAGCAGCAAGCCGCAGTCAAGGCCCAAATCCAGCAGGTCGAGGACAACGTAAGGCTCAGGATCGCGACCGCAGATCCGACGCTTACGGCTCAGGAAATCGTGAACCTGGGCATTGATGAGGGCACCAAGGCAACCTTGCTGAACTCTTTCAACGAAAAGACCAAGGTCGTTCAGCAGACCCGTGCCGACGTGCTGTCCTTTGGCCAAGGCGGGCTGCATGTCGACCGATACAGCGCCGACGGAAAAAAGCGCGTCGATAACCTCTGGAACGAGATGTCCAGCAGCCTGCCTGACGGCGCCGACGCGGGGGCGCTGGCGGCTGGGATTGTCGAGCAGACCGGACTTGTCCCTGCGCCGATCATGGGGGCGCTGCGCACCGCCCTGTCGGGCCAGAGCGCCGGGGATCTGAAGGATGCCCTTATCCTGGCATCGCGCCTCCATTCCCTCGATCCTGCTGCCTTCGGGCGACGCGGGGGAGGGTCGGAAATCGCCGACAAGGTGGCGATGTTCAATCATTCGACCGGCGTTCTGGGCTTGTCGCAGGACGAAGCGGCAAAGCAGATCATGGACTTGAACGACCCGCAAAAGCGCCGCGAGCGTGATGCGTTGTTGAAGTCCGAGGGCGCAAAGAAGTGGATCAAGGACACCGCCACGCCAGAGAGCGTGCGGGCGATCTTCGATGCTGGGATTTTCAGCCGTGCGCCGGCCCTCGGTGAAAATGAGCTGCAAAAATCTGCGGCAGTGTCTGAGTATGGCGAGATACTGGAGCAGGCGCTCTATGACGCTGGCGGCGACCAGGACAAGGCCAAGGTGATTGCTGGAGAACGGTTCCGGCGGCTCTATGGCCCCTCGAAATACCTGCCTTCCGGTTCTGGCGCCGTGACCCGCCTGCCGCCCGAAGTGACCTATCCGGCGGGGGTGGACGGCACTCACGATTATATCGGCGATCAGGCGCGCGCTGCGCTTGCAGAGGCCGGGATCGCCCCGGAGGAGGGCTTCGTTCAGCAGGTATTCCTCCAGGCATACGACGACACGGCTGCCGATGTGCAGGCCGGTCGCCCGCCGCGCTATGAGCTTTGGTTCGTGGATGGAGAGGGCAAGGTCCAGCGGGCGCAGCATCCGTTCTATGCCGAGCCTCCGTCGCAGGACGAGGCCCTGGCGGCTCGGAAGGCCGAGGCAATGAAGGAGCGTGACCGGCTGATGAAACTTCATGAGCAAGGTAAGGAACTCATGGAAAACTCGCCACTCTATGGCGCTGCCGCCGTCAGCTTTTGATTTTCAGGGAGAGCAGCATGCCCATTGATCGCGATACCGTTCTTGGAACGCCGAAGGTTCCCGCCGGGCTTGGACTCGATCCGTCCCTGTCCCAAACTCTCGGGGCGGCATTTGAGCGCGACAACATGGTCGGGTCCGCGCTGGCGTCCGAGTCGCTGTGGGCGAGGATGCAGGGCGATTTCTATGACATCGACCGAAACTACAACGTCTTCGATGATATCGCCGGATACGAGGATCACATGGACCGCTTTGAGGGCGCGTTCAACGCCAAGGCCGCGGCCGCGATAAAATCCGACATCGACCGAGAAATTCGGAACCGTCGCATCCTTGAAGCATCGGGTTGGGTGGGAACGGCTTCGCAATTCGGCGCCAGCCTTGCCGACCTACCGACGCTTCTTCCCGGCGGCGTCCTGGCGCGCACCGGCGGCAAGATCGGCTATTCCGCCGCAAAGTCGGCGCTATCCGTCGGGGCGGCGGCCGGCGTTTCCGCCGCGGTCCAGGAGGCCGGATTGCAGGCGACGCAGCAGACCCGCACGGCAGAGGAATCGGCTTGGACCATCGGCGGATCTGTGGTGCTGGGCGCGCTCCTTGGTGCCGGGGCCGGTGCGCTCATGTCACGCTCGGAATACAAGGCGGCATCGAAGCTCATGGAGGATGCCGCCCGTCCTGATTTCGATGCCGCTACGGATGCCTTGCACGCCGAACTTTCGATCATGGCCAAGCCGGAAAGTGCTGGCGCGGCGGCGGCGCCAGCCGTGACCCTCGATGACTTCGGTGTGGCGGGGAAGTCTGCCAGCAAGGCGGCGAAGGCCACGGCGCGGCTCAACCCGCTTCTGCGCACCCTGCACAGCCCGTCTGTCGCGGTGCGGGAAATTGCCTCGCAACTGATGGAGAACCCAGTCTATCTGAAGCGCAACCTCGAAGGGAAGGGCGAGGCCGCGGCGGAAACCTCGATGAAGGAATGGACCCGCGGCGCCGTCGGCTCGACCGTCGAGGACATGAATGAGGCCTATAAGGCCATGCGCAAGCGCGGCGTGGCCATGACCCGCACCGAATTCAACAACGCTGTGGGGCAGGCAATGCGCCGCGGAGACCGCAGCGACATTCCCGAGGTTGCCCAAGCCGCGGCCTCGATTCGCGCCAAGGTGTTCGATCCTCTGAAGGATCGGGCCGTCGCGGCCGGGCTGCTGCCCGAGGGAGTCAGCGTGGACACGGCAGAGAGCTATTTCTCGCGGGTCTGGAATCGCCCGGTGATCGAGGCGAACGAAGCCGAATTCAAACAGATCCTGCGCAACTACTTCGACGGGCAGGTGACGGCGGCGGCGCAGCGCGCGGCGGCCGAGACGGACAAGGCGACCGCCAGCCTGCGCAGCGCACGAGAAGCCATCGAGCGCAGCATGGCGGGACGGCAGGCCGATGCGTCGGCGCTGTCCGACGGCGTTGCCCGCGGCGTGGCCGATGTGATGTCCGATGATGCCATGCGAGCGTTCCGTTCCGGCGTGGACACGCTGGCCGGCCGCGTCGTGGGCGAATTGGACGAGGCCGATCTGGCCAAGTTGGCGAAGATCGACGCCGATCTGGAAGCCCTGGGGCGGCGCGGAGAATACGACTGGCTGTCCGATGCCGACCGCAAGAGATACCTCGATGAAATTGTGGACAGCGTTTATGAAGTGGTCACCGGGCGCGCGCTCGATGCCGACTTGCCGTCGAATATAATTCCCACCAAGCGCGGCCCCCTGGCGGAGCGAACCTTTCATATTCCCGACGAACTGGTCGAGAAGTTCCTGGACAGCAATGCCGATCTGATCATGCGCCGGTATGCCCGCGTCATGTCGGCTGACGTTGAACTCCAGACGCGTTTCGGCAGCGTCACCATGAAAGATCAGATCAAGACCATCCGCGATCAATACGCCCAGATCCGCGCCGAACTGGAGAAGAACACCGAGTTGCCAGAGACGGCCAAGCAGAAGCAACTGGCGAAACTCGCCGCCAAGGAAAAGTCTGATATTGAGGACATCCAAGCTGTGCGGGACATGCTGCGCGGCACTTATAACGCGCGTTCCCAGACCACCGCCTTCGGCCGGATCGCCAATGCGGCAATGACCTTCAACTACCTGCGCACCCTTGGCGGCGTCACCATTTCATCGCTCACGGATGCGGTGCGGCCCGCCATGGTCCATGGGCTGAAATCCTACATGGAGGACGGGCTCAAGCCTCTGATCAGGAACATGCAGGGCATCAAGCTGGCGAAGAAGGAGGCCAAGGAGGCCGGGGCCATCTCGGAGAAGATCCTGCACTCTCGCCTCGCGACGCTGGCCGACCTGACCGACCCCTATGCGCAAGGCTCGCCTTTTGAACGGTTCCTCCAGAACGCATCGGTCGGCTTCACGAAGATGACCGGCCTGCTGCACTGGAACGACTTCCAGAAAACGCTGGCCGCGACGATGACGCAGAACCGTATCCTGAAGAACGCCGAGATTGTCGCAGACCGCGGCTTTGACGCCCTGCCCAAAGCGGAGCAGGCATATATGGCCTATCTCGGCCTGGGCAGAGACGGCGCCCCGCTGCTGGGTCGGCTGTTCCGCGAGCATGGCCAGGTGATCGACGGGGTGCGGGTCGCCAATTCCGAGGTGTGGCCAGCCGAGATGGATCACATGGTGCGTTCCTGGCGCGCGGCGATCAACAAGGACGTGGACAGCATCATCGTCACCAAGGGCGTTGCGGACGTGCCGCTGTTCGCCAGCACCACGGTCGGCAGGATGGCTCTGCAATTCCGCTCCTTCGCCTTGGCCTCAAATCAGCGTGTCCTGTTGCGCGGCCTGCAAGAAGATCAGACCCGGTTCTGGGGCGGCGTGGTGGGCATGTCCGCAATCGGTGCGTTCATCTACATGCTCAAGCAGCTCGAAAGCGGGCGCGAAATCTCGGACAACCCAGGCACCTGGGTTGCAGAGGGCCTGGACAGGTCCGGCATCTTTTCCCTCGCGTTCGAGGTCAACAATGCGCTGGAGAAGGCAGGCGGGTTTGGGATCTACAATGCCGCAGCCGCGGCCTTCCCTGGCAAGAGCCAGAAGGCACCCGCGTCGCGGTTTGCATCGAGAACGGGCTATGCCAGCATGTTCGGGCCGACATATGAGTTGGGAGAGGGCGCATATGGTCTGATGAGCATGGGATTGCGCGCTGCGCGGGGCGATCTGGACATGACCGCTGGCGACGTGGGCACCTTGCGACGCATGACGCCTTTCGCCAGCCTGCCCTATTGGCGCTGGCTGATCGACGGGCAGATCGTCAATCCGTTGAAGGAGAGCCTTAGCGACTAGGGCACGGGAAAGCCTTCTCTAGCGCGGTCAAAGTTAAGCCCGCCGCCGGATAATGCCTCTCGTTCGGATTTTGTTTAAGATACAAGGTGGTAACGTCTACTGCCTGCTGAGGGGTCATATCCTTAGCTTGGCAGTTCCCTACGACCATAGCATGATACCCACGGAACGCCCTTTCGTCGTCCAGGTTTATGCCCGCTGCGAGAGCTGCGGTCATTGATGTATAGTCCGCACTCAATGTCGTGCCAGTGATGAAGCCCACGCAAAAGGCATAGTCCGGTGTGTCCTTGGGCTTTTCACAGAACCGGAGAAGCTTATTGCCGTCAATCTCGGCAGTTGCTGGAGTCGCGGCGGCGGCGAAAACGACTGGAACTATCCAGCGAAGCATTCTGAACTCCATCCTGCGACACGTCTGTATCCCATACAGCGCAATTTTGCAGAGGGATTGCAAGCCCCTCAAAGCAAAGGGCCGCCCGGAAGCGGCCCCGTGGCCCCTGTAGGGGTCTTAATGCGGATGGCATGAGCAGAGCCGCGAACAGGATGATTACTCAGCCGGGTGGTGCTTGCCGCTGTCGGGCTTGTCGGTCGCGCGGACGATGAGGACCACCGCGCCCGCGACGGCGAGGGCGGCAACTGGAACGATGATGTCGAACAACGTCATGGCCGGCTCCTACCTCAGATAGCCTAGAATATAGTGCGCGGCGGCGTGAATTGCCAGTCCCGCGAAGGACCAGCCCGCCAAGGTCGTGTAGGAGGGGTCGCCCGCCTCCACTACGGGGCGCAAGACGGCGATGCCGATCAGGCCGATACCTAGGGCGTTCAGGAAGTTGGCGGCGAGCTTTAGGCGCTCGTTGCGGACTAGGGACATGGGTCAAGGCTCGCCGGGTTGAGTGTCATCGTGGTAGACCATCAGCCCGCCGCGCTCCTTGCGGATCGTCACCCATTCGTTGAACAGCCGCGCCCGCCGCGTCAAGCCGTCCTTGATGGTCAGGGCGCTTGCCTCTTCGAACTCTGCCAGGCTGGGTGGAGGGTATTTTTCCTCCAGCGTCGCCACGATTTCGGCGTTCATGCTGCGATTGTTCGCCTCGGCGGCAGCCTTCACGCGCGCCTTAAGATCGGGCGGCATGCGGAGGCCATACGGCGGCTCTTGTTTGGGCGCAGAATCGGTCATGGCTTCTATTTGTAGAAAGACCGCTTGACAGGCAATGCCTTCTAATAGAAGATAGCTGCTATTAGAAGAAAGGAGAAAGCATGAAGCGACCCCAAGAGCCGCCCTTCGGTCTGCGTCTGCCGCCCGACTTGAAGATGTGGGTGAAGATGAAGGCCAAGATCGAGGATCGGTCGATGAACAATCTTCTCATCAGCCTGATCCGGCAAGCCATGGAGGCAGACGATGCCAAGGCTTGAAACGAGAACGGCCGGGCAGGGCGGCAACCCTGACACCGGCCAGATGAACCCCCGCTGTGGAGAAGGAATTCGCCTATGAATATGGAGCAAAGCACGCCGAAAGGCAACGTCCCTGTCGCCGCCCTCGCCTCGGGCGAGCCGCTGACCATGAGCAGCCGCGAGATCGCGGAACTGGTCGAAAGCCGCCACGACAAGGTGAAACAGTCGATGGAGAGGCTGTCCGAGCGCGGTATCATCACTTTTACCCCAATGGGGGAAAAGTCCTCGGGCGGGCGTCCCGGCACGATTTACCAAGTAAACAAGCGTGACAGCTTTGTAGTCGTCGCCCAGCTCTGCCCCGAGTTCACCGCTCGCCTGGTGGACCGCTGGCAGGAGCTGGAACAGGAGAAGGCCAGCGGCGGCTTCGCCCTGCCGCAGACCTACGAGCAGGCACTTGAGGGCTTGCTCGCTAAGGTCCGCGAGAACGGCGCCTTGCAGATCGAAAATCGCGCGAAGGACGCGGCCATCAGCGCCATGCAGCCGAAGGTGGACGCCTACGAGGCGTATCTGTCCGAGGAGGGCGTCTGCCGGATCACGGATTTCTGCAACAAGCACGGCGTCAAGGTGAACCGTCCCGGCTGGATTCTGCGCGACAGGGGGCTGATGCACCACAAGAAGGTGCTGGCGACCCAGATCGGCCTGAAATCAGGCATTCTCAAGAACGTGCTGGAAAAGGACGGCTTCGAATACATCGACAGCAAGGGGCAATCGGTAGAGGCGCAGCAAGCCATGATCGTGCGGCAGCGCGAGGTCTCGCTGCTCAAGATGATCGTGGACGCCTATGGACTGACCGCGTTCCGCAACTCTGTCGCGTTCGACCGGGCCAAGGCACTGATCGGGAGCGGGAAATGAGCAAGGAAGTCACCCCCGCCCAGCATCTCGCCGCGATTGCGGGTCTGGCGCTTACCAGTAATCGCGCCATGCCGAAGGGCGACCTGATGCAGTTCATTCAGGGCACGAAGGAAGTATTCATCATGATCGGCGGCATCGCCGCACTGCTTGCTGATGACCTGGGCGTCAAATCCGAATTTGAACGCCACGTCGATGAGGGGCAGGCCCGTGTTGCGGCTTTCATTGCCAGTCAAGGCTTGGAGGGATCGGCATGAACCGCCGCACCCTTCTCGCCGCGGCCCCGGCCGCTCTGGCTGCCGCCCCGGCCTCGGCGCTGTGCGTCATCGACCCGGCCGATACGCCGGTGATGCGGCTGTTCAGGGAGTGGGAGGCCCACGCCAAGATTGTGATTTCGGCCTGCGACGATCACGACATGCCGGAGGATGAGTTCGAAGAACTCTCGCAGCGGCAGACCGACATCGAGGACGAAATCGCCCGGATGCCGCCGCAAAATCTGCGGGACTTCGCCGCGAAGATGTTCGCGAGGTCAACTGGCGGCCTCCACGATCTGCCACGCGAGGAGGATTGCCCCGGCCTTTGGGCCGAGGCCCGCGCGCTCATCGCTTGAACCAACTGAAATCACTGCCAACTAGGCCCCGCTTCGGCGGGGCTTTTGCGAATTCGGCAGCGCGTCTAAGACTTCACGCAGAGGCAGAGCCCGAACCAACCGGGGTCTAATTCCCCTTATGTCCAGCCTCGCAAGGCTGGCCTCACCTCTGCGCAGTCAGAATGTAATCATGGCTCTGATGGGCCGCAATCCCCTGATCGACTGACGCCCGCCAACATATATCGCCCGACTTCTGGTTCCTACCCTTCGCCTGACCCCATGCAGGCAGGCGAAGATGACGGTAGAGAGCGCGAAGAACAAGGCAGGCCCGTTCAACGTCACCGGGACGAGCGGGACGTTTCCGCGCAAGTTCCTTCTGCTCGACGAGGATCACCTGCGGGTCATCCGGGTTCGGGACGGGCAGGAAACCGACCTGACGACCGGCATCGGCCATACCGGAATCGGGACCGCCGACGGCACGGTCGTCATCTCGGCAGGGATCGAGCCCGGCGACACGATCTATCTCCTGCGCGCCGTGCCGAACACCCAGAGGTCGGATTACAACGACCAGGGCAGGGTGCGCCCCGGGCAGGTGGAATCCGATCTGGATCTGGTGGTGATGCAGATCCAGGATGTTTCGGAGCGCGCGGAACGGTCGCTGACCCTGCCCGTGTCGTCCGAACTCGGGGGCGAGGCGGCGATGCAGGCCGCGCTGGACGCCCCGGGCTATGCGGCGCAGGCGCAGGCGGCGGCGGCCATGGCGCAGGCCTATGGGTTGGGCTTCCAGTCCCGCGAGGCGTTCCTTGCAGCGGCGCAGAGTGGCATCCTGAACCTGCTGCCGGACGGGACCGCGATCCATGTCGTCGACCGGCTCTATATCCGCCGCGCGGGGTCGACGACCATTCCGGGCCTGCCGGGCTGGGATCATCCGCGCACGGTTCACAAGTCGATCCTCACCGGCGACTGGCAGGCGCGGCTGGAATATCCTGCCGAAATCGACGCGGTGCTGGATGTGTTCGACGACATGCAGCGGTGGCATGGGGATGTCGATGACATCTGCCATGTCGGCGATATCGTCGAGCGGGCGACCCAGCACAATACCGGCGACATCTCGGCGGTCTACAGCTACGACCGGCTGCTGCCGGCGCTGTGGGCGCGCACGGCGCTGCCGCGCGTCTATTTCATCCCGGGCAACCATGACAGCGACGGGGCGGGCCTGACCCAGCACCAATACGCCCGGTCCCAGCACACCTATATGGATTACATCGGGCGGCGCTTCTTCACCGTTCGGATGGGCAACCTGCTGCGCGTGTTCATGGGCACCATGGCCGGCGACGGCGGCGGCAACATCCACACGACGACGCTTTACTGGTTCGACCAGATATTGCAGCGCAATGCCGGCTGCAACATCGAGGTCTATCTGCACCAGCCACTCTATGGCTATGCCGATTACGTCGAGGACTCGGCAGCGGTCCAATACAAGAGCGTCTGCGACCGGATCGTCACCTCGCTCGAACGCGTCGACAACGTGGCCTTCGTGTGCAGCGGCCATATCGCGCGGCCCGAGGATCTGCCGAACTATTACGACGCCTATGGCACCCGCATGTTCAGCGTGAACATGCATATCCCTCGCATGACCGAAACCGGAGCCCCCGCGGCGCGGCCCTATGGCGTGATCGAATATCGCCGGGGCTCGAATTCCGCGATCGTGCGCATGTGGAACGCCGCGACGCATAGCTGGCTGGCCGGGCGCGATGTGCCGATTACCTACAAATACCCGCTGGACCTCGGCGCGGGCGTTCCCGACTTCGATGGGCGCTATGCGGCGCAGGCGTCCTGGCCAAGTTTCGACGGCGTTCTGCAAATCCAGCGCGATATCAGGGAAAACAGCCACAACGCGGGAACGCCCGAGGCGCCGAACTGGACATCGGACCAGGGGTTCAGGCCCGGCCTGCGCATGGTGCTGATGGAGCTCGGGCCGGATGATGCCAAGGCGGGCGACGGGCTCAGTATCGATTGGTGGGTGCCGGCCTCGGCAACCGTGCCGGATGCAACCGATGCGCACAACGACATTGCGGGCAACTATCTCGCCGGGCGCGGGGGCGTGCGTCGCGAGGTCGGGCTGGACGGCAACCCGACAGGTGAGCTTGCGTTCCAGCTCGGCACCACGGGGCTGGTATCTGGCCTGCGGGACGTGCTCACCGTGCGCGGATCGGACGGCCGCGCGTTCGCCCCCGAAAGCTTCATCGGCAACGCCCTGCCGGAGCTGGGCCTGCTGGCGGCGCTCGGCCTGGACAATACCCTGTTCGACAAGGGGTTCATCGGCGAAAACGGCAACGTCAACACCCTGGGCGAACCCGGGATCTATCGTATCGCGTCTGGCGCGGTTGCGGCCACCATCACCGGGCTGCCCTATACCGGATCGGGCGGCATCTTCATCGTTCTGAACCCCGCCGCGGTGCCTTCCAGCCGGCCGGTAGCCGTTGCCAACCAGATCCAGATCTGGATCGCCCGCGCGGTCGGTGACGGCGGGCTCATCTACTACCGGGTCTGCAACAGCGGATCGTGGGTGAGCTGGCGGCTCATCTCGACCACCGTCGTGTGAGGGGCGGCCATGGCCCAGATCGATAACCGCGTGAGCCTCGGCAACATCATATCGCTCGGCGCCACCCTGTTGACCGGCGCCGGCATGGCGGCCGCGCTGTTCGTCTGGGGCGGCCGGCTGAGCGAGCGGGCCGACAGTTTCGACCGCAGCATCCTGCAAATGCAGACCGCCATTTCCGGCCACGAAACCCGGCTGCGCCAGATGGAGCAGCTGTCCGCCCGCCAGGATGAGCGCCTGCTGCTGATCCTCGATGCGGTTCGGAAGATCGAGGCCAAGATCGACAGGGGGCCGCCATGACCCGCTGGTGGGCCGCCTCTCTCCTGATCAACCGCGCCCTGTGCGGCAATGCGTCGGAACCGCTGTGCAGCCGGGTCTACCGCCAGCCTCCCAGCCGGTGGCGGGCGGTTTTCATGTTCTGCGCCGACCTGCTGTTCGCCGAGCCCGACCACTGCGCCCGCATCCATCGCCGCTGGAAGGCGCTGCAACCCACGAGGACGACATGATCCTGACCGCAGACCACCTGTCGGCCATTGCCGGCACAGCGACGAACGACAACATGCGCTCTACCGTTGCAGGGCTGGCGAAGGCCGGCGTCGGCGCCGGGCTCGAACGGCCTCACCGGCTGGCGCATTATCTCGGCCAGCTTGCGCACGAAAGCGCGGGATGGCGATACGACCGGGAAATCTGGGGCCCCACCGCAGCGCAGAAGCGATACGAGGGCCGCGCCGATCTGGGCAACACGCAACCCGGCGACGGATCGCGTTTCCGGGGCAGGGGGCCCATTCAGATCACCGGCCGGGCGAACTACCGCTCCTTCGCAGCATGGGCCCAGAAACTGGACAGGCGCGCCCCTGACTTCGAATCCGATCCCGAGGCGGTCAATACCGATCCATGGGAAGGGTTGGGCCCCATCTGGTATTGGTCTACCGGCAACCCGACGCGCGCGAGCCTGAACGGCCTTGCCGACGCGAACGACCT
>NZ_FNEA01000024.1 GCF_900100045.1 Paracoccus denitrificans | reverse complement strand
GTCCTTTCCAGATCGCCCAGCGTCGTCTCCAGCGCCGAGGCCAGAAACAGCGACCGCACCTCGAACAGCTTGGCCACATAGGGGCTGTAGCCCGCGACGGTCCAGGTCGTCCCGGCCCGCTCGCCCTCGCCGTTCACGATCAGATCTAGCGACCAGCCGCCCTGCGCGTCGGTCGTCGCCTCGACCTGCTCGGTCACCACCCGCACGCCGCCCTCGAATACGTCCGAGCCCTGAAGCGTCGCGACGATCTTGCCCGCGGCGACCGGCGCAAGCGTGGCGTCCATCAGCACGCCCCTGACTGTGGCTTTGTTCGGCATCTCACCCTCTCCTCATCCGAATGGCGCAGCGATTATCCGGGCAAGGCCCGCACGTTGCAGAAAGCAGGTCTGCAACGGACGGGGCTAGGGTCAGGACTCGATGCTTCAGCTCATCGGCAGTTTCGAGGCGCCACGGGACAGCGTCACGCCGTCGATCCCTCGGCCTACGGGATCCATGCTTCGACCATCCGGGACTTGCGCCCTTGAGATGCAGAACCCGCCCCGACAAGGCCGGGGCGGGCATGATGATCCGCGCAATGACTGGCGCGGAATGGCGCCGGCACAGTCATGCCGCCTTGGCGACTCGGCCGCGATCAGCCGTTCCCTTCGCCTTCGCCACCGTCGGAGCCACCGTCGGAGCCGCCGTCTCCGCCATCAGAGCCGTCCGAACCGCCGTCCGATCCATCCGAACCACCGTCGGTCCCGTCCGTGCCGGAGTCTTCACCGTTACCGTCACCATTTCCGCCTTCGGTGCCTTCGTCCGTTTCGCCACCGCTGCCATCGTCGCCCCCCTCGCCGGGGGCCGTCTCATCGCCGGTAGCGTCCGCGGTCGAATGACCGTTTCCGGTCTCATCCGCTGCGGGGCGAAGTTCCACGCCATCGACCGAGATCAGCGAACCGTTGGCGATGCTGTAGACCAGTTCGATCGGCTGGCCATCGCGCTGCGCATTCACCGTCAGGATCGGACCCTCGCGCAGGATATGCACGTCGGTAAAGCCTTGCGCGATCAAGGTCCGCGCGATCTCCTGGTCATTGTCGAGCTGCTCCGGCAACTTGTAGTCCGGCTCCAACACCGCCCCCACGGGGGTGCCCGGCTCGGCCGCCACCCCGGGAACGATCGTGGTATTGCCCGACGGCGTCTCGACCACGGTCGTATCGCCTTCTGTCACTTCGCCGCTCTGCGCCAGCGCCGTGGAGCCCATCAGCGCACCAAGCGCCAGAACCTTGCCGCAGATCAGGGCGGTCGTAATGCTGCGTTTCAGCATGACTTCTACCTCCTTCATGCTCATGGGGGTTAAAACCCGGCGCCTCCGAAAGAGTTTCGTCACGCTTGATCGCATCGGCGTCATGACGCGACGGCCCAGCACCAGCGACCAGAAAGACCGTCAAGGCCGCCCGGGGGTGTATCTACTCGGCTTGCGTCCTGGTCTCTGCCGGTATCCAGGGTCGCAAACTGGTCCAGGGTGCTTCCCGGCTATGCCGGAAACCGGCCGCCTCCAGAACGAAGCGTTCCTGCAAGGCATCGCACTTTCGCGGCGACAAGGCGTGCCTGCCAGCTGTCCCAGTCGGCCCCGCCGCGGCTCCACGACTTCGGCAATGCAAAAGGCCGCCCCGAAGGACGGCCATTTTCGCTGGATTTCCAGTAAATCACTGGTGCCGGTGAAGGGACTCGAACCCCCGACCCCATCATTACGAATGACGTGCTCTACCAGCTGAGCTACACCGGCGCCTTATGTGCCGCGCCGGATAGCAGGTTCCGGCGCGGGCGAAAAGGGGGGATCAGCGATTTTTCCCCGCAATCCTCATCTCATCCTCCTCGGGCGGCTCCACATCGGGACGCACGGGCAGGATATCGCCCTGCACGCCTGGAACAGGCTCGCGCAGGGGTTCGGGCGCAGGCGGTGCGACAGCGGCGGGCTCGGGATCGGTGACGGTCATCGCCGGCTCCACCCCGCCCACGCCCGGAGAGACGCGGCGGTAATCCGATTCGCGCGGCACCATGCCGGGCGAGACATCGGCGATCTCGACCGGACCCGCTTCGGGCGCAGGCGCCTCGGGCTGCGGAACGGGCGGTGTTGCGCGGGCCTGGGCCGCAGGCACGGGAGGGGCCGGCACATCGGCCCCCGCCCCGTTGCCATGCGGGGCGCCGACCAGCAGCGGCAGCATCTCGACCCCGTTCGAGGCGGTGGCGCCCCAGGCCGGCGTGTCAGGCTCGCACCAGGTCAGCGTGTCGAACCCGCCGCAACTGTCGCAGGTCGGGGACCAGTCGGCCATGACATTGTGGCACTTGTCGCAAACCCATTGCGGCCCGCGGCTGGCGACCAGCGCACGCGCCAGGATGCCGCGCACCACCGCGTCGTCCCCGCCCTCGCCCCGTTCGACGGCAGCCAGGATCGAAAGCGAGCGCACCGTCGGATGCTTTTCGGCCAGATCACCAAGCGCGCGGCGGGCGCCGGGGAAATCCTCGGCGGCCAGCAAAAGCTCGGCGCGCAGCAACCGGGTTTCCTCGTGATCCGGGTTCTGCCGCATCAGGTCCTCGAAGCGCCGCAGCCGCGCGGCCGGCTTTTCGTCCGGCACGATCTCGGCATAGGTCGCGGCGATCGAGGGATGCGGGCGGACGCTCCAGGTCTTTTGCAGCACCCGGCCGGCATTGCGGGGATCGTTCTGGGCGATATAGCTGCGCGCGGCCAGCACCGCAGCCGGGATCAGGTCGGGGCTGGCGCGGTTGGCCGAGATCGCCGCCTCGCGGGCGCTGATCGAATTGCCATGCGCCAACACCTCGGAGGCCTCTTTCAGCGCCAGGACCGCGTCGCGGCGGATATGCACGTCCTTGGGCAGTTGGCCCTGCTGGCGCTTGTCCTTGAGCACGGCGCGCGCGCCTTTCCAGTCGCCCTGGCGGGTCTGCAGTTGCAAGAGCGTGTCCTGCACCTCGGCATGTTTCGGCTTCAGCGCATAGGCTTTCTCGGCCAATTTCAATGCGGTAACCGTATCGCCTTCATCCAGTTTCTGACGCATCAGGCCGCGGATGCCGACAAAGCGCGTGCGCGGGTCCGACAGCAGCCGGCGATAGACTTCGCCGGCCTTGCGGCTGTCGCCCGCGACCTCGGCGGCCTGCGCGGCCAAAAGGTCGGTGACATGCGGCTTGTCGAGGAACTTCGCCGCCTTCGCCGCCTTGTCCTGCGCAAGCTTCCCCTCGCCCGAGGCGACGGCCAGCATGCCCTCGGACAGCGCGTCATAGCCCTTGCGCTCGCGCGAGCGGGCGAAATAGCGGTTGATCGCCGTCTCGTCGCCCAGCAGGAAGCGCAGGAAGGCCAGAAACAGCCCCAGCAAGCGCACGGTGATCCAGCCCAGCAGCACGACGACCAGCGCCGCGATCACCAGTTGCACCGGCCCCAGCGTGTATTCGGTGCTGCCATAGACCATGCTCAGGCCATGGCCGGTTTCCGAAAGCTGCATCGCGCCCAGCGTCAGGACCAGCACGATGGCGAAGAAGATCAGGATTTTCAGTGCCGAAAGCAGCATGGCGCGCCCCTTACATGCTGCCCGCGGCCAAGGTGGCCAGCGCGGCATTGGCTTCGACCCAGGTCTGGGCCCTGGCGGTCCAGTCGGCCATCGCCGCCTGGCCGGATTGCGGCAGGGCGGCGATCTCGGCCAGCGCGCCCTTGATGTCGCCGGCACTCACCGCGGCATCGGCACGCGACAGCACGGCGTCGGGGTCGCTGCCCTCGCGCGGCTCGACCGAACGGGCGCCGGTCTGCACGCGCAGGAAGCTGCTGATGGCCCCCAGCGCACCCTCGTTCTCGGGCGCGTCCTTCAGCGCGGCGGCCAGCCCCTCGCGCGCAGCGGCGGGGAAGCCCGCGCGCAGCTGCGCCAGCGTCGGGACATCGCCGGCCAGCACGGCCGGCGGCTCGATCCCGGCGGCGCGCAGATCGGCCAGCGCCTGATCGCGGGCGCCGCCCGTCTCGATCGCGGCTTGCAGGGCTGCGGCGGCGGTGGCAGCCTGGGCGCGGCGGTTCGCCGCCTCGGCACTCTGCTGCAATTCGGATGCCTGCGCCTCGGCCGCGGCGATGCGCTTTTCGGCCTCTTCGGCCGCGGCGGCGATCCGCGCTTGCAGGGCCTCGGCCTGAGCGGCAAGGTCCTGGACCTGTTCGGCTCCGGCCGTGTCGGCCGCAGGGCGCGCCGCAAGCTCGTCGATGCGGCTCTGCTGCGCGGCCAGCCGCCCGGTCAGCTCGTTCAGCACCTGCTGAAGCCCCTCGCTGTCCTCGCCCGAGACGACCGGGGCCACCACGGGACGCGCGGCCAGATCGGCCACGGTTTTCTCCAGCGCGGCCAGCTTTTCCTCCTGCGCCCGTAGCGCCTCGGCATCGCCGCCTTGCGGCGCTGTATCGGCCAGCGCCTGCCGCGCCGCATCGGCGCCGGCCTCGGAAGCACGGTTGGCAAAGGCGTCGGCCTGCGCCTGGATCTCTTCGCGCGCCGCTTCCACGGCAGCCTCGCGGGCAGCGGCGATCTGCGCCTCGGTCGGGGCGGGATCGGCCACCCCCGGCTGCCAGGCCGGCGGCAGATGCGGAATTGCCCACCAGGCCGCCGCGGCACCCAAGCCGGCAGCAACGACACCGCCCAGGAAGGTCGGCGCGAAGCCGGCCTTGCGCACCTCGACCACGCGGGTTTCGACCTTGGCCGGCTGGGACTGCGAAGGGGCGGGTTTCGGCGCCTCGGCCGGTCCGCTATCCGCCTTGGCGACCGGCGGCACGGTGCCCGGCTTCGCCCCGGCGACGGGCTGCGACGCGTCGGATTTCGATTCGGTCACTGGCTTGGCCGACGCGGGCTTGGGCGCGGCGGCATCGGATCCGGCGCCGCTGCCGACCAGCCTCGATTCGATCTGAGGCTTCGGCTCAGACTTCGCGGCGGGGGCGCCTTCGCCGGCGCTGACCGGGCGGCTGTCGATGACGGAACCCGAGACCGCTTTCTTTTTACCGTCTTTTCCGGGGCTTGCCTTGTTATCGCTGGAATTGGTTTCTGGCTTCTTCACAATTCTTCCCCGTTCCCTTTCGCATTGCGGCCCGGCTGCCACGGAGCAGGACCTGCCCCTTCCGCCCGCAATCATGACTGGCTCCCGCCGGCAGTCTAGTCGGCGGTGCGTGGCGCCTCAACCCGCCCTCATGCGGATTGTTCCGCGTCCAGCAGGCGCTCGACGGCCCAGAGCACGCCATCCGCATCGGGCGTCGGCGCCGGTGCGATGCGCGCGGCCGGACCCTGCCAGGCATCCTGCGCCGCCGGGCTGATCGGCGCCAGCCACAGAGGCGCCCGCGCGTCCGCAGCCTGGACGGACAGGATCCGCGCCGAGCGTGGCGAGAACAGCGGCAGGATCACCGGCGCCGTGCCCGCCAGCGCCGCCAGCGCCGCCGCGTTCAACGGCTCGGGCAACTGGTCATAGACCACCATGTCCGGCACCGGCAGTTCCTTGGCGACATGGGCGCCGTGCGGATGCAGCCAGCCCTCGCCCAGCCCGTCCAGCAGCGGCATCATCCGCGCCGCGTCGCCCGGCCCCTCGGTCACGTCGAAACCCGCCGCCCGCGCCGCCTCGGCCGTGGCGGGGCCGACGCAGATCGCCGGCCGGCCGCGCCCCGCCCCCGCCGCCGGCACGGCGTTGACCGAGGTAAAGACCAATCCCCGCGCCGCCGCCAGCCGGCCGGCATCATGCGCCACCGGCCGGATGCGCAGCACCGGCGAGATCAGCACCTCCAGCCCCAGATGCGCCAGACCTGCGGCAAATCGCCGCGAGGCCGGCTCGGGCCGGGTCAGAAGCAGGATGGGCGCAGGGTTCGGCAGCATGGCAATCGGCCTGACAAGGTGTTACTTGCCCTCTGCCTAGGCCGTTGGCGGCGCAGGAACAAGGATGAGCATGGGACTGACCTTTCTGGGCATCGAAAGCAGCTGCGACGATACCGCCGCGGCGGTGGTGCGCGACGACCGCAGCATCCTTGCCTCGGTGGTGGCAGGCCAGGCGGCGCTGCATGCCGATTTCGGCGGCGTGGTGCCCGAGATCGCCGCCCGCGCCCATGCCGAAAAGCTGGACCTCTGCGTCGAGGAGGCGCTGGCCCAGGCCGGGCTGCGCCTGTCGGACCTGGACGGCATCGCCGTCACCGCGGGGCCGGGGCTGATCGGCGGCGTGCTGTCGGGCGTCATGCTGGCCAAGGGGCTTGCGGCGGGCACGGGGCTGCCGCTGGTCGGCGTCAACCATCTGGCGGGCCACGCGCTGACGCCGCGCCTGACCGACGGAACCCCTTATCCCTATCTGATGCTGCTGGTCTCGGGCGGGCATTGCCAGTTCCTGCGCGTGGACGGCCCCGAGGATTTCACACGCCTCGGTGGCACCATCGACGATGCGCCGGGCGAGGCTTTCGACAAGGTGGCAAAGCTGCTGGGCCTGCCACAACCGGGGGGGCCCTCGGTCGAGGCGGCCGCGCGGGCGGGTGATGCACGCCGCTTCGCCCTGCCCCGGCCGCTGCTGGACCGGCCGGGCTGCGACCTCAGCTTTTCCGGGCTCAAGACCGCCGTGCTGCGCCAGCGCGACGAATTGGTGGCAGCACAAGGCGGCCTGCACGAACAGGACCGCGCCGATCTTTGCGCCGGCTTCCAGGCGGCGGTGGCCGAGGTTCTGGCCGAAAAGACCCGCCGTGCCCTGGCGCTGGCCCCCGCCCCGGTGCTGGCCGCGGCCGGCGGCGTCGCGGCCAACCAGACCCTGCGCACGGCCTTGCAAGCAGTCGCGGCCGAGGCGGGCGCAACCTTCCTCGCCCCGCCGCTGCGGCTTTGCACCGACAATGCCGCGATGATCGCCTGGGCCGGAATCGAGGCATACGAGGCGGGCCGGCGCGACGGCATGGATCTGGCCGCGCGCCCGCGCTGGCCGCTGGACCAAAGGGCCGCACCCATGCTGGGCGCCGGAAAAAGGGGGGCCAAGGCATGAGCGTGGCGATCATCGGCGCGGGCGCCTTCGGCACGGCGCTGGCGGTTTCTCTGGCGACCAAGGGGCCGGTGACGCTTTGGGGCCGCGACACGGAATGGGCCGACACGGGCGAGAACCCGCGCCTGCCCGGCGTGCCCCTGCCGCCGGCGCTGCGCGTCACCGACCGGCTGGACGAGATCACGGCCGAAACCGTGCTGCTGGCGCTGCCCGCGCAGGTGCTGGGCGGCTTTCTGGCCGAGCACGGCGCGCAGTTCGACCGCCGCAACCTGGTCAGCTGCGCCAAGGGCATCGACCTGGCCACGCTGACCGGGCCTTCGGCACTGATCGCCGCCGCCTGTCCGCAGGCGACGGTAGCGGTGCTGACCGGGCCCAGCTTTGCCGCAGACATTGCCCGCGGCCTGCCCACCGCGCTGACGCTGGCCTGCGCCGATGCAGGTGCGGCCGAGGCGCTGCAACGCCAGCTTTCCACCGCCACGCTGCGGCTTTACCGCACCACCGACGTGACCGGCGCCGAACTGGGCGGGGCGCTGAAGAACATCATCGCCATCGCCGCCGGAGCCGCCATCGGCGCGGGCTATGGCGACAGCGCGCGCGCCAGCGTCGTCACGCGCGGCTTTGCCGAGATGCTGCGGCTGGCCACCGCGCTCGGCGCCCGGCCCGAGACGCTGCCGGGCCTGTCGGGCCTTGGCGATCTGGTGCTGACCTGCACCTCGGAACAATCGCGCAATTTCCGCTATGGACTGGCGTTGGGATCGCGCCGGCCCTTCGCCGCCGGCACCACGGTCGAGGGTGCCTCGACCGCCCGCGCCGTCACCCAGCTTGCCGAAAGGCTGGGGATCGAGATGCCGATCTCGAATCTGGTCGCGGGTCTTGCCGAGGGCCGCATCGCCATGGAACATGCGCTGGACTTTCTGCTGAACCGCCCGCTCAAGGAGGAATGATGCCCCTTTTCGCCGTGATCTGCCGCGACCATGCCGGCAAGCTGCAAACCCGTCTCGACACCCGCGAAAGCCACCTGGCCTTCATGGGCGCGCAGCCCGGCGTCAAGCTGGCCGGCCCCTTCGTCGAGAACGGCCAGCCCTGCGGCTCGCTGCTGATCGTCGAGGGCGAAAGCTTGACCCAGGTCAAGGAATGGGCGGCACAGGACCCCTACAACGCAGCCGATCTGTTCGCCTCGGTCGAGGTGATCGAGTGGAAGAAGGTGATTGGCTGATGGCGTATTGGCTGTTCAAATCCGAGCCCGACGTCTTCAGCTTCGACGACCTGATCGCCAAGGGCGAGACGGGCGAGCAATGGGACGGCGTGCGCAACTACCAGGCCCGCAACAACATGCGCGCCATGAAGAAGGGCGAGCGCGGCTTCTTCTATCACTCGAACATCGGCAAGGAGATCGTCGGCATCTGCGAGGTGGCGGCCGAGGCGCATCCCGACTCGACCGCCGACGACCCTAAATGGGAATGCGTCGATGTCCGCGCCGTCGCCCGCGTCCGGCGCCCGATCTCGCTGGACGAGGCCAAGGCCGAGCCGCGGCTCAAGGACATGGTGCTGGTCAACAATTCGCGCCTGTCGGTGCAGCCGGTCTCGGATGCGGAATGGGAGATCATTCTGGAACTGGCCGGCGGCACCGAGGCGCTCTGAACGCACCGCCAGGCACCCATTCGGGCGACCCAGGGAGGATATATGGCACGCGCACCCAAACCCATCGTGGATCGGCCGACGACGAAACGCATCGGCGCGCTTCGGGCGCTCTGGCCCTTCATCCTGCCCTATCGCGGGTTGCTGGCGGCGGCGTTGCTGGCGCTGACGCTGACGGCGGGGATCAGCCTTGTCCTGCCGCTGGCGGTGCGCCGGGTGGTCGACGGCTTCGACGCCGGCGCGCATCTCCTGGATCAGTATTTCGGCGCGGCCCTGGCCATCGTGGCGCTGCTCGCGCTGGGGACCGGCATGCGCTATTACCTCGTCACCCGTCTGGGAGAGCGGGTGGTGGCCGATATCCGCAAGGCCGTGTTCAAGCGCGTCATCGCCATGAGCCCGGCCTTTTACGAGCGCGTGCTGACCGGCGAGATCATCAGCCGCATCACCACCGACACCACGCTGATCCAGTCGGTAATCGGCTCGTCCGTCTCGATCGCGCTGCGCAATTTCCTGATCCTGGTCGGCGGCATGGTGATGCTGGTCTGGACCTCGGCCAAGCTGTCCGGCCTCGTGCTGCTGCTGGTGCCGCTGATCGTAGTGCCCATCGTCGTGCTGGGGCGGAGGCTGCGGAAACTGTCGCGCGAGAATCAGGACTGGATCGCGCTATCCTCGGGCGCGGCCTCGGAAAGCCTGCTTTCGGCACAGACCGTGCAGGCCTTTACCCAAGAGGGGCCGACGCGCGCGCGCTTCGACGACGTGACCGAACGCTCCTTCGATTCGGCGCTGAACCGGGTCAGGACGCGGACGGTGATGACGGTGATCGTGATCTTTCTGATCTTCTCGGGCGTGCTGGGGGTGCTGTGGATCGGCGCCCGCGACGTGCGGCTGGAGATGATGACCGTGGGCGAACTGGTGCAGTTCGTCATCTATGCGGTGCTGGTCGCCGGCGCCGTGGGCGCGCTGTCCGAGATCTGGGGAGAATTGCAACGCGCCGCCGGCGCGACCGAACGGCTGACCGAGCTGCTGACGGCGCAGGACTCGCTGACCGATCCGGCCGAGCCGATTGCCCTGCCCCGCCCGGTCAAGGGCGCGATCCGGCTTGACGACGTGACCTTCCACTATCCCTCGCGCCCCGACCGTTCGGCGCTGGAGGGGGTCACGCTGGACATCCAGCCCGGCGAGACGGTGGCGCTGGTCGGGCCTTCGGGCGCCGGCAAGACGACGGTGATCCAGTTGCTGCTGCGGTTCTGGGATCCGGATTCCGGGACGGTGCGCATCGACAACATCGACCTGCGCGACATGACCCGCGCCGATTTCCGCCAGGCCATCGCATTGGTGCCCCAGGATCCGGTGATCTTTGCCGCCACGGCGCGCGAGAATATCCGCTTCGGCCGCCCCGACGCCTCGGATGCCGAGGTCGAGGCCGCCGCCCGCGCCGCCCATGCCGACGAATTCCTGCGCCTGCTGCCCGAGGGTTATGACAGCTTTGTCGGCGAGCGCGGCGTGATGCTGTCGGGCGGGCAAAAGCAGCGCATCGCCATCGCCCGCGCCATCCTGCGCGACGCGCCGATCCTGCTTCTGGACGAGGCGACGTCGGCACTGGATGCCGAATCCGAACGGCTGGTGCAGCATGCCGTGGACGAGCTGGCCCGGACCCGCACCACGATCATCATCGCCCATCGCCTGGCCACGGTGAAAAAGGCCGACCGGATCGTGGTCTTCGACCATGGCCGCATCGTCGCCCAAGGCCGGCATGAGGAGTTGGTGACGCAGGGCGGGCTTTACGCCCGGCTTGCGCGGCTGCAGTTCACCGAAGGCGTGACGGAAGAAGTCGCCTGAGAGCTGCGCAAACCCGCGGATCCGAGCGCCTATCCGGCGCAGCGTGGTTGGTCACGGCTACCCGCGGACCCCGCACGGAAAGGCACCGCAACCGCTGCGCATCGACCTTGCAGGGCGCGCCGCCGGCTTAACGCGGTGCGCTATAGACCGCCGCCCAATAGACGGTCTTGCCATCCGCCCCCAGCGCCTTGCCGATGCCGTAATGCCGGACCTGCGGGATCAGGATATTGGCCAGATGCCCGCTGGAGCGCGACCATTCCACCAGCACGCGATCCTGCCCCCAGGGGCCGGCGGCGATATTCTCGGCCGCGATGCTGGGCCTGTAGCCCTCTTGCTTCAGCCTCTGCATCGGGCCCTTGGTCTTGCCGCCCCGATGCGACATCGTCCCACGCTTGGCCATGTCGCAAGCATGGCGGGCTGCCGCCATGGCAAGGTCCTGGTTCGGCTTCAGCGGCGCCAGTCCGCGCGCCTGGCGCGTGGCGTTGGTGGCACGCGCCGCTGCCTCATTTTCACGCATGGATGTCTGGTAGCAGGTGACGGCGCCCGGCATGGCTTCTGCCCCCGCAACGGATTTCGTCGAGATTCGCGCCCCCTCCCCGGCAACGGCAGGAGCCGCCATCAATCCAAGAAAAGTCGCCAAAACCAGTGATTTGCAGTATTCGTTCAAGTTCTATATCCTTTAGCCTCGCAAAAACTAGGAACCAGAAGCCCGTTTCTCAACCCTAGATTGCTTAAATTTGTCTGGAACCGCAGCTTCGGCGAAACGTTGCCGCCCGAGATGCAACTTGAAAGGAGTGGCCATGGCCATCTGGGATTTCGTGAAGGACGCCGGCAAATCGCTTTTCGGATCCGAAGCCGAAGCGCAGGAGGCACCCGCCCAGCCCGCGCAAAGCGATACCGACCGCAAGGTGGCCGCTCTCAAGGCCGAATTGTCCGCCCTGGGCCTGACCGGCAAGGACGTGCATCTGACCTTGCGCGGCGATACGGTGGTGATCTCGGGCAAGGCGCGCGACCAGGAAACGCTGGAAAAGCTGATCCTGGCGGTCGGCAACATCAAGGGCATCGCCCATGTGGAACTGGCCGACGGTGCCGGCAGCGAAACCCCGGCCCCCTCGACGCAACCCGTGTTCCATACCGTGCAGAAGGGCGAGACGCTTTCCGCCATCGCGCAGAAATACCTGGGCAAGGCCAACCGCTATCCCGAGATATTCGAGGCCAACAAGCCCATGCTCAGCCACCCCGACAAGATCTATCCCGGCCAGACCCTGCGCATTCCCCAGGCCTGATTCCCCGCCGCGACGCTGCGTTTCGGCATCCCCGTGGCGTCGCGGAATGCTTGCCAGCATGCTGATTGTTGGACCATTCTGCCTAGCGGCGGGGCATGACCCCGAAAGGGAGAACGGGAGGTAAAGGAATGGCAAGGTTCGCAAGCGTCGCAGACCGCGATGCGGTCGAGGCGGAGATGCCCTATGCGGAGCGCCAGGTGCCGCATACGGTCTATCAGGCCCTGACCGAGACCCGTGACCGCCATCCCCAGCGCCCCGCAATCAGCTTCCAGCTGTTCTCGGACCCCAAGGCTCCGGCCCGCACGCTGACCTGGACCGAGCTGCACGAGCGGGTGACCGAGACGGCGAACCTGTTCCGCAGCCTGGGCGTCGGGCCGGACGATGTCGTCGCCTATCTGCTGCCCAACTGCATCGAGGCGCCGGTCGTGCTGCTGGCGGGCGCGACGGCGGGGATCGTGAACCCGATCAACCCGTTGCTGGAGCCCGACCACATCGCCGCCATTCTGCGCGAGACCGGCGCCAAGGTGCTGGTGACGCTGAAAAGCTTTCCTAAATCCGAGGTCGCCCAGAAGGCGGCCGATGCGGTGGCCCAGGCGCCGAACGTGCAGACCGTGCTGGAGGTCGACCTGCGCGGCTACCTGACCGGGGTGAAACGCCTGCTGGTGCCGCTGATGCGACCCAAGGTTACCGCGCGGCATCACGCCAAGGTCATGGATTTCGACGCCGCCGCCAGCGCGCAGAAGCACAACCGCCTGACCTTCGACGAACCGGCCGAGGATCGCGTCGCCGCCTTCTTCCACACCGGGGGCACCACCGGCATGCCCAAGGTCGCCCAGCACAAGCAGTCGGGCATGATCTATAACGGCTGGCTGGGCGGAACGCTGCTGTTCACCGAAACCGACGTGCTGATGTGCCCGCTGCCGATGTTTCACGTCTTCGCGGCCTATCCGGTTCTGATGTCCTGCCTGATGTCGGGCGCGCAACTGGTCATGCCGACGCCCGCGGGATATCGCGGCGAAGGCGTGTTCGACAACTTCTGGAAGCTGATCGAGCGCTGGCAGGCGACCTTCCTGATCACCGTGCCCACCGCCATCGCCGCGCTGATGCAGCGCCCCGTGAATGCCGATGTCTCTTCGCTCAAGACCGCAATCTCGGGTTCTGCGCCCTTGCCGATCGAGCTTTACAACCGCTTCAAGGCGGCGACCGGGGTCGAGATCGCCGAGGGCTACGGGCTGACCGAGGCGACCTGCCTCGTGTCCTGCAACCCGATCAACGGGCTCAAGAAGGTCGGCTCGGTCGGCATCCCCCTGCCCCATACCCATGTGCGCATCCTGCAACGCCGGAACGGCGGTTTCCACGAATGCGCCACCGACGAGATCGGCGAGATCTGCGTGGCCAATCCCGGCGTCTTCGAGGGCTCGACCTATACCGAGGCCGACAAGAACCACGATCTCTTCGCCGAAAGCCGCTTCCTGCGCACCGGAGACCTCGGCCGGATGGATGCCGACGGCTACCTGTGGATCACCGGGCGGGCCAAGGACCTGATCATCCGCGGCGGCCACAACATCGACCCCGCCGAGATCGAGGATGCGCTGCTGTCCCATCCCAAGGTCGCCGCGGTGGCCGCCATCGGCCAACCCGATTCCTTTGCCGGCGAGCTGCCCTGCGCCTATGTCGAGCTGATCGCGGGCGCCGAGGTCGGGCTGGACGAGTTGATGGAGCATGCCCGCACCCATATCCACGAACGCGCCGCAGTGCCGAAGCATGTCGAGATTCTGCCCGAACTGCCCAAGACCACCGTCGGCAAGATCTTCAAGCCCGACCTGCGCAAGCTGGCGATCCGCCGCGTCTATGACTCCGCCCTGGCCGAGGCCGGGCTGGCGGCCGAGGTGGGCGAGGTGGTCGATGACCGCAAGCGCGGCCTGGTCGCCCACATCCGTCCCAAGGGCCAGGTCGACCGCAGCGCCGTCGAACAGCTGCTGGGCCAATACGCCTTGCCGTGGGAGTGGGTCGGCTAGTCCAGTTCATGCACAAGCGGGGTGCGCGCACACAAAGGCTAGAAATGTCTAAATTGTTCACATAAAAGACCATGAACTATCTATTCATGGACCAAACAATTGAAGCTCCAGCAACTTGGAAAGATCGAGCCAGACCCTGACCACGGCTGGTCCCGCGAAATCGTTCAAGTCCACGACGCCGTTGTCGTCCCCCCGACGACGATGATCGGCCGCCCGATCTGCGGCGTCGTTTCGGACCTTGGGGACTGTCTCCAT
Organism: Paracoccus denitrificans; assembly: GCF_900100045.1. Taxonomy (GTDB): domain Bacteria; phylum Pseudomonadota; class Alphaproteobacteria; order Rhodobacterales; family Rhodobacteraceae; genus Paracoccus; species Paracoccus denitrificans. Next base: position 53,760 of record NZ_FNEA01000024.1, on the reverse strand, counting down.
GCGGCGACATGGCGCGGCGGCATTCGAATGACCCGCGCCGTCACGGAAAAGACCGCCCCCGGCAAGCGCCTGAAGGGCAAGCATATGTGGGGCGGCCTTTACTATGGCCATTTCGGCCATTTCATGACCGAAACCATGTCGCGCTGCTGGGCATTCGACCATGACGAGATCGAAACGGTCATTTTCGTTCCCAAGCACCCCGACCTGCAGGATTTCCAGAAGTATCAAAGCGAATTTTGGGAACTTCTGAATCTCAAGGTCAAGGTCACCATCGCCCGGGAGCCGATCAGCGTAGAGGAGCTTTATGTGCCCGGGCAGGGCTTTGGCCTGGGTCGGATTGCCAAGGGCACTCCCGAATTTCGTGCCAGGATGCGCCAGATTGCGGAGCGCCTGCCGGCAGACAATCCACGGAAGATCTATATTTCACGCACGAAATTCAACGGCCGCGGGGGAATTGTTGCGGAATCCGTCATGGAACGCAATATGATCCGCAATGGCTATGAAATCATGCACCCCGAAAAGATGGCGCTGACCGACCAGCTTCGTTACTACAAGTCCGCAAGCCATATCCTGGGGGTGGACAGTTCCGCTTTTCATATCGCCGGAATGGTGGCGGATCCTTCCAAGAATATAGGCTTCGTCTTGCGCAGGGATAACAATGCGCATGAATCCATCGCCGCCCAAATTCAAGGAATGATAGGCCGCGATCCCGAGATCATCGATGCATTGGCTGCAAACTGGATGGATCCGCTTCAGGATAAGTCCAACCACCTGAGCTGGGGTGAAATCGACCATGGCAAGCTCGCTCTCGATCTGGTCGAAAAAGGGTTCATCGATAGTGCCGAGGGTTGGGAAAGCCCGAGTGAAGAAGAAATCGCAACCAGCGTCGAGGAAGCCAGCAAGCGCGCCAAGGTCGCCTTGACGAGGTCGCCGAGAGATGTGGCGGATCATGAGTCACCGCAATAATTTCAGTCGCGTTTCGGCAAAGAAATAGTAGCCACATAACCAGTGGGGATCAGGTTTTGGTCAAAGAGCAGGACATCAACATCGTAGGCGTATGCCGTTTCTCGATGCTGGGCCGGGGCGATTGGAAGGCTTATCGCAATCAGCCGGAAGAGGCGCTCGAAGAGATTTACGCCGAGAAGGTCAAGGAACTGTTCGAGCCTCGCCGCATCGAGGCCAGGCTTGCGACGTTCCAGCACCTGACGCTTCGCTCTCTGACGCATCAAACCGATCCGAATTTCAGCTTCCTGGTCGTCTCCTCGGATCGCATGCCGGAAAAATACAGGCGCCAGCTGGCCGATATTTGCGCAGCGGATAAGCGGGTGATCCTGAAGTTCGTTCCACCGATGCATATCTCGGATGCGATACGCATGGTCGCCGAGGAACAGGACTGGTCTTTACCCAATTCGGTTCAGTTCCGACTTGATGACGACGACTGTGTTTCAAAGGAATACATTCGCCGATTGCGCCGCCACGCCTCGGGAATGTGGCGCAATGGCAATTTCGGAATCAGCTTTTCGCAGCAATATTATTGTATTACGGATGGCCCGACAGAGGGTATCTACGACTGGTATAGCCCTTTCTTCAGCGCAGGTGCAGCAGTTCGCAGCGCCGGCCGAACCATCTTTGATTTTGGCCACTACCAGATCCCGCTCAGGATGACGGCCGTGACCGATCCGCATTTCCCGAATATCGTCACCCATCGCGGCGACAATGACACGCCCCGGCATGCGCCCGAGATTCTGCGCAAACGCGGCATGCGCAAAGCACCGCATTCAGAACTTCAGCGTATATACGAGCGCCATTTCGACTACCTGACCACCGAAGGGCTCGCGTTGTGCAGATTCGATACTGCGATAACGCCCGCGGCTGCCGAAACGACGGAAGCACCACCGGAAATGTCGCAAAAGACCACGCCCGAAATCATCGAGAAATCGGAAAGCGCAACGCAACCTGCATCCACGGTTGCCGGAAAAGCGCCCGGAAAACGCCGCGCGCGTTCATCAAAGCAGGAAAGCGCATCCTGAGCGGCAGAGGATCGAAGCTTGAAAGGGCCGCTGCGATTTCGCAGCGGCCCTTATCTTGTCAGCGCGTGAACTTCTTGTATTTCACCCGCTTCGGCTCGATGGAATCCGGGCCCAGGCGGCGGACCTTGTCGGCCTCGTAATCCTCGAAGTTGCCTTCGAACCACTCGACATGCGCATCGCCCTCGAAGGCGAGGATATGCGTGCAAAGTCGATCGAGGAAAAAGCGGTCGTGCGAGATGATGACCGCGCAGCCGGCGAAATCCTCCAGTGCCGCCTCCAGCGCCTGCAGGGTCTCGACATCCAGGTCGTTGGTCGGCTCGTCGAGCAGCAGCACGTTGCCGCCGGATTTCAACAGTTTGGCCATGTGCACGCGGTTACGCTCACCGCCTGAAAGCAGGCCGACCTTTTTCTGCTGGTCGCCACCCTTGAAGTTGAAGGCGGAAGCATAGGCGCGGCTGTTCATCGTCGCATCGCCCAGTTCGATCTGTTCGGCCCCGCCCGAGATTTCCTCCCAGACGGTCTTGTTCGGGTCCAGCGCGTCGCGGGACTGGTCGACATAGCTGAGCTTCACGGTGTCGCCATAGGTGATCTCGCCCGCGTCGGGCTGTTCCTGCCCGGTCAGCATCTTGAACAGCGTCGATTTGCCGGCGCCGTTCGGGCCGATCACGCCGACGATGCCGCCCGGCGGCAGGCTGAAGGACAGGTTCTCGATCAACAGCTTGTCGCCCATGGCTTTCTTCAGCCCGTCGACCTCGATCACCTTATTGCCCAGCCGCTCGCCATTCGGGATGATGATCTGGGCGTTCGACAGCTTTTCACGCTCGGACTGGCTGGCCAGTTCGTTATAGGCGTTGATCCGGGCCTTCTGCTTGGCCTGCCGCGCCTTGGCGCCGGCGCGGATCCATTCCAGCTCGCGTTCCAGCGTCTTTTGCTTGGCCTTGTCCTCGCGCGCTTCCTGCTCCAGCCGCTTGGCCTTCTGCTCCAGCCAGGCCGAGTAGTTGCCCTCGTAAGGGATGCCGCGGCCGCGGTCGAGTTCCAGGATCCAGCCGGTGATGTCGTCCAGGAAATAGCGGTCGTGGGTGACGATCAGGATGGTGCCGGGATATTCGATCAGGTGCTTTTGCAGCCAGGCGATGGTCTCGGCGTCCAGGTGGTTGGTCGGTTCGTCCAGAAGCAGCATGTCGGGCTGTTCCAGCAGCAGCTTGCACAGCGCCACCCGGCGGCGTTCCCCGCCCGAGAGGCTTTCCACGTCGGCATCGTCCGGCGGGCAGCGCAGCGCCTCCATCGCGATGTCGATCTGGCTGTCGAGATCCCAGAGGTTCTCGGCATCGATCTCGTCCTGAAGCTTCGCCATTTCTTCGGCGGTTTCGTCCGAATAGTTCATGGCGAGTTCGTTATAACGGTCCAGCTTGGCCTGCTTGGCCTTGACGCCCTCCATGACGTTGCCGCGCACGTTCAGCGCCGGGTCAAGCTGCGGCTCCTGCGGCAGGTAGCCGACGGTCGCGCCCTTGGCGGCCCAGGCCTCGCCGGTGAAATCCTTGTCGATGCCGGCCATGATGCGCAGAAGCGTCGATTTGCCGGCGCCGTTGACGCCGACGACGCCGATCTTGACGCCGGGCAGGAAGTTCAGGCGGATGTTCTCGAAGGTCTTCTTGCCGCCCGGATAGGTCTTGGACACCCCGTCCATGTGGTAAACGAACTGGTAGGAGGCCATGATCTTTCCCCGTCTCTGAAATCCGTATGAATCTGGCCGCTATGTAGTCGAGCAGGGGCGAAAGGGGAAGGCTCAGCGGAACTGCCGGGTGAATTCCGGGCCGAAGGCCTGTTCGAGAAAGCCGAACTGCGGCTCCAGCTTCTCGCGCAGCCGGGCGCGGGCCCTGTCGGGAACGACCAGCGTGTTGTCCGAGGCAAAGACCTTTTTCCCCAGGTCGCGATAGTCATGCTGCCGAAGGCCCAGGAAGTCCTCGACCCGGCGCAGGAAGCCCAGCGGATCGCGGGCGATCATGCCGAAAGGCAGGTAAAGCAGCCGGTCGGGACCGAAATGCGCGTTCCAGCGCGGCACATAACGCATGTAGTCGCCGCGATCCATCAGCACCGGATCCTCGATCTCGGCCAGCCAGTCCTCGACGGTCGCGGGCTTTCGCCGGGCGCGGCTCAGGTTCATCTTCAGCTGCGAGATGGCCCGGTCGACCGGGTGGCGAATGATATAGACGAACTTGGCTTGCGGCAGGAATTTCGCCATGAAATCCACGCCTTCCGGCGGCAGGGTCGAATATTCCGGGGTGACGTCGATGGTCCTTGTCCCCTGCGGCGCCGGGGCGAAGACCAGTTTGTACCAATGGTTGGTGAACATCGGCTCGCGGGTGATGCGGTCCAGATAGCGCACCATGTCGCGCGGCATCTCCTCGCCGCGGGCGGCCCAGCGTTTCTCGATGTTCTGGCGGCCACGGCGAAAATGCCAGGGCAGCCATTTGCGATGCTCCTCGATAAAGCGATGGTTGAAGAACTGCACCTCCTTGAATGGAGGCGCCCAGACGTCGGGATGCTGGCCCAGCATCTGCGACAGCCAGGTGGTGCCGGCCTTTTGTGCACCGATGCCCAGGAAATCGGGCTTGCGGGGCCTGCCTTCGGGATCCCAGTTCATCCATGCCGCCTTGTTGTGTCGCAACCCCTGATTAAGCCAGCGGCGCGACTGCCACAACCGGAACGATTGTCGCCGCCTATAGCCGGCCCCAAAGATCGTATTCGCCCGCCTCGTCCACGGTGACGCTGACGATATCGCCCGGGGCCAGATCCTCGAATCCCTCGTCGATGAACAGGTTGCCGTCGATCTCGGGCGCATCCGCCTTGGTGCGGCAGGTGGCGCCGTCACCATCCACGGCATCCACGATCACCTCGATGCGGTGGCCGACCTTGGCCGCCAGCTTCGCCTCGGAGATCGCCTGCGCCTTTTGCATGAACCGATCCCAGCGATCCTGCTTCACATCGTCGGGAACGTGATCCGGCAGGTCGTTCGCCCGCGCGCCCTTGACGTTTTCGTATTGGAAGCAGCCGACGCGATCCAACTGCGCCTCGTCCAGCCAGTCCAGCAGGGTCTGGAACTCGGCCTCGGTCTCGCCCGGATAGCCGACGATGAAGGTCGAGCGCAGCGTGATGTCGGGACAGACCGCGCGCCATGCGGCGATCTCGTCCAGCGTCCTCGCCGCCGCGGCGGGGCGGGCCATCCGCTTCAGCACGTCCGGGTGGGCGTGCTGGAAGGGGATGTCCAGATAGGGCAGCACCAGCCCCCCCGATTCCCCATGGGCGGCCATCAGCGGGATCAGGTCGCGCACATGCGGGTAGGGATAGACGTAATGCAGCCGCACCCAGGCACCAAGCTGCCCGAGGTCGCGCGCCAGGTCGGTGATATGCGCCCGGTGCCCGCGCTCGGTCGCGAACTTGCGGTCGAGCCCGTAGGCCGAGGTATCCTGCGAGATCACCAGCAATTCGCGCACCCCGGCTTCGACCAGCTTCTCGGCCTCGCGGATCACCGCATGGGCGGGACGGCTGACCAGCTTCCCGCGCATGTCCGGGATGATGCAGAACTTGCAGGCGTGGTTGCAGCCCTCGGAAATCTTCAGATAGCTGTAATGGCGCGGCGTCAGCTTGACGCCCGAGGCCGGCAGCAGGTCCACGAAAGGATCGGGACTGGGCGGCACCGCGTGGTGCACCGCATCCAGCACCTGTTCGTATTGCTGTGGTCCCGTCACGGCCAGCACCGACGGATGCGCGCCGGTGATGTATTCCGGCTCGGCGCCCAGGCAGCCGGTCACGATCACCTTGCCGTTTTCCGCCAGCGCCTCGCCGATGGCTTGCAGCGATTCCGCCTTGGCGCTGTCCAGGAAACCGCAGGTGTTCACGATCACCGCGCCGGCGCCCTTGTAGTCGGGGCTGATGGCATAGCCCTCGGCCCGCAGGCGCGTCAGGATGCGCTCGCTGTCCACCAGCGCCTTGGGACAGCCAAGGCTGACCATGCCGATGGTGGGCTGGCCCTCTCTCCGGCTGGTGTCGAAGATGGGCGCGGGGGCTAGATCGGGGCGCAACAGGGGCGGGTTCTGGCTCATGGCCGGCATATAATGCGGGGCGCGGCGCTTGTTAAGCGGCAAGCGCGGCTCGCCGGAACGTCATTTGGACTTGGGCGTTCGGCGAGGCATAGCAAGGGACATGAGCATGCGTTCTTTCCTGACCCACATTTCCATGGCACTTGCCCTGTCTCTGGGGCTGGGTGCCGGCATCGCCGCCATCCCCACCGCGGCCGAGGCGCAGCCGCGCGGCAAGCCCATCGTCATCATGAACAACCGCGGCGGCAATGTCGTCGACGCGATCCGCTACCGCAACAAGCTGGCCGCCAGCGGCCGCCCGGTCGAGGTGCGCGGCTATTGCCGCTCGGCCTGCACGATCTACATCACCCTGCCCAATGCCTGCCTGGGACCGAAGGCGACGGTCGGCTTTCACGCGCCGCGCATCCCTAGCACCAACATCATCCCGCCGATCGTGGACGAGTTGATGGCGCAATATTATCGGGGCGGCATCCTGCGCATGTGGAACACGCAATGGAAGCATTCGCTGAAAATGCACAAGATCTCGGCCCGGGACTATGTCCGGCTGGATCCGCAGACCCGGCTGTGCGGGAGGAAATAGCTGACAGGCCCACAGCATCGTGCCACACTTGCCGAAGCGGGGAGGAAATGGGGAGAGGACACATGGTTCGACAGCGGATTCTCATCTCTGCCATGGCCCTGTTCTGGGCGACTGCGGCCGGAGCGCAAGGCGCGGGGACCGATTCCGCGCCGTTGCCGAAGCAAGGCAGCGCCGCCAGCAGCGTCGTGCAAGTGGCGCCGGGGCCGCTGGATTGCGCGATCTGGGCCAACCGCGAACGGCTTGGCCCCACCTATCGGCAATTGGCGCAGGCGCAGGGACGCGAGACGGCGGAAACCTGGCTGAGCCAGCAAAGGACGGCCTTAAACCTCCATGCGGCCCGGATGGGCAAGGCAGCAACGCCCTGCCCGGCCTGAGCCGTCACTCCCGCAGCCGCCAGCCGGTCAGGAAGATCCAGCGGATCGCACCCATGCAGACCAGGATCATCAGCGCCACCGCCGCCAGCGACAGCCCGACCGGCACGTCGGCAAAGCCGAAAAAGCTCCAGCGAAAGCCCGAGATCAGGTAAAGCACCGGGTTGAGCTTGGCCACGCCCTCCCAGAAGGGCGGCAGCATCGAGGCCGAATAGAAGGCGCCGCCCAGGAACACCAGCGGCGTGATCACCATCATCGGCACGATCTGCAACTGCTCGAAATTCTTGGCCCAAAGGCCGATGATGAAGCCCAAAAGCGAAAAGGCGATGGCGGTCAGGAACAGAAAGGCCAGCATCCAGAACGGATGCGCGATATGGACCCCGGTGAACCAGAAGCTTGTCACCAGGATCACCAGCGCGATCATCACCGCCTTGGCGGCGGCGGCGCCGACAAAGCCCAGCGTGACCTCGATCCAGCCGGTGGGGGCGACGAGGATCTCATAGATCGTGCCGGCGAATTTCGGGAAATAGATGCCGAAGCTGGCATTGGCCACCGATTGCTGCAGCACGGTCAGCATCATCAGGCCCGGCACGATGAAGGCGCCGTAGGGCACGCCCTCGACCGCCTGGATGCGCCCGCCGATGGCGGCGCCGAAGACGACGAAGTAAAGCACCGTGGACAGCACCGGCGAGGCCAGCGACTGCCAGATCGTGCGGAAGAACCGCGCCATCTCGTGGCCGAAGACGGCGCGGGCGGAACGCCAGTTCATGCGGTTTCCTCCTCGACCAGCGACATGAAGATCTCTTCGAGGCTGCTCTGCTTGGTCGAGACGTCGCGCACGGCGATGCCGCGCTCGGCCAGTTCGGCCAGCAGATGGGCGATGCCGGTGCGCTCGGCCCGGGTGTCGTAGGCATAGCCCAGCTCCCGCCCGTCGGCGGACAGGACCAGCCCGCGCCCGGCCAGTTCGGCAGGCAGGGCCCGCAGCGGTTCGTAAAGCGAGACGGTCAGGTGCTTCTTGCCGAACTCGCCCAGCAGCTCGTCCTTGGACTTGACCAGCAAAAGCTCGCCCCGGTTGATGACGCCGATGCGGTCGGCCATGTCCTCGGCCTCCTCCAGGTAATGCGTGGTCAGGATGATGGTCACGCCTTCGGCGCGCAGTTCCCGGACCACCTGCCACATCTCGCGCCGCAGGGCCACATCCACCCCGGCGGTGGGCTCGTCGAGGAACAGCACCTTGGGCCGGTGCGACAGCGCCTTGGCGATCAACACCCGCCGCTTCATGCCGCCCGACAGCTCACGCGTCTTGGCCTCGCGCTTGTCCCACAGCGCAAGGCTGCTCAGCAGCCGCTCGATATAAGCGTCATCCGGCGGCTCGCCGTAAAGACCGCGGGTAAAGCGCACGCAGTCGATGACGCTCTCGAAGGGCTCCAGCGCGATCTCCTGCGGGACGAGACCGATGAGCTTGCGCGCCGCACGCCAGTCCTTGCGGATGTCGTGGCCGCCGACGCGGACCGTGCCGCCGGTCGGCACCACGAGGCCGCAGATGATCGAGATCAGCGTGGTCTTGCCCGCCCCGTTCGGGCCGAGCAATGCCAGGATCTCGCCCTCGTCGATCTGCAGCGAGACGTCGTTCAGCGCAACCGTGCCGCTGTCATAGCGCTTGGAAACATGGTCGATGTCGATGATCGGACGCATCCCGTCCCCCTGTTCTGGCCCGAAGGCCCGCGAATCCGCCGGGCAGGTTGGACCGCAACCGCGACCGGGCGCAATGCCGAAAACGCTTCGGCCCTGCCCCTGCCCTTGCGTCAGGCGTCAGGCCGCCGGCGCGGGCGTGGTTCCGGGCAGGCCGCCGGCCTCGGCCAGCAGGCGGTCGCTTGCGGCCTCGATCCGCGCCTCCAGAAGTTCCATCACCGCACCGGAACGCTGGCCGACGGTGATCGGCGGCAGGAACTCGATCACCGCCGTGCCGCCCTGGATCGGGATGCCGCGCTTGGGCCAGAACAGGCCGCAATTCACCGCCACCGGCTGGATCGGCAGGCCGGTGGCGCGCTGGATCGTGCCTGCGCCGTGCTTGTAGGGCAGTTTCTGCCCCGGCCGGGTGCGGGTGCCCTCGGGATAGATGATCAACTGGCCCAGCCCGCCGGGGCGGGTGCGGGCGGCCTCGACCCCGGCGATGATCTGCTTCATCGCCTCCTTGCCCCGGGCGCGGTCGATGGGGATGCAGCCGACCTTGCGCGCGAACCAGCCCATGATCGGCACCCGCAGCACCTCGCGCTTCATGACGAAGGCGCGGCGCGGACAGGCGTGGGCCAGCGCGAGAATGTCGAGAAAGCTTTGATGCTTCGAGGCGACGATGCAGTCGCCGGCGGGCGGCGTGCCGCGATATTCGATGCGCACGCCCAGGATGACCCGCGCCGCACCCAGCATCTGGCCCAGCCACAGGCTGGCCACGCGATGCGCGCGTTCGGGATGGACCAGCACCTGCGGCAGGCCCCAAAGCCCCAGCACCAGGGTCACCAGCGCCACGTAAAGGTAGTAAAGCACCGCACGCGGCCAGTCGAGAATCGAGGCCCGGCGCGGGTGATAGGCACTCATCAGCGCACCTCGCGCAGCATCTTCAGCGCCGCCCAGCGGGTAGCGACAAAGCCGATCGCGGCGGCCACGGGCGGGATCAGCAGCGGCCACAGCCAGCCCCAGCCCTGGAATCCCAGCCCGGTCAGGAAGCTTCCCGCCTGGTCCATCGAGGGCAGCGCCCAGATCGCCCCCATTCCCAGCGCCGTGCCCCCGGCCGCGCCCATGGCGGCACGGCGGGTAAAGCGGCGCACGAAGGCGGTGGCGATGGTGATGTCGCGGGCGCCGATCAGGCGCAGCACGCGGATCACCTGCCCGTTCGCCGCCAGCGCCGCCTTGGCCGCCAGCGTGATCATGGCACCAGAAGCCGCGCCGATCAGCAAAAGCGAGACCAGCCCCAGCACCCGCAGCCGGTTCGCGGCCGAAACCAGCGGCTGGCGCCAGCGGGTATGGTCGTCCAGCACCGCGCCCGGCGCCTCGCCCTGAAGCCGCAGGCGCAGCGCCGCGGCATCGAAACCGTCGGCGGCCTCGGTGATCTCGATCAGCCGCGGCACCGGCAGGGCCTCGACCGGGACATCCGGGCCGAACCAGGGCTCCAGCAGCCTTTCCACCTCGTCATCGGGCAGCAATCGGGCCTCGGCGATGCCGGGGGTCGTCTTCAGCGCCTCCATCACCGTGACGGTCTGCTCGTCGATCTGGTCATCGGGGGCCGAGATGCGCACGGTCACCGTCTGGGCCAGTTCGGTGGACCAGCGTTCGGCCAACCGGCCGGTGGCCAGCGCCAGGGCCAGGGCAAAGACGGCCAGAAAGGCCATGGCGGCGGCCGAGAATACCGTCAGTTGCGCGGTAAAGCCGGTCGGCGGCACCACGCGGTCCGTGCCCGCCGGGTCGGGCCGGGTCAGCCCCCGCCACAGCGCCGCCAGGTCCAGCGATTTCAGATCGGCTTTCTTCACAGGTCCGCTCCCGCCAGTTGCAGCCTCTTGCCCGCGATGCGCAGCACCCGCGCCTGCACCTGCTGCTTGGCGGCACGGATCAGGTTCAGGTCGTGGGTGGCGATCAGCACCGCCTTGCCAGAACGGTTCAGTTCGATCAGCAGCTGCAAAAGCCGCATCGACATGTCCCAATCCAGGTTGCCCGTCGGCTCATCGGCCAGGATCAGGTCGGGCGACATGATGACGGCACGGGCCAGGGCGGCACGCTGCCGCTCGCCCCCGGAAAGCTCGGGCGGCATGGCGCGGGCGTGGCCGGACAGCTGCACCCAGGCCAGAAGCTCGCCCAGGGCCGGCATGTCGATCTGCTCGCCCGAAACCAGCAACGGCAGCGCGATGTTTTCCGCCACCGGCAGGTGGTCAAGAAACTGCGTATCCTGATGCACCACCCCCACCCGGCGGCGCAACGCGGCGATGCCGTCGCGCGACAGCGTGCGCACGTCCTGGCCGAATGCCGTCATCTGCCCGGCGCTCGGCATCAGTTCGGCATAGCACAGCCGCAGGAAGGTGGTCTTGCCCGCGCCCGACGGGCCGGTCAGGAAATGAAAGGAACCCGGCTGTAGCGTCAGCGACATGTCGGCAAGCAACGGATCGTTGCCGCTGTAGCCGAAGGACAGGTTCTGCATCTCGATCACTGGTGGTCCCTTTCCGAGCGGGCTGCTTGGCGCGCGGTTCCTGGCTTGATAGAACAGTCGCGCGGCGAATGCGAGACGCCCGCATGATCGAAACCATCCCCGACCGGAGCCGAAAGACCAGCCCATGCGCCTGACCTGCCCCCGCTGCGCAGCCCAATACGAGATTGCGGAATCCGCCATTCCCGCCTCGGGGCGCGAGGTCGAATGCTCGGCCTGTGGCCATGTCTGGCGCCAGCCAAGGCCCGGAAAATCCGCCTTGCCGCCCGAAGCCGGCCCGCGCGACCCCCATGCCCCCGAGGCACGCCCGGTGCTGAACCGGCCGCTGGACGAATCGGTGCTGGCCATCCTGCGCGAAGAGGCCGCCCGGGAATTGCGCGCCCGCCAGACGGAAATGCGCCCGCCCACCGCCGATCACAATCCCGCGAAGCCGGTGGCCGAAGCGCCGCAGGACATGCCGGACGCAGCCCGGCCGGAACACGCCGCAGCGGAAAGCGGGACAGAGGCCGAGCCGCTGGTCGACTGGCCCGCCGTGACCGTGACCGAGGCCGGCCACGCCTCCTTGCCCGACAAGACTTCCGTTGAAAGACCCGTTGAGGCTCCTACTGAGACCCAGGCCGCTCCCCTGCCCGAAAGTCCGGGCGCAGCCGATCCGGCCCTTGACCCTGCACCGCAGGATCGGCCCCAGCCGGTAGCGGCCCCCGTCCTGCCCGATGCCGAGGAACTGGCCGCCACCCTGACCCGCTCGGTCACGCCGCAGCCCGATGCGGCAACCCAGGCCGAAGAACCGCCCTCGCCCGCCGCATCGCTGATCCGGCCCGCCGCGCCGGAAGCCGGATCCGGCCAACCCGCCGAAACCGGCAGCCTGCGCGAAGCACCCGTCCCCGCCATCGTGCCGGTGCGACGCGAAAGGACGGGCTATGCCACGGGTTTCGGCCTTGCCGCCATGCTGGCGCTGGGGGTGGTGGCACTCTATGCGCTGGCGCCGCAGATCCCGGCCGATGAAGGCGGCAACTGGCTTGCCGGATTGCGCCAGCACATCGATCATGGCCGGCTCTGGCTGCACGACCGCATCCTGGGCGAATAGCACGTTTCGGCCCTGCTGACGTGACGCGGCACCCCATGCAGGCCGGTTCGACGCCGGCCGCGGGCCTTCCTGCGACGGTTCAGAAATTCTCCAGCAGCCGGCCCAGATAGTCGCGCTCGTCGCGCGGCCGCTCGCGCTCGCCGGTGCGGCGGCGGATCTCGTCCTGCAATTCCCGGGCCTTGCGCGAGGGATCGCCCCCCTCGGCCAGCGGATCGCCCGAGGTGATCGAGCCGCCGTCGCCCGACAGCGCCCGGCCCAACGGATCGGTCTGCGGCCGGCGGTCGTAGGGTTGCGCCAGCCCGCGCTGGCCGCGCGGATCGCCCGAGGGGCCCTCGGGACCGTCCTGCTGCCCGCCCTGCTGCGGCTCGCCGTCCTGCCCCTGCTGCCGGTCCTGCGCCATCATGTCGCCAAGCGCGCGCATCCCCTCGCGCATGGATTGGATGGCCTGGGCCTGGCGCTCCATCGCGCCGGCGGCGTCACCCTCACGCAGGGACTGCTCGGCATCCTCCATGGCACGGCCGGCCTCGTCCAGCTGGCGACGCGCCTCCTCGCCCTGCGGCGTGCCGCGGCCGGGCAGCAACCCGCGCTGCCGGCCCAGATCCTCGCGCAACTCGCGCTGGCGGTCGGCGAGCTGCTGGTTGTCCTGGCTGCCCTGCCCTTCCTGGCCCTGCTGCCACTGGCCGTATTGGTCCTGCATCTGGCGCATGGCCTCGTCGGCCAGCTTCTGCTGGTCGCGAAGGGTCTCGGCCAGCCGGTTCATCGGACGCTGGCGGCCGCCCTCGCCCCCTTCGGATTGCGTCACCCGCAGGTTCTGCATCATGCGGTTGAACTGCTCCAGCAGTTCCTGGGCCTCGGCCATGCGGCCCTCGTTCATCAGGCGCTGGATCTCGTCCATCATCTGCTGGATCTGGTCGCCGGTGATCTGCTGGCGGTTCTGGGCCGAGCGGTCGAAACGCTGGGCCGGATCCTCGCCCTGCTGCTGGGCCAGCATGTCCAGATAATCGTCGGTGGCCTGCTTCAGCTCGTCCATCAGCCGCTGGATCTCGTCAGGGCTGGCGCCGTTGCGGATCGCCTCGGACAGCCGCTCCTGGGCCTGCTGCATCCGCTCCAGAGCATCGGCCAGGCCGCCATCCTCCAGCGCGACGGCCGCGTCCCACAGCAATTGCGCCAGCTTGTTGCGCGCCTCCTCGCTCAGATTGCCGGCTTCCAGCGTGCCGACGGCACCCCGCAGGCCGTGATAAAGCTCCTCCTCCATGAAGCCGTCGGGCTGCCAGCTCGCCGCGCGCAGAACCTGGGCGCTACGGGCAGCGTTTTCGCGCGACCACAACAGGTCGCGCCGCACCTCGATCAGCGCCGCCGCCAATGGATCGAAGAAGCGCCGCCCCGGCAGCACCATGCGCATGGGGGCCGAGACACCCTGCTGCTCGATCCCGTCCTCGACCTGCAGCGAGATGGTCACCGGCAGGTTGGCCCAGGGGTGGCGCGCCAGGTCGCCCACCAGCCGGCCGCGGACCTGCTTGCGGCTGCCGGTCGCGGGCAGCGGCAGGTCCAGCGCCACCGTCTCGCGCGGCTCGGGGTCGGGCGCCAGGCCAAAGCGGCGGTCCACCGCATCCAGGTCCAGCGTGATGACCGCCTGTCCCCCCGCAATGCCGTTGTCGTCGCTGGCGGTGAATTCCTGCACCAGCCGGCCGTCGGCTCGCCGCTCGGGCGCCTTGCCCGGTGCGACGACCGGCGCCGCATCGGGCAGCACGGTCACGTCGAAACGCCGCCCGGCGACCTCGACCACCCCGTCGCGCTCGGCCATGAACTCCGGCGCCGAAGGCTCGCCGCCCGGCAGCGCAGCACCGATGTCCTGCACGATCCCGGCGCCTTCGCCATAAAGCCGGAAGCTCAGCTTCGAGCCCTTGGGAAGTTCCAGCCCCTGCCCCTCTGGCAGGGCGTTCAGGTAAAGCGTCGGACGCCGGGTATAGGCGGGCGGCTCGGCCCAGCCCTCCCATGAGGGGCCGGCCTCGCCCCCCGGACGCACCTCGGGCATGGGCCGGAAGGTTGCGCCCAAGGCGGCGATGCCCTGCCCCAGCTGCCCCGTGGGCGCAAAGATCAGCGCCATGACCAGCGCCACCATGCCGACCAGCCGCAGCGCGACCGGATCGCGCCAGCGCAGCCGCGCATCGGGGGCGACCGGCCGCGCGGCCGAGGCCACCGCCTGCATCCGCGCCAGATGCGCCCGCCACAGCACGGCCGCACCGCCGTCCCCGGCACCCACGGCCACCTGATCGCGCAGCGCCGAAAGCGGCCGCCCCGGCAGGGTCAGATCGACCCGCGACCGCGCCGCCTCGGCCGAAGGCCGCCGGAATCGCCGCAATCCCCAGGCCAAGGCCGACAGCACGGCCAGCACCGCCGCCGCCATGCTCCAGAACAGCACGCGCGAGGACAGCAGATCGGTCACGCCGAAGGCCAGCGCCGCCAGCACCAGTGCCAGCAGCACGCCCAGCGGCCAGAAGGCCGCGGCCAGCGCCTCCCACCACATGCCGGCGCGGGTCAGCCAGACCGCCCGGCGAATCCGGCGTGGCTCATCCCGATCCACGATCACGCCCCTTCATTTTCCGTTTGGGAAATACCCCACGGGGGCCCGGGGGTGTGAAACCCCCGGTCGCAACGGCGCGGGAATGAGCGTTCAGAGCCATTCCGGAATGGTATCGCGTCCCAGCATTTCCTCAAGCGTCGGCCGCGCCCGAATGACGGCGAATTGATCGGCGCTGACCAGAACCTCGGGCACCAACGGCCGGGAATTGTATTCCGAGGCCATCACCGCGCCATAGGCCCCGGCCGAGCGCAACGCCACCAGATCGCCGGGGCCCAATGCCGGCAGCTCGACCGCCTTCTGGAAGGTGTCGCCGGTCTCGCAGACCGGGCCGACCACGTCATGCGGCGCGACCTCGGCCCCCGGCGCCGCCTCGCGCACCGGGACGATGTCGTGATGCGCGGAATACATCGCCGGCCGGATCAGATCGTTCATCGCCGCGTCGAGGATCAGGAAATCCCGCCCCTCGCCCTGTTTCAGATAGATCACCGAGGAAAGCAGGATCCCGGCATTGCCGGCGATGTTGCGCCCCGGCTCGATCTCGATCTCGCAGCCCAGGTCGCCCACGGCATCGCGGATCACCTGGCCGTATTCGATGGGCAAGGGCGGCGCATTGTTGTCGCGCCGATAGGGAATGCCCAGGCCGCCGCCCATGTCGAGCCGGGTGATCCGGTGCCCGTCGGCGCGCAGCGCGCGGGTCAGTTCGGCCATCTTGGCATAGGCTTGGCGATAGGGCTCCAGGTCGGTCAGCTGGCTGCCGATATGCATGTCGATGCCGACCACCTTGATCCCGGGCAGGCGCGCGGCATGGGCATAGACCTCGCGCGCCCGCGCGATGGGGATGCCGAACTTGTTCTCGGACTTGCCCGTGGCGATCTTCTCATGCGTCCTGGCGTCCACGTCCGGGTTCACCCGCACGGCGATCGGCGCCTCGACCCCCATGGACGAGGCGACGCGCGACAGCAGCTCCAGCTCGGGCTCGGATTCGACGTTGAACTGGCGGATGCCGCCTTCCAGCGCCATGCGCATCTCGGGTTCGAGCTTGCCGACGCCCGAGAAAACGATCCGCTCGCCCGGCACGCCCGCCGCCCTGGCGCGCGCATATTCCCCGCCCGAGACGATATCCATGCCCGCGCCCAGGTCGCCCAGAAGCTTCAGCACCGCGATGTTCGAATTCGCCTTGACCGCAAAGCAGACCAGGTGATCGGTCCACGCCAGCGCCTGCTGGAACAGCTTGAAATGCCGGGTCAGCGTGGCGGCGGAATAGACATAGACCGGGGTGCCGACCTCGGCCGCGATGCGGGCCAGCGGCACCTCCTCGGCATGCAGCCAGCCATCGACATAGTTGAAGTGATCCATCAGGTGATCCTGCGAGAGCGGATGAACAGATATAGCGGCAGCGCAAAGCCGATCCCCAGCGCCAGCCCCGGCAGCGTCAGCAGTGCCGCCCAGTTGCGGCGCAGCATGGTCTCGATCAGGCACCATAGCGCCAGCGTGGCCTGCGCCACCAGTTCGGACCCGCCGGCGCCTTGCCAAAGCGCCTCGCCCCGCCACAGCGCCACGACAAGGCCGACCAGGGCAAGCCCGGCCCAGGCCAGCCGCAGCGACGTCAGCTCAGAGCTGCGTGATGACACCGAAATGCGCCTCTCCGCTGATATGCACGCCGGGTTCGCGCACGGTCTCGCGGGCGGGCTCGGGACGGGTCGGGGCGCCATCGACGCCACAGGCGGCCAGGGTCGCCAGGATCAGCGCGAAAGCGGCCAAAAGCAGATGCTGCGTCATGCGGATTTCTCCTCCAGTTTCTCTTTCCAGCGGGCGATCTGGGCGCGGACCTGCGCCGGAGCGGTGCCGCCATAGCTCATGCGCGAGGCGACCGAGTTATGCACGCCCAGCACGCCATAGACATCCGCGGTGATCGCCGGGTTGACCGATTGCATCTGTTCCAGCGTCAGGTCCGGCAGGTCGATGCCCGCCTGCTCGGCCATGGCGACCAGCGCGCCGGTCGCATGATGGGCGTCGCGGAAGGGCAGCCCGGCCTCGCGCACCAGCCAGTCAGCCAGGTCGGTCGCGGTCGAGAAGCCCGAGCCCGCCGCCGCCTCCAGCCGCTCGCGATTCGCGGTCAGGTCGGTGAGCATCCCCGTCATCGCGGCAAGCGCCAGCATCAGGTTGTCGCTCGCGTCGAAGACCTGCTCCTTGTCCTCCTGCATGTCCTTGGAATAGGCCAAGGGCAGGCCCTTCATCACCACGAACAGCGCCACCGCCGCGCCCAGGATGCGGCCGATCTTGGCGCGGATCAGCTCGGCGGCGTCGGGGTTCTTCTTCTGCGGCATGATCGACGAGCCGGTCGAGAATCGGTCCGACATGGTCACGAACCGGAACTGGGCCGAGGACCAGATCACCAGTTCCTCGGCCAGCCGCGACAGGTGGACGGCGCAGATCGCGGCGCTCGACAGGTATTCCAGCGCGAAATCCCGGTCGCTGACCGCGTCGAGGCTGTTCGCCATCGGCCGCTCGAAGCCCAGCGCCCGGGCCGTCGCCTCGCGGTCGATGGGAAAGCCGGTGCCGGCCAGGGCGGCGGCGCCCAGGGGCGATTCGTTCATGCGCTTGCGCGCGTCCCGGAAACGCGACAGGTCGCGGCCGAACATCTCGACATAGGCCATCATGTGATGGCCCCAGGTCACCGGCTGCGCGGTTTGCAGATGTGTAAAGCCCGGCATGACCCAATCCGCGCCCTTCTCGGCCTGCGACAAGGCGGCGCGGATCAGGGCGTCCAGCCCGGCGATGGCGGCGTCGCACTGGTCGCGCACCCAAAGCCGGAAATCGGTCGCCACCTGGTCGTTGCGCGAGCGCGCCGTATGCAGGCGCCCCGCCGGCTCGCCGATGATCTCCTTCAGCCGCGATTCCACATTCATGTGGATGTCTTCCAGCGCAGTCGAAAAGGGAAAGTCGCCCTTCTCGATCTCTGACAAGACCGTGAGCAGCCCTTCCCCGATCGCCTCGGCATCGCTAGTGCTGATGATGCCTTGTGCGGCGAGCATCGCGGCATGGGCGCGGCTGCCCCGGATGTCCTGGGCATAGAGCCGCTGGTCGAAGCCGATCGAGGCGTTGATCGCCTCCATGATCGCGTCCGGGCCTGCGGCGAAACGTCCGCCCCACATCTGGTTGGCGGTGGTGGGCTGCTCGGTCATGACTTGTCCTTCGGGGGGTGGAATGCGTTGGCTGGTTCTTTATACGGCGCTGCTGATCGGTGCAAATGCGGGTTTCGGCCCGGCAATTGCCGTGGAAATCGACTGGCAGGCCGCCCATGACGGCGGGCTGGCCAAGCTGGCGCCGACCGATCCGACCCCGGTGCCCGCGACCGCCTTCACCGACCCCGAGGGCGGCACGCACAGCCTGGCCGACTGGCAGGGCAAGGTGGTGCTGCTGAACTTCTGGGCGACCTGGTGCGCCCCCTGCCGCGAGGAAATGCCCTCGCTCGACGCGCTGCAGGCCGAGATGGGCGGCGAGGATTTCGAGGTCGTGGCCATCGCCGCCGGCCACAACCCGCCCCCGGCGGTCAGGAAGTTCCTCGACGAAGAGGGCATCACCCACCTGCCCGTGCATCTCGACCCGCGCCAGCAACTTGCGCGCGAGATGGGGGTCATGGGCATGCCGGTGACCGTGCTGATCGACCGCGAGGGCAACGAGATCGCCCGGCTGATCGGCGGCGCCGACTGGTCCTCGGAGGCGGCCAAGGAACTGGTCAGGCAGGCGACAGCGCCTTGACGCGGGCGTGGGCCGGGCAATGGGTCATGTGGTCGTTGACCAGCCCGCAGGCCTGCATGAAGGCATAGGTGATCACCGGGCCGCAGAAATTGAAGCCGCGCTTTTTCAACGCCTTGGCCATGGCTTCGGATGCCGGGGTCTTGGCCGGAACCTGGTTCATGCTGGCGAACTCGTTCTGGATCGGCCGGCCGCCGACAAAGGACCAAATGAAGGGCGAAAACCCTTCGCCCCCCTCGATCTCCAGGAACAGCCGGGCGCCCTTGACGGTGGCCTCGATCTTGCCGCGATGGCGGACGATGCCCGGGGTTTGCAGGGCACGCGCGATCTCGGCCTCGCCCCAGGCCGCGACGCGCTCGGGCTCGAACCCCTCGAAGGTCTCGCGAAAGGCATCGCGCTTGCGCAGGATGGTGATCCAGCTGAGGCCGGCCTGAAAGCCGTCCAGCACCAGCTTTTCCCAAAGCGCGCGCGCATCGTATTCCGGCACGCCCCATTCCTGGTCGTGATAGGCGACATAAAGCGGGTCGGAGCCGCACCAGGCGCAGCGTTCGGTCATATCGGGCAAGGGTCGGTTAACCTCGAGTCGAGAAAGCGGGTCCAGTTTACGCGATCTTAGAACATGATCGCCAGAGTGCCGCCAGTGACAGGAGGCTTGGCATGACCGACAATATCGATTCGCGACTGGAAATGGGCTCTCCGCTGGATTTCGCCGTCGATCGGCAGTCGCGGGTGACGATGACCGCGGTTCGGGGCGCGGTATCGCGCGGCAACGCAGTGCTGGCCTATCAGCCGGTGGTGCAGGCGGATCGCCCCGACCACGCCGCCTTCCACGAAGGACTGATCCGAATCATCGACGAAACCGGGCGCATCGTGCCGCTGCGCGACTTTCTGCCGCTGGCCGAGACCACCGAACTGGGCCGGCAGATCGACTGCCTTTCGCTGTCGCTGGGCCTGAAATCGCTGGCCGAGGAACCCTCGCTCAGGCTTTCGATCAACATGTCGGCGCGTTCGATCGGCTATCCGGCCTGGCTGCGCATCCTGCGCGAAGGCATCGCCGCGGACGACAGCATCGCCGAGCGGCTGATCCTGGAAATCACCGAAAGCTCGGCCATGGGCATGCCCGACCTGGTGGGACGATTCATGCAGGAGTTGCAGGCCCAGGGCGTCAGCTTCGCGCTGGACGACTTCGGCGCGGGCTATACCTCGTTCCGCTATCTGCGCGATTTCTGCTTCGACATGATCAAGATCGACGGCCAGTTCGTCCGCGACATCGCCACCCAGCGCGACAACCAGGTGCTGGCGCGGGCCCTGCAATCCATCGCGCATCATTTCGACATGTTCACGGTGGCGGAATCGGTCGAGACGGCGGATGACGCCGCGTTCCTGATCGACATGGGAATCGACTGCCTGCAAGGCTATTATTTCGGCGCGCCGACCATCATGCCGCCGTGGAAATCGCCCAGTTCGGCCGCCCGACGCGGCTGAGCGCGTCTCGCCCGGCGGTAGAATCGCCTCGGCCTTTCCGGCGGCCATGCCCGATACCGCCCCGCGGCAATATCGCGGTAACCTGGGAATTGCCCGACCGACCGACCGGCCTGCGCGAGCCCATGCGCAAACCCCATGGCTGCACCCGCGATCCGGGGCATCGCACCGTCAAGTCCGCTTGACCTCGGGTAACGAAACGGCAAACAGTCGTCCTGTAACCGATACTTTCGGACATCTGGGAAGGAGCCCCGCCATGACCAAAGCCGTAATCGTCTCTGCCGCCCGCACACCCGTCGGAAGCTTCCTGGGATCCTTTGCGAACCTGCCGGCGCATGAGCTGGGCGCCATCGTCCTGAAAGCCCTCGTCGAGCGGGCCGGCATCGATCCTTCCGAAGTGTCCGAAACCATCCTGGGCCAGGTGCTGACCGCCGGCCAGGGCCAGAACCCCGGCCGCCAGGCGCATATCAAGGCGGGCTATCCGCAGGAATCGGCCGCCTGGGTGATCAACCAGGTCTGCGGCTCGGGCCTGCGCTCGGTGGCGCTGGCTGCGCAGCAGGTGCTCTTGGGCGATGCCACCGTGGTCGCGGCGGGCGGCCAGGAATCCATGTCGCTGGCACCCCATGCCGCCTATATCCGCTCGGGGCAGAAGATGGGCGACATGAAGATGCTCGACACCATGATCAAGGACGGGCTCTGGGACGCCTTCCACGACTATCACATGGGCACCACGGCCGAGAACGTCGCCGGGAAATGGGGCATCACCCGGGCGGAGCAGGACGAATTCGCGGTCGCCTCGCAGAACAAGGCCGAGGCCGCGCAGAAGGCCGGGAAGTTCGCCGACGAGATCGTGCCGGTCACGATCAAGGGCCGCAAGGGCGACACCGTGGTCGATGCCGACGAATATGTCCGCCACGGCGCCACGCTGGAGGCGATGGAAAAGCTGCGCCCCGCCTTCAGCAAGGACGGCACGGTCACCGCCGCCAACGCCTCGGGCCTGAACGACGGCGCCGCCGCCGTGCTGGTGATGACCGAGGACGAGGCCGCCCGCCGCGGCCTGACCCCGCTGGCCCGCATCGCCTCCTATGCGACCGCCGGCGTCGATCCGCAGATCATGGGCTCGGGCCCGATCCCGGCCAGCCGCAGGGCGTTGGAAAAGGCCGGCTGGTCGGTGGGCGACCTGAACCTGGTCGAGGCGAACGAAGCCTTTGCCGCCCAGGCCATCGCCGTCAACCGCGACATGGGCTGGGACCCCTCGATCGTGAACGTGAACGGCGGCGCCATCGCGATCGGCCATCCGATCGGCGCCTCGGGCTGCCGCATCCTGAACACGCTGCTGTTCGAAATGCAGCGCCGCGACGCGAAAAAGGGCCTTGCCACGCTGTGCATCGGCGGCGGCATGGGCGTCGCCCTGTGCCTTGAACGCCCCTGATCGAAAAAGGTGCGCGCAACTATCTTGCGCGCACTCGCCCGGTTCGGTAACACAATTTCAAGACCATTTTTAGAGGGGGACGAGAAATGGCAAAAGTGGCCCTTGTGACCGGCGGCTCGCGCGGCATCGGCGCAGCGATCTCGAAGGCGCTGAAAGAGGCAGGCTACACCGTCGCGGCGAACTATGCCGGCAACGACGATGCAGCCCGCGCCTTTACCGAGGAAACCGGCATCAAGACCTATAAATGGTCGGTGGCGGATTACGACGCCTGCGCGGCGGGCATCAAGCAGGTCGAGGAGGAACTGGGCCCCATCGCCGTGCTGGTCAACAATGCCGGCATCACCCGCGACGCGATGTTCCACAAGATGACGCCGCAGCAGTGGAAAGAGGTGATCGACACCAACCTGACCGGGCTTTTCAACATGACCCATCCGGTCTGGTCCGGCATGCGCGACCGCAAATACGGCCGCATCGTCAACATCAGCTCGATTAATGGCCAGAAGGGCCAGGCCGGCCAGGCGAACTATTCGGCGGCCAAGGCAGGCGATCTGGGCTTTACCAAGGCGCTGGCCCAGGAAGGCGCGCGCGCCGGCATCACCGTGAACGCGATCTGCCCGGGCTATATCGGCACCGAGATGGTCCGCGCCATCGACGAGAAGGTGCTGAACGAACGCATCATCCCCCAGATCCCGGTCGGCCGCCTGGGCGAGCCCGAAGAGATCGCGCGTTGCGTCGTCTTCCTGGCCTCGGACGATGCCGGCTTCATCACCGGATCGACCATCAGCGCGAACGGCGGCCAGTTCTTCGTCTGATCCGCCACCCCTGACATGCAACGGCCCGCGAGATCTCGCGGGCCGTTTCTCATTCCATGGGTTGGCCTTCGGGCGGGACGGGCCCGCCCGCGTCGCAGTCAATGCGACAGGCGCGTGATCTCTTCCTTGAGGCGAAGTTTTTCCTTCTTCATCTGGGCGATGGTGAGGTCATCCGTGCCGGGGCTGCGATGTGCGGCCTCGATGGCGCTCGAAAGTGACTGATGTTTACGGCGAAGCTCCTGCACATGGGATTCAACCGACATTCCGTCCTCCTCTTGGATTGATCGAACCAAGGGATTGCAGCACAGATTTGTCACATTGTCACCGAAAATTCGGGGGCCCGAGCGAAAGTGCCGCACCCCCGCGCAAAACCGCCTGCGCGGCTTCTGTCAGGTCCTCCCGATCGGCCGAATGTGACGGTTTTGCATGCATGACAAAGGGGGATAGCAGGCGCAGCGGCGCCCGCGCACCCTTGCGGGCGCAGACGATGACGCGACCCGCTTCGCGCCCTTCGCGCGCCGTCACTGGCAGGATTGTGATCGCCCCGGCCGGGACCGAAAGCGCGGCCAGAATCGCCCCCAGCCGGTCGGCGCGCTGGATCAGCGTGATCCAGCCGCCCGGCCGCAACCGGCGCAGCCCGGCCTCGATCCACAGCGGCAGCGGGGTCACCTCGTGCCGGGCGCGGCCACGCCCCTCATCGGGCGCCGGCGAGCCGCCGATGAAATAGGGCGGATTGGCGATGACGTGGTCGAAGCTCTGTTCGCGCAGGGCGGCAGGCATCCGGGCCAGATCGCCCTGATGCAGTTCCGCCGCGATCGCATTGGTCGCGGCATTCTGCCGCGCCAGTTCGGCATAGGAGGGTTGCAGTTCCAGCCCCGCCAGCCGCAGGCCCGGCACCCGCGCGCCCAGGCAAAGCATCGCCACCCCTGCCCCGCAGCCCAGTTCCAGCACCGATTCACCCGTCCGTGCCGGGCAGGCGGCGGCCAGCATCACCGCATCGGCCCCGGCGCGATAGCCGCGCGCGGGCTGGAGGATGCGCAGGCGGCCGCCGAGGAATCCGTCCTCGCGCAGCTCAGTCATGATGGATGCGATTGTCCCGCAGGATGGCCCGCGCCATGAACAGGTCGCGATCCGCCACCATCAGCCGGCGCGGCAGGATGCCCAACGAGCCTTCCAGCACGCTCATGTGCTGGTCCAGCGGAAAGGACTGGATGCCCTCGGCCGCCAGCAGGTCGGCGGCGCGGGTGATGAGAAGCGGGTCAGTGGTGCGCAGAAGCTCTTTCATGGCACGGGAAAGTTACGCGGCTGTTGCGCATGTGTCCATGGCATGGCAATGGCTTGCGGCGAAAGGGGATCGCTGATGGGCATGAACGAAAACGTCTCCAAGCCGCTCGACCGGCTGTCGGCCGAACTCGCCGGGGATATGGACCGGGTCAACGCGCTGATCCGCGAACGCATGGCCAGCCGCCACGCCCCCCGCATTCCCGAGGTCACCGCGCATCTGGTCGAGGCCGGCGGCAAGCGGCTGCGGCCGATGCTGGTGCTGGCCGCCGCGCGGCTTTGCGGCTATGCGGGCGAAAGCCACATCCTGCTGGCCGCGGCGGTCGAGTTCATCCATACCGCGACGCTCTTGCATGACGACGTGGTCGATGAAAGCCAGCAGCGGCGCGGCCGGCCGACGGCCAACCTGCTATGGGACAACAAGTCCAGCGTGCTGGTCGGCGATTACCTGTTCGCGCGCAGCTTCCAGTTGATGGCGGACACGGAAAGCATGCAGGTCATGCGCATCCTGGCCAATGCCAGCGCCACCATCGCCGAGGGCGAGGTGCTGCAGCTGACCGCCGCGCAGGATGTCTCGACCACCGAGGACACCTATATCCAGATCGTGCGCGGCAAGACGGCGGCGCTGTTCTCGGCCGCGACCGAGGCGGGCGCGGTAGTGGCCGGCGCCGACCCGGCGGTGCAGCGGGCGCTGTTCGACTATGGCGACGCCTTGGGGATCGCCTTCCAGATCGTGGACGACCTGCTGGATTACGGCGGCTCGACCAGCAGCATCGGCAAGAATGTCGGCGACGATTTCCGAGAGCGCAAGCTGACGCTGCCGGTGATCAAGGCCATCGCCCGCGCCGATGAGGTCGAGCGCGCCTTCTGGGAACGGACCATCGGCCAGGGCCAGCAGGACGAAGCCGACCTGGCCACCGCGCTGGAGATCCTGCGCCGCCGCGAGGCGCTGGAGGCCGCCCGCGCCGATGCCATCGCCTGGGCCCAGCGCGCCAAGGCGGCGCTGCAAGCCGCACCCGACCAGCCCTTGCGCAGGATCCTGGCGGATCTGGCGGATTTCGTCGTCTCGCGCCTGTCCTGATCGCCAGGCCCCGCGCAACGCCAAGCCCCGCGCAACGCCAGACCCCACCTAACGAAAAAGCCCGGCGCGAAGCCGGGCTTTTCCTTTGCCTGAAGCTCTGCCTCAGTTGTTATAGGCGCTCTCGCCATGGGTGGTGACGTCCAGGCCCTGCCGCTCGTCATTGCCCGAGACGCGCAGGCCGATCACCGCCTTGACGATCATCAGCGCGATGAACGAGACCACGGCCGACCAGGTCACCGCGACGATCACGCCCAGCGTCTGGGTCATCACCTGCCCGGCAATGTCGTAGCCGGCCACGACCGATTCGGTCGCATAGTCGTAGAGGCCCGAGCCACCCAGCGACGGCGCCGCGAAGACGCCGGTCAGGATGGCGCCGACGATGCCGCCGATGCCGTGGATGCCGAACACGTCCAGGCTTTCGTCCACGCCCAGCTTGGCCTTCAGGCTGACGACGAACCACATGCACAGGAAGCCGGCGGCCAGACCGATGACGATGGCACCCATCGGACCGACGAAACCGGCGGCGGGCGTGATGCCGACAAGACCGGCGATGGCCCCCGAGACCCCGCCCAGAAGCGAGGGATGGCCGCGGAACAGCCACTCGCCAAAGGCCCAGGCCAGCGCGGCGGCGGCGGTGGCGACGGTGGTGTTCAGGATCGCCATGGCGGCGGTGCCGGTGGCCTCCATGTTCGAGCCGGCGTTGAAGCCGAACCAGCCGATCCACAGCAGGCAGCCGCCCAGGAAGGTAAAGGGCAGGTTGTGCGGCGCCATCAGTTCCTTGCCGTAGCCAAGGCGCGGGCCGACGACCAGCGCGGCGACCAGACCGGCGACGCCGGCGTTGATATGGATGACCGTGCCGCCGGCAAAGTCCAGGTCGCCGTGGCCGAACAGGAAGCCGCCGGGCGCGTCGAAGGCGCTGGGACCGCCCCACCACCAGACCATATGCGCCATCGGCAGATAGGAGAAGAAGAACCAGATCACCACGAAGGCCAGCACGGCGGCGAATTTCATCCGCTCGACCGTGGCGCCGACGATCAGCGCCGGCGCGATGCAGGCGAAGGCCATCTGGAAGATGATGAAGACATATTCCGGCACATAGACATTGGTGGTGAAGGTCTCGGCCAGCGACGAGCTGTCGACGCCCGCCAGGAACGCCTTGGAGAAGCCGCCGATGAAGGGCGTGAGCCAGGTCGCCTCCTCGGCCGAACCGGCGCCGGTGAAGGCCAGCGAATAGCCGAAGCAGACCCACAGGATCGACATGATGCAGAAGATGGTAAAGACCTGCATCAGCACCGAAAGCATGTTCCTGGCGCGCACCAGCCCGCCATAGAACAGCGCCAGCCCCGGGATGGACATGGCCATGACCAGGATGGCCGAAATCATCATCCAGGTCGTGTCGCCCTTGTCGACGATGGGCGCAACAGCCTCGACGACGGCTTCGATGGTTGCCGCCGGGGCTTCGGCATCCTGCGCCAGGACCGGCATCGCCAGCCCGATCAGCGGGAGGGCGAGCGCCGGGATCATGGGTTTGATCGCGGTAGGTCTCATCATGTTTCCTGCACCTTCTTTCTGCGTTGCAGCAGTTCCATGTCCCGGCCAGAAAACCCGCCGCCCCCGCCCGGGCACAAGGTTTGTGCAGCTTTCGGCCGAGCCCGCCCCTCGTCTGCCCGAAATAAGGGCAGCGATGCCGGGCTTTGCGCCATGTCGCGGCAGTTCACTGATAGGTCATCTGTGTTCTCAAGCCCCGGGGTTTGCTGTATGTTGCGCGCCAACGGGCCGGAGCAATCGGCCGGGCAGGAAAGCAGGCATGAAGAAACCGACCGGCACGGGCCGCATTGTCGCGGACAAGCGCAATTTCGACCAAGCCCCTCAGAAAAGGCAGAAACAATCCGGCGGAGCGCCCGGCAAGCCGCCCCGGCGACCGCGGCGCGGCAATGTCGTGACCCGGGGAATCGCGGGATTCGTCTCGCTGGTCTGGCGGGTGATCTGGGGTTCGGTCTGGCGGCTGGGGCTGACGGTGGCGCTGATTCTCTTTGCCGCCAGCTTCTATTACTACACGACGCTGCCCGAACCTTCGGCGCTTTTCGACGGCCGTGCCCGCGGTTCGGTCACCATGCTGGACGCCGAGGGCCGGGTTTTCGCCTGGCGCGGCGAAACTTTCGGCATGGTCAGCGCCGACAAGATCGCGCCGGTGCTGAAGGATGCAGTGGTCGCGACCGAGGACAAGCGCTTCTATCGCCACCTGGGCGTGGACCCGCGCGGCATCGCCAGCGCCGTCAAGATCAACATGGCAGCCGGCCGCGGTCCGCTGGAGGGCAACGGCGGCTCGACCATCACCCAGCAGGTGGCCAAGCTCCTGTGCCTGGGCGAGACCTTCGACCCGATCCGCTGGAAATCCGAGGCCGATTTCGAGGCGGAATGCCGCAAGTCCTCGATCTGGCGCAAGGTCAAGGAAGTGCCCTATGCGCTGGCGATGGAGGCGAAATACTCCAAGCAGGACATCCTGAACATCTATATGAACCGCTCCTATCTGGGTGCGGGCGCGCGCGGCTTCGAGGCGGCGGCGCAGCGCTATTTCGACAAGTCGGCGGCCGATGTGAACGCCGCCGAGGCCGCGATGCTGGCCGGCCTGCTCAAGGCGCCCAGCTATTTCGCACCGACCTCGAACCTGCAGCGCGCGCAGGACCGGGCCACGGTGATCCTGGGGCTGATGCATGAGCAGGGCTATCTGGACGACAAGCAATTCGCCGAGGCCAAGACGCAGCCGGCAGCGCTGTCCAGGGCGGCAGCGGCGCGGGCGGGCGGCTATTTCGCCGATTGGGTGATGGAATCCGGCCCCGGCTTCCTGACCAGCGAGACGACCGAGGATGTCACCATCACCACCACGTTCGACCAGCGCGTGCAGCGCGCCGCCGAACGGGCGCTGAAGCGCATCTTCGACGAGAAGGTCGCGCCCGGCTCCAAGGCGCAGGCGGCGGTGGTGGTGATGTCGCCGGACGGCGCGGTGCGGGCGATGATCGGCGGGCGCGACAATACCGCGACCGGCACCTTCAACCGCGCCACCCAGGCCAAGCGGCAGACCGGCTCCAGCTTCAAGCCCTTCGTCTATGCCGCCGCGCTGGACCAGGGCTACAGCCCGAACGACACGGTGCTGGACGCGCCGCTGACCATCAACGTGCGCGGCTCGGGGCCGTGGTCGCCGCAGAACTATACCCGCCGCTATTCGGGCGAGGTGACGCTGACCCGCGCGCTGTCGCAATCGCTGAACACCGCGACGATCCGCCTGCAAGAGATCGCCGGCCGCGACGCGGTGCGCCGCGTGGCGCAGGATTTCGGCTTTGCCAGCGACCTGGCCAGCGGCCCCTCGCTGGGGCTGGGCGTGTCGGAATCGACGCTGCTGGCCATGACCGGCGCCTATGCCGGCATCCGCAACGGCGGCACCGCCGTCAGCCCCTACGGTCTGGTCGAATTGCGCATCAAGGGCGACGATCAGGCGCTGATCGGCCAGGCGGGCGGCATGGGCCTGCGCGTGATCTCGCAAAAGGCGGCCGGAGAGTTGATCGGCATGATGCAGCAGGTGATCGAGCGCGGTACCGGCACCCGCGCGAAACTGTCGGGTCGTCCGGCGGCGGGCAAGACCGGCACCACCTCCAGCTATCGCGACGCCTGGTTCATCGGTTTCACCGGGCAATACGTCACCGGCGTCTGGATGGGCTACGACGACAACACGCCGCTCAAGGGCGTGACCGGCGGCGGGCTGCCGGCCGAGATCTGGCAGGCCGTGATGGCCGAGATCCACGACGGCCTGCCGGTCGAGACGCTGGGCAATTTCGCCTTCGACCCCGACAGCGCCGTGCCGCAGGTGGTCAGCACCGGCGGCGATGGCGCGGCCGATCCGCTGGCCGCCGCGCTTTCCGAGGCGCTCGGCCAACCCTCGCCGCAGGGCCAGGGCCAGGCACAGCCCGCGCCCTCCGAGGGGCAGTCCCTGCCCGATCCAGGCGTACAGACGCCCGGCGGCCCGCCCGCCTTCCCGGCCGAGACCGTGACCAGCGGGCCCGAGGCCGAGATGCCGCCGCCCGACGCCGACGATGCGCTGACCCAGGCGTTGCGAGGCATCGAAGGGGTCTATCAGCAATAGAACAAGGCCGGTCCCGCGGGGCCGGCCTTTCCTTTGACGCGGGGTGTGTCCTTCAGCCCGCCTGTTGCAGATCCGCCGTCAGCGCCGCCAGATCACCCTTGCGCCGCGCCAGCATCGCCCCGATCTCGGCGCGCTCCGACGCGAGCATGTTCACCCCCTCGATGATGATGTTGAAATAGCGGCTTTCCCCGGACTTGTCCGAGACATGCCACTCGACCTCCATCGGGCTGCGCCCCTTGAGATAGGCGACCGAGGTCACGGCAAAGAAGGATTTCACCGGCTTTGCGCCCGTCACCTCGATCTTCGAGCCGATGAATTCGCGGAAGCGCTTGCCGTATTTGCGGCCGATATAGCCCTGGAACGCCTGGCGATAGGCGGCGAACTCGGCCGCACCGGCCTGGCGCGCAGCCGGCCCCAGCGCCGAGCGGGCGATGATCTCCACATCCGCATAGCGCGCGAAGATCGCCTCGAAGGCGCGATACATCTGCGGCGCGGGCTGGCCGGAATTAATCACGGCATAGACCTCGGCCAGGGATTGTTCGATCAGCGACCGCGCCTCGCCGGTATCCAGCGCCCAGGCAGGCCGGGCGGCGACCGCCAGCCCCGCACCGATCAGGGCCAGGAACCCGCGGCGGGTGTCATTCGGCATAAGGGTCAATGTGTTCTCCTTCCTCGCCCAGTTCATGGCGGCGATGCTGCAGCCAGATCAGCCGCGTCTGGGCATAACTATCGGCGCTTTCGTGCAGGATGGAATCGACGGAATCGCCGAAACGGCCCCGCTCACCGGCTTTTGAGGCGACGCGCGCGCCCATGCCGATCAGATATTGGTCGCGGTTCAGCCAGCCGCGCATCGGATCGATGACCAGATCGACGACACGGCCCACCGCATCGCGCTGGGTCGAGGGGCCGATCAGCGGCAGTTCCAGATAGGGGCCCTCACCCACCCCCCAGGTGGCAAGCGTCTGGCCGAAATCCGTATCCTCCTCGGGCAGGGCGAAATCGCTGCCGGCCGGGTCCAGGAAACCCGCGAGACCCAGCGTCGTATTGACCAGAAAGCGCAGGGTGCTGCGCGCGGCCGGCCCCGGCTTGCCCTGCAGCAGGTGGTTCACCACCTTGCCCGGCTGCGCCAGGTTCGAGCCGAAATTGCCGACCGCACCGACGGCATGGCTGCCGACGCCGTTCCCGCCCGACATGCCCGAGCCCAACGGCTTGACCACGCGCGCATCAAGCCCGCGATTGAAGGCGTGGACCTTGCGATTCATCGGCTCATAGGGATCGTTGATGCCGTCGTCGCCGCGATCCGCCGAACAGGCCGCCAGCATCGCGGCCGCGACAAGAAGAATGGGAAAGTTCCACGCAGGCAAGCTTTTGATAACCTTCTGTAGCTAGGACTTGTCGAACCGGCGGCGATTCGCCCCGGCGAAGGGGCGGGATGGCGAGCGGACTGTTTCACGACCGCGCTTTGGGATATGCGCTGGGACGATTCCGGGCAAGCCCGGTCAGGTTGACGAGGAAGGAACCGGCATGGCCTTGCCGCCGATGCGACATGACGGCCAACGCGAACTGAAATCCGCGCGAGGCATGGCCTGGCAGCTTTATGCCATGGTCGGCCTGTTTTCGTTCGCGGTGAACCTGCTGATGCTGACCGGGCCGCTCTTCATGATGCAGGTCTATGACCGCGTGCTGGCCAGCCGCTCGGTCGAGACGCTGACGGCCCTGTTCCTGCTGGTCGTCTTCCTGTTCGCGCTGATGGGGGTGATCGACCTGGCGCGCAACCGCGTCATGGCCCGCATCGCCGCCCGCTTCCAGGAACGGATGGAGGGGCGCGTCTTTACCGCCGCGCTGCAGGACGGCCAGGCCGCCGGCTCGGACCTCGTGGTGCGCGGCGGCATGCGCGACCTCGAGGCGGTGCAGCGGCTGATCGCCTCGCCGGTGCTGATGGCGCTGTTCGACCTGCCCTGGGCGCCATTCTTCCTGGCAGCGGTCTTCATCTTCCACCCGATTCTGGGCGCGGTGGCGACGGCGGGCATGGCGGTCCTGGTCGTGGCGACGCTCATGAACCAATGGCTCAGCCGCGACATGCTGCAACAGGCTGCCATCGCCGGCCAGTCGGCCGAGCGCATGTCCGACCTCTATCGCGACGAAGGCGAACTGATCGGCTCGCTCGGCATGCGGGCGGCGGCCTTCCGGCGCTGGCAGGCGACGCGCGATGCCGCGACGGCGGCGACGATGCGCGCCAACGACCGCTCCACCGGCTTTACCGTATTCTCCCGCACCTTCCGGCTGTTTCTGCAAAGCGCGCTGCTGGCCGCCGGCGCCTGGCTGGTGCTGCGCCAAGAGGTGACGCCGGGCGCCATGATCGCCTCTTCGATCCTGATGGGCCGGGCACTGGCCCCGGTCGAGCAGGTGGTGGGCGGCTGGTCCATCGTCCAGCGCGCCCAGGACGGCTGGAAGCGGCTGGTCGAACTGCTCTCGCGCCGCCCGCCGCTGGCGCAGCGCACGCCCCTGCCCCGGCCCGAGGCTCAGCTTGAAGTCCGCAACCTGACCGTCGTGCCCCCCGGCCAGGGGGCGGCGGTGCTGCGCGGCGTCAGCTTCGACCTTGGCCCCGGGCAGGCGCTGGGGGTGATCGGGCCTTCGGGCGCCGGCAAGACCACGCTGGCGCGGGCGCTGATCGCGGCATGGCCCGTGGCCTCGGGCTCGATCCGGCTGGGCGGCGCGACGCTGGACCAATACGACCCGGATGCGCTGGGAGGGCTGATCGGCTATCTGCCGCAGCAGGTGACGCTGTTCGACGGCACCATCGCCGAAAATATCGCCCGCCTCGCCCCCGAGCCCGATCCGCAGCGCGTCGTCGCCGCGGCCATGGCGGCTGCCGCGCATCGCATGATCCTGGACCTGCCGCAGGGCTACGACACCCGCGTCAGCCAGACCGGCGGACAGCTTTCCGGCGGACAGATCCAGCGTATCGGCCTGGCCCGCGCGCTTTACGCCGATCCGGTGATCTTCGTCCTGGACGAACCGAATTCGAACCTGGACAACGAGGGATCGACGGCCCTGAACGTGGCGATCCGCACCATCAAGGCGCGCGGCGGCGCGGTCATCATCATGGCCCATCGTCCCGCGGCGATCACCGAATGCGAATTGCTGCTGGTGCTGGACCAGGGCCTGCGCCGCGCCTTCGGCCCGCGCGACGAGGTGCTGAAATCGCTGGTCAGGAACGCCGACCAGATTACCCGCGCCCAGGGCCATGGCGGAGGCGTGACATGACCGATCCCAACCAGCTTGGCCGCGCGCCGGTCGAAAGAATGCCCGCCCAGCCGGCCGGCAAGCCCGCCGGGCACCCGCCGCATTTCCACCCCCAGCCGCTCCAGTCCACCACGGCACAACCCGCACCTTCGCCTCAGCGCCCCGAATGGTCGGCGCGCGGTCCGGTCATCCTGGGGCTCGTGGCGATGCTGGTTCTGATCGGCGGCTTCGGGCTCTGGTCGCTGACCGCGCGCATCTCGGGCGCCGTCGTCGCCTCCGGCCAGGTCGAGGTCGAGCAGCGCCGCCAGGTCGTGCAGCATCCCGATGGCGGGGTCGTGGCCGAGATCCTGATTCATGACGGCGAAAGCGTGACGGCGGGCCAGCCGCTGATCCGGCTGGACGGCGCGCTTCTGAACACGGAACTCGCCATCGTCGAGGGGCAGTATTTCGAGATCCTCGCCCGCCGCGGCCGGCTCGAGGCCGAGCGCGCCGACGGCAAGGAAATCGCCTTCCCGCAGGAACTGATCAAGGCCGCCTCAAGCCGCCCCGAGCTTCAGGCGCTGGTGGACGGCCAGTCCAGCCTGTTCCTGGCCCGGCTCGACACGCTCGAACAATCGCTCGGCCAGTTGGCCAAGCAGGCCGAACAGGTGCAATCCCAGATCGGCGGCGTCGATGCGCAGACGCGGGCGCTGGAGCAGCAGCGCGAGTTCATCTCGCAGGAGCTGCGCGACCAGCGGTCGCTTCTGGAAAAGGGGCTGGCCCAGGCGCCGCGCGTGCTGGCGCTGGAGCGCGAGGCGGCGCGGCTCGACGGACTTCTGGGCGAGGCGACGGCATCCCGCGCCCGCGCCGTGACGCAACTGGCCGAAATCGACCTGTCGCGGCTGGAAAAGACCGCGACCCGCCGCGAAGCCGCCGAAACCGAGCTGCGCGAACTGGGCTATCGCGAGCTGGAGCTGGCCGAGCGCCGCCGTTCACTGATCGAACGCATCACCCGGCTCGAAATCCGCGCCCCGGTCTCGGGCGTGGTCCAGGAATTGCAGATCACCACGCCGCGCTCGGTGATTCGCCCGGCCGATCCGATCATGTTCATCATCCCCCAGGACCGGCCGCTGGTGGTCGCCGCCCGCATCGCCACCATCAATATCGACGAGGTTCACCCCGGGCAGGAGGTGGTGCTGCGCTTCTCGTCCTTCTCGTCGCGCACCACGCCGGAAATCGACGGAGTGCTCAGCCGCGTCTCGCCCGATACGCTGATCGACCAGGCCACGCATGCACCCTATTACCGGGCCGAAGTGACGATTCCCCCCGCCGAGGTCGAAAAGCTCAAGGGGTTGGACCTGGTGCCCGGCATGCCGGTCGAAGTCTATGTCCAGACCGGCCAGCGCAGCCCGATGGCCTATCTGGTCAAGCCGCTCTCGGATTATTTCACCCGCGCCTTCCGCGAGGATTGAGAGGGCGGGAGGGGTGCGGCCACGCCGGAATTGCAGGATGCGGCGCGGCGTTCCCCTGCCGGGAACCGACGCAACGTCGGCGGCAGGGAACGAACCGCGCATGATCCTGGCGCATGCCAAATCCGGCGGCGTGATCCGGGTGCGGCCAACCGTGCATCCCCCGGCATGGTCACGGGCAAGCAGCCGCACGAACAAGGGCGCCCTTGCCGCCTGAACCCGGGCCGATCGCGCTGCTCTAACAGGCTGCTGAAAAAGGATTTTGAGAGGACGGCGCGGCGGAAATCGTTCTAGATCCAGCGAAGATCGGCCTGAAAAATGAGGCACCTGGGGTCGATTTGAGGCGGATTTCTCGGTTCCCCGCCCGCGTTGTCCTGTCGCACGACTTTTTCAGCAGCCTGCTAAAGGCCAAGGCACCAGCGCATGATGGCCTTTTGCGCATGCAGCCGGTTCTCGGCCTCGTCGAAGATGACCGAGTTCGGACCGTCCATCACCGCGCTGGTCGCCTCGTCGTCGCGATGCGCGGGCAGGCAATGCATGAACAGCGCATCGGGCTTGGCATGGGCCATCAGCGCCTCGTTCACCTGATAAGGGCGCAGCTGGTTGTGCCGCCGCTCGCGCGCAGACTGCGGGTCGTGCATCGAGACCCAGGTATCGGTCACCACCAAGTCGGCGCCCTCGACCGCCTTCGCCGGATCGCGTTCGATCACCGCCTGCACGCCCTGGGCGCGGGCGAAATCCAGCGCCTCGCGCTCGGGGTCCAGCGTCGGCGGGCCGGTAAAGGTGAAGTCATAGCCGAATTGCCCGGCCGCATGGATCATCGAGCAGCAGACATTGTTGCCATCGCCCGACCAGACCACCTTCTTGCCGGCGATGGGGCCGCGATGCTCCTCGAAGGTCATCACGTCGGCCATGACCTGACAGGGATGGGTGCGGTTCGTCAGCCCATTGATGACCGGAACGCTGGCATATTCCGCCATTTCCAGCAGCGTCGCCTCTTCGAAGGTGCGGATCATGATCAGGTCGACATAGCGCGACAGCACCCGGGCGGTATCGGCGATGGTCTCGCCATGGCCCAGTTGCATCTCCTTGCCCGACAGCACCATGGTTTGCCCGCCCATCTGCCGCACGCCCAGATCGAAGCTGACGCGGGTCCGGGTCGAGGGCTTTTCGAAGATCAGCGCCACCATGCGGTTCTTGAGCGGCAGGTCGGCGTCGGGCGTGCCCTTGGGCTGGCCGCTGCGCGCATCCTTCATCCGGCGTGCGGAATCGATCATGCCGCGCAGATCGGACCGGTCGGTGTTGTGGATGTCGAGGAAACTGTTCATTTGTCACTGTCTTTCGGATTGATCTGGCAAGCAAGCCGCTTTGCCGAAGGGAGGTCAAGGCCAAAGGCCCCGCGTCGCCGCGGAATTCGACATCCCCTCATCGGTGCCGCGTCATGACGCGCGCCAGGGTTCCGTCCTCGGAGGGACGCAACTCCTCACCCCGAAAACCGGCCTTTTCATAGGCGCGAACGGCGCGCAGGTTGTCGGGCTCGGGGTCGATGACCAAGATCGGCGCCTCTGCCAGCAGCGTGTCGGCCAGGGCGCGCAGCCAAAGCCCGCCATGGCCGAAGCCGCCGGGCCCGGAAAAGCAGTCGATCGCCAGCGCCTCGGCCGGCAGGTCGGCAAAATGCGGTGCGCCCCAGTGATGCGCCGGATAGAATTGCGCATAGGCGATGGGCGCGCCGTCCATCAGCGCCAGCCATTGCCGCATGGCCGGCTCGTCCAGGTCCTCCTCGATCCCGGCCAGCTCCTTCTCGGCCCCGCGCCACCAGCGCGCGACCTCGGCCTGACGCAGCCAATCCGCCAGCATGGGCAGATCGGCGCGCGTGACCGGCCGGAAGCCGAACCTATCCATCGACCCTTCCGGCCGCCCGGTCCAGCCGGACGACCGCCTCGGCGATCTCCTCATCCGAGATGGTGAGCGGCGGCAGCAGGCGCAGCGTGTCGTCCGCCGCGGCCACGGTCAGGATATGCTCGTCGTAGCCGGCCTTGACCAGTTCGCCCGGCGCGACCTTGCATTTCAGGCCCAGCATCAACCCCTGTCCGCGCACGTAGTCGAAGACATCGGGATGCGCGGCCACCAGCCCCTCCAGCTTCTGCCGGAACAGCGCGGCCTTGCGGTTCACCTCGGCCAGGAACTCGGGCGCCGCGACGATCTGCATCACCTTGGCGCCGACAGCGCAGGCCAGCGGATTGCCGCCATAGGTCGAGCCATGCGTGCCGGCGGCCATGCCGGCGGCCGCCCTTTCCGTCGCCAGCACCGCGCCCAGCGGGAAGCCGCCGCCGATGCCCTTGGCGATCATCATGATGTCGGGGGTGATGCCGGCATATTCATGCGCGAACAGCTTGCCGGTGCGGCCCATGCCCGACTGCACCTCGTCCAGCACCAGCAGCGTGCCGGTCTGGTCGCAAAGCTGGCGGATCGCTGCCAGGTCGGCGTCGGACAGCGGGCGGATGCCGCCCTCGCCCTGCACGGGCTCCAGCATGACGGCGGCAGTGCGGTCCGAAATCGCGGCCTTCAGCGCCTCCATGTCGCCCCAGGGCAGCTGGCGGAAGCCCGGCATCAGCGGACCGAAGCCCTTGACCATCTTTTCCGAACCCGCCGCCGCGATGGCGCCGGTCGAGCGGCCGTGGAAGGCGCCCTCGAAGGTCAGGATCTCGTAGCGGTCGGGATCGCCCGCGTCGTGCCAGTATTTGCGCACCATCTTGATCGCCAGCTCCGCGGCCTCGGTGCCGGAATTGGTGATGAAGGCGGTATCGGCGAAAGTATGCTCGACCAGCAGGTCCGCCAGCCTCTCCTGCTCGGGGATCTGGTAGAGGTTCGAGACATGCCAGATCCGGTTCGCCTGCTCGGTCAGGGTGGCGACCAGCTCGGGGTTGGCGTGACCCAGCGCGTTCACGGCAATGCCGGCGCCCAGGTCCAGGTATCGCGTCCCGTCCGTCGCGATGGCCCAGGTGCCCTCGCCCCGCTCAAAGGCGATGGGAGCGCGGTTATAGGTCGGCAGGACGTGCGAAATCATGGAGTTACCCTCTCTGGGAACGGCCGCTTGGCGGCACCATGGCTGACGGAAAGGCGGTAAGGCAGGCGGGATCGGACGTTGAAGGCGTCAACGTCGGGGACGGGCGATATGGGCGGTCCGAACGATCATGTCCCGTCGCATAGCGCGGAAGCGTGCGCCGTGCAACGGGGTTTTCATGGCTTCATGCGATAGCCCGAGGCCAGCCAGCGCCATGCCGTGAACAGCACCAGCGCCACCGTCAGCGCGCAGACCGCCAGCCCGCGCAGCACCGGCGCATCCGAGACGCCGGCGATGCCGTAGCGCGCACCGTCGATCAGGTAGAAGATCGGGTTCCAATGCGCCAGCACCCGGAACGGCTCGGGCAGCGCCTCGACCGAATAGAAGGTGCCCGACAGGAAGGACAGCGGCGTCACGATGAAATTGGTGATGACCGCCATCTGGTCGAATTTCTGCGCCACGATCGCGGCCAGCAGCCCCAGCCCGCCCATCAGCAAGGCGCCCAGCACGATGAATGTCAGCGCCCAGAGCGGATGCGCCACCCCCTGCCCGATGACCAGCGCCATGCCGGCGGCTATGGCGGCGCCGACGATCAGCGCGCGGGTCACCGCGCCGATCAGATAGCCGGCCAGGATCTCGCCCGCCGAAAGCGGCGGCATCAGCGTATCGACGATGTTGCCCTGCATCTTGGCCGAGATGATGCTGGAGGAGGTGTTGGCGAAAGCGTTCTGGATCACCGTCATCATCAGGATGCCCGGGCCGAGAAAGGCCAGGTAGGGCAGGCCCATCACCTCGCCCCGGTTTTGCCCCAGCGCAAGCGCAAAGACGATCACGAACAGCGCCGAGGTCATCAGCGGCGCAAAGATGGTCTGCTGCCACACGCTCATGAAGCGCATGATCTCGCGACGGCTGAGCGTATAAAGGCCCAGCCAGTTCACCCGGCCAAAGCGGCGCACCCCCATCTGGCGAAATCCGGGGCGGGACTGGATCGGCTGCATCGGGGCTCCTTGAATTTGCGGGCTCGGATGGGTAAATCTGGCTATCCCCGGATTTAAGGCCGGGTCTTGCGGAATTGAAGCCACTAGCACGAAGAGCGCCGGGACGCATCCCGGTGCAGGAAAGGCAAACCATGTCCTGGACCGACGAGCGCGTCGAGACGTTGAAACGCATGTGGGCCGAAGGCCAGTCGGCCAGCCAGATCGCCAAGGAGCTGGGCGGCGTGACCCGCAACGCAGTGATCGGCAAGGTCCACCGCCTGGGCCTGTCGAATCGCACCGAGGACGGCGCGGACCCCGCGCCCGAACCCGTCGCGAAACCCGCCGTCGCCGCGGCGGCACCCGAGCCCAAGCCCGTCCCCGCCCCGGCGCCCGCCCCCGTGCCCAAGCCCGCCGCTGCGGCCGCCCCTGCGCCGGAACCGGCGCCCGAGCCGGCACCGCAGCCGGCAAGCTTCAACCGCCGTCCCATCGTGCCGGCCGGCCAGCCGCTGCCGCCGCAGCCTTCGGCCAACGAGATCAGCCCCGAGGCGCTGGCCTCGGTGCGCGAGGTCGAGAAGCGCGCCCGCAAGCTGACGCTGATGGAACTGACCGAGCGCACCTGCAAATGGCCCATCGGCGACCCGGCGACCGACAAGTTCTGGTTCTGCGGCCTGCCCTCGATGCCCGGCAAACCCTATTGCGAGGCCCATGTCGGCGTGGCCTTCCAGCCGATGAGCTCGCGCCGGGACCGCAGGCGCTAGGTGCCCCGCTTTCCCCGGCTCGCGGCGCTGGCCGTCACGCTGGACGGCGCAGGCGACATGGCCCGCGCGCTGCTGGTGCAGCGCCGCAACCCGCCCGATGCGGGGCTCTGGGGTTTCCCCGGCGGCCATGTCGAGCCGGGCGAGACCGCGCTTGACGCGGCAGCGCGCGAACTGGCCGAGGAAACCGGCGTCGTCGGCCGGCCACGCGCCTATCTGGACAATATCGACGTGATCGAGCGCGGCGCGGATGGCGCGCTGCGCTTTCATTTCCTGCTGGCGGCGGTGCTGTGCGACCATGTCGCGGGCGAGCCGGTGGCGGCGGACGATGCGCTGGACGCGCGCTGGGTTACGGTCGCGGACATCCTGGCCGGACGCCTGCCACTCAGCGCCAGCGTGCCCGATGTCATCCGCAAGGCGCTGGCCTGCCGGGAGGCGGCCTGCTGATCCTCTGGTCGGGTGGCGCGTCCGGGGCGCGGCGAAAACCGCCCGAACCGCTGGCCTTCGCCGCCCGTGCTGGATAAAGAAGCGCAAGAAACCCAACAGGATCCGAACATGGCGCGGCATCTCATCACCTCGGCGATCCCCTATATCAACGGGATCAAGCATCTCGGCAATCTTGTCGGCTCGCAGCTTCCGGCGGACCTTTACGCCCGGTATCTGCGGGGTCGCGACAATGAGGTGATGTTCATCTGCGCAACCGACGAACACGGCACCCCCGCCGAGCTTGCCGCCGCCAAGGCCGGCAAGCCGATAGCCGTCTATTGCGCCGAGATGCATGAGGTCCAGGCGGAAATCGCGCGCAATTTCGGCCTTTCCTTCGATCATTTCGGCCGCTCTTCCAGCGAGCGCAACCATGTGCTGACCCAGCATTTCGCCGGCAAGCTGGACGAGAACGGCTATATCGCCGAGGTCGAGGAGCGGCAGGTCTATTCCATCGACGACGGCCGCTTCCTGCCCGACCGCTATATCGAGGGCACCTGTCCCAATTGCGGCTATGACAAGGCGCGCGGCGACCAGTGCGAGAACTGCACCAAGCAGTTGGACCCGACCGACCTGATCGAGCCGCGCTCGGCCATTTCCGGCTCGACCAATCTGGAAGTGCGGGCGACCAAGCACCTCTACCTGCGCCAGCGCTCGCTGAAGGACCGGATCGCCGCCTGGATCGACAGCAAGACCGACTGGCCGATCCTGACCACGTCGATCGCCAGGAAATGGCTGAACGACGGCGACGGCTTGCAGGATCGCGGCATCACCCGCGACCTCGACTGGGGCATCCCGGTGAAAAAGGGCGACAAGCCCTGGCCGGGGATGGAGGGCAAGGTCTTCTACGTCTGGTTCGACGCGCCCATCGAATATATCGCCGCCACCGCCGAGGGCGCCGACAAGCGCGGCGAGCCCGACAGCGCCTGGCGCCGCTGGTGGCGCCTGGACGAGGGCGCCGAGGACGTGACCTATACCCAGTTCATGGGCAAGGACAACGTGCCCTTCCACACGCTGTCCTTCCCGGCGACGATCATCGGCTCGGGCGAGCCGTGGAAGCTGGTCGACTACATCAAGAGCTTCAATTACCTGACCTATGACGGCGGCCAGTTCTCGACCAGCCAGGGACGCGGCGTGTTCATGGATCAGGCGCTGTCGATCCTGCCCGCCGATTACTGGCGCTGGTGGCTTCTGTCCCACGCCCCCGAATCGGGCGACAGCGAGTTCACCTGGGACAATTTCCAGCAATCCGTGAACAAGGACCTGGCGGACGTGCTGGGCAACTTTGTCAGCCGGATCACCAAGTTCTGCCGCAGCAAGTTCGGCGAGACGATCCCCCAGGGCGGCAGCTACGGCCCCGAGGAAGAGGCGCTGATCCAGGCGCTGACCACCCGCATCCGCGCCTATGAAGGCTTCATGGACCATGTCGAGGTCCGCAAATCGGCGGCGGAGTTGCGCGCGATCTGGGTGCTTGGCAACGAATACCTGCAATCGGCAGCACCCTGGTCGACCTTCAAGACCGACCCGGACAAGGCGGCGATGCAGGTCCGGCTGGGGCTGAACCTGATCCGGCTTTACGCGGTTTTGTCCGCGCCCTTCATCCCCTTCGCGGCGGATGCGATGCTGGCGGCGATGCAGACCGAGAACCGCGACTGGCCCGACGATGTCCGCGCGGCGCTGGAGGCCCTGCCCGCCGGCCATGCCTTTACCGTGCCCGAGGTGCTTTTCGCCAAGATCAGCGACGAAAGCCGCGACGAATGGCAGGACCGCTTCAAGGGCATCCGCGGCTGACCCCGACCCACGCCCTGCGGCAAAATGACGCGATCCTGTGGCATTCGTGCCACAGAACCCTTCCCAAACGGGATGATCCCTTGTCCCGCGAAAGAGAGGCTGGTTAATCGCCGGCAGCTACCCAGGTCTTGGCACTCCCTCTCTCGCCCTCTCGGCCCAGGCAAAAACCTGTTCCTGTTGTCGAGAGGTGACGATGCCGTCCTTTCCATCCCATCCCCCTGCCCGCCTGCGAGCCAATCGCAACCTGCGCGCAGCCCTGCTGTCGCTGACGGCGCTTTGCGCGCCTGCGATGGCCCTGGCGCAAGAGGAAAATGCCGATGTCGTCGTCCTGGACAACATCGTCATCACCGCCGCAGGTTTCGAGCAGAACATCAAGGAAGCGCCCGCCAGCATCTCGGTCATCACTGCCGAGGAACTGCAAAAGGGCAACTTCACCAGCCTGACCGATGCGCTGAAAGAGGTTCAGGGCGTCGTCACGACCGGCACCGCCAATGAAGCGGACATCTTCATCCGCGGCCTGCCGGGGCAATACACCCTGATCCTTGTGGACGGAAAGCGCCAGAGCACCCGCGATTCGCGCACCAACGGCAATGCCGGCTATGAGCAGAGCTTCATCCCTCCGATCGCCGCCATCGACCGCATCGAGGTCGTGCGCGGGCCGATGTCCTCGCTTTACGGCTCGGATGCCATGGGCGGGGTGATCAACATCATCACCAAGCCGGTCGCCGACAGCTGGACCGGCTCGGTTTCGGTCGAGACCGTGATCCAGGACGAGGAAGGCTTCGAGAACAGCCGGCAGACTTCGTTCTACGCCTCGGGTCCGCTGATCGCCAATACGCTTGGTCTGCAGGTGTGGGGTCGCAAGTTCGACCAGGACGCCTCGTCGATTTCCGGCGGGCCCGGCGGCTCGGACGACTACGACCTGGGCGCACGGCTGACCTGGCATGTGGATGACCAGAACCAGGTGCTGCTGGAGGCCGGCCGCACCCAGATCACCGCCGAGGATTATGGCGATCTGGGCTATCGCGACCATGACCGCGACCACTGGTCGCTGACCCACAAGGGCAGCTTTGCGGATCTGGATACCGAGCTCAGCTTCTCGCAGGAAACCGGCGAACGCACCTCCTACAGCCGCACCGCAGCCGGCGCCGAATTCGTCGAGAACCTGCGCTCGCCCGAAGTGCGCAACTCGGTTCTGGACGGCAAGGCGACCCGGACCCTGTCCTGGAACGGCGAGCACAGGCTGACCGTGGGCGGCCAGTTCCTGCGCACCGAGATCTTCGACCAGAACCCCGGCGCCGTGGCACCGGGCGAAGAGCCCCGCGACGAAAAGTTCCAAGGCGATGAATGGTCGCTTTATGTCGAGGACGAATGGCGCCTGCGCGACGATTTCGCCCTGACCCTGGGCGTGCGCTATACCGATAACGAATTCTACGGCGGCCATGTCGCGCCCCGCATCTACGGGGTCTGGAACGCCACGCCGAACCTGACCGTGAAGGGCGGCATCTCGACCGGCTACAAGACGCCCGAACTACGTTCGATCATCCCGGGCTACGCCTATACCAGCGGCGGCGCGGGCTGCGCCAGCAACACGCCGCCCTCCTGCGCCGTGATCCTGGGCAATCCGGACCTGAAGCCGGAAGAAACCCTGAACTTCGAGCTGTCCACGGTCTATGAGGCCGACACCTTCACTCTCAGCGCCACGGCCTTCCACACGAAGTTCGACAACAAGCTGCAGCAAAAAAGCGTTGGCCGGGACACCGACGGCGACGGGGTGATCGACGAACACGAATACTGGACGGACGGTCCCCAATATCTGGGCTCGGACGGCGAGCTGTATTACCGCCGCATCATCCAGAACTTCAACGTCGACAAAGCCGAGATCAGCGGCCTGGAACTGGCCGGCGATTGGGACATCACCTCGACGCTGTCTGCGCGTGCGTCCTATACCTATACGAAATCCGAGCAGAAGACCGGCGAATTCGCGGGCTTCCCGCTGGCGCGCACCCCCGAGCATATGGCCAGCCTGCGTTTCGACTGGATGACCCCGGTCGAAGGGCTGGATACTTGGCTCTCGGCCAATTACCATGGTTCGGAAATCGCCTCGGGCCTGCGTATCGGCAGCAACGGTCGCGAAGTCGAGATCAACGGCCAGACCGGGCGCAAATACTCGCCCTACACGACCGTCGATATCGGCGCGAACTATCGGATCAACGAGATGGCGACCCTCAACGCCGCCGTCTACAACGTCTTCAACGAAGAGGTTCTCGAGACCGATTTCAACACGGTCCAGGAGGGTCGTCGCCTCTGGCTGGGCCTGACGGCGAGTTTCTAAGCGCCCTTTTCCTGAACATCTGCCTGCCCGGCTGTGGACTTTCCGCAGCCGGGCATGTTCTTTTCAAGGGCAGGAGACAGGAAGGAGCGCGCATGACCCATTGCATCCTGATCGGCGCCCCGGTGGACGAGGGGCAACGGCGGCCCGGCTGCCTGATGGGCCCCGCCGCCTATCGCGTGGCCGGACTGGCCTCGACCCTGATCGATCTGGGCCATACGGTCGAGGATCGCGGCGATCTTAGCCCCGCCCCGGGCCGAGGCCAGGCCTGCGCCAATCCGGCCGTGCATCACCTGCCCGAGATCATCGCCTGGACCGAGGCGCTGCGGGCCTCCGGCTGCT
This sequence comes from Paracoccus denitrificans, assembly GCF_900100045.1. Lineage (GTDB taxonomy): Bacteria > Pseudomonadota > Alphaproteobacteria > Rhodobacterales > Rhodobacteraceae > Paracoccus > Paracoccus denitrificans. Next base: position 10,393 of record NZ_FNEA01000024.1, on the reverse strand, counting down.
CGGCGATGGAAGAGGGCATGCCGATCTTTCTGGGCGGCGATCATGCGCTGGCGCTTGGCTCCCTGGCCGGTGTGGCCGCGCATGCCCGGGCGGCGGGACGGCCGCAATTCGTGCTGTGGCTGGACGCGCATAGCGATTTCCACACCGTCGAGACCACCACCTCGGGCAACCTGCACGGCACGCCGCTGGCCTATGCCTCGGGGCGGGCGGGCTTCGACCCGTTTCCCGCCTTCCCGGCCCCGATCCCGGGCAGGAACATCTGCATGTTCGGCATCCGCAGCGTGGACAGCGCCGAATCCGCCGCGCTGCGCGAAACCGAAATCATCGTGAACGACATGCGCGTGCTGGACGAACGCGGCATCGTCGCACCGCTGCGCGAATTCCTTGATCGCGTGCAGGCCGAGAACGGCATGCTGCATGTGTCGCTGGACGTGGATTTCCTCGACCCCTCGATCGCGCCCGCCGTCGGCACCACCGTCCCCGGCGGCACCACCTTCCGCGAGGCGCATCTGGTTTGCGAGCTTCTGCACGAAAGCGGCCTGATGACCTCGCTCGACCTGGTCGAACTGAACCCGTTCCTGGACGAGCGGGGCCGCACCGCCAAGCTGATGGTCGATCTGGTCGGCTCGCTGATGGGGCGCAAGGTCTTCGACCGACCGACGCACAGCTATTGACAGGCCCGGCGACGGGGGCGGCGAGCGACGGGGGCGGCGACTGAGGCTTGCCAATCTCCGTCCCGCCCGCTAGCCAATCCCGGCGCGGGCGTGGCGGAATGGTAGACGCATGGGACTTAAACTCCCTGGGGCGCAAGCCTGTGCGGGTTCGAGTCCCGCCGCCCGCACCAATATTTCCAGAAAAACATAATTTTTTCATGTAGTTAAGCGCATGATGAATTATCCAGACCACCCTTAAGCCCCCTTAATGGCGCGCGGTTGGCTGCTGCCGATTGCGGTCGTGAGTGATGCGGATGGGCCACGCCCTGGGATGGATTAGAGCCAGCCTCTGCCCCGCCCGCGCGATCTGTCGCCGGGCCGTGAGCGCACCAGGACGGTTGCCCGGTGGCGGCTGCTTTCGATCTGCCCGGCCGCCCATCGCGTCCATCTTGGACACAGGTAGGGTGACTGAAAAAAAGCGGTAGCGGCCGACATGCGTCCTCCTGCGATTTTCGCTATTCCGCGATTCTCGGCCCTCGGGTCGTCAGAAAGGGCTCTCTGGCTGGGTTTTCGCGACGGCCAGAAATCGCAACGTGCTGCTATTCGGTTGCGATTTTGCCGCGGAAGTAGCGGATGTAGCAGGGATGGAAGGCATCGGACGGCAAGGCCGCGGCGGCACCCATACGGCCGATACGGCACCCTTCGCCTCCATGCGAAAGCCCCCGCATGATGCGAGGGCTCGCGTCGGCCAATGCGCTCACCCCCTTCCGGGGCGGGCCAAGAAGTCAGCGGCCATGCACACCGCAGTCGCTCGCGATGGCTTCGCAAGCAACCCCCTTCTGGATTGCGCGCTTGAGGATGCCATGCACTTGGCTCACGGCCCGACCAGTTTCCGCGGCGATCTGCCGATGGGTCTTGCCCTCGCAGCGCAGGGACAGGACCGCGCGAGACAGCGCATCCATATCCCCACGCAGGGCAACCTCGCACTTGATCATATCGGCCAGCAGCTTCGGGTTCACCCGAGGCGGGCGGGGCTGCTTCGCCTTCTGCCGCTTTCCCTCCTGCCGCTCGGCCACCCGTAGCCGTTGGCTGCGGCGAATGGCGGCAATCTGAGCATCACGGATCGCCTTGAAGTTCCTCGACGCCATAGGATCGAAGCTGGAAATCCCACGCGGGATGATATGCACGTCGCAGAGAACCGGAACGCCATAGCGCGCCGCGACCTCGGCTTTCACTTGTTCCGCATAGGTCATGCCGCACCCCCGATCCGACGAAGGTCGCTTGCAGCGAGTTCCAGGCCGAGGATCGGCAGGGGAACGCCCTGCGCCGCCACGATGGCAATGTAACCCTCGATCCGGGCGATTGCCTGGGCGATGCGGTCTTTCTCACTCCGGGTCATGCCACGCCCTCCATGCGGTCAAGTCGGCGATGGCCGATCAGAAGCGCCTCGCGCTGGAAGGCAACGGCGTTGCGGACGGACTGATAGTCGCCCCTGCCGGTTTCGATTTCATCCAGAGCGAGGCGTAGCTTTTCAGCGATCAGCTTTCGCTCTGCGTCGGGAACTTTGGCAAGGCTGGCGGCAGGCAATACGCCTGTGTTATGGCAATGGTTAGCCATTCGCTGATCCTCCATAGATCAGGGTTTCGGTCAGGGCCGGGTGGAACGTAGGACTTCCGCCCGGCCCGCTTTCGTGTTAACACCGGATCATGAATGCGTCAACTCATGATAACACGAAACGCCGCCGCCCACCCGAAACCGGGACGCTTGTCGGGGTCCGCCTGCAACCCGCTCTCCTAGCGTGGCTTGATGCAGAACGCACAAAACTGGACCCGGCGCCCTCACGCCCGGAAATGATACGCATATACTTGGAAGAAAGACGCGGATTGCCCTAGCCTCTAGGAGTCCGGCCCGAGACAGGATTGAAAGCAGCAGCCCGAGAGCGGCTATCAACGGCGAGGCATAACCATGCAGTGGGCAGAATGCGCCAAGACCTCAGAAGCGGCCTTCGGGCAGTCCCGGTTCGCATGGCCAGAAGCCGGGTGGTCGGGATTCAACTGCGAACCAGGGCTTTCAATCTCTGACATAACCGGCGGTATCGCGTGGCTGTGGACCTACCCCGCAGACTATCTCCTTCGCCTTCCAGCGGTTGCGTCATTCCTGGAACTTGAGCCGAACCATGTCGGAGGCGGTCTATCGGGTGCTATCACGTTCGGCTTTGCAGCGCTCGTGGGTATCTTCATCAAAGCGGTTCTCGATGACATGTCGTTTCATCGACAAGCATAGGCTGTGGCGCTTGGCCTGTCCCGTTTTCGACGCTTGGTCGTCGGCGAACGATGCAGACGCAGACTTTGCATCTGCACCTCCGTGCTTTGCTACAGCGCCCGCCACACCATGCCGCGTCTCCGGGTGCAGCGCCTCGTAGGCCTCCTTCCGCCGGGCGGTGCATGTGGCTTTCTCACCGCCAGCCCCATGGTGGTGGCGCCGGCCATCTGGTCGGGGATGAGCGAAAGGATCTGCCATGAAGAACCTCGAAACCGGCACCTGGGTGCGCTGTATCAAAACGGGCGAATTGCTCCGGGTGGCTTGGCTATCGGATGACGGGCTGTCAGTTTTATGCGACCGCATGCCAGACGGGGCGGGCCGACGCGATACGGTATCGGCCGCCCCTGATCGGCTCTTGCCCGCGTAAAGCTGGCGCGCGCGCCGCTCAGCCAAACTTGGCGGCGCGCGACCTCTCCGCTCTCCGCGAGCGCGCCGCACGCTTCCTGCATGATTCACGACAGAACACGGCATCGGCCCTGCGGAACTCTGGTACGGGTTGGCCGCACCATGCACAGCACCAACCATTCTTCCGCAGGTTCGACAATATCCGCTTGGCTCGCGCCAGCCTCTGCGTGCGCCCTGAGAGCATGAAGGTATCGTATTGGACAGACCAGCCGTTCGGCCTTTCCTCTATGCTGATGGCCCAAGGGTCGGGTGCTGGCATGGTGATGGCTCCGTTTTTCCGTGGGTCACAGCCGGGTCAGTATCATGATACCACATGGCGTCGGGGAACTAACCCCCCTGCCGGGAATCAAGCCCGACGCTATGAGCCCGTGCGATTTGATTTTCGGTTGATTTCCTCGATTACGCCCGGTGCTGTTCAACAGTATGCGGCCGAGGCGGTCGGGGATGAGGCATAAGCCGCCGCCCCACCCTGTAGGCTTGACGGTCATCTGGCCATCGCTCAGATTGTTGGAGCTAGGGCAGTCAGAGCGAGAAAATGGCGAGACGAAGCAATGTTCAGCCGATATTCGTGCGGCTCGAAACTGCTGCAAAGCTCCTGGATATGACGCCAAAGGAGTTCGCCGACCTTGTTAATCATGGGTCTTTGCCCGGTCCCTGCAAGATAGGGACTCATCAGCGATGGCCCGTCGAGCAGATCAAGGCAATCGTTGACGGCACGGCTATCCGGCTTGAGGATGAGTTTGAGTTGTAGGAACGGCCAGCAACCCCATCAGAGGGCCTACCGCTCCCCCGGTCGAGAGGAACAGAACATGCGTTTCACGACAAGCTTGATCATCGCGTCGGTGCTGATGGCGCCAGCCCTTCCAGCGTCTGCTGCACTAAGCGGCTACTGGGACAGTTCGAGAATCCTGCATGCGGTGCTGGGCGACAACCGGCTGGCCGACGCTCTCAAGCAGCAGCCCATCGAGCGCATCGAAAAGACGGCCGAGGGATACGAGGTCAGCAGCCGGGATTGCGCGGTGCAGGTCAAGGTGGCCTCCATTGCGCCTGACCATCCGGGGCCGACCCGCCACACCATCAGCATTGGCAAGGGGCGGTGCCAGCAGTAATGCCCGAGTTGAGAACCGAGGACGCTGAACAGATCGAGGCGGCGGCACGCGTGGTGCTGGGACTGCTACGATTGCAGGCGCTAAAGCCGGGCACAATCCCTGCGGAGGAATTGCCGGACATGCTGCTGGTGGCGGCGGAGGAACGGCACCGCCAGGGCGATTTCGGCGCAGAGCGGATGCTGTGCGATTGGGCGGATATGTTGAGGGATTGGGAGTGAGGCGGCGGAGAGGGTGAGGGGCGCGTAGCTGCTGCCGCCATAATTCAGCCAGTTAGTTAACAGAAAAAACAAGTTGATAGCCACACAGGCGCACGCCAGTATGCAAAAGTAACAAAGGCCACCACGCTGTGCGTGATGACCCTTTGTTACGGCGCATTGCTGGGCCGCTCTTGTGCAACTCGTTTGTGAACCATGCGAGAAGTTCTGTCCAGCAATGCGTTTCCAAGAGCCATGCGGAACAGCCTCAAAACAGGCCGTTCAGCACCACTTCAACGCGTTGAAACGGAACTAAAATATGGCAAAATCACGCTCTTTGAGCACCACCCGTGAACAGAAAGAATTGCCGTTGAGAATCGCGGCAGAGCGGGAGGTTGATGGGGTCGAAATGGGCGTGCTGTCAAATGGCACGTCATACCTGACGATCAGGGGGCTGGCGAGGATGTGCGGAGTAGATCACTCCGTGATTGTTCGTGTCACTGATCAGCTTCTAAACGACCCCGAAAAGCCACGCGCCCGTCAAATCAGAGAGTTGATCAAAGGCCAAGGTGGCAATGATGGGATTGTGTTTTTCCCGGTCGAGAAGAACGGGGTGCTCCATCACACAATCCCGGACACAGTATGTATGGCGATACTGGAGTATTACGCCTTCGAAGCAAGAGGCGGAGACGGTCAGGCTCTCAAGGCATATCGGGCGCTGGCGCGGAAAGGCTTCCGAGACTTCATCTATGCGCAAGTCGGATACAACCCAAGCGGCGCAGTTGATGTCGCATGGCAGCAGTATCAGGACCGCGTGTCGTTGGTCTATGATAATGTCCCGGCTGGATATTTCTGTGTATTCAAAGAAATAGCGGAAATGTTCGTTACCCTGCTGCAAAGCGGGGCGAAGCTTGGCAACGGGTTCATCCCCGACATCAGCGTTGGGCAGGCTTGGGGAAAGCACTGGACGGCGGACAACCTAGACAATGTCTATGGGATGCGGCGGCAGTTCCACCACAACTACCCGGACTATTTCCCGCAATCGGCATCGAACCCGCAGCCAGCCAACTGCTATCCCGACGACGCCCTTCCAGAGTTCAGGCGCTGGATGCGTGAGCACTACCTTGCCAACGGGCTGCCAAAATACTTGGTATCGAAGGTAAAAGCAGGGCAATTGGAGGCACCCGCCGCTACAATCGCGGTGGAGGCATTCAAGAACCGATCACTCCCCGCCCCGAAATAACTAACCCCAGCCCCGCTCCGGCGGGGCTTCTTCATGCCGAAAACGAAAACGGCGAGGTTTCCCCCGCCGCCGACTTGCCCATGAACGCTCCGCTAGTCGGCCAAGGCTTCGTATCCCTTGTTCCAGGCATCGACCTTGGCGTCGTGAGCCGCTTGCGCCGCCTTTTCCTTGTCGCGTTTGACTTCGGTGGCGTTGCCGGGTCCGCCCTCGTTGTCCATGGCATCCACCGCAGTTTGAAGCATCTGGGCCTCGGTTTGCGGGACTTTGCTTTCTCGGACCATGACAGGTCCTCCATCACACCGCGGCGAGAATTCCGCCGGGATGCAGCATTATAACACAGGCTGGGGTTGATAGCACGGACTCATATGCCCGCCCTCACCGGCGGGGCTTCTTCATGCCCGGAACCGCCCGCCATCCCGCGCGTTCCTCCCTGCCTCGCATAATCGGAACCTTGCGCGGCAGCCCCTGCGTCTTCCTCTTGGCGCGTGGGCTTCATGGATGGCGAATACGGGGTTCCACCAACTTGCCTCCGCTACGCTCCGTGGCGGGGGCTTTTTACGGAACCCAGCGCCCCATGAGACGTTCATTGAGCGTCCGATCATTTCGCGCGGACGAGGAACGGTAACGAGTGCAGCTCGCCTATTTTTGGCGGGCTTTTATTCGTGCTCCTGGGGCTGCCGGGTTGGATGGCCGATGGGTGCTTACATGCCTGTAAGTGTCCAAAGGGACAACTTCCCCGCGGCAAAAACTCTCTGTAGTTGAGCGCGCAGTGAACGAGTGCATGTGAACCAGTTGAAACGGCCGGGCCTTCGGGTCCGGCTTTTTAATCGCCGCAGCCGGCGCGGCGCTTGTCCAGCAGCACCAGCCCTGTGCGCTTGCTCAGCGGCCCGCCGCCATCAGCAGCGGCAATCAGCATGAGCGCGGGCTGCCTCGGCCTTCCAACGCCGCCGCTGCGCCTCCCTGATGCGCTCGATCCCCTCGGGCGTTCTGGGCCCGGTAGACTTGCCGCCATGAAACTTGCAGCGCCGCTTGCCCGGCTCGGACTTGCAGCGGCATGGCGTTCCTTTCCGGGTCTTGGCGCCGCAGACGACACGGCGGGTTGCCGCGCGCTGGACTTCTCGGGCTTTCCATTCCTCGAACATGGCAGCCGCCAAAGCATCGGCTTCCGCGATTTCGCGCCTAAGACCCCTTCCCCGCGCGTGCGCGTTATGGTGCACTATGCGGGCCGGGAGAACCCAACCCAGGGCCTGCGCCATCCTTGCGACCGCCCAGGATGTGGGATCGAGCCGGCTGCGGCGCTCCCAATATTGGACAGCGGAACGACCGCAGCCGGCGCGCTGGGCAAGCTCACGCTGCTTGAGCCCAGCGGCCTTTCTCCGGGCGGCAAGCTCGGCGCCGGAATGGTAGATCTGGATGGGCTCCTGCATTGACATGCCCTCAATCCTCTTTCAGCCCCAAGAGCGCCGCCAGGACCGGCGACAGGGCATTCCGGGGCAGTATATCGGTGCCTCGGCCGACCGTCTGGTTAGCCAGCCAGTTCTGCGCCGGACGCGACATTCGTGCCATTCCCAGCAGGCCGGGCATGACTGTCCCAGCAGCAGCCCCAAGAGCGCCGCCGGTAGGACCGCCTGCAAGAGAACCGAGGCCAGCGCCCGCGGACGCCCACCCCAGACCGGGAAGCCCCATCGCCTGGATGTTTTGCGCCGTTCCCGAGTTCGGCAAAGGCCGTAGGATGCCTTCGCCCGCCCGTGCGAGATTGCCGAGTTCGCCCCTTGCGCCTTGGGCATAGGATGAACGCCCTTGCTGAACGACAGCATTCCTGAGCGCAGAAGGCGACAGAATACCAGCCGCAGCGTTTTCGCCGGCTCCGGTGGCTGCCTTCTGGATGGCCAGGAAATTGCGCCATTGCTCGCGCGCTGTCGCCAGACGCGCCACGTCATCGGTGCGCCCCATGCTGGTCAGGGTCGATGCAAGGGCATCATCAAGCGCGCCCAGCGCCTCGATAGCGGCGGAGCGGGTTGCGCCGTCGCTGCTGGTGGTCAGCTTCGACAGGCTTGACCGCCACGAATTGACCGTGCTGGCCGGGATGGCCTGGCCCGTCCTGAACGCACCCGTCATGCGCTTGACGACCTCCCCGATAATGGGCGCCTGGGATGATTTCGGGGCAAGCTGCTTGTAGGTTTCATTCGCGGCGGCGAGGGCATTGAGCGTGGCAGGCTCCGGGGTCACATCCACGCCGCGCGCCACATCATCGAAAACCGATCCGATCCGCCTCGCCGTATCCGCCAGCACCTCGGGCGTAGCGCGGCTGGCATCCGTCCCTGCGGTCCTGAGAGCCGCGCGCGTCAGCGCCTCGCGCTGGGTATCGTTCAGCGCCTGCCCGGCATTGGTCATGCCTTCCTTGCGGCGCAGGGCCTCGTTGCCGACGCGCTGGCCGGCCGAGACAGGAACGCCTGCATCATCGAGAACGCGCGCAAGAGCGAGGCGGCCCTGATCTGCGCCGCCATGAGGGCTAATCGCCCGCCTTACCCCGCGCTCTGCAAGGTTCGCCATGGGGGCAGCCAGCATGCCTGCGGCGGCGCGCGCCAATTGCTCTCCTGGCAGCCCCTCAGCAAGTTGTCCTGCTGTTTCCGACGCAAGGCCGGGAACAACGCCATATCGCAGGGCATTCGACAGCGGAGCGCCGGGCATCACCATGGCGGACGGAACGAATTCGCCCACGGTCCCAGCGTATTTCCCGGCGGTGGTATTGCCTCGGAACTCACTGGCGCCCCCTGTCGCGGCGGCGGCCGTTCCCCGGAACAAGTTGCCACTACCCGCCGGCATCATGTCGAAGGCATTGCGCATGCCCTGGGCGACACCCGGAGAAACCACGCCGGCATGTTCAAGCCCGGAGGACGCCAGCTTACCGACGCCCCCCGTCAGCATGCCGGGAAGATCCGCAAGGCCGGTCACGCCGCGCGAAACACCCGCGGCGCCAGCGGCCAGCATGTCCGCCGCACCATCGCTGCCGTGTGCGTTCATGGGGATTCCTTGAGATTGAGGGCCTGCAAGGCCCGCAGCAGATCTGCCGCGAGACAAAGGGCTGCGCTGGGCGCGAGGGTGATTGCGGCCGTCTGCTGACCATCCTGCCAGACGTGAAGGACGGGGCCGGGGCGGACGGTGACCAACGGGGCCGGCAAAATCGCGGAATCGCGACAATCGCAGGCCGGGGCGCTTCGATCTGCGCCGGGCTGTCCCTGCCGGCCCATCAGACCTTGCAAGGCATCACTGCCGACGCAATTTCGACCTCTGGGCGTTGCGATTCCTGCGATTCCCGCGATTTTGATGCCCATATCGGGGCTGGAATCGCGACAATCGCGGGAATCGCAACAGTGGCAGGCGCATTCGTGACGCTGGGGATGTGGGTCAAATAGCATGGCCAGCCCTCACGATGCGATAGGCTTCCTTCCGCGCTGCACCCCGGATCACCTCGCCCTCTTGCAAGGGCATGAGCCAGCCATTCTGAACGAGTTGCACCAGCAGCTTAGACAGCTTGGCCCGCTCACGGATCGAGTTCGGCCCCCGGTTCAGGATTTCCGAGGGCGTCACATCCTGATGCGGCCAGCTATCCAGCAGCCAGCGGCGCAGCATCTCGGCCCGGTTGGTTTCCTCGGAGATGGCCCCGGCCTCGGCCAGACGTCGGGCCTCGCCCAGATAGAAGCGGGCAAGCTCAATGCCCCAGCCCATCGCCTCGGGTGCCACCTCTCGGGCGTCCAGATCGGTCCAGAGGGTCAGCACCCCGGCGATGCGCGCGGCCTGTTCCGCCGCCTTGGAGCCATAGGAGCGGATCTGTTCCAGCGCACCGCCCTGTGCTTGCGCCAGTTCGGTTTCCTCGTAGAACCGCCAGAGCATATCCCGCGCCCGAGCCGAGAGCGGCAGCGTGACCGGCCGCAACTCGCGTTCCGTGTCGCCGGTCGGCATGGGCGTGGCGAGGATCTGGGCCAGCCGGGCCGTGAAGGCATCGAGGTTCAACCGGCTGCCGGCGTCATGGCCGCGCCGCAACCGTGTGCCGATGGCGCTGGGCGGGTCGGTGATCAGGAACCGCGCCAGGAAGCCTTGGCCCGCGGCCAGCGGATCGGCAAGGAAGGGATGCGGTGACGAACAGGTCGAGCGGTCGGCCCTGGCTGTCACAGATGGCATGCAGCTTCGTGTTCATGCCGCCCTTGGTCCGGCCGACGAGGCGTCCACGCCCCCCTTTTTCGCGGCCATGCTGGTCGCGGTGCGGTGCGCTTTCAGATAGGTCGCGTCGATCATCACGGTCTTTTCCTCGCCGTGGTCGGCGGCCAGCCCGATCATCATCCTGGCGAAAATGCCTTTCTCGCTCCAACGCTTCCACCGGCTGTAGAGCGTCTTGTGCGGCCCATACTCCCTGGGGGCATCTCGCCAGCGCAAACCATTGCGATTGATGAAGATAATCCCGCTTAG